>NZ_CP084265.1:1200000-2400000 GCF_022879595.1 Caballeronia sp. Lep1P3 | reverse complement strand
TCCATCATCGACATCAACGCGGTCGCAGGCAAAGACATCCAGGCTCGCGTGGACGCGACGCTTAAGGCGATGCGCGCCGGCTACGACGTCATCTACCAGGCCGCCTTCCTCGACTCGAATCTTCTCGGCTACGCAGATTTTCTGGTAAAGGTTGCGACGCCGTCCGACCTTGGGGCCTTCAGCTACGAAGCCGTCGACACTAAGCTCGCGCTTTCGTCGCGCGGCAAGTTCATCACGCAGCTTTCCTTTTACTCGCACCTGCTCGCCAAGGCGCAAGGCGTCTACCCGGAGCACATGGCAGTCGTCCTCGGCTCGAACAAGACGACGACCTACCGCTGCGCCGAGTATCGCCACTATTTCGACATGGCGCTGTCGCGCTTCCTCGCGCGCGTGACGATTGACGAGGCTGCGAGCGTGACCGCTGCCGAGGTCGAGACGTATCCTGACCCGTGCGACAAGTGCTCCCAGTGTCACTGGAGCGAGCTCTGCGATAAACGCCGTGTCGACGACGACCACCTGTCGCAGGTCGCGGGCATCACGCGCGTGCAAGTGCGCAAGCTTGTCAGTGCAGGCGTGCCGACGCTCGAAGCGCTTGCAACGATGCCGTCCGGCACGTCTGTCCCCAAAATCGCGGACGAGGCGCTCGCGCGTTTGCGCTCGCAAGCAGAACTCCAGCGCCACTTCCGCGAAACCGGAGAGCGGAAAGTCATTCTTATCCCGAAAGCCAAGGAAGACACCCGACTTCGCGGATTCGAACGTCTGCCGGAACCGAGCCCTGGCGATATGTTTTTCGACATGGAAGGCAATCCGTTGGAGAGCGGCGGCCTCGAGTATCTGTTCGGGGTCTGGGAAGTCGACCAGCCAGAGGGCAAGTTCGTTTCTTTCTGGGCGCACAACCGAGCCGAAGAGAAGCTCGCGTTCGAAGCGTTCATGGACTACGTCGACGAGCGCCTGAAGAAGTACCCGGACGCGCACATTTATCATTACGCGCCGTATGAGCCGACCGCACTCAAAAAGCTGATGTCGGTGCACGGCACGCGCGAATCGTCCGTGGACAACCTTCTCCGTCAGGGCAAGCTCATCGACCTGTACGCAGTCGTGCGCGAGGCGTTGCGCGTTTCGGAGTCGAGCTACTCTATCAAGTACGTCGAGCGGTTCTACCGCGGCGCCCGTGCGGGCGACGTCACCAACGCCGGCGCGAGCATCGTGTTTTACGAGCGTTGGAAGGCGCTGCGCGAGGACCCGGAGAAGAGAGCTGACGCAGACAAGCTGTTGCAGGACATCTCGGACTACAACCAAGACGACGTTGTGTCGACGTACAAGCTGCTCCAGTGGTTACTTTCGCTTCGGCCGACGCCGCTTCAATGGTCGAATCGCCGCGACCCGAACGGAGTTGCAGCCGCGGCGGCATCTGCCGTCAAAGAAGAAATTCTCCAGGCTCAGTTGCTCGTCGAGTCGCTTCTGAGTACGCTGCCTCCTGATGAATCTGACTGGACGCCCGAGCATCAGTACCGCGCGCTCATTGCGCAGATGGTCTTTTTTCACCAGCGAGAAGCTAAGCCGGAGTGGTGGGCGGTATTCGCTCGCAAAGAAATGTCGGACGTTGAGCTCACCGAGGATGCAGAATGCCTCGGTGGCTTGACGCGGGATATCACGCGCAAGCCGGAAGCGGTGAAACGCTCCAAGCGCTACTTTTATAGCGCGCCGCCGCAGGAAACCAAGCTGCGCAGTGATTCTCGCTGCATGGATGTGCTCACGGGCAAAGGGTTGTCCAACCTGCAGGTCGACATGGACAACCTGAGCGTTTCGTTTACCGCGACGGCGGAGCCGGACGACACCTTGTCCATCGGACCGACCGGACCCGTTGACACCAAGTACCATCGCGCGGCGCTTGTTAACTTCGCGACTGAGTTCCGCGATGGCGTGACGCGCTTCAACGCGGTGCATGCGCTGCTGCGTCGTGAGACGCCGCGAATCAAGGGAATCGCGCCCGGGTCCGCGCTCATTGACGAGAATGCCGACCTGCTTTCCCAGGTGATTGATGTCGTCAAGGGCATGGACGAGACGTGCCTGTTTATCCAAGGGCCGCCGGGCGCGGGAAAGACGTTCACCGGCTCGCACGTCATCCTCGAACTGCTGAAGCAGGGCAAACGTGTTGGCGTTACGTCCAACAGCCATCACGCCATCAACAATCTGCTGCAGGCGGTGGAAAAGCGCGCGCACGCCGAAAAGTTCGAGTTCTCCGGCATGAAGAAGTCCACGGGTGGTGAATCGGAACTGTGCGGCTCCATCATTCTTGACGTGCGCGACGACGAAGACGTTTTTTACGGCGAGGCGGACTTGGTCGCGGGTACCTCTTGGCTTTTCGTCAAGGAGGAGATGCGCGACCAGCTCGACTACCTGTTTGTCGACGAAGCAGGGCAGATGGCGCTCGCGAACCTCGCGGCCGTCGGTATGTGCACGAAGAACATCGTGCTGCTCGGCGACCAGATGCAGCTCGCGCAGCCGAGCAAGGGCATGCATCCGGGCCGTTCCGGAGAGTCTTCACTTGATTACCTGCTCGACGGCATCGCGACCATCCCGGCGCACAAGGGCATCTTCCTTAAGGCAACCTACCGCATGCACCCCGACGTCTGCGAATTCATCTCGGACGCCGTGTACGACAGTCGCCTAGAGCCAGCGCCTAGCACCTCCGCTCGTGTCGTGAATGCACCGTTGGAAGGGCGGAGCGTCGCGCCGATGACAGGCATTCGCTTCATTCCCGTTCCGCATGACGGAAACGCACAATCGAGCAAGGAAGAAGTGCAGAAGGTCGTGAGTCTAGTGAACGAGCTTCTTCAAGGCACGCGCGACGACGGCGGCCAGATGGTTCCGATGACGCTTGACGATATCCTGGTCGTGGCGCCGTACAACGTGCAGGTCAATGAGCTCAAACGCGCACTGCCGGCCGGCGCTCGCGTCGGCACCGTCGACAAGTTCCAGGGACAGGAAGCGCACGTCGTCATCATGTCGATGGCGACGTCCAACGCGGACTACCTACCGCGCGATATCGAGTTCCTGTTCAGCAAGAATCGCCTGAATGTCGGAATCTCGCGGGCGAAGGCGCTCGCTATTTTGGTCGCGTGTCCCGACCTGCTGACCGTGCCGTGCTCGAAGCCGGAGCAGATGGCACTCGTCAACACGTTGTGTGCCCTCGTGCATTACTCCTGCCGCATCGCGAGCAGGGAGTTGCCCGCCAGCGCCCGGGTGGTGGTTTGAAGGACGGCCGGCACAGAGAGCTAAAGCCACCCATTTCGGGTGGCTGTTTTCATGGCCGCCTTCCGGCGTTCTTGTTGTTAAGAGGCATCGGGAGCGGAGAGGGGCACAAAACGTCCCCTGTTCAGGAATAGTCGAGGGCCTCAGGTCGGTATCTTCTGAAGCCGTCACGTGAGCCGGGCAGAATCAGACGACAGACTCCGACAAAAATGCAGAAGGCATAAACAATGAGAATACTGCAAACTACCGACTGGCAGATTGGCACCCAGTTCGGCCAGTTCACACTAGAAGAGGCCGCGCATCTGACTAAAGCGCGCTTCGAGACGGTTCCGACTCCATAGAAAGCGGCTGTGAAGAAGGCCGTAGCAGCGAAGAAGCTTGCAGCGAAGAAGGTTGCGGCGAAAAAGTCGGCGGTCCGAGCAAAGAAGGTTACTTCGAAAAGAGTGCGGTCAAGACGGCGGGTGCTAAACCGAACGCTGTCGTGAGCAAGAGCTTGCCGGTTGCGGCCAAGAGGATGGCGGCGAAGAAATCGACAATGCAAAAGGCCGCATCGACGAAGGCCATGTTGCCTGCAAGTGCGCAGGGGCGTCCACGAAAGTTCTGGTCGCTCACGCCTCATAGTGAGATAGGCGGCGCGGCTTTGAAGAGTTTGGCAGGGTCGCTTCTCCCATGTCGGTTCCACTGCCGCAAGCGGGCCCACGGTCGGTGCAGCCTATGCCGTTGGAAGCCCGCTTATTGGTCCAAGGGCACAGATGTGCGCGCGGAATCGCTAACCGGCACGCTCCTCTGATTCGGCGATAGGATTTATTGTCGTCGAGGTCATACTGACTTCAATAGCATTGGCTGCTTCTGACAGTACGCCATGAACCAGGATAGGTCGGTCGTCTGCAAGGGCCGATTCCACAAGCGGTTGGGGCAACGACTTTGACGGTTTTACTCCCAGGTCGCGCAACATCTCGGCTTGACGGATGACATTGCCTCTCCCGCCGGAAAGCTTGCTGCGTGCAGCTTCGAAGGCTTGTTGAGCTTGGCCGATTCGATTGCCAACCGACTCCAAGTCGGCGACAAAGCCAGAGAGCTTGTCATAAAGCTCGGCACCGCGGCGAGCGATTTCCTGGGAATTCCGGTTTTGTGCTTCCTGTCGCCACAGATGGGCGACGGTACGAACGACGAAGAGCAGCGTGGACGGGCTTACGAGAAGTACGTTGCGACGCCACGCCTCCATGAACAGGTCATTGTCGTTCGTTACTGCCAACATGAAAGCCGGCTCAATCGGTACGAAGGCGAGAACGAAGTCGAGCGACTTTCCATACAGGTCGTGATACTTCTTGTCAGAAAGAGATTTGATGTGGTTGCGAACTGAGTCCACGTGTTGGCGAAGGGCGAGGGCTCTTTCTTGTTCCGACTCGGAAGACGCATACCTTTCGTAAGCGAGAAGTGACACCTTCGAGTCGACGACGAGCTTTCTTTCTTCGGGCAGGTTAATGACGACATCCGGCTGCACACGAGAGCCATCTTCGCGGGTCTGACTGTCTTGGACGACGTATTCTTCGCCCTTCCGAAGACCGGATGCCTCGAGAACGCGTTCAAGAATCAACTCGCCCCAGTTACCTTGCGTCTTGGACGAACCCTTCAACGCGGAAGTTAGATTTTTCGCGTCTTCGCTTAGAACCTGGTTCATTGCTACGAGTTGCTTTACCTGCTCGGAGAGCGCCGAACGGTCCTTGCCTTCCTGAACATAGACCTCCTCAACCTTGCCTTGGAATTCCGTCAGGCGCGTCTTGAGTGGTTCGAGCAACTGGCCCAAATTAACTTGATTCTGTTCGGCGAATCGCTTCGACTTCTCTTCCAGGATTTCCGTTGCGAGAGATTTAAACTGGTCGCCGAGTGCCTGCTTTGCTTGCATTAAAAGGTGGAGCTTCTCCTCGGCATTCTCGCGGTCTGCGTCCGCTTGAGTCCGGAGCTGTGTCAATTCACTGGTCAGTTGGCTTATTGTCCCCTCAGCCGTAATTCGTGCGCTCTTCTCAGTTGCGAGCTGGTTTCGAACCAACGTGGCAGCCTCTTGCTCAGCAGCGAGTTCGGCCGCAAGCTTTCCGTTTTGGCGACCACTTGATTCACGAAGCTCCGTCAGTTGCCCGCTGACGCTCGCGATATGCTCCTGTGCGGACGCTAGTTTGTGCTCCAGTTCCGGAATACGGGAAGCTTGCTCTTCCAAAGCAGCCTTGCGCTCGTTTGCGTCCTGGAGTGTGGCCACTGTTACCTTGAGTTTCTCCGAGAGGGAACGGCATTCGCTTCCCAATTGGTCTACCTGCGACGTTAGGGACTCAGCGAGTTGTTGCTTTTGTGCTTCGCTGGTGGACACGCGACGCACTTCTTCCTCTCCTCTTCGGACCTGGTCTTCAAGCTTGGAAATGCTGCTCTCGAGCGCAGGGAGGCGAGCGGCCTGTTCTTCCAATGCCGCTCTCCGCTCGTTGGCCTCCTGCAGGGCGGACGTGCGCGACGCCAGCCGTCCAGTCAACTCACGAGTCTCTGTTTCAACTTGTGCCACTCGGCTGGTCAAGGATGCCACCAGTTGCTGTTTTTGAGCTTCACTCGTTGCGACGGTCCGAAGCTCTTCTTCTTTGCCGTGGACTAGCTCATTGAGTCTTTGAATCTCAGCCTGAAGACCTGGAACGTGCGACGAGCGCTCTTCGAGTCGCGCCTGCTCGTCTCTCTTCTTGTCGAATTCCGCTCGGAGACTGCTGTACTCGCGTTCTGCAAGCTCACGAGAGTCACGCAGTGATTTCAACTCGTCAGTGGTCGCTCGCAGGCGCTCTTCCAACTGCGCGGTTTGAACCTGTGAAGCAGCCAGGGTCTGGGAAACAGCCGCCTGGACTTGTAGTGCTATACGTCCACGAGCCCAAATCCAGGATATGAACCCACCGAAAATCAATCCAACTACCAGAATTGCAGAGCCTACCAGTAGGTCCATTTTTATACCCTTAGAAATGAAACATGAGAAACCCCAGCGAGCAATGCTGCTGAAACCGGATATTGCTAGAGTAGCTGAGAAACGAATTCCAAGCAGCGTTGGAAATTGAGTTTCTTTTTCGGACCGCCTCGTGGCCGCCAAACAGGGAAACAATGGGTATCGGTATCTGCCGGGATTCGTTGATGCAATGCGCATCGGAGATGTCGAAGACACCTCCGTAAGCTGGATAGGCGACAATTGGACCTTGTCGTTGATGTTCGCTGGCTTACCTCTTCTCTAGGTGCTGAAAGTCGAACTTCTTCCGAATCAGATGCAGAGCGGTCGGGCCGGACCGTTTTCAGGCTGGCGTCTTCGAAAGAGTGACGTAGTATCTGCGTTATCGAGAAGGTCAAGCAGTCGCTGCAGATGTACGCGCTGAGAATGCATGAGCCCCGGTGTCACACTTAACCGAAAGCACGCGTTCGAGGTGTGCGATTGCGCCGTCGACGTTCTTGCACGTGTATGGCGCTCGCTGAGCGCCGCTGTTCAGCCGCCCCTTTTTTCCTGTTGCCCGGCCCGGGTTTATGGCTATTTTCCATGATTGCCTCTCCGTTCTTCTTTTCGTTCGCAATCCGGTGAGCTCAGGTTAAAATAAGCACCTATCACAATTAAGGGGCGAGAGTGAATATCGACGAATTCGAAGCTCAAATCGAGCCGGCTACCAGGTGGTTCTTCGACCCGACTACCGAGCAGACGCTAACCGGAGTGTTTTACGATGATGTGCGTGTGAGCACCGGTTACCTCGCGCCAGACCCGAAGTCGCCTAGCGAAGTTCTGAAATCGTGGCATAGCAAGCTTATCAGTAGCATTCAGGCGGGCAATCCCAGCATCGCCGAAATTCGTGCGGGTAAAGTTTGGAAGCTTCGAGTTGTTGCAGAAAAGCTTCTAATGACTGATTGGAACGCGGCACGTGAACCTTCGGCGCCGGCGCTTTCGGTGCATTCCGCTCGGCGCTTCGTAAATTTGGCCATTAAGGCGCTCCGCGCGCATCCCGAGTTGGGCCAACAACTCGCCGAGGCTATCTACGAAAAAGGCGATGCGACGCTCAACGAGCCGGTAATCAAGTTGGCCGAGGAACTTCTCAAGAAGGACTTCGACTATAAGTCATCCGAAGCCGACCATGGGAGAGCCGCTACACAGTATGAGAAAGCGCAGGCTGCCATTAAGGCATTTTGTGCCAAGCATGGAACGAAGGCGGTGATTTTCGACGTCATCGCCCGCGCGGAACATCTCGCGAAGGCCGCGTAAGCAGTCCAGACGAGCGGAGCGCTGCCCGGTTTAAGTGGCGGCGAGGCTTCATGGCCGCACTGGCCACGCTTGTTCTGCGCGCTGACAGCGGTCCTTCAAAGGCTGCGTTCAAATTCTCGGCGCGATGCTGGGCGTAGCGCTAGCCGCGAGCTTAGTCGTTCTTCTTGTCATGCTCTTCGTCGACGCGGTTCGGTATCGCCGGGGACGCGAATGCCGCAGCCTAAACAGACGCGGCTTATTACTCTCCGCGTGCCCGAGCCCAAGCCTCGTCGTGGAAGGCTTGGCCCCAGGTACAGGCCTTCTCGAGTGCGTCTTCGAAGGTGAGTGCGTAAAACCACTGGTCGCGACTCACTTCCCAGGAATAACCGAGCCGCTCGCCATCTACCTGGAAGTACGGCTGGCGCGCCTTGACGAGGAAGCCGAGCACCTGCTCCCGGTCGAATACGTTGTTATGCAGGATTTCCTCGAAGTCGTCGATGGTGTTTGCCGTTTCAAGGCCGGGCAGTTGCAAGCCGCCAACGAGCAGGGCATCTCGCGCATCGGACAGTTCGGCTTTGATTTCCGAACGGGTCGGGTCGAAGAAGTGCCAGTCAACGAGCATGGAATCGAGATGCATGATGCGCTCGAGGCGCACCGAGAGGGCGTTGCAACGGATGAAGCATTGGATGGGCGTGCCGGTCATCTGGTCTCCTCTTGTCAATAAACAGAATTGTCGGCCACAAACGAGACAAATTTTGTCTCTTCTTCGCTGGCATCATTGCTGATTAGGGACCGCGACCGGCCAAGCGGCTCAGGCTTCGTCGTCCTCCGCCTCGCCCCAGACTTCTCGCGAATACTGTTCTGCCCACTCGAGCGCCGCGCGTTGTGCGGCCTCGTAGCTCGGTGCGTGAAACCAGGCGGTGCGCACCGGCGCCCATGAAAAGTGAACTTCACCATTGCCGACTACGACGAACTCGCGCTGCCGGGCCTTGACCAGCCAGCCGAGCTCGCCGTTCTCGTCCTCGATAAAGGATTCAATCTTCTGGTGCAACTGCTCCGCGTTGGCGGGTTGGTCTGCCCGTCCTTCGAGGAAATCGCGGCGCAGTGCGAGCATCACCGAGTCGAAATCATCCGTGAATGCCTTCCTGATATCCGCAGGCAGGCGCCCGTCGTCGAGCATCGCGTCGACGTGAAAGACGCTCTCCAATCGAAAGGCCAGACGACTGAACTCTGCGCTCAGGGCGGGGGTGTCGTTCAAGCTGGGACCTCCTTGATGTGCAATGTGTTATTGCCACTATTGTGCCCATTCGTGAGGACCGAACCTGTCCCTCGCCGGAGTTCTAATGACGATGTTGGAAAACAGGAGACCAGAATGAAACGCTCCTCGGTCTCATTGTCCTGCCGCTCGCCATCATGCATGTGAGGGCTCAGGCCGGTCGGTGGCGGCAACCAGCTCGTCGGCCTCATCTGGCAGGCGGCCAGCAAGTAAGACCCCGCGGCTGGCGCAGCTCGCTGAACCGAGCGGTAGGCGTCGGTAGTTTCAGCACGCGTCATCTGCGTGGACCAGGTCGGCACGGTCTTGCGCAATTCGCCAAGCATGTCCAGGGTCGGGCCGTTGACGATGATGTGGCCGTGCTTGCGGATGGCCTGCGCCAGCGCGGGGCGACCGCCTGCGCGTGTCCGGAGCCATTTGATAAAGGAATCGACGAGCCGGTACGCCTGATTACGCGGCAACTGCGGAAACCCTCGGGTCTGCCAGTAAGCTTTAGCAAATTCGAGCAGCAGCGCGCGTCGCGTCTCAAAGCCTGCGAACGACGGGAACGCGGGCAAGACGCTAGTTTGCGCTGGGGTTGAGACATTCGGTGGCTCGATTTTTTAATTTCGTGTTTCAGGACGAAAGGTCGCTTTGAACATGCAGGCCACCAGAAGTGGGTCTGGCCGGATTCAATATCGTCAGGCATGGGTTGGCCCTTTCTGGAGTAGCCCCCTGAATCACCGGACACAGTCTCCCACTTAAAATAGCGGGTAGGCATACGACTGTGTTTTTGACTAACACCAAGCAAGAAGTGATGGAAGTGTTGACGGGGCCGGAGCGCCGGCGGCGATGGTCAGCGGAGGAAAAGCTGGCGATGGTGCGAGAGAGTTTCGAGCCGGGTAAGTCCGTCTCGATGGTTGCACGCCAGCACGGCGTCAATCCGAACCAGTTATTTCACTGGCGCAAGCTATATCAGGACGGCAGTCTTTCAGCCGTTGGCGCCGGCGAAGAAGTGGTGCCCGCGTCCGAGTTGAGCGATGCACTGAAGCAAATCAGGGAACTGCAACGCTTGCTGGGAAAGAAAACCATGGAGAACGAGATTCTTCGTGAGGCGGTGGAGGTGGCGAAGTCGCGAAAATGGATTGCGCGCTCGCCCTCATTGCCGGGGGACGAGCAGTGAAGCAGGTCTGCGACGTTCTCGGTGTAGCGCGCTCAAATGTGGCGGCAAGGCTTGCTCGTCCAGCCGACTGGCAGGATGGGCGCAGCGCCAGGAAGACGGAAGATGTCGGCCTGGTTGAAGAGATTCGGCAGACCGTTACTGACCTGCCGAGCTACGGCTATCGCCGGGTCTGGGGTATGTTGCGCCGTAAAAGGGAGGGCCGGGATATGGCTCCAGTGAACGCCAAACGCGTGTATCGGGTGATGCGCGTTCACGGCTTGCTGCTACAACGCAAACCTTCGCCACCACGGCCGCAGCGTCGACACGATGGCAAGGTCGCGGTGGCGAAGAGCAACCAGCGGTGGTGCTCTGATGGGTTCGAGTTTCGCTGCGACAACGGTGAGCCATTGCGCGTGACGTTCGCCTTGGATTGCTGCGACCGTGAAGCGATGAGCTGGGCGGCGACGACCGGCGGTCACAGCGGCGATGTGGTACGTGACGTGATGCTTGCAGCTGTCGAGAACCGATTCGGTAAAGCCTTGAAGGCGCCGGCTGAAATCGAGTGGTTGACGGACAATGGTTCGGGCTATACGGCGGAAAAGACTCGAAGCTTCGCATCGTACATCGGGCTAAAACCATTGACCACGCCGGTCTGCAGCCCGCAAAGTAACGGAATGGCGGAAAGCTTCGTGAAGACGATGAAGCGTGACTATGTCGCCTTCATGCCGAAGCCCGACGCGGCAACTGCCGCGCACAATCTCGCCGTCGCGTTTGAGCACTACAACGAGCGTCATCCTCATAGTGCGCTGAAGTACCGCTCGCCACGCGAGTTCAGGCGCAGGACCGATTCATCAACTCAAGTGTGAGGCGGTGTCCGGAGGTACAGGGGCAAATCCACTTTCCACGTGACTGACAACTCGCTGCGGGACTTCAGGAGGGTGTTCGCCATCCTGCATGGCGGGCCACTGCCCAAGTGTCGAATTCTAAATCAATTAGGTACTTACAGCCGGAAGCTCAGACCTGGCGGTGTGAGGAAAAGGTTACCTAGAAGTGATAGCGTCTATCTTTCGGCGAAGCTAGAAACGGACGAGGGCAGCGTCGCACGCAGCGCACCGAGCTGCGCCGGGGGGCACTGCGCTCCGGCATGCAGAGCAAGTTTCTCTCTCGCCGAGTCCGCGTATTGCCAGTGCTTGGCCGTTGCCGTGAGAGCGCACCGTAGGGAGAGTCTTGGCTGATACCTCCATACCGTGAAGGTTACTAACAACGCTCGAATCGGAACGAGGTTTTGAATGAATGCCTTTCGTTATACGCCCGGTGCGGACTCGGGCCGTGCACTTCTCTTCTTCCAGTGCCTGCACCGCGATTCGCTGCAAGGTGAAGATGGCCAAATCTGCCGAGCACTGCAGCCAGCCCATGGTACCCGGACAGTAGCGCAATTCATGCCAAGTGCGACGAGAAACCTCCGCCGGCCGCCCCGCGATAATATGAAAAAGCACCTGGCAACCTGGGTCCACCGCGTTGTCGAGTGCGGCATCTGTAGGCGATGGCATATTCCCAAACGCGATTATTTTGAGATGACCCGCCAGCCAAGCGTGGCTCACGACAAAAACTCTACCGCTCATTAAGACTTCCTCGAATCCCCACACGGTCAAGAAAAAGAAAGGACGCGTCGCATCCCAACGAGTGCTCGTGCTGCCTTTGCTTGCACTGGCAAAGGGCTTGCAAGCAAACCTGGAAAGTCCTGATTTCGGCGAGTATTTTTTTTTAGACAACCGTTGCCTTAGCAACTCGGGGAATGTCGTTAGCCGGGTCAAGATTCGCGACAGCCTTCGAGACGTCCGCGAGCAGGTCCAACAGGCGCTGTAGCCGCGCCCGGTGCGTGTGCGGTAACCCAGGTGTCGCGCTTATCTGTATAACTCGCATGTGCCAGTAAGTCCGACCGAACAAAGCATGAGCTTCTTCCAGCGATAACGCTCGCTCGAGGTGAGCGATTGCGCCGTCAACGTTTTGGGCGGTGTAAGGACTTCTGACGGCGCCGACTCCCTTTGTACTGGGTTTCCTCTCGTTCTCTCAGGTTCTTATGTTTTGTTCGAACGCCTACCCGATGAGGTATCCGTCGGTTGTCAGGCGATAGTGCGCGGCGACGAGAATAAGTCGCTCATATTTGAGTTGCGTGCAGCAGCAATCAGTGTGGGCATGGCGGTTCCGACCGTCCGAACGGTATGTTGACTGCTGATATCGTATTGTATTCTTGCATCAGGACATTTTATGTCTCAATAAGCGAGTTGTGGCGGGCGCGGCCGACACGGTGAATTGCGTCGCTGTGACCCGCGTTAGCCCCCGGCCCAGAGGGTTTAGGAGAGAGCGAACTGCATGCTTGAGTTGGCGAACGCGGCATCGTGGCTACGGACTTGAACAGCCAGATTGCGCTCAACAAGGCGAAAATCGACCGGCTGCGAGCGGCCATCGAAAAAACGGAGACCGCCAACCGGGCCGCGCTTAAGGGAAGCCGGCATTAGATTCTGGTTTTCACGTGCCACCCGGAGTTGTGGAGCGACTTGGGCATCAAACGGCGGCAATTAGCGGATTTGAAAGCCGCTGCGTAACCGAACGCTGTCCTGACCTCGCAGGCGGCGCGCCGATGGGAAGTTTAATCACGTCCGAGGCTAGCGTATCTGCTCGGCGAACCCGGCGTGGGTGCGTTGAGCTATGCCCGCGCTCAAGTGTCGACCAGATTACATGGGCCCACATGTTGGCGGGTGTGCTCGCACCTTCGACGGGGCAAGATAGTTGTTCGGTGTCAGACACTTGGTCGACGTGTACCCAAGTTGTCCACAGCCTTGCAAACAAAAGGTGGGGATAAGTCAGGCTAGACGGGTGTCGTTGCGGTCAAGTTGACCACTGACGGTCGCCGAGCCTGATGGGCCCCGACCTCGATGGCCGTCACCTGTCTTTTCAAGCGCCTCAATCAGCGGCTGGTCGTTGATGTGATTGAGCAGTTGGCCCAGTTTGCCGCGCGGAACCAGATGGACCGCCTGCGACTCCCACCCCATTGCAGCGGGAGTACCTCCCACGCGGCGAGCCAGGTGTTACCGCATGTGAGTCAGCGACCGCTTGGAGTCGGCGAGGAATGCGGTAATGGCCACCTGCAGCCCGGCTTCCTCGAATGCCTCGCGAATTGCGTTCGCCTGCCTGCTGACACCCTTCTCGATGCGGCCTTTCGGGAAGGTTGCGTGATAACCGCCATAGCCGTTGGAAGGCGCGACCAGCCAAATTCGTCCGTCCGGTTCGCACACAACCACGCCGGCCGCTTCTGCCTCACCCATGGGGCAATCGAATCGTGGCTCGATAATCACGGCTTGTCCGGCCACGCTGTTCCACGCTTCGGGCGACTCGGGCGGGCTTGGCCAGTCAGTGAACGGAATGCCATTTATCTGGGCCGGCATGTTTCCGCCGGGGACGACGGAAGCGACTGAGTTGGGGTCTTCCCAAGCAGCGAACGGCGTGGGTGTACTCGGCGCTTTGAGCAGAGCTGGTTGACCGGCGTCGTTGGGCTTGGGATGGTAAGTGATGGTCACGCGCTGGTTCCCTTGATGTCGTTTCGACTGGTTGACTCGTGCGAGATAGACAAATGTTAGCTGGCTTCGCGCACCGTGTTCGTGCAAGCGTCGTGGCGCACTAACACGATGGACGAAGTGGTCTCGATATGACCCAACTCATCCAGCTTGACGGGGTTGCCCCGGGCGAGATATCGCGAGACAGCGACCATTGCGAGCGTATCGGATTTGCAGTAACGAAGTAGGCCCGTGCGTATTTCTCCCGCTCGCTTGTTATTGCATGCCGGGTCGGCGAGGTCCCACCACGCGCGCTGAGCGGCGCCGCCATCGGCAACTTCATCGAGTGCTCCGTAGTTGAGTTCCGCACACATCGTCGGCACGACGGCCTTTATCGAGAACGACCCCTTCATCGCGGGATGGTAATAATATTTACGCACGAGTGGCAGCAGGTCCACAATTCGGTCGAGCAACGCGGTCAACCGTGTGCTGTGCTCAGGAAACAACTGGGCGAGCTCACGGATGCGGCTTGACTCAAAGCTCGCGTTGTAGACGAGAATAGGGCCTGTGCTGCCTAGGCTGGCTAGCAGGCTGCGAACAAACTCCTCGACAGGAGGATTCCCTGAGACATCCAGGAATTCCTGGTGCGTCAGCGTTCCGACCTGGCTTTCGGTGTGACATGACCACTGAAAGGGAACTTGCTGGTAAGGCCGAATCCCCGCCCAAAGCGGCACTGGCGAAGAGACGGTCTCAAAGTCCAGGAAGTACCGGGGATACGCGAGTGTTTTGATTTCCCTCTGTATGTCGGCATCGTAATAGACTTCGTTCAACCGAGTGGCACGCCAGATAACGCGCTGGCTTGCGCTCGAGATGGCGGCAGCCGGCACGGTGAGAAGGTCGTCATAGCCGTCGGCACGCAGGCGCCTTGCCGTGTTGCCGTGCAATATCTCGACAGGATGGTCGGGTGATGCGGGCTCCTGAGCCGAGCAATAATGCATGAACGGACATTCGAAGGGCGCTCCGCAATGGTCACCGGTTTGAATGTCAGGTTCTGCTCCCGACAACATGACACGGAAATCCACGACGCGGCTCCCTACGTCGCTCTTATAACTTTGGATTCGCTGCGTAACATCGACGAGTGTCAACAAACCTCGGTAGTCTCCATCACCCCGATAGACGAACTGGCTGTTCAGATGCGCGAGATGTACTTCGCGTACCGGATAGCCGGCACCTTCGGCGACCCATGACTGGACAGCGCAGTCCCGCAGGTAATATTCCTTGATTGCAGTCGACGCCTTGACCTCGACCATACGCCAGCCGTCGTCGAGCTTGACGAACCCGTCGGCGCGCGAGACTACTCCCTTATACGAAAACGCCGCTTCGTACACAAAGCTCTGGTTAGCCCCGTTGCGGGCAAGTACATGCGGCGTTTCAGACAGAGCTTGCGCAATGTCGGTCTCATGCCGGATGAGTTCGCCAGGACCAAGGATTTCACGAGCCTTGTCTCCCAGTACGTGGCCGAGTCGAAATATGTGTTCGCTCCCAGGTGAGACTTGCGCAAGGTCCCGCCTATGCATCTCGAGCCACAGGCGTTTCGGACATTGGAGTCCGGAGAGAATCTTCGATTTGGACAGCCGATAAGGTTGATTCATTCGCGCTCGTAGATTGGTGTGGTGACCTGGTGGGTAGTCTCAAATTCCGACCGTGCTAGCGGAGTTGAACTTTCCAATGCGTTGGGGCCGTCTTGGTCGGTACCCCATTCGCGTCACATCTGACCACCTTTTGATAGGCGGCTTCCATCGGTATCGGCAACCAGTCGATTGAACCGAAGTCTTCAAAATCTGCGATAACTTGCCGTAGCGCCTCATTCTGACGGTTTGCCAGTCGTGGGTCGGTCGGTGACATGAGAAGCAATTTGGTGCGGACGTTCGGGTTTGCCTCGAAGGCCGCCTTCATCGTCCGGAAGCGCGCAAGTTTCGACGCGAGCTGCGGCGTCTCCCAGTTCGTTACGCCTTTTGCCTCGATGAGAACAAGGTAGGTAACCGGTTGCACGGCATCAACCGAATTTTCGTCGAGGGAGAAGCACACCAGGAAGTCGATGTCCTCTTGCGAGCCCGTGACCGGCCCATAGCCGCCGTCTTCGCCAATGACGAGTGGGATAGGAGCGCCGACTTCCGGATTCAAAAGCGCCGCATACAACCAGTCCAGATGGTACTCCATCGCGCCATAAATGTCGTACGGCGCTGAACTCACGCCGTATAACTCTTTGATGTTCCGCATGAAATCGGCGGCGGGTTCGAAGTGCGCATTCCCGAGAATGTGGCTGACGAGCGCGAAACGTTCTTTCGCGTTGAAAAGCTTCAGGCGACTTTGGAGGGTGCTCATTGAAAGATGGATGGGCTTTGATGACAGTGACAGTTCTGGCGCGGATTGGTCAGGCATCCGTGCGGACGGGCGCGGTCTATGATGTGAACCTCAATTGATTCGGCGATGGGGCTTGCATCTGCCTATCTGTCGCCCCTTTCTTGACAGCAAGACTAATGGTAACTGCGTAAAAAGACAAATGTCGTCTCAATTCAAACTATGTGTTTATTTCTTTGGCTAGGATGCATGGGCAGATGAAGAATTGAGCGCCTGTGAGGCTGGACCGTCGATTTGGGACTGGAAATGTCCCGATGCGCCGCTAAGCTTGTCTTTGTCCGGGGAAGACGTTCGGTATGCGCATCATGAGTGTTTGCCTTCGACAGGTAGCGTGATGAAACTTGGACGGGATGAAACTTAGGCAGACGTCTATTTAGTAGCGGCATCGTTCGGAATAATCCTGTGGCGACCGGGCAGATGGGGACGGCTCTTCCTGTGCACAGGTCGCTGTTTCGTCGGCGCTAGGCGCTTGAGAAGCGTATGAACGGTCGTTGTAAGTGACATTCCCACTCCGCTGCAGTTGCAGCTGCATCTAATCCGTCTCCTTCATTCACGCGGGCGCTGGGTCGCCCTAAAGATATTGTCTGAGCGGACGTAAACGAAGATGAGCAGCTCCGTATCGCGGCCCCTGTATGGCGATATCAAAGAAACGACGACGGTAAGCCTATCGCGAACCTAGTGGTGTGAAAGACTCCAATTCCGACCGACGTCGGAGTTGACACATCGCACCAGGTGTGATGTTGTCCCTCGGGCTTCTCTTTGACGCAACTTCTTACGAAAGCGAGTGCCGATGAATAGATTGAAGTGTTGTACCCCGTCAGTGGCTGGCCAAATCAATGGCCGAACGCTAAGAAAAGCGGTGCAGACATTAGCGGACGGCGAGAGCGCGGCCAAATTTGGGAAATTTGAAAACACCGAGTGGGTTTCAATTTGCCCTGTCTGTGACGCCGCCATTCTGGATACGCCGAGCGTGCAGTGGCCGTACCAGTGCGATGACGGAGCCATGCGAACCGTCCGCGATTTCGATGCCTGTACGGGAACATACTCCACCCCGACCTTAACGTTCGGATGCTTTGGATTTTCGAAGCTGGCGCTGGAAAGCGCTATCAACCAACAAAAAGCAATCCAAAAAACCGCCGATACAGAATCTGTGGGGCGGCAGTTGCTACAGCGCATCATCTCGGAGACTTCAACGGAAGATGACTGCTTTGCCTTCAGTCAAAGTGTGCATGACTGGGGCGCGGGCGGCAGGGTGTGGGGCAACTTGCTGAAGCAACAACGGTCGACTTTACGAAATCACCTTAAAGAGTGGCTCTCGGCGGTGCCGGCGCTTGATGTTGTAAGCGCCATCGAGAAAGGAGTCGCCATCAAGGGTTTAGCGGTTTCTTTCGCAAGTAAGCATCTTAGAATGTTGCAACCGGAACGCTTTGCCGTTCTCGATGACGTACTTTGTCAAGGTCTAGGATTTGCATTGAACCCCCGGGGCTATGAGTTTTTCATGAAGGAAGTTGGAGCGTTCCAACGAGCGCAAATGCCTCAGGAAAGCGTTGCCTACGTCGAGGCGGGGCTTTTCCTGCTGGTGCGGCAGGGTGTCAGGTCCGTCGCGTCGAATGAGCGTTTGCTCGTGGGCGAGGCGCCTGAACATTAGGTCTACATAACCGCAACAACCTTGAACATGCTCCGATGAGCAAGCGGTGTGGCTGGAGAGCCGTTTTCCCGTACGTTTCGCGTTGCGTCAAACCTCTCCAGCGCGCGGAATACGTAACGCTGTTGACGGCGCGATGCCTCTGCCACCGGCCCAAGCTTGCGAACAGCGGCAACCCATGCTCCTAAGACCTCTCGCCAGTAGAGGTTGCTGCGCGAGCGCATGGAAAGCGGGGCAAGCTCGGCAGGGAGCACCGGCTTCATGGCTTGAATGACGCGGTTCGCGCAGAATAGTGCCTGCTCATACCTTCCTGCTTCGATTGCCGATGAACAAGCGATTGCCCCTGCCGCCAACAGGTCGGCGCGGTGGGCGAGGTGGTGCATTGCGATGTCGGCGCGCCTATCCGCGTTCCATAGGGCAGTCTCCGCCTCAATTTCTTCTTCGGCAATCAATGCGGCAGAGCTTGGCTCGAGGAATGCGACAGTTCCGTCGACGGTGGCGCGTTCGCGATACTGGTAGAGTGGCGTGGCCGGGCACATGACTACACGCGGTCCCGTCAGTGTGAACCAGTCCGGTACTCCGTACAGTCGCGCCGTGAGGTCGTGAGCAGCCGGCGCTTCGAGCCGGAGTGCTGCCTGCATACCGGATGCGAACTCCCGGATGATTATGCGGCGCATCGCATTGAGCGGAATGTCTTCGGGCTTTGGCTCAAACGTTGCCGGCAGGCTGCTGATGACGTCCCACGCTCCATTGACCAGGTACTGCTGATTGCGAATTGCTCCGTACGCCCTGGTCAACCGTTCCCAGTGAATAGACTGACAGGCTGCGGCCACTGCATCCCGGGCGCCCTCGAAGCTCAGACCCTCGACTTCCTGAGAGAGGCGTTCGCTCTTGATGAGCAGACGTTTTTCGATTATCTCAATTAGCTTTTCGGCCTTGACGGTGCCGGGCGCGGGAAGGCCAACGACCTCACAGAGCGCAAAGAATCGCTTGTAGCTCACCTTGTTCACTTTCTCCGTCTCGTGTTGATATTGAATCGTAAGCTGAGAACAAGACAAACCGTGTCTCAAATGTTAGACGTCTCGTCAGCCCGAGGGCCTTGCGATTCGAACCGCTGCCACTCAGTCTCGGTTCTCGGCTACGCCTAGCTGACTGGCCATTTTGTTTGCTTTTGTCATTCACAAATCACACTGCTCGAACCACGTTCCGCCAAAGTCCCTCATAAGCTCTTCGTCTGTTCTGTTTGTCCAATCGACGATGTCGGTCCCGCTTTTGGATAGCCTCACCTCGACTATGTCCCCGAGCTTGCTCGCACGAATGTGAGCCACGAGATACTGTCGTGGATTTGGGCCGACCATCGCCTCATGAGCAGATTGGTTCTCCAGTTGGTATCGCACGTGATAGCGCGGGGTGCGATGGCTCTCGGTTTGGCGTCGCGTGCGATACCGCGCGGTGCGGACATACTCGACGCTAAGGAAAATCAGCTTGCCGGCGGTTACTGTCATGCTGCTCTCCATGTCGCGACCTGTATCACAGGCACGTGGTTGCTTGCGGCCAAAGCCCCTGAGCGGCGCTATATTCAGCGAGCCACTGCGTTGCCAACGCCTCGCCTCGTGCACCTGCCGCGACGAGCTCCGCAACCAGTTCCACTTTCTCATCGTCGGCATTGTCAAACTGCGCAAGCTGCCTAAGCGCGATGATACGGGCGCAACGCAGCCGGAAATATTCGATGTTCGCGGCACTGGACGAATCAAGGCTTGGAGAGGCTGGGGGGATGGTTCTGGATACGGCGCGCAACGTGCGATTCGCGCAATCCAAAGCCTCCTGGTCCGCCCCCTGTTCGATAAGCGCGTCCACGGCGATGCGTGCGGCGGTCAGAAAATCCGGCCTTCGGGTGAGTGCGTGGCGTGCTGCATGCGCTCTGGCGTCCGGGTGTGCAAGGTATGTGAGCGCCGTAAGCTCTGCGGCCAACCGTACACATCCCGTCGAAGAGTGCAGTGCGGCCCTCGCATCTGTCCCGGGGTCAGTCTTTCGGTACGTGTATAGGGGTTCATCAGGCGCGAGGAACGGAATATTCCCAACCAGAGCCAGCCAGCTTTCTGCTCCGTAAAGGCGTGCGGCCAGGTCGTGGGCAGCGGGTTGTTCGAGAGCAAGTGCCTTAGCGAGTCTCATGGCGAAGTGCCGCGCATAAAGTCGCTGACCGTCGTTCAACGGAACTTCGATGCTGTCGACGTCGACAGCAGCCGGTAGAACGTCCGCGACAGACCAGCGCCCGCTTGGGAACCTCGTAAAGCATGTAGGTTCCGCGAGCTCGTGTATAAGTAGCCGCCATTTCGGAATGGCGCAAGCTCGCGCGATAGTCGCCTCACTCGCGGAAAATGTGAGACCGGGCAATTCATCGCGCAAGCGTTGGCATTTCTTCCCAAGTCTGCCTAATACCAGCTCTGTCAGGCTTCGCTCGCTGCCTCCTTCTGGCGGACGTAGTCCGAGCAGGTCGGCTAGGAAGGCGATGCGGGGATGGGGTTGGGTCATTCTCTCAGGCTCCAGCGTGCGTCTTGAAAGTTGTTCTGGTCGCGTCACAGCCAATGGCATTCCCTCGTGCCTCGATAACTACACGAGAACGTTTTTCTTGTGCGGCGGCCGAGCGGGTATGGCTTTTTTCTTTCGTCGGGTTGTGGTGCCACGCTTCCGGTTTGGGCTGGACATGAAAATATTGGGCGGCGAGCTCCCGGTCGAACGGCATCGGGGAATGTCCCTCTGACGTGGGCTGGGTCGACAGTATTCATCCGGATTGAGACATCTGGTGTCGCAATTGCTGAATGTTTCTTCTTGGCAATGGTGCCGGGACGACCCGATGCGGCGCCGGAAGCTTATGTAGTCGACAGCAGGCGCAAAAGGTGCTGCATGATGGGGCGTTCTGCACCTGATGCTGTTGTTCCCGGCGAGGGACAGCCGCCGGCGCACCTGTCCGTTCGAGGCAATTTGGCAGACCGACGCCGCAGCCGCCATCCTTATAAGACATGAAATGTCTCAACCCGGCCTCATAATGCGTCAACTGGCCGCTGAAGTCTCGCTGCGTTTGTTTCACGTGACGTCGGTCTCGTCAAGAGGATAGACGTGTGTCGCGCACACGATTGCATAACAGCGCGCGACGCCATCAGTCGTGGGCTCCAGTGAGCGTAACTATATAGAGACCATAGAGTACGGCTGCCGGAAGCTCAGATTTATACGGCGGTGAGCTATGCAACTGTGTAACCAGGGAATTTTCACGGGGGAACGAAGCAATGTCGGCTAATAACGTTGCAAGCTACGCCATCTGGTTTTCGATAGCGGACGGCAATCCCAAGACCCGCGCATCCAAGATGGAAGCGGCACTTCAGGCTTTGTGGGAGGCCACCCTGAAGTACTACACAGCCGAGCCGTCTCGCGCTCGCGCGACAGCGCGGTTTGAGCCGTACGTTCACGTCGGGGCGAACTTCTATCTGCTTCACACCGAAACCCATTTTTCGCCAGGCGACATTGGCGGATTTCCAAAGCACAATGAGTTGCTTGGACCCGAGGATGACGTAGTCGCCATCCGAATCGACCGCGGCTGGTACATTCCGCATCATGGCTTCGCCGACCAAAAGCGGGGAGAAGAACTGAATACCTGGAAACGTCAGGCTGATGACTTCTACTTCGAAAATCGCGCCCGTAGTTGACCCGGTCGGCTATGGACCTTGCAGCCTTGCGTGCGGGGATGCGTGGAAGCTCAACCGGGCTGCGCGACCCCTTGGGATGCAAGCCGCTCGGACCTGAAACTGTTTCTGGATGGGCGATAACGGAGGACCGGATTGTACGAACGCTTTTGTCTGCTCGCCACCGCGTTAAAGCTGCCAACGTGGAAGGCTGATGCAACACAAGATTTCCTTGGGGAGCTGAAACGGCGACTGGAAACGAAGGCATTGCGCCTACAGATGTTGCTGCCGGGTCTGAGCCGGGAATGCAGTCTTGATGCCATCAGTGCGACCTGCGTAATGCGGACCTGGAGGGAAACAGAGAAAGCGCTCGGAGCAGTCAGTACGCAACAAGACCTCGAAGACTATGCATGGGAGCTCATCGACGTGTTGCCGGGGTGCTTCGAGCCCGACCCGCGCGATTTGCCGGTAGCACCGGTGCCAAGAGTCAGCATTCGGACCTTCGCCAGACGCCTTGAGATAGCGCTGAGGATTGATGCACCTACGGCCTGCCAAGTGGTTGCAGAGCTCTTCGGGGCGACGCACTGGCAGGCCTTGATGGGGCCGAGTCCGTTTTTGCCCATTGCGGAGCCGATATATAGTTATCGGACCGATATGGTCAACGGTGAGCGCTATGCCTATCTGGAGCCGTGCCACGCGGCCCGTCTGGCTGATGAGGACTTCGACGCGTTTAGCCTCTTGCGCCAAGACATATTCCAGCTTGACGCGGCCGCTGACGAATTTGTTGACCGGCCTGGCTTGCTTGCAGCGGCGGCATTCGGGGCTGCCGGACATATGATTGCTGGCGAGTACGACATCGCGGAATCAAAGGCGCGGGCGACGCTCAGTGCGAGCGGCGCCAGTTATCCGGAAAATTGCCGCCTGCGGCTGGCCCCCCATAGCAGGACGCACCTGCTGTACATCCAGGTCAGGGCGGCGCTTTACGCTGCACTCATTTACTCTGGCAAAGATGATGAAGCGGCGGTTGAGCGCGAATTCCTGATTGCCCGTGGGCGTGAGTATCGGGCCGAATACGAGCGGCTCCTCAAAGAATGGGCGCCGCGAAACGCAACGGTCCGGCACAAGACTGTACTCAAGCTTGTAAGCTGACTCGGTTCCCGCGCGGCCATTGCAACTCGCTCCTATCCAGCAGTGACCCGCAGGCGCTCTTCCGCCACTGGCGGACTCACATTTTTGTGGCTCTCGAGAACCGCCCTGCGGCGACACGTTCGCTCGAGGCCCGTGTCTTCCTGGACGGTCTTGGCGGATGCCGGCCTGTGGTGCTGCGGGCTCGGCATCTCTTCGTTGCCTGGCGCTGTAGCACATAAAGCAGGTAAGAGCGCGGCAGACGCGCTGTTTGCGTGAGACATGAAGTGTCCGAAATCGGCAGTAGGATGAAACTCTTTCGAAGTCGGGAGGCTGCGTTGGGTACGAACGGAAAGGTTATCGTCGCGGTTTCTGCAAGAGCGCTCTTCGACTTCGAAGAAGAGAACCTCGTTTTTCGAGAGGCCGACCCGGCTGCGTACCGCGCGCTGCAGGAGAGGAAGCTCGACCTTCCCGCTCAGCCGGGCGCTGCTTTCCCGCTTGTGCGAAAGCTCCTTGCATTCAGCGGTGAAGGTGGAAATGATGTCGAAGTGGCCATTCTTTCGCGCAATGACCCGGTGACCGGCCTGCGGGTCTTCGGCTCCGCCCGTCATCATGGGCTGGCAATCAGCCGCGCTATCTTCACCAGCGGCGCTGCGCCGCATCGCTACCTGCGTCCGCTCGGCGCGAACCTGTTTCTGTCGGTCAATGCTCTTGACGTACGGGCCGCGATGGCGGGAGGGTTTCCGGCCGCGCGAGTCTATCCCGCATCGGCGGGAACTCGTCTTCGGAACAACGGCGAATTGCGAATCGCCTTCGACGGCGATTCCGTCCTGTTTAGTGACGAGGCGGAACGTATCTTCAGGCTGATGCAGTTGGAGCAGTTCATCGACCATGAAGTGCGCAACGCCCGTATACCACTGCCGCCGGGACCGCTGAAGCCTTTCCTTGATGCGCTCTGCTGGCTCCAACGCGGACGCAGGTCGACTGTTACTGTGCGGACCGCGCTTGTCACCGCGCGAAGCGCGCCCGCGCACGAACGCGCCATTCGTACGCTGATGGCGTGGGGCGTCACGGTCGACGAAGCGATGTTTCTCGGTGGTCGGCCGAAAGCCCCCTTCCTGGCCGAATTTGAGCCGGACATTTTCTTTGACGACCATGTCCGCAATTGTGAGTCCGCGTCACGGCACGTCACAACCGGTCATGTTCCTTACGGAATCAACAATGAACCCGAGGTTGCGTTGCAATGACGCTAGAAGCTCAGTCACTCGAGACGGCGGCCGGATGGTTGCGCGAAGCGGATGGACTGCTCATCACCGCTGGGGCGGGGATGGGCGTGGATTCGGGGTTGCCGGATTTTCGCGGCAATCAGGGGATGTGGGCCGCCTATCCCGCACTGGGCGAGGCAAAAATCCCTTTCGAGTCGATTGCCAACCCGGATGCTTTCATGAAGAATCCCGCGCTTGCCTGGGGCTTCTACGGCCACCGGCTTGCGCTGTACCGGAGCATCGAGCCGCACGCCGGTTTTGCCATCCTGAAGCGCTGGGCAGACGGGATGAGTAGAGGAGCGTTCGTCTTTACGAGCAACGTCGACGGTCAGTTCCAGAAGGCCGGGTTTCCGGAAAGCGCCATCGCGGAATGTCATGGCTCCATTCACCACCTCCAATGCACAGAGCCGTGTTCAGTGGACATCTGGTCAGCGGCCCGTTTCGCACCCGACGTCGACGAGCGCGCGTGTCACCTCAAGAACGCATTTCCAAAATGCCCGCGCTGCGGTGCGCTGGCCAGACCAAATATTCTGATGTTCGGAGATTGGGCGTGGCTCGATTCGCGTACTGAAAGGCAGCTGGCGAGGTTGGACCATTGGCTTGGGGGCGTCGCTCGGCTCGCTGTGGTCGAAATCGGCGCGGGCAAAGCGCTGCCTACCGTAAGACGGTTCAGTGAGCGCCATGGTCCGCGCGTCATCCGCATCAATGCGCGGGAGGCCGTAACCAACCCAGCGAAGGGCGTCGGCATTCAGGGGCGTGCGGTCGAAGCGCTGTCGGCGTTGGACGAGCTTTTGAAAGACAGGTAGCGGAGGAGTTTGCCGAAGCGGTATGCGTACCATCTCGGATTTCCAGCCCTAATACATGTCGACACTTGTGTTGGCGAGCGTCAGCGTCGAAGGGCTTGTAACCAGCACTGCAGGACGTGGGCATCCTCAACCTCTCTGCCCTCGATATCGACAGAGGAAATCGAGCAGTCGTGAACATCAAAAGGAGTTTTGTGGCTTCATCATTGCCTGACCTTGGGAAATTGTTTGCCGACGCGGAGGCCAACGTTATGCGGACTTCGGACGTTGCCAGATTGGCATACCTTCGAAGCCTTGCTGACACGTCGGATGAGCGCTACTTTCTAGCGCTGATGGAATCGACCATGAGGCAAGACCCACACTGGCGGGGGCACTCATTCGAGACCACCCCCGGGAGCCAGTGGCGGTGTCGCATCATCAATTCCCGCCTGGAACTGCTGCTGCCGTACATGAAGGACATGAACCAGGTCGTTGGCTATGACGCGCACGACCGTAGGCGCATTTTCCGGCTGGCTGGCATCCCGCAGCGATTCAAATGCAACTTCACAAGATGTGTCCAGTTCGCCCGCACGGCGAAAGACATTGTCAGCGACACGAGGGTTGGGAGCCTTCATGCTTTTTTCAGCCGGTTCATCCGCATGTATGGCGGGGAACAGCAGCCGGAACTGCATGCGGCGCTTGTGGGAACGTTCAATAGTTTGGACAGCGACCACGCCGACTCGCTTATCCGGAAACTCGGCCTGACTTGCGATGTCACGCCGCCGGGGGTGCTCATTCTGCAGCGCCTCGGAGTAGTCAGCGGTGGTGGCACGCTGCGCCTCCCGTCCGAGGCGGAACGCCGCGAGGCGGCGACTTTTTATGGCAAAGTCTCTGTCGCGTCAGGGAAGCCGTTTCGTTATGTTGAGGCCGTATTTGCGTCGAACTTCGCGTGGTCTCGTCTCGACGCGATGCGATGGTCGTCGCGCAAAGTAGTGTGCGTCGGCGACGGTCCAGCGTGTAACATCTGCGCGCACGCGAGTTACTGTCGGAAGAGAGGCGTCGCGGCGTTCCTTGACGGCGAGCGCGGGTGGTTGAGCCAATACTCGGATTTCTATGGCTACCTGGCAGGTAGTGGTTCAACGCTCGGTCGCTTGCCCGGCACTGCCAGCGAAGCGGTCCTGTTGGCTCTCCGGCATGAAAATGCCATCTGGTGGCAAGCCCCTGTCCCCATGCCGCGTGAAGAACAGTTGTTTTCTGTCCGAGCATCGCTCGTCGACCTCCCCCTCGATTCAATGCGTGAAGCCTATGCAAGCCGGGAGGCTACTGGTTTGCCCGTTGGCCATGCACTGGCGGGGTGTATGCCGGAGACCTGGCCCGTAGGCGAACTCGTCGAGCGACGGGCTCCCTGTTTGCTGGGCTGCCCTCCAGCAGTGCGTTTGGCGGGAGAGGGGGACGCGTTGCTGGCGGAATATGTTCGACGTGGGTATGCAACGGTGCCGCTTCTGGCGGTCAATTGGCGGGATGTTGCAGACACCGTGGGCAAATGATGGCGTCTTGTCGCTTTAGCTGGCGCCCGAACTCAAGAAGAGACCTTTCCACCTGTCTTTTGTCGTTGATTCATTTGAATAGTGCGTAATCGCCTTTTGGGGTTCATCGCGTGGACTGTCGTGACTGCCAGGGTGGGGACCTGTATTGCAGCTACCGTCGATATTCGGCCGGCGCCCTTCCCGGTGGCAAAGTCCCGGACGCAACACGAACTTGTTGCCGCAGTGAAGGATTTGCGCCGAGAAATCAAAGCGGATGCTGGCGAGTGTGCGGGCTCCTATTCGTCGCGAGCTACAGTTCTGCTCGACACACCGTCAGTTTTTTCGGTCGAGGTGTCGGTCAGCGAGTATTGTGGCGGACCTTATCCGTTGGCTGACGTTAGACCGGTCGTGTTCGACGCTATTACCGGAGAGCGTTACTCGACGCTTACGCTCTACCAGGTTGGATGGCAGGAAGGTATCAGTGGGTCAGTGAAATGGCGCACGGACATTCGTGATGTAATCAAAAGGCGTCTCATTCTGAGTGCCAAGGCGACGCACGATGGTGGCGACTGCTCTGCGGTCATCGAGGATGATATGGCGGGGGACTCTGAGAGCGCGATAGACGCGGCCAGGCTTGGGTTAGGTCGTGATGGGCTTTATGTCTACCCTGAACCCGCGCACGTTGTTCAAGCCTGCTGCAAGACAGTTGTGCTGCCATACGCCTCGATTCGCCAGTACTTGAATGGGGCGGAAGCATCACGTATTTGCTGGATGGAGCCGTAGTGCCGGGGCAGCCGTCCATATTCGGCCGAGCGTACCTTCGCTGACTGCTGGTTCGGCGCGCGCATCCGCGCGTCAGGAAATGTTGTGTTCGCGCCGACGAGACGTCTTGGCGCAAGCCAGGAACGAATGAAACAGGAGAAACCAGTGGGAGAACTGACGCTGACGACGGGTGGCAAACTCCAATATTTTCATTGGGTGAGCGATGAGGCAACGGGCGATGATGCATACGTCCCGTCTGACACGACCGACAACGCTGCTGCGTACATGATGGAGCCAGTACGATTCTGTGGCGAGATTTACGTTCGCGACATTTTTTCGCTGCTTGACCGCAATCCTTTGCTCATCGAGATGTTCAAACGGGCGTATGCGGCGGAATATTTGCAGGAGACGAAAAAGGGCAACGCAGAGGCTTGCACGGGCGAGTACGACCCGACAGGTATCGAATATCTTGAACTGTTCTACGACTGGGAAAAGGACCGGGAGACAGATGAGCTGCGCGGCGTCCATCGGCTGTGGGTTGGCGGGGTGGGTTATGAACTGCGCGACGATGTGATGGAGGATGGTAATCTTCGATACGAAAAGGGAACCCGCATCCGGTGGGCCATCAAGTTCGTACCGGTCGGCCATATTTTCAACCTTCCGCTGCGTTTGAACCCCGAGGTGACAGTTGCTGACAGTCGGGACATCACGCGCACGCTCCATACATTTCAGTTGCCGAACCCGACGCTCGCACAGGTCATCCATGCCGTGTTGTGGGAACTGTCGTGGGCGGGTAATCCGCGGGATACGGACGAGTTCGTGGACATGATTCACGAAGCTGCAGAGGACGCGAACATGTCCGAGCCGGTGAGCGCCCAAGAGTTTATCCAACGGCTTGAGAAAATGGATGAGGAATAGTTTTCCGCCGCAACCATGATTCGCGAACTGCGTTCGTGGTGCAGGCGAATTCGAACGTCCGCGTCAAGCTGGCGCCAGCGGCGCGACGCACGACATTTCATGGGTGCCAGAACCATACCAGGCAAGCTGGGAAACCGGCGTGCGTTGTTCACCGGTCCGAGGGGTATGCATTGTTTGTCGGGCGGTCGCTAAGGCAGGTCACGGCGAACCTCCCGAGACCCGCAAATGCTTACTTCGGCTAACACGTCTGTCTGGTCAGCACGTCGTCATCAAACTGGTGATGCGATTTGCCAGATTGCGCAGGCCTACCGTAGCGCACTCGGGCTCCACAACCCCAAAAACCTCTGTTCGTCTTGGCGACGGGTCAATCAGAAAGTTCCTCTCATGCCGGTCCTGCCGCCCCCAAGGCAGCATACTCTGGGGCGAGACGACCTCGAATGCCGTCCCAATCGCGACGAACAAGTCGTTGTCTGTCATCTCCACCTTCATGCGATGCAAGTTCATGTATTCAGGGGCTGGCTCGTGGAAGAACACGACGCCAGGCTTGACCGCATCCACTTCGCCGCACTTCGGGCATGCCGCGTCCGAACGGAACTCGTCTCCATCGTTGGCGAAGCGAAAATCGCAGGCAGTGCATTGCAGCGAATGCATGTCACCATGAAGATGTACGACATGCGGCGCCCCTGCCTTTTCAAGCAGGTCATCGATATTCTGGGTGATAAGCTGAACCCGCTCTGTGCCCCAGGTTCTTTGCCATGCGGCGAGAATCTGATGCGCTTCGTTTGGGCGTGCGTCCCGCTTCTCGGCAATTCTTTCGTTATAGAAGCGGAAAACCGCCTCGCGATTGCGGCGCCATGTCGTGAAGTTACAGACTTCGTCGATGCTCGCTTGGGTCCAGATGCCGTCTCCGGGTGCGGAACGTCGATATACCACTTTCTGCTGACAGTCCCGCGCCTGCAAATACGCATAGACGGGGCACATGAAGGTGTTGAGCAGTAGGCACTTTTACTCCCCTGGTAAGACTACAGTTTCACCGCTCGCAGGTGCGCGGCGGCAGGGTTATAAAGCTTGGATTGAGCGCCGAACGCTGACCATTTCTCCGCCCAGTTGTCCCGAAGGCTCGGCGAGCTTTTCCCATGGCGGAACAAGCGACAAGGGGAACGGGAGGGCCGGCAGAGAATCATTTCCTTCGCCTGTTTTCTGACTCTGGTAGGAGCGCCAATCTGACTCCGTCTTATCGGCAGTACCGAAAAAAACAATGGTGTCGAACAGGAGTCTTGTCACGCTGGCATGCTCCGATTCGCAACCCAACGTGGTCCTCGTCCTAACGATACCTGTTCGCCAGCTTGAGGTAGTCCGCGGCGAATTCTTGACGAAGCGATTTTGGCGCCACAATTTCAACAGCGGCGCCAATCGAGCGAAGCCACCACCGGAGCTTCAGACTCGGAATTACCGTGCCGGAAACCTTCAGGCGTCCGTCTGGCAAGGTCTCGATTTCCTGGTCCTTTGCCATGGGTGACTCTTTGAGGTGGTTACCAGCATTGCCATCAAACGCCAATTCGAGCCGCACGGGCGCTTCCGTGAGAAAGTTAAACGCTTGTTCTGTCTCGATGTACTTGCGCAATTTGAAGTCTTCAGGATAGGCGAAGCTCTTTCCTGACTCAGTAGCCGACCCAATTCGGTCCAGTCGATAAAGCGTGCGCATCCATTCGTTCCGACCTCTCTCCGGCTGCGGCGGCCGAGTCGGGTCTTGTGCCACCATATACATGACGCCTCCTGACTCGACCAGCGCGAGAGGCCACAGTGGCTTTGCCTTCGGCTCTTCAGCCTGTTCACCCTTGTAAGCAGGGCGGTATTGCACGAGCAACTCGCGCTCAAAAAAGGTTGCAGTCGCGACGGTCTGGAAGATTTCCGGACGCAGCTTCGGTCGAATGAGTGAGAACGTGCCGTCGACCGAGTCAATTTTGTCGGGCCATGCACGGTACACCCGGCTATCCGCCCTTTCCTGCGAAAGACGAACTTCCGCAGCCTGAAAAAGTGGCTGGATGTCCTTGGTGACGGCGCTGGGAAGCTTGTTGCCCGCAAACTGCTGCAGGACGTGAAAGGCAACTGCTTCGGACGCGCTCATCAGGCTAACGCCTTCGCGTGTCCCTTGCAGCCAAGGTTTTCTCTGCCACAGCAACTCGCGCCCGTTCTCGGTCGACAAGACCAATTTGTCCTTGTCTTGCAGCTTGGTCAGATGCCGCTGTACCTTCTTTGTGTACCCCACACGATGCCCACGCTCTTCCAGCTGACGGCGAACTTCCGGTGTGGACATCCAAGGCACTGCGTCTCTTTCGGTCGGCAGGACTCGCAGGATTACTTCATCGAGGCTGGAGGGCATCGCGTTCGTTCTTTCGAGGTTGGCGGGCGTACCTTGCTTTCAGGTCCGTCTCTTTGTGATTGTACGGAAGATTCGGGACGTCTTGTGTCTCATCTAGCGCGAGACGTTAATTGTCCCGGTTGCATGCAATTATTGATGTTCGGGACGGTTTCGGCTGTCCATATTTGGGCGCAGGTATCCTGGTCCCCGCACAGACAGGTAAGGCCGTGCTGCCCATGGACGGAGATGTACCAAAGCCGTGAAAACTTGGGCATAACAATTGGGGGGAAGGGAAATGCCGGCATTACTCGGACACATCGACGCCATTGCACGAAAGCTGTAGCGAGACGTGCTCTATCTCGATTTTTGACCTGGCGGACCGGCCGAACTTCAAGGATTACGCGGAACTGGACAGTCGAAAATGCGTTTTGCAGTGGTTCGATGCCCAGTACGCACCTTGGCGCGAGTGCCGGCCATATGCGTCGGAAACGGTGACGCACTCATACGCCGGTGCGGTCTTCATCGACGTGCCGTTTGACGAAGGCGACGCAGAGTACTGGAAGGTGCAGGCATTCTTCGAGTACCCGGACGGCACCATGCGCTTCGACGACGTTCAAGTCCTAAGGTGTGCCCCTTGAGAACGCGATGAAGAACTCGCACCACGACGAACCGTGCTTCTGGGAGCGGTGGCCCGAGAATTTCTGATTCCACTTGTTTCGAGACATGAAATGTCCCAGCTGAGACGTAGACTGGCTCGGGTGCGCAACGGGGTCCCCGTTTGCGACCAACGCGAGCGCAACAATACGTCACCAACTACGGGGCTTGAATGAGCACAGAATATCTGCGAGACGACCATTTTAAGGTTATTGGCAGTATCGAGACGGATTCGACGGGCAAACAGGTTGGTCGGGATGCTCATTTCGCTCGCGTCGGGGAGTACAACCCGCGAGAAGACAAGACCCGGGACAGCCATTTCCGGACTATCGGTACTGGAAACCAACTATCTGCCCTCATTTGGAGAAGCGTCAAATAATCGCGTAAGCGACGTTGTCAACCTTGTATGGGGATGCCTCATGGTCAGTTGCCGTGCGAAGCTCGCCGAGCTCGCCGACAAGATTTGCAATCTGCGGGACATCGCGACGAATCCCCCCGCGGACTGGTCTCTGTTCGACGAGGTGTATCACGCCGGCAAGAGGCGCTGGCCACGTAAGTTCGTTCCCACCCGCAGCCAACGCGACAAAAATGATTAAGAGAACTGACTGCCATTGCATGACTATGCCGCTTGATTACGGCATCAGAATTCTGCTGTCCGAAGGCGCCAGGTTGAATACTGACGTGACGGCTGGTGACGTTGAGCTATCCCTGCGCTCATTGTGAGGCATTGCAATGGCTTTGGCATTAGAACGAGTGTCCGGCATTTAGCGAGTTCGGCCGTTGTCATCTGGCGCGGGTCACTGACGCTGAGCTTGCTGAGATTCATTCAACCAAGGGGCTAGGAGTGTACTGGGCAGAAAATGTCCTCTATATCGGTAGAATCTATGGTGTTGAGCTTCCGAGCTGCGTCCCTGACATCTAAGCGCCGACTCTTCCAATGCTGCACTAGACTAATACAAGAAATGACAGACCAATCAGTAAGCTTTCCAGCTGAAAGCCTTGAGTACAAGCTTGGCAGGTTCAACGCCAAAGAGCGCTTCGCTCTCATCCAGCGCGTGCTGGGCGTCAAATTCGTGCCACACGATGACTTCCTTGGCGAGGTTCTCGCGAAGTGCGGAATCGAGGTCACGACGGAAAAGGTGTTTTGCGCGATGGATTTTCACCTCGACTGGCTGTATGCGGCCCTGATGAGCGACGAACTGCGCCCAGACGAGCCACTTCCGCTCTTGGCTGGTGAGTCTGGCGCATTTCCAGTTACTGGCCGGCAGCAGGATGCAGACTTTGTGATGTGCTTCACCGAGCGTCCTGCCAACGCGCCAGCTATCACCCATCTGCTGCTGCTGGAGGCGAAAGGCGTGGGGAACTGGGACACGAAACAGATGCGTTCGAAGCTCGCCCAGTACCGGGCTATGAAGCCCGCATTTGACCGCAACCCGAACGTGCGCCCGCGGCTTGTGCTGATGTCGCCGCTGAACCCGATTTCCAGCGCGACGAGACAAAGCGCCGCGTTTCGCGCTGTTCTCGATTCGTTCGAAGATTTCGGTGAGATTGTGTGGGTTGGACTGCCCGTGGAGAACACTTTCAGTGTCGTCCGTTGCAACGCAAAAGGGACCCCGGACGGCAAGACGCCGACGCACTGGAAACTGTCATCGCGACAGGCTGCTCTATCGTAGCTGCTGACTTTGGGGCCTACGTCAAATACGGGGAGTGCATGAATGAATCTTGATGACGAACGCCAAATCATCCTCGCGCATCCGCTCATTTTTCGGAAGCTGGAATCGCGTCTGCCGAGAGGCGAGCGCTTCGAGTGCGCGCCGGGCTGGAAGGCGATTATTGCGGACCTTGCAACTGGGCTCGAGCAAATCGCGCGCGAATCAAGCGATGAGCCCGTCGCGGTTGAGCAGGTTAAGCAAAAGCTTGGCTCACTTCGGGTGTACCTCGCGGGGCCCACTACTGAGGCCGCGGAGACGCTCGTGGATGGAGCGCGCGAACGAAGCCTGCGCACCTGCGAACTTTGCGGCGCACCCGGCACGCTTACGGGAGTGCGCCACAGGATATGCGTGCTTTGCGACCAATGCGCGCTTCCTTCACGAAAGGAAACGTTGGGCCAATGACCCGAATCTACCGCCTGTCCAAGTCAAAAATCCTGTCCGGCCTGCAGTGCCACAAGCGGCTCTGGCTGGAGATGCACGAGCGAGAGTTGGCTCACGTTTCACCTGAGAGCGAGCACATCTTCCGGATGGGGCACCTCTTCGGTGACCGCGCACGTGAACTGATGGGGCCGGGAGAGCTTGTCGGCCACGAGCGCGACATTGTGAGGGCGCTTGACGAGACGCCGGCAGCGCTTGCACGTGCATCGGCAAATGGTACGGTCGTCTACGAGGCTGCTTTCTCGTACCGGGACGTCGTCTCAAGAGCAGATGGGTTTGCCCCATACCTCGACGGCTGGCACATGATTGAGGTGAAGGCGGCGACCTCGGACAAGGCGTACTTCTATCTCGACTGTGCTCTTCAGGCGTGGGTGGCAGAAGGCGCAGGCTATCCAGTGCGACGGGTCACCCTTGCGTACACGAACAACCAGTTCGTCTACGCTGGTGGAGAGAACTACGCCGGCCTGCTGCGCGAGTTAGACGTCACAGCGAAAGTCGCGCAGTTGAAGGTGAGCGTCGATGGCATCGTCGGGCAACTGCAGGCCATGCTGGCTCGGGACAAACCTGATATTCGCACGGGCGAACATTGCTCGAGTCCGTACGATTGCCCGTTCATCTCATACTGCCGCAGTCAGGAGCCGCCTCCGGCCGAATTCCCGGTGGAGATATTTCATCGAATCGCCGCGCGCAAGCTACGACAGGCCGGTTACACCAATGCGCTGGAGGTCCCCGAAACTGCCTTGGGAAGCGCGCGTAACCTGCTCATTCTGCGTGCGTCGCGAGAGGGCGTCCCGTATATCGCGCCTTCGGCGCAGCAATTCCTGCGAACGCGACCGTACCCGCGCTACTTCCTCGATTTCGAAACGATGTCGTCGTCCGTGCCGTTCTGGGCAGGGACGCACCCGTATCAGCAGATTCCCTTTCAGTGGTCCTGTCATGTCGAGACGGCACCGGGATTCTGACTCACCACGAATTTCTCGACCTGTCCGGCGAGCTGCCGGCACGAGAGTTTGTGCGTTCGCTCATTGAGACGGTCGGAAACGAGGGGCCTGTCATTGTCTATTCGACCTTCGAGCGCACACGGCTAAGGGAGCTATGCGAACTGGTCCCGGAGTGCAGAGCCGAACTTCAGGCAATCATGCGTCGCCTGCTTGACCTGCTGCAGGTAGTACGCAGCGGCTACTATCATCCCGCGATGAAAGGTTCTTTTTCCATCAAGCAGGTCGTGCCGACGCTCTGCCCGGAACTGGAATATATGTCGCTGAACGGCGTGGCAGACGGTGGAGCGGCACAGCGGGCGTGGTGGGCTGCTGTCGACGCGAGTAGCTCAGCACTGGAACGCCTAGAGCTGCGGGGACGCTTGCTCGAATACTGCAAACGCGACACGCTCGCGATGGTCGCCGTGTATGGCGGCCTTTGTGCGGGCCGACCCATACGTCTGTCCGAGTACGGTATCGACGCCCCCTCTGCGGCGGACGACCAGTGTGGGCACGCACAACCAGTTGCGAGAGACCACAGCGATGTACCGGCAGGTCGATGAGTCCATCCTGTGCATCCTGCCGACCGAGCGCAGCGCCGAAAAGTGGATGTCAACTCAAAAATCATCCGCCAGTTGGAGGTGCTCGGCATCACGTCCCGAACGCGCGGCTGATTCGCCATCATCTCGATGCGCTTGGGGACAATGGCATGGTCCTGCCGACGCGGAGCGGTGACGCCATCAGATGGCAGCGCAAGCCTTGGCTGCAGGGGAGGGCGCGAACCGGGCTTGATGACAGTCGGGGAGGCTATCGCATTCGACGTGCTGCGTGGGTGCGCGAAGAGCGGTCAGGTGTTTCCCATATCGTCGAGCGATACGGAGACTATGGGTAGCATCTCACCCGGGCAAGCTCGACGCTTCGGGCGAGCAAGATAACAAGGGAAAGTAGCAATCATGCAATCAGTGCATCCAACAGGCTGTGAGTGTTTCGAAGCAGCGGGCGGTCCCGTCAACCCCGAAATAATATTCAGCGGGGTCGATACGACGAACAGCAACTATGGCGATGTGACGCTGAGCAAATGCACGCGCTGTTCCACCGTCTGGCTGCGTTTCTTCATCGAGTATGAGTCTTTCAGTCGTTCTGGCAGATGGTATCGCGCGCCTATACCGCCGGAGCGTCTGTCCGAGGTGACCGCAGAAAGCGCCATAAGCGTGTTGAATTCACTCGAGCCGCGGTTCGCAGGTGGGAGCTATTACGACTCGACCGGTTTTGAGACAAAGGGTCGCGTGAGTCTGCAGCCATAAACGGTTTCGGTCGACGACCAGGCCGGCTCCTGACTGCCCTAGGGGTCGCTGCTTTAATCAAAAAGAAGAAAGCCAACCTATGAACATGCTCATCAAGGCGACAGCATTCGCTGCATACAAGCACCGGAATCAGCGGCGGAAAGATGCCGACTCATCGCCGTACATCAACCATCCCATCGCGCTGGCCGATGCATTGGCGAATGAAGGCGACGTGGGCGACGAGGTTGTTCTCATCGCCGCGATTCTTCACGACACGATTGAAGACACAGAGACTTCACTGGAGGAACTGGTTGCCCAGTTTGGCCGGGAGGTCGCTGAAATTGTCGCCGAGGTGACTGACGACAAGGGGCTGCCCAAGGCGGAACGCAAGCGCTTGCAGGTCGAGCACGCAGTTCACATTAGCGGGAAAGCGAAGCTCGTGAAGCTTGCTGACAAAATCTGCAACCTCCGCGATATTGCCGCTTCACCTCCGGCAGACTGGTCGGTTGAGCGAAAGCGCGAGTATTTCGACTGGGCCAAGGCGGTGGTAGCTGGGCTGCGCGGTGTGCATCCTGCTTTGGAAGCGATTTTCGACAAAGCTTACGAAGCGAAGCCATCCGCGGTATAGCACACTGAGCGGCCCTTGCGTGCCACATGTTATGTGCCAACCCGGCATCCGCGTCAACGTCATCTAATGCCGCATACCATCTACGGGGAACCATATGACCAACAATAGTGAGGAACGCCTGGACCGCGTGCGCGGAGGTCTCTACGGCCTCCTGGTCGGGGATGCGCTCGGTGTACCGTACGAGTTCCACGATGCCTCTGAGATACCTGCAGAGGATGAAATCGAGATGGAACCGCCGCGGGAGTTTCGACGCGCCCATGCCGGCGTTCCCGTCGGTACGTGGAGCGACGACGGCGCACAGGCGCTTTGTCTGTTCGACAGCCTCAACCGTAACGGGTCCCTGGACTTCGTCGATTTCGCCGGGCAATTGATTGCGTGGTACGAGGACGGGCACATGACTCCTGACGGCAAGGTTTTTGATGTGGGGATTCAGACGCGGCGCGCCCTCGGTACTCTAAAAAGAAGCGGCACCGTTGCGAATCACGCGGGGCCAGCCGGAGAGCGGGACAATGGGAACGGGGCGCTTATGCGCTGCCTGCCGGTTGTCTTCGTCGCCAAATCGACGGACCATCTTATCGAATTGGCGATGCGGCAGGGTGTTTTGACCCACGGGCACGCACGCTCGCAGTTGTGCTGCGCGCTATATGCGCTCATAGGCGCGGGGATTCTTAATTGGTTGGTGGCAAAGGAGGCAGTCAGCCACGCTGAAGATGAGTTTCGGCGCAGATTTACGATTACCCAGAACGAGCGGGAAGCTCAGTTAGTATTGAGCGCTCGAGCAGAGCCGACACGGGGCTCAGGTTATGTTGTCGACAGCCTGAGGTCATCGATTGACTGTCTGCTGGCAACCACCGACTACGAGTCATGTGTACGCCGGGCCGTGATGCTGGGCAATGATACCGATACGACTGCCTGCATTGCGGGAGGCCTGGCGGGGCTTTTGTACGGCTACCGCGGCATACCTTTGAAGTGGCTCGAAGTATTGAAGGGCAAAGACATTGTCGAAAGAGTGCTTCGCGGCGCCGGCGCAAGTGCGATGAGTTGAAGCTCTGTGAGCCCTACAGGAAAGAGATAGCGCTATGGACCTAGGCCGCTGCCAGGTGTGCGGGGAGAAGGTCGGCTCTCGCATGCACTGTTTCTACAGCCGCACTCAGAAAGTGTCTATCGAAGGCGAGACCAAAGCCATTACCGTCTTACATGAACTTCAAGAGATGGCTTTTTGCGGGCAGGAATGTTGGGAGGCAATGGAGGAGCAGATTACACAAGGCCTTCATCCGCTATACCAGCCACTTCATTTGGTCGCAACGTGCTCGGATTGCCGGAAGCCAGTAGACAGAACGCAGCCTCATTACACGTTGTACACAGGCGAGTTCGAAGACGTGTCGCAGCCGTGGCTCGCATCAATGCGCATACTCGATGAGAAGGAAATCGCCGTCTTTTGCCCGGAGTGTCGGGTGCCGGAAGGGGCTTTGGCAGCAGCGCTGGGGCTGGTCGAGCAAGAGGACGAGAGCGTGGCTGGGGCTGAACCGGAAAGCACGGAGGAGTCAGAGTCCCGACTCGTGACACCCGAAGTACCGTATTTCGGTCAACGGGAATAGATTTTGTGTTCCCAAATTCGTTCCGCTGAAACAGCCCCGCGGAAGCGGTAAGATTGAGGACAATCTGGCGCTAGAGCGTATTTTCGACTAAGCCTATAAACATCGGCCCTCGTCTTGTGACAACCTATCTCGAAGTCCCTTTTAAAGAGAAAGATGAAGCCAAGGCGCTCGGCGCCCGATGGGATGCTGGCGCCCGCAAATGGTATGTACCTGAGGGTACAGAAGTGGCACTGTTCACTGCTTGGTTGCCTACGTCACTGATGTCCGCAAGTCCTGTTTCCGCTCCTTCTTCTGAGCTGGCGCCTGCCATCGAGGTTGCTGGCCGGGGAGTCGCGTTATCGAAGAAAGGCGTCACGCTCTCGCAGCTACTTGCCGGCGTCGCGCAAGCGGTTGCTCAGGCATTCAAATCCGGCGTCTGGACCATCGTGGAAGTTGTTGAGGCCCGAACCAAAAACGGCCATGTCTATCTTGAGCTTTCTGAGCGGACACCTGAAGGCGGTGTATTAGCATCAGCCAGAGCGACCATCTGGGCCAATGTTGCAAACAAAATTCTCCGGCTCTTTTGAAAGCGGAGTGGGTAACGGCCTTCAGCGGGCATGCGAGTTGAAGGCGGAGAAGTCCAGTTTGCCTGCGATGAGAAACAGGACCGTTCGCATGGTTTCGAAGCGAGCGTATCCGCGTGCCTTGCGTTTGGCGGCCTGAAACAGTCCGTTGATGGCTTCGATGAAGCCGTTGGTCTGGCGGGTCTGGGTCCAGGCGACGATGCCGTCGAAGTGCCGGCGAATCAATCGCACCACGTCCTTCATTGGTTCGACCTTCGAGCGCATGACGTTGGTGCACCACTGTTGCAACATTTCGGAGACGACATTGATTTGCTTGCGCTCGAGAATCTCACGCAGTTGCTCGCGATACAGCCAGGCGCGGGCCGTGCGGCTGGTGGTGTACTGACTGATAAGCGCCTCGAGGTCGGTCAGTTGGGCCAGATTGAGTTTGTTCGCGTCTTTCAGCAGTATCCAGCGCATGCCTTTAAGTTCCGGGTCGACCTTCTGTTGTTGCCGACGCACTGTATCGAGCGCCTTGGACGCGTGCGCGACGACGTGAAACTTGTCGAAGGTCAGCCGCGCATTGGGTAGATGTTCGTCGACGCCCTTGATGAAAGCCGGCGACATGTCGATGCTGACCGAGCCGACCTGCTCGGGCTTGCCGCCGTGTTGGCCCAGATAGGCGGCGAAGCGTTCAATCGTGCTGGCATCCTTGCCGGTTGTTACGAACACGACCCGCCGCGCCTGCATGTCGGCAACCAGTGTCAGATACTCATGACCGCGCCGGTACGAGGTTTCGTCAATCGCCACCATCGTCACATCCGACAGGTCCGCCGACGCGAGCGCCAGTTCCACATAGCGCGAGCAGATGGCGTGAACCCGGTGCCACGACAAGTTGACGATGCGCGCCACGGCAGCAAACGGCATCTGCTGAGCGAGCATCAGCACGAGCGCCTCGAACAGCAACGTGAAGCCGCTGAGTTGGCCGACCCAATCAGGTTCCACCAACCGTACCGAGCCGTCCGGCAAGCGCACGCGCGGCACCCGTACTTCCAGATAGCACTCGTGCTGGAAGAAATTCAGATGGCGCAGACGCTTGATTTGCGTGTCGTGCACCGGATGCTCGCCGGCGACGCTGGCATAACCGAACCGGCTGCCCGCGACGAAGTCCACGGCAATCGTGAGCTGGCGTTTGCCGGCATCAAAGTCGACGCTTTGTACATACCACGGGGCCTTGATTCCCAGAGCGGCTTCAAACAGTTGGTTCGTCATTGTTCGTTTCGTCTTGCATGGTTGGTTGCAGCATTCTGCCGCAACCAGCCATGACTCAGCTTATCGAATCAGTGCGCCTCAAGGGTTCCCTGCGCCGAGCTTACGCTCGCCCTTGACCCGCCAAACCACCCACTGAGAATTCAAAAGAGGCAATTCTCCCTGAATTCGAACGAGCCACAGGTGCCAGCATCGCTTCCGGCATCAAACTTTTGGTCAGGGCAAAGCCGGCCTTTAAGCCGCAGTACGGCTTCAGTATTGAGATTGATGCCATCGACCCCGAGTACACGCTGGGCGACCTCGAGGCGAGGAAGAGGGAAATCCGAACGCGGCTTCAGCAAGAGGGAATATTCGACGCCAACAAAAAGCTGCCGGTGCCGTGGGATTTCAACGCTGTTCTTGTCGTTGCTCCGAAGGGCGCTGCCGGGCTCGGTGACTTCCAGGCCGAAGCCAATCGCCTCGAGCGCTTCGCTATCTGTCGGTTTGTCTACGCCTCCAGTCGCTTCCAGGGCGAGGGGGCCGCTCTGGAAATACGAGCTGCACTGCTAGATGCTCTGGAGAACTGGAGCGACTCAGATTATCCGCGCCCCGATGCTGTGGCAATTATCCGGGGAGGGGGAGCCGTCAATGACCTAGCTTGGCTGAACGATTATGAGTTGGCCAAGTGCATTTGCAGCCTGAAAATTCCTGTTTTGACCGGGGTGGGCCATGAGCGTGACAACACCATTCTCGATGAGGTTGCAAACATCCGGTTCGATACGCCCAGTAAGGTGGCCGCGGGCATAGAGCAGGCTATCAAAAAAAGGGTTGATGAAGCCAAAGCGAATTTTGAACTGTTGACTACGCAGGCAACAAGAGTTGCAAACGCCTCAAGCGCCGTACTCGATAGAGACTTCTCAGCCATACATTCCGGTGCATTCAGGCAGATTGCGACCGCGAAACAGACCGCGTCCGAATTGATGGGTGAACTTCAACTCGGGGCAACCAGCACGGTTCATGACGCAAAACACGATGCGAGGAAATTGGTGACGGATGTCCGGCATGACGCCTACCAGTTGCTGGCGATGGCAAACCGCGACGTGCCAGGCATGTTCTCAGAAATAAAGGCAGAGGCCAGCAATGTTGTGAGCACGGCACGAGTACTCGCGACGACCCGGCTTGAAGCAATTCATGACCGTACATCGTTGGATGTTCGTAGAAGCCGAGAATCGGTGGAGCAAGGCCTGCAGGATGTTACGGTGTCGGCACGACAAATAGTTGCTGGCGCGCTAACGGCCGCGACGGCGCTTTTTCGTGAAGTGGCTGGGCAAGGACCTGAGAAAACGTTGGGGCGCGGTTTTGCAATTGTGCGAGGTGAGGAGGGTAAGCCTGTTACCTCTGCAACCGATGCAAAATCAGGCGATGGGTTGGAAATCGAGTTCAGGAACGGGCGTGTAGCCGTCCGGGTCAAATAAGGATTGCGAACAGATGAGCGAGAAATCTTTCAAGCAAGCGTATGGGGTGCTGCAAAAGCACGCCGACACTCTGCGTAATCAACAGGAGCCAAACATCGACGACCTGCTGACTATCGTTACGGAGTCGGTTGCCGCATATAAGGTCTGCAAGGAGCGCATTGATGCGGTTGAGACGGCTCTCGAGCAAGCGCTTAGTGGAGCAGGGGTCGGTAGCGCAGAACCGGTCACGATGCAGCCAAGAGAACCTGCACCGGACGACGGAAATTTTCAAGCTAGTTGTCGCCTCAACGAATAATTTCAGGCTGCCTTTCTCTCCTGGTTAGGGCGTCGTGGGGTACCGCCCTGGTTATCGATTCGATCCGGGTTCAGGTGCACAGCATCGACGCGTTGCCAGTTGCGCGTTGGGCCTTTCCACCGAAGCGGATTGCGTTGCCGGGCGTACTCGTAGAGCGCCGCGCGTCGATCCAGAATGTCCTGATCGAGGTTGGCATGACGCTGCGCCGGCGTGACGAACCGGATCGCGCTGTGACGATGCTCCTCGTTGTACCAGCGCACCAGTGCGCCCACCCACGTGCGCGCGGCAAACAGGGTATCGAATGCCTTGAGCGGATAAGCAGGTCGATACTTTAGGGTCTTGAACAACGACTCGGAGTAAGGGTTGTCGTTGCTCACGCCCGGGCGACTCAGCGACGGCATGACGCCCAGCGCCTGAAGGGTGGCAAGCATCGTCGCGCCTTTCATCGGGCCGCCGTTGTCCGAATGCAAAATCACCTGGGCGGGCTGTATCGCTTCGCGCGCGCAGAGGTCCTTGAGGACTTCGCTGGCCAGCACGCTGCTTTCCTCGGCATACACCTGCCAGCCGACAATTTTGCGACTGAACACGTCGAGAAACAGATACAAGTAGAAGTACTGCCCACGAACCGTGGTCGGCAGATACGTGATGTCCCAGCTATACAATTGGTTCGGTGCATCGGCGCAAACCGAACGGGGTTTGCTGCGTGCCTGTGCCGGCCGTTCGCTGCGCCGGTGTGCGAGTTGCTTCTCGGCCTTCAGGACCCGGTAGAACGTCGATTCGGAGGCGATATAGCGTTGCTGGTCTGCCAGTCGAGGCACGATCTGGCTTGGCGGCAGATGACCGAATTCGGGCGAGTTCGCGATCGCCAGAAGCTCGGCGCGTTCGTCGGCAGAGAGCTTGTGACGCGGCGCGTGATGCCGTAACGAGCGCCCGTCCACCGCGTCAGGTTCGCCGCGCTGCCAGCGCTGAACCGTTCGAGCACTGAGCCCTAGAATGCTGCACGCACGCGCCTGGCGAGCCCCGGCCAGGGTCGCCTCGCTGATCAGGTCGATCAATGCCTTGCGCTCTTCAGGGACCGTCATTCGGCCTCGCCCCCGAACAGCGCACGGTGCTTTTTTTGCAGCACCAACAGCGCCGCAGCTTCAGCCAGCGCCTTCTCCTTGCGTTTGAGTTCGCGCTGCAGCTCGAAATTGGCCTGCTTCAGATCCCGGACTTCCGTGGCGCTCTCGCGCCGACTACCGGTTCCACCGACCGTGCAAAAATCCGCTCGCCACTGCGCGAGATGATGTGCGAACAGGCCGCGCTCGCGACACCAGCTGTTCAACGCTTCGTCGACCAACCCGTGGCTCTCCTGCAAGGCCATCAGCCGTTCTTCCAGCGACCAGTCTTCCGGACGTCTTGCGTGTTCGGAGCCCGAGCTCCGCTTCGCGGCGGCGGCGCCTCTCATCCACTTCCTTAACGTCAGTACGTTCACGTTCAATTCGTCGGCCACTGCTCCAACCGTTCGGGGGCCGCGCTGCAGGACCTTCGACAGCGCCTGTTCCTTAAATTCAACAGAATACGTTTGTTTCGCCTTCACCCTGTACCTCTGACTCTTCTCGATAAGAAAGTTCAGAGGCGACAACTAGTCTGACGCCGGGGGACGATGATGACATCCCGTTCTAGACGCTGGATGGATGCCAGCGCTGAGCCATCGCCAAGCCTTCCGACTCGTTGACCCACATCGAGACGCATGCCAGTAACTAACCGACCAGCCTGCTATTGAGAAACGGCTCTCCATCACGACTGGTGCCTTCAGTGACGGAACGGACATCGGCTCGGACTTTGCGCCCATCGAAATCGACGTGCGGGTTGGAATATGTTGACCACAGCCTGTTGCCATCGATAGGCTGCTTGCTCACAACGACCAGTTACGAATGATGTGTGCGCTGAGCAGTCATGCTGGGCAACCGTGTCGGTTGCTCTGGCAGGCGCGTTACTGCGGAAGTCGGTTCGTGGCGGTTTGATTGTCGTTGGGGAAGTGACGCTGGGTGGCACCGTTGAACCGATTCACAATGCAGTCACGTTCGCGGAAATCGCGGTCGAGAAGGGCGCCCAGTCGCTCTTGCTGCCAGTGTCTTGTCGTCGACAACTTTTCGAACTGTCGGACGATATGGCGACAAAGCTTGACATCGAGCTCTATCAAGATGCGCGCGACGCCTTGCTGAAGGCGCTAGCCGAATGAGGCTATAGCGTTTCGAGCATCGGTTCAGGCATGGAACTTCGGCTCCAAGCCGACCACATGTTGTTACACCCGCCGCCGCCATACCCAAACCCATAGATTTATCGAAGCTTCGTCGGGGCTTACCTCACCATTTTCCCACCGACCCGTCACAGGCAAAACACCTGTCCGACCAGTCTTGGCCATGCTTTTCGCAGTCGAGCCGGCGACAGGTACGGCTCACTCAACGGTTCTCCGTCCTCGATTTCGCCGACGGTCTGCGTCGGCTCGTGCCACAGCGAGCGGTCTAGTCGCACGAGTTCGAGCAGCGCCGCCCACCGTCCATGCAATAGTTCCGGCGAACAGTTGGCCACCTGTGCAAACAAATCCGCCGCCTGCACGGACCACGGTGCTGCGCCTTCGGGATGGTCGTCCGCGATGAGGCTCGTTACGGCGCGGTCGAGCCATTCGCGCAAGTTCAAGCCGCATTTCTGAGCCGACAGGACTGCTGCCGCCATCACGGCGGGTGACATATGCAGAACGGTGCGAACTCCGGGCGAGCTTGTATCAAAGGGTGTTGCTTCCATATCGGCGAACTCTATCGTGATGTAATGGCATCCAGAATGGATGAATTCCAGTTGCTTCGCACGCAGTTTCGATTACCAATTTCGCTGGTGACTACACGAGATGTGCCCGGTCATGGGACTCGGCGCTTCGTGATTGAGGTCATCAATGAGAGGAAGAAAAGCGGTGTCCGCAGCAGATGTAGTCTGCGCTTGCGTAGCATTACAACGGCAGCGGCGAAAACTGGGGCCGACAAACGTGCGGCTGGAACTTGGACGGGGAAGCTATCGGACAATTGTTCGACATTTGAGGTTGCTTGCATTCACGGATGCAGGCAAAAAATGACAGCGTAGCTATGCGTGATTTTTGGGAGCCTGCTTTCGCGGGCTCTCATCATGTGCGTCAATGCCGGAAGTTCTAGAAGTACGCGTCGGTGATAGTCAGGGGCTTTGATTGCCTCGACGGATGCGAACAAAAGACGAGTTTGCGGCTCTCGAGCTCGAACTCGGGTTCTATTTGATAGAGCATCGGGGACGTATCGCGGAAGCTCATCATAAACGTCGAAGATGCGTCCGAGTCGAGTCGAGAAGTGAGGTTAGATATTTTTATATGGCGTCTAGCAACGCCATATAAAAAACCTAGAAACCACTCGTACACCTAAGCAGCAATCAATTCAGTTTGTCAGCGCGCATCCCTCGGGCAAGCGCATCTTTCTCCCAATCTCGCCGAGAAAGCGGGTTTTCGACACTAATTCGAAGACCCGCTCGATGTCGCCATCGGCCACGGCTCGCAGGTACGCGTGCTCGTCCTCCGTCCAATCTTTTGTAAAAAGCTGGTAGTGCCACGGGTGCTCACGAAGGTAGCCGATTTTAGACAGGAATCCGCCAAAGTACCGCATCCCGTTCTTATAGCTGTCGAGCGGCGAACACCTGTTAATCCTGTGCCCGTATCGTGCAAAATGAGCCTCCATACCCCGCCAGTCGTCGTCTGATGCGACGTAAAATCCTTGCTCGTCGACTCCCCATTCATCCGGTGCGAAGTCGAGCGAAGATTCCTCGCGCGCCAACGCGTCAACCTCGCTGTGCAACTGTGTTGTGGCTTTCCGCCGGAATTCCAAGACTGACATAAACGTTCTTCAAATCGAAATAAAGAGGTGTGCCCGTCGAAGGCATTGTTCGCATTTGGTTATCGACCATGTGCCGATTTTCTTTAAGCCGTGAAGCCAAGAAAAAGCCCACCGAAGTGGGCTTTGGAATCAAAAATCAGTTCTTTCGTGCGAAAAGAGCCTTATAAAACGCATCCAAGTTCGCGAGGTGCTGACGTCGTTCAACGACACCCCGACGGACACCGGCGACCGTCATCAAGACGTTTAGCGAGCAGGCGGCGGCTACTGCTGCTACCACCGGGCCGGCGAGTGCATACGCGACGAACGCAGTTGCAACGACGACTGCCAGGTTGGGGACCAGTCTGAAGAAGCCCTGACGGTGCAGTACTAGCGTTCGGCGAGTAATCTCAGTTGAGAAGAAGCCGATTGTGGCCAAAATTGCAAACTGCGTGAACAGCGGGAGCGATACCAGCGGATTGAATGCCATTTTGAAACACCTCGAGGTTTTGCCCTTCCATTCCGTCGCCCTTCGGCGAGGTATCCGAAGGGCGATAGTTGACGATGCCGTCGCACCGATGCAGAACATCTGCATACAGCCTATAGGCACCTTGAAAAAGTCGTCTCGCTTCCGGCGGCCGTCACACAACGCTTAATGCATTTTTTGAGACGCTTTACGAAGGTAGTCTGCTTGAATGGTTACATCGTTGGTGACGTTTAATTGATAAATACTATTCGATGGGCGAACAAAAGCCTCGCCAATAGGACGAGGCTCTACGAGGCGAGTAGCGTTTTACTTGCCTTGCTGCTCGAGCTGCGCGTAGAACTCTGCGTTCCCGTTGCCGAAGGTGGTCGGGAACGCGAAGCCGAAGAGCGCAGTGAGAAAACCGAGCGTCAGGAGCAAGTCGCGATTTTCAAGGATGGTTTGGAGCATGCGTAAAGTATACGTGGGTCTCTTGCTGTAAACAAGAGATATAGCGGGTCACTTTATACGCATGCCGATTCTGAAGCCACCGCCGAGCCGTTGCGACCAGTACAGGTGTGGGCCTCGATACGGATGTAGGGCGCGATACAGCGCCTTGCGACGTCGGCGCCAGAAGACGTATTTTGCGGACAGAATCATGACGCTAATGAACAGCGCCCAGTGCGCTGCGAGCAACGCCATGCCTGCGGTGTCGGGTGGAAACAAGATGTTTCGCATGAGAGCCTCCGTTTCCACCGTGTAGCGCACAAAGAAAAACGGCCGCTGCATCGGCCGTCGAATCAGTTACTACGCCCAGGACTTGTTCGAAAGAACGAGTTTTCGGGACTGCAGCCCGAGTACTATATGTAGTCTTCGACGAAAAACGACCGCTGTGAAGACCTTGACGACTTACGTAGAGCAACTGGACCGCGCTGCCGAAGAAATGCGAGTCGGCACCGACGTTGGCAATCGCCTTGCGTTGATTCTTGTCGACAACGTTATCGAGCTGATGCTGCATCGATACTGCGAGAGTCGCTTCGGCTGGGCCGGCATGATGGCATCTCCCGACGCTCCACAACGCTACAGCCGCGCGTCGAAAGCGCGAGTGCTGGGCAATCGATTCGACGAAAAGGTTAGATTCGTCCGCGCCGAAAACCGGCTCTCCGAGATAGAGGCCAACTTCGTGGGGCTTTGCCACAAGTATCGGAACGAGGCTTACCACGTCGGCCTGTCTCGAGAGAACATCCTGTTTCCGGTCGCGGCTCTCTATCACGAATTGGCTTGCGAGTTGTTCTTGCGGCTGGATACCAAAACGCGAAGTCACGGTCTGAAAATCGTTGTCCCCGAGCGCGTAGCAAAGCATGCCCCGGCCTCGTGGCAGCAGGGACGTGTCGACCTCTACATGACTCAGCCGATTGCCAACTCGCTCAACGCAGCGCGGCCGCAACTCGCGCGAAACGCTGCGAATACTACGGAGACGCGCTCGACGAATGGATTTCGCATCTGGATAAGGTGACGGACTACACCGTGCGCGGGTTCGGAAAACCTGTACCGGATGTACTGAAGGAAGCCCAATGGTGGAAAGACCTGTTCGCGAACGTTCCGCCCGATGTCGAGGATGGCGAGCCACTATCTCGCTACCTGAGCAATAAGCACGCTGAGATGAGCGCGACCTGGCGACCGAAGTACGACGCGTTGCCTTTCGTCGGCTGGCGCAAACGGACTGGGAAGATTCGACAAACAAAAGACGGCCGCACAGCGCTGATATCGTACGACCGCCTCTACGACGAAATTGCTTTCTACGATAGCTTCATTTTGGACGCGGCTGGCGTCATTGACCAGCAGGTTGAAGAAGCGGTCGAGCGTTCTAAGGAGGAGCGCGCCAGAAACCGGCAGCGCTCATGATGTCAGTCCCTTCCCTTGCTTCGGTCTGAGCGGCGGGAGTGGCTTGCCGTCTTTCGGCGTTGCCGCTGCGGCGGCAGCCGCCATAGCTGCCAGCAACGGCTCATCACCCTCTGGCGCAGGGATGCCGAACTTGTCGCGAGCCCATTTCTGCGGCACGCCGATGCCCAACGGCACGGTCAGCGATAGCACGGTGGTCAGTGCCACCAAGTCTTCGCCTTCGTCTGCCGCGAAGCGAACTACGGGCATCGGCACTTCGGTGCCGAAATTGAAGTCAATGAGCGGACGGATGAGGTCGCGCAGCAGGGTCGACGCAAGCTGCTTTGCATCCGAACGCAGAATGTCCATCCGCACTTCGTTGTGCACGAGGCCGAGCGCATAGCTGCCGGCGCCATTTCCACTGCCCGACGTAAGCGTCTGCCCGAGCACGAGGCGGCTTGCTGGTCTTCGATGTACTTGTCGAATTTTTCGAAAATGTCGACATTGCCGGCCGAAACTCCGTTCAGGAATTTGCCCTTCATGTCGTTCGGCATAACGGCGTAGGCATCAGTGCCCAACGAAGCCAGAGCCTTCTTGAGGCTAAGCACGTCTTCTTTCTTGCTGTCTCGCTGAAACGTTCCGAGGCGCGTCGGCTGACCGTTCTCGGTGTAGCGCAGGGCTGCCGCCGAAGTATCATCTGCTGATAAGAATTCGCGACAGGGTGAAGATGCTGGTCACATATGTTCTGGGGGACTGTCCCGGCTGCCGCCGCGAGAACTGCTTTGGCAACGTCGATGTTGGCCGCAACGGCGTTCTTCGAGGCTGTCGCCATTGCCGTTATAGCCGGCACGTGTACCTCCCCCCCGTCCAGAAAAAGGTCATATATCTCGACCAGTTCTTCTTCTCGAGCGCCTTCCGTGGCGGCGACGAGCGCTTTGTTCGTGCGGCAAATCGTATCGCCGAGCTGGCAGAAGACCAGCTCATCGTGGCTCCGTACTCGAGTATTCACGAAGACGAGACGCACCAATGGCCCGCCTACGCGGAGTTGCTTGAGTTCATCAAGAAGGCTAGCCGCGGCGCCGAATTCGAGGCGGCCTACGAGGTTGAGCGAAAGCAGATTTACCGTGCATTTTCAAACTGGCGAAACGATGGTGCTGTCGAACAAGCCTTGGAGCGCGAAGACGCGCTCGATACAGAGCATGTGTTCGAATGGGACGGCTATGTTTGGATTGACGTAGGCCAGTACCACGGCGACCCGGTGCTGATTGCTGAAGCAAAACAGCAGTCGGTCGAACGGCTCATCGACGAAGTGTTCCCGAACTGGCGCCAGTCACAAGCCACTCTCGCGCAAGACGTCGTTGCCGAATGCAATGCTGCAGCGCGTGCTCTTTGGGCTAGCTACCTTCGACTCGTGCAGCGCTTGGCGCACGGGGACATGGATGCGCCCTTGGACGCTCCGATAATGTCGCAATACATGCAGGGCTGCATGTGTTCGATGCCAGAGGAGATGTCGCCCGAGGAACGGGTGCAGCAATGTGTCAGCTTCCTGATGTCCGAGCACTTCCGCTCTGTGCCGACGCAATGGCTTACGTCGCACATGTGGGCAACCTTGAAGGCACAAGTGAAGGCGGGCTCGTACCAGCGCCGCGACCGGACACTGAACAGGCTGTCTGGCGTGTATTTTGATATCAAACACATCTCCACGTACGCACCGTACGTTGATGCGTTCATCATGGACAAGCCGATGGCCGAATTGGTATCACGCCCGGAAGTCAATCTTGCGGCCCGGTACAACACCCGTGTTTTCAGCCTGAACAACTGGGACGAGCTGATTGAGTGGTTCGACGAACTGCAAGCAGGCATGTCCGACGAGCACCGAGAAGGTCTGCTGGACGCTTACCCATACCGCCGCAACAGATGAAAAAACGCCTAGAGGGTTACGACAGTTGTTCTCGACAAGGTGAGAGACTTGTTATTGGCTCTCTCGTCTAGGGCGCGGATTTCGACTTATATGCAGGGTCGAGTCAGTCGACGACGACTTCCGGCGCGACGGTTGCGAGCAGCCGTGCGGCAGCGTCGAGCGGCGCGCGTTAGTCGGGCAGGTCGTCTTTGTGCAGAGGCTTGGAGGGTAGCCCACTTGGCGAGCGTCACAGCAGCCTCCTCGTGCCCAAAGGGTCGTCGGGCTGATAGCCTTCCCCCGGCGCATCAGGCGCGGCGCTAATATGTGGCGAAACTCGAGCGACGGATAGGCACCGCGCCAAAATCCGTGGTGATGGGCGCCGCTGCAATGCTGCAAGAACTGCTCGAGCGGGTCCAATTCCCTAAGAGGTCGTCGTGGCCAAAACCCTAGCTTCGCACGGGACGACGGTGTAACAGCGGCTCATTAGGAGCAATGTAAGGCGTCCACTACCGCCAGAGCGGAAGAGTTCGAGGCCGGCGGCACGTGCCGCCATCGAGGCGTCGCGAACGTTCTTGGTCACAAGGAGGGGGCGGGTAAGCAGGGGGCGAGCGAAGAGGGACATAAGCGTCTCCGTGCAGTCAGTGTTTGTGTTGTTATCAAGGGGCCGGCATCGCCGGCCCTGGTGTCATTGCGTGTTAGTCGTTGTCGCGCGCTTCGATGCTTGCTTTCGTGACCCACCTGCCTCCGTAAGCGAGGCTAGCGTCATAGTCCCAGACCTCGACCCACTCATCATCGAACCAGATGGGCATCGTGTCTTCCTGCAGTTGAGCGTGCTCGAGCAAGTCGCGGATGCCGTGAATATGAACGTAGTCGTCGCCGAAGCCCCAGCTGACTTCCCGCGCGCCAGACTCGTATTCGCGAACTCGAACGCCCAATTGCGTATGTGTTTCTTTGTCCAGCGGGTAGCGAGCCAACTCATCGCAGCATTCTTCGAGCGTGCCGTACTCCGTGTCGTGCTTTTCGCTCGCCAGCAAGCAAAGCAAAATGTCCATCGCCGTGTCGCCATAGCACTTGCCGCTTGCAACCACTTGTTCTGCTGTCAAGTCTTCGTCAGCTGCATCGCTGTTTGCATAGTGAGTGCGCACAATCGAGAGGATGTCGGCGCCCGTGTAGGTTTCTTTGAAGGTCATTTGCTGTCCAATATTTCTGTTGTTGTCAAAGGCGGGGCAGGCGGCATTGGCCAGCCCCGCATGCTGCTTTCAATCAGTTGGGTCGCGACAGACGCGCGTACATACCCATCGCGAAGCCGAGGTTGTCGTACAGATAAGCGTTGTAGAGGTCTTTGTAGTCATCCGCGGAGATTTCGAATCGTTCTTGACCGACCTTTAGCTCATATTCGGCCTCGCCATTTTTGCGGAATCCAACACGAACGGATTTGAAGGGACCGCACGCAAGCGAGCCGGCGAAGTAGTGAAAGCGTTTCATGGTGTGTCTCACTGAAAGAGAGTTTTAAGGACAGCTCCCTGAGGGCTGTATACGACGTATAAGCACCCCATGAAAACAGCCCCTGCGTAATGCGCCTCATTGGGCGCAATGCAGGGGGCTTGCTCACAAAATATTTAGAGTGAATACTCTAAACGGTCGACTCAGACTTCTTCGATAGCATCGCTTGCGAGCAGCTCGCGGAGGCGCCGGTCGCCCTGGGCGACATACGTGGCGCGCGCGCGCAGATGGTCCATGGTGGCAAGCGGGCTGCTATCAAAGCCGTGCACCGGCACTAGGAACCAGTGCGAATGCGGCGCGCTCAGCGCCAGCAGCTGCGACATGACCGCAGCGCCTTCCTTGCCCTCAAGGTCTTTGTAGGCAGTAACGCGCTCTGATGACGTGACGCTGGCGACAAAGAGGTGCTCGCCGCTGTAGCTGCTCGACGCAGCAGCGGCTTCGTTGTCGGCAAGAAGCGGCTCGAACGGTGCCGTCGAGTACACGGCGATGAGTGGAGCGTTTGGCAGCAAACCGAGGCCACGGTAGGCGATGAAGTGCGTGGCGGGCTGCGCAGCAGAGGGCGCTGGCGGCGCCTTGTCGACAAAAAGCGACTCGGGCGTGGATTCAGCAACGCGGCTAGCGGCGCGGGCGGAGCGTTTGGCGGGGATTTTCATGCAGATGTCTAGGGCGACACCTTTATCCATGTGCATGAAAAGATGGGAGAGCCGTGTAGCACGGGCCTGAGCAGCCCTTCGGCTGGCTGCTCGCATTGCTGTTGTCAACCGGCTATGCGTCAACCGAACTGGGCGGTACGCCGCAGGTAAGCGCGGTGTTTCAGCGTGCCCTGAGTGACGAGTTTCGACGTCGAAAGGTGTCGTACCGGATGAGGCGCATTACAGTTTTCAACGTTGAAAACAGGCTGGTCACCGCTCGTACTTGACGGACTTGCGACCTACCGTAATCTTTCGGGTTATGCGTCGCGCTCCGGTGCTCACCGCACCATCGACAGGAATCTGCGTTGTCTTTCCCTCGTTGTATTCGCGTGCGAGGCGGCCCGGCATAACTGCAATGCCCAAGCGCTGAAACGTCTCGGCGGCTATGGACTCAAATGGCGCAGCCGGTGCCAGTTTTCCCGTGAATTTGTTCAGTCGCGTTTTCGCATACACGCCCAGGCTCACGCGCACGAGCGCACCGTTAGCCACAAGCCGTGCGAGCACTCGGGAGACTTGAGCGGGGCTACCAAGATTAGCGACATCCGAGCGCAGCACTACAGTGCCGTCGCGCAACGCTATGGAACGCTTGATTCTCGCTTCAGTCGTCACCGGTCAACGCCTCGATATATAGCGTTGCCTTCGAATACTTAAGACAAACCTGAAAAAGTTCGCACAGAAACTCCATTTCGGGCGTAGGACAGTAGCGCTTGGCTTCCCACTCCTCCGCTACGCGTTGGTTGTACATGCGGAAAAGCAGGTCATAGCAGCTGCTGCACTGATGCAGATTAAGGCTAACAAGGTTCCGGGCGAATTTCCGGTCTTCCGCGCGCGCGGAATCTTGCTGAATCAGGGGTGCGCACTCGTGCAACATGAACGGTTTAGTGTCGCCAACCTGCACGACGACCCTTGCGCCAAATCTTCTCATCAAACGAACCTCTTTTGTTTCAAATAAATGTGGATATGTTGTCGATAAGTTCTGACCTTAGTTGCATGATGCAATTAAGGGTGGGAAAACCCCTGTTTCATCGAACAAAGTGCGACTATGCTACCATGGGAAAAGTGCAATTAACGCGCCGCGTTGAGCGCATTGGCATCGGGAGCTATATGGGTGGAACAGGGTGGTACCTTGCGATGCGACGCATTGACATGGAGTTCGATATTCCACAGTTCGTCGCTGCGGCTCTCGTCCGCAGAATCGCTACGAACGACTTCAAGCTGCCGGCGTCAGAGCGGCGCAGCTGGGACTGGTTCGCGAAGCTGCCCGACAGCGTTATTGCTCGTTGCGAACAGATAGTGCGGGAGGCTTTCCAGCAATGACATATGAAGCATTGATTCGGGATGCGCGCGCTGAAGCGAATACCAACTCTACGCGTGTGCAGGCCGCGTTCGACGCTGTGTTTGAATGCTGCAGGAGGATGACCGCACTGCAGGGGGCTGCGGAAGCGGTCGTCGACGCCGCGCTGCTTACTATGCATCTGTCCGATGCTGACAAGTACAAGGTGCGCGAGTTGTGCGGATGGGCGGTACATGTAGCGCCGCGCGACCCGCTGCCGATGCGTCCGGATGCGGCCGTCGCCCTCGCTTTGCGTGTGCACGCGAGCAACGGCGATGACTGACTTTACAGAAGCAGAGGCGGCGGCCGTCTTGCACATTACCGAAGCCGATGTACTCCGCTTGCTTGCGGTCAGCGACCTCGCACTGGACCGCGACAGCGTTCTTGCATACAGAGAAAAGCTGCGTAGCGTCCGGCCGTCCCGAGCGGGCGACAGTGAGCACGCGTATCGCGTCGAGGGACCGCTGCAAACAAATGCCTTAGTTTGTTTGGGCGACGGCACCGGCGACAGCGTGCAGGTTGTGTGCGAGGGCACGACGCTCTCGTACGGAGAGCCGCGTTGGCGGAGTGCGCGCAGTGCGCTGAATCGGCCCGACCCGAGAGGGCCTTTTCCAGTTTCTAGCCTCTTTACGATTTATGTGCACGAGGTGCGACTGGAAGGACCAGCGGAGTCGCAAGTGCGGGCATCTCTGCACGTCGCTGTTGAGTGCAGAAACGGGCTTGCTTACGCCAGCGTGCATAGCACGCAGCATCGCATCGACCTGCCACCCGTGGCTTTCGTCATCGGCGACGACGTTGTGACTATCGCCCGGTCAGTCCTTGAGACCGCTGATGCTGCCAGTGCCTGACGACTTCCCACACGAGCACATGCCAGCAACGGTGCCGGGCGTGCAAACAAAGGTGGGTGTAGTGATTTCCCGCGGCCGATACATCCTTCAGTCAGCTGAAGAGCGTGCGGAGCGCTACGAGATTTGCGAAGACCTCGCGCATCAGTTGCTGCCCAAAGCGCGCGCTGACGCTGAGAAGCACCCCGGGCACGCTCAAGAAGAGACACTTGGGCGCGTTCGCCGTGCAGTTGCCGGCAAAGCCTGGGTGTCGCCTGAAGAGCTGCAGTGGCTCATTGAGCGGCTACGCGTTCTACTTGCGTGGTAGCTGTACTGTACTTTCGCGGAAAAATACAGCACACGCATTCGCTCCCCTTTTTTTGTGCTCAAGAATTCGTAAGGTTTGACGTTATCCAGCGTGCCGGCGCTTTGACGCCGACCCGGGTGAGAGCCCTGTGGCACAACCTACGAGGATTTGATGGCAAAGATTGAAGCTTACGCAGCGCGTCCTACGCCGCTGATGTTCGAGAACGAAGAAGGTCAGCGTGCCGCGAGCGCGCTTATCGAGTTTGGCGGCTGGAATCACGTCTCGAAGACGTTGACGCCGATTAGCGTAGAGGCACTCACGCAAAAACCCGGTGCCCCTGTCCTGAACTGGTTCTTCGACAGCCTGGCAGCTGCAGCGGAAGCGGGCGTGCTCGATACCGATGGGCTCGCTGACCAGCTTTTCACGGACAGTGCGGACATTGATGCACTACTTGTATGCGGTCCTTAAGGGACGCCCTAGCAATGGACGAGTGATTCTCTGATGCTACCTGTCCACGTGGACAGCTGGGATGAGAGTACATGACAGAAGATCGAGACTTGCGTAGCCGTCTGGTAGTCGGCGCGAAACGGGATGGTCGCCGGGAATACGATCCGCAAGCCCGCGAGGAACTGGTCCAGTTGTGCATGACGTCCGGCGTTTCGATAGCCCGGACGGCGATGCAATACGGCTTGAACCCGAATCTGTTGCGCGAGTGGATCACGCGCTATCAGAAGACACATGCGGCGCGGAATTCGGCGGATAAGGAACTGAGACCAGCAGACAGGGCATCGCTTGATGTCACGCCGCCTGCCTTGCGGACTGACGCGACCGACGTGCCATCACCATTTGTACCGGTCGTTCAGGGGGCTGTGACGGTTGAACGAGCGGTGTCCGCGCGCACACCATCGATCACGGTTGCCTTGCACATACGTTTGCCTAACGGTGTTGAGTTCGACATCGCAGAGGCGACCATCGACGAGCTGACCACCGTGGTCCAGATGCTCGGGAGGATGCCGTGTTCCGGTTCGACGATAATCTGAAGGTCTACCTGCACCGCGATCCTGTCGACTTCCGCTACGGCATGAACAGTCTGTCGATTCTCGTCGAGCAGTCGATGCGCCTAAATCCGATGGACACGTCGCTTTACATCTTCGGAAACCGACGTCGTGACCGGATAAAGATACTTGGCTGGGACGGCAGTGGTTTCTGGCTTTTTATAAAACGATTGGAGAGCAGCCACTTCATCTGGCCAGACAACAAGGCTGAGATCGTGACGATGACGAGCAACGTGTTGCACGCGTTGCTCGATGGCGATGACATCACCGCGATACGACGGCATCCGAAGCAGGAATATCGCCGCGTGAGCTGAACAGTGAGGCCGTGCGCCGGTCTAACCGGCCATGCCGATCAATGTCACGATCACCGCCGAGGAATTGAAGGCGTTGCTCGCCGAGCGCGATGCTGCTCGTGCATTGCGAGAAGAACAGGAGGCCTTACGCGGCGCCTTGCGGCTTATGACCGCAGAGCGCGATCTTGCTGAGGAGCGACTCCGAGCCTACCGTCGCGAACTGTTCGGCGCCAAGAGCGAGGCACGAGATTCTGATCAACTTGGCTTGTTCAACGAAGCCGAGGTGCTCGGCGCGAACAGCGCGCCTGCTCAAGAAGACACGCCGGAGACGACGGTTGGCGCGCACAAGCGCAAGAAGCGCGGTCACCGCAAGCCGCTTGATCCCAATCTACCGCGCGAGGTCGTGCGGCACGAACTGCCCGAAGCCGAACGCTTTTGCACGAACGATGGACAAGCGCTCGTCGAGATCGGCGCGGAGATCAGCGAGCAGCTCGATGTGATCCCCGAGCAGCTTCGAGTGATCCAACACCAGCGCGTTAAATATGCGTGTCCGTGCTGCGATCTCGGCATCAAGGTCACTCCAGCGCCGCCGCGCATCATCGCGCGCGGACTGTTGAGCGAAGCGGCGCTCGCATGGATCGCCACCGGCAAATATCAGTTCGGCGTGCCGCTCTATCGCCAGGCCGGTTTGCTGTGTCGCTTCGGCGGAGACATCTCGTCGAACACGATCGCCGCCAGCATGGTTCGCGTTGGCCTCGCGACCCAGCCCGTGATCAACCTCATGCGCGATGCGTTGCTTGATGCCGAACTGATCTACTGTGACGAGACGACGTTCCAGGTACTGAAAGAGAAAGGGCGCAAGCCGCAAACGAAGAGCTACCTCTGGGCGCAGATGACCAATTCAGGCATCCCCATCCGCTGCTTCAGCTATACGCCCGGACGCGGTGCCAAGCTGGCCGACAAGCTGTTCACGGGGATCCGCAAGGGCGCCGTTCTGATGACTGATGGCTACGAGCCCTACAACGACATCGCTCAACGCTACGACCTCGTGCACCTCGGGTGTTGGGCACACCTAAGACGGTACTTCATCAAAGCGGAGGAGAACGTGCCGAAAGCCGCGCGTTCGCCCGATCTGCTCGCGACACGCTTCATCACGCTGATCGGCAAGCTGTTCACTGCGGAGGCCCGCTCTAAGAAATGGGCAGCTGAGCGACGACAGCGACTGCGACGTCGATACAGCACGCGCATACTCGACGCCATCTACGCTTTAGCCCTCGCGGAGTCGCCCGGCGTCGTACCAAAAAGTTTGCTCGGAAAGGCACTGACCTATCTGCGCGAGCAGTGGCCGAAGCTGATCCGCTACGTCGAGAACGGCACTTGGGCCATCTCGAACAACCCTTGCGAGAATGCGATTCGCCCCTTCGTCGTCGGGCGCCGCTCATGGCTTTTTAGCGACACCGTAGCGGGGGCGAACGCAAGTGCAAACCTCTACAGCCTGATCGAAACCTGCAAAGCCGGGGGCATCGATCCCTATCGCTACCTTCACTGGTTGTTCCAACGTCTTCCTCTGGCGAGGACCGTTGACGACTACGACGCGCTGCTTCCTTGGAAGATGCCCGCAGATCTCCGCTGACCCGCATTGCTGACGCACATCACGCGCTCTCCACCTTACTCCGAGGGGCGTCGTTCGTGGATCGCGTACCACTACTTGAGCTGATGCGAGATGGCAGCGACATGTATTGGCTCAATGACCGTTACTTTTGGGCGCTTCAAGAGTGCTTCTATTCTGAAGAAGACTGTACTTCGTTCGGCGCGCTCGCCGAGGCCTTTGAGCGGGAACTGCAATTCGCGTAATTGCGTAGCAGGACAACTGCTAAGGGCCAGGCATTGCGTGGCCCTTTTGCATTCGCCCCCGGTACACTGTATAAAAACACAGGTATCGAGGTGAGCGATGCACAAAGAGCGACATGACGAAGCTGCGATTGAGTTTTTCCTAGAGCGCACGGCGATACGCATCGTTGACGGCGGGATGAAACCATTCCTGGCAGAAGGCCTCGCCGCTGTCGACACGAGACGTTACTGTCGGCAGTTGGGCATCAGCGAGCCCATGGACGCGCGCTATCGACTACTGGTTGAAGCGTACGCGAACGATGAACGAGGCCGCGTGCAGCAGTGAGCGGTACTCCGTGCGAACAGATTCCGGATACGACAAAGCCCCACTGGTTTCCCAGCAGGGCTTCGTGCGCTACTATGTCTTTGGTGCCTCGGGCCGGAATCGAACCGGCACTCCTTGCGGAACCGGATTTTGAGTCCGGCGCGTCTACCAATTCCACCACCGAGGCGTCTCGGGCGCCCTCAAATCACGCTAGATTTTTTCCAGCACGCTGAGAATACGCTGAGAAGGCTGACAAAACATAAAACTTTGCTTGTCAGCGAAAACTTTCTCAGTTGCCGCTAAGCCTTGTCACATAAGGCTGAGCAGTTCCTGCACCAACTACCGTGTACCCGGTGCACTAGCTGAACGTCAGAGATTTTGAGTCCCCTGCGTCTACCAATTTCACCACCTGGGCATGCTGTCTTGCGAGTCGGCGATTATGAACGAAAACGCCACGCGCGGCAAGCAGCCGTCATTGACTGAGATACGTGAACGCGCCATTGTGGATGACGCCCATCACGCTCGCGCGCTGATCGAGGCCGACGTGATCGCTCGCGCTCGTATTGACGACGCCGTTCGGCACCACCAGTTCGTGCGCGTGCGCAAGCTCCGAGCGCAGCGCGACGCGGAACGCCTGCGTGCCCGGCTTGGCCGTCCTGAGCGCGCGCCCGGCCGCATCCTGCAGCCGGGGATAGACGCCCGCAGCGTCGCCGGCGAACTGCGTCACCGTGCCCTGGCCGTACTTGTCCTCGTAGGCGCTCACGAACGCGAGCGCCGCCTTCTTCGACGGATGATCGGCGGGCAACGTGCGCGCGACGACCACCGGCTGCGTCGGAAACAGCGTGCCTTCGACGTCCTTGCCGCCGAGCTTGATGAACTCGGGCGTCGCGATGCCGTGCGTCTGATAGATCGCGCCCTTATAGCCGCGCTCGACGAGCGTGCGCTGCGGCAGGACGGTCGGCGTGCCGGCGCCCGCGATCAGCACCGCGTCGGGTTTCGCTGACATCAGTTTGAGGATCTGGCCCGTGACGCTCGCATCGGTGCGGTTGAAGCGCTCGCTCGCGAGGATTCTGATATGCCGCAAATCCGCGAACTTCGTGAATTCGCTGAGCCAGCTATCGCCGTAACTGTCCGCGAAGCCGATGAAACCGACCGTCTTCACGCCGTGGTTCGCCATGTAGCGTGTCATCACGTCGGCCATCGCGCGGTCGGTCTGCGCCATCTTGAACGCCCACACCTTCTTGCCTTCCTGCGGCTCGACGACCGACGCCGAGCCGATCAGCGTGATCATCGGCGTCTGATATTCGGAGACGGGATCGAGCGCGGCGAGCGCCGCCGGCGTGATGTTCGGCCCGACGATCACGTCGACCTTGTCCTCGGTGATGAGCTTGCGGATATTGCGCACCGCCGCGCCGGGGTCCGAGCCGTCGTCGAGGATGATGTACTGCGCGTCCTGACCCGCGATGGTCTTCGGCCACATCAGCATCGCGTTCTTGCTCGTGATGCCGATTGCGGCAGCCGGGCCGGTGCTGGAAAGATCGACGCCGACCTTGATCTGCGCGTGCGCGGCGGCGGTGACGAGCGACAACGCGGCTAAAGCGGCACCGGCCGCGAGCCGGCGCGTGAACTTCGACAACGTCATCGGGAAGTTCTCCAGAGAGGAACGATCGTTTTTATTGATTGAGGCTTCAGAGTTCGTAGCTTTCGTGCTCGCCCGAAAGCGCCTGCTCGATCAGCTTGCGGTTCAGCGACGGCGACAGCAGTTCGACGAGCGTATACACATAGCTGCGCAGATACGCGCCCTGCTTGAGCGCGAGCCGCGTGACGTTCGTGCCGAACAGATGCCCGACGGGCATTGCGCGCAGATGGCGGTCGCGCTCCGGATTGAACGCGATGTCCGCCATGATCCCGACGCCGAGCCCGAGTTCGACGTAAGTCTTGATGACGTCCGCGTCGATGGCCTCGAGCACGATGTCCGGCGTCAGATTGCGCAAACCGAACGCGTGGTTGATTTTCGTGCGCCCGGCGAACGCCGCCTCATACGTGATGAGCGGGTACTGAACGATGTCGTCGAGCGTGAGGAGCTTGCGCTCCAGCAGCGGATGATCCGGCAGCATGACCGCGAGATGCTGCCACTGGAAGCAGGGCAGCGACACGAGTTCCTTGTAGTTCGCGATCGCTTCGGTCGCGATGGCGATGTCCGCCTGATCGTGAATGACCATCTCCGCGACCTGCGTCGGGCTGCCCTGCAGGATCGACAGATGCACCTTCGGAAAGCGCTTCTTGAATTCGGCGATGGCGGCGGGCAGCGAGTAACGCGCCTGCGTGTGGGTTGCCGCAATGACGAGGTTGCCCTGATCCTGCGCCGCGTAGTCCTTGCCGACGCGCTTCAGGCTTTCCACTTCCTGAAGAATCTTCTCGACCGAAGCAAGGATGATCCGCCCCGGCTCGGTCAGCGAGCGCACCCGCTTGCCGTGGCGCGTGAAGATTTCGACGCCGAGTTCGTCTTCCAGCTCGATGATCGCCTTCGAAACGCCCGGCTGCGAGGTGAACAGCGCTTTCGCGGCTTCCGTCAGGTTGAAGTTCTGCCGCACGGCCTCGCGCACGAAGCGGAACTGATGCAGATTCATTTATAACCCACGCGCATATCAAAGTAATTTTTCAGTCGTTTGCAATATATAGCAGGTTTATTACTATCAGTCCAATTTTTCCAATATCCATAGCTGTTTTCGTTATTAGCAAATGAACGTTCCGTCTGAACGGCTGGCGAAACGGCGAATCAATGGATATCTGATGCGCGGCGTAACCTGGGACGCCGGCGTCTAAACAAAAACTTGGGGCCCCCGAATGTACCAATACGATCAGATCGACCAGCGAATCGTTGACGAACGAGTCGCGCAGTACGCCGATCAGGTGCGCCGGCGTCTGTCGGGCGAGTTGAGCGAGGAAGAATTCCGTCCGCTGCGGCTGCAAAACGGCCTGTACATGCAGCGTCATGCGTATATGCACCGCATCGCGATTCCTTACGGCAATCTGCGCTCGGATCAGTTGCGCATGCTCGCGACCATCGCGCGCGAGCACGACCGCGGCTACGGCCACTTCTCGACGCGCACGAACATCCAGTTCAACTGGATCGAGCTGGAAGAAACGCCGGAAATCCTGCGCAAGCTCGCGTCCGTGCAGATGCACGCGATTCAGACGTCCGGCAACTGCATCCGCAACATCACGGCGGACCAGTTCGCCGGCGTCGCGCCGGATGAGACGGTCGATCCGCGTCCGTGGGCCGAAATCATGCGTCAGTGGTCGACGTTCCATCCGGAATTCGCGTGGCTGCCGCGCAAGTTCAAGATCGCGGTGTGCGGCTCGGCGGAAGATCGCGCCGCCGTGCAGATTCACGATCTCGGCGTCTATCTGAAGAAGAACGCGCAGGGCGAAGTCGTCGCGAGCATCCTCGCGGGCGGCGGTCTCGGCCGCACGCCGATCATCGGCGCGGTCATCAAGGAAGATCTGCCGTGGCAGCATCTGCTGACGTATTGCGAAGCCGTGCTGCGCGTCTACAACCGCTACGGCCGCCGCGACAACATGTTCAAGGCGCGCATCAAGATTCTCGTGAAGGCGCTGTCGCCGGAGAAGTTCGCGAAGCAGGTCGAGGAGGAGTGGGCGCATCTGAAGGACAGCCCGTCGACGCTCACGCGCGAGGAAGTCGAGCGCGTGTCGAAGTTCTTCGCGCCGCCGGCTTATGAAAAGCTCGCGGACACCGACGCGTCGTATGAAAAGCATCTGATCGACAGCAAGCCGTTCGCGCGCTGGGTCGAGCGCAACGTGCGCCCGCACAAGATTCCGGGCTATGCGGCGGTCACGCTGTCGCTGAAGCCGACCGGCACCGCGCCCGGCGACGCCACCGACAAGCAGATGGAAGAAGTCGCCAAGCTGGCCGACGCGTTCTCCTTCGGCGAAGTCCGCGTGTCGCACGAGCAGAATCTGATTCTCGCGAATGTGAAGAAGCGCGACCTCTACACGGTCTGGGAACGCGCAAAGGCGGTCGGTTTCGCGAGCTCGAACATCGGCTTGCTGACGGACATCATTTCCTGCCCGGGCGGCGATTTCTGCTCGCTGGCGAATGCGAAGTCGATCCCGATCGCGCAGGCGATCCAGGAGCGCTTCAACGACGCCGACTACGTCTACGACCTGGGCGACCTGTCCATCAACATTTCGGGCTGCATGAACGCGTGCGGTCATCACCACGTCGGCAACATCGGCGTGCTGGGCGTCGATAAGGACGGCTCGGAGTGGTATCAGGTGACGCTCGGCGGCGAGCAAAGCTCCGGCGCGACCGGCGCGCATCTCGGCAAGGTGATCGGACCGTCGTTCTCGGCGCACGAAATGCCGGATGTGGTGTCGAGCGTGATCGATACCTTCGTCGAGCAGCGCATGGAAGGCGAGCGTTTCATCGAAACGTTCAGCCGCATCGGCATCGCGCCGTTCAAGGAGCGCGTGTACGCATCGCGCCAGGCCCACGCTTAAGGATTCGCAGATGACGTTGATTATCAAGAACCGCGCGGTCGTCGAGGACGATTTCACTGTCGTGCGCGCCGCCGAAGACGGCGTGCTGCCCGCAGTCGATGCGTTGCCGGCCGGCAAGATCATCGTGCCGTTCGCGCTGTGGAAGGATCAGAAGGACGCGCTCGCCGCGTCGCGCGCGAAGGACGAACTCGGCGTGTGGCTCGCGCCCGACGACGAACCCGCCGACCTCGTCGCGGACTTCGAAAAGATCGCGCTGATCGCGGTCGACTTCCCGGTGTTTCGCGATGGACGCGGCTTTTCCATCGGCCGCCTCTTGCGCGAGCGTCATCACTGGACGGGCGAACTGCGCGCCATTGGCGACGTGCTGCGCGATCAGGTGTTCTTCCATTTCCGCTGCGGTTTCGATGCTTTCGCGGTGCGCGCGGACAAGGACATCCACGACGCGCTCAACGCGTTCAACGAATTCACCGAGCTGTATCAAGGCGCGAACGATAACCCCGAACCGCTGTTCCGCCGCCGCGCCGCGGTGCTCGCGACGCTCGGAGCCTGAGGCATGACGCCAGAACTGCAAGCCAAGGCGGAACGCCTCGATGCGCTGCTCGATTCGATCGCCGCGCGCCACGCGCGCGTCAAGCTGGCGAGCAGCCTCGCCGCCGAAGACATGGTGCTCACGCACGCGATTCTTTCGCGCGGCGTCGGCATCGGCGTCTTTTCGCTGAACACGGGGCGCCTGCACGCGGAAACGCTCGGCATGCTCGACCGCGTGAAAGAACGCTATGGCTACGACATCGAGCAGTTCCTTCCGCAAGCGGATGCCGTCGATGCCTACGTGCGCGATCACGGCGCGAATGCGTTCTACGAGAGCATCGAGTTGCGCAAGAGTTGCTGCCATATCCGCAAGGTGGAGCCGCTCAACCGCGCCCTCGCCGAGGTCTCCGCGTGGGTCACGGGCCAGCGCCGCGAGCAGTCGGTGACGCGCGCCGAGCTGCACGAGGAAGAACACGACGCGCCGCGCGGCATCGCCAAGTTCAATCCGCTCGCGGACTGGACCGAAGCCGACGTGTGGGACTACCTGAAAGCGTTCGACGTGCCGGTGAACCCGCTCCATGCGCGCGGCTATCCGAGCATCGGCTGCGAGCCGTGCACGCGCGCCGTGCGTCCCGGCGAGGACAGTCGCGCGGGGCGCTGGTGGTGGGAATCGCGCGATACGAAGGAATGCGGGCTGCATATGACGAACCTGAGCACGAACCTGAGCAGCATCAAGATCGTGAAAGAAGCGCCAAGCTCCGCGATCTGAGTGCACGAAGAAGCACCCAGGCGCGAAGACGCCGCATCAAACCCTGTTACCGAACGCGGCGCGTTAGCGAGGCGCCGCAAAGAAAAGGATCGACGAACATGAGCACCACGCTCGACCCCAACGTCACCGCCCCGATCGTCAATCAGGCGACGCGGATGGACCATCTCGACTGGCTCGAAGCCGAGTCGATCCACATCCTGCGCGAACTCGTCGCGGAGTGCAGCAAGCCCGCGCTGCTGTTCTCGGGCGGCAAGGATTCGGTGGTCGTGCTGCATCTCGCGCTGAAGGCCTTCGGTCTCGGCGCGGGCCGCAAGACGGTGCTGCCGTTCCCGCTCGTGCATATCGATACGGGCCACAACTTCGACGAAGTCATCGACTTCCGCGACCGCCGCGCGGCCGAAATCGGCGCGGAACTCGTCGTCGGCCATGTCGAGGATTCGATCAAAAAGGGCACCGTGCGCCTGCGCCGCGAGACGGATTCGCGTAACGCCGCGCAAGCGGTGACGCTGCTGGAAACCATCGAGCAATACGGCTACACGGCGATGATCGGCGGCGCGCGCCGCGACGAAGAAAAGGCGCGCGCGAAGGAACGCATTTTCTCGTTCCGCGACGAATTCGGCCAGTGGGACCCGAAGGCGCAGCGCCCGGAACTGTGGAGCCTCTACAACGCGCGTCTGCATGCCGGCGAGCATCTGCGCGTGTTCCCGATCTCGAACTGGACCGAACTCGACGTGTGGCAATACATCGCCCGCGAAAAGCTTGAACTGCCGTCGATCTACTACGCGCATGAGCGCGAGATCGTGCGCCGCAACGGGCTGCTCGTGCCGGTCACGCCGCTTACGCCGGTGCGCGAAGGCGAGACGCCGGAGATCGCGCAGGTGCGCTTTCGCACCGTCGGCGATATCAGCTGCACCTGCCCGGTCGCGAGCGATGCCGACGATGTCGAGAAGATCATCGCGGAAACGGCCGTGACGGAGATCACCGAGCGCGGCGCCACGCGCATGGACGATCAGGCGTCCGAAGCCGCGATGGAACAGCGCAAGAAGCAGGGCTACTTCTAAGCAACGCCCAAGGAACGAACGAATCATGAGCATCTATCAAGCTGAAGACCTGGGCGTGCTGCGTTTCATCACGGCGGGTTCCGTCGACGACGGCAAGAGCACGCTGATCGGCCGCCTGCTGTACGACAGCAAGGCTGTCTTGTCGGACCAGTTGTCCGCCATCTCGCGCGCGAAGAACAAGCGCACGGTCGGCGATGAAATCGATCTGTCGCTGCTCACCGACGGCCTCGAAGCCGAGCGCGAGCAGGGCATCACGATCGACGTCGCCTACCGCTATTTCGCGACGGCGAAGCGCAAGTTCATCATCGCCGATACGCCGGGCCACGAGCAGTACACGCGCAACATGGTGACGGGCGCATCCACGGCGCATGCCGCGATCATTCTCGTCGATGCCACGCGCGTCACGTTCGAAGACGGCGCCGCGCAACTGCTGCCGCAGACCAAGCGCCATAGCGCGATCGTGAAGCTGCTCGGGCTTCAGCATGTGATCGTCGCGATCAACAAGATGGACCTCGTCGAGTACAGCGAAACGCGCTTCAACGAGATTCGCGATGCGTATGTCGCGCTCGCGCGTCAGCTCGGTATTGCCGACGTGCGCTTCGTGCCGGTGTCCGCGCTCAAGGGCGACAACATCGTGACCGCGAGCGAGCGCATGCCGTGGTACGCGGGCGAGCCGCTGCTCGATCTGCTCGAATCGCTGCCGGTCGCGCAGCCGAACGATCAGGCGCTGCGCTTTCCGGTGCAATGGGTCGCGCGTCAGGACGGCTCGCAGGCCGACGACTTCCGCGGCTACATGGGCCGCGTCGAGGCGGGCGAAGTCCGCGTGGGCGACGCGCTCACCGTGCTGCCGGGCAATCGCCGGGCGACGGTCGCGGAAATCATCGCGCCGGTGCCGGGCGGCGTAAGCCCGGTGGATCGCGCGTTCGCGGGTCAGACGGTCACGATTCGTCTGACCGAGGATGTCGATGTGTCGCGCGGCGATACGTTCGTTCCGGCCGCCGAAACGGTCGATCCCGCGAAGAAGCTCGAAGCCGACCTGTGCTGGTTCGACGAAGAGCCGCTTTCATCGCAGCGCAAATATCTGCTGAAGCAGACGACGAACACGGTGTTCGCGCGCATCGGCGCGGTGAAGGAAGTGCTCGACGTGCATACGCTCTCGCATTCGGTGGACCGCACCACGCTCGCGATGAACGACATCGGCCGCGTGGCGCTCACGCTGCAAAAGCCGATCGTCGCGGACGAGTACGACACGCATCAGGGCACGGGCGCGTTCGTGCTGATCGACGAGGCGACGCATCACACGGTCGCCGCCGGCATGATTCGCGCGATTTCTGCATAATTGACGGACTGAGCGACGGATTGAGCGACGGATGAACGACATGGGCAAGGTCTATTTGATCGGAGCGGGACCGGGCGCGGCGGATCTCATCACCGTGCGCGGCATGCGCTTGCTCGAACAGGCCGACGTGGTGCTGCACGACGCGCTCATCGAGCCGGCGATGCTCGACTACGCGCCGAACGCGAAGCGCATTGCGGTCGGCAAGCGCTGCGGCCAGCGCTCGACGGCCCAGCATTTCATCAACAAGCAGATCGTCGATGCCGCGCGCGAGCATGGCGTCGTCGTGCGTCTGAAGGGCGGCGATCCGATGCTCTTCGGCCGCGCCGACGAGGAAATGCGCGCGCTGGAAGCGGCGGGCATCGAGTTCGAAGTGGTGCCGGGCATCACGGCGGCGCTCGCGAGCGCGGCGGCGCTCAAGCGCTCGCTGACGTTGCGCGGTGTGTCGCGCAGCGTCGCGCTCGCGACGCACAGCCGCGCCGCCGACAGCGACGAGATCCGCGAGCAGGCGAAGGCGGATTCGCTCGTGTTTTACATGGGCCGCGACAGCGCGGCGGACATTGCGCAACAACTGATCGACGCCGGACGGCCGGGCTCGACGGCGGTGGCGATCGTCGAGGCGTGCAGCACGCCGCGCGAACGCACGCTGACGCTGACGCTTGCGCGCATGGCGCTCGGCGAGGCGCAGGAATGGCTCGATCCGTCGCAGCCGAGTTTGCTGATGATAGGAGAGGCGTTTCGCGAGCGGGCGTCGGCGGGCAAGCCGAAAGTCCACTTGAAGGGAATGCAGGCGGCGGCTTGATCGGCTAATGCTGTCGAGCGGTCAGACAAAAAGCGCATCGGAGACGATGCGCTTTTTTTGCGCCGCGAGTGGCGCGTGCGTTGGAAATCGCGTTACGCCTGCAACTGCCTCACACAATATCCCGCCACGGCATCCAGCACCGCCTCGTCCTCGCCCACCGCAGTCGCGCAATGAATGACGATGCCCGGATGAGCCGCGCGGCATCGCTCGACGATCTCGGGCAAATCCCGCCGCACATGCCCGCCTTGCCCGAAGAACACTGGGACGACCGTGATCGCGTCGCATCCGTCGGCGGCTTGCGCATCGACGGCCGAAGGCAGATCGGGCGTCATCAATTCGAGAAAAGCGAGCGAAACCGGATCGCCGCGCATGGCGCGCAGCTTTTGCGCGAGCCGCTCGAAGGGCTCGGCCCAGCGCGGATCGCGTGCGCCGTGACCGAACAGGATGATGCCGTGCCTGTTCATCGCGTTCTCCTTCGTTGCGCGGCTCAGTGCCGCTCGACCCACTTCAGCCCGAGCAATCCGATAGCCAGATAAGCCAGCGCGGGCGCCGCAGCCGTGATCGGCGCGGGCCACGTATTCAACGTGCCGATGTGTGAGAAGAGCGTATTGAACAACTGGAAGCTCATGCCGATCATGATGCCGCCGAACACCTTCACGCCGACCACGCCCGCGCGCGTGTGCAGATACGCGAACGGCAGCGACAGCACCAGCATCACGAACACCGCGAAGGGATACAGAATCTTGCGCCAGAAGGCAATCTGATACCGCTGCGTATCCTGATGGTTTTCCGTCAGATGCTGGATATAGCGGAAGAGATTGAACATCGACATGCGATCCGGCGACACCAGCAGCACCGACAGAATCTGCGGCGTCAGTTCGGAGCGCAGCGAGTATTCGGGCAGCGCCGTCTGCTTGGCGCGATAGACGGGACTGAGCGCATCGCCGGAATTCGCGGATTGCGGCGGCGCGGCGATCAGTTGCGTCTCGGTCACGCCCGAGAGCTTCCAGTGGCCGGGCGGCTGAAAGACGCCGCTCTTCGCGATCCGCACGTTTGAAAGCCGGAACTTCGAATCGAACTCGTAGATGCGGACATCGGCGATGGTCGTGTCGGGATTGAGCGTGCCGACGTTCACGAAGCGCGTGACCTGCTCGCCGTTTTCCTTCGCGTTGAGCGTGTCCTTCACCCAGACGCCCGACTGAAAGTTCGACGACACCGACGAACCCAGCGCTTCGAGCCGCACACGTTCGGACAACTGATCGGCATACGGCCCGACCACTTCCCCGATGATGTACGTGATAAGCACGAGCGGCACGCCGATTTTCAAAAGCGAGCGCAGCGCCGCGCCGGTGGACAGACCCGACACGCGGAAGATGGTGAATTCGGACGCCGCCGCCATCTGCGCGAACACGTAGATGGCCGAGATGAGCGCGGCGACCGGAATGATTTCGTAGAAGCGCGACGGCGTCTGCAGCGCGACGCGCAGCACCGCGAGCGTGAACTTGTAATTGCCGTGGCCGACCGTGTTCAGTTCGTTGATCAGGTCGAAGAAGAAGAACAGGCCCGAGAACGCGAACAGGATGAAGATGAACGCGAGATAAATCTGGCGCGCGAAGTATCGTTCGTAGATACGCATTGCGTCAGGCTCCCTTCGAGCGCGCGAAGCTCGCGCGTGTGAAGAGCGGCCGGTTGCGCACGCGCAGCCAGAAGATGAACGCGACGAGCGCGAACACGAGCGCATGCAGCCCGACGATGCCGACGCCGAACGACAGCTTCCCTTGCTCGATCCACGACTGCACGACGTTCAGCAGATTCGAATACGTGAGGTAAATGAGCACGGCCATCACGAGGTTGATGGTCCGGCTGCGGCGCGGGTTCTGGTAGGACAGCGGAATGGCAAGCAGCATCAGATTGATGGCGATGAGCGGCAGGCCGATGCGCCAGGCGAATTCGGCGAGATTTTCGCGGGTCGGATTGGCGAGCAGATCGGGCGTGGAGATGCCTGTCGTCGTAGGCGTGTTGACCACCTGATGATTCAGGATCTTGACGCCATAGCGCTCGAATTCGGTAATGCGAAAGTTCGGCTGACCGGGCTCGCCGTCATAACGCCGGCCGTTTTCGAGCACGATGAAGCGGTCGCCGTCCGGGCGCGTTTCGGTGTGGCCGTCCTTCGAGACGATCACGTTCACCTTGCCGCCTTCGGTGCTCGTGACGAACACGTTCTCCACATGCCCCTGATCCGGCGACATCTTCTCGATGAAGAACACGCGATGGCTCGACGGCGATTCGCGGAACTGGCCGGGCGCGAGCAGCGACACTTCATCGCGCTGCTGAAAGCGCGCCTTGATGAGCTTGCTCTGCTGGTTGGACCACGGCCAGCCGACGAACGCGAAGAAGACGATGAGAATGATGATCGGCGTCGCGAACATTGCGATCGGTTTGATGAGTTGCGTCTGACTGACGCCCGAGGCGAGCCATACGACCATCTCCGAATCGCGATACCAGCGCGTGAGCACGAAGAGAATGGACACGAAGAGCGTCACGATCAGCATGACCGCGAGATAACCGATGACGGTGAGCCCGATCAGCACCACGACGTCGCGCGGATCGATCTGACCTTGCGCCGCGAAGCCGACGATGCGGATCATCATCGTCGTGAGCATGATCGTGAGCAGCACCATGAACACGGCGCCGGCCGTATACGCGAGTTCGCGCTGCAGGGAGCGTTCGAAGATCATTGATTTGTGCTTGAGGCCGGCGGCGATGCGGCTACGCTTTGACAGACCCGTGGGATGACGCTTCGTTCCCCGGCGCCGCGAGCCTGTGACCGCCGCGGTAAAAATAGCGGATAATTGCGGCTTTCATCCTTCAGCCTGGATTTTACCGAGGATAAGCGCGATGGACTTTAGCATAAAAGCCTGTGATTGGAGCAAAGGCGAGGCAAATGGTTTCCTGACGGGGAAGGCCGATGTCATCGTGCTCGGCGTGTTCGAAGCACAGACGCTCACGGGCGCCGCACGCGTCATGGATGTGGCGACCAAGGGCCTCATTTCGCGCATCGTGAAGGCAGGCGACATGAACGGCCGCGCGGGCACCACGCTGATGGTGCCGGAAGTCACGGGCATCGGCGCGGCGCGCGTGCTGCTCGTCGGCCTCGGCAAGCAGGACGCGTTCAACCAGAAGGCGTATGGCGAAGCCGTGCGCGCTGCGTGGCGCGTGATTCTCGGCACGAAGATCGCACAAGTGACCTTCTCGCTCGCGCAACTGCCCATCCTCGAGCGCAGCGGCGACTGGGCCGTGCGCGCCGCCATCCTCGCGCTGCGCGAGCTGACGTACAAGTTCACGCAGATGAAGAGCAAGCCGGACAACGGCGCGCGCTCGCTCAGGAAGGTCGTCTTCAGCATCGATCCCGCCGACGAAAAAGCGGGCCGCGTCGCGGTCAAACAGAGCGTCGCGATCGCAAACGGCATGGACCTCACGCGCGATCTCGGCAATCTGCCGCCGAATATCTGCACGCCGACGTATCTCGGCCAGACGGCGAAGAAGCTCGGCCGCGACTGGAAGCTGAAGGTCGACGTGCTCGGCCAGAAACAGATCGAAGCGCTCAACATGGGCTCGTTCCTTTCGGTGGCGAAGGGTTCCGTGCAGCCGCCGCAGTTCATCGTGATGCAGTATCAGGGCGCGGGCGCGGCCGAAACCGGCAAGGCGCGCGGCAAGAACGGATCGGGCGCGCCGATCGTGCTGGTCGGCAAGGGCATCACGTTCGATTCGGGCGGCATCTCGATCAAGCCCGGCGAGTCGATGGACGAGATGAAGTACGACATGTGCGGTGCCGGCTCCGTCTTCGGCACGATGCGCGCCGTCGCGGAAATGGGCCTGAAGCTCAACGTGATCGGCATCGTGCCGACGTGCGAGAACATGCCCGCGGGCAACGCGGTGAAGCCCGGCGACATCATCACCGCGATGAACGGCACGACCATCGAAGTGCTCAATACCGACGCCGAAGGCCGCCTGATCCTGTGCGACGCGCTCACGTATGCGGAGCGCTTCAAGCCGGCCGCCGTCGTGGATATCGCGACGCTCACGGGGGCGTGCATCATCGCGCTCGGTCATCACAATACGGGCCTTTTCTCGAAGGACGACGCGCTCGCGGGCGAGTTGCTCGACGCATCGCGCGAAGCCGTCGATCCCGCGTGGCGCCTGCCGCTCGACGACGAATATCAGGAGCAGCTCAAGTCGAATTTCGCGGATGTCGCGAATATCGGCGGGCGTCCGGCCGGCAGCGTGACGGCGGCGTGTTTCCTGTCGCGTTTCGCGCAGAACTATCCGTGGGCGCATCTCGATATCGCCGGGACCGCGTGGAAGAGCGGGGCGGCGAAGGGCGCGACGGGCCGGCCGGTGCCGCTGCTCTCGCAGTTCCTGATCGATCGCGCGGGGCAGTGAGAGACGAGCCGTGACGCGCATCGACTTCCATACGAACGTCGGCGATTCCCTCGCGTATGCCTGCCGCCTCGCGCGCAAGGCGTATGCGAGCGGGCGCTCGGTCGTCGTGCTTGCACAGCCTGAGCGCCTCGCCGCCTTCGACGAACAGTTGTGGACCTTCGCGCCGCTCGAATTCGTGCCGCACTGCATGGCGAAGAGCGCGCTCGCGCAGGAAACGCCCGTTGTGCTCGCGTCCGATCTCGACGACGTGCCGCATCATCAGGTGCTCGTGAATCTCGGCGCGCCGGTGCCGGCGCAGTTCGCGCGCTTCGAGCGGCTCGTCGAGATCATCGGCGACGAGGCCGACGAACTCTCCGCCGGGCGCGAGCGCTTTCGCTTCTATCGCGATCGCGGCTATGCCATCGAAACGCACAAGCAAGGCGGTTGAGCGAACAGTGCGCCTGGCTTCGCGCGCGTTAGCATCGGCGCATGCAGACCACTGACCGCCAACCGGACACCATGACCGACACCTCCACCACGCCCGACTCCTTCGATCCGTCCATCCCCGTTCTCACCGATGTCGTCGTGCCCGGCAAGCCGGAATACGCGCGCGCGGCAGCGGTGAACGAGGCGGCGATCGCTTACGAAGCGCAACTCATCGCGGAACGGCTGCAGGGGCGCATCGCGCAATTCCTGAGCGCCGATGCACGCGCGCTCATCGAGGCGCGTTGTCAGGACGTGTTGCGCGAACATTCGACGAAGCTCGTGCAAGACATCACGCGAGAAGTGACGTTTGCGCTGGAAACGCGCATGCGCGAGTGGGTGGGCGCGGCAGTGGAGGAAGAAGTGCGGCGTCAGCGGGGCGGCTGAACGGCTCGTTGAAACGAAAAGAAGCGAAAAGAAACGAAAAAAGGGGCGCACCGTGCGCCCCTTTTGCTTGATAGTGCGAACGCCTTAGCCCGTCACCGCTCCGCGATTGGCCGGCAGCGCAAGCGCCGCATACTTCGCCAGCACGCCGCGCGTATAACGCGGGCTCGGCTTCTTCCACGCGGCACGACGGCGCGCGATTTCCGCGTCATCCACGTTCAGTTGAAGCAGCAGCTTGTGCGCGTCGATGGTGATCGAATCGCCTTCCTGCACGAGACCGATCGTGCCGCCCGCGAACGCTTCCGGCGCGACGTGGCCGACCACCATGCCCCATGTGCCGCCCGAGAAGCGTCCATCGGTGATGAGGCCGACCGATTCGCCCAGCCCCTTGCCGATGATCGCGGACGTCGGCGCAAGCATCTCCGGCATGCCCGGACCGCCTTGCGGCCCGAGATAGCGCAGCACGACGACATCGCCGGCCGTGATCTTGTCGCTGAGAATGGCGTCCATTGCGCTTTGCTCGTCGTCGAACACGCGCGCCGGGCCGGTGATGACCGGGTTCTTGAGACCCGTGATCTTCGCGACCGCGCCGTCTTCCGCGAGATTGCCGCGCAGAATCGCGAGGTGGCCTTGCTTGTAGAGCGCCTGCTCGATCGGAAAAATCACCTTCTGATCGGCGCGCGGCTTGCTCGGCACGTCCTTCAGCTCTTCGGCGAGCGTGCGGCCTGTGATGGTCATGCAGTCGCCGTGCAGAAGACCCGCATCGAGCAGAATCTTCATCACTTGCGGAATGCCGCCGGCCTTGTGCAAATCCGTCGCGACATACTGGCCCGACGGCTTCAGATCGCAGATGACCGGCACTTTCTTGCGCATGCGCTCGAAGTCGTCGATGCTCCATTCCACTTCCGCCGCATGCGCGATCGCCAGATAGTGCAGCACGGCGTTGGTCGAGCCGCCCGTCGCCATGATGAGCGCGACCGCGTTTTCGATCGACTTCTTCGTGATGATGTCGCGCGGCTTCAGGTCCTTCTTGACGGCTTCGACCAGCACGCGCGCGGATTCGGCGGCGGAGTCGACTTTCTCCTCGTCGGGGTTCGCCATCGTCGACGAGTACAGCAGCGACATGCCGAGCGCCTCGAACGACGAACTCATCGTGTTGGCCGTGTACATGCCGCCGCACGAGCCGGTCGACGGGCACGCGTTCTTCTCGACGCCCTTGAAGTCCTCCTCCGACATGCGGCCCGCGGTGAACTCGCCGACCGCCTCGAACGACGACACGATCGTCAGATCCTTGCCCTTCCAGTTGCCCGGACGGATGGTGCCGCCATACACGTAGATGCCCGGCACGTTCATGCGCGCGAGGCCGATCATGCCGCCCGGCATGTTCTTGTCGCAGCCGCCGATCACGACGACGCCGTCCATCCACTGACCCTGCACCGCCGTTTCGATACAGTCCGCGATCACTTCGCGCGAGACGAGCGAGTACTTCATGCCTTCGGTGCCCATCGACATGCCGTCCGAGATCGTCGGCGTGCCGAAGATTTGCGGATTCGCGTCGGACTTCCTGATCGACGCGATGGCGGCGTCGGCAAGGCGCTGCAGGCCCGCGTTGCACGGCGTGATGGTGGAGTGACCGTTCGCGACGCCGATCATCGGCTTGTCGAAGTCTTCCTCCTTGTAGCCGAGGGCGTAGTACATCGAGCGATTGGGCGAACGCGCGACGCCCTGGGTGATGTTTTTCGAGCGGCGATTGAAGGCCATGATGGGGCTCCTTGAGGAATTATTTCGTCTAGTGGCGCAAGAATGCAGCGCCGGCTTGTGCCTGTCCAATATATTATTCAGGCTTTACTAGGTCGGAAAACATATCAGTGGACGAGCGGAATCCGCCCATCGAATTGCGCCTTTTGCGCTACTTCGTGACGGTCGCGGAAGAGATGCACTTCGGCCGCGCCGCCGCGCGTCTCGCGATGACGCAGCCGCCGCTCTCGCAGGCGATCCGCGCGCTCGAAGACGCGCTCGGCGTCGCGCTCTTCGCGCGCACGAAGCGCACGGTCGAACTGACGCCGGTCGGCAAGGACCTGTTGCCGGAAGTGCGCCGCATTCTCGCTTCCGCCGACGCGCTGCGTCCGCTCGCGCAATCGCTCGCGCGCGGCGAGGCGGGCGTGCTGTCGCTCGCGTTCGTCTCGACCGCCGACTACGGGCTTCTGCCCGCGCTCCTGCGCGATTTCGGCGCGCGCTATCCTGGCGTGCGGCTGCAACTGACCGAGGCGACGAGCGACGTGCAGATCGAGGAACTCGTCGCCGGGCGCATCGACGCGGGCCTCGTCATTCCGCCGCTGCCACCGCGCCACGCGATGTCGCTCTCCTATCTCGCGATCGCGCGCGAACCGCTCGTCGTCGCGATGTCGACGGATGCCGCACAAGCCCTGCAACAGGGCGCGGCGGAGTGGGCCGACACGCCCGTCGATTTGCGCGATCTCGCCGCCGCGCCGCTCGTCGTCTTTCCGAGGCGTCTCGCGCCGGGTTTATATGACATCATTATGGGCTGCTATGGCGCGGCGGGTCTGACGCCGCGCATCGGGCAGGAGGCCATTCAGATGCAGACCATCGTGAGCCTCGTGTCCGCCGGCATGGGCGTCGCGCTCGTGCCGCAGTCGCTGCGTCATCTGCGGCGCACGGGCGTGGTGTATCGTCCGTTGCGGCCGGTCGTGGATGCGCCCGTCGTCGAAACGGGGCTCGTGTGGCGCGCGGCGGAAGTGAGCCCGGTGCTCGCCGGCTTCATCGAGATCGTGCGTGCGAAGGCCGCCGCCGTCTCTGCTTTATGATTCGTGCCTGATTCCGCTTTGCTCGATTACTCCAAGATGCTCATACACCCCAATTTTGATCCCGTCGCGATTCATCTCGGACCGCTCGCCGTGCGCTGGTACGGCCTCATGTATCTGGTCGCGTTCGTTTCGGCCATCGTTATCGGACGGCTGCGATTGCGGCTGCCGCATGTCGCCGCGCAAGGCTGGAGCGCGAAGGACATCGACGACATGCTGTTCTACGGCGTGCTCGGCACGATTCTCGGCGGGCGGATCGGCTACGTGCTCTTCTACAAGGCGAGCTATTACGCGGCCCATCCGCTCGATATCTTCAAGGTCTGGGAAGGCGGGATGTCGTTTCACGGCGGCTTTCTCGGCGTGACGCTCGCGATGGTGCTGTTCGCGTATCACCGCAAGCGCACCTGGCTGCAAGTGACGGACTTCGTCGCGCCGATGGTGCCGCTCGGACTCGCGGCGGGGCGGCTTGGCAACTTCATCAACGGAGAATTGTGGGGCCGCGTGACGGACCCGACGAAGCCGTGGGCGATGCTCTTTCAGAACTCAACGAACGACGATGCGATCTGGCTCGCGAAGAATCCGCAGCTCGACGCGCAATGGCATCTCGCGGAGATCTTCCAGCGCTATCACATGCTGCCGCGCCATCCGTCGCAACTCTATGAGATCGCGCTCGAAGGCATCGTGCTCTTCATCGTGATCTGGACGTTCTCGCGCAAGCCGCGTCCGGTCGGCGCCGCGTCCGCGCTCTTTCTGATCGGCTACGGGCTTGCGCGCTTCACGGTGGAATTCGCGCGCGAGCCGGACGATTATCTCGGCCTGCTCGCGCTCGGCCTCTCGATGGGCCAATGGCTTTCGCTGCCGATGATCGTCGCCGGCATCGTCATGATGGTGTGGGCGTACAAGCGGCATCGCCGCGTGACGGCGAACGCCGCCTGAAGGCGCGCGCACTGCGGCATCAGCGCGCCATCTGAACCGAGCCGGACACGTCGACGGCCACGGTCGTCGTGCCGGCTTCGAGCGCCATTGGCGCGGCCATCTTCGCATCGGCGCTCATCGCGCGCGATTGCATCATCATCACTGGGCGCGGCGCGACGCCGCTATGCCCGACGTTCACTTCGCGAATCGCATAGCTGCTGTAGCCGAATGCCTGCGACGCGGCTTGCGCCTGTTTGCGGAACGAATCGATGGCGTTCGCCGAGAGCTTCTGCTCGGCGGCGCGCTGCGCTTCGGGCGACAGCGAGAACGTGACGTTGCCGACCTGCATCGACGCGCTCATCTTGCCCGCCAGCTTGGACGCCGCCGCGAAGTCGTGCGATTCCAGCACGACTTCCGTGCGGCCGCGCCACGCGGAAATCTTGCCGTCGCGGTCCGTCGACGGATACACGGTGAACGAGCCGCTTCGCGCGGTCACGCCATCGACGCCCTTCGCTTCGCGCAATGCGGCGTCCGCGCGCTGATTGAGCGTTGCGGTGAGCGAGGAGGGATCCGCAGCTTCCTGCTCGTAGAAGAGCGTGATGGTGACGACATCCTGCGGCACCTGAGCCGTTGCCTGCGCGGACAGCGACAGCACGCCCGATGGCTGCGGATTGACGATTGCCGTCTGCGCGACGGCTGTGGTTGACATGCTGAGCGCAGCGCCCGACATCGCGAGCGCGAGTGCGGCGGCAATTTTCTTGTTGATCATGGAAGGACTCCGAACGCAAGGCATCGCGTGAATCGCGACGGCATTTAGGCGCTCGCCGCGCGCGTTTGGTTCCGGCCCTACAGAAGGCGTTCGGTAATAAAGCGCCACTCGTCTTCGGTGACGGGCGTGATCGACAGCCTGTTGCCGCGCGCGAGCACGCGCATGCCGGCTAGTTCTTCATGCTCGCGCAGTTCGGCGAGCGGGATGAGCCGCGTCTTCTTGACGAAGCTCACATCGACGAGCAACCAGCGCGGCGTTTCCTGCGTGGACTTGGGGTCGTAGTAGGCGCTCTTCGGGTCGAACTGCGTGGGATCGGGATACGCACCCGAGCACACTTTCGCGATACCCGCGATGCCCGGCTCCGGGCAACTGGAATGATAGAAGAGCACGCCGTCGCCTGCCTGCATCTGGTCGCGCATGAAGTTGCGCGCCTGATAGTTGCGCACGCCGGTCCACGGCAATGTCTTTTTCGGCGCGTGCGCGAGATGATCGATGCTCGCCTCGTCCGGTTCGGACTTCATCAGCCAGTAGCGCATGCTTTTCTTGTGTGCGAAAGGACGATGCAAATGACGACAATGCAAATGAAAACGGCATCGGTAAAAACCGATGCCGTATGGATGAGGTCCCCGCCACAGCCGCTAGGCCGGCATCCTGAACCTGGGTTCAAGATTGGTCGCGGTAAGCAACACTTCGGGTACATCAGACTGAGTGACGCGCGCGCCCGTGCTGCAAGGTTCCGCAACCGTGCCAATGTGACATTGGTTCAAGGAATATATGACCTTGGCGCACTGGGCAGGGAGACCTCACTCTACACCAATCGATGGCCTTGTGCAGCCCCTTGACAGCGATCTCGCGGTATCTTTTTTTGATTGACATCGCGACGCTGATTAGACGAACACATGAGCGTCACTGCGCCTCGTCACTGCACTTCATATTGCGCAATGACCGCGCCGAGTTGCTCGTTCATCGAGTGCATGGTGCGGCGAATTTCCTCCGCGGGGAAGGCCTCGCCATGACGCACGCTTTCCTGCAGCTTCAGCAATTCGGACGCCAGCGAAAGCGCGGCCATCACCGCGATGCGATCCGTGCCGCGCACGTTGCTCGCATTGCGCACCTTGTTCATTTCGGCATCGACGCGCGCGACCGCTTCGCGCAGTGCGCCTTCGGTTTGCGGCGAGCACGCGAGGCGATACGGTTGCCCGAGAATGGATACTTCGATCTGCGTGGTCGTCATGCCTTCTCTCCGTGATGATGCTCGCCGTGCAATTCGGCGGCGTGCGCGTGTTCGTGCTGTGCTTCGCGCGATGCGCCGGCGTCGGCGTTCAGAAGATCGAGCTGGTTGTCGCCTTCGGCCTGATGCCCTTTGCCGCGCGGCAGCTTTTCGAGGATCGCGTTGAGGCGCACTTGCGCGTCGTCGATCTTGGCGGAGAGAGAATCGCGTTCGGCTTGCAGCGTGTCGCGCTCATGACGCATCTGCACGAGTTCGGCCTGGACGCTGGCGAAGTCGGCGCGCAATTGTTCGATTTGTGCTTCGAGCGCGAGACGCGCCTGATGATGGCGCTCGCTGATCTGGATCAGCCGGCCGATATTTCCTGACAGTGATTCGAGTTCGTTGAGCATGTGCTGCGTCCTCTAAAGACCTCGCATTTTAGCGCGCTTCAAACGCGCTTCCGATAAATGTCTCGTTTCGAGACGTAACAGCACGCGATCTTGCGTGCATCGCCATGCATTCGTGTGCGGATTGGGTTCTCGCCGATGACCGGCATGCGAGACGAACGACAAGCGCCGATGCCGCCCGTTGCGCCCGGGCGCCGCATGCGCGCTTTCTTGACGGCCCAAACGCGCGCTCCTACACTTGCCGCACTTTTGGTGCTCGCGCCCGCGTCTCTCGCGGCGCAGTCAAACGGGAAACAGGAAGCGAAGTCCCGCAGAACGGGATGAGCCAACCTGTGCTGCCCCCGCAACGGTAAGCGACCGCAACGCAAGTTGCAAGTCGTCCCATGCGCGTTTTTTCGCGGGCCTCGCGTGCAATCGTTTGACGCGAGGCGCCCTGCAAGAAACGTGTCGATGCCACTGCGCGCTTGTCGCGCGGGAAGGCGGGACGATGCGTCGTCAGCCCGGATACCGGCCAATCGTCCAGCGCGCCATGCCTCGACATCGTTCGGACGCACGGCGCGCGCGTCGCGCACAGACCTCGCGGGGAGCGGGGCACGCGCCAGTCTCCAACGGGAACGCTTCACACATGGTCTTGCCTTCGTCCGGGCTCATTCGCCGCGCGCCGCGCGTCGTTCTTTTGGCCTGTCCATTGCTTCTTGCGCCGAGTGCGCACGCTCAATCCAGCGCTGAATCCAACGCTCAAACCCTCGCGCCCGTCGTCGTGACCGCGACGCGCGGCGCACAGCCGCTCGCCGATGCCATCCCGCAGACGACGCTCTTCGACGAGCAGGATATCGCCGATAGCAGCGCCGACGATGCGCTCGGTCTCATCGCGCTCGCGCCGGGCGTGCAGATCACGCGCAACGGCGGTCCGGGCGCGAACTCGGGCGTGTACATTCGCGGCGCGTCGTCGTCGCAGTCGCTTACGCTCATCGACGGCGTGCGCGTCGAATCGGTCTCGCTCGGCGCGGCGCAGCTTTCGCAATTGATGCTCGACCAGATCGGGCGCGTCGAAGTGGTGAACGGCAACGTGTCGGCGCTGTATGGATCGAACGCCATCGGCGGCGTCGTGCAGATCTTCACGAAAGAGGGCGAGCCGCATCCGCCGCGCTTTCATTTCGAAACCGAATACGGCAGCTATCACACGCAGCGGCAATCGGCGGGCGTCGACGGCGCGCTCGATGCCGATGGCCGCACCACGTTCAGCCTGAACGTATCGCGCGAGAAAACCGACGGCTTTTCCGCGATCGACCCGGCGCTCGCGCCCGGCGCGAATCCGAACGCGAACGGTTATCTCAACGAGAGCGTCGCCGCGACGCTGCGTCATAAATTTAGCGACAAGTGGGACGCGGGCGTGCGCTTCCTGCAGTCGAACGGCGTCGACAGTTTCGACGATGCCTACGGCACACCGACCGACATCAACAAGTCGCATGACCGCGTGCGTTCGGCATCGGTGTTCGCGAACGGCAAGCTGACCGACCGCTGGACGACGCACTTCACCATCGCGCAAGGACAGGACCGCGCGAACATCGAGCAGAACGGCGTCTATACGAGCCGCTTCAATTCTGAGACGCATCAGTATCTGTGGCAGAACGACTTCAGGCTCGCGGATACGCACAAGCTCGTCTTCGGCTACGAGCATCTCGATCAATCGCTCGATTCGGATCAGTTGAGCGCGCCCGACAGACATGTGAACTCGGTGTTCGCGGGCTACGTGGGGCGCTTCGGTCCGAGCGAAGTGCAGGCGAACGTGCGCCGCGACCAGTACTCCGACTTCGGTGGCGCGACCAGCTACTATCTGGGCTACGCCTACGACATCGACGCGCACTGGCGCGCGAGCGCGAGCTACGCGGCGTCGTTCCGCGCGCCGAGCTTCGACGATCTCTACTATCCGTTCAGCGGCAATCCGTCGATTCAGCCGGAGCGCAGTCATTCGGTCGAAGCCGCGTTGCAGTACGCGTCGAACAAAGTGGGCGTCCTGCGCGTGACCGCGTTCCAGACGCGCTATTCGAACCTGATCGACTACGTGTCCGACGGCAGCGGCTTCTATATCGCGCAGAACGTCGGGCGCGCGAAGGTGCAGGGCGTCGAAGGATCGTGGGCGGGGCATCTCGGCGCAACGGACGTGCGTGCGGGCGTGACGTTCCAGAATCCCGTCGACGAGACGAATCACGAGGAACTCACGCGACGCGCGCGGCGTTTCGCGACGCTCGCCGCGCATCGTTCGATCGGGCGCTGGCGCGTGGGCGGCGAGTGGATCGTGAGCGGCGCGCGCAGCGACTACGATTCGACGCTCGCGGGCTATGGCGTCGTCAATCTCTCGGCGCGCTACGACATCACGAAGTCGTGGTACGTGGGCGCGCGCATCGACAATCTGTTCGACCGGAACTATGAACTCGCTTATTCGTACAACACGCCGCGGCGCGGCGCGTATGTCACGCTCGGCTGGCATCCGTCGTGAGCGAAGCCGCTGACGCGCGCCGTCCGCTGAAGGCGATGACCGCGAGCCGCGCCGCGCTGATCTGGCTCGCGCTCGCCGCTGCGACGATCGCCATGCTCGTCGCATCGCTCGCGCTCGGCAGCGTCGCGCTCGCGCCATCGCGCGTGCTTGCTGCGGTCTTTCACGCGCTCTTTCACACGCTCTTTCACACGCATGCGGCCGCGCCCGATATCGCCGATGACATCGTGCTCACGCTGCGTCTGCCGCGCGCGCTCGCGGGCTTCGCGTCGGGTGCGCTGCTCGCGACCGCCGGCGCGCTGCTGCAAGTGCTGCTGCGCAATCCGCTCGCGGAGCCTTACGTGCTCGGCGTGTCAGGCGGCGCGGCGGCCTTCGCGCTTGCCGCGATGCTCGCGTCGATGCCGTGGTGGGGCGTCGATCTTGCCGCGTGCGCGGGCGCGTTCGCATCGATCGTGCTGGTGCTCGGGCTTGCACGCACGCACCTGTGGCGCGGCGAGCAGGACGCATCGCCGCGTCTTCTGCTGACGGGCGTGGTGATCGCGGCGGGCTGGGGCGCGCTCGTCACGCTGATGCTGAGCGTCGCGCCGGAGAACCGGCTGCGCGGCATGATCTTCTGGCTCACCGGCGATCTCAACGGCGCGGCGACGCCCTGGCCCGCGATGATCGCGCTTGCCGTGATGCTCGCCGTCATCGTGCCGGCCGCGCCGCGACTGAACGTACTCTTGCGCGGCGACGCGACCGCGCGCGCGCTCGGCGTCCCGGTCGGGCGATTGCGCCTGCGCGTGTATCTCGCGGCATCGCTCGCGGCGGCGGCAGCGGTGACGACGGCGGGAACCATCGGCTTCGTCGGACTCGTGGTGCCGCATCTCTTGCGGCTCGCGTTCGGCAACGATCAGCGCATGCTCGTGCCGGCCGCCGCGCTCGCGGGCGGGCTCGCCGTGATGAGCGCGGACCTTGCCGCGCGCACGGTGATCGCGCCGTCGCAATTGCCGGTCGGCGTGGTGACGGCGCTGATCGGCGTGCCGATGTTCCTCTGGATGCTGTTGCGAAGGCCGCGATGACGTCCCTGCGCCTTCACGACCTCACGCTGCGCGCAGGCGCACGCACGCTCGTTCAGGACTTGAGCGCGACCATCGCGGCAGGCGAGGCGTGGTGCATCGCCGGGCCGAACGGCGCGGGCAAGACGACGCTGATCGGCGTGCTCGCGGGCCTCGCGAAGCCGGCGTCCGGATCGGTCACGCTCGATGACCGCGCGCTCGCATCGTGGCGCGCGCCGGACCTCGCACGCGAGCGCGCGCTGATGCCGCAAAGCACGCACGACGTCTTCAGCGCGACCGTGCTCGACACCGTGCTGCTCAACCGCTTTCCGTATCTCACCGGCTGGGGCTGGGAGAGCGACGACGACCGCGCCGCCGCGCGCGCCGCGCTCGATGCGCTCGGCCTTGCTTCACTCGCCGCGCGCGACGTGCTGACGCTATCGGGCGGCGAACGGCAGCGCGTCGCGCTCGCCGCCGTGCTGTGCCAGAACGCGCCGCTGCTTCTGCTCGACGAACCGCTCGCGCATCTCGACCTGCATCATCAGATCGACTGTCTGACTGCGCTCGCCAAAGCCGCGCGCGACGAGCAACGCGCCGTCGTCTTCTCGTGCCACGACCTGAATCTCGCGCGCCGTTTCGCGACGCACGCGCTGCTGCTCGACGGCAAAGGCGGCGCGACGAGCGGCCCCGTCGCGGATGTGCTCACGCCCGAGCGCACGAGCGCCGCATTCGGTTATCCGCTCGTGCTGATCCGCGATGGCGCGCATGAAGCGCTCGTGCCTTCGATTCACCGCCTATGACAGGGAACGCCATGCCCATTCCGACGCCCCGCGCGCTCGACCGCGCCATCGAATCCGACCTGCGCCGCATCATCGACATGAAGACGAAGCCGCCCGGAAGCCTCGGGCGGCTCGAATCGCTCGCGCTGCAAATGGGCCTCATACAACGCACGACGAAGCCGCGCATCGAGCGTCCCGCGATGATCGTCTTCGCGGGCGATCACGGCATCGCGGCTGAAGGCGTGAGTCCGTATCCGCAGGAAGTCACCGCGCAGATGGTCGCGAATTTTCTCGCGGGCGGCGCGGCGGTCAACGCGCTGGCGCGCTCGGTCGGCATGACGCTCGAAATCGTCGATGCCGGCGTTGCGACGCGCATTCCAGCCGATCACGGCTACGAGCGCCTGTCGCTCGGCGCCGGCACGCGCAACTTCGCGCGCGAGTCCGCGATGTCGCGCGATACGACGCTTGAAGGCATCGCGCGCGGGGCGGCGCGCGTGCGGCATCACGCGTCGCTTGGAACGAACGTGATCGGCTTCGGCGAAATGGGCATCGCGAATACGTCGGCGGCGGCGTGCCTCATGAGCCGCCTGTGCGCGCTGCCGATCGACGATTGCGTCGGACGCGGCACCGGCCTCGACGATCGCGGGCTCGCGCATAAACGCGACGTGCTCGCGCGCGCGCTCGCAGCGCATGCGGACAGCGGCGATGCGATCGATACGCTCGCCACCTTCGGCGGCTTCGAGATCGCGATGATGACGGGCGCGTATCTCGCCGCAGCCGAGGCGCGCATGACGATTCTCGTCGACGGCTTCATCGCGACTTCCGCGCTGCTGGTTGCATCGAAGCTCGCGCCCGACGTGCTGGACTACTGCGTGTTCGCGCATGCGTCGGGTGAAGCGGGGCATCGGCGCATGCTCGCGCATTTGCACGCCGCGCCGCTTCTGCAACTCGATCTGCGTCTGGGCGAAGGCACGGGCGCGGCGCTCGCGCTGCCGATCCTGCGTGCGGCGGTCGCGTTCGTCGACGAGATGGCGAGCTTCGATTCGGCGGGCGTTTCGAACAAGCACGACGCGCAGCCATGAATCGTCCGCTCGACGAGTTGCGCTACTTCTTCACCGCGCTCGGCTATTTCACGCGCGTGCCGGTGCCGCGCTGGGTCGGCTTCGAGCGCGAGTATCTGAACGCGGCGGCGCGCTATTTCCCGCTCGTCGGCGCGATGGTCGGCGGCGTCGCGGCGATCGTCTATCTGGCCGCGCTGCGCGTATTTCCAGCGGGCGTCGCCGTGTTGCTGTCGATGGCCGCGACGCTTCTGCTCACCGGCGCGTTTCACGAAGACGGCCTCGCCGATTGCGCCGATGCCTTCGGCGGCGGCTACACGCGCGACGACGTGCTGCGCATCATGCACGATTCGCGCATCGGCGCGTTCGCGGCGATTGCGCTCGTCATCGCGCTCGCGCTCAAGTGGCAAACGCTCGCCGCGCTGCCGCCGATGCGCGCCGCATCCATCATGATCGCCGCGCACGCCGCGAGCCGCGCCTTCGCGATCAGCTATCTCGTCACGCTCGACTACGTGCGCGCCGAGGGCAAGGCGAAGCCGGTCGCGCAGCGCATGAGCGCCGTGTCGTTCGGTATCGCGATGCTCTTCGGCTTGCCGTGGCTCTTCTGGTTCGGCTGGAAGTTCGCCTGCGTGTCGATGGCTGCGCTCGCGTTGCTGCGCGTGATCGCCGGGCGCTATTTCGTGCGGCGCATCGGCGGTTATACGGGCGATTGCCTCGGCTTCGCGCAACAGCTTTTCGAACTCGCGATCTATCTCGCCGGGCTTGCATGGACCTCGTATTGATACGTCACCCGGAAGTCGTGGTCGATGCGGGCGTGTGCTACGGCCAGAGCGATGTCGCGCTGGCGCGTGACGTGCGCGAATCGGCGCTCGACATTCAGGCGCGCATGAAGAAGCTCGGCGTGCCCGCTTGCATCGATGGATGGCATGCGAGTCCGCTGCTGCGATGCGCGTCGCTCGCACGCGCGCTCGGCGAAGCGCGCATCGACGCACGGCTCTCCGAGATGCACTTCGGCGCATGGGAAGGCCGCGCGTGGAACGACATCGATCGCGCGCTCATCGATGCCTGGGCCGCCGACATCGAGCATGCGCGCGCGCACGGCGGCGAGAGCCTCGCGCAGTTCAGCGAGCGCGTGATCGGCTGGTTCGACGACACATGCGCCGATGCTTCGCGCGCGGTGCATGTCGTCGCGCACGCGGGCGTCATGCGCGTGCTCGCGGCGCATGTGCTCGGCATCGAGCGCGCGAGCGTGTTGCGATGGGCGCTCGATTTCGGCGCCGTGGTGCAGCTTCGCCGTTCGGACGCGGGCTGGAGCGTCGTGCGTTGGAATGCCTGAGGCCGCGTTCGGGCGTTCAACGCCGCTTGCGCGCCACGTCGAGATCGCGGCACAACTCGGCGGCGCCGAGCGCGAGGCGCGGCGTCGGCCGATTGATGAGATCGCCGTCGATGCCGAAGAGATTGCCGCGCGCGACCGCCGTCATCGACGTCCACTGCTTCCAGCGATCCAGCGCGGGCAACGGGCGATCGGGCGCCGTTGCGCCGGGCGTCGCGGTGACGATGGCTTCGGGATTCGCGGCGAGCACCGCTTCGGTCGATATCGTCGGCACGCGCGGCGCTTCGCTGCCGAACACGTTCACGCCGCCGCATAAGCCGATGACTTCGCTGAACACGTTGTCGCGATTGAGCGTCATGAGCGGATCGTCCCAAACTTGATAGAACACGCGCACGGCCGGCAGTTGCGCGTACTGCGCGCGCAAGCGGGCGATATCGCGCGTGAACGCCGTCGATGCGGCGCGCGCGCGATCCTCCGTGCCGAGCAGCGCGCCGAGCTTGTCGATGCTCGCGGCGATATCGTCGAGATGTTTCGGCTCGCTGAAGTAGAGCGGAATGCCGAGCGCCTTCAGGCGATCGATCTGGCGCGCGGCGTTCCCGTGCCGCCACACGACGATCAGATCGGGATGCAGCGCCACGATGCGTTCGAGATCGAGCGCCTTGTTGTCGCCGACGCGCGGAATCGACTGCGCGGCCTTCGGATAATCGCTGTAGGTCACCGTCCCGACGATGCGCGCGCCGCCGCCCGCTGCGTACAGCAATTCGGTGACGTGCGGCGCGAGACTCACGACGCGCATCGCTGGGGCGGGAAGGGTGACTTGCGCGCCGGTGTCGTCGGTGACGACGATGGCTGCGAGTGCGCGCGTCGTCGTCAAAAGGCTGAAGAGCGCGATCGTTGCGATGCTTGCGCCGTGGCGATTGCGTCGGGTCTTCTTGTCGATGTTCATTTCGTCGTGTGCGGTCAATGGATCGGCGAGCGCTGCCGCGCGATCTCGTCCATCGCGCGTTCGAGCCTCAGCCAGTCGCCTTCGGTTCCCGGCAGCCCGAAGCGCAGGCTCGGCATCATGCCAGGGCGATCGAAAAGCCGCGTCCATATTCCGCGTGTCGCGAGTTCGTGCTGCAACGACGGCGCATGCGGCGTCGGCGTCCACGCGAAGAGCGGCGTCGCGCGCACGTCGAAGCCATGCGCGCTCAGCAGCGCGGCAAGGCGCGCGCCATCGCGCTGCAGGCGCTCGCGCGTCTCGGCCTGCCACGCGCGGTCCGCGAACGCAGCCATGACCGCATGCCGCGCCGGTCCGCCGACGGTCCATGCGCCGAGCGCATCGCGCAACGCGTCGAGCAGCGCGGGCGCGGCCAGCACGAAGCCCGCGCGAATGCCCGCAAGCCCGAAGAACTTGCCGACCGAACGCAGCACGACGAGGCCATCGCGCGCGCTTTCGTTCGCGAGCGAATGCGCCGCATCGTCATCGACATCGGCGAAGGCTTCATCGACGATCAGCGTGCCTCCGCGCGAAGTGAGCCGCGCGTGCCATTCGATCAGCGTTTCGCGCGCGAGCCGTTCCGCCGTCGGATTGTTCGGATTGCCAACGATGATGTGATCGAGCGTGGCGGGCAACGCGCGGCAAGCCACATCGAGCGTCACGACGCGATGCCCCGCGCGCGCGAACGCCGGCGCATATTCGCCGTAAGCGAGCGGCGCGATGCCGACCGTGCCGCGCGTGAAGAGCGGCGGCAACGCGCGGATGGCCGCCTGCGAGCCCGCGACGGGCAGCGCGCGCGGCGCGCCGTAGTAACGCGCGGCGCAGTCGGCGAGACCGTCGTCGTCTTCGGGCAGGCGGCGCCACGCGTCGGGCGGCACGGGCGGGACTGGATAGCCGCGCGGATTGATGCCCGTCGAGAGGTCGAGCCAGTCGTCGAGGGCAATCGCGTAGCGGCGCGCGGCTTCGCGCAGGTTGCCGCCGTGGAGAATCGGTTCAGTCATTCGTCGTCATGCTTGAATTGCCGAAGAGGGAAGTGTGCCGGCTTCGGGACAACATCCGTTGATCCTGACCGAGATGTCGCCACGGTCCTTGCGCAGAACGCACAGTCCCGCGTATGTGGAAATCGACGGACGGCGGCGCGCTTCGGCATACGTCCGCCATCCCGCTTCACGCCGATGCCGTCACGCTCAACGCGGCGAACACGAGAAACACCGCAAGCCACAGCAGCACCGACCGGTCGACGAGCCGCAACGCCGCCACGACATGCCGTGGGGTCGCGCTGTGTCCCGCGCCGAGCGTGGGCCGCGCTTCGAGCACGCCGTGGTACACCGCCGCCCCGCCGATCAGCACGTTCAGGCTGCCCGCGCCCGAGGCCATCACCGGGCCGGCGTTCGGGCTGTCCCACGAGCGCGCCTGCGTGCGCCAGCAATGCCACGCCATGCCCGTATCGCCGACGAGCGCGTAGCTCGCCGCCGTGAGCCGCGCGGGGACGAAATTGAGCACGTCGTCGATGCGCGCCGCCGCCCAGCCGAAGCGCAGATAGCGCGGCGTGCGATAACCCCACATCGCGTCGAGCGTGTTCGCGAGCCGGAACGCGAGCGCGCCGGGACCGCCCGCAACCGCGAACCAGAAGAGCGCGCCGAAGATCGCATCGTTGCCGTTCTCGAGCGCCGATTCGACGGCCGCGCGCGACAACGCGTTCTCGTCGGCCTGCGATGTATCGCGCGACACGATGCGCGACGTGAGCGTGCGCGCGCCGTCGATATCGCCGAGACTGAGCGCCCGCGCAATCGGCGCGATGTGCTCGCGCAGGCTTTTCCCGCCGAGCGCGAACCAGAGCAGCAGCACATGCACGACGCACGCATACGCGAACGGCAGCACGCTCGTGAGCAGCCACGCGATGCACACCGGCGGCGCGACCGCGACGAACCACGCGAGCATTCCCGCAGGCCGCGCGCGACGCCCGGTGTTCATGCGCGCTTCGATTCGCGTCGCGAGGCGCCCGAATGCGACGAGCGGATGCCGCGTGCGCGGCTCGCCGATCACGCGATCGACGATGACGCCGAGCACGGCCAGCAACGCCATTGCGTAGACGGAGAGCATGAGCATCGCAAGTCAGCCCTTCAGCGCGACGGGCAGGCCCGCCACCATCAGCGTCGCGCGCGCGCTGGCAGCGGCGACGCGCTGATTCAGGCGGCCGAGTTCATCGACGTAAAGGCGCGTGACCGAGCCGAGCGGCACGACGCCAAGCCCGATCTCGTTGCTCACGACGACGACTTTGCCTTGCACGGACGCGAGCGCGGCATCGAGCGCATCGAACGCGTGCTGCGCGGCGGGCGGCAGGACGGCGATGTCGTCGTTCATCGCGTCTTGCGAGAAGAGCAGATTGGCGAGCCAGAGCGTGAGGCAGTCGATCAGCACGCAATGCCCCGCGCGGTCCGCGGCGATGAGCGCGCCGGCGAGATCGAGCGGCGCTTCGACGAGTCGCCAGTGCGCGGGCCGGCGCGCGCGATGATGACGTACGCGCGCGGCGAATTCATCGTCGCCGATGCGCGCGGTCGCGATGTAGGTGACGGGCAGGCCGCTTTCGCCGGCAAGACGTTCGGCGTGTGCGCTCTTGCCCGAGCGGGCGCCGCCGAGGATGAACGTGAGATCGCGGGTCATCTCGATATTGTACTGACGGGCTAAGATAGCGCGTTGCTTCTCACAGGATTCTCCGATGCCCTTCACCCCGCGCGGCACGCTGATGATTCAGGGCACGACATCCGATGCCGGCAAGAGCACGCTCGTCGCGGGGCTGTGCCGTCTCGCGCGGCGCGGCGGCGTGCGCGTCGCGCCGTTCAAGCCGCAGAACATGGCGCTGAACAGCGCAGTGACCGTCGATGGCGGCGAGATCGGCCGCGCGCAGGCGTTGCAGGCGATCGCGGCGGGCGTGCCGGCGCGCATCGACTTCAATCCGGTGCTGCTCAAGCCGACGAGCGATCGCGGCGCGCAGGTCATCGTTCACGGCCACGCGCGCGCCAATCTCGATGCCCGCGCGTATCACGAATACAAATCCATCGCGTTCGATGCCGTGCTGCAATCCTATGCGCGCTTGCAGGCGGAATTCGACGCGGTGATCGTCGAAGGCGCGGGCAGTCCCGCCGAGATCAATCTGCGCGACCGCGACATCGCCAACATGGGCTTTGCGGAGCGCGTCGATTGTCCGGTCGTGCTGGTGGCGGACATCGACCGCGGCGGCGTGTTCGCGCATCTCGTCGGCACGCTCGCGTGTTTGTCCGAGAGCGAGCGCGCGCGCATTCGCGGCTTCGTCATCAACCGGTTTCGCGGGGATATCGGCTTGCTGGAGCCGGGGCTCGACTGGCTCGAAGCGCAGACCGGCAAGCCGGTGCTCGGCGTGCTGCCGTATCTGCACGGCCTCACGCTCGATGCCGAGGACATGCTGCCGCGCGAGCGCCGCACGCACGGGGAGCGGCCGGTGCTGAAGGTGATCGTGCCGGCGCTGCCGCGCATCAGCAATCACACGGATTTCGATGCGCTGCGCGCGCATCCTCAGGTCGACTTCGAATACGTGCGCGCGGGCATCGCGCCGCCGCCGGCCGATCTCATCGTGCTGCCGGGTTCGAAGAGCGTTCAGCGCGATCTCGCGTGGCTGCGCGACCATGGCTGGGATCGCGCGATTCATCGGCATCTGCGATACGGCGGCAAGGTGCTCGGCATCTGCGGCGGCATGCAGATGCTCGGTCGCGAGATCGACGACCCGGATGGCGTCGAGGGCGCGGCGGGGCGTGTCGACGGGCTCGGCTTGCTCGATCTTCGTACGGTGCTCGCGCCGCACAAGCAACTGGAGAACGTAACCGGCAAGCTGGCGTTCGGCGGCGGGCAGGCGCCCGTTCGCGGCTACGAGATTCATATGGGACGCACGAGCGGCCCGGCGCTCGCGAATCCCGCCGTAATGCTCGATTCCGGCCGCAGCGACGGCGCCATCTCCGACGACGGCCAGATTGCCGCGACGTATCTGCACGGCCTCTTCGACACGCCCGAAGCGTGCGCGGCGCTGCTCGCGTGGGCGGGCGTGGAGGATGCCGCGCCGCTCGATTATCCGGCGCTGCGCGAGGCGTCGCTGGAGCGGCTCGCGGATGCGTTCGCGCAGTCGCTCGATGTCGATGCGCTCGCCGCGTGCTTCGCGTGACGCGCCGTTTCGCTCAATACAAAATCATCTGCGTGCACCGAAACATCGCGATGAGCTTGCCATCGCCATGCGTGACGGTCGCGTCCCAGACGTGCGTGCTGCGTCCGAGATGCACGGCGCTCGCCTTCGCGACGATCTTTCCCTCGCGCGCGGTCGAGACGTGATTGCTCTTCAGTTCGAGCGTCGTGAAGTTCTGCGCCTTGTCCGGCAGATGCGCGATGCACGCGTACCCGCAACACGTATCCGCGAGCGCGACGACGGTGGCCGCGTGCAGGAAGCCATTCGGCGCGAGCAGTTCCGGGCGGATCACGAGTTCGCCGACGAGCGAGTTTTCATCGAGCGAAAGGACTTGCACGCCGAGCAGATCGGGCAGACGACCTTTCTGGCGATTGCGCAGGTAATCCAGCGTGACGTCGGGGCGAAGGGGCATGAGCGAAGCGTCCGTGAGGAAGAGGGGAGAAGCGCACGTCGCGCACGTCGCATTGGCCGTTCGGCCAGCGTGCCGCGCGCGCGACTTTTGCCGATAATATCAACGGCTCGAATCATGTACTCGTTCTATAACGACGAAACCGTGCGCGTACTTCCGCACTTTCTCGCGCGCCGGACAAATATCAGGACATTCCATGACCGTGATCGTGGTGGCAAATCCGAAGGGCGGCGTCGGCAAGAGCACGCTCGCAACGAATCTTGCAGGCTATTTCGCGGCGAACGGCGAATGGGTCGCGCTCGCCGATCTCGATAAACAGCGCTCCGCGCACGCGTGGCTTTCGCTGCGCGTGGATACGCTGCCGAAGATCGAGGAATGGGGCGTGGATATCGACGCGCCCGCGAAGCCGCCGAAAGGTCTGGAAAAAGCCATCGTCGATACGCCGGCCGGCGTGCACGGCAACCGGCTCGCGCTTGCGCTTCAGCTCGCCGACAAGGTGATCGTGCCGCTCCAGCCGTCCATGTTCGACATCCTCGCGACGCAGGACTTCCTGACGAAGCTCGCGAAGGAAAAAGCCGTGAGGAAAGGGTCCATTCAGGTCGGCGTGGTCGGCATGCGCGTGGATGCGCGCACGCGCTCGGCGGAGCAGTTGCATCGTTTCGTCGAAAGCCTCGATCTGCCGGTGCTCGGCTATCTGCGCGACACGCAGAACTACGTGCAGCTCGCCGCGCACGGTCTCACCATCTGGGATGTCGCGCGAAGCCGCGTCGAGAAAGACCTGGAGCAGTGGCAGCCGATCATCGACTGGGCGTCGAAGAAATGAAAAAGCCGGCGTTCCTTGACGGAAACGCCGGCTTCATCACAAAGCAAAAAGCAGATGGATTACGTCCAGTTCTGCGTCGGAACGTGATCGCGGCTGCCCTTGATGCGGTTCTCGCCATCCACGAACACGAGGTTCGGCTTCCAGCCCGCCGCAATCTCGCTCTCATCCACTTGCGCGAACGCCGCGATGATGACGAGATCGCCGAGTTGCGCGCGCCGCGCCGCCGACCCGTTCAGCGAAATCATGCCGCTGCCGCGCTCGCCCTTGATCGCGTAAGTGGTCAGGCGCTCGCCGTTGTTCACGTTCCAGATGTCGATCTGCTCGTTTTCGAGCAGGTTCGCCGCTTCGAGGAGATTTTCGTCGATGGCGCACGAGCCTTCGTAATGCAGTTCGCAGTGCGTGACCGTCGCGCGATGAATCTTCGATTTGAGCATGGTGCGTTGCATGATGCAGACTTCCTTCAGATTTCCAGATTGTCGATGAGCCGCGTCGCGCCGAGCTTCGCGGCGGCGAGCACGACGAGCGGCGCGTTCGCGTCCGCCTCGCCCGGGGCGATCAGGTCCGAGCGCTTGCGCACGCTCACGTAGTCGGGCTTCCAGCCGCGCGCGGCGAGCGCGTCCATCGCTTCGCGTTCGAGCGCGGCGATATCGCGCTTGCCCGAGAGCACCGCTTCGCGCACGCGCTGCAATTGCGCGGCGAGCTGCGGCGCCTCGGCGCGCTCGTCGGCGGAAAGGAACCGGTTGCGCGACGAAAGCGCGAGGCCGTCGGCGTCGCGCACGGTCTCGGCGGCGATGATTTCCGTCGGCAGCGCGAACTGGTGGCACATCTGCCGCACGATCATCAACTGCTGGTAGTCCTTCTTGCCGAACACCGCGACGCGCGGCTGCACGCACGACATCAGCTTCATCACGACCGTGCACACGCCCGTGAAAAAGCCCGGGCGGAATTCGCCTTCGAGGATGTCGCCGAGATTGTGCGGCGGATGCACGCGGTATTGCTGCGGCTCCGGGTACATGTCGGTTTCGGTGGGCGCGAAGAGCACGTAGACGTTCTCGCTCTGCAGCTTGTCGATGTCGTCCTGAAGCGTGCGCGGATATTTGTCGAAGTCTTCGTTCGGGCCGAACTGCAGGCGATTCACGAAGATGCTCGCGACCACGGGATCGCCGTGCTGGCGCGCGAGGCGCATCAGCGAGAGATGGCCTTCGTGGAGATTGCCCATCGTCGGAACGAAGGCGGTTCGGTTCTGGCCGCGCAACTGGTCGCGCAGTTCATGGATCGAGCTGATGACTTTCATCGAGCGGGTGTCTCCTGGCGGGCGGCGCCTGATGCGCTCGCCCCGGGGAAAGTGTGAGGGGAAAAGCGAATTCTAGGCGGGAGAGTACGAGAGCCGCACGTAAATGGGCGCATACGGTTCGGCCTGCGTGATTTCGATCAGCGATTCGCGCGAGAGCTCCAGCATGGCGATGAAGTTCACCACGACCACCGGCACGCCGCGCGAAGTGTCGAAAAGCTCGGTGAATTCCATGAAGCGCGCGCTTTGCAGCCGGCGCAGGATGATGCTCATGTGCTCGCGCACGGACAATTCCTCGCGCGAAATCTTGTGATGCTGCACGAGCTTCGCGCGCTTGATGACGTCGGCCCACGCCGCGCGCAGGTCGTTCATGTCGACGTCCGGAAAGCGCTGCACGGACGACTGCTCGATATACACCTCGGCGCGCAGGAAGTCGCGCCCGAGCTGCGGCAACTGGTCGATGCGCTGCGCCGCGAGCTTCATCTGCTCGTATTCGAGCAGCCGCCGCACGAGTTCCGCGCGCGGATCTTCGGCGTCTTCGCCGGTGTCGGCCTTCTTGACCGGCAGCAGCATGCGCGACTTGATCTCGATGAGCATGGCCGCCATCAGCAGATATTCCGACGCGAGTTCGAGATTCGACTGGCGAATCTGGTCGACATAGCCGAGATACTGCGCGGTGACATCCGCCATCGGAATGTCGAGCACGTTGAAGTTCTGCTTGCGGATGAGGTAGAGCAGGAGGTCGAGCGGGCCTTCGAACGCTTCGAGAAAGACTTCGAGCGCGTCGGGCGGAATGTAGAGGTCCGTCGGCAGCTTCCAGAGCGGCTCGCCGTACAGATGCGCGATCGCGACGCCGTCGATGGTGTCGGGCGTCGAATCGGTCGCGGGGGCGGCGAGCGCCACGTCGCGATCTTCGCGCGCTTCCTCGCGGGCGTCGGCGCGCGAGGCTTGCGGCTCGTGGCCGGCGCTCACGTTCAGAAGTTCTGGTAGTACACGTAAGGCGTCTGCTTCACGCGCGAGGTTTGCTGACGGTCTCGCTCGTCGAGGTCGACCGGCTGCTTGTCCCACAGGAGCGCGCGGCCGCGGCGCTGCTCGGCTTCGAGCGTGGGCTTCTGCGTCTTCAACTGGTTGATGAACTGCGTGATGTCCGACTGATACATGATCCGGCTTCCGTTGATTCGATGCGGTTCGGTGGATGGCGGCGCGCCCGGCGTGCCGCGAGTTCGTCGCGAATTTTACCGCAAGCCTCGGCGCCGTCGCGCATATCCGCGCACGGCGGCGGCGGCTTAATGCGCCTTTATGCGCGTTTGTGAGCGTTTGTGAGCGTTCGCCTGGAACCCGGCGCGGCGCGCGCCGTCCAACGCCGCACGGCCCGCGTCCCGGATGCGGCTTTTTTACGTCGCCGGCGCGTATCGATGTGGTGAAATAGCGCCTGCGCCGTTCCACGCGCTTTTCCGCATGACATCTCGCACGAGATTTCGCACGCGCGGACCCGCATAAGCTTGCAACTCCCACACTTTTCCCGATGCCGGAGGTCACGTTTGGCGGGGCGTTCGTTTGATTCGCTGCGCGCGTTGCGCGGCCTGGCCGCAAGATGGCGCGCGACGAAACCGTCCGCGCCCTCGCACGGCATCCGCCCGGAGCGCGCGGCCTTGAGCCGGGGCGCGTATGCGGGGCGTGCGGCGTTCGCGGCGCTGGCCGCGCTTGCGGTCGCATCGCCGGCGTTCGCGAAGTACGACGTGGACATCGACGCGCCGCGCGACGTCAGGAAACTCCTGAAGGATCACCTGGATCTCGCCCGATTCGCCAAGCGCGACGACGTAAGCGACGACCAGTTCCAGTTCCTCGTCACGGCCACGCCGAAGGACGTCCGCGATCTCGTCGCCACCGAGGGCTACTTCACGCCCGTCGTGCGGACCGACGTGACCGGCTCGGGCGACAAGCGCTCGGTGAAGGTGAGCGTCGATCCGGGTCCGCGGACGAAAGTGGCGTCGGTGCAGCTTCATTTCACCGGCGCGGTCACGACCGAAGACCGCGCGCAGGAAAACGCGGCGCGTTTCGCGTTTTCGATCAACGAGGGCGATCCTTTCTCGCAAGCCGCGTGGGACGACGCCAAGAACGCCGCGCTCCGGGCGCTGCAGTCGCGCCGCTATCTGGGCGCGAAAATCGCGCGCTCGCAGGCGCGCATCAATCCGCGCACGCATATCGCGGATTTGTCCGTCACGTTCGATAGCGGTCCCACCTTCACCTTCGGCAAACTGGATATCAGCGGCACGAACCGCTATCCGCGCAAGATCATCGAGAACGTGAATCCGATCCACGAAGGCGATATTTACGACATCGCCCGCGTGAACGAGCTTCAGCGGCAAGTGCAGAACACGCCGTATTACGCGAGCGTCGCGATCGACGCGGACAACGACGTGACGAAACCCATCGAGACGCCGCTGCATATCAAGGTGAGCGAGTATCCGTACAACAGCATGCGCTACGGCGTCGGTTACGCGACGGATACCGGCTTTCACGTTCAGGGCGCCTACAGTTATCTGAACACGTTCGGCGCGGCGTACCCGTTCACCGTCTCCGGCCGGCTCGACCAGACGCAGCAATACGGCCGCGTGCAACTGGCCATGCCGCCCGACTCGCACGGCTGGGTCAACGCGGTGTTCGGCTCGTACACGATCACCGAGGTATCGGACACGAACATCTACAGCGCGCGGGTCGGCGTGCAGCGCTCGCGCTCGACGCAGAACATCGACACCACTTACTCGCTCACGTTCTACGACGACCGCCTCACGCAGAACGAGCCGAATCCGTCGACGGCGCGCGCGCTCGTGCCCGCGTGGACGTGGGTTCGCCGCGATGTCGACGATCCGCTCTTTCCGCGCCGCGGCAACGTAATTCGCGCGGAGGCCGGCTTCGCCGTCAAGAACGTGATGACGGATCAGACCTTCGCGCGTCTCTACGCCAACGCCCAGCAATATCTGCCGCTCGGCAAGAACGATCTCTTCGTGTTTCGCGCGGAATTCGGCGGCGTGTTCACGAGCGGGCCATCGAGCGGCGTGCCCGCGTCGCTGCTGTTTCGCGCGGGCGGCGCGAATTCGGTGCGCGGATATAGCTATTTGAGCATCGGCAACAACGTGGCGGGTTCCATCCTTCCGACGAAGTACATGGTGACGGGAAGCAGCGAATATCAGCACTGGTTCACGCACGACTGGGGCGGCGCGGTGTTCTTCGACATCGGCACGGCCACCGACACCTGGAGCGAGCGCGTGTTCCAGCCAGGCGTGGGCGTCGGCGCGCGCTGGCGCAGCCCGGTCGGGCCGGTCAACGTGGATCTCGCGTATGGACTCAGGAACAAGAGCATCAAGCCGTATCTGACGCTCGGCATCGCGTTCTGAGCGCGACCGACGCGGTACGGAGCGAATGTGAACATCAGGAACGCATGACGACGGACTCGAACACCCAACCGAACCCGAGCGAAGGGCCGGCCGGCAACGGCGCGCCGCGAGGCCCTGAGACTCCGCCTACTCCGCCCACCCCGCAGCGTCCGCGCGGCGGGCGGCGCGTGCTGCGCTGGCTCGGCGCGCTCGTGCTCGCGGTGGTGCTGATCGTCGTGCTGGCGCTCGGAACGGTCCTCTTCGCGCTGACGACCGAGCGCGGCACGCGCTACGCGTGGCAGGCGGCGACGTCGCTGCTCGGCGGACGGCTCGCGGGCACGCTCGACGGCGGCGCGATCGCGACCGGCCTGCAGCTTCGCGACGTGCGCTGGAAAGACGGCAAGGGCACGGATATCGGCATCGACAGCGTGTCGGGGCGCTGGGCGCTCACGCGCGATCCGCTGCGCTTCACCATCGACTATCTGCATGTCGGAACGATCGACGCGCGCATCGCGCCATCGAACGAGCCGAGCAAAAAGACGCAATTGCCGAACGATTTGCGGCTGCCGATCCAGCTTGCGATCCGCGATTTGAGCGTGGAAAAGCTGCGGCTGCATCAGGGCACGACGACGACCGAATTCTCGCGCCTGCTGTTCAACGGGCGCAGCGACGGCCGGCATCACGAGGCGACGGTCCAGCGCCTCGAAACGCCGTTCGGCTCGGTGACGGCGGCGGCGAAGCTCGACGGCGGCGCGCGGCCATTTCCGCTTACCGGCGACGCCAGCTACGCAGGCAAGCTGAACGGCGAAGCGGTGCAAGTGGGCGCGCGCTTGTCCGGCTCGCTCGAAGACCTGATCGCGGATGTCGATGCGAGCGGCATGAAGCTCGCGGGCCGCGCGCACGTCGAGGCGACGCCCTTCGCCGATGTCCCGCTCAAGCTCGCCATCGTCACGGCGGATCACATCAATCCGCAGGCGTTCAACGCGGGCGCGCCCGCCGCGGACCTCGCCGTGCGCGCTGAAGTGAAGCCGGTGCCGGATTCAAAGGCGTTCGTCGTGAGCGGGCCGGTGTCGATCGTCAACGCGAAGCCCGGTTCCATCGACAAGAAGCTCCTGCCGCTCGTCGACGCGCGCGCCAACGTGCGGCTCGATGCATCGGCGCAAAGCATCACCGACCTCAACGTGCGGCTGCTCAGGCAGGCGACGATCACGGGCGGCGGCTCGCTCGCGGGCGGCAAGGGCCAGTTCGATCTCAAGGTGGCGAGGCTCGATCTGAACGCCATCGAATCGAGCGTGCGTCCGACGGATTTCGCGGGGCCGGTCAACGTCGCGCTCGCCGGCGACACGCAGAACATCAGCGTCGATCTGAACGATCCGAAAGCGGCGATTCGCGCGCAGGCCAAGGTCCGGCTCGACCCGAAAGCGACCACGCTCGACGCCGTGAAGCTCGTCGTCGGAAAGGGCCGCGTGGAGGCGAGCGGGGCGCTCAAGAAAGACGCGCATTCGAGCTACGACGTGAAGGCGAAATTCATCGACTTCAATCCGCTTTTGCTCACGCAGCAACTCGTCGCGCAAAAACCCGCGCCGAAGAAAGCCGCGGCGTCGCGCCCAATCGACGCGCGCGTGAACGGCACGCTCGCGGCGTCCGGCATGCTCGCGCCGACGCTCACGGCCAAGGCCACCTTCAAGCTCGACGACAGCATGTACGACAACCTGCCGCTCACCGGCGCGGGAACCGTGCAGGTCGCCGGCACGCGCCTTTTGCCGAGCGCGGCCAAGCTCTCGGTGGCGGGCAACGATGTCGAACTTAACGGCAGCTTCGGCGCGGCGGGCGACCGGCTGCGCTTTCGCGTCGATGCGCCGCGTCTCGAACGGCTCGGCTTCGGGCTCGCGGGCGCGGTGAAAGCGGACGGCGATCTGACCGGCTCGCTCGCGCATCCGAACGTGGCGGCGAACTATCAGGCCGATGGCGTCGTGTTCGGCGCGAATCGCCTCGGTCATGCCGAAGGCCGCGCCGATATCCGCGATGGCGCGAACGGTCCGCTCGTCTTCACGCTGAAGGCGCGCGACGCGAGCGCATCGGGCGTCGAAGTGGCCGCGCTCGACGCGAATCTCAACGGCACGCGCATGCATCACACGCTCGGCGTGACCGCGACCGGCAAGGTGCAGGGTCAGCCCGTGAATCTCGCGCTCGACGCGAACGGCAAGTTCACCGACGCGCCCGACGGCCCGCACTGGGACGGCACCATCACGAAGCTATCGAACAAGGGCACGCCTTCGGTGAATCTCGAATCGCCGCTGTCGGTGAGTTATGGGCCGAAGCGCATCGTGCTCGGCGCGACGCGGCTCGTCGCGGAAGGCGCGGCGCTGAATCTGAAGTCGTTCGCGCTGGAAAACGGGCGGATCGAGTCGGCGGGCACGCTCACGAATCTCTCCGTGCCGCGTTTGCTCGACGTGCGGCGCGAAATGACCGGCGAGGAAGCGTCGATCCGCACCGACCTCATTTTCGACGGCGACTGGAACTTCTCGCTCGGCGCGACGGCGACCGGCTACGCACAGCTCAGGCGGCGTGGCGGCGACGTGACCTTCGACGGCACGCGCGGCGTCGCGGCGCTCGGCATTTCGGATATCGCCGCGCGCGCCGATTTCACCGGCGGCAACCGCCTGAACGCGACGCTGCACGCGCAGGCAAGCCGCATCGGGGCCATCGACGCGAACGTGCACACCACGCTCGTCGCACGCGACGGCATCCTGACCGTGGCCGACGAAGCGCCGCTTTCCGGCGCCATCGACGCGAACATTCCCGAACTTCGCACGACGGGCGGCCTCCTCGGCGCGAACTATTTGCTCGGCGGCAGGCTCGCGCTCAAGCTGACGATCGCCGGCATCGTCGCGAAGCCGAATTTGTCGGGATCGCTCACCGGCGACAATGTTTCCGCAACGGTCGTCGATCAGGGCGTGCAACTGAAGGACGGCATCATCCGCATCGCGCTGTCGGAGAATCTCGTCGATTTCCGGCAAGTGGAGTTCCACGGCGCGAGCGGCACGCTGCGCGCGACCGGCAAGGTGCGCCTCGACCAGCAGCAGCCGGATCTGACCGCGAGCATCATCGCGGACAAGCTGGAACTCTTCGCGTCGCCGGATCGCGAACTGATGCTCTCGGGCAGCGCGAGCATCGCGAACGCCGGCTTGCAAGGCGGCATGGCGATCAACGGCAAGTTCACGGTCGATCACGCGCTCTTCGACTTGCCGGAAAGCTCCGCGCCCTCGCTCGGCGACGACGTCGTGATCGTGCGTCCCGACGGCACCGTGAAGGGCGAAAACGGCAAGGAGATGGTCGCGGCAACCGAGAAACCGGTCGGGCCGTTCACGCCGCGCGCGAACGTCGACATCGATCTCGGGCAGCGATTCCGCTTCAAGGGCGCGGGCGCGGACCTCGGGCTCGCGGGGACGATCACGGCGACGAGCGCGCCGAACATGCCGCTGCGCGCGGTCGGCAACGTGCGCGTGACGCCGGGTTCCACCTACACGGCGTTCGGGCGCAAGCTCAACATCGAGAACGGCTTTTTCACGTTCAACGGGCCGGTGGCGAATCCGGGGCTGAACATTCTCGCGATGCGGCGCAATCAGGAAATCGAAGCGGGCGTGCAGGTGACGGGCACCGTTCAGTCGCCGGTGGCGAAGCTGATTTCGGAGCCGAACGTGCCGGACAACGAAAAGCTGTCGTGGCTGCTCTTCGGGCACGGCACGGATCAGGGCAACAACATCGGCCAGCAGAGCGCCATGACGAGCGCGCTCGCGCTGCTCGGCGGTTCGAGCGGCAAGCGCATCGCGCAGACGTTCGGACTCGACGAGTTCTCCATCGGTTCGAGCGAAGTCGGGCTGACCGACCCGCAGGTCGTGCTGATCTCGAAGGCGATCAACGAGCGGCTCGTGCTCGGCTACGAGCAAGGGCTGCAATCGGCGAGCAACGCGATCAAGGCGACACTCAGCCTCTCGCGCTTCTGGTCGGTGACGGCGTATGGCGGCACGTATCAGGGCGTCGATCTGTCGTACACACGGCGATTCAACTCGTGGATGCGGCTCTTTTCGTCGTCAACGCGCGGTTCGTCGTCGGCGGCGCAACCGACTTCGGCATCGACGAGCGCGCCGGCGGGGGCGTCGTCCGTGGAATTCGAGCCGAACGACTAGCGCGCAGAAAAGCAAAAAGGGCACGCGGTTGCCCCGCGTGCCCTTCGTTTCGCCCGGCGAATGCCGCTTACTTGACGCGCATGCCCGGCTTCGCGCCGCCATGCGGCTCCAGAATGTACAGGCCCGGCTCGGCTTTTTCGTCGGCGGCGGAAGCGGCGAGCACCATGCCTTCGGACATGCCGAACTTCATCTTGCGCGGCGCGAGATTCGCGACCATCACCGTGAGTTTGCCGATCAGGTCCTGCGGCTGATACGCCGACTTAATGCCGGAGAACACGTTGCGCGTCTTCTCTTCGCCGATATCGAGCGTCAGTTGCAGCAGCTTGTCGGAGCCTTCGACCGCCTTGCAATCGACGATCTTCGCGATGCGCAGATCGACCTTCGCGAAATCGTCGATGGCGATCACGCCGGCTTCTTCCTGCTTTGCTTCTTGCTTTGCTTCTTTCTTGGCGCTCGCCTTGGGCGCGGATGCGGCCGCGGCTTGCGGCGCCGCCGGTTGCAGCGACTCGCGGTTCGCGGCGAGCAGCGCTTCGATCTGCTTCGGGTCGACGCGCGTCGTCAGATGCTTGTACGCGTTGATCGCGTGCGCCGACGACAGCGGACGGTCGGCATCGGTCCAGACGAGCGGCGCGATGCCAAGGAAAGCCTCGACAGATTCGACGAGCTTCGGCATCACCGGCTTGAGCGCAAGCGACAGCAGGCGGAACGCTTCGAGACTCACGCTGCACGTCTCATGCAGCGCGACGGCGTTGGCCGGATCTTTCGCCTGTTCCCACGGCTTCGCGGTATCGACGTAGGCGTTGACGGCATCGGCGAGTTCCATCGTCGTGCGCAGCGCGCGGCCGTATTCGCGCGATTCGTAATACGCCGCGATCTGCGCAATCGCGCCGCGCAGTTGCGCGATGAGCGGATGCTGCATCGCGCTGTCCTGCACGCGGCCGTCGAAGCGCTTGATGAGAAAGCCCGCCGCGCGGCTCGCGATATTCACGTACTTGCCGACGAGATCGCTGTTCACGCGCGCCTGGAAGTCTTCCAGATTCAGGTCGATGTCTTCCATCGTGCTGTTGAGCTTGGCCGCGAAGTAATAACGCAGCCACTCGGGGTTGAGGCCCGTGTCGATCACGCTCTGCGCCGTGATGAACGTGCCCCGCGACTTCGACATCTTCGCGCCGTCCACGGTCAGAAAGCCGTGCGCGAACACGTTCGTCGGCGTGCGATGGCCGGAGAATTGGAGCATCGCGGGCCAGAAGAGCGTGTGGAAATACAGAATGTCCTTGCCGATGAAGTGATACTGCTCCGTCTTCGAATCCGGCTTCACCCACGCATCGAAGTCCACGCCGATGCGATCCGCCAGATTCCTGAAGCTCGCGTAATAGCCGACGGGCGCATCGACCCAGACGTAGAAGTACTTGCCCGGCGCACCCGGAATCTCGAAGCCGAAGTAAGGCGCATCGCGGGAAATGTCCCAGTCGGCGAGTTTCGCTTCGCCCTTGTCGCCCAGCCATTCGCGCATCTTGTTGGTGGCTTCCGGCTGCGCGAGACCGCCGACCCAGCCGCGCAGGAAGTCTTCGCAGCGCGGGTCGGACAGGCGGAAGAAGTAATGCGTCGATGTCTTGCGGATGGGCGTCGCGCCCGAGACGACCGAATACGGGTTCTTCAGCTCGGTCGGCTGATAGGTGGAGCCGCACACCTCGCAGTTGTCGCCGTACTGGTCTTTCGCGCCGCATTTCGGGCACTCGCCCTTGATGAAGCGGTCGGGCAGGAACATCTCCTTGACCGGATCGTAGGCCTGCTCGATGTCGCGCGCGTCGATCAGGCCGGCTTCCTTGAGCGCGCCGTAGATCGAATCGCACAGCACGCGGTTTTCTTCGGCGTCGGTCGAATAATAGTTGTCGAACGAGATGCCGAAGCTGTCGAAATCGCGCTTGTGCTCTTTCCAGACGCGTTCGATCAGCGCTTTCGGCGTGATGCCTTCGTTCTCGGCGCGCAGCATGATGGGCGTGCCGTGGGTATCGTCCGCGCCGACGTAGTAGACCTCGTGGCCGTGCATTCGCAGCGTCCGAGCCCAGATGTCCGTCTGAATGTATTCGACCATATGGCCGATATGAATCTGGCCGTTCGCATACGGCAACGCGGACGTGACGAGGATCTGGCGGCGGCCGCCCTGATCGGGTGATGCGGCGGCAGTGGCGGAAATCGGTGCTGACATGGAGGCGCGGCCCGGAGGAAGAGCTGGGGTGGGTGAAAAAGGGGAATGTCGATTCTAGCAGGGCGGGGCGATGCGCCGGGCAACGCGGCGCGACGGGCGTTGGGCTGCGGCGGGCAAAACCGCGCGCGCAAAAAAAACCGGGGCTCAATCGGGCCCCGGAGCAACAACGACAAGAGGAGAATGGCAGGCGATGGCCCAGCCACGCACCTACCGTAACGACAGACACGCGCCGCGCCGCCGAGTTTCAAATATTTTTCACGCGCATTGGAAACGGCGGCGGCACACGCTTGTCGCAGCTTTTACTGCACCTGGCCCGGCTGCGCCGTCGCGCGCAGATAGATCTCCACGCGACGATTCTGCGCGCGGCCGGCTTCCGTGGCGTTGTCGGCGATCGGCTGGTTCTGGCCCATGCCCTGTGCCGACAGACGCTGCGCCGGAACGCCGTGCGACGAGATGTAGGACGCCACGCTCTGCGCGCGGTTCTGCGACAGCGTCTGGTTGTACGCGGCCGTGCCGGTGTTATCCGTGTGGCCGACGACGCTCGCGATCAGCTCCGGGTGCTGCTGCAACGTTTGCGTGACGGAGTTGAGAACCGGATCGAACGACGGCTTGATCGCGTAGCTGTTGGTGTCGAACGAGATCGAATTCGGGATGTTGACCTTGAGCGAGCCGTCCTGCTGCTCGGTCACTTGCGTGCCGGTGCCCTTGGAATCGCCCGAAATCTTGTTGCGGATCGCCTGCCAGTTGTAGCCGGTGATGCCGCCGACCGCCGCGCCCGTCGCCGCGCCGATGGCCGCGCCCTTGCCGCCGCCGAAAATCGCGCCGATGCCGGCGCCGGTCGCCGCGCCGACGCCCGTGCCGACGGCCGTGTTGGTGCCTTGCTGGCTTGCGCAGCCTGCGACGAGCGCGCCCGCGACAGCGAAAACGGTCAATTGGGCGGACAAGCGGGTCAACAACTTCGTGTTCATTTTGATCTCCTTTGATTCAACAAGCGTTCGACGTTTTTGCGCCGACAGTGCGAAAGGGTCTTCGGACGGGCTTCCGGGCGAGCCTCTACAATATTGAGAGACGCGGCCGGCTGCCCGCTGCGATGCGTCCCCGGAAAAACAATAGCAGCGGGATAGTGCAGCGCGAAGCGACTCGCGCGCAACGGCCTCTAACAAATACTTTCAATTTCTTCAGTTTGTTGCGCCGCGACGCACGGCGGAAGCAACAGCCGTTCCATGGAGTTTCAATGAGCATTGACCGCGCGCGGATCGATTCCGCACTCGCCACCCTCACCGATCCGAACACCAACCGCAAGTTCGTCGATTCCAAAAGCATCCGCAACGTGTCGGTCGAAGGCGGCAAGGTGTCGGTGAGCGTCGTGCTGGGCTATCCGGCGAAAACGCAGTTCGCGCTGATCGGCAAGCTGGTGGCGGACGCGCTTCGTCAGGTGCCTGGCGTCACCGATACCGCCGTCGACGTTTCTTCGCAAGTCGTCGCGCATGCCGTGCAGCGCGGCGTGAAGCTGCTGCCGAACGTCAAGAACATCATCGCGGTCGCGTCGGGCAAGGGCGGCGTCGGCAAGAGCACGACGGCGACGAACCTCGCGCTCGCGCTCGCGGCGGAAGGCGCGTCGGTCGGCATGCTCGACGCCGACATCTACGGCCCGTCGCTGCCGATGATGCTCGGCATTTCCGGCCGTCCCGAATCGCCCGACAATCAGTCGATGAACCCGCTCGAAGGCCACGGCATTCAGGCGAATTCCATCGGCTTTCTGATCGAGCAGGATAACCCGATGGTCTGGCGCGGCCCGATGGTCACGTCCGCGCTCGAGCAACTGCTGCGGCAGACGAACTGGAAGGACCTCGATTACCTCGTCGTCGACATGCCGCCGGGCACGGGCGACATCCAGCTCACGCTGTCGCAGAAAGTGCCGGTGACGGGCGCGGTGATCGTCACGACGCCGCAGGACATCGCGCTGCTCGACGCGAAGAAGGGCTTGAAGATGTTCGAGAAGGTCGGCATTCCGATTCTCGGCATCGTCGAGAACATGAGCACGCACATCTGCTCGAACTGCGGCCACGAAGAGCACATCTTCGGCGCGGGCGGCGGCGAGCGCATGGCGAAGGAATACGGCGTCGAGATTCTCGGCTCCCTGCCGCTCGACATCTCGATCCGCGAGCGCACCGACGCAGGCCAGCCGACCGTCGTATCGCAGCCCGAAAGCCGCATCGCGGAGACCTATCGCGCGATCGCGCGCCGCGTCGCGATCGCGGTGGCCGAGCGTCAACGCGACATGACTGCGAAGTTCCCGAGCATCGTCGTTCAGAACACCTGATCCGCGGCAAGAGAGCCCGTTTCCCGCGAGCCTTGTGCAGTGCGGCTCGCGGTATCATGTCGCCTTCGAGCCGCGGCAGCGTCGACGCACAGGGCGTCGGCGGGCCGCCGAGAGGATCGCATGAGAGACAGATTCGACGGGCGCTCGCGCCTCGCCCGGTTCGCCTTGCTGGCCTTCGCCGCGTGCAGCGTCCTGCTGGGCGGCTGCGGCATCATCTTCCAGAATCACGAGAAACGCGCGGACGCCGCGCTCACGCCCACGCCCGGCAACACGGCGCGCGGCACGATCACGCTCATCGAGCGCGCGGACGGCGTGCAGGTGTCCTACAGCCTCACCGACATGCCGCCCAATAGCGATCACGCGCTGGAAGTTCACGAGCGCGGCGACTGCATCGCGGTGAACGGCGACGCGAGCCCTGTCTTCGCGCTGCCCTCCGATCGCCGGCGCGCGAGCAGCCGCGTCGAAGGCGAGCTCGGCAACATTCACGCCGACGCGACCGGCTCGGCCACGGGCTTCATCGTCGCGACGGACGTGTCGCTCGACGGCGTGCGCTCGGTCATCTCGCGCGCCATCATGCTTCATCGCGAAGCCACCGACCCCTACGCAGCGAGTCCGCACAACGTGGGTCCGGCGCTTGCGTGCGGCGTGATCCGGCGCTAGCGCGCATCGTCCGGACGGCCGATCTCCCCGCGGGCGTCATTCGCGTAAAATACGCGGTTCGAATTTTCGTCTGGCCGCGCCAAGGCCATGCGCCGTTTCACCGCAGGCAGGCAGCCGCGCGATTCTTGCCGCTGCACGCCTCAAACGTTGGGTAGCGTCCCCTATGAGCATCAAGTCCGACAAGTGGATTCGGCGCATGGCCGAAGAGCACAAGATGATCGAGCCGTTCGTGCGCGATCAGGTGCGCGTGGCCGAGGACGGCCGCAAGATCGTCTCCTACGGCACGTCGAGTTACGGCTACGACATCCGCGTTGCGGACGAATTCAAGATCTTCACGAACATCAATTCGACCATCGTGGACCCGAAGGCGTTCGACGAGAAATCGTTCGTCGACTTCAAGGGCGATGTCTGCATCATCCCGCCCAATTCCTTCGCGCTCGCGCGAACGGTGGAATATTTCCGCATTCCGCGTTCTTGCCTGACCGTGTGTCTCGGCAAGTCCACTTACGCGCGCTGCGGCATCATCGTCAACGTGACGCCGTTCGAGCCGGAATGGGAAGGCTACGTGACGCTCGAATTCTCGAATACGACACCGTTGCCCGCCAAAATCTACGCGAACGAGGGCGTCGCGCAGGTTTTGTTCTTCGAAAGCGATGAAATCTGCGAGACGTCCTACGCCGACCGCGGCGGCAAGTATCAGGGGCAGCACGGCGTGACGCTGCCGAAAACCTGAGCCTCGCATCGTCAGACACGCGCACGCAGTTGAAAGACCGCTGATCCGATGCTCGGGCAGCGGTCGTTCCATTTGGAGATTCGCCTCATGAAGTTCCGTTTTCCCGTCGTCATCATCGACGAAGATTTTCGCTCCGAGAACATCTCGGGTTCCGGCATCCGCGCCCTGGCCGAGGCGATCGAGGGCGAAGGCGCCGAAGTGCTCGGCTTGACGAGCTACGGCGATCTCGCCGCGTTCGCGCAGCAGTCGAGCCGCGCGTCGTGTTTCATCCTGTCGATCGACGACGACGAGCTTTTGCCCTACGCCGACAACGTCGTCGTGGAAGGCGACACGCCCGAGCTTGCATCGGCGATCGTCGCGCTGCGCGCGTTCGTCACGGCCGTGCGCCGACGCAACGCCGACATTCCCATCTTCCTGTACGGCGAAACGCGCACGTCGCGCCATCTGCCGAACGACATCCTGCGCGAACTCCACGGCTTCATCCACATGTTCGAGGACACGCCGGAGTTCGTCGCGCGGCACATCATCCGCGAGGCGAAGGTTTATCTCGACAACCTCGCGCCGCCGTTCTTCAAGGAACTCGTGCAGTACGCGGAGGAAGGCTCGTATTCGTGGCACTGTCCGGGGCACTCGGGCGGCGTCGCGTTCCTGAAAAATCCGCTCGGGCAGATGTTCCACCAGTTCTTCGGCGAGAACATGCTGCGCGCGGACGTGTGCAATGCCGTGGAAGAACTCGGCCAGCTTCTCGATCACACCGGCCCGGTCGCGGCGTCCGAACGCAACGCCGCGCGCATCTTCGGCGCGGATCATCTCTTCTTCGTGACCAACGGCACGTCCACGTCGAACAAGATCGTGTGGCATGCAACCGTCGCGCCGGGCGACATCGTGCTCGTGGACCGCAATTGCCACAAGTCGATCCTTCACGCGATCACGATGACGGGCGCGATTCCCGTGTTCCTCACGCCGACGCGCAATCACTTCGGCATCATCGGGCCGATTCCGCGCGACGAGTTCAAGCCGGAGAACATCCGCCGGAAGATCGAGGCGAATCCGTTCGCGCGCGAGGCGCTCGCGAAGAATCCGAAGGTGAAGCCGCGCATCCTGACCATCACGCAGAGCACGTATGACGGCGTGGTCTACAACGTCGAAATGATCAAGGACTTGCTCGGCGACATGCTCGACACGCTGCATTTCGACGAAGCGTGGCTGCCGCACGCCGAGTTCCATTCGTTCTATCAGGACATGCACGCCATCGGCGCGGGCCGCCCGCGCACCGGCGCGCTCGTGTTCGCGACGCACTCCACGCACAAACTGCTCGCGGGCATTTCGCAGGCGTCGCAGATTCTCGTGCAGGACTCGGAGAACAGCACGTTCGACCGCCATCGTTTCAACGAGGCGTATCTGATGCATACGTCGACGTCGCCGCAGTACGCGATCATCGCGTCGTGCGATGTCGCCGCCGCGATGATGGAAGCGCCGGGCGGTCCGGCGCTCGTCGAGGAATCGATCGCGGAGGCGCTCGATTTCCGCCGCGCGATGCGCAAGGTCGATGCCGAATACGGCGACGACTGGTTCTTTACGGTCTGGGGCCCGGACGCGCTGGCGGACGAGGGCATCGGCGACCGGGAGGACTGGATGCTGAAGCCGAACGACCGCTGGCACGGCTTCGGCGCGCTCGCGCAAGGCTTCAACATGCTGGACCCGATCAAGGCGACGATCATCACGCCGGGGCTGGATGTGGACGGCGAGTTCGGCGAAAGCGGCATTCCGGCCGCGATCGTCACGAAGTATCTGGCCGAGCACGGCATCATCGTGGAGAAGACGGGGCTTTACTCGTTCTTCATCATGTTCACGATCGGCATTACGAAGGGCCGCTGGAACTCGATGGTCACCGAGCTTCAGCAGTTCAAGGACGACTACGACAACAACCAGCCGCTGTGGCGCGTGCTGCCGGAGTTCATCGCGCAGCATCCGTCGTATGAGCGCATCGGCCTGCGCGATCTGTGCGAGCAGATTCACAGCGTCTATCGCGCGAACGACATCGCGCGGCTCACGACCGAGATGTACCTGTCGAGCATGGAGCCGGCGATGAAGCCGTCCGAAGCGTATGCGAAGCTCGTGCACCGCGAGATCGACCGCGTGCCTATCGACGAACTCGAAGGCCGCGTGACGAGCATTCTGCTCACGCCGTATCCGCCGGGCATTCCGCTTCTGATTCCCGGCGAGCGTTTCAATCGCACGATCGTCGATTATTTGCGCTTCGCGCGCGAATTCAACGAGCGCTTCCCCGGCTTCCATACGGATATCCACGGGCTCGTCGGCGAGATGATCAACGGGCGCATCGAGTATTTCGTCGATTGCGTGCGGGATTGACGTTCCGCTTGCTCCAAAAGAAAACGGCCCGCGAGGGCCGTTTCTTTTGGCTGCCCGATAAACGCGCGGCGCTTACAGCAAGCCTTCCGCTTTCATCGCCGCCTGCACCGACGCGCGCGCACCCACGCGCGCCTGATACGCGGGAAGCGCCGGCCACTTGTTCAGATCGAGATCGATGAACGTCGCCCAGCCGAGCACGGTGAAGAGGTACGCATCGCCGATGCCGAACTCGTCGCCGAGAATGTACTGCTTGTCGTCGAGGTGCTTCGCGACGTAGGCGAGGCGGCGCTCGAGATTGGCCATCGCAGCCGCTTTCCAGTCGCTCGAGGCGGCCGGGTTGAAGAACGGCGTGAAGTTCTTGTGCAGTTCGGTGCCGATGAACGTCAGCCACCCTTGCAGGCGATAACGCGACATCGCATCCGCGAGCGGCGCGAGATGCTTGGCCGGCACCTGATCCGCGATGTACTGCATGATGGCCGGGCCTTCGGTCAGCACTTCGCCGTTGTCGAGTTGCAGCGCCGGCACGTAGCCTTTCGCGTTGATCGCCGTGAAGTCCGCGCCGCTCGCGGTCAGCTTCGTCTTGAGATCGACGGCTTCGATTTCATAAGGCAGGCCCGATTCTTCGAGGACGATATGCGAGGCAAGCGAACACGCGCCGGCTTTGTAGAACAGTTTCAAGTCAGATTCTCCGTGAAAAAACCGCGAGAAATTATGACTGAGATTGCGCCGATGACGCACGCGCGCCGTTGAAATTAACTGTGTCTTGAAGCGAGCACAGCAGCGCCTCAGTCGAGGATGTAGCCCGGCGCGGCGGACGGCGGCGCGGGCGCGCGCTCGAACGCGGGATCGGCCACCATGTCGTGCAGCGCGGCTTCGAGCGTGTCGCACATGGCATTCAGCGCGAGATCGTTCTCTTCGAGGCCGAACGGGTCTTCGATCTGCGCGGCGATCGCCTCCAGCGCCATGAACGCATACGCGACGAGCAGCGCGAAAAGCGGCGTGAGCAGACCCGCGCCATCGACGAGACCGAAGGGCAGCAGCACGCAGAAGAGATAAATCGTGCGGTGGATCATCACCGAGTAGGAGAAGGGCAGCGGCGTCGACGTGAGCCGCTCGCATCCGCCGATGACCGACGACAGCGCGTTCAGGTTCTCGTCGATGGCGAGCATCGCGTAGCCGTCGAGCGCGCCTTCGCGCTTCCGGCCAGCGACCCATTCGCCTAGCCACAGCAGAATCAGCGCCGGTTTGTACCGCGCGGCGGCCACGCGCGCGTTCAGTTCCGGCGGCAGGCGCGGCGCGAGATCGGCGGATGCGTCGGTGCCGCGCAACTGATGCCGCAGCGCATGCGCCAGCGCGCCGATCGCGGCGATGAACTGCCGCGTGCCGGCGGCATCGCGCGGATGCGGCATCGACAGCGCCTGGCGCGCGAGCGAGCGCGCCGTGATGACGAGCGAGCCCCACAGCTTGCGGCCTTCCCACCAGCGGTCGTAGCTCGCGCTATTGCGAAAGCCGAGAAAGACGGCGAGCGCAATGCCGACGAGCGCGAACGGCGGCGTGCCGAGGCCGATCGGATAGTGCCGCATGTGGTCGTGCATGAAGATCGCCGCGACGGAGAGCGCAAAGATGAGCGCGAGACGCGGCAACAATTGCGGCAGCACGGAGCCGCGCCAGACGAACAGCATGCGGAACCAGTGCAGCTTCGGGCGAATGATCATGTCGAATGGCTACGGAACGGTTCCGAGATTATCCCGGAAATGACGGGCGATGCACGACGCCCGGCCTGCGCGTGCTCGCTTTTCGAATGCGCGGACGCGATCAGAAACCAACCGTCGCGGTCACCGTGTCCGTGTACGTGCCAGCCGGTTGCGACGTCTGCGCGGGTACCTGACCGTACACCGTGAGCGTTTGCGGCGTGCCGTTTCCCGTGCCGGCGCCGGTGCTCGTCCCTAGCGTGCCGTCGCCCCAAAGCTGCGTCCAGGCAGCGTCGCGGTAAAGCTGATAGTTGACCGTCTTGCCGTCTGCGGTCGTGAGTTTGCGCAAGGCGACCGTGCCGCCAGGCGTCGTTCCCGCATCGAGCGCGACGGTGTACGGCGCGCCGCTCACGCAGGTGACTTGCAGCGTCGTGTTGGCCCGCACCGGCTGGTTCAGCACCCCCGCAGCGGGAAAGTTGAGCGGCTGCGCGACGATGTTGCAATCCGCGATGACCGATGCCGTCACGGTGAACCCCGCTGTGAAGACAGGCGAATTCGTCGCCATGCAGTTAGGCGGCGTGCCCGTATAGCCGACGTAGACGAACATCGTGTCGCTGGTGGCGAACACGCGCGAGTAACTGCCTGCCGGCAGATTCGTCTGGCCGCCGCTGACGCGCCCGTACATCGTCAGCGAGGTCGATGCGTTTCCGCCTGTCACGGGCAGATCGACGCTGACGAGCGGCGGGTTGCCGGACGAATAATACGAGCCCCACAAGGTCTGATGCGTCGGATCGGAGAAGATGTTGTAGGCGATCTGCTGACCCGAAGGTCCGGGCAGATACTTCTGCGTCCACGCGTCGCCGACCGGCTTGCCGAGGCTCATGCACAGCCGCACGTAAGGCGTCGAATAGCCGGTGCAGTTGGCGTTGATCGTTCCGACGGCGTCCGTCGGCCCGCCATTGAGCGTGCTGACGTTGCCGAACGCGATGTTGCTTGCCGTGAACACGCAGCTTTGCGCCAGGGCGACGCGGGGCGCGAGCCACGACAGGAGGCACAGCACGAGCACACGCAGGCACGCGCGCCTGCGGCTACCGCTGATTCCCGGCATGGTGTTCCTCCACGAGTGACAGGAAGCGGCGCCGCGACGCATCACGACCCCGCCTTCTGTCGCGCGCGCGGCAAACGATCGGTCCGAGCTGCGGCATCGTGCTTGCGCTCGCCGGATCGAAGGGCACGCTGGCGTCGCAGTCCGCATGCTTGCCGCTGATCGTGATTGCATTGTTCGCGTCGAGCCGCTCGAAGAACGCAATGCCGTCGTATCCGACGACGGCTTGCGCGCCCGTCGCCGTCACCGTCGCGACACTGCCTGCGGGAAGCGGCTTGCCGTCGTCATCGACGAAACGCACTGACGCCCCTTCGTAGCGCCGCATGCCGAAGCGCGCCAGTACGCCCGAGCGCCGCTGCGGCGCGACTTCGAGCCGGGTGCGGTCGATCATCGCGTCGGCGGGCAGCGCGAGCGGATCGATCGCCAGCTGGTTGCGCTGGTTCGACAGCAGATCGGGCGTCAGCAGATAGCCCCGCGCATTGGTCTCGCCGATCAGGCGATTCTCCTGCAAGACAGGCACGTTCGCGACGCCGTCCGTGGCGACGAGCGCGAAGCTGTCCGCGAGCGTGCGCGAGGCCAGCACCGCGCCGTTCGTCACGACGAGCGCGCCGGCGGCCTGCGCGGTCGTCGTGGTGACGCCATTGAAGCGTTGCGCGGTCGCGAAGAAGTCGCCGAAGCTCGCGCGATAGTTGGCCCCGGCGAACGCATGCCGATATTGCGCGCCCGCGCCGCCCTGGACGGCCCAGCCCCAGCCGCCGCTGAAATCGGCGGGGCGCGAGGCGTTGACTTCGGCGCTCGCATGACCGCCCGATTGCGACACCGTCGCGGTCATCGACGTGCTTGCGCCCAGCGCGAACGTGATGCCGACCGAGCCGCCATACACGTTGCGTTGCGCGAAGTCGCGATAGACGCTCGCGAACAGCGACCAGCGCCGCCCGAGCTGTGCGCTATAGCCGAGCGTGACGACGCGCGCCGCGCCCGTGAACTCGTCTTTCGAGTCGATGTAGCTGAGCGTCGCCGACTGCCGGTCCAGCAAGGACATCGATACGCTCGCCTGATACAGATGCTCGAAGATCGTTCCGCCGCCGAGCGATGCGATGTCGCGATAGCCCGGCGTCGCGTGCGCGCCTTGCAAGTTCACCGAGAAGCGCGGGCCGATGTACTGATACCCGATGCTCGCCAGCCCGCCCGTCGATCCCGCGCCGTTGCTGCCGGCCGCGGCCAGATTCACCACGCCCGCGTCGCCCAGGCGGAGCACCGCGCCCGCGCCCCCGTTGCGCAGGTTCTTCGCGGTTTCGGCGTGCGCCTGGAGCGTAAGCCAGTCGCTTGCGCCGTAGCTGAAGCTGCCGCTGAATATCGGCGAAGAATCGTAGGACCACGAACGCAGCGCGTAATCCTCGCGCAGAAAGCCGATGTCGATCGAATAATCGTAAAGCCCTTTGGCGAGCAGGCGCGTATCGACGTAGAGCGGCACGCTCGTGGTCACGCGGCGTCCGAGCGCATCGGTGACGACGACCTGCGCGACGCCCGCGCCCGTAAGACTCGGCCGCTGCGCGATCTGGAAGGGCCCCGGCGGGACGTTGCCGTTGTACTGGCGCAGCCCGTTGATGTACAGATCGACCGCCGACGGCACGGCGGCCGAGCCCGCGAACATCGGCAGGGGATAGGTGATGAGATCGGGCCGCAGCGTGAAATCGCGCTGGATCTGAATGCCGCCGTAACGCACCGACCGCGACCAGGGCAGCGACCCGGAGATCGCATCGCCGACGGTCATCGAGAAAAGCGTCGTAGCGTTGGAATACGTCCAGTTGGTATCGAGCCGCGTGTAGCGATTGGCGCCGGTTCCGTCGAGCCAGGTTCCGGTGTTGTCGAAGACGCCGAACGGCGTGAAGAGCCGCTGTTCGCTCCAGACGCCCAATTGGCTGCCGGATGCCGTGCCCATCGAACGCTGATAGGTCGCGTCGTAGTTCAGCACGAATCCGGTGCCCGGCGTCGCCTTCGGCACCGCCGGCATCGCATAGCCGATGCGCCGCGCCACTTGCCGTTCCGTCGTCACGTCCAGCACGGCTTGTTGCTGCGCGATCGCGTAGGTCGCGCGCACCCCCGGAATGGACGACAACGCGATCCAGCCGTCCGGCCCCGGCCGGATGTCCTCGATGCGCAGGCCCGCGTCGGTCAGCGTCTGCGGCTCTGCGTACAACTGGCCGCCGCGCAACTCGAACGCGGACGGCGAATCCGTATGCGTGCCGTTGATGACGATTTCGAGCACCAGCGTCTGGTCTTGCGAAACGTTTTGCGAAGCGGGAGCCGGCAGGAAGGCCGGTGCGTCCGCTGGACCCGTCAACTGCGCGAGGGTCGGCTGGCATGCCGCCGAAAGCGCCAGCGCGCCCGGCGCCATCCACCGGCGCCGCTGGCGCCGCCTGCCGCACGTGACGGATCGTATGCTCATCGCAGCGAGCCTCGCGTCGCGTCGCGCGCGACGCGTCAGCGCGCGGCCGGGGTCAGCGAGGCTTTGAGGGCGCTGCCGTTGACCGTCGCCGATACTTCGCGGGCGTTGCCGCGCGCGGCCCCGGTGAGCGGCCACACGCGCGCGCGTCCCGGCAGCACGTAGCCGAGCAGTCCGGCGGCGATCGGCACGCTCGCGCCGTTCACTTCGAGCGATACCGCGCTCAATCGCGCATGAACCGTCCCGCTGTTCGCGACCCGCAAGAAGGGCTGGCCGTTCTTCTCGATGATCGACCAGCTCAAATCGAATGTGCCTCTACTGCCGTCCGGCTCGACGAACAGCGGCACGGAATAGCGAAAGCGAAACTGCACGCCTTGCGATGCGGCGTCGGTCGTCGGCAACTCGTCGATCAACAGCCGGTACGCGCGCTCCTGCGTCGCCGTTTCCTGGCCGGTGCGAATCAAACGGATGACCTGCGCGCCGCCAGCCGGCACTTCGGCGATGGGCGGACTGGCAAGCAGATCGCGAGTCGGTTCGAGATGGTCTTCGTCGTTGGCCTGATCCCATGTGAAGACCCGTACTTGCGCATGAATGGCCTGGTCGCCGGCGTTGCGCAGATTGATGACTTGGCCGGCTTCGTTTGCATGAAGCTGAATGGAGACGGGCGAAATCTGCAACGATGCCGCGAAACACAGCGACGACCCGCAGATGAGCGCGAACAGGACGGCTCTTGCGCGCGCGAGCGTGATCTGCATGCGACCCCCGCTATGAGACATTCGATGACGTCCACGGATAATGTTTCTTCGCTGTTAACGCAAGCGCCCCGCGCGTGGGCGGGGCGTCGGTAGCCGGGAGTCGGTGGCGCAGTTGCCGGTCGCCGCCGCTCAGAAGGCGACGGTGGCCGTGACCGTCGATAGATAGTTGTCCGCAACGGGTGTCGCTTGCGTCGGCACGCGGCCGTAGACGGTGAGGGTCTGAGCCGCGCCGTTACCGGTGCCGGAAGCCGTGTTGGTGCCGATCGTGTTGCCCCATACCTGTGTGCGCGCGGCATCGAGATATAGGTTGTATTGCACCTGGCCTGTCGCTGCCGTGTTGGCCATTTTGCGCTGCGCGATCGTCGAGCCGGACACCGTCCCCGCGTCGAGCGCGACGGTGTACGGCGTGCCCGTCGTGCAGGTCACGCTCAGGTTCGTCGACTGGTCGATGTTGTTCGCAAGCACGCCCGTCGTGCCGAAACTGAGCGGATTCGCGCTGATCTGACAGTCGTTCTGGATGGTGAGCGAAACCTGAAACGAAGCCGTCTTGCTGCCCGCGAACGAACTCGGCGAAACGACGATGGCGGCGGCCATTACTGCTGCGGCGGCGATGTGCGTGAAGGTACTCTTCATTGAAACGATCTCTCGATAAACGGTGAACGGTGCGTCACGGCTGTCTTTCTGGCCGTTTGCAATGCCTTGATGCGACCCGCACAGCTTATTGAGATGTAGATCGGAGTTGAATGAGACGAATCTCAAGCAACGCTCCGAAACGTTGACTGCTCTGTTCACGAAACTGAAGCAGTGAAGGCGCCGTGTGTCGTGACGAAAAAAAAGGCGGCCCGAGCGGACCGCCTTCGACAGGCATCACGGCAGAGAAGCGCGTTCAAAGCGCTTCGCGCGCCGCCTTCGCCGCCGCGCGCACCTGATCCGGCGCGGTGCCGCCCGGGTGATTGCGGCTCGCGACCGAGCCTTCGAGCGTCAGATAGTCGAAGACGTCCTCGCCGATGAGATGCGCCACGTTCGGCAACTCGATGCGCATGGCTTCCAGCGACAAATCCGCGAGGTCGCAGCCGCGATCGTCGCAGATGCGCACCGCGTGGGCGACCGCTTCGTGCGCATCGCGAAAGGGCAGGCCGCGCTTCACGAGATAGTCCGCGAGATCGGTGGCGGTCGAGAAGCCTTGCAGCGCCGCCGCGCGCATGTTCTGCGGCTTCACCGTGATGCCCGCCGCCATTTCCGCGAAGATGCGCAGCGTGTCCGCGACCGTATCGACGGTATCGAAGAGCGGTTCCTTGTCTTCCTGATTGTCCTTGTTGTACGCGAGCGGCTGGCCTTTCATGAGCGTGAGCAGCGCCATCAGATGCCCGTTCACGCGGCCCGTCTTGCCGCGCGCGAGTTCGGGCACGTCGGGATTCTTCTTTTGCGGCATGATCGACGAACCCGTGCAGAAGCGGTCCGCCAGATCGATGAAGCCGACGCGCGGGCTCATCCACAGCACGAGTTCTTCGGAAAAGCGCGAGACGTGCGTCATGACGAGCGCAGCGGCCGCCGTGAATTCGATTGCGAAGTCGCGATCGGACACGGCGTCGAGCGAATTCGCGCAGATGCCGTCGAAACCGAGCGCGGCGGCCACCGCGTGGCGGTCGATCGGATAGCTCGTGCCCGCGAGCGCCGCCGCGCCGAGCGGCAGACGGTTCACGCGCTTCCTGCAATCGCGCATGCGCTCGGCATCGCGCGCGAACATTTCGACATACGCGAGCAGGTGATGCCCGAACGTCACCGGCTGCGCGACCTGCAAGTGCGTGAAGCCCGGCATGATGGTGTCGGCGTGCTTCTCCGCCATGTCGATGAGCGCGCCGCGCAGGTCGTTCAGCAGGCCGCCGATGCGGTCGATCTCGCCGCGCAGCCACAGGCGGATGTCGGTCGCGACCTGGTCGTTGCGCGAGCGGCCGGTGTGCAGGCGCTTGCCCGCATCGCCGATCAATGCCGTCAGCCGCGCCTCGATGTTCAGATGCACGTCTTCGAGATCCAGCTTCCATTCGAACTCGCCGCGCTCGATTTCGCCCTTGATCTGCGCCATGCCGCGCTCGATGGCCGCGAGATCGTCCGCGCCGATGATCTTCCGCGCCGCGAGCATCGACGCATGCGCGAGCGAGCCTTGAATGTCGACGAGCGCGAGCCGCTTGTCGAAAAACACCGACGACGTGTAGCGCTTGACGAGCTCGGACATCGGCTCGGAGAAGCGAGCCGACCAGGCTTCGCCTTTTTTGTGGAGTTGGGACGTCATCGTGATTTTTCCGGCGGTTCGGGCTTCGGGAGGGCTTCAGGAAGGCGACAATTTTAACATTTCACACTATTCGGACCCGACCAGAATAACCAGCTTCAGGTCCTCCCGATGCGCGGGCTTGAACGTGATCTGATTGAAGACCACGCGTCCGCGCGACGGATGATCGAACGCGCGCTCGCCGCCTTCGCGCTCGAACACGTCCTGCGAGGCCCAGTAACGCGCGAAGGCGTCGCTCGCGGCGGAAAGCGTGTCGATCAGCGCGCGCGTGGGCGGATCGTTCAGATGGCGGATCGAATCGGCGCGGAATTCGGCGGCGAGACGGCGCGCGCGCGTTTCCCAGTCGACGATCAACGCGCGCGCCGCCGCGGACGTGAACGTGTAGGTGAGGAGATTGCGGTCGTGCTCGCCGTCGAGCCAGCCGACGAACAAGTCGGCGGCGGGCGCATTCCAGCGCAGCGCGTTCCACTGGCGATCGAGCACGTAGGCGGGCGCGCCGATCAAGCCGACCGTCTGCAAAAGCGCGGCGGGCACGTCCTGCGCGGCGGGGTCCGGTTCGGCGGGATCGCGCTGCGCGGCCAATTCGAAGAGATACGCGCGTTCGGCCCGCGACAGTTGCAGCGCGACGGCGATGCGCGCGAGGGCATCGGCGGAAGCGGAGACGGGGCGGCCCTGTTCGATCCACGTGTACCACGTCGGACTCACGCCGCACAGTTGCGCGACTTCCTCGCGGCGCAGTCCCGGCGTGCGGCGGCGCGGGCCGGGCGGCAAGCCCACGGAAAGCGGCGAAAGCCGTTCGCGGTGCGTGCGGATGAAATCGCCGAGCGCGCGCGCGGACGTCTCCGCCGGCGACTCGGCCGGCGACGCGGCCGGTTTGTTATCGGTGTGGCTCATGCGAATGTCGAAGGGCAGGTGCTTTCGATACCAGAATAACTGCTCAACTTGTACCGGTACAACGAGGCGCCTATTGTAGCGGCAGGCCGGCGCTGCGGCCTCTTGTAGACAAGACATCCACCACCGAAGGAGCCCACGATGAAACATCACGATCAGGTGGCCGACGCGTTCGGCTCGACCGCCGCCGCGTATCTCACGAGCCAGGTTCACGCGACCGGCGCCGACCTGGACAATCTCGCGGCGACGTTCGCGGCCACCTGCGGCAACGCGACCGTGCTGGACATGGGCTGCGGCGCGGGCCACGCGAGCTTCGCGATTGCGCCGCATGTGCGGCAGGTGGTGGCTTACGACATCGCGCCGCCAATGCTCGCCACCGTCGAAGCCGTTGCAAAGGCGCGCGCCCTGACGACCATCCGCACGCAGCAGGGCGCCGCCGAGACGCTGCCGTTCGACGACGCCTCGTTCGACTGGGCCGTGAGCCGCATGAGCGCGCATCACTGGCGCGACGTGCCGCGCGCGCTGAACGAAGTCGGCCGCGTGCTGAAACCGGGCGGGCGGCTCAAGTTCATCGATATCGCGGGCATCGACGATCCGCTCTACGACACGCACATTCAGGCGATCGAGATTCTGCGCGATGCGTCGCATGTGCGCGACTATCGCGCCGACGAATGGATCGCGATGCTCGACGCCGCCGGCTTCGACGCGCGCGTGACCGAACGCTGGCGCATTCCGCTGGAATTCGATGCGTGGATTTCGCGCATGCGCACGCCGCCCGAGCGCGCGACGGCGATCCAGTCGATGTGGAAAAGCGCGCCCGACGAAGTGCGCCAGTACTTCAGCGTGAAGGAGGATGGCTCGTTCGAACTCGACGCGCTGATGATCGAGGCGAAGCGGCGCGATTGAACGCCGCTTCGCGCTCGCCGGGAAGACTCAGCCCGTGTTGCGCAGGCCCGCCGCAATCCCGTTGATCGTCAAATGAATGCCGCGCCGCAGCCGCACGTTCTGGTCGCCCGCGCGATGACGCTTGAGCAACTCCACCTGCAGGTGGTTCAACGGATCGAGATACGGGAAGCGGTTTTTGATCGAACGGGCGAGCAGCGGATTGTCGGAAAGCCGCTCGCTTCGCCCGGTGATTTCCGTCAGCACATGACACGTGCGCTGATGTTCCGCGACGATGCGCTCGAACACGAGCTTGCGCAGCTTCTTGTCCGCGACGAGCTGCGCGTACCGCGACGCCACGGCGAGATCGGTTTTCGCGAGCACCATGTCCATGTTCGACAGCAGGTTCGTGAAAAACGGCCATGTCTTGTGCATCTTGCGCAGCGCGGCGAGGCGCTTCGTGCGTTCGCCTTCCGACCCGGCTTCGTCGAGATAGGCGGTGACCGCGCTGCCGAAGCCGTACCAGCCGGTCAGCAGCAGCCGGCATTGGCCCCATGAAAAGCCCCACGGAATCGCGCGCAAATCCTCGATCTTGCGATGCTTCGGGTCCTGCAATTTACGCGACGCCGGCCGGCTGCCGATGTTCAACTCCGCGATTTCAGCGATCGGCGTCGACGAGAAGAAGTAGTCGGTGAAGCCGGGCGTTTCGTAGACGAGCGCGCGGTACGCGGCCATCGCGGAATCGGAGAGCGTCTGCATCGTCGCTTCGAATTGCGGCAGTTGCGCGGGCGCGTTCTCGTGCGGCAGCAGCGATGCTTCGAGCGTCGCGGCGACGACCGTCTCCAGATTGCGCCGTCCGATCTCCGCGTTCGCGAACTTGCTCGCGATCACTTCGCCTTGCTCGGTGAGGCGAATCTGGCCGTCCACGGTGCCGGGGGGCTGCGACAAAATCGCCTGATAGGTCGGGCCGCCGCCGCGCCCGACCGTGCCGCCGCGTCCGTGAAAGAGCCGCAACGTCGTGCCGCGTTCCCTGAAGAGCGCGACCAGCGCGAGTTCCGCGCGGTACAGCTCCCAGTTCGACGTGAGAAAGCCGCCGTCCTTGTTGCTGTCCGAATACCCGAGCATGACTTCCTGCTCGTTGCCCTGATTGTCGATGAGCGCGTCGATGCCCGGCAGCCCAAAGAAGTCGCCCATGATGACGGGTGCATTGCGCAAGTCCGCGATGGTTTCGAAGAGCGGAATCACCATCAGGCCGTCGCGCGCGGGATCGTCGCTGTTGCCGAGGCAGCCTTGCAGCACGCCGGTTTCCTTCTGTAGCAGCATGACTTCGAGCAGATCGCTGACGGTCTCGGTATGCGAAATGATGTAGTTGCGCACGGCGCGCGCGCCGAAGTTCTCGCGAAACACGCGCGCGGCTTCGAGCACGCCCAGTTCGCTCGTCGCGAGATCGGAATACCGCGCATACGGCAGACGCAGCGGGCGCGGCTGCGACAGCTCACTCAGCAGGACGTCGCGCTTCTCCTCTTCGGAGAGCGCCGCGTAGTCCTGCGCGACGCCGCCGCGTGCGAGCAGTTCCGCGACGACCGCCTCGTGAATGTCCGAGCTTTGCCGCAAGTCGATGCTCGCGAGGTGAAAGCCGAAGACTTCGGACGCGCGCGCGAGCGGCGACAGGCGCAGGCGCGACATCGACGCGCCGTGATGCTTCGCGAGCGAATCGATCAGCACGTTCAGATCGCGCGTGAATTCGGCGGCATCGGCGTAGGGCGTCGCGCGGATCGGCGTCGCGCCGCGCCCCGCGCTGCGCACGGCCACGACGCCTTCGCCGAGCCGCACGCGCGCGCTCGCCGCGAGCCGCGTGTAAATGCCGATGAGCGCGCGCCGGTACGGTTCGTCCGTGCGATGCGGCGAGCGGTCCGGCGACGCTTCGGCGAGCGCCTGCAATGCGTCGCTCGATCCGGCGAGCAGTTCGGATACGGAAAGCTCCGCGCCCAGCTTATGCACTTCTTCGAGATAGTGTTCGAAGATGACCGTCGCCTGGCGCGTGATCGCGGTTTCGAGCGTTTCGGCGGTCACGTTCGGGTTGCCGTCGCGGTCGCCGCCGATCCAGCTTCCCATCTGGAAGAACGCCGGCAGACGCGCGGGCAGGCCGTGTTCCGCGAGCGCGTCCTCGATGTCGGCGTAAAGCGCGGGAATTTCGCCGAGGAAGGTCGCGCGATAGTAGGACAGCGCGTTTTCGATTTCATCGGCGACGGTCAGGCGCGCGTCGCGCAGCATGCGCGTCTGCCAGAGCGACGTCACCCGCGCGCGCAGAACCGCTTCGTTGTGCGCGCGCTCGCGGACGGTCAATTCCTGATCGCGCTCGGCGAGCAGGCGCGCGATGTCGTGCTGCGCATCGAGAATGCTCTTGCGCTGCACTTCGGTCGGATGCGCGGTGAGGACCGGGACGATCAGCGCGTCGTCGAAGAATTTTTGCAGCAGCTTGCGCGTTGCGCTGACGTTCTTCTGCTCGCGCATGCGCTCGATGGCATACGCGATGGTTCCCGGCTGCGGCGCGGAGCCGGCGAGCGCGTGAATGCGCCGGCGACGATTGTGATGCCGGTCTTCCGCGATGTTCGCGAGATGCGAGAAATAGCTGAATGCGCGCACGACCGACACCGTCTGTTCCGGCGACAGCCCGCGCAGGCGCTTCTCCAGCGTCTGCGACGCTTCGACATCGTCTTCGCGGCGGAACTTGACGGCGGTCTGCCGAATGGCCTCGACCATGTCGAAGACGGCGTCGCCTTCCTGCTCGCGCAGCACTTCCCCGAGCACGCGGCCGAGAAAGCGGATGTCCTCGAAGAGCGGCCGGTCCTTGTCGTCGCGGGCGCGGTTCGCGGGCTTCGCGCGTTCGGCGGCGTCGCCGGAAGCGGCGGACGCATTCGCGTTGTCGTCGTCGCCGGGCGCGGCGGTCGTCGCCTTCTTGAGCGGCTTCGCTGCCTTGGACGCTTTCACGATCGCTTCGACGCCCGGCTTCGGCTCGACGGCGACAGCCGCGCTGGAAGCCTTCGCCGCGCTCGCGGCCCGAGTACGCGCAATGGGAGGCGACGACGCCGCGACGGACGCGTCGGAGGATGAGTCTGGGGATGCGGCGTTGCGGCGCGCCGGATGAGCCGATGCGGAAGACGTCACGTTCAAGTTCCTCTCTGATGCGAAGCCAGGACCATCGGCGGATGCGGCGGCCCGGACGGACGCCGCGCGAAGCATGGACTGCGGACCCACGGAAAAACGAACGTGCGCGGAGCGCCGGCGTGCCGGCATGTGTCTCCTCATGCGGCGCAAGACGCTGCCGGCTGTCTCCGCCCCTCGCAAAGCCACGCCGGACAAGGCTCCCGCGCGAGGCACACGTCGAATGGACCGTGGTGTGCGTGCTACCATTGTTTGTTACTTCATCCCGTCATCCGATCGAGCATCAATGAATTCCGAGACGCATTCAACGACACCGCCCGCGACGCTCGTCATCGCTTCGCGAGAGAGCCGGCTTGCGATGTGGCAGGCCGAGCATGTGCGGTGTGCGCTGCACAAATTATATCCATCTTGCGACGTCAAAATTCTCGGAATGACGACCCGCGGCGACCAGATTCTCGACCGCACGCTGTCGAAGGTCGGCGGCAAGGGTCTCTTCGTGAAAGAGCTGGAAGCCGCGCTCTCAGAAGGCCGCGCCGACCTCGCCGTGCATTCGCTCAAAGACGTGCCGATGCAGTTGCCCGAAGGCTTCGCGCTCGGCGCGATTCTGGAGCGCGAAGACCCGCGCGATGCCTTCGTCTCGCCGCGTTACGAATCGCTCGATGCGTTGCCTGCGGGCAGCGTCGTCGGCACCTCGAGTTTGCGCCGCGAAGCGATGATCCGCGCGCGTTTCCCGCATCTCGACGTGCGGCCGTTGCGCGGCAATCTGGATACGCGCCTCGCGAAGCTGGATCGCGGCGACTACGCGGCCATCATTCTCGCGGCGGCGGGCCTGAAGCGCCTCGGTCTCGAGGCGCGCATCCGCGCGCTGCTCGAACCGTCGCAGAGCTTGCCGGCGGCGGGGCAGGGCGCGCTCGGCATCGAGATTCGCGCGGATCGCCCCGAACTCGCCGCGTGGCTCGCGCCGCTGCACGATGAAGCCACCGCGCTCGCCGTCGAAGCGGAACGCGCGGTATCGCGCTCGCTCGGCGGAAGCTGCGAAGTGCCGCTCGCCGCGTTCGCGCAATGGCGCGGCGACATGCTCTCGCTGCGCGGCGCCGTCTCGATGCCCGACGGCAAGCGCGTGCTGCGCGCCGAGGAAGAAGTCCGCGCGCCGGACCTCGCCGGCGCGCTCGCGCTCGGTCAGCGCGTGTCGGCGGACCTCGAAGCGCAAGGCGCGATGGATATCGTCAACGCGCTTTCGACGATGAGCCGCGCCGACGCGCCCAACGCGAGCCCGGCGAAGGGCGGCTCGCAGGACGATTCACTGCCGCCGCCAGCGGCGAACGCCTCCTGATGGCGCGCGAATTCCGCGCGACCGTCGTCATCACGCGTCCGGCCGGGCAATCGTCGGCGCTTGTCGAGCGGCTCGCGCGCGCGGGCTTCGGCGCGCTCGAATTTCCGCTGATCGACATCGCGCCCGTCGCCGACGACGCCCCGCTGCGCGCCGCGCTCGACGAGCTTTACGGGCCGGAGCGTTACGCGCTCGTCGTATTCGTGTCGCCGAACGCGGTCGATCACGCGTTCGGCCGCCTCTTCGCGCCGTGGCCGGCGGACGTGCCGGTGGCCGTCGTCGGTCCGGGCAGCGTCGCGGCGCTCGCGCGGCAGGGCGTGCAGGCGCCGGCGTATCGCGTCATCAGCCCGCCGGCGGACGAGGCCGATCCGCGCTTCGATTCCGAGGCGCTCTACGCCGCGATCGAAGCGCATTTCGGCGCGGGCGGTCTCGAAGGCCGGCGCGTGGTGATCGTGCGCGGCGACGGCGGCCGTGAATGGCTCGCCGAGCGCCTGACCGAAGCGGGCGCGCGCGTGGAGAAAGCGGCGGCGTACCGGCGCGTGCTGCCGGAACCGGCGATGCACAAGTGGGAGCGCATTCACGCACTGCTCGCCGGCGAGCCGCACGCGTGGCTGCTGACGAGTTCCGAAGGCGTGCGCAACCTCGACGAACTCGCGCGCGAACATCTCACCGCCGACGAAATCGCGCGCCTGAAGCGCGCGCCGATCGTCTGCCCGCATCCGCGCATCGCGGAAGTCGCGCGGCAAACGGGTTTTGATACGATTACGGTGTCCGGCGCCGGCGACGAACGCATCGTGCAAACGCTGGAAACGCTGTTTCCCCGCGATGTTCGCGCATCCGCCGCAGCGGGGCCGACGCCGACGACCGCGGCCGATACATCGGCGGATTCATCACCGGACCCGACACTGGACCCATCACCGGACACTTCGCCGGCCACGCCGCCGGCTCACCAACCGGCTCAATCACGCATGACTGATTCGAACGATTCAAAGAAGGCTTCACCTCAGCCGAACGTGACACCGCCGCTGCCGCCGAACACGCCCTTCACGCCCTACGAGCAGCAGAAGCGGCGCGGCGGCGCGGGCATCGTGCTGTTGTGGTTCGTCGTCGTCATTCTGGCGGTCGCGGCGGGCGCGGGCGGCTATGCGCTCAACCGCAAGCTCGATCGCAACGGGCAGGAGCTCACGCAGCGCGTGGCCCGGGCGGATGCGCAAAACGCCGATCTGCGCGCGAAGGCCGATCAGGCGGCGAGCGCGACCACCGCGCTCAGCACGCAGATCATCCAGTTGCAGGGCAAGCTCGCCGATGCCGAAGCGCATAGCCAGGCCTTGCAGCAGCAATATCAGGATCTCGCGAGCAATCGCGACGACTGGACGCTCGCCGAAGTCGAACAGATTCTCTCGAGCGCGAGCCAGCAATTGCAGCTCACCGGCAACGTTCAACTCGCGCTCTTCGCGCTGCAAAGCGCCGACACGCGTCTCGCCGCGAGCACCGGCGCGCAGGTCGTGGCGATCCGCAAGGCGATCGCGCAGGACATCGACAAGCTCAAGGCCACGCCGACCACGGACCTGACCGGCCTCGCGATCAAGCTCGATACGGCCATCGACCAGATCGACGCGTTGCCGCTCGCGGGCGAAGCGCCGATCGCGCGGGCGCGCGCGCAGGCCGCGGCGCCGGGCGACAGCGCGTCGGTCGCGGCGGCGACGGGCGAGCCGCGCTGGAAGGTGCTCTGGCGGCAGATCACGAGCGGCATCGGGCAGCAGCTCGCGAGCCTCGTCTCCGTGCGGCGCATCGACAACGCCGACGCCATGCTCACGTCGCCCGACGAAGGCTACTTCGTGCGCGAGAACGTGAAATTGCGGCTCTTGTCCGCGCGTCTGTCGCTGCTATCGCGCAGCGAGCCGACGCTGAAATCGGACCTCGCCGCCGCCGACGCCGCGCTCGGACGCTACTTCGATTCGTCGTCGACCAAAGTCGCCGCCGTGCGCGATCTCGTCAAGCAGGTGGATCAGGCGTCGCTCGCGGTCGCCGTGCCGAACCTGAACGCGAGCCTCGCCGCCGTGCATCAGTTCAAGCGAGGCGGATGATGACGATTCGTGGACTCATCTGGCTCGCGCTGCTCTTCGCCGTCGCGGTGATCGTCGCGACCGTCGGCGGTTTCGACGGCGGGCAGGTTCTGCTCGTCATCCCGCCGTATCGCGTGGACGTGTCGCTCAATCTGTTCGTCGTCGCGCTCGTCGTGCTGTTCATCGTGCTGTACGCGCTGGTGCGCGCGGTGCGCGGCGTCTGGAAGATGCCGCAGCGCGTGGCGGCATACCGCGCGCGCAGCCGGCTCGCCAAGGCGAATGCTTCCCTGCGCGATGCGATCGGCCACTTGTACGCGGGCCGCTTTTCGAAAGCGGAGAAGGCCGCGCGCGATGCGCTTTCCGTCGACTCGAACAAGGGCGCGGCCGGGCTGATCGGCGCAAACGCGGCGCATCGGCTGCACGAATATGCGCGTCGCGACGAATGGCTCGCGCAGGTCAACGGCGCGGACTGGCAGGACGCGCGTCTGATGGCCACCGCCGACATGCGCGCCGATGGCCGCGACGCGGACGGCGCGCTCGTCGCGCTGACGGAAATGCAGGCGCAGGGCGGCCGGCGCATTCACGCGCAGCAGATCGCGCTGCGCGCGCAGCAGCAGTTGAAGAACTGGGGCGAAGTGCTGAAGCTCGTGCGGATGCTGGAAAAGCGCGAGGCGCTGCATCCGGCGGTCGCGGTGCGTCTGCGGCAGGTCGCGGCGGAGAACCTGCTGCGCGACCGGCGGCACAATCCGGACGCGCTGCTCGAACTGTGGCAATCGCTGTCGGCCACCGAGCGCCAGTCGCCGCGTCTCGCCGATCTCGCCGCCGAATTGCTGATCGCGCTCGATCGCCGCGCGGAAGCGAAGAAGATCGTCGAAGATGCGCTCGCGCATAACTGGGACGCGCGGTTGTTGCGGCGGTATCCGGATTGCGTGGTCGGCGGCGACGCTCTGCCGCTGATCCAGCGCGCCGAGGCATGGCAGAAGGAGCGCACGGAAGACGCCGACCTGCTCTTCACGCTCGGGCGGCTGTGCCTGCATCAGCAGTTGTGGGGCAAAGCGCAGGCGTTCCTCGAATCGGCGCTGAAGCTCGCCGACAACGAGCCGCTCAAGATACGGACGCATCGCGCGTTGGCACGTCTTTTCGAGCAACTCGGCGATGCCGAGAAAGCTGCGGAGCACTATCGCGCGAGCGCGCTGGCGATGAACGTCGTCTAGCGCGACGGAAGTTTTCAGCCAGGCAACGGGCCGCATGCACGACGCTTGCGGCCTTTTCATTTGCGCGCGTGGATTGAATGCGATGTGCCGTGTCTGTGCGCTATCGCACGGTCAAAAAATGCAACGGTGTGATGTATTCTCATTTACACCGCAACGGCATTCATCGCGGCCGCGCGACGCGCGGCTCATCGACAGCGGACACGCTGCATGCGACCGGGGAAGGCTCGCCGATGCATCGGGCGCAGGTGCGCCGCACGCATCGTCCGGCCATCTCCCGTCGACAGGAGGCGGATATGACTACGATGCACGCTTTAACGAGGCGCCTCGCGCCGGCGCTCTTCGCGATGGTCTCGAGTGCATGCCTTTCCCCCGCGTTCGCGCAGAGTTCCGCCCAGCAGTGGACCGGCACATGGTCCGTTGCGCCTTCCTACACCACCGATTCCGGCTTCGATAACCAGACCATTCGCCAGATCGTGCACACGAGCATCGGCGGAAGGGCGGCGCGGGTGCGCTTCTCCAATCTCTTCGGCACCGAGCCGTTGGTGCTCGGCAACGTGCATATCGCGAAACGGTCGAGCGGCGCGCAGACGGTCGCGCAAACGGACCGCGCCGTCACGTTCAACGGCCAGAGTTACGTGACGATTCCGGTGGGCGGCTCCGTCGTCAGCGACACCGTCGCGTTTCCCGTGCCGGTGATGGGCGATGTCGCCGTGAGCGTGCACGTTCCGTCGAAAACGCCGCCGTACTCCACGGGCCATCCCGCCGGGCTGCAGGACGTGTACGTCGCGCCGGGCGACGCGAGCGGCGATGCGTCGTTCAAGGGCGGCGTCACGAACCCGGGCGGCGCGCAGTCGTACTACTTTCTGACCAACCTCGACGTCGTCAACGAGGGCGCGACGGGCGCGGTCGTCACGTTCGGCGCATCCATTACGGACGGTCTCGCGTCGACGCCCAACACCAACCGGCGCTGGCCGAACCGGTTGGCGGCGCGGCTCGCGGGCGCGGGCTTGAACGTGGGCGTGCTGGATCAGGGCATCAGCGGTAACAGCTTTTTCATCGATACGGGCCCGTCCGGGCAGGCGGGCCTCACGCGCTTCAACCGCGACGTGCTGCAGCAGGCGAACGTGAAGTGGGTCGTCATTTCGGACGATGCCGTCAACGACCTGATCGGCGGCGATCCGCCGACCGCGCAGCGTCTCAAGAGCACGTTCGGGCAGTTGATCGCGCAGGCGCACAGCGCGAAGGTCAAAGTGATTTGCTCGACGCTCACGCCGTTCGAAGGCGTGGGGACGTGGACGCCCGCCATCGAGGACACCCGGCAGGCGATGAACGCATGGCTGCGCAGCGGCGCGAGCGGCTGCGACGGCGTGCTGGATCAGGCCGCCGTGCTCGGCGACCCCGGCAGCGCGAGCGCCGCGAGCGCGGCGAGTGCCCGGGCAAGCGCGTCGACGTATGCGCCGGCGTACAACAGCGGCGACAACCTGCATCCGAACGATGCGGGCCTGCAGGCCATTGCCAATGCCGTCGATCTCGACTGGTTCGCCGCATTGCCGACAGTGCGCGCGCCGTCCGCGTGCGGGCATCTCGCGCCCGGCGAGGGCCTTTCGACCGGGCAGACGCTCAAATCCTGCGACGGCCGCGTCGCGCTGACGCTCGGGACGAACGGGTACCTCGTCGTCGTGCGCAATGGCACGACGATCTGGTCATCGCAAGCGAGTGGAACGCCGGGCGTGAGAGTGCGCATGCAGGAAAACGGCATGCTCATCCTGTTCGACGCCAACGGCGAGAAAGTCTGGGAGACCGCGACGCCGAACCATCCCTGGTCATACGCCTACATGCAGAACGACGGCAGGCTCGTCATCTATTCGGTGAGCGGCGCGGCGTTATGGTCGAGCACGGGCTGAGAAGCCCGCGGATTCAATACGTTGGAACGGCCGGGTCCACCTGACGCGACCATGCGTCGATGCCGCCGTACAGATTGAAGATGTTCGTAAAGCCGCGCGATTCGAGGAACATGCCGACCTGCGCGCTGCGTGCGCCGTGGTGACAGATGCAGACGATCTGCGCGTCGTCGTCGAGTTCTTCGCTGCGCGCGGGAATGTCGCGCATCGGAATGGAGACGACGTCCTCCATCTTCGCGGTCTGCAGTTCCCACGGCTCTCGCACGTCGAGCAGGACGGGAGCGGGGCGCGAGGAATCGGCGAGCCACGCGGCGAGTTCGGGTGCGGTCAGGTTTTGCATGAGTGATTCGGCGCGGACGGTGAGTGCCGCCGGGCGCTTGCGGCCCGGCGCATGGTTCGGTGGTTCAGAACTTGAAAGCCGGCGGATGCAGCGCGTTCTTCAGCGGCGCGACGAAGGTTTCGAAGACCGCCGACACGCGATACTGGTTCTCGTCGATGCGCGTGATGATCTGCGCTTCCATGACGGGCGCTACGCCGACGAACGCGGCAATGCGCCCGCCGATGTTGAGCAGTTCCAGAAATTCCTGCGGCATCACCGGCAGCCCGCCCGACACGCAGATGACGTCGAACGGCGCGCCCTGATTCCAGCCGCGCGCGCCGTCGCCGACAACGACTTGCGCGTTCGTCACGCCGTTCGCCGCGAGGTTTTGCTTCGCGAGTTCGGCCAGTTCGGGCGAGATTTCGACCGTCGTCACGCTGCGGCCGCGATGCGCGAGAAGCGCTGCCATGTAGCCCGAGCCGGCGCCGATTTCCAGCACCGTTTCGCCCTTGTGGACCATGAGTTCCTGCAGGATGCGCGCTTCGAGCTTCGGCGCGAGCATGCGCTCGCCGCCGGGCAGCGGAATTTCGAGGTCCGCGAAAGCGATGTTGCGGTAGGCGGCGGGAACGTAGTTCTCACGCTTGACGATCGACAGCAGGTTCAGAACGTCCTGGTCCAGCACTTCCCACGGACGAATCTGTTGCTCGATCATGTTGAAACGCGCTTGCTCGATGTTCATGTTCTATGTGCGTGTTGACGACCGGAGACCAGGCCCCGAAGCATCGACGCGAGCGGCCGGAACGGGGCGGATTGACTTCGCGATTGTAGCAAATCGACGGGTTTTTCCGCCCGCCCGCGTCGCCGGCTGCGCCCGCCGGCTAATGCGGCAGCCGGATGTCCAGCTTGAACGTGAGCAGGCGCGCGACGAGGATGAACGCCGTCGACAGCAGCACGCTGTAGATCGTGTCGACGTTCAGCTCCGCGAGGCCAAGATAGATCCAGCAGCCCGCGAACGCGCAAACCGCGTAGGGCCGTGAATCGCGCAGAATCAGCGGAATCTCGTTGCACAGCACGTCGCGCATGATGCCGCCGAACACGCCGGTCGTGACGCCCATCATCGTCGCGGTGAACGCGGGCATCTGCGCATCGAGCGCGATGGACGTGCCCGAGACGCTGAAAAGACCTAAGCCGATGGCATCGGTCACGAGCAGGGCGCGCTGGTCGAAAAGGCGCGTCGTGAGGCGCAGGAAATAGGGCGCGAAAATCGCCATCGCGAAAATGGCGACCACGTAGTCCTGATGCTCGACCCAGTAGAACGGGCGGCGCGAGAGCAGCACGTCGCGCACGGTGCCGCCGCCGAACGCGGTGGCGAGCGCGACGAGAAACGCGCCGACCGCGTCGAGCCGGCGCTTTCTTGCTTCGATGAGGCCGGAGAGCGCGTAGGCGAAGATCGCGAGCGCCTCCATGATGGAGATGGCGAGGGTCAGTCTCGGATGCACGGTCCGTCCGTTCAGCGGGTCTTGTCTTGTGGATGATTGTGGTGACGCGGCGTGCCGCCCGGCTGCAGCAGCACGAGCACGGCGCCCGCGCCGCCATCGTGCGGACGCGCCTGACAGAACGCGATCACTTCCGCTTTCTGCGTGAGCCACGCGCGCACCTTGCCTTTGAGAATCGGCTCCTTGCCGATGGAACCGAGCCCCTTGCCGTGAATCACGCGCAGGCAGCGCAGGCCGCGCTTCACCGATTCGCGGATAAATTCCGCGAGCGCCTCGCGCGCTTCCTCGCGCCGCATGCCGTGCAGGTCCAGTTGCGCCTGCACGATCCACGCGCCGCGCCGCAGTTTTCTGACGACTTCCTGGCTCACGCCGGGCCGGCAATAAAAGAGCGTCTCGTCGATGTCCAGCAGGCTTTCCGGATCGTACTCGTCGGAGAGCGCTTCCTGAAGCACCGCTTCCTCGTCGCGGCGGCTCTGCAGCGGAAGGGGCGGCGGCGGCGTGCGGGTGACGGTCTTGCGCGGCGGCGTTCTAAGCGGCTCGATCTCGCCGATGGCGCGGCGGAACTCGTCCGCGCCCGCGTCGGCCTCGCGCTTCTCGCGCGCCGCTTCGATGCGTTCGCGCTCGCGCTTTTCGGTGTCCGCCTTCAGCGCGTCTTTCAGCGACGCGAGACCCGTCAAGCCTTCGCGCCTGACGGCATCGGCGACATCGCGCGGATCGGCCGGCTTCGGACCAGCCGGCGCCGGCGCGCGCGGCGCCTGCGCGCGGCGAGGTTTCGGTTCGTTCGGATGAGGAAGATTTTTCGGCATCGTTCGGCCAGAGAGGTCGGCTGCGGTCCGCTGCGCTCGGCTGTGGATCGGGTTCGAAGGACACGACGCGCAGGGCGCCGATTGTGCCACGCCCGGTGCCACGAGCGCCGTCCGTCGAATGCGTGCGCGCGAAACGCGCGCTCACACGTCCGGAAACAAAAAACGGGCCGCGGCGCGAACCGAGGCCCGTTCTTCCCGACGCGCGGGGCGCGCGGCTTACCGGTCCTTCTCGTGGCTCATCGAATGCGGCGTGGGCGTTTCGTCGATGGCTTCGAGATAGCGCTGCGCGTCGAGCGCGGCCATGCAGCCGGTGCCCGCGCTCGTGATCGCTTGGCGGTAGATGTGATCCTGCACGTCGCCGGCCGCGAACACGCCGGGGATGCTCGTCGCGGTCGCGTTGCCGCTCGTGCCGCCCTTCGTGATGATGTAGCCGTTCTTCATCTCCACCTGGCCGACGAAGAGATCGGTATTCGGCTTGTGACCGATCGCGACGAAGACGCCCTGCAGCGCAATATCCGTGGTTTCGCCGCTTTGCGTGTGCTTCACGCGCAGTCCGGTGACGCCCGATTCGTCGCCCGTGACTTCGTCGAGAACGTGGTTCCACTTGATGTCGACGACGCCTTCCTTTTCCTTCGCGAGCAGCCGGTCGATCAGAATCGGCTCCGCGCGGAACTTGTCGCGGCGGTGAATGACCGTCACTTTCTTCGCGATGCCGGCGAGATACAGCGCTTCCTCGACGGCCGTATTGCCGCCGCCGATCACGGCGACTTCGCCGTTGCGATAAAAAAAGCCGTCGCACGTCGCGCAGGCGGACACGCCCTTGCCCATAAACGCTTCCTCGGACGGGTTGCCGAGATATTGCGCCGATGCGCCCGTCGCGATGATGAGCGAGTCGCATGTGTACTCGCCCGAATCGCCGATGAGACGGAACGGCCGCTCGTTGAGCTTCGCCGTGTGGATGTGATCGAACACGATCTCGGTGTTGAAGCGGCGCGCGTGTTCCTCCATGCGCTGCATCAGCTCCGGCCCCTGCACGCCGGACGGGTCGCCGGGCCAGTTCTCGACGTCCGTGGTGGTCATCAGCTGGCCGCCTTGCGCGAGACCCGTGACGAGCAGCGGCGACAAGTTCGCGCGCGCCGCATAGACGGCGGCGGAATAGCCGGCGGGGCCGGAACCGAGGATCAGCACTTTGGCGTGTTTGGGCGCGGGTTGCGGTGATGACATGATGGAGGTCCGTTATTGGTGGTCGCATCGGCCAGGCTTCGCTCGAGAATCAGCGCAGCGCAGTTCGACACCCGATGAATGTCGCCGATGCCCCGTAGTTGGATGCAAGTCGTCAATTATAAAGGCCGCTGCGAAAGGCTTCCGAATGAACCTTTCAATCGCTTTGATAGCGATGCGTCGCAGAAAACACGCGGAAATAACGGCGCGCTCGCATGTGACGAGTGTTACAGGTTGCAAGAACGCGCCGGTTTTTGCGCCTTTCACCGCAATGCAGCGTTTACAATAGGTCACCGTTCATGCGGCCGCGACCGAACCACGCGGACCGCGACAAGCGACACCGAATCAATGGCCAAAGCATCCTATTCCGCGAGCGCGCAAGCGCTGCCGCACCGCATGTCGCGCCTTTTCACCGAAATTCGCTGGATTCTCCAGGTCGCGCTCGGATTGTTTCTCGTCATGGCGCTCCTGTCGTACAGCCGGAAAGACCCGAGCTGGACGCACGCGGTGAGCGTCGATCACATTTCCAACTGGGCGGGCCGCGTCGGCGCTTATACGTCCGATATCCTGCTGCTCGTCTTCGGGCTGTCGTCGTACTGGCTCGTCGTGCTGCTCGGGCGGCGCATCGTCGCGAATTACCGGCGCATCAGCGAGCCGGCCGCGCAAGCCGCCGCGAAGGACGACGACGCGCCGCGCGACCGCACGTGGCTCGCCGAAGCCTTCGCCTTCGTGCTCGTGCTGCTCGCGAGCGACGGCATCGAGGCGCTGCGCATGTGGTCGCTCAAGGTGCCACTGCCGCGCGCGCCGGGCGGCGTGGTCGGCGATCTCATCGCGCGTCATATTTCGCATGCGCTCGGTTTCACCGGCGCCACGCTTTTCCTGCTGATCGCGCTTGCCATCGGTTTGTCGCTCTATTTCCGCTTTTCGTGGCTCTCCGTGTGCGAGAAAGCGGGCGAAGCCATTCTCAACGGCATCACCGGCGCGCAACTGCGCCGCGAAGCGGGGCGCGACCGCAAGCTCGGCGAGGAAGCGGCGTCCAAGCGCGAAGGCAAGGTCGTGCGCTCGCGTGTGCAGAACGAGGACCACGAACCGGTCGTGATCGTGCCGCCGGTCGCCACGCCCGCGCGCTCCGAGCGCGCCGAGAAGGAAAAGCAGGTGCCGCTTTTCGCGGACCTGCCGGGCGATTCCACCCTGCCGCCGCTCTCGCTTCTCGATGCGCCGCCGAAGACGCAGGAAACCATCGCCGCCGATACGCTCGAATACACGTCGCGTCTCATCGAGAAGAAGCTGAAGGATTTCGGCGTCGATGTGAGCGTGGTGGCCGCGTATCCGGGGCCGGTCGTGACGCGCTACGAGATCGAGCCGGCGACCGGCGTGAAGGGCAGCCAGATCGTCGGCCTCGCGAAGGATCTCGCGCGTTCGCTGTCGCTCGTGTCGATTCGCGTCGTCGAGACGATTCCCGGCAAGAATTTCATGGCGCTCGAATTGCCGAACCAGCGCCGCCAGACGGTCAAGCTCTCCGAAATTCTCGGCTCGGAGGTGTACGCGAACGGCGCGTCGCCGCTCACGATGGGCCTCGGCAAGGACATCGGCGGCAATCCGGTCTGCGCCGATCTCGCGAAGATGCCGCACTTGCTCGTCGCGGGCACGACCGGCTCGGGCAAGTCGGTCGGCATCAACGCGATGATTCTTTCGCTCCTTTACAAGGCGAGCGCGGATCAGGTGCGGCTCATTCTGATCGACCCGAAGATGCTCGAAATGAGCGTCTACGAAGGCATTCCTCATCTGCTGTGCCCGGTCGTCACCGACATGCGGCAGGCGGGCCACGCACTCAACTGGGCCGTCGCCGAAATGGAGCGCCGCTACAAGCTGATGAGCAAGATGGGCGTGCGCAATCTCGCGAGCTTCAACACGAAGATCGACGAAGCCAAGAAGCGCGACGAGAAGATTCCGAACCCGTTCAGCCTCACGCCCGACGATCCGGAGCCGCTCACGCGCCTGCCGAACATCGTCGTCGTGATCGACGAGCTCGCCGATCTCATGATGGTCGTCGGCAAGAAAGTGGAAGAGCTGATCGCGCGGATCGCGCAGAAGGCGCGCGCGGCGGGCATCCACCTGATTCTTGCGACGCAGCGGCCTTCGGTGGACGTCATCACCGGGCTAATCAAGGCGAACGTGCCGACGCGCATGGCGTTCCAGGTGTCGTCGAAGATCGATTCGCGCACGATTCTCGATCAGCAAGGCGCGGAGTCGCTTCTCGGCATGGGCGACATGCTCTATCTGCCGCCCGGCTCGGGCCTGCCGGTGCGCGTGCACGGCGCGTTCGTGTCGGACGAAGAAGTGCATCGCGTCGTCGACAAGCTGAAGGAGCACGGCGAGCCGAACTACATCGAAGGCATTCTCGAAGGCGGGCTCGCGGGCGAGGGCGACGAAGGCGCGGCGGGCGCGGGCGGCGGCGCGACCGATGGCGAGTCCGATCCGCTCTACGATCAGGCGGTCGAGGTCGTCATCAAGAACAAGCGCGCGTCGATTTCCCTCGTGCAGCGGCACTTGCGCATCGGCTACAACCGGGCGGCGCGGCTTCTGGAACAGATGGAAAACTCGGGGCTCGTCTCGGCGATGTCGTCGAACGGCAACCGCGAGATTCTCGCGCCGGCGCGCGAATCGGAATAAGCGCCGCGCACGATGCAAGACGCAAGACGCAACATGCAATACGGACTGGAGAACACGGCATGAAGCAGCATACGGGGAAGAAGGCACTGGGCGCGGCGCTGTTGTCGGCGTCGATGCTCTTTGCGTCGCATGCATTCGCGAGCGGCACGGAGCAACTGAAGCAGTTCGTGTCGCAGGTGCATGCGGCCCGCGGCGACTTCACGCAGCAGGAAGTCAAGGCGCCGGGCAAGGCGAATAACGGCGCATCGACGACGATGCCCGCAACCGGCGCGACCTCGAGCGGCACGTTCATGTTCGCGCGTCCGGGCAAGTTCGTCTGGTCCTACGAGAAGCCGTATTCGCAAGTGCTGCAGGCGGACGGCGACAAGCTCTACGTCTACGACAAGGACTTGAATCAGGTCACCGTGCGCAGCCTGGGCGGGGCGCTCGGCGCGAGCCCGGCGGCGATTCTCTTCGGCAGCAACGATCTCGACAAGAACTTCACGCTGCGCGATGCCGGCGTGAAAGGCGGCATCGACTGGCTCGAACTCACGCCGAAGGCGAAGGACACGCAGTTTCAGACCGTCGGCATCGGCTTCAAGGACGGCAATCTGCAGGCGATGGAGTTGCACGACGTATTCGGCAACGTCACGCTGCTGACGTTCTCGAACATCCAGAAGAACCCGCCGCTCAAGAGCGATTCCTTCAAATTCACCGTGCCGAAGGGCGCGGATGTCATCAACGGGTGATCGACACGCGCGGTTCTTCCGAACCGCGCGTAGTTTCTGGCGCGTCTAGTCGTAGTCGGTGACGAGCGTCACGCGCTTCGCCGATGGCCCTTTGCCCTGCATCGTCAACACGCCGCCCGATGCGCCCACATGGAACGCGCCGCTGCGCGCATCGACGCGCCTGCCGTTGCCGTCCGCGAAACTCGCGGTGATGCGATCCGCTTCCGTAGCGCGATTGCCCGCGTCGATCGACACCTTCGCGCTCGGTGCGCTGTTCGGAAACGGCGTGAACGCGACGGTCGCCGTCTGGCCGCTTTGCGTCTGCCTTGCCGAGAACGCGCCGCTGTCTGCTGTCGATTGCGTCGATAACGCGAAGGGCGGTGCGACGAGCGCGCCCCTGAAGGTGATCGTGCCGCCGCCGATAATGACCGCGTTCGCCGAAATCGCGAAACAGGCTGACGCGCCCGCGATTGCGATACGGCAGGCCGCCGATGCTTGCAACGTCGATGTGCTCATCGTGTTCCCCTTGATGGTCGTCTTGTGCTTGCTTGAGATAACGCGCACGCGTCAGCGCGTTTGTCTTATCGATTCGCGCTTTGCGTCAGACGATAATAAGAGGACTCCGATGAAAAGACCAAGCGTTTTTCTAAACTACGCAGTTGATCCGGCAATTAGGGAATCGAGTACTGCTAACAAGCAGTGATATAGCGTTAAACGCTGTGTGCCGCAGTCATATCCTCGATGAAGGCATCGACGATATCGTTCTTCGCGGCACGCGAGCCGCGCGCGCGGTCGGCGCGCGTGACCATGTGAAACGCCACGCGGTAGCGCATGGTGCGGGGATCGAGCGCGGCGAGCGAGCCGTCGTTCACATACGGCGCGGCGAAATGCTCGGGCAGATAACCGAGGTGCTGCCCGGAGAGCACGAGCATCGCGACCGCTTCCATGTTGTCGGCCACCGCGCCGATGGAGCGCGGCGTGAGCGCGCCCGCTTCGGGCAGCGGATAGCTGCGCCACGCCCACGCGTGCTCGGCGGCCTCGTCGAGCGAGATGCCGCCCGCGCGCGCGAAAAGCGGATGCGTGCGCCCGCAGTACGCAAGCTGGTCTTCCGTGAAGATTTCCGCGTATTCGAGCGACGGCACGCGATGCCAGAAGTAGCCGATCGCCATCTGAATGCGCCCGGCGAGCAGCATCTGTTCGAGCTCGCCCGGCGAGCGCACGAGCACGGAGAGCCGCACCGATTCGTCGCGTTGGCGAAAGCGCGCGATCGCCTCGCTGATGCGCGCGTTCGCGCTGACGGGCGTGTTGCCGATCATGCCGAGCGTGAGCGTGCCGACGAGCTTCTTGCCGACATTGCGCGCCGTCGAATCGAACGTATCGACGGCGGCGAGCAGCGTGCGGCACGCGTCGACGAACTGCTCGCCGCGCGAAGTGAGCGCAAAGCCGCCGCGTCCACGCTCGCACAGGCGATAGCCGAGCCGCGTTTCGAGCGTCGCGAGCTGTGTGCTGATGGTCGATTGCCCGACGTTGAGCGTCGCCTGAGCCGACGAAATGCCGCCTGCATCGACGATCGCGAGGAATACGCGGATGAGCCGCAGGTCGAGGTCGGAAAGGTGAGTGAACATGCGCGCCGCCGATAGATCGATTGTCGTCGATGTGAAGTTGATTTCGCCGGCATTTTATCGCGTCCAGGATACGCGTAATAATGGGGTGAACCGCATCCACCTACATCGATCGCCATGAATGAATCCTCGCTTTTCGCGCCTGCCGAACACTTCGATTCCCACTTCCGCGACGCTCGCGCCGAACGTCCGCAACCGCTGTCGGGCAATCAGATGCCGCGTTGCGGCGGTATCGCGACGATGATGCGCCTGCCGCATGTCGCCTCGGCGGCGGGACTGGACGCGTGTTTCGTCGGCGTGCCGTTCGACCTCGGCACGTCCAACCGCACCGGCGCGCGCTTCGGCCCGCGTCAGGTGCGCAGCGAATCGGTCCTGCTGCGCCCCTACAACATGGCGACGCGCGCCGCGCCCTTCGATTCGCTGCGCGTGGCGGACATCGGCGATGTGGCAATCAATCCGTACAACCTGCTCGACTCGATCGACCGCATCGAGCGGGCGTATCGCGAGATTCTGGAACACGGCTGCAAGCCGATCACGCTCGGCGGCGACCACACGATCGCGCTGCCGATCCTGCGCGCGATTGCCGCGAAGCATGGGAAAGTGGGCCTCATTCACGTCGATGCCCACGCCGATGTGAATGACACGATGTTCGGCGAGAAAATCGCGCACGGCACGCCGTTTCGTCGCGCGGTGGAGGAGGGCTTGCTGGACTGCGAGCGCGTCGTGCAGATCGGGTTGCGCGGCACCGGCTACGAAGCCGGCGATTTCGACTGGTGCCGCGAGCAGGGTTTTCGCGTCGTGCAGACGGAAGAGTGCTGGCACCGCTCGCTCGCGCCGCTGATGGACGAAGTGCGCGCGCAGATGGGCGACGGGCCTGTGTACATCACGTTCGATATCGACGGCATCGACCCGGCCTTCGCGCCCGGCACCGGGACGCCGGAGATCGCGGGCCTGACCGTGCCGCAGGCGCTGGAGATCGTGCGGGGCGCGTGGGGGCTGAATATCGTCGGCGCGGATCTGGTGGAAGTCGCGCCGCCTTACGATCCGTTCGGCACGACGGCGCTCCTCGGCGCGAATCTCGCGTTCGAACTGCTGTGCGTGCTGCCGGGCGTGCAGCGGCGCGTCTGAGCGCGTCTGAGCGCGGCAGGCGCGGCGCCGCTTTGCCGGATCAGGAAGCCAGCGCCGCCCGCCGCGTCGAAACCAGCAGCAGATAGCACACGGCGCCGAGCGCGAGCGCCGGCAGCGTCGCGCCGAGATTCGGCAGCCATTGATTGATCGCGTGATACGCCGCGATGCCCACCGCCCACGCGACGAACGCGCTCACGTGCCAGCCGCCCGAGTAGCCGTAGCGCCCGTCGATGCGGCCGAGCGCGGCGGCATCCACGCGGCGCTTTCTCACGACGAAATGATCCGCGAGCACCACGCCGAAGAGCGGCGCGAACACCGAGCCGATCAGGAGCAGGAAGTTCTGGTACTTGCCCATCGCGACGACGAGCGCAACGAGTGTGCAGAGCGCGCCGTAGCCCGCCGACAGCATCGGGACGCTCGCGCGCGCCCAGAACGTGCCGGTGGAGACGGCTGCGGAGTGAATGTCGGCGAATGCGTTGTCGATTTCGTCGATCAGAATCAGGAAAAGCGCCACGCCGCCGCCCGCCTGCGCGAGCGCGACGGTGAGAAGCGCGTCGCCGCCGCCGGCCGCGAGTCCGTACACCGCGCCGAGCGCATAGAACCAGAGATTCGCGATGCCGTAGCCGAAGAGCGTGCCGCGGAACGTGCCGCCCGCGCTGCGCCCGAAGCGCGTGTAATCGGCGATGAGCGGCAGCCACGACAGCGGCATCGCGACGACGAGATCGATGCCCGCGCCGAACGCCATATCGCCGGTGCCGGGGCGCGCCATCAACGCGGCAATGTCGTGCTTCGACAGCAGATTCCACGTGAGCCAGCCCGCGCCGCCGAGCAGCAGCCAGATGCCCCAGCTGCGCAGAAAGCGCCGCACGAACGAGAGCGGCCCGCTCACCGCGAGCAGCGTCGCGAGCGCGCCGAAGACGAGCGTCCAGACGAGCGGCATCGACAGATGGAAGGATTGCCTCGCGAGCGCGTCGGCGGAATCGCGCATCACGATGATCTCGAACGAACCCCAGCCGACGAGCTGCACTGCGTTGAGCACGGCCGGCACCGATGCCCCGCGCACGCCGAGCGTGGGCCGCAGCGAGGACATTGCCGCGAGCCCCGTGTCCGTGCCGATCACGCCCGCGAGCGCGAGCAGCACGACGCCGACCGCCGTGCCGATGACGATTGCGACGAGCGCGTGCGGCAGCGACAGTCCCGGCACCAGGAGCGCGCCCGCCTGCGCGACGAGCAGCCCGATGCCGAGCGAGAACCACAGCGCGAAGGCGTCGCTGGTGCCGAAGGCGCGCCGCTCCACAGGCACGGGCGCGAGCGGCGCGTAGGTGGACGTGTTCTCTTGCTCCATCGCAATTGATCCTTATAGGGTCGGTTCGTGTGGCGGGCTTCGTGCGCGGCGCGCGGCTGTCATAATTCCTCGACTCGCCGCCCGATTGTGCAGCCGCATCGCGGGAAAGCGAAACTAGGCCGAATGGCCGATGCACCGCGCATCGCAAAAGGCGCACGATTATCGCCGGGTTTGGCATCCCGGCGTCACGGCGGCATCCACCACTTGCATCCACAGAACCATGTTCGAAGAAAACCGTGGCACCGTTCCGCTTGCGGAGCGCCTGCGCCCCCGCAGTATCGACGACGTGATCGGCCAGAAACATCTGCTCGGGCCGAACAAGCCGCTGCGCGTCGCGTTCGAATCGGGCGAAGCGCATTCGATGATTCTGTGGGGCCCGCCCGGCGTCGGCAAGACCACGCTCGCGCGTCTCATGGCGGCCGCTTTTCGCGCCGAATTGATCTCGCTCTCGGCGGTGCTGTCCGGCGTGAAGGACATCCGCGAGGCGGTGGAAACGGCGCAGATCCATCGCGCGAACGGGCGGCAGACGCTCGTTTTCGTCGATGAAGTGCATCGCTTCAACAAGAGCCAGCAGGACGCGTTTCTGCCGCACGTCGAGTCGGGGCTCTTCGTGTTCGTCGGCGCGACGACCGAAAACCCGTCCTTCGAGGTGAACAGCGCGTTGCTCTCGCGCGCAGCCGTCTACGTGCTGAAGAGCCTCGACGCTGACGAACTGAAGGAACTGCTCGAACGCGCGACGGCGGAACTCGGCGGCCTCACGTTCTCCGACGAAGCGCGCGACGCGCTCATCGGGTCGGCCGACGGCGACGGGCGCAAGCTGCTGAACAATCTCGAGATCGTCGCGCGCGCGGCGGCGCAGCAGAAGAAAACGGAAGTGGACGGCGCGCTTCTCGGCAGCGCGCTCGCGGAGAATCTACGTCGCTTCGACAAGGGCGGCGACGCCTTCTACGATCAGATCAGCGCGCTGCACAAGTCGGTGCGCGGCAGCAACCCGGACGCGGCGCTGTACTGGTTTTGCCGCATGATCGACGGCGGCGCGGACGCGCGTTATCTCGCGCGGCGCATCGTGCGCATGGCATGGGAAGACATCGGGCTTGCCGATCCGCGTGGCGCGCGCATCGCGCTCGACGCCGCCGAAACCTACGAGCGCCTCGGCTCGCCGGAAGGCGAACTCGCGCTCGCGCAGGCGCTCCTCTATCTCGCGGTCGCGCCGAAATCGAACGCGGGCTACAACGCGTACAACGAGGCGCGGCGCTTCGTCGGCAAGGACCAGTCGCGCGGCGTGCCGGTTCATCTGCGCAATGCGCCGACCAAGCTGATGAAGGAACTCGGCTATGGTCACGAGTATCGCTACGCGCACGACGAGCCGGACGCTTATGCCGCCGGCGAGACCTATCTGCCGGACGGCATGCGCGATCCGCACTGGTACGAGCCGACGCCGCGCGGCCTCGAAGGCAAGATCGGCGAGAAGCTCGCGCGCCTCGCGGAACGGGACGATGCCTGGCGGCGCGAGCATCGCGACGAGAAGAAGCGTTGAACGCCGTTTCGCTCATGCGCGCGGCGTATTTGGCCGGACGACGCGGCGTTGCCCGCGAGCGCCGATGACCGTGCGCTAGAATCGGCGTTTTCGAATACTCAACAAAAGCATCCCCGCCATGCTCGACATTCAACACCTCCGCAAAGACCTGGACGGCGTCGCGAAGCGCCTTGCCGATCGAGGCTATACGCTCGACGTCGCCGCCTTCGCTGCGCTCGAAGCCGAGCGTCGCGAGATCCAGACCCGCACCGAAGAGCTTCAGGCGCGCCGCAACAGCCTGTCGAAACAGATCGGCGCGATGAAGGGACGCGGCGAGGACACGTCGGCGGTGATGGCGGAAGTCGGCGGCATCGGCGAGACGATGAAGGCGTCGGCGGCGCAACTCGAAGGCGTGCAAAAGCGCTTGTCCGATCTGATGCTGACGGTCCCGAACTTGCCGCACGAAAGCGTGCCCGTCGGCAACGACGAGACGCAGAACGTCGAAGTGCGGCGCTGGGGCGCGCCCCGCGCGTTCGATTTCGAGATCAAGGATCACGTCGATGTCGGCGCGCCGCTCGGCCTCGACTTCGAAACGGGCGCGAAGCTCTCGGGCGCGCGGTTCACGCTGCTGCGCGGGCCGATTGCGCGGCTGCATCGCGCGCTCGCGCAGTTCATGATCGACACGCACACGGAGCAGCACGGCTACACCGAGGCTTACACGCCGTATATCGTGAATCCGGAAATCCTGTACGGCACCGGCCAGCTTCCCAAATTCGCCGACGACATGTTCCGCGTCGAAAAGGGTGGCGACGAGAATACGGTCACGCAGTACCTCATTTCGACGTCCGAGATATCGCTCACGAATACCGTGCGCGACAGCATCCTCGAGGCGAGCTCGCTGCCCGTGAAGCTGACGGCGCATTCGCCGTGCTTCCGGTCCGAGGCCGGGTCGTATGGCCGCGACACGCGCGGCCTGATTCGCCAGCATCAGTTCGACAAGGTGGAGATGGTGCAGGTCGTCGCGCCCGAGCACTCGTATGCGGCGCTCGACGAGATGGTCGGCCAGGCGGAAGCCATTCTCCAGAAGCTCGAATTGCCGTATCGCGTGATTACGCTGTGCACCGGCGACATGGGCTTCTCGGCCGCGAAGACGTTCGATCTCGAAGTCTGGCTGCCCGCGCAGAACACGTATCGCGAGATCTCGAGCTGCTCTAACACCGAGGCGTTTCAGGCGCGGCGCATGCAGGCGCGCTTTCGTAACGCGCAGGGCAAGCCGGAGTTCGTGCATACGCTCAACGGCTCGGGGCTGGCGGTCGGTCGCACGCTCGTTGCGGTGCTGGAAAACTTCCAGAACGCGGACGGCTCGGTGACAATTCCCGCGGCGTTGCGTCCCTACATGCGCGGCGCCGAACGCATCGAAGCGCCGACGGCGGGCTGACGTTTATTTGCAAATTGAGGCTTGAAAAGTTTCGCGTCTCCGATATACTTTCATTCTTCGTTGAGCAGCGACCCGTTCGACGAAGGCCGGCAGAAGCACGCTGGTAGACGGAAAGGTGGCAGAGTGGTCGAATGTACCTGACTCGAAATCAGGCGTACGGTATCCCCGTACCGTGGGTTCGAATCCCACCCTTTCCGCCAAAATTCCAAACCCCGCAAGTCGACAAGACTTGCGGGGTTTTTCGCTTTTCGGGCGCGGCGATGTCTCCGGTTCGGGCGCGGCCTGCGCCCGAAGCGCCGCGTGCTACACGGTACAGCGCGCCACATCGAACCTCAGTTCCGGTTCCGGCACGCCGCCATCGTCGCTGGCGGATTGCTGAACTTTGACGATCGATCCATAGCCCGACGGCGTCAGGGTCACGAGCCACGCGTTCGATCCAACGAGAAGCTCCGTCGTTCCCTGATTCCGCGTGAGCCGCGCCGAAGGCAGCCTGCGCTGCAGGCACTCCGATATATCCGACGCAGCCCGCGCCGACGACACATAGATCACGGGCTTCGATGCCCGCAGTTCCGGCTCGCTGGTCGAGCCGCACGCGGCAAGCGTGCCGACGGCCGAAGCCAGAGCGAGAGCGAAGGGAAGGCGATGCAAAGTCATAAGGCTCCGTAGGAAGGCGCGCTCGCGGTCAAAGACCGGAGGTTCGCGCGAAGACGCTGCGTTAAAGCCGCTATCGACTGCCGGCAATCCGTCGGCAAGAGCACCAATGCTATCATCGGCCCCATTGTCCTCGTGCGCGGCGCGCGTCGAATGGTCGCGATCGGCGGCTCGGCACCCGCGCGCAAGGCCGCACGAATTCATCCGCATCGCTCAATGGCCATCACGCTCAAGACTCCCGCCGACATCGAAAAACTGCGCATTTCAGGCCGCCTGGCCGCCGAAGTCCTCGCGATGATCGGTGAACACGTGCGCCCCGGCGTCACCACGGACGAACTGGACGCGATCTGCAACCGCTTCATCGTCGAGGAACTGAAGGCCACTCCGGCGAACGTCGGCTACATGGGCTTTCCGAAGACGGTATGCACGTCGGTCAATCACGTCGTCTGCCACGGCATTCCCGGCCCGAAGGAACTGAAGGACGGCGACATCATCAACATCGACGTCGCGATCATCAAGGACGGCTACTTCGGCGACACGAGCCGCATGTACTACGCCGGCACGCCGAACAAGGAAGCGCGCCGTCTCACCGAGACGACGTACGAAGCGATGGTCGCGGGCATTCGCGCGGTGCGTCCCGGCGCGACGCTCGGCGACATCGGCTTTGCGATACAGTCGGTCGCGCATCGCGAGGGCTTCTCGGTGGTGCGCGAATATTGCGGCCACGGTATCGGCCGCGTGTATCACGAGGACCCGCAGGTGCTGCACTACGGTCAGCGCGGCGCGGGTCTGCGGCTGAAGCCGGGTCTCGTCTTCACCATCGAGCCGATGATCAACGCGGGCCGCGCGGCCACGCAGCAGTCGCGCGATGGCTGGACCGTGACGACCAAGGACCGCTCGCTGTCCGCGCAGTGGGAGCACATGGTTGCCGTCACCGACGACGGCTTCGAAGTGCTCACGCCGTGGCCGGACGGAACGGGCGCTTATCCGGCGCCATGAGCGCTCGAGCGCAGGCAAGCGGCGTCGCGGCGCGCGCTCGGTGTGCGCTGTAAGGCACTTTCCACGGATTTAGCAATTGACGGGCTCGCCCGTTCGGTTGAAGCTACGCGAATGGGCCATGTGCCTGCGCCGCCGTCAGGCGCTCAGGCAGAGCCAGCAAGCCAGAGAGATAATTGCCCGCATGAGTCCCTCACTGACCGTCAGCCGCATCGCCGCGCAACAGGGCGCGGTTCTGCGCGAGCTTCGCACCGCGTCGCTGCGCGAAGCGCCCTATGCGTTCGGCGAGACGCTGGAAGATGCGCTGCTCGTCGATCCGTCGGCGTTCGGCGAAGCCGCCGCGCTTCACGCAAGCTCGCCGAGGGTCGCCACGTTTCTGCTCTATACGGAAGGACATCCGGCGGGGCTCGTGCATGCGTTCATCGAAGAGACGGATGGCAAGCGCGCCTTCGTGAGCGCGTTGTGGGTCGCGCCGGCGGTGCGTCATCTGCGCGGCGGCGAGTTGCTCGTCAACTTCGCGTCGCAATGGCTCGCGGATCAGGGCGCATCGGAAGTGCACGCGTGGATCGCCGATGAAAACCGCACCGCGATGCGCTTCTACGAGCGCCTCGGATTCGGTCCGACCGGCGATCGCCGCGCGATGCCTTCGCACGAGCAGGAAGCCGAATCGCTCTACGTGCGCCACATGAAGTCGGGCCAAGACCTCTAAGCCTTCTCTTGCCGGGCGCCACTTCCGCGCGCCCTCCGAGCGTGCTGCCTCGCACGCTGTCGCCGTCACGCCGTCATCGTCGCCGATCGCTGAAAATCGGCCGCAAAATATATGGCCGCGCGCGTGTACGCCTGTAAAATACGCAAAATTTTTGCTCGTTCCTATGTCGCTCAACAAAACGCCCTTCTTCGAACTGCGCAGCGGCTCCGTCGACACGCTTCTCTTCGTCGTCAAGACTCCCGACCTCGATGCCCTTCGCGCCGAACTCACGCGGCGCTTCGAAGCGACGCCCGAATTCTTCGCGGGCGATGTCGTCGCCATCGACGTGCGCCGTCTCGCGAGTCAGGGGAACGGCGGCGAAGGCGAGAAGGTTTCGCTCGCCGACGTCGAAGCGCTTTTGAAGAGCGTGCGCATGCGGCCTGTGGGCATCGTCGCGCAGCCGTCGCAGACGTGGGCGATTCAATGGGCGAGCGCGGGCGGGCTGCCCGTGCTCGAAGCACGCGACCGGCGCGGCGCGCCGAAGCCCTCGGTCGACGAAGCGAAGCCGAACACGGAAGCCGCCGCCGTCATCGAAGCGGCCGTCGCGAAGGAGCCGCCGCCCGCGCTGCCGCAACCGGCGACCATCATCGACCGGCCGCTGCGTTCCGGCCAGCAGGTCTACGCGAAGGGCGACCTGATCGTGCTCGGCCTCGTGTCGTATGGCGCCGAGGTCATCGCGGAAGGCAACATCCACGTCTATGCGCCGTTGCGTGGCCGCGCGCTCGCGGGCGTGCACGGCAATCTCGACGCGCGGATCTTCTGCACCTGCCTCGAGCCGGAACTCATTTCCATCGCGGGAATCTACCGCACCACCGAGAACCCGCTTCCCGCCGATGTGGCGAGCAAGCCCGTGCAGATCTGGCTGGACGAAGAAAAACTGATGATCGAACCGCTGCGTCTCACCTGAAGCCGCGCGCCGCATGCGACTGGCGCGCGCGTGCTCGGGAGCCGCGAGCGGACCTATTTGACGAACACAAGGTACTTGTATGGCAAAAATCATTGTGGTGACTTCGGGGAAGGGCGGCGTCGGGAAGACGACCACCAGCGCGAGCTTCGCGTCGGCGCTCGCCATACGCGGCCACAAGACGGCCGTGATCGACTTCGACGTCGGTCTGCGCAACCTCGACCTCATCATGGGCTGCGAACGCCGCGTGGTGTACGACCTCATCAACGTGATCCAGGGCGAAGCGAATCTTCACCAGGCGCTCATCAAGGACAAGAAGTGCGAGAACCTTTACATCCTTCCCGCGTCTCAAACGCGTGACAAGGACGCGCTCACGCTCGAAGGCGTCGAGAAGGTCATCAACGAACTCATCAAGATGGACTTCGAGTACATCGTCTGCGATTCGCCCGCCGGCATCGAGTCGGGCGCGCTCATGGCAATGCACTTCGCCGACGAAGCGCTCATCGTGACGAATCCGGAAGTCTCGTCCGTGCGCGACTCGGACCGCATTCTCGGCATTCTCGCGTCGAAGACGAAGCGCGCGATGGAAGGCAAGGAGCCCGTGAAGGAGCATCTGCTCATCACGCGCTACAACCCGAAGCGCGTGTCCGAGGGCGAGATGCTGTCGCTCAGCGACATCCAGGAAATCCTGCGCATCGAGCTGATCGGCGTGATTCCCGAATCCGAAGCGGTGCTGCACGCGTCGAATCAGGGTTTGCCGGCCGTGCACCTGGACGGCACGGATGTCGCGGAATCGTACAAGGACGTGGTGTCGCGTTTCCTCGGCGAGGAAAAGGCGCTGCGCTTCACCGATTATCAGAAGCCCGGTCTGCTGCAACGCATCTTCGGCACCAAGTAAGGGGACGCAATGTCGATTCTTTCGTTTTTGCTGGGCGAGAAGAAGAAGTCCGCTACGGTCGCGAAGGAACGCTTGCAGTTGATCATTGCGCACGAGCGCGCGGGTGGCAAAGCCGCCGCCGATTATCTGCCGGCGTTGCAACGGGAACTGGTTGCCGTGATTTCGAAGTACGTGAAGATTTCCGACGACGATATTCGAGTGAGCCTCGAACGTCAGGACGATCTCGAGGTGCTGGAAGTGAAGATAGAGATTCCGCAGGCGTAGCGCCTGCATTCGCATTCGCATTCGCATCGCATCGCATCGCATCGCGGGTAGCCATATAAAAAGCCAGGACCGGCCGGTCCTGGCTTTTTGCTTTCATGCGCTATCGTTTGCGAGCCGTTTTGCGCGTACTCATTTCTGCGCGGCGGCGTCCTCGGTAACGGGCTCCTCGCCCGCGTCCGGCACTTCCGGCGAAGGCGCCTCGGGATGCGCGAGCGGCGTCATGTAACGTTCCGACAGCGCTTCGTAGAGCGGCGGTGCGAACGCGCGCGAGACGCGGCTGGAAATGAGCGCGGTCGCCATCAGCGAGATCACGAGCGCATGGCCGTTGATCATCTCCATCACGATGACGAACGCGGTGATCGGCGACTGCGTCACGGCGGCGAGATAGCCGACCATCGCGAGCGCGATGAGCATCGGCAATTGCATGTCCGCGAAGACCATGTGCAGCACGTTGCCGAAGCCCGCGCCGATCGACAGCGACGGCGCGAAGATGCCGCCCGGAATGCCGGGAAGATACGAGCCGATCATCGAGACCATCTTGAGGAGCGGATAAAACGCCGACAGATGCTCGCGTCCTTCGAGCAGACCGCGCGCTTCCGCGTAGCCGCTGCCGAACGTCGTGCCGCCCGACACCAGGCCGACCGCCGCGATGACGAGACCGCACAGCGCCGCGAACGCGACCGGCTGCGACGCATGCAGCCTGCGCAGCGGCGCGGGAATCCACTTGCTCGTATTGAGCAAGAGCCAGCAGAAGAGGCCGCCCGCGATGCCGGTCAGGACTCCCGTCACGACGACCGCCACGGCGAGCAGCTTCGGGAAATGCGCGCCGATGTCGATGGTGCCGAAGTACGTGTAATTGCCGTTGAGCCCGAGCGCGACGACGCCCGCGATGATGATGCCCGTGATGAGCACGCCGCTCGCGCGCACTTCGAAGCTGCGCGTGAGTTCCTCGATGGCGAACACGATGCCCGCGAGCGGCGTGTTGAACGCCGCCGATAAACCCGCCGCCGCGCCGGCCAGGACGAGCTGGCGTTCGATCAGCGCATTCGAGCGCGGATAAAAGCGCCGCATGTTGAACATGAGCGCCGCGCCGACCTGCACGGTCGGACCTTCGCGGCCAATCGTGAAGCCGCCGAGGATCGCCAGAAACGACACGGCGATCTTGCTCGCGAGAATCTTCACGGTGAGCAGCCGCCCGCCCGCCGCCGATGTCGGACTGTTCAGCACCGCGATGACCTGCGGAATGCCGCTGCCCTCCGAGCCGCGAAAGAAACTGCGCGTGACGAAGACGCACAGCGCCGCGACCGCCGGCGTCACGATGAGCGGCAGCCACGCATATTCCGCGCGATAGTGCATGAAGAGGCCGTAGCCCCAGTCGATGAGCCGCGCGTAGTACACGGCGACGAGACCGACGAGAATGGCGCCGAGCCAGAAGATGCCGTAGCGCCGCCAGAGACTGCGCGTGCGGCGCGTGGTGATAGTCGAGAGGGAACGAAGCGCTCTGAACATGCGATGGCCACCGGCAAAGCGCCGATTATAGCGATCATCCCGAAAACATCCGCGCGAGCGCCTGCGGGAGAAGCGAAGCCAGAAAAAAGAATAGGCGCGAGGCTTTCGCCGAGCGCCCAGGAAACGCCCCCGTTCTACCGGGAGCGGAGAGGAGAAGTGCGCCGTTCAAGCCGCCCGTTCTGGGCGGCTTGAACGGCATTGCAGAGTCCGACCGCCCGCTCTTGCCGAAGTTCAACGCATTCGAAAGGTCGTCGCGAAAATTGTCAGGTAGTCAGCACTTCGAACGCGACGATCGCCGCGATGGCGCCGAGATTGGCGACCAGCGCTTCGCAGACCACGCCGCGCCATGTCTTCGGACGGAACCGGATCGCGAGCAAGAGCGCCACCGAGAGCGCGATGGCGATCATCGCCACGAGATGCGAGCTTTGCAGATGAATGCGCATGACGGCCTCCATTCGATGCCCCGTTTTTGTCCATCGGCGGTCGCAAGGCGCGGGTCCAAGCGGACAGGAAAGTCATTCTGCCGCCAGCTTGCCGACTGACTCCGGGTGTTACCTTGAATATACGTTGCCAGGGGAATCTTGTTTCGACGCTAGGTACAAACCCCGTATGCGCGCGACCATCCGGCAGGCGCGCCCGACCGCAGTCCGAGGAGCATTCGCCAGATGACTTCCCCGACGACACGTTCGCTCGAAGTCGATTTCTTTCGGGGAATCGTCCTGCTCGTCATTGCGGTGGACCATATATCGGGAAGCGTGCTGTCGCATTTCACGCTGCACGAATACGCGTTCTGCGATTCGGCGGAAGTGTTCGTGTTTCTCGGCGGTTACGCGTCGGCGGCGGCATATACGGCGCTTGCGACTCGCCGCAGCAATAGCGCCGCTCGCCGACGCTTTTTCAGGCGCAGCTGGGAGATTTATCGTGCGTATCTGCTGACCGCGTTTCTGATGCTGATCGGCGGCGCGCTTCTGATGCTGCTCAAGATCGATTCGCCGATGCTCGCGTACACGGCATGGCCGGCGCTGCTCGCGCGTCCGTTCGGCCTCGTCTTCGATGTGGCGCTCTTGCGCCAGCAGCCGTATCTGTCTTCCGTCCTGCCGATGTATGCGCTCTTCGCGCTCGCGGTGCCGGCCGTCGTGCCGCTCGCCGCGCGCCGGCCGATCGTCGCGATGTTCGGCAGCCTGCTCGTCTGGCTCGCCGCGACGCCGCTGGCGAACGCGCTGCCGGCGTCGTATGCGCAGGCGTGGTCGTTCAATCCGCTCGCGTGGCAGCTCATGTTCATGACGGGCGTGCTCGCGCGCGTGCAGCCGATCAGCGACGACTTCCACGCCGGCCGGACCGCGCGCGTGCTGACATGCGCGGCCATCGGCCTCGCGCTGACGTTCGCGTTCGCCAAGCTCTTTCTGGAGACGCAGGCGCCGCCCGGATATATGAAGCAGAACCTCGCGACGCTGCGCATCGTGAGTTTCGGCGCGGTCGCGTGGATCGTCGCGCGGGCGGTCTATGCCGGATGGATCGGCAAGCTCGCGCACAAGCTGCCTTCCGTGGTGACGGTCGGGCAGCAGGGGCTCGTGTGTTTCATCGCGGGCGCGTGCGTGTCGCTCGCGCTGGATTCGGCGCTGCGGGCGATGGGCGTCGAGAACCTCGGGCGGTATCCGTCGCACTGGTTCGCGGGGCTCGTCGCGGATGCGATTGCGGTCGGCTTTCTGCTATGGCTCGCGCGCTTCTGGGCAGCGCGCAAGGCGACGCACGCTGCCAGGGCCGCCGAAGACGCGCGCGCGCGGCCGCGTTTGCCTGTCGTCGATGGAAGGCCCGTTGCCGCGCACGCGGGCAACCGCCGCGAGCGCTGAGTCCGGGCAAGCGCGCCGAATTCATTCGAGCGCGATGTCGCGCGTTTCGCGCATCGCCAGCACTGCGAGCAGGCTTACCGCCGCCGCCGCCGACACGTAGCCGCCCACCCACGCCAGCCCGCCGCGATTCGCGAGCAGTTGCGCGATATACGGCGCCACCGATGCGCCCAGAATCCCGCCGAGGTTGTACGCGACGCCCGCACCGGTGTAACGCACGTTGGTCGGGAAAAGTTCGGGCAAGAGCGCGCCCATCGGCGCGAACGTCACGCCCATCAGGAACAGTTCGATCGTCAGGAAAAGGGCGACGTAGGCCGTATTGCCGCTTCCGAGCAGCGGCTGCATCGCGAAGCCGGAGAGGATCGCCGCGGCACAGCCGACGATGAGCACCGGCTTGCGGCCGAAGCGGTCGCTCGCGATGGCCGAGATCGGCGTGGCGATCGCCATGAAGAGCACGGCGAAGCAGAGCAGGCCGAGGAACTTCTCGCGCGAGAAGTGCAGCGTCGCGACGCCGTAGGACAGCGAGAACACCGTCGAAATATAAAAGAGCGTGTAGCAGACGACCATCGCGAGCGCGCCGAGCAGCGTCGGCGCGAGATAGCGGCCGAGCAGCGTCGCGATCGGCACGCGCACGCGCTCCTTGCGCTCGAGCGCGGCGCGAAACGCGGGCGTCTCCGCGATTTTCAGGCGCACGTAAAGCCCGAGCGCGACGAGCACCGAACTGACGATGAACGGCACGCGCCAGCCCCAGCTGCGGAACTGCGCGTCCGACAGCGAAATCGCGAGACCGAAAAAGAGCCCGTTCGACGCCAGAAAACCGACCGACGGCCCGAGCTGCGGGAACATCCCGAACAGGCCGCGCTTGCCTTGCGGCGCATATTCGGTGGCGAGCAGCGCCGCGCCGCCCCATTCGCCGCCAAGACCGATGCCTTGCCCGAAGCGCAGCACGCACAACAGCACGGGCGCGAGGCTGCCGATCGAGTCGTAGCCCGGCACGAAGCCGATGAGCGTCGTCGAAAGCCCCATCACGAGCAGCGAGGCGACGAGCGTCGATTTGCGTCCGACGCGATCGCCGAAATGGCCGAACAGAAACGAGCCGACGGGCCGCGCGAGGAACGCGATCCCGAACGTGACGAACGCGGACAACGCTTGCGCGGCGGGCGAGCCGTGCGGAAAGAACACCGGTCCGATGACGAGCGCGGCGGCGGTCGCGTACACGTAGAAGTCGTAGAACTCGATCGCGGTGCCGATGAAGCTCGCGAAAATCACGCGCGAGGTGCTTTGGGCTTTGTCGCCGGGCTTGGCGGCGGAAAGCGAGGGTGATGACATGGTGTCTCCGTTTGTCGTATTGCTTTGTAATGCGAGTGTATGAAACGGTGCCGCGCATCGACGGCAATGGGCGACGCGCGCGCCGGATGAGCGTGCGGTCATGCGTCTTCGGGAATGCGGCGCGATGGCTCGAACTGCGCGGGAGTGGTGCGCTAAGCGGGCGTGGCGGGCGTATGGCGGCGCAATGAGCGCCACGCGCGGGCCTCGGCGCTTCGCACGACGCGCCGGGTGGGCGCACGGCGAAGGCCGCGCCGGACGGGGCCGGCAGGGGTGCCGAAAATTATAGCGAGCGCGCCGGGCGAGCGCCATGCGAAGGCGTGAGCCGGCTAGTCGATGCTCGTCGCCTGCGGCGAGTGCGATGTCTGCAACTGGAACTGTCCGTTGTCGTTGAACATCCAGCCTTCGAACAGCTCGATCTGGCCGCTGCCGTTCAGCAAACGCGCGGGCGGCGCGGGCAAGGGCGCAGCGCGTCGAAGCGAGGCGAGCGCGGTGGCTTCGGCTTCGTCGTCGCCATTGGTGCGATACACCGACGACCGCACGAGCCGCCCGCCGCGATCCACCGTGAAGGAAACGAGCACGAACGAGCGAAGCATGGCCTGCGGCGTGCCGTGCAGCACGAGCGACGGATTGCGCTCGAAGATGCGTTGCGCGATGCGCGCCTTGTAGTCGTCGAGCGTGGCGGCCGGCACCGCCCTGGGTGCGGCGGCGCGCGCCTCCACGACGCTCGGCGGCGGCGTGATGGTGCAGGCCGTCGTCGTGAGTAGAGACGATATGGCAAGGCAGGCCGCGATAGTTCGGATAGTCCCGCTGGGCGATGCGATCATGGCGATGAAAGTCGGCTTGGGGAGCGATGTCTACATCGTAGACAGGAAAACGCGCTTCCGGGTGCGAGATTTGCTCACGTTGCGATGACACATTCGAACGTACAACGGAGGGAGCCATGAGCAGCGAACCGAATCGTCCCGATGACGCCCAGCCGGTCGAGCACAGCGACAACGAGAAAAGCAAGCTGCCGGAGCGCGACGACGAGGGCCGCAAGCAGGCGCCGCACGATCATCCCGGCAAACAGCCGGGCGAGGGCGAGGCACCGGTGGGCTGAAGGCTTGCGGAGGATGACATGCCATCTGCCAACGATCCCGTCACGAAGAGCGGCGCCGATGCGCCCGCGCAGCAGCCGGAGCCACCCACGAACGACGATCCGGCCGCCGTTACGCCCGACGCCGACAAGGCCGAGCCGGCGCCGCACGAGCGGCCGGTGAGGTCCGACGATAACTGAGCTAGCGGGTATAGGGCTTGACCAGTTCGGCGCAGCGTGGCGGTGCGCTCGAGTGCGATGCCGCCGATTCTCCCGCGCGCGTTTCGACGCAGCGGTACACGCTGTTCGTCTTTTGCAGGATGTACGTGTCTTCAGGCAAGCCCGACGACCGCGTGGCGACGCTCGTCACCGCGACGATGCCGTAGCCGTTCTGTACGAGATCGAAGAGGGTCGTTTCGGCGGCGCGCCATTGGGCGTTTGGCGGGGCATCGGCGTGAGCCGGTGCGGCGACGCACCAGCAGGCGAGCGTCAGGATGGAGCTTGTCAGGCCAGCGCGCTTCATGGGCAGAGGTCCGCGTTGAGTCGTCGAGCGCGGTTAGAGTGCGGGCGATGGGCGGCGTTCAGTCGGTTTCGTCTCTTCTGCGACGAGGATGATTTCGCGCGTCGGCGAAAAAAAGGCCTCGCGTAATTTCGCGAGGCCAATGCCAACCTTCCCATTGAAGCCTCCCGTCGCACGATGTGGGGGATACGTGCGGCAGGAGCGTTGTCAAGATACGTTGGGGCTTGAGGGATTGATATGCGGTTTGTCTGAATTTTCGGTTGAAGCGTTAGAGGCGATGTCGAGCGCAAAGGGGCAGGGAGACGGGTCCGCGAAGCAGCGTGGTATTGTGGTACCCGAAACTTAGGGTTCATGCCTTTCGTACCCTTGCGCACCTTGCGCATCAAGTGCGGACACATAGCGCCTCGGAATGCGCTCACTCGATCGACCCGTGTTCTCCGTAGGCGAGCAACCGGGAACCGCACGCCGTCAGATGCCCGTGCAACGCGACGTGCTGGCCGTTGGTGTCGGTCAGCATGTCGGACCCTTGGACGATGATGTTCGTGCCGTGTTCGGGGCACGATACAAGGTCGCCGACGCGGGCGACCTGCTTGCCAAGTATGTCCATCGTGTCCGAGCCGGTGATGACGCGACCGCCGTGAGTGGTGGTGTCGCCTACGCATGCAATTGAAGTCATCGCATTTCTTAAGAAAAAGATAAGTCGGTGGATGTTCCTGCAAATACATTCAGTAAGCCCTGCTTGAGCATTTCAGACTGGGCGGAACTGGTCTTAAACTCGACTTCTACCAGTTCTAGACGCTGTCGCCATTTCGCATTTCCCTCGAGGCGAATCTCTAGAGCACGGTCCCGATAGGATATTGAAGCGACGCCGCCATATCCTGCGACGCCATTCTCAGCGATCTCTACGTAGTATGTATCCTGGCCCAAGGCACGATCTTGGTCGTCGAAATCAGTGCCTCGTTGAAATATTACGTAGTCGTGAGGCGAGCTTGGATCATCAACCAAACTGAGCATATGGATGCCATCTTCCAGTGCATAGCTTACGTCGCCGGCCGTGAACTTCAGCTTCATGGTTGTTTGCACCCTTCGTTTGCGACCGGCCATCATGGATGTCCATCGCGTCCGAGGCGGTGATGACGCGACCGCCGCGAGTGGTAGTGTCGCCGACGCATGCAATTGAGGTCATCCAGTACTCTCCTTGAACACTTGCGTCGTTCAGAACGGGTTGAAAGCATGAACCAAAAGGGATGTACGAGGGGTAGGCTCGTACATGAAGGTCAATATTTTGTTTCTGCGTGAACTAGTTACGAAAGCTAGACACCTTCGGGGATCGAACACATCTGCCGCGTCGAACATGACAAGCTGTCTATCGATCCATTCGACGTCCAACTTCTCAACATAAGAAACGGTACCGAGATCCATTTTCTCGACTTCCGCTTGCACATCGGCTTCGCCGTCCGCCCATTTCCATCTCACAAGCAAAAGCGTATCGGCCGCCGTAGCAATGGCCGTTTGCAACGGCTCGTCTGCAAGCACTAGCGCCCCCGCGCCATGCACTGTTAGCTTGCTTGTGTAGTCGCGCGTCTGACATGCGAGATCGTAGTCTGATGGTTGGCCATCGATCCCGTTCCACGAAGCGGCTTTGGCCTCGTCCATAACGACGAGGGGCCCCTCAGAACTTGACAGCCATGACGAGAACTTGAACTTACTCATGAATCATTGCCCTCCTTATAGCCTGAGTGACTCGGCCAGCCTGCTTTGGGCTGCACGCTTAATGTCAATCGCTTCTCTCCTGTTGATCGCATTCCAGAAAATAATCGTAGCTTTGGAGGTCCAACGCATACGGAAGATACGGTCTGAGTTCCTCGGCGATGCGTATGTCTATGGCTGCGATGTCGTACATTGGGTCCTCGGCGGGTACATTGAAAGTTGCTTGCAGAAAACTCATGCGGGGTACCTCAACGAACTCGACGTCGCAAACATGCGCGTCGCCGTTCTTCTCGAACGCCGACACATATCGATGTAATTCAAATTTACTCATGGTTCAATAGTCGGTCTTGCAGAATGCCGTGAAGCCAGGCGCTGCGTGGTAATAGGTGCAAACAGAGGGTTGCGGAACTCCCAGTTCCAATATGGAATTGGCCTATGTTCTGGGAGTGAGAAGCGCCGATGAGCACACCGGATTTCTTCCGCAGCCGCCTGGATGCAATGATCGATTTGCGGCACCCGCTGGCCGTACTGGCTAACCGAATGCCCTGGACGTCGATAGAAGCGACGTTGACACCGATCTTCGAGCGGCGTGCTCGCGAAGGCCGGCTGAGCGCAGAGGTTGATCTGTTCGGCACGGCGCCCAAGCTGGCGGGCGCGGGCCATAGCGCTGCCGGACGTCCGCGCCTGTCGACCCGGCTGATGGTCGGACTGCTCTACCTGAAGCACGCATACAACGAAAGTGATGAGTCGGTTTGCGAGCGCTGGGCACAAGACGTGTACTTCCAGTACTTCTGCGGCGAGGACTATTTCCAGCCGCGCCTGCCATGCGATCCGACCAACCTCGTGCGCTTTCGGCAGGCGCTGGGCGAAGCCGGCGTCGAGGAGATGCTCGCGACAACAATTGCGGCGGCCGTGCAAATGAAAGCCGTAAGGCCGGCCGAGTTCGAGCGCGTGATTGTCGATACGACGGTCCAGGAGAAAGCAATTGCCTACCCGACTGACAGCCGCTTGCTGGAGGTTGCACGAGGAAAACTCGCAAGGCTCGCCCAACGCGCCGGACTGACGCTCAAGCAGACCTACCAGCGCGAGGGGAAACAGTTGCGTCGCCGGGCAGGCGGCTATGCGCATGCCAAACAGTTCAAGCGTCTGCGCCGGGTGCTCAAGCGTCAGCGCACGATACTCGGACGATTGCTGCGTGACATCGAACGCAAATTATCGGGTGCATCCGCTGAGCAACAGGCATCCTTGCGAATCTGGCTGGAGCGCGCCTGGCGTATCTGCCGTCAGCGTGCGAAGGACAAGCACAAACTCTACGCGCTTCACGCGCCAGAAGTGGAATGCATATCCAAAGGCAAGGCCCGCCAGCCCTACGAATTCGGTGTCAAAGTCAGTCTCGCGATCACGGAGAAGCAGGGTCTGATCGTCGGTGCGCGCTCGTTTGCAGGCAACCCTTACGACGGGCACACGCTGGCCGCGCAACTTGAACAAACGAACATCTTGCTGCAGGATTTGCCGGGCACGCCGACGCCGAAGATCGTGCTGGCCGACCTCGGATTTCGCGGTGTGGATGCCGATGTTGCGCCGGTGCAGCTGATTCATCGAGGTAAACACAAGGCGCTAAGCAGTACGCAGCGAAAGTGGTTAAAGCGCCGCCAAGCGATCGAGCCGATCATCGGGCACGTAAAACAGGAGCACGGCATGCGGCGTTGCTGGCTAAAAGGGCAAATCGGCGACGCGTTACACGCAGTGTTGTGCGCGGCGGGCTACAACTTGCGCTGGCTGTTGCGCGCCATCGTCCGCCTGGGGCTTGCGCCCATATTTTTTGTTCTTGCGTGGCTGCGCTGCTGGTTCAAAGACTCGCCCGAAGCCTTGTTCGCGCCCCGCGCGACCGTCCGAGATGGAAAGGTGGGACTGCGCCCCGATCGACCACTCGGGAGCACGCGCGAGCGAGATCGAATTTTGCAGGTGAGACTCAATAGTCCTTCTGGGGTTGGCAGCTTTCCCTGCGATGGGATTTCCTGTCGTGGCGTCGAAGGCGCCTAGGTGCTTGCCTCGTTTGTTGTAAACCTCCACTTCGCCATGCTGAGAATCCCATTCACAGATGCAGCCATCGGCGCGCTTCCATCGCTTTCTTAGACCTCCGCCACGTTGAACGGAAGTCTTTGGCTTTGCGCGTATTGCATCTGGGAAGCCGGGCAAGTCCTTAGGTGCCGGGATATATTTGTTACTCAGCCCAAGAGGGTCAATCCAAGAAACAGGGTTGGGGGCAAACTCGAATGGATTGAGGCCGCCCTCAAGCCCAATGGGGTCCTGAGATATATAGCGCCCGTTTCGCGGATCATAATACCGATGCCGGTTGTAGTGCAGTCCGGTTTCTTCGTCCTGGTACTGCCCCTGAAACCGAATCGCGTTATCCGCCTCATTCGGGTCCGGCTTGCCGTAAGGCGCACGCTTCAATCCACCCCACGCCTTGTACCGCGCGAGCCACACCACCTTACCCGAATCATCGACCAATTCCTGCGGCGTGCCGAGATGGTCGTTCTGATAGAACAGCGTCGCATGCCGTGACTTCGCCGGCACCTGCACGAACTGGCCGTCCGTGCCGGTTGCGAGAAACGCCGGTTCGACCAACGTTTCGTCCAGCCGCGCGAGCGGCACGAACGTCCCCGGTTCGTGCAGGTAGAGCGACGCCCGCGTCCACTGATAACCGCCATCGAGCGAGTGCATGCGCTGCGCGACCGGCAGCGAGTACTCGTCGCTCGCATCTTCGCGCACGATGCTGAATCCGCGATTCTCGGACCTGCGTTCGCGCCCGTACTCGCTTGGCAATGCCTCGAAGCGCTCTTCCATGAGCAGCACGTCGCCGTCCCATGTGAAGAGCGTCGTCTCGCTCGGGCCGCTCGCGGCCTGCACGCGCTTGTACACGCGCCGATCGAAGGCGTCATAGCCGTACCGCGCCACAAGCTCCGGCTGCGGGTCCGGGTCGACTTGCTGCCCGCCATACCGCTGATCGAATTGCGATGGAATGCGCGGATAGCGTCGCGCTTCCTTGAGCCGATTCGCCGCGTCCCACTCGTACCGCCACCGCACGCCGTCCGCGTCGGTCTTGGCGATCAGGTTCCCGCGCGCGTCATATTCATACTTCACGCGGTCGAGTTCCTTCAGCACATTGCCGATGCACTTGGGCAGCGCCTCGCGCCACGCGCGAATCTTCTTGTCGCCCTCCCAGAGCCGGTTCGGTCGGGCCGGCGCGTAGCGTTCGCCGGGATGCGCGCGCAGCCATGCGTCGTCGTCAGCCTTCTCGCGTGCTTCGCGCGTCGCGCGCTCCTCGACCGACTCGACCACGGGGCGCGCGGCCACCTTCTCGGGATCGACGCGATTGCCCGCCAAGTCATAGGCGAACACTTCTTTCAGATCGGATGTAACCGAACGCAGCAACCGTCCGACCGGGTCATAGGTGTATTCGGTCGCGCCGCGCGCGCGATCGTCGATGCGCGCGAGATGCCCCGCCGCGCTGTAGTGAAACTTGCGCCCCGCGAGTTCGGCGGCCAGATTCGCCGCGCTCGCATGGCGCACGGACATTTGCTTGAGCCGTCCAACCGGATCGTACTGCCGCGACTGCGTGAAGCTGCGATGCGTGCGGCCAGTCTCCCGATGCAGCTTGTCGCGCTCGAAGTCCAGCAGCGGCTTGCCGTCGAGCAGGACGCCATGCACGTGGCCCGAGCCGTAGCGCAGCCAGTCGATCGTGCGTGTGTTCGGCAGGATCGTCTTTGCGCGGTTGCCGAGCGCGTCGTATTCGTGGCGCGTGACGCTCAGATAGTCGCCGCCGCCCGGATGGATCAGTTGTTCTTCGGCGATCAGGTTGTCCGCATCGTCGTAATGCAGACGGACCTTGCTGCCGCTGCTCTGCGCAGTCACGAGCCGTCCGCGCGCATCATAGTAGAAGCGCTCAGAAGCGTGCCCGTTCACATCGCGCTTCGTCAACCGCCCGAGCGGGTCGCGCTCGTAGCGCGTGGTGGTGTCGCCTTCACGCGAAGCCACCAGCCGTCCCGCGTCGTCCCATTCGTAGTTGATCGCGCGCCCGTCGAAGCCCGTTTCTTCGATCAGTTGCCCGAGCGAGTCATATCGGAACGTCGTGGTGTCGCGGTTCTCGTTGGTGAGTTGGACGAGCCGTCCCCGTTTGTCATAGGTGTACCGGACGCTGTGATTCCACCGCTCCTCGAAGCTCACCGTGCGGCGATCGACGACATTGCGCGAACTGATCTGGTTAAGCGGCGTGTACGTGTATTCCGTCACCTGACCCGCGCCGTCGCGGTAGGTTTTGAGATTGCCGTTGCCGTCCCATGTGAGTTGTTCTTCGACGCCATCGGCGCGCGTGATCGTCTTGATTTGCCCGCGCGCATCGCGCCGGTAGACCGTCTGATTGCCTTCGGCATCGGTCACGCGAGACAGATGGCCGCGCTCGTCGTGACCGAAATGCGTCGAATGGCCCGAGCAGTCGGTCGATTCGGCCAGCCGGCCGCCGCCGTCATAGCGAAAGCGCTTCACGCCGCCTTTCGGGTCGGTCAGCGAGAGCAGACGCCCGTTGCCGCTCCACGAATATTGCGTGGTGCGGCCTGCCGGATCGGTCACGGATACGGGACGCCCGAGCGCGTCGTAATCGGTCGTCGTGGTGTCGCCGTTGGCGTCCGTGACCTTCACCGGCAAGCCGTCGGCGTTGTACTCGGTGCGCGTGGTCTGAGAGAGGGCATTGGTAACTGCCGTCACGCGCCCCTGCGCATCGTATTCGAAGCGCTGGACCTGCCCGAGCGCGTTTTTCGTGCTGACGAGTTGATTGTTCTCGTTCCAGTTGAACGCGTCGCTGGTGCCGTCCGGGTATTCGACCAACACGATGCGGTTGTGCTGGTCGTAGCGGTGCATCGTCGCGTGGCCGTCCGCGTCGGTGACTTTGGTGTACCAATGCTCGCGGTGATACTCGAAGCGCGTTTCGTCGCGCATATCCTGCCGCGCCATAATTTCCACCCGAGCGTCGGCTTCGTCGCCCAGCCACGTCCGAACACAGCGCGCATCGACGGGCGCGGGCACGCCCGAGCGCTTGCCGGTCCAGTCCCATTCGAGATTGGCGCGCTTGCCGTTGAAATCCGTATAGCGCGTGAGCAGGTGATGCTGATAGGCGTAGGCGCGCGTATGGCCGAGCACGTCCTGATGCTCGATCAGGTCGCCTTGCTCGCTGTAGGCGTAGCGGGCGATCGCTTCACGCTCGAGGCCCGCGACGCCGTTCCGATAGATCGCAGCGACGCGCCCGCGCTCGTATTCGAGCCGCAGGTTGTTTTCTGCGCCGTCGCCGATCGTGACGAGTTCGCCGCTTTCGTTGTAGCCGAAGCTCAGCCCGAGGCCGTCGCGACCGGTGCGCGCGGTGAGGCGATACCGAATCCGCGTGGTCGTGCCGTGCAGTTCGTAGTCCTCGCGCGCGCCATCGGGGTACGCCAGTCGCACGCTGCGCCGGTCGGGGCGGCTCACCGTCAATTGCTCGGTCGGCACCTCGACCGCTTCGCCCACCTCGACCTTCGGCAGCGGCACGGCGCGGTTGTCCGGGTCGAAGAAGGTCAACGCGCCGTCGCGCTCTTCGAGCGACAGGTGATACGGACTCGACCAGCGCGCACCGAGCGGGCTGTCGTCGTAGGCGGCAAGGCTGGAGCGATAGCTGCGCGTCCACACGATCGGCACGATGCCGTCGAGCGCGAAGTCGGTCTGCTCCAGATGTTCGTCACCCAGCGCGTAATTGACGGGCTTCGGGCTGGCGGTGGCCGGACAGCCGCAGCCCTTCTTGGTCGGCAGGTCGCTCGCCTTCGCGCCCATTTGCGTCGTTTCTCGGTGTTCGCCGGATTTGACGTGCGGCTCGTGCGCGGTCCCGGGCGCGGCGTGCGCCGAATGCGAAGGAACGCCGCGCGCCTTGCGCGCTTTGATCTCGGCGACGATCTGCGCGGCCATGAAGATGAGCGAGCCGGCGGTGGCCACATCGCCGAATGCCTGTTTGAGCATCGCGCTGCGGTTGCGGTCGAAGTCATCGAGCCACTTGAGGATCGTCTGACGCTGGCCGGACACCTTCAGCAACTCGTCGATGCCGTGCAGCGCGATGGTCTCGCCCGACGGTATCCACGATAGAAAGCCCGTATTCTTCTCGAGGAGGCGCATCTGCTGCGCCGCCGACACGGGGTTTTGGACGAAGCTGCGCACGGTTTGCGACGCTTTGTACACGCCGTGATCGATGTCCTGCTGCCACCACTTGAGCTTGTGGTCCAACTCTTCCATGAACGCGATCACGTCGCCGCCCGCCGTCGCCCAGAACAGGTCGACCAGCACCGATATCGCCGCGCCCTTGGCAAACGCGAGCAACACTTCCTTCACGACCGCGCGCGCGGGACGGCTCGCGTTGCCCGCAGCCGGAACCACGCCGATGGCGTCGATCGCGAGAATGCCCCATGCCGTCAGCGTCTTGGCTTCGCCCGGCTTGCTGCAAATGCGATAAATGTCAGTGCCTACGTCATAAAGCGACATCGCGTTGCCGACCACCGGCAGCATGTAGAGGCACTGGACGAAGATTTCGTGGCCGTGGTTCTCGACCGATTGGACCGCGACCTGCTTGAGTTGAGGCGTCGTTTTCGGCGTCGGGTTCTTCGGCGTGATGTCGTAAGGCACGACGCGCCGTGCTTCCGCGTTGTGCTTGATGCCTTCCGGTATCTGACGCGGCGCGGGCTTGCTTGCTGTTTCCGTTGTTGCCATCTTCTTGTGGTTCTTCTGCGGGTTTATTCAGAGGTCAGGGCTTTCGCGACGGACGGCGTGAGCGATTGCCCGATCGAGCCGAGCGGCGCGGAACGGACAGCGACGCGCTGCACCGTCTGCCCGAGTTGCTGGCCCATAGAGGAAACCAGCGCCTTCTCGACCGCCTGCAGCGCCCCGGGAACGGCTTGCGTCGCCGCCTGCGCAGCGGCGTTCGACACAGCGGCCATCGCGGGACCGGTCAGGCTCGGCGGCGCGTCCGTTGCATCGGCGGGGGCGTCCTGCGCGCCCGGTGCGTTCTTCGGCTGCGCCCAGTTGCGCTGGTCGCTCTTGACGGTGTAGCCATCCTCGAAGTAGCTCACCGCGCCGCCGCCGCGCGGCGTGTTCGCGACCGTGCCGCGCCCGTTTTCGTCGAGCTTGCCCATGCGCCACGAACCGTTCGGGAAGTCCACGCGATAGCCCGCGTTCTTCACCGGCTCGCCGTTCGGGTAGGTGTGCCAGAGCTGCATGCCGGTCTGCTCCTGCTTCGGCATGAGGGGAAGTGCGTTCTGTTTGGTCGCGGAGCCGCCGATCCGAAGCGGCCCCTTCAGCATCACATCGGACGGACTGCCAATTTCGACGCCCGTATTGGTGAGCTTGATGTACGAGCCGCCGCAATAGAGCATCAGCTCGGTCTTGGCGGTGAGCGTAATGGCGTCATTGGTGCTCGATAGGCTCACGCCTTTTAGCGCGGCGAGATTGAGCGCATCGCCTTGCGCCTGCACGTCGATGGTTCCAGCGGCGGCGACCGCTTTGATGCCTTGGGCGTTCGCGAACAACGACACGGCGTTACCCGCCGCGACCGTGAAGTTGCCGCCGATCGCCGCGTCTGCATTTCCGCCCGTCGTGGTGAACAGATGCCCGCCCGCCGACAGTTGCATGTGTTCGCCGCTGGTGAGCGCAACGCCGTGCGGTGCGGACGCGAGCAGCACGGCCTGCTGCAAGTCCTTGATCTGCGTTTCGAGCAAGGCCTGCTGCGCTTCGCAATCCGCGACGACGGCCTTCGCCTTGCTGACTGCCTGCGACAGACTCGTCATCCGCGCGTGGGCCGTTTGCAACTGCGTCATCGCCGCCGACATATCGAGCGCCTGACCGCCTGCATTGGCCTGCTTGTCGGCGCTCAGAAACAGGCCTTTGCCGCCGCGCAGCGCGCCCCATTCATCGGAGCGCAGTTCGAACCCTTCGCCTCTTTTCTGACGCTTGGAGTCGACCAGATAGCCCAAATTGAGTTGGGTCTTGCCGCCGTAGTCGGTCGAGAGCTTGACGCCTTCCTTGCCTTTGGCGTCTTCGAGGCGCAGCTTGTTGTTGCTGGGGGTGCGAATCGCCGCGCGCGTGTTCCAGCCGTCGAGCCTGTGAATCAGGTCGCTCGCTCGGCTGTGATGATGCATATGGGCGATATACGGACATCGCGGATCGCCGCCGATAAAGGCCACGGCCACTTCCGTGTTGCGTAAGGGCGGGAAGTGGAACCCCGTCTGCAACGCGCCCGCATAGGGCTTCGCGAGCCGCATCGGAACGCTCTCGCCGCCTTGGGGCCAGTCCTCGAAATCGAAGTCGAAGCGCGCCGTGTAATGACCGTTCTCGTCGGGCTGTGCGTAGTCCGCGTCATCGCGCGTCGTGATACGCGCTGAGAGCGTACCGGCGATTTTGGGCCAGTTCGCTTCGTCGAGCGCAATCCGATAAGGCCGCTCGCACGGAATCGCCTTGAACGTGTTCGAATAGCCTCTCTCCCGCGTGGCTTCGTGAACGACTTCGGTAAGTAGCAAGCCATGCGGCGCGTCGGGCAGCTTCTCGTCGAGCCGCACCACCAGCCCCGCAAAGAACTCGTGGTCCGTGCTCTTGCCTTCGAACGTGATCTGCTGAGAGAGCGCGGCCTCATGGCGCAGACGCGCCTCCCACTGCGCCTCGGTCGCATTCAGATGATGCGTGCCGTAGGTGTAACTCTCGCCGTAGGTCGTCTTGTCGTCGCGCGCGAGATTCACGTCCGCGTTGAAACGCTCCCACGCCTGAGCCGGGTTATAGTCCGCGACCCGGATCGACGCCGGAATCGACTCGCTGCGCGCTTCGAGCGCATAGACCGACTCCTGACCCGCGTCCAGTCCCGAGATTTCCCGGTAGGGAATGATGACGTCGGGCCGGTAGACGTAACCGTCCACGTCATCGGAAAACGTCACCACGTCCCCGAACTGGCTGCTGCGCGTGTAGCAGAACAGTCCCGCTTGCCGCATCACCAGATGAATGAAGTCCCAATCGGACATCTGGTACTGCATGTGAAACTTGAGCTTTGGGAACGGCTTGCGCAGCTTGAACGCGTACTGGTGCGACAGGAAGTCGTGACGCTGCTTCAGGATCGACAGGATGATGTCGGGCGCGGACATATCCTGATAGATGCGTGTGGCCTTGGTGAGCCGGAGCCGCGCGAGCGTCGATTCCACGACGACCTTGTAGGCGAAGAAATCGCGGGTCTTCCTGGTGCGCGTAAAGCCCGTGATACAGCCGTCGAAGGTGCGCGGCTCGCCCGGTTTGGCGGTCTGCCGCCAGTCGTGCGGCGGCGGCTCGATGGTGAAGCGCGCGAGCTGGCCCAGATGGTCGGCGCGCTTCAGTTCGACCTTGGCGGTCAGTTCGAGCGCAATGCAGTACGGCTCGCCGAGCTTCTCGGTCGCATGGACGTTGTGGATCGAAAGGCCGTCCGTCTCACGTGCGGAATGCACCTTCAGAAAATAGGACTGCCGACCGGTGATCCAGCGCGCGAGTGCGCTGGATCGCTTGCTTTGTGCTTCCATTGGGCTTCCGTGCGAAATCGGGGGATGGCCGGTTCAGCACCGCCGATCGCCCGAGAGTTGACACTGCCTGATGGTTGTAGAGAGACGCGGCTACATGCGCAAGGCGATCTTTCTGAAAACGATGCGCGGCTAGACGGCTGACGTCGGACCGGCAATTGGGACGAACGTAGTCAACGAAGTAGTGGTGCCGCGTGCGCGCTGACGCACTCGGGAGATCGTCGCGACCCGATCCGAGTGGCCATGCAACGCAGCATGGACGCGGGAATCTCATGCGTCGAAAAAAACGAAAGCCCCGTAAGTCTCTGAACTTACGGGGCTTCCTTTAGCCTTCTGGCGGAGGCGGTGAGATTCGAACTCACGGAAGGATCGCTCCTTCGCCGGTTTTCAAGACCGGTGCCTTAAACCGCTCGGCCACACCTCCAGCAAGGCGCGTATTGTAGCGCAAGTCTCGCGGCGCAAGCGCGCTCAGCCTTCGAGCGTGCGCGTCGCCCTGAGCGCGGGAAAAAGGCGCATCCATAGCAGCGCGACGACGATCGTTCCCACTCCGCCGATCAGCACCGCCGGCACCGCGCCGAAGAGTCCCGCCGTCATCCCCGATTCGAATTCGCCGAGCTGGTTCGACGTGCCGATGAAAAGCGAATTGATCGCGCCGACGCGCCCGCGCATTTCATCGGGCGTCTGCAACTGCACGAGCGACATGCGCACGACGACGCTGATCACATCCGACGCGCCGAGCGCCGCCAGCGCAATCAGCGACACATAGATGTTGCGCGACAGCCCGAACACGATCGTCGCGATTCCGAACGCGATCACGCCAGCGAAAAGCGCCGTTCCCGCGCGCCGCCGCAACGGAAAGTGCGCGAGCCAGATGGACCCCGCGAGCGCGCCGACCGCCGGCGCGGCGCGCAGAATGCCGAGCGCCCACGGGCCCGTGTGCAGGATGTCTCGCGCGAATACGGGCAGGAGCGCCGTCGCGCCGCCGAGCAGCACCGCGAAGAGATCGAGCGACAACGCGCCGAGAATCACGGGCTTGCTGCGTATGAAGGCAATGCCCGAAAACAGCGCCCCGAACGACAACGGCGCGCGCATGCGAACGGCGGCGTCGATGCGTATCGCCGCGACCGCGCACGCCGCGATGAAAAATGCGACCGTCACCGCGCCGTACACCGTCAGCGCGCCGAGGCCGTAGAGAAGGCCGCCCATCGCCGGGCCGAGGATTTGCGCCGTCTGGTTCGCCGATGTCGACCACGCGCTCGCGTGCTGCAACTGGCTGCGCGCGACCAGATTCGGCAGAAGCGCGGCCATCGACGGCGATTCGAACGCGCGCGCCGCGCCTGTGATGGTGGCGATCGCGTAGATCGGGCCGACGTGGTTCCAGCCGCGCCACGCGCCGAAGCACAGCATGAGCGCGGCGATGCCCTCGATCGCCTGACAGACGTAGGCGATCGTGCGCCGGTCGTAGCGATCCGCGACGTGGCCGACGACGAGCGTCAGCACGAACATCGGCACGAACTGCGCGAGTCCGACGAGACCGAGCGCGAAAGCGCTGTGCGTGATCGAATAGACCTGCCAGCCGATCGCGACCGACATCATCTGGAACGCCACGGACGACATCACGCGCGCGCTCCAGAAGAGCGCGAACGGGCGATGCCGCATCACCGGGCCGGGCGCCATCGTCGGCGCGCTCACTGGGCGGCATCCTTCAGAAAAAGCTCCTGCAAGTCGTTGAGGAAGCGCTGGCCGAGTTCCGTCGGCGTGATGCGCTCGAAGTCGCGCGTGATGAGTCCGCGTTTCTCGGCTTCGACGAGCGCCGGCTCGATGGTCGACAGCGCAAGGCCCGTGCGTTCCACGAACGCGTGAACCGGAAAGCCTTCGACGAGCCGCAGCGTGTTCAGCATGAATTCGAAGGGCAAATCGCGCGGGCCGACTTCGCGCGCTTCCTGAATCGCGCTTTCGGTGGGCGAGAGCGCGGCATCCATATAGGTCGACGGATGCTTGAAGCGCGCCTGCCGCACGATCTTCGACGGAAACGAGAGCTTGGTGTGCGCGCCCGCGCCGATGCCGAGATAGTCGCCGAAGCGCCAGTAATTGAGGTTGTGCCGGCTCTGGCGATGCGGCTTCGCATACGCCGACACTTCGTAGCGCTCGTAGCCGGCTTCGCGCGTGCGCTCGTGAATCCAGTCCTGCATGTCGGCGGCGGAATCGTCGTCGGGCAAGGCGGGCGGATATTTCGCGAAGAGCGTGTTCGGCTCCATCGTCAGGTGATAGAGCGACAGATGCGGCGGCGCGAACGCAAGCGCCGTCTCGATGTCGTGCCGGCATTCGTCGAGCGACTGCTGCGGCAGCGCGAACATGAGATCGAGATTGAAGTTGTCGAAATGCGTCGCGGCGATCTCGACGGCGCGACGCGCCTGCGATGCATCGTGAATGCGGCCGAGCGCCTTCAGGTGCGCCTCGTTGAAGCTCTGAATCCCGATCGACAGCCGGTTCACGCCGCTCGCGCGAAACTGCGCGAACTTCGCGGCCTCGAACGTGCCGGGATTCGCTTCGAGCGTGATTTCGGCATCGGCGTCGAGCGGCAGGAGCGCGCGCGCGTCCGACAGCAGCCGGTCGAGGCCCTTCGCGGACAAGAGCGATGGCGTGCCGCCGCCGATGAAGATCGTATGCACCTGACGTCCCCAGACGAGCGGCAGCGCGCTTTCGAGATCGGCGCGCAGGGCATCCAGATAACGCTCTTCGGGAAACGTGTCGTCCTTCGACTCGTGCGAGTTGAAGTCGCAGTACGGACACTTGCGCACGCACCACGGAAAATGCACGTATAGCGAAAGCGGCGGCAGCGACGTCAGCCGGATGCTTCCCGGCGACGTGAACGCCTGCACGATGTTGATCGTCTTCGGTCCGCTGCTCACGCCAGTTCCTCGAGCCGTTGCAGCAAGTCACGCAGCGCGAGCGCGCGATGGCTCACCGCGTTCTTGCGCGCGGGATCGAGTTCGGCGGCGGTCGCGCCGAGCGCCGGCAGGAAGAAGTGCGGGTCGTAGCCGAAGCCGTGCGCGCCGCGCGGCGCGTCGATGACTTCGCCGTGCCAGCGGCCTTCCGCGATGAGCGGTTCGGGATCGTTCGCGTGGCGCACGAGCACGAGCGAGCAGAAGTAATACGCGCGGCGGTCCGCTTCGTTCCCAAGCTCGGCGACGAGGCGCGCGTTGTTCGCGGCATCGCTCTTTTCGCCGTCGGCGGTCATCGCGTAACGCGCCGAATGAACGCCGGGCGCGCCGTTCAGCGCGCGCACGCAGAGGCCGGAATCGTCGGCGAGCGCGGGCAGGCCGGTCAATGCCGACGCATGCCGCGCTTTCGCCAGCGCGTTTTCGACGAAGGTCGGATGCGGCTCTTCCGCTTCCGGCACGCCGAGTTCGCCCTGCGCGATCAGTTCGATGCCCGCCGCGCCCAAGAGCGATGCGAACTCGCGCAGCTTGCCCGCGTTGTTCGACGCGAGTACGACGCGCTTTACGCGCTTGACGCCATCCGAATCAGACACCTTCGATCTCCAGCGCGGCTTTCTGCTTCGCGATCAGCGCCTTGATGCCGCTGTCGGCGAGATCGAGGAGCGCGTTCATCTCGTCGCGCGAGAACGGCGCGCCTTCGGCCGTCCCTTGCACTTCGACGAAGCCGCCCGCGCCCGTCATCACGACGTTCATATCGGTGTCGCACTGCGAGTCTTCGTCGTAGTCGAGGTCGAGCACGGGCGCGCCCTCGAAGATGCCGACGGAAATCGCGGCGACGAAATCTTTCACCGGCGATTGCGCGATGCGTCCCGCCGCGAGCAGCTTCGTCACGGCATCGTGCGCGGCGACGAACGCGCCCGTGATGCTCGCCGTGCGCGTGCCGCCGTCCGCCTGGATCACGTCGCAGTCGATATGTAGCGTGCGCGGGCCGAGCGCGTTGAGGTCGAACACGGAGCGCAGCGCGCGGCCGATGAGCCGCTGAATCTCCTGCGTGCGGCCCGTCTGCTTGCCGCGCGCGGCTTCGCGGTCGCTGCGCGTGTGCGTCGCACGCGGCAGCATGCCGTATTCCGCGGTGAGCCAGCCTTGCTCGCGGCCGCGCAGGAATTCCGGCACGCGCTCGGCGATGCTCGCCGTGCAGATCACTTTGGTATCGCCGAATTCGACGAGCACCGATCCCTCCGCGTGCTTCGTGTAATGCCGCGTGATGCGCACATCGCGCAACTGGCTTGCGCGGCGGCCGCTCGGACGGGCGATGGAAGGCGTCAGCAGGGGAGAATCGGTCATGGTGAGCGAAAAAGAAGAGGTCGGGCGCGTTCGGACATGCGAGTGCGCCGGGTGAAGCGATTTTATCGTCAATCATCGCCCGGCGTTGCCGGAGCGCAATGCACGCAATGCACGTGAAGGGCGTCGGGCGGCGGGCGCGCGCGGTAAAAATGGGATAATGCGGATTCCTCGCCCGGCGGCCACGCGTGCCATTCCCAGCGCACCTTCACTCGCGCCGGGCGTTTCGTTGAACCGGCCTTCGTTTGCCAAGGCTCACATCGCGGGACGTACCATGATCTACAGCATGACAGGCTATGCCAGCGCGACGCGCGAAGTCGTCGCGGATGGCGCGGGACCCAATGGCGCGGGCGCTTCGGGCGTCGGCGTATCGGTCGAACTGCGCACGGTGAATTCGCGTTTTCTCGATCTCAACTTCCGCATGCCTGAAGACGTGCGCGCAAGCGAGCCGCAACTGCGCGAAATGTTGATGACGAAGCTCTCGCGCGGCAAGGTCGATATCCGCATCAACCTGAACCGCGTCGAGCAGACGGCGAACGCGGGCGCGCTGAACCGCGATGCGCTCACGCAACTCGCGACGCTCGAGCGCGCGGTGCTCGATGTCTTCCCCGATGCCGAGCGCATGCGCACCGGCGAAATCCTGCGCTGGCCGGGCGTGCTCGCGGAGAGCTCGGTGTCGCCCGAAGCGCTGCGCGAAGCCGTGCTCGCGTGCGGCAAGCAGGCGATCGCCGATCTCATCGAAGTGCGCGCGCGCGAAGGCGCGGCGCTCGCGAACGTGCTCATCAACAACGTGACGGAAATGGAAGCGATCGTCGCGCGCATCACGCCGCTCGTGCCCGAACTCATCGCGAAGCATCAGCAGAAGATCGTCGAGCGCCTGCAGGACGCGCTCGGCATCGCGACCGGGGAGAACGCCGCGACGACGAGCGTGCCGCGCGACGAAATCGCCGAGCGCATCCGTCAGGAAGTGACGATGTACGGGATTCGCATCGACATCGCCGAGGAATTGCAGCGTCTCACTGCGCATCTGAACGAAACGCGTCACGTGCTGCAAAAGGGCGGCAAGGTCGGCAAGCGGCTCGACTTCATGATGCAGGAACTGAACCGCGAGGCGAACACGCTCGGCTCGAAGGCGGCGGCGAAGGAACTCGCGGATGCATCGATGACGCTCAAGCTGCTCATCGAGCAAATGCGCGAACAAGTACAGAATCTGGAGTAACGCTCGACCATGCCGAACACTACGCACCGCTCGCACAGCACGTACACGGGCATCTATCCCGGCAATCTCTTCATGGTGGTCGCGCCTTCGGGCGCGGGCAAGTCCACGCTCGTCAACGCGCTGCTCGCGCAGGACCCGGCGATCCGTCTGTCGGTGTCCTACACGACGCGCGATCCGCGGCCGATGGAAACCGATGGCGTGCAGTATCACTTCGTGTCCGTCGACGAGTTCATGGAGCGGCACGACAAGGGCGAATTTCTCGAAAGCGCGGAAGTGCACGGCAACTACTATGCGACCTCGCGCCTCTGGATCGAGGATCAGATGAAGATGGGCCACGACGTGCTGCTCGAAATCGACTGGCAGGGCGCGCAGCAGGTGAAGAAGCGCTTTCGCAACGCGGTCGAGATTTTCATCCTGCCGCCGTCGCTGGATGCGCTCGAAGACCGCCTCAAGAAGCGCGGACAGGACGCGCCCAACGTGATCGTGCGGCGGCTGCTCGCGGCCGGCAGCGAGATGGCGCATGCATCGGAAGCCGAGTACGTCGTCATCAACGAGAACTTCGATCGCGCGCTCACCGAACTGCAGTGTCTCGTGACCGCGACGCGGCTGCGCTTCACGTCGCAATACGCGCGTCACACGCAGCTTTTCGTCGAGCTGGGCATTCATCCCACGCATCCGCAATGACGCGACCGGTGACCAGGGCGTATCGGTCACATAAGGTAGAATAAAACTCATATTGAGAAGGAAACAAACATGGCCCGCATCACTGTCGAAGACTGCCTGAAACAAATTCCGAACCGCTTCGAGCTGGCGCTCGCGGCAACGTATCGCGCGCGTCAGCTCGCGCAAGGCCACACGCCGAAGATCGAAAGCCGCGACAAGCCGACCGTCGTTGCGCTGCGCGAAATCGCGGCGGGGCAGGTCGGTGTCGAAATGTTGAAGAAGGTGCCCGTCTAAGGGCGCTTTTCCGAACCTCTTCCCGTAACACCCGTTTCATTTCCTGCAACCGGCGCAACTGATGGTCAGGCGGCGCGTCAGACGAACACGGAGGCGAACATGAGTCAAACACCGTTGCCCGTCTCCGCTGCAGTGGACCCGGATCTCGACATCGATCAGGACGCGCTCCTCGATGCCGACAAGCCGCACGCGGCGCGCAAGTACATCGACGCGGTTCTCGAACAGTCGTTTCGCCATCTGTTCGGGCCGACCGCGACGCCGGAGCAGCCGCGCAAGCACGACGTCGTTTCCATCGCGAATCTGACGAACGCGCTCGCGAGCTACATCACCGCCGACGAGATCAAGGAAGTCAAGTCGGCCTTCCATTTCAGCGACGAAGCGCATCTCGGGCAGTATCGGCAAAGCGGCGAGCCGTACATCACGCATCCGGTGGCGGTCGCTGAAATTTGTGCGGGCTGGAAGCTGGACGCGCAGTCGATCATGGCGGCGCTCCTGCACGACGTGATCGAAGACCAGGGCGTCACCAAGACGGAAATCGCCGAGCGCTTCGGCGCGAAGGTCGCCGAACTGGTCGACGGCTTGTCGAAGCTCGACAAGATGGAGTTTCGCAACCGCGAGGAAGCGCAGGCGGAAAACTTCCGCAAGATGCTGCTCGCGATGGCGCGCGACGTGCGCGTCATTCTGGTCAAGCTCGCCGACCGGCTGCACAACATGCGCACGCTCGGCGCGGTGCCGCCGGAGAAACGCCGGCGCGTCGCGCGCGAAACGCTCGATATCTACGCGCCCATTGCGCATCGGCTCGGCCTGAACAACACGTATCGCGAGCTGCAGGACCTGAGCTTCGCGAACTTCAATCCGAATCGCTACGCCACGCTCGAAAAAGCGGTGAAGGCGGCGCGCGGCAACCGGCGCGAAGTGGTCGGCAAGATTCTCGAAGCGGTGCAGCGCACGATTGCGGATGCGAAGATTTCCGCCGAAGTCACCGGCCGCGAGAAGACCATCTTCAGCATCTACAAGAAGATGCGCGACAAGCAGTTGTCGTTTTCGCAAGTGCTGGATGTATATGGTTTTCGCGTGGTCGTCGAGAGCGCGCTCGAGTGCTATACGTGCATCGGCGCGCTGCACGCGCTCTACAAGCCCGTGCCGGGGAAGTTCAAGGATTACATCGCGATTCCGAAGGTGAACGGCTATCAGTCGTTGCACACCACGCTCGTCGGGCCGTTCGGCGCGCCCATCGAGTTTCAGATTCGCACGCGCAAGATGCACGAGATCGCGGAAGCGGGCGTCGCGGCGCACTGGCTGTACAAGAACGGCGGCGCCGACCTGAACGACGTGCAAAAGCGCGCGCATCAGTGGCTCAAGTCGCTGCTCGACATCCAGAGCGAAGCGGGCGATTCCAGCGAATTCCTCGAACACGTCAAGATCGATCTCTTCCCGGACGCGGTCTACGTCTTCACGCCGAAGTCGAAGATCATGCCGCTGCCGCGCGGCGCGACCGCGCTCGACTTCGCGTATTCGATTCACAGCGATCTCGGCAATCAATGTGTCGCGGTGAAGATCAACAACGAGCTTCTGCCGCTGCGCACGGAGCTCAAGAGCGGCGATATCGTCGAAGTCATCACCGCGCCGTATTCGAAGCCGAATCCCGCGTGGCTCGGCTTCGTGCGCACCGGCAAGGCGCGCTCGGCCATCCGTCATTATTTGAAGACGATGCGCCTGAACGAATCCGTGCAGCTCGGTGAGCGGCTCGTCGATCAGAGCCTGAAGGGCTACGGCCTCGCGCTTTCGGACGTTACGCCCGAGGTCTGGGAAAAGCTCGTGCTCTGGACCGGCAACAAGACGCGGCAGGAAATCTTCGCGGATATCGGCCTCGGCCGGCGCGTGGCGGCGGTCATGGCCAAGCGCATCGAAGTGTTGATGAACGGCCGCGACGACGACGAACACTCGCCGCGCGAGCACACCAGCACGAACACGGCGCCGCCAGTCGTGATTACGGGTACGGAAGGCATGTCGGTGCAGCTTTCGGCGTGCTGCCGCCCGATTCCCGGCGACGACATCATGGGCTATATCGGCATCGGCCTCGGCATGGCGATCCACACGACCGAATGCCGCGTCGCGCAGCGCATCCACCGGCGCGATCCCGGGCGCTGGATCGACGTGGCGTGGGCGCCGCAGCCGGGACGTCTCTTCGACGTCGCGGTGAAGGTGCTCGTGAAGAACACGAAGGGCGTGTTCGCGCGCGTCGCGGCGGACATCACGTCGGCGGACGCGAATATCGTCCATATCGCGATGGACGAGGACGTCTCGCAGGAAGCCAAGATGCTGCGCTTCGTCATTCAGGTCAGCGACCGCGTGCATCTCGCCAACGTGATGCGCCGCGTGCGCACGAATCTGGACGTGATGCGCATTGCGCGGGAGCGTCCGAGCGACGAGCCGCATCATCGTAATCAGGATGGCGGCATGCGCATCGACCGCGAACGCGCCGACTACTGATCCGGCGCGGGAACGCGGCGTGCATGCGTGTCGTCAGTCGAACGAAAGCATGGAGAGCGCCGCAATGAACACATCCGACCTCGAAGGCCCCACGCTCGATTACTGGGTGGCGCGCGGCCTTCACGACTTCATCAGGGAAATCCACTTCACCGACAGCGGCGAGACGCTTTCCATTCGCGGCAACGACCGAGGGAAAGCGTGGGACGGGCGCTTCCTGCCGTCGACGTCGTGGGAGGCGGCCTCTGTCGTGCTGGAGCGCGCCTGCCGGCTCGAAATGAGCGATGTGGGCCGCGGCGAAGTGGAGTGCACCGCGACCTTCGGCAAGGATGGCGAACCGGTGGAAGGGCGCGGTCCGTCGCTGCGCATTGCGCTGTTGCGGGCCTTCGTGCAGCACGCATTCGGCGATACCGTCGACGATATCGTTCTCCGGCATCCGCAGACCTTGCTCGGCACGCGTGCGGAAGCGATTGGCGAACAGACGGCGTTTGCGTCGGCGGAAGACGTGCCGGCGCCCAACGCGCGCATCGGCGATATCAAGTCGCCGCCACGTCCGTGACGCGAAAGCGTCGCCGGAAACAAAAAGGGCCTTCCGGATGGAAGGCCCTTCGAAAAGGTGGCGCGGCTGGCAGGATTCGAACCCACGACCCCTTGGTTCGTAGCCAAGTACTCTATCCAACTGAGCTACAGCCGCACGCAAAACGGTACTGCTTCATGTGACTTCGGCGCGCTTGTGGTTAAGCGCATGATGTTCTCATTTGAGAACACCGGAAAAGGTGGTGCGGCTGGCAGGATTCGAACCCACGACCCCTTGGTTCGTAGCCAAGTACTCTATCCAACTGAGCTACAGCCGCACGCAGAAGCGGAATTATAGCCAAGCTCGTTTGAAAAAGGAAGGGGCGTTCACTGAAATATCGCTGCCTGGTTGAGGCGGCGTGGTAACTTTGCGGCAGCAATCTTCTCTCGCGCCTGGCGCGAATACAGGAATCGAGCTTCACCATGAACAAGGCATTTGTCAAAGAATCGGACGAGAGCGACGACGACCTCGAACTGGCCCAGCCGGACGTGCCGGCCGGCGCGAAGAACTACATCACGCCTGCGGGCCATCAGCGCTTGCGTGACGAACTGTTGCAACTGCTCGACACGGAGCGCCCAGAAGTGGTCAAGCTCGTGTCGTGGGCGGCGTCGAACGGAGACCGCTCGGAGAACGGCGACTACATCTATGGCAAGCGCCGGCTGCGCGAGATCGACCGGCGCATACGGTTCCTCACGAAGCGCCTCGACCTCGCGGAAGTCGTGGATGCGCGCAAGCAGGAGAACGTCGATCAGGTCTTCTTCGGCGCGACGGTCGATTACGCGGGCGACGACGGCATCGTGCATACGGTGACGATCGTCGGCATCGATGAAGTGGATCTCGATCGCGGGCACGTCAGCTGGATTTCTCCGGTAGCGCGTGCGCTCCTGAAGGCGAGAGTCGGCGATACGGTGCCGCTGCATACGCCTGCCGGCGTGCAGCACATCGACATCCTGGACGTGCGCTATCCGCGTTGATGGATGCGTTTCCAGGCGTAGAAATGAAAAAAGCCGCTCCGAAGAGCGGCTTTTGCACAACTGAATCGCGGTTGCGGCTTAGAAGCGGTGACGAACGCCAACCGTTGCCGAGACCTGATTCGACGTCGACGAAACGCCCACGCCGTTGATCGTCGCGCCCAGATTCGTGCCGTCCGTGCCGGTCACGTGCTGGTACTCGCCCTGCAGGTACACGTCGGTACGCTTCGACAGCGCGTATGCCGTTTGCAGGTCGACCTGGTGCCACTTCGGCGCCACGCCGTCGATACGGCTGTTCGTGTACGTGTAGTTCGCTGCGAGCGACAGAGCCGGCGTCAGGTTGTAACGGCCGTTGACTTCGTAGTTCGTGAAGCGAACGTGGCCGTTGCTGAGGGGAGCTGCCGCGCCGCTCTGCGTGCCAGCCGGCGTGATGAACGTCGCGTCGTCGAGCATCGTCTGCGTGAACACGAAGCCAACCGTCGCCGGGCCGAATGCGTAGCTGATGCCGCCGCCGAAGATGCGCTGACGGCCGGCCGCGAACGGAGCGTCGCCGGCGACTGCGCCGTTCGTGTTCAGCGCCGCGCCTGCCGGCGTCGTCTGCGTGTTGTTCAGTTGCAGGTAAGCGCCCGCGATGTTCAACGGACCGTAGTTATACGATGCGCCGACGCTGTATTCGCGGTTGTTCGAGAAGCCGCCCGCTGCGTTCGAGAAGCCGTACTGCGCGCCGAGCTTGAAGCCGGCGTAGTTCGCGCTCGTGTACTTGACCGAGTTGTTGACGCGGAACGTGTTGTCGAGGTTGTCGTTGTCGAACGGGTGAGCGAACTGCGTGCCGCCGTATTGCGTGCCCGTCAGAGCCAGAGGCCCGAGGAAGTCGACCACGGAGTCATATTGACGGCCGAGGGTCACTGCGCCGAACTGGTTGCTCGACAGACCGACGAAAGCCTGACGGCCGAACTCGCGACCACCTTGACCCAGCGTGCCGTTCGCGATGCTGAAGCCGTTTTCCAACGTGAAGATTGCCTTCAGGCCGCCGCCGAGGTCCTCAGCGCCGCGCAAGCCCCAACGGCTGCCGTTCACCGAGCCGCTCGTCTCTTTCCAGTTGCTGTGGCCACCCTGGTTGTTCGTGTAGGTGATGCCCGCATCGATCAGGCCGTACAGCGTGACGCTGCTTTGCGCATGGGCGGCGGTAGCGAAAACGCCCGTGAGGGCGGCGACCATGAGAGTCTTTTTCATCTTTGTAACTCCGAGAGCAGATTGGGCCTAAGGAACCCAGGCTTTGAGGAAACCCCGCTGCGACGCGCTGCGAGAGGGCGCGTTCGAGGAGCAATGTGTCCGTGACACCGCGACACATTTGTTTCCGGACCAGACGAAGTGTAAAGACGGCGTTACAGATGGGACGTTCCACTTTACGCAATAAATCATTCTCCGATCAGCAATGATTGAATGCGCGCTGTTTTTTCTTTATATACAAAGGTTTATGGGCGAATAAAGACGTAAGCAGCGCAGTGTCAACAGAACTGCGTTGCGCTCGTGCGACACGATAGAAGCGCGTATGGAATCGGCGAATGCCCAAAGCGTCGATTGTTGAGATTTGTGAAAAAGAAGTTTGCGCGTTCTAATGGTAATTATTGCGGACGCGAGTGGCTATACTGCCATTTCTGCTTTCCGAAGCAGACTTTTTCGTTGACGGAAAAGATCTCCAAACTTTGTCAGCGCGACTTCCCGGTCGCGCTTTTTTTTCGCCTTGAGCACGGGGCGAGAGCCGCTGCTGGCGGGGCGCGCGCTGATGGCGGGCCGGCGTGCCCGGACGCGAGATGCGACTCGTTCGACGATTTCCGCCATAAAGAATGGATTTTGCTGATTGTGAACGGTGAGATTAAGTCCTTATTAGTCCGCGACGACATCTTTAAAGGTTCGCGCGGGCAATCGTTCAATGCGCATGAAATATTCGTGGAGGGACTCTCTGTGTCCGGCTATTAAGTTCTTATGTGCGCCGATTATTTCGGTGCAATTGGTCAAGTCAAGTTGATACGCGTCGTTTGAACGCATTCCGGAATTATCGGCGATAATAGCGATGTACTTTGAGATATATAAGATCCAGTTCGCGCTTTCGAAAGCCGCCGTCAAAATCAATAACATTGCTAACGCGGATTCGGGAACAGCGTTTCCCGCTCCCCCGCCTGCAGGCGGCGCGCCACGGGCCAGCGCGCGCGGGCGCGTCGCTGGTCAGCCGCGCGGGCCCTCGGTCTCAAGCCTCGGCTCTGCGTCGCGGCCTTAGCACGACAAAAATCCCCGTAAAGAGCAAATAAAGGTCGGGGTTTTCCCAGATTGCGTGCACACCGCATTTATATCGATGCGAAACAGGCGCATCCCGCACGACTTAAATCCGCATAAATCGATTGAGAATCCGTGAAACCACCGATACCGCGAGCGCAAACATTCACGGCGAACAATCGCACGTCGCGCTCACCGGCAAAACCCGCCTGCGTTAGAATGGGCAATCCCGAATCGCCGTCGGACGACAATCGAATCCGCCGCAATCCCCGCCTTTTGAAGATGCACGCCGACCTTCCTGCTCAACTCGCACTGCCTCCCGCGCCGCTCGTTTTCGTCGATCTCGAAACTACCGGAGGCACGTTCGGCGTCGATCGCATCACCGAAATCGGGATCGTCGAGGCGGGGCCGCAGGGCGTCTCGCAGTGGACGTCGCTCGTCAATCCGCAGAAGCCGATTCCCGCGTTCGTCCAGCAACTGACCGGCATCGACGACGCCATGGTGCGCAACGCGCCCACTTTCGAGGAACTCGCGGCCGATCTGCTCGACCGGATGAACGGGCGGCTCTTCGTCGCGCATAACGCGCACTTCGACCACGGTTTCCTGAAGGGCGAATTCAAGCGCATCGGCATGCGCTTCGTACCCGACGTGCTCTGCACGGTCCAGCTCTCGCGCGCGGTCTATCCGGCCGAGACGCGCCACGGCCTCGATGCGCTCGTGGAACGGCACGCGCTCGTGCCGTCCGCGCGGCATCGCGCGCTCGCGGACGCCGATCTACTGTGGCAATTCTGGCAGCACCTGCATCGCGCGCACGCGCCGGAACTAGTCCGCGCGCACGTGGAGCGGGTGATGCGCCGGTTTCAGCTTGCGGCTCATATCGACGAGGAGACGATCGAGCGTATTCCGGCCGGCTGCGGCGTCTACGTGTTTTACGGCGACGACGACGCACCGCTCTACGTCGGCCGCAGCGTGCGATTGCGTCAGCGCGTTCGCTCGCATCTGACCGGGCCGCGGCGTTCCGCGAAGGATTTGCGCCTCGCCGCGCTCGTGAGGCGCGTCGAATGGAGGGCGACGGGCGGCGAGATCGGCGCGCTGCTTGCCGAAGCGCAACTGACCGCGGCAGTGCGGCCCGCGCTCAACCGCGCGCCGAAGTCGCGCCCCGGCGATGCGCGCGGCGCTCCGTGGCTGCATGCGGGCGCCATCGCGATCGAGGAACGCGACGCCGCAACCGGCGAGCGCGCGTTTCACGTCATCGACAGGTGGCAGTATCTCGGCACCGTCGCCGCGTTGTCCGATGCGCTCGCGCTCCCGGCGAGCGCGAATCCGGCGTCGTTCGATCTCGCCACGTACCGTATTCTGGCCGAGCGTCTCGCGCGCGGGCTCGCGTTCACGCCCCTGACGCTCGACGCGCCGGCGCACGCGGCCTTCTGAATCAGCCGATAGCGCCGACGCCGCCGCTCGCGCACACATGCGACAGCGCACGCGTGAGCGGCGCGTTCATCGACGAGTCGTAGCGGGTGACGTGTTTCCATCGCGCGAGACTGTCCGCGAGGCGCAGCGGGCAATCGTCGGCATGCCGGATCGGTTCCACTTGCGCGAGCGCGCTCAGGAGCGAGCGCGTAAGTCGGTCGAGTTTCGGGCGCGTGTCGTTCGCGAGGTCCGGCGGCGTGCCTTCCGGCGCGGCCCTGAGCGCGCGCCAGTTCGCGAAAAGTGCGTTCTGCACGTCCTTGCTCGCGTCGATCTGACCTTGGAAGAACTGTTGCGCGAACTCGGGATCGACCTGCGTCGCGCGCGCCCGCTCGCGAACCTGTCCGAGCAGCGCGTTTTCGCGGGGCGCGTCGGTGATCGGCTCATGGCGAGCCCATTTCCAGCGCGCGACGGGCTCGGCGAGCGCAAGCCGTTGCGAGACCAGCGCGATCAGATTGGTGAAGGCGGTGTCGTCGCCGTCGGCGTGGGCGGGCGTTGTCAGTGCGATGAGCAGCGCTGATGCGGCGGCCAATGCGCGCAACGCGCGGCCCGATCGTTGCTGAATGGTCGATGAAGGATGCATCGTCGAGGCGTTCCGAGGCAAAGCGGCAGCATAGCGCACGCTTGCCGGCGATCGAAGGGAACGAAGCGCAGAAGAAGAGCGGAGGCGAGCCGGGCGATGACCCGGCTGCGTTCCAGGTTCAGGACGAGCGCGCGCGCTGCATCGTGGCGTGTGCCAGATGCGGACTGTGGAGTCCGTGCGCGCGGCGCGCAGCGGGCGTCGTTGTCACGACGGCGGCGGAGTGAGTCAGCGGAGTCAGCGCGTGCGCGATCAGCTCATCGAACCGGACCTGCGCTGTTCGTCGAAGAACGCGCGCACATGCTCGGGCAGCTCGGTTGCGAGGAACTCGACCGCCACCGGTTCCGGGTCCGGACAATGCACTTTGTCGGGCGTCGGGATCTTCGTCGGTTTAGCGTCCATGATTTTCTCCTCGGGTGACATCGACATTTGTCATGCTGGCCAATGCGCGCTGCGTGGTTTGCGCCGTTGCACTGCATCGACCGTAACGTTCATTCCTGTGCTTTATGCGTTATCGGATCGGCTGTGCGTCTGCTTGAGCCAAAATGCGCGCGGATACGCAGCGTGCATGATCGTTCGTACTGACGTCGGTAAATTGCGGTTCGAAGTTCTGCGCCTTTACCTTAGTTTTAGCAAAAACTGCGCGCCGCAGCCAGTTCGCTGACGGCCCAGAAGCCGCGTGGCGCCTGGCTGCGAGGCTGCGCGCATCGCAGAATCAACCTTTCCTCTATAGGTATAACGATACCGGGAAACCTTCGTTGACGCTTCCTGCTGCGAAGCAAAAAAGCGTTTGTCGGGTACGAAACCGCACACAACAGGGCAATTCACGAAGAGAAGGGAAGTTGATCGAACTTGTTTCGCAGAAACGCGAGCGAACGTTGTGCGGCGAGCGAACGTTCGGTGCGTTGCGAAAAGACAGGACGTGCAGCTTGAACGACAGGAAAGCAAAAACCCGCGTCATTTGCATGAACGCGGGTTTTTGTTTGGTGCTGAATCATGTGGTGCCGGAAAGAGGAATCGAACCCCCGACCTTCGCATTACGAATGCGCTGCTCTACCGTCTGAGCTATTCCGGCATCAGAGAAACAAGATTATAGCGACCGCATTCCCGATTTGGCAATAGGCTGAATCAAATTTTCTTTTCGAGATGGTAGCGGGTCACGCGATCGACCTCGTTCTTCGATCCCAGGAACACGGCCACGCGCTGATGCAGGCTCGTCGGCACGATATCGAGAATGCGCTGTTCGCCGTTGGTCGCCGCGCCGCCCGCCTGCTCGACGATGAACGCCATCGGATTTGCTTCGTACATCAGGCGCAGCTTGCCGGGCTTCGACGGGTCGCGCTTGTCGGCGGGGTACATGAAGATGCCGCCGCGGTTCAGGATGCGGTGCACGTCCGCGACCATCGACGCGATCCAGCGCATGTTGAAGTCGTCCTTGCGCGGGCCGTCCTTACCGTCATTGAGTTCGCCGATATAGCGCTGCACCGGCTCGTACCAGTGCCGGCTATTCGACGCGTTGATCGCGTATTCGCGCGTCTCGGTGGGAATCTGCATGTCGCGCTGAGTGAGCACCCAGGAGCCGAGTTCGCGGTCGAGCGTGAAGCAGTTCACGCCGTTGCCGGTCGTCAGCACGAGCACGGTCTGCGGGCCATAGACCGCATAGCCGGCCGCGACTTGCTCCGAACCCGGCTGCATGAACGCCTCTTCGGTCGGCTCCGCACCGTCCGGGCAGCGCAGCACGGAGAAGATGGTGCCGATCGACACGTTCACGTCGATGTTCGACGAGCCGTCGAGCGGATCGAACGTCAGCAGATAGTTGCCCTTCGGATAGCGGTTGGGGATCGGAAAAATCTTTTCCATTTCCTCCGATGCCATCGCGGCCAGATTGCCGCCCCATTCGTTGGCTTCGAGCAGGATCTCGTTCGACAGCACGTCGAGCTTCTTCTGCACTTCGCCCTGCACGTTTTCGCTGCCGGCCGAGCCGAGCGCGTCGCCGAGCGCACCTTTGCTCACCTGATAGCCGATCTGCTTGCAGGCACGCGCGACGACTTCGATCAAAAGACGCAAGTCGGCCGGCAAGTTCTGATGTTCGCGCTGCTGCTCGATCAGATATTTCGTGAGCGTGGTACGGCTGGAAATGGAGGACATGCTGGGCTCCGTGAGCGTTAGACGAATATTCACGATTCTAACCGTTGCACCTGACGCCCCCGTGTCACGGCATCCGCCATAAGCAAGAACGGCCGCCGCGCGAGCGTCGCGCGGCGGCCGCCGGGCGGCAAAAAAGCTCGACGAAACAAGGGTTACGCCGCGAGCGCCTTCTCCACGACTTCGCGCACGTCCCGCGATTTCGCCTTCGACGCGACTTCGGTGAGCGCCGCGTGCATTTTCTCGCGCAAGGCCGGCGTGAAGCGCCGCCACATTTCCAGCCCGCGTGCGAGCCGCGCGGCGACTTGCGGATTCAGCGCGTCGAGCGCGATGACCTGTTCGGCCCAGAACGCGTAGCCGGAACCATCGACGGCATGGAACTGCGCCGGGTTGCCGCTGCAGAAGCTGAAAATCAGCGAGCGCGCGCGGTTCGGGTTCTTGAGCGTGAACGCGGGATGCTGCATCAGCTTGCGCACGATCTCGATGACGTTGCGCTTCGGGCCGCCGCGCTGCGTCGCCTGGAGCGCGAACCACTTGTCGACGACGAGCGCTTCCTTCTCGAAGCGGCGGTAGAAGTCCTCGAGCGCGGCATCGGCGGCGTTCGCGTCGGAGCCGGAGTCGGCGTTGGGATTGGCGCTCGCGAGCAGCAGCGCCGAAAGCGCCGCCGAGCGGTCGGTCATATTGTTCGCGGCGTCGTACTGTTTCTGCGCGAGGCGCACGGCATCGGCCGGATCGTCGAGCTGGCTCAGATAGGCGAGGGCGAGGTTCCTGAGCGCGCGCTTGCCCGCGTCTTCCGGCGTCGGACGATATTCGCCCGGCGTCCGGTTCGCCTCGTAGAGCGCGAGCCACTTGTCGCGCAACTGCGACGCGAGGCGGCGGTTCATGAACACGCGCGCCGCGTGGACGGCGGCCGGATCGGACACGGCCATCTGCTCCGCGAGATAGCTTTCCGACGGCAGCATCAGCGCGAGTTCGCGGAACGCGGGCGTGAGCGTCGTGTCGTCGAGAACGCGGGCGAATGCCGCGATCACTTCGTCGTCGATGGAAAGCGCCGCGCCCTTCGCCGCGCGCCCGGCGAGCGCGAGCAGCTCGCGCGTGGCAAGGCGCTGGCCGGCTTCCCAGCGATTGAAGGGGTCGCTGTCGTGCGCGAGCAGAAACGCGAGCTGCTCGTTCGTATAGTCGAATTCGACGATCACCGGCGCCGAGAAATTGCGCAGAAGCGACGGCAACGGCGCTTCCTCCACGTCGACGAAGCTGAACGACTGCTCGCGCTCGGTGAATTCGAGCACGCGCGTCGTGCCGCCCGGCTCCTTCTCGCCTTCGAGACGCAGCGGCAGGTCCGCGCCGTTCGCGCCGATCAGACCGACCGCGAACGGAATCAGCAGCGGGCCTTTCTGCGTGACGCGCGCGGCTTCCGATGTCTCGCCGTAGCCTTGCGCGAGCGTGAGCGTATAGCGTTTCGCGGCGGCGTCGTAGGATGCGCGGACCGTCACGCGCGGCGTGCCTGCCTGGCTGTACCAGCGCTCGTACTGCGCGAGATCGCGATGGTTCGCATCGGCCATCGCCTGACGGAAGTCGTCGCAGGTGACGGCCTGGCCGTCGTGACGCTGGAAGTAGAGGTCCATGCCGCGCCTGAAGCCGTCGCGCCCGAAGAGCGTCTGATACATCCGCACGACTTCCGAGCCTTTCTCGTAGACGGTCATCGTGTAGAAATTGTTGATCTCGACGTAGCTTTCCGGGCGCACGGGATGCGCCATCGGGCCGGCGTCCTCGGCGAACTGCATCTGGCGCAGCACGCGCACGTCCTCGATGCGCTTGGTCGCGCGCGCGGCCGCGCTCGCCGCGCCTTCGGCGTCGCCGGCGGCCATGTCGGCGGAGAATTCCTGGTCGCGGAACACGGTCAGGCCTTCCTTCAGGCTCAACTGGAACCAGTCGCGGCAGGTGACGCGGTTGCCCGTCCAATTATGGAAATACTCGTGGCCGACCACCGCCTCGATGTTCGAGAAGTCCGTGTCGGTCGCGGTTTCGGGGTTTGCCAGCACGTACTTCGTATTGAAGATGTTGAGGCCCTTGTTCTCCATCGCGCCCATGTTGAAATCGCCGACCGCGACGATCATGAAACGGTCGAGATCCAGCTCCAGCCCGAAGCGCGTTTCGTCCCAGCGAATCGAATGGATGAGCGAATCCATCGCGTGGCGCGTCTTGTCGATGTCGTGTTCCTCGACCCAGACTTGCAGCAGCTTTTCCTTGCCCGAGCCGGTCGTGATGCGCTCCTCGAGCGCGACGAGCTTGCCCGCGACGAGCGCGAAAAGGTAACTCGGCTTCTTGAACGGGTCTTCCCATTTGGCGAAGTGACGGCCATCGGGTAATTCGCCTTCCTCGATCAGATTGCCGTTCGAGAGCAGCACCGGATACGCCGCCTTGTCCGCGCGCAGTGTGACGGTGTAGGTGGCCATCACGTCCGGCCTGTCGAGGAAATACGTGATGCGCCGGAAACCTTCCGCCTCGCATTGCGTGAAGAAGTTGCCGCTCGACACATAAAGGCCCGAGAGCGTGGTGTTGCGCTCCGGATTGCAGATGCTTTCGATGACGAGTTCGAATGTATCGCCGGGAATATTGCCGATAGACAAGCCGTTTTCGCTGACACGGACATCCGCGTGCGCCACGCCGTCGATCGCCGCGCTCACGAATTCGAGCTGCTCGCCTATCAGTTCGAGGCGGGCGGCGTCGCCGGTTGCGTCGGGATTGCGGCGCAGGCGCATCGTGTTCTTGACAACCGTGCGCGACGGCACGAGGTCGAACTCGAGCGCGACCGAATCGATCAGAAAGGCAGGCGGCGTGTAGTCCTCGCGGCGGATAACAGCGGATGCGGTCGGTGCGGTCGTGTTGGACATGGCGGGATCTTCGAAGTGGATTGGCGGCGCGTGGCATTCGTTGCGTGGGCTCAGGCAACGAATGCGGGCGCGGCAGGTCGAACCATTGTACAAAACGCTTGCGGATCGTGAGCCTGGCGTACTCGGCGCTATCTATAACTGAAAAGAGCGGCGAACGCAGTGAGGATGACGATGAACTTCCCGACGCTTTCCATCTTTCGATGCCGCGCGCTCCGCGCAGCGGTTTGCATGCTCGGCGCGCTGTGGCTCGCTGGCTGCACGACTTACGTGCAGACGCAGGTGACGGCCTTCTCCGACTGGTCCGGCAGCGACGCCACGCGCACTTACGCTTTCACGCGCCGCGACGAGCAGCAAAACAGCATTGAGCAGACGACTTACGAAACCCTCGTCGCGAGCGAACTGGCGAAGTACGCGTTCAGACAGGCGCCGCCGGCGAGCGCGCGCTATGAAGTCGCGCTCGCGTATTCGGTTCGCGGCGACATCATGACCGTGCGCCAGCCGGTCTATTACGATCCCTGGCCGATGTACGGCTACTACGGCCGCCCGTTCTGGGGGCCGTGGGGCGGGATCGGCCCATACGGTCCGTGGATGCCGGCGGGCTACGTCGATCAGAGCTACCCGATCTACGTTCACGCGCTGCAGATTCGCATGACCGAGCGCGCGACCGGCCGCGAGGTCTACAAGGTGAGCGCCGTGAATTCGACGGAAGACGCGTCGCTTTATCGCGCGATGCCGTATCTCGCGCGCAGCGCGCTCGCGGACTTTCCGCTCGGCAACGGCACGGTGCGCACGGTGACGCTGCCCCTCGACAAGACGGGCGGCGTCGGCAACGAAACGGCGGCATCGCTCGGTACGAATCCGGGCGCGGCGGCGCAGCCGAAGACGGCCGAGTGAACCGCGCGGCCGATGGCGCCGGGGCCTTCGCCCGCGCGCCTCGCGGGGTCGTTTTGCCGCGCCGCGAGCCAGCCGCGCGATGTGCAGCCCCCCGCAATTAGCGATATATTCGCGGTCATGACAAAACCGTGTCCGCCCCATCCGCAAGCCGTTCCCGAGCCCGCCACATGGGACGCGCGGCTTGCCCGCCGCCTCGTCACGCCGCTCGTCGGCACCCCGATTACGCCGAACCATCTGACGACCGTTCGCCTCGCCATCGGCCTGGCGGGTGCGTACTATCTGTCGCTCGGCGAATTCTGGCTTTGCACCGTCGGCGCGTTGCTGATCGCGCTGTCCAATTTCGTCGATCACACGGACGGCGAGCTCGCGCGCATCAGCGGTCAGTCGAGCAAGATCGGGCACTTCTACGACCTCGCGTCGGATGCGCTCGTGACCGTGCTGCTCTTCGCCGGCATCGGTTTTTACGTGGCGGCGCATCATCCGTCGTTCGCGGCGGCTGCGCAGTGGCTCGGCGGCATCGCGGGCGTCGCCGTCGCGCTGATTTTCTTCCTGCGCATGCGCATCGAGTCGATGGTCGGCAAGTCCGGCACCAAGCAGGCTTCGATGGGCGGCTTCGAAACCGAAGACGTGCTGTATCTGCTGCCGCTCGTGACCGTGCTGAACGGCATGACGCCGTTTCTCGTCGCGGCGGCCATCGGCGCGCCCTTGTTCGCGCTCTACGTGGTGCTGGATTACCGGCGCGTTCTGCGGCGCGTGCGCGAGGAAGTGGCGAAAAGCATGATGAACCAAACGATGAACACGGCGCAGACCGCGCGCGGCAAGGACGGCAACGATTTTCAGGCGGTGAGATGAGCGATACGGCAATTCCGGTCAACGACCTTCCTCGGGCAAGCACGTCGACGCGTCCGTCGCCGCGCGAAATCGACGCGACGCTCGGCGCACGCTTCGCCACGCTGCCAACGCCCAAGCTCCACGGCGACTACGAGAAGCAAGGCTCCTTTCTCTATCTCGACGACTTCCTTCCGCGCGAATTCACCGAGCGCCTGATCGCGGCGGTCCACGCGGTGACGCCTGCCGTCAACCGCAACTATCTGCCGGGGCACAAAGCGGGCGGCAGCGTGAGCCGCCACACGCTCGACAAGCTCGCGCCGTTCATCGCGGATCTGTATCGCTCGGAAGCGCTCATCAAGTGGCTCGAAGCGATCAGCGGCGACAAGCTGCAGCTTTCGCCCGAAGACGATCCGCACGCCTACGCGCTCTATTTCTACACGCGTCCCGGCGACCACATCGGCTGGCATTACGACACGTCGTATTACAACGGCCGCCGCTACACGATGCTGCTCGGCGTCGTCGACGATTCCTCCTGCCGGCTCGACTACGAACTGCACACGCGCACGCCGAACGTGCCGGCCGAGCCGGGGTCGGTGCAGTATCCGCCGGGCGCGCTGGTGTTTTTCGACGGCGACAAACTGCGCCACCGCGTGACGCCGTTGGGCGAAAACGAGATGCGCGTGTCGCTCACGTTCGAGTACGTGACGAACCCCGACATGCGGCCGTTCCAGCGCTTTATCTCGAACATGAAGGATTCGATCGCCTACTTCGGCTTCAGGCAGGTCTTTCGCCGCAAAGGCGGCAAGAACGGACAGGCATGAGCCGCGCCGGTACGTTGCTGCTGTCGGTCGGCGTGGTGCTCTTCATCGCGCTGCTCGGCTGGCAAGGCTTCGGCTCGGTCGTATCGACGCTCGCCGCCGCGGGCTGGGGCCTGCTCGCGGTCGCGGCGTTCCACTTCGCGCCGCTTCTGCTCGACGCCGCCGCCATCAGCGTGCTCTTCGCGCGCCGCGAACGCGATGTCACGCTGCGCGATGCGCTGCTCGCGCGCTGGGCGGGCGAATCGGTAAATAGCCTCATGCCCGCCGGACAAATCGGCGGGCCGATGCTGATGGTCCGCCATCTTTCGCAGCGCGGCATGCGCGCGCGCGACGCCGCCGCCGTCATCACCGTCAGCACGACGATGCAGACCGTCGCGCAACTGCTCTTCGCGCTCACGGGCGTCGTGCTGCTCACGGACTACGCGGCGGGCGGCTCGTCGACGGTCGTGGCGATCGCGGTGCTCGCGGTCGTCGGCGTGATCGGCGCAATGATCTTCGGCTTCTATCTCGCGCAGCGGCGCGGTCTGTTCGGCCGCGCGATGCGCTTTGCATCCGGCGTCGCCGCGCGCTTCTCGAAAAAGCGCGACTGGTCCTCGCTCGTCACGCGCGCCGAAGCCGTCGATACCGCCGTGCACGCGCTGTATCGCGAACGCGGCAAAGTGGCGGCGAGCTTCGGCCTGAGTCTCGTCGGATGGATCGTCGGCACGGGCGAAGTCTGGCTCGCGCTGAATGTGCTCGGGCATCCGGTCGGATGGACGGAAGCGCTGTTGCTCGAAAGTCTCGGCCAGGCGATTCGCGGCGCGGCTTTCGCGATTCCCGGATCGCTCGGCGTGCAGGAGGGCGGCTATCTGCTGCTCGCGCGGCTCGTCGGCTTGCCTCCGGAAGCGGCGCTCGCGTTGTCGCTCGCGAAGCGCGCCCGCGAACTGCTGCTCGGCGTGCCGGGCATCGTCTATCTGCATTTCGTTGAAAAAGGCTGGCAGCGCCGTCGTCTCGCGCGCGTGCCGGAAATCGACTGATACACCCTCGAAGGGAAAAACAACCATGCGCGCAATTATTCTTGCGGCCGGGATGGGTTTGCGCCTCGTTCAGCCCGAAGGCCAGCAAAAGCCCAAATGCCTGCTGCGCTTCGGCGACGCTTCGCTGCTCGAGCGTCATCTGCATTTCCTGAAGGCCGCCGGCGTCGATGAAATCGTCTTCGTGACCGGCTTCAAGCACGAGCAGATCGAAGCGGAACTCGCGTCGATCGACTGGAAGCCGAAGAGCGAGATCGTCGTGAACGACGAATTCACGCTCGGCAGCGTGCTGTCCGTGCATACCGCGCGCGATGCGATGACGCGCGGCGGCGACGTGCTCCTGATGGACGCCGACGTGCTGTACGACGAGCGCATCATCGAGCCGCTGGTTGCGGGCGGCGCCGTGAACCGGCTTCTGATCGACCGCGACTTCGAAGCCGGCGACGAGCCGGTGAAACTGTGCGTCGAGAACGGCGTGCCGGTCGAATTGCGCAAGCAGGTCGCGGCAGGTCTGAAGTTCGACACCATCGGCGAATCGGTCGGCTTCTTTCGCTTCGACGAAAAGACGGCCGCGCGTCTTGCCGATATCGTCGCGGATTACGTGCAAACGGGGCGCGCCAAGATGCCGCACGAAGAAGCGGTGCGCGACCTGTTGCTGGAAAAGGGCCACGTGTTCGATATCGCCGACGTGACCGGCGCACCGTGGATCGAAATCGACTTTCAGAACGACGTGACGCGCGCGGCCGACGAAGTGCTGCCGCAATTGCATGCGCTGCGTCAGTTCGCAGGAGCATCGCAACAATGAACGCACTCACGCAACTTCCCGTCGGCTACTCGCGCACGCTGCGCCTGCGCGAAATGCTGCAAAGCAACCGCCTCGAATTCCTGATGGAAGCGCACAACGGCATTTCCGCGCGCATCGTGAAGGAAGCGGGCTTCAAGGCGATCTGGGGCTCGGGCCTCTCGATTTCCGCGCAATTCGGCGTGCGCGACAACAACGAGGCGAGCTGGACGCAAGTCGTCGACAACCTCGAATTCATGGCCGACGCGAGCGATCTTCCGATCCTGCTCGACGGCGACACCGGCTACGGCAACTTCAACAACGTGCGGCGGCTCGTGAGAAAGCTGGAGCAGCGCGGCATCGCGGGCGTGTGCATCGAGGACAAGCAGTTTCCGAAGACCAACAGCTTTATCAACGGCGAAGCGCAGCCGCTTGCCGACATGGACGAATTCTGCGGCAAGATCAAGGCGGGCAAGGATTCGCAGAGCGATCCCAATTTCTCGATCGTCGCGCGCGTGGAAGCGCTGATCGCCGGCTGGGGCATGGAAGAGGCGCTCAAGCGCGCGGAAGCCTACCGTCAGGCGGGCGCGGACGCCATCCTGATCCACAGCAAGCTCTCGAAGCCGGACGAAATCCTCACGTTCGCGCGCGAATGGGCGGGGCGCGGGCCACTCGTCATCGTGCCGACGAAGTACTACAGCACGCCGACCGACGTGTTCCGTCAGGCGGGCATCAGTTGCGTGATCTGGGCGAATCACCTGATTCGCGGCTCGGTTTCGGCGATGCAGGCGATCGCGAAGGAAATTCACGACAGCGAGACGCTCGTCAACGTGGAAGACCGCATCGCGCCGGTGAACGAGATTTTCCGCCTGCAGGACGCCGACGAATACTCGGCCGCCGAAAACATCTATCTGACGGCGGCGAACGAGAAGCGCAGCGCGGTCGTGCTCGCGGCGAGCCGCGGCGCGGGGCTGGAGGTGCTGACGGCGGATCGTCCGAAGGTGATGCTGCCGGTCGCGGGCAAGCCGCTCCTGCGCCATCTCGTCGAGGCGTTCAAGAAGGAAGGCATCAACGACATCACCGTGGTCGGCGGTTATCGCGCCGACGCGATCGATACGTCCGGCGTGCGCCTCGTCGTCAACGAGAAGCACGAATCCACTGGCGAACTCGCGTCGCTCGCGTGCGCGGCGAAACACATCGCCGGCGATACGGTTCTCTCCTACGGCGACTTGCTGTTTCGCAGCTACATCCTGCGCGATCTCGTGGAATCCGAAAGCGATTTCTGCGTCGTGGTCGATTCGTCGCAGGCGCCGCAAGCGGGCGCTTCCGCCACCGATTTCGCCTATTGCTCGAATGCCGACGACCGCGCGCTCTTCGGGCAGAAGGTGTGGCTCGCAAGCGTCGTCGGCGCGGGGCAAACGCTCGCCGAAGGACGCGCGCCGCAGGGCCGCTGGATGGGTCTCATCAACGTGCGCGCCGCCGCGCGCGAGCGGCTTCTCGCCGCGCTCGCGCAGCTTGGGCAGCGGCCGGACTTCGACACGCTCGACATGGCCGCGTTGCTCAACGCGCTCGTCGCGGCGGGCGAGAAGATCGAAGTGCAATACGTGCACGGACACTGGCGCGGCGTGAACGATCTCGACGACTTCCGCCGCGCGGGCGATTTCGCGCACGGCCAAACGCCGATCGGAACGGAGAGCGCGCGTGATTGAAGCCGCCGAATTCGTCGAAGCGGCGCGCTCGCGCGGTTTCGACTGGTATGCGGGCGTGCCGTGCTCGTTTCTCACGCCGTTCATCAACTACGTGCTGCAGGACGAATCGCTGCATTACGTGTCGGCGGCCAATGAAGGCGATGCCGTCGCGCTCATTGCAGGCGTCGCATTGGGAGGCAGTGGCAAGCGCCGCGGCATCGCGATGATGCAGAACTCCGGCCTCGGCAATGCGGTGAGCCCGCTCACGTCGCTGACCTGGACGTTTCGCCTGCCGCAGCTTCTGATCGTGACGTGGCGCGGTCAGCCGGGCGTCGCCGATGAACCGCAGCACGCGCTGATGGGCCCGATCACGCCGAAGATGCTCGACACGATGGACGTTCCGTGGGAGCTGTTTCCGACGGAGAGCGCGGCCATCGGTCGGGCGCTCGATCGCGCGACGCACTACATGGACAGCACCGGCCGCCCGTATGCGCTCGTCATGCAAAAGGGCAGCGTCGCGCCCTACGCGCTGAAGAAGACCGGGCTTTCGGGCGTGCGTTCGTCGAACGAAGCGGCGCGAGTCGCGCGATTCGCGGGCGAGCGCGTGACGCGGCACGATGCGCTCGAACGCGTGATCGCCCGGACGCCGAAGGATTTGACGGTCGTGCTCGCATCGACGGGCTTCTGCGGACGCGAACTCTACGCCATCGACGATCGCGAGAATCAGCTTTATCTCGTCGGCTCGATGGGCTGCGTCACGCCGATGGCGCTCGGCCTCGCGCTCTCGCGGCCTGATCTGACCGTCGTCGCGCTCGATGGCGACGGCGCCGCATTGATGCGCATGGGCGTGTTCTCGACGCTCGGCGCTTATGGCCCGTCGAACCTCGTTCATCTGCTGCTCGACAACGGCGCGCACGAATCGACCGGCGGACAGGCGACCGTCTCGCGCGGCGTCGATTTCGCGTCCGTGGCGTCGGCGTGCGGGTACGCGCTCGCGCTCGATGGCGACGACATCGGCGTGATCGATCGTCTCTTCGAAGCGCGCGGCGTGGAAGGCGCGCGTTTCGCGCGTCTGTCGATCAGGACCGGCACGCCCGCCGACCTGCCGCGCCCGAAAATCACGCCGGAAGACGTGCGCGCGCGCCTGCAACGACACATCGGAGAACGCTGATGCTGCTGCTCAATCCCGGTCCCGTCACGCTCACCGAACGCGTGCGCAACAGCCTTCTGCGGCCTGATCTCTGCCACCGCGAACCCGAGTTCTTCGACCTTCAGGACGAAGCGAGAGCGCGCCTCGTCGCGGCCTACGAACTCGATTCCGCGAAGTGGACCGCGGTGCTGATGACGGGCTCGGGCACCGCCGCCGTCGAAAGCATGGTCGCGGGCATCGTGCCGGAAGGCGGGCGGCTGCTCGTCGTGGAAAACGGCGTGTATGGCGACCGCATCGCGCAGATCGCGAAGCAGTACGGCATCGAGCATGAAGTCGCGAAATACGACTGGATGCAGGCGCCGGACATCGATGCGATCCTCGCGTTGATCGACCGGAAGGCGTTCACGCACGTCGCGATGATTCATCACGAAACCACGACCGGCCGCCTGAATCCGCTCGATGCGCTCTCGCGCGCGTGCGCGGAACGCGGCGTGGGCTTGCTCGTCGATGCCGTCAGCAGCTTCGGCGCGGAAGCGCTCGATTTCGATGGCGGCGGCATCGTCGCGGCGGCGGCGACGGCGAACAAGTGTCTGCACGGCGTGCCGGGCGCGGCCTTCGTGATCGCGCGGCGCGACGCGTTGCAGAAGGCCGCGAGCCGCACGTATTACCTCGGCATCGCGCGGCTCGCGAAGCTGCAGGACGAGCGCAACACGCCGTTCACGCCGTCGGTTCACGCGTACTACGCGCTGGTCGAGGCGCTGCGCGAATTCGAGGACGAAGGCGGCTGGCGCGCGCGGCATCGGCGCTATGCGGCGCTCGCGGAGCAGGTTCGCGCGGGATTCGCCGCGCTCGGCATCGAGAGCGCGTTGCCGGCGGAAGAATCGTCGGTCGTGCTGCGCGCATACCGGCTGCCCGCGGGCGTCGGCTACGAGACGCTGCACGACGCGCTGAAACAGAAGGGCTTCGTGATCTATGCAGGTCAGGGCGGCTTGTCGAAGACGCTGTTCCGCATTTCGACGATGGGCGCGCTCGACGCAAGCGACATGGATCGCCTCGTCGCGTCGGTGGCGCAATTGCTGGCCTAGTCGCGCTTGCAGAAGATCGCGGTAATGAAGGGCGCGACGTGGTGCACGACCGCGTCGCTGCCCGCCTCGCGCACCTTTTCTTCGACGGCGTCGTCGCTGCCCCAGACGACCGCGCCGTAGGCCGAATCGCCGATCGGCTCGCCTTTGCCCTGCCGAAAGAGCGGATCGTTCTTCTCATACGCGACCAGCACGTACACCTTGAAGCCGTAGGCCGTGAGCGTCGCGCCCTTGACCGGCTTGAACGCGTTGACCGAATTCGCCTCGACGCGCATCGGCTTTCTCTCGAGTAATCCGTCCTGCTGAAGCGGCGCGATGAAGTCGTGCGCGTTCGACTGACAGTCGAGCTGCGCTTCGATCGCGCGCGCGTGCGAGGGCGCGGCGAAGGCGGCAAGCCCGGTTGTCAAGGCAAGGCGAACGATGAGCGCGGCGGCTTTCATGAGGGAATCTTCGCGATGACGGACGAAAGACTGCACCTTAGCGAAGACGCAAAAAACATGCTTGGATGAGCGCGCGCGAGCGGCGCGGCAAACAAAAACGCCCTTCGTCGGAAGGGCGTTTCACGGGCATTTCGTGCGCGGTTCAGGCCGCCAGTTCCAGCTTCGCCGTCCTGCGCCGCTCCCGCTCATGCACGCGCCGGCCAGCCGCATACGTCTCGAACACCGCGCGGTCATCGCCGAGCAGCGCGAACGCGAACAACAGTTCCTCGAGCGATTCCGCCCGCGCCGTGCGCCTCGCGAGCAGCGGCGTCGCGGCCGGATCGAGCACGACGAAATCCGCTTCGCTGCCGGGCGCGAGCGTGCCGATCCTGTCGTCGAGTCCGAGCACTTGCGCCGCGCCCGTCGTCGCCAGCCAGAACATGCGCGCGGCGCTCAAGTGATGCCCCGTCAGGCGCGCGACCTTGTGCGCTTCGTTCATCGTCTGCAGCATCGAAAAGGACGTGCCGCCGCCGACGTCCGTCGCGAGCGCGACCGGCATGTTCGACGCGCCGGCTTTTTCGAAGTCGAAGAGGCCGCTGCCGAGAAAGAGATTCGATGTCGGGCAGTGCGACGCCACCGCGCCCGTTTCCGCCATGCGGCGACGGTCGGCATCGTCGAGATAGATGCAGTGACCGTACACCGCGCGACGCCGCAGAAGGCCGTAATGATCGTAGACATCGAGATAGCTGCGGCGCCCCGGAAAGAGGCTTTCGACCCACTTGATCTCGTCGGTGTTCTCCGCGACGTGGCTCTGGATGAACACGTCGTGGTGCTTTTGCGCCAGCGCGCCGCACGCTTCCAGTTGCGCTTCCGTCGATGTCGGCGCGAAACGCGGTGTCAGCGCGTAATGCTGACGCCCGCGCCCGTGCCAGCGAGCGATGAGTTCGGCGCTGTCGTCGTAGCCGGATTGCGCCGTGTCGCGCAGGAACTCGGGGCAGTTGCGGTCCATCAGCACCTTGCCCGCGACCATGCGCAGATTGCGCGCGTCGCTTTCCGCGAAGAACGCGTCGGCGGATTGCTTGTGCACCGTGCAGTAGACGAGCGCGGTCGTCGTGCCGCACGCGAGCAGTTCGTCGAGGAAGAAGCTCGCCGTCTCGCGCGCGATGGCCGGGTTTTCGAAGCCGCGCTCGGTCGGAAACGTGTACGTCTCGAGCCACGGCAAGAGACCGGGCGCGGGCGACGCGATCATGTCCGTCTGCGGAAAGTGGATATGCGAATCGATGAAGCCCGGCACGATGAGCTTGTCGCGCATCGTGTGGACGATCGCGTCCGCGGCGAGCGTCTCGCGCAACGACGCATACGCGCCCGCCGCGACCACTTTGCCGTCCTCGACGATCAGCAGGCCGTCGGCCTCGTAGAGCGCGCCATCGGCGGCATGCGCGGGGTCTTCGCGGAAGGTGAGCAACTGGGCGCGGTAGGCGGTCTGAGTCATGGTGCAACGTCTCCGTTCTATTAAAGCTGCGAAAGCAGGACCAGCGAAAAGGCCGCGATGATCCACATCGCCGGCTTGATCTCCTTCGCGCGCCCGGTCGCCGCCTTCAGCACGACGAACGCGAGAAAGCCGTAGGCGACGCCATCCGTGATCGAGTACGTCAGCGGAATCAGGATCATCGCGAGGAAGGCGGGAATGGCTTCATCGAAGCGATGCCATTCGATCTGCGTGATCGCTTCCATCATGAACACGCCGACGAGCACGAGCGCGGGCGCCGTCGCGATGGCGGGCACGAGCGAAAGCAGCGGCGAGAGGAACAGGAACGGCAGGAAGCACAGGCCCGCGACGACCGCGACGAGACCCGTGCGCCCGCCCGCCGAAATGCCCGCCGCCGATTCGATATACGCGTTCGCCGGACTCGTGCCGAGCGGCGCCGAGACGAGCGCGGAGAACGCATCGACCATCATCGACTGGCGGATGTTGCGCGGATTGCCGTTCGCGTCGAAGAGCTTGCCGGCTTCGGAAATCGCCATGAAGGTGGAGAGCGCGTCGAAGAACGACGTGAACAGCATCACGAAGATGAACGGCCAGTAGACCACTTTCAGCGCGCCGGTCAGGTCCAGTTGCCAGATGCCGGAAAAGTCAGGCGCGGAGAAGAGGCCGTTCCAGTTGACGAGCGTTTTCGTGGCGATGGCGGCGGGCCAGTACGCGGTGCCGTCGCCCCAGACGCGGCCGATCGGAATGGCGATGATCGTCGTGAACACGATGCCGAGCATCAGCGCGCCGGTGACTTTGCGCGCGACGAGAATCGTCGTGACCGCAAGCCCGATGAGGAACGTGATGACGACCGGATTGAGCGACGCCGAATGCACGATGGTCACCGGATCGCCGACCACGAACTTCGCATTCACGAGCCCGATCAGGCTGATGAAAAGCCCGATGCCGCACGACACCGCGTGCCGCAGGTTGGCGGGAATCGCATCGACGACGAGCTTGCGCGCGTTGAACACCGCGAGCACCGCGAAGATGACGCCGGCCCAGAACACGCAGCCGAGCGCCGTTTGCCACGGCATCTTGCCGCCGTGAACCATCACGAACGCGAAGAGCGCGTTCATGCCCATGCCCGGCGCGACGAGCACCGGATTGCGCGCGTAGAGGCCCATCGCGCAACTGCCGAGAAAGCTGACGATGACCGTTGCCGTCAGCGCGGCGGGAAACGGCACGCCGGCCTGCGAAAGAATGCCCGGATTGACGACGATGATGTACATCGCCGTGAGAAACGTCGTGATGCCCGCGACGATTTCGGTCTTCGTGTGCGAGCCGGCGGCGCGAATGCCGAAGAATCGTTCGAGTGCGGTGGTGTCGCGTTGGGTTGTTGCAGTGGTTTCCATCTTCGTTCTATGTAGTGCAGTTGCGGTTATTGCTTCCAGTGCGCATCGAGGCGCGCGATCATCGCGGCGCGCTCGTCGTCGGTCACGAACGACGCTTCCAGGCTGTTGCGCAGGAGCGTGTAGACCTCGCGGTCCGACAGCTTCAGCGCATCGACGATCGCAAAGTAGTTCGCGTTGACGTAGCCGCCGAAGTACGCGGGATCGTCGGAGTTGATCATCACGGCGACGCCCTGATCCAGCAGGTCCTTCAGCGTGTGCTTCGTCATGTCGTCGAACACGCAGAGCTTGATGTTCGACAGCGGGCAGACGGTCAGTGCGATGCGCGCATCCGCGAGACGCGCGACGAGCGCCGCGTCCTCGATGCTGCGCACGCCGTGATCGACGCGATCCACCTTCAGGAGATCGAGCGCCTCGTACACATACGAGGGCGGCCCTTCCTCGCCCGCATGCGCGACGAGCTTCAGGCCGCGTTCGCGCGCCTTCGCGAACACGCGCTCGAACTTCGACGGCGGATGCCCGCGCTCCGACGAATCCAGCCCGACGCCGATCAGCCGATGCGGGTACGCGTCGAAAAGCGGCAGCGCGGATTCATACGTCGCGAGCGCGTCTTCCTCGGAAAGATGGCGCAGGAAACACAGAATGAGCTTCGACGTGAGGCCGCGCGTTTCGCCCTCGGCGAGCGCGCGCTCGATGCCCGCGACGACCGTTTCGATCGCGACGCCGCGCTCGCTATGCGTCTGCGGATCGAAGAAGATTTCCGCGTGCGTGACGTGGTCGGCGAGCGCGCGCTCGACGTAGGCCATCGTCATGTCGTAGAAATCGGCTTCGTGCAGCAGGACGCTCGCGCCCGCGTAGTAGATGTCGAGAAACGACTGCAGATCGGCGAACGCATACGCGGCGCGCAACGCGTCGATGGAATCGTAGGCGAGCTTCACGCCGTTGCGCTCGGCGAGCGCGAAAATCAGTTCCGGTTCGAGCGATCCTTCGATGTGAATGTGCAGTTCCGCCTTCGGCGCGCGCGCGATCTTGTCGGCGAGTGTGGGATTCATTGGGCTGGTTTCTTATGTTGATGCCTGGGGCTTCCGCTCGCTGAATCAAGCGGTCTGTTGCGACGACGCGCGCGCGTGAGCGTGGGCTTCCACCGCCTGCAGCAACTGGGCTGCCGCTGCGACGGCGATCACTTCCGGCGCCTTGTCCACGATGCCGTCGATGCCGATCGGACACACCATCCGTTCCATGCGCGCGGGGTCGATGCCGCGCGCCGCCAGCCGATGCTCGAACTGCCGGCGCTTCGTGTGCGAGCCGATCATGCCGAAGAACGCGAAGTCGCCGCGCGCGAGAATGCGCTCGGCCAGCGCGAGATCGACCGCATGGTTGTGCGTCATCACGACGAAGTACGTGTTGGGCGGCGCGTCGTCGACGGCTTCGTCGGGCGCGTCGTTCGGCTCGATCGTCACGTTGTCCGGCACGAACTGCGCGGCCGGAAACGCGGCGTCGCGCTCGTCGACCCATCGCACTTGGCAGGGCAGCGTCGCGAGCACGCGAACGAGCGCCGCGCCGACGTGACCCGCGCCGAACAGCACGACGTGGAAGTCGCGCGGCGCGATGATTTCGGTGAGCAGCGCGCCGCTTTCGTCGAAGCCCGCGCCGTCCCAAAGCAGGCAGTCGGGCGCTTGCGCGCCCGGTTCCGGATCGGAGAGCATGACGGCGTCGGGCATCGGCGCGAACGAGACGCTGCGCACGGTCGAAAGACCGCGCGCGGTGCGCTTCGCGAGCGACGTCACCCAGTTGAGATCCGATACGTCGAGCCGCTCGAACGCCAGCACGACCGCGCCGCCGCAGCACTGGCCGAGGCTCGGCCCGAGCGCGAAGCGCGCGAGCCTGCGCATGCGCTGCATGTGCATGCCGTCCTTCAGCACTTGCCGGGCGGTTTCGATCGCCTTCCATTCGAGATGGCCGCCGCCGATGGTGTAGCGGGCGTCCTCGCGCGTGACGATCATCTTCGTGCCCGGCTCGCGCGGCGCGGAGCCTTCGACACGCGCGACCGTCACGAGCACGGCGGCGTCGCCGTGCGCGAGCAGGTGTTGCAGGTCGTTCAGCCAAACTTGCATCGGTCGGGGCTCCGGGTGGTTCGTGTTTTGCGTCGTCGCAGGCGCTAGTTTACCGGGGCGGCGGGTTGCGCCTCGAACGCGGGCACATTCAGCGCATTCAGCGCGTCGAGCGCGTCGAGAATCGCTTCGGGCGTCGCGGGCGCGCGCAGCTTCGGCGCGTCGTTCGCCGAGGGCGCGCAGGCGGCGATCGCCGCGCGGATCGCGAGCAGCACCGAAAACGCCAGCAAAAGCGGCGGCTCGCCAACGGCTTTCGAGCGGAATATCGTCGGCTCGGCGTTGTCGTTGCCGGCGCTTCGGAAGAGCGCGACGTTGAACGCGGCGGGCGTGTCGCTGACGGCGGGAATCTTGTACGTGGACGGCGCGTGCGTCATCAGGCGCCCGTCGCGGTTCCACCAGAGTTCTTCGGTCGTGAGCCAGCCCATGCCCTGAATGAAGCCGCCTTCCACTTGCCCGATGTCGATGGCCGGATTGATCGAACGTCCCGCGTCGTGCAGCAGATCGGCGCGCAGCAGTTTCCATTCGCCGGTGAGCGTATCGATCACGACTTCCGACACCGCCGCGCCATACGCGAAGTAGTAGAACGGATGGCCCGTGAGCATCTTCGCGTCCCAATGCACTTTCGGCGTGGCGTAGAAGCCGTCGGACCACAACTGCACGCGCGCGAGATACGCCGCCGCGATCAGCTGATCGAACGGCATCTGGCCGCCGTTCGCCTCCACCACGCCGCCATGAAAGCGCACGTCCGCCGCCGCGCCGCCGAACTGCTTCGCGGCGAGTTCGGCCAAGCGCGAACGGATGGCGAGCGCCGCCGCTTCGGCCGCCTTGCCGTTGAGATCGCTTCCGGTCGATGCCGCCGTCGCCGATGTATTCGCGACCTTCGACGTATCCGTCGCCGTGACGCGCACGCGCGCCAGGCCGATGCCGAACACGCTCGCCACCACTTGCGCGACCTTCGTGTTGAGGCCCTGGCCCATTTCGGTGCCGCCGTGATTCACGAGCACGGAGCCGTCCTTGTAGACGTGCACGAGCGCGCCCGCCTGATTCAGAAACGGCACGTTGAACGAGATGCCGAACTTGACCGGCGTGAACGCGATGCCGCGCTTGAGCACGCTGCTTGTCGCGTTGAACGCGGCGATCGCTTCGCGGCGCGCGCGGTAATCGCTCGATGCGATCAGTTCGTCGGCGAGCGGCGCGATCACGTTGTCCGCGACGGGCTGACCATACGGCGTCACGTTGCGCTCCTCGATGCCGTAGAAGTTCGCGCGCCGCACGTCGAGCGGATCGCGCTTCAGGCGATGCGCGATTTCGTCGAGCATCACTTCCATCACGAACGCACCTTGCGGGCCGCCGAAGCCGCGAAACGCGGTGTTCGACTGCGTGTTCGTCTTGCAGCAGAACGCGCGGATATCGACGTCGCTCAGAAAATACGCGTTGTCGAAGTGACAGACCGCGCGCGTCGCGACCGCGCCCGACAAGTCCGCCGAGTAGCCCGCCCGCAACGCGATGTCCACGCGCGCGCCGACGATGCGTCCGTCGTCGTCGAAGCCGGCTTCGTATTCGTAGACCGCGTCATGGCGCTTGCCGGTAATCATGAAGTCGTCGTCGCGGTCGGCGCGCAGCTTGACGGGACGCTTCAGCCCATGTGCCGCCAGCGACGCCACGCACGCGAAGAGCGCCGATTGCGATTCCTTGCCGCCGAAGCCGCCGCCCATGCGCCGGCATTCGCACACGACCGCGTGCGTCGGCCAGTCGAGCATGTGCGCGACGACCTGCTGCATCTCGCTCGGATGCTGCGTCGAGCTATAGACGAGCATGCCGTCCGACTCCTTCGGCACGGCATACGCCACTTGTCCTTCGAGATAGAACTGCTCCTGTCCGCCGACTTCGAATTCCCCGGCGATGCGATGCGCCGCATTCGCGATGCGCGCGTCCGGATCGCCGCGCCGCAGATGCAGCGGCGGCAGCACGAACTGCTTGCGCGCCTTCGCTTCGCGCGGCGTGAGCACGGCTTCGAGCGGCTCGTAGCGCAGGACGTCGTCGCTTTTGGCGAGCGCGGCGGCGCGGCGCGCGAGATCGTGCGTCTCGGCGATAACGGCGAACACCGGCTGGCCGAGATACTGCACTTCGTCGGCGGCGAGGATCGGGTCGTCGTGCAGAACCGGCCCGCAATTGTTCTCGCCGGGAATGTCGGCGGCGCTGAGCACGGCAATCACGCCGGGCGCGGCGCGCACGGCATCGAGGTTCATCGACACGATGCGCGCGTGCGCATATCGCGACAGCCCGAGCGCCGCGTGGAGCGTGCCGCGCAGCTCGGCGATGTCGTCGGTGTAAATGGCTTCGCCGCTGACATGCAGCGCCGCCGATTCGTGCGGCAACGCGGCGCCCGCCGCATCGGCGGGACTTGCGGCGGAATCGAGCGGAATCGGTTCGCTGGCCTTGTTCATGGCTGCTCCTCGGAGACGGGCGCATGCGCGGCGTAGGCGAACGCGCTTACGTCGGCGAGCGCGAGCGGCGCGTCGGCGCGCGTCTCCAGATGGAAACGCCGCAGCAGGTTGCGCGCCACCTTCGCGCGATATGCGCTCGACGCGCGCATGTCCGTGAGCGGCTGGAAGTCGGTGTCGAGCGCGTCCATCGCGGCGCGCACGGCGGCGTCGGTCCAGTCGTGGCCGACGAGCGCGGCTTCCGCGTTCGCCGCGCGTTTGGGCGTCGCGGCCATCCCGCCGAACGCGATGCGCGCGTGGGTCACGCGGTGCGCGTCGTCGAGCCGGATCGCGAAGGCCGCACAGACGGCGGAAATGTCCTGGTCGTAGCGCTTGGCCACCTTGTAGGTGCGAAAGCGCAGGTCCGCGCGCGGGCGCGGCACGCGGATCGCCGCGACGAATTCGCCAGCTTCGAGCGCGGTCTTCTGATACGCGAGGTAGAACGCATCGAGCGGCATGGTGCGCATCGCGTCGCCTTTTTGCAGCACGAGTTCGGCGTTCAGCGCGATGAGCGCGGGCATCGAATCGCCAATCGGCGAGCCGTTCGCGACGTTGCCGCCGAGCGTGCCGGCGTTGCGGATCGGGCGCGACGCGAAGCGCGTCCACAGTTCCGCGAGTTCGGGGTAATCGGCGGTGAGCGCGGCATAAGCGTCTTCAAGCGATGCCGCCGCGCCGATGGTCAGCGTCTGCGCATCGCGCTCGATGCGCTTCAGTTCATCCACATTGCCGATGAACAGGATGTCGCCCAGATCGCGAAACTGCTTCGTGACCCATAGGCCGACGTCCGTGCTGCCCGCGAGCAGCCGTGCGTTCGGATTCGCTGCCCGCAGGCGCGCGAATTCGGCGCGCGTGACGGGCGCGTGGAACGCCGGCGTGCCGAACGCGTCCGGCGCGCGGTATTCGAAGGTCTGCGTGCGGCGCAGGCTCACTAGCGTTTGCCGGATCGCATCGCGGTCGAAGGCGGGCGGCGGGTAGTCGAACATGCGCTCGGCGGCATCGACGATGGGCCGGTAGCCCGTGCAGCGGCACAGGTTGCCGGAGATGGCGGCGGCGATTTCGTCGCGCGAGGGCGGGCCGGCATCGCGCGGATGAGCGTGATAAAGCGCCCACAGCGACATGACGAAGCCCGGCGTGCAGAAGCCGCATTGCGAGCCGTGGCAATCGACGAGCGCCTGCTGCACCGGATGCAGCGCGCCGTTTGCGCCGCGCAGGTCTTCGACCGTGAAGAGCGCGCGCGAATCGAGCGTCGGCAAAAACTGGATGCACGCGTTGACGGCCTTCAGCGCGAGCTCGCCGCCTGAATCCAGCTCGCCGACAACGACGGTGCACGCGCCGCAGTCACCCTCGGCGCAGCCTTCCTTCGTGCCGGTGCAGCCCTGGGATTCGCGCAAATGCTGGAGCACCGTGCGCGTGGCGGGCGCATCGGCGACGTCAAGGATGGCGCCGCGAGCAAGGAAACGGATGGTGTGCGTTGTCATGAGCCAGTCAGGGACATTGCGGACCGGGCGCGCGTTACGCGGTTTTCCGCCTGCATCCCGAAATTCGGCTGCAAGCGGGACTGCGCGCACGTAGATCGCCATCCAGCCTCGACCATAGCACCGCAATATCCCAAAAATATTGTCGGGACCGTATCAAGGTTATGCGCAAGCGCTGATGCGGGGAAGGGAAATGCTTCGGCGGGGAGGGCGACGCGCGCGGGCGACGAAGTCGCGCCCGCGCGGAAAAACGGTTATCGCGCCGCTGCGCGTGCGTTGCGCCTCAGGCGAAGGCTCAACGCGACGAAAACGAAGATGACCGCGAACGCGACGAGCGACCACTGCGGAAGCGACAGGCCGAAGATCGGCGGATAAGGCGTCTCGCAGAGGCCCGCGACCTTGAAGACTTGCGGTAGCCAGCGCGCGGGCGGAAGACTGTCGACGACGGGCTGCAGCGCGTCGAATCCGCAACTGAAGCCGGGATTGGCCTGGATGTAGACATGGCGCGCGGCCGTCGCCACGCCGCCGAGCGCGGAAAGCAGCACCAGCGTCTCCAGCAGCGCGATGCCGCGCCAGCCGTTGAATCCCGCGCCGAGAAAGGCGAACACGGCGATCAGCACGAAGAAATAACGCTGGATGATGCACAGCGGACACGGGTCCTGGCCGTGGAAGAACTGCAGATACAGCGCGCCGCCGACGAGCGCGAGGCACACGAAACCGAGCAGCGTCAGCAGCCGACGCTCGCGCCGCAAGGCGCGGTCGCCCTCGTGCATCGTGAATTGATGTAGATGGTTGTTCATTGTTTCGCAACGTTTCGAGAAGGAAGCACCTGATTTACGGGGCGTCGCGCACAAATTCTAGCGCGATCGCCGGCCGCGCAGAGTCGGCGGCGATTCGGGCGGACGACGGCTCTTTAGCGCGTCGTCTCCAGCACGGCTTCGACGGCCCGGCCGATGGAAAGCAGCGTGTCGTCGGCGTTGGGCGCGGCGGCGAGCATGAGGCCGACGGGCGCATCGCCGCGCCGATGGCACGGCAGCGACAGCGCGCAGGCATCGAGAAAATTGAACGTGGTGGGATTGCGCAGGATCAGTGCGTTCGTGCGCGCGAAAAGGTCGTCGTCGGAAACGAGTTCGGCGATGCGCGGCGGCAGCACCGGCACGGTCGGGCAGAGAATCGCGTCGAAACGCTGCCAGAGCGTCGTGCGCGCGGCGTCGATCATGGCGGCGCGCGCTTCGCACAAATCGATGTAATCGGCGGCGCTCGCACTCTCCGCGCGCATGAGGCGCGCGAGCACGCGCGGATCGTATTTTCCGCCATGTTCGGCGATCAGCTTGCGATGCCACGCATACGCTTCGATCGCGACGAGACCGAAGCGATTGATTTCCGGCAGCCGGTCGAGCGGCGCAAAGCGCCCATCCTCGACGAGCGCGCCCGCCGCCGCCAGATGATCGACGGCCGCCTGCACCGCCTGCGCCGCCGGCGCTTCCACGCCGTCGGTCACGTAGTTCGTGAGCACGCCGAGGCGCACGCCGTCGAGCGGGCGCGTAGCCGGGACTTCGGGCTCGCGGCCGGCCAGAATGCGATCGACGAGCGCGCAGCACGCCACCGACACGCCGATCGGCCCGAACGAATCCAGCGTTTTCGAAAGCGGCACGCCGCCCTGTTTCGGGATGCGGCTCGCGGTCGGCTTGAAGCCCGCGAGACCGCACAGCGCGGCGGGAATGCGGATGGAGCCGCCGGTGTCGGTGCCGAGCGCGACCGCCGCCATGCCGTCCGCCACCGATGCCGCCGCGCCCGCCGACGATCCGCCCGCGATGCGTTCGTCGCCCGGCACGTTCGCGTGAAAAGGCGAGCGCGGCGTCCCGTAATGCGGATTCAGGCCGAGTCCCGAGAACGCGAATTCGCTCATGTTCGTCCGCCCGACGATGACCGCGCCCGCGCGTCGCAGGCGCGCGACCGTGATGGCGTCGGCTTTGGCGGGCGCGGCGCCGTCGAGCGCGCGCGATCCGGCGCGCGTCACCTGGCCTTCGACGTCGAAGAGATCTTTCACCGAAACCGGAATGCCCGCGAGCGGCGAGAGCACCGTGCCCGCGCGGCGCAGCGCGTCGTGGGCGTCGGCGGCGGCGCGAGCGTGATCGGCATCGACCTGCAGGAAAACGGTCGAACCTTGCCCGTTCGGATCGGCGATGCGTTCGAGCGCGGTTTCGACGAGCGCGCGGCTCGTCGTGCGGCCGCACCTGAGTTCGGCGGCGAGGAGGGCAAGCGGGGCAAACTGCGGCGAAGTGGTTGGCATGGCGTCGGGCAGTAGCGTGGCCGGCGGCAGCCTGCGCGAAACGCACGGCCTGTTTCGCTTGCTGCATGCGCGGCGGCGAACCGGTGCGCGCGGCGTCGCGGGCATCGGCGGATATCGGGACAGGCGCGCGCTTTTCACACGGCAGAAAAACGGGCGCCCAGGGTGGCTGTCATTCTAAGCCAGCGCAGTAAGAAATACGCGAGCGCTCGACGCCTTCGCGGCGCGCATCGTTGCGCTTCTCGCGCTCAGATCGTGCGCGAGAAGCGCTTGACGGGCGTTTGTCCCAGATAGCGGTCGAAGACGGATGCCACGTTGCGCACGAGCATGCGTCCCGCCGGCAGGACGCGGATCGCGTCGCGCGCGATGTCGACGAGTCCGTCGTCCGCCATCGGCGCGAGGCGCGCGATTTCGCCGGCGAAAGCGTCTTCGAACGCGATGCCGTGCGCGCGCTCGATCTGCGCGTACTGCACCGCGCCGCCGCACATGAGCCGCATGATGATCTCGCGGCGTAGAAGGTCGTCGGCAGAGAGCCGCACGCCGCGCTGGATGGCGAAGCGGCCCGCGTCGATCGCGGCGGCGTAGTCGGCGAGATCGCGCGCGTTTTGCGCATAGACGTCGCCGACTTTGCCGATCGACGATGCGCCGATGCCGATCAGATCGCAGTCCGCGTGCGTGCTGTAGCCCTGGAAGTTGCGCTGAAGCGTGCCAGCCTTGTGTGCGCGCGCGAGTTCGTCGCCGGGCAGCGCGAAATGATCCATGCCGATGTAGACGTAGCCCGCATCGCTCATCCGCTCGATCACGCGCTCGAGAATCGCGAGCCGCACGGCGGGCGAGGGCAGCGCGGCTTCGTCGATCTGACGCTGCATCTTGAAGAGCGCGGGCATGTGCGCGTAGCCGAAGACCGAGACGCGGTCCGGCGCGAGCGCGATGATCGCGTCGAGCGTGCGCGTGAAGCTCTCGACGCTCTGATGGGGCAGGCCGTAGATGAGATCCACGCTCACCGACTTGAAGGCGTGCTCGCGCGCGGCGCGCATGACGTCCTCGGTCATCGCGCGCGGCTGAATGCGGTTGACGGCCCGCTGCACGCGCTCGTCGAAGTCCTGCACGCCGAGACTCAGCCGGTTGAAGCCCAGTTCGCGCAATAACGCGATGGTTTGCGCGGAGGCTTCGCGCGGATCGACTTCGATCGAATATTCGGCGCGCGCGTCGGAAACGAGATCGAAATGCTCGGACGTCGCGGCCATCAGCTCGGCCATTTCGTCGTGAGACAGGAACGTGGGCGTGCCGCCGCCCCAGTGAAGCTGCGTGACGGGGCGCGCGGTATCGAAGCACGCGGCCTGCATCGCGAGTTCGCGCTTCATGCGGTCCAGGTACGGGCGCGCGTGGGCGCGATTCTTCGTCGCGACCTTGTTGCATCCGCAGTAGAAGCAGACGGTGTCGCAGAACGGGATGTGGAAGTACAGCGACAGCTCCGACGATGCGCCGCCCCGATTCGCGGCGTCGAAGTAATGCGCGGGATCGAACGATTCCGAGAATTGGACAGCGGTCGGATACGACGTGTAGCGCGGGCCGTGCGCGTCGTAGCGCGCGAGCAGGTCCGGGCGGAAGAGCGTGTCGGGGGTGTCGGCGGGTGTCATGGGCGGGTTTGCGTTGCGCCGGGTCGAGTTGCGCCGATCTTACGCGGGCGCGGCGCGCGGGCCTTGCGTGATAACGTCGCAGCGGCTCGCGGCGTCCGTGGGACAATGGCGCTTTGCTGGCTTTATCGCCCGATTCCTTCATGTCCGATTCGTCTTCCCCGCCGCACGCGTGCCGCGAAGGCTGCGGCGCCTGCTGCATCGCGCCGTCCATTACCAGCCCGATTCCCGGCATGCCCGACGGCAAACGCGCGGGCGAGCGCTGCATCCAGCTCGACGACGACCTGCGCTGCAAGCTGTTCGGCGACCCGCGCCGGCCGGCGTTCTGCGGCGGCTTGCAGCCCGCCGCCGACATGTGCGGCGAGACGCGCGAACACGCGATCGAATGGCTCACGCGGCTCGAACGCGCGACGCAACCGGGATGAGCGTCGGGCATTAAGCAACCCAGCGCCAACCACAGGAGAAACCCCGCATGCCGAAACCCGTCGCGCCGCTGCGGCGCCGGTTCATGCTGGCAGGGCTCGCTGCCTTGCCGGTGATCGCGTTCAATGGCGCGGCCCGCGCCGCGTCCGTCTTTCCGTTCATTCCGGATCACTACACGTTTTCACAGAAGCAGGTGCAGGAAGCCGTCGCGCGCAAGTTTCCGCTCGAACGCACGGCCCGGCAGATATTCGATGTCGTGTTGAGCAATCCCGTCGTCGGCATGGCGGCGGATCGCAATCGCGTGACGGTTCGCGTCGATGCGCGGCTTTCCACGCCGTTCATGCCGAATCCGGTGAACGGCGCGTTCACGTTGTCGACGCAACTGGCTTACGACGCACCGAGCCGCTCGGTCGTTCTCGTCTCGCCGACAGTTGACGATTCGCAGCTAACCGGCGACGCTGCGCAGTACAACCAACAAATCGCCGGGGCCGGCGCGATGCTTGCCGCGCAACTGCTCGACCGCTATCCCATCTACACGTTCAAGCCCGAGGAACTCCAGTTCGCGGGCGTATCTTACGAACCCGGTACAATCACAGTCCTTACAAACGGCATACGCGTGCAGATCGTCGAGAAATAGATCGAAAGTCTCGGCGCGGTGCTCCACACCCACAGCAAAAACAGTAAACAAGGGCTGAAGGATGGACTGGATTCTGATGGTGAAGGCGCTCGTGCTGGGCGTCGTCGAGGGCTTGACCGAATTCCTGCCGGTGTCCAGCACCGGGCATCTGATCGTTGCGGGAAGCCTGCTGAACTTCACGGATGCGCAAGCCAAGACATTCGATGTCGTCATTCAGTTCGGTGCGATTCTCGCCATCTGCTGGGAATATCGCGCGAAGATCGGCTCGGTGGTGAGCGGCCTGCCGAGCCGCCCGGACGCGCGGCGCTTCGCGGTGAACGTCATCATTGCGACGATTCCGGCTATCGTGCTCGGGCTGCTGCTCGAGAAGAAGATCAAGACGCTGCTGTTTTCGCCGGTGCCGGTTTCGGTGGCGCTGATCGTCGGCGGCATCGTGATCCTGTGGGCGGAGGCGCGCCAGCGCGATCGCGGCGCCGCGCCGCGCGTGCATTCGGTCGACGACATCACGTTCGCCGATGCCTTCAAGGTCGGCCTCGCGCAATGTTTGGCGCTGATTCCGGGCACGTCGCGCTCCGGTGCGACGATCATCGGCGGGATGCTCTTCGGGCTGGACCGCCGCGCCGCGACGGAATTCTCGTTCTTCCTCGCCATTCCGATCATCTTCGGCGCGACGCTTTACGAGATGGCGAAATACTGGCGCACGCTCACCGTCAACGATTTCGGCCTCTTCGCGATCGGGCTCGTCGCGGCGTTCGTGAGCGCGTTCGTCTGCGTGCGATGGCTGCTGCGCTACGTCGCCTCGCACGATTTCACGGCGTTCGCGTGGTATCGCATCGGCTTCGGCCTGCTGATCCTGATCGTCGGGTATAGCGGTGGATTGAGCTGGGCGGATTGATCCGCGACGAATCCAGTGAAAAAAAACGCCACGGTCGTGGCGTTTTTCGTTTGTGGCCGTGCTTACTTGCGGCGGAACATCAGGTCCCACACGCCATGTCCGAGCCGCAAGCCGCGTCGCTCGAACTTCGTCACCGGACGGAACTCCGGACGCGGCGCGTAGCCGTCCGCGGTGTTGTCGAGCGCGGCTTCCGCCGACAGCACCTCGAGCATCTGCTCCGCGTAGTTCTGCCAGTCCGTTGCGAGATGCAGATAGCCGCCCGGCTTCAGGCGCGATGCGAGCAGCGACACGAACTTCGGCTGGATCAGGCGGCGCTTGTGATGCCGCGCCTTGTGCCACGGGTCCGGGAAATAGACGTGGACGCCGTCGAGCGACGCGGGCGCGATCATATGCTCCAGCACTTCCACGGCGTCATGCTGAAGGATGCGAATGTTGCCGAGCGCCTGTTCGCCGATCAGCTTGAGCAGCGCGCCGACGCCCGGCTCGTGAACTTCCACGCCGATGAAGTCGTCGCCGGGACGCGCCGCCGCGATTTCCGCAGTGGTCGCGCCCATGCCGAAGCCGATTTCCAGCACGCGCGGCGCGTGACGGCCAAAGAGCGCGTCCCAGTCGGGAAGTTCCGGCGTGTACGGCACGATGAAGCGCGGACCGAGTTGGTCGATCGCGCGTTGCTGTCCCGGCGACACGCGTCCCGCGCGCGTGACGAAGCTGCGAATGCGCCGATGATGCAGCGGTTCTGATTCTCCGTCTGCGGGTTGGCGGGGAGGGCTGGCGTCGTCTTCGTCGTCGTGGGGATTGTGATTCATGGGTGCGGTTGCAATGCGTAGGATGCGTTGCGCCGGGAGCGCGCGGTTAGCAAGGCGTGCGTGCGGAAACTAAAAAGCCGCCTCGGTAAGGGAGGCGGCTTTCTCGCGATTCTGGAGCGGGCGATGGGAATCGAACCCACGTCAGTAGCTTGGGAAGCTACGGTAATAGCCATTATACGACGCCCGCGTGAGTCGGCTATTGTAAGCGCAACGCGCGCCGCCGCGCAATTGCGGCGGGCGGCGCGTCGGGTTTAGATGCCGAAGAGCGTCATCGACACGGCGACGCGCGTCACGACCATCAACAACACCTGCACGATCACGAAAAGCAGAATCGGCGACAGGTCGATGCCCCCGAGACGCGGCAGAATGCGACGCAACGGATCGAGAAACGGCGCGGTGATCTGATACAGCAGCGGCATGGCGGGCGACTGCGGGTTCAGCCACGAGAGCAGCGCCATCAGAATCGTCATCCAGATGATGAGGTTCAGCGCCCATTTCACGACCGTCAGCACCGCGACGAGCGCGAGCATCGGCATCATGAGCGTCGGATCGACGCCCGCGAGAAACACCATCAGCGTCACATAGACGAGCGCCGCGATGAAAGCGGCGAGAATGCTCGCCCAGTCGATCTTGCCGCCCGGAAGAATCTTGCGCAGCGGCAGCACGATCCAGTTGGTCGCCTGCATGACGGCATTCGAAACCGGGTTGTACGGCGGCATGCGCACGACCTGCATCCAGGCGCGCAGCAGAAGCGCCGCGCCGAACAGGGTGAAAACAGTGTTGAGCAGAAAACGGGCGATATCGCCGAACATCTCGGGTCCTCTTGAAAACATGCACGGCGAGGGTGCCGCGCCGGGGTCGGGAAAAGCGAAAGGGAACGGACGATAAAGCTAGCAGCCCGCGCGCAAGCAGCGGGCGGGCACGGAGGCAGAGGGCGTGTCGTATCGGCTGACCTTGATCATTGTTCGTTCTCTGGACTGAATATCGCGCCAAAGTCATCGCGACCGGCAGGGCATCGAGCGTCTGCTATTCGGAAGATCGCGATTCGTTTTTGCGGCTCGCGGCGACTTGCGTTCCCCGCCCATCGTCAATGCCGGTGGGGCGCCGGACGTCACCTTATCATGGCTTCGCGACGGCTTGGGCGCGTTGTCGAACAAGGACGGGGGATTGTCGCCCAGAAAGAATGAAAGCGCGCTGCAAGCCACGAGCCGCGCCGGCGCGCATTGCCTGAAAACCCTGATGTTGCCCGCGCAAGACGGTCGCGATGAGCGTTTTGCTTAAAGAAATGGCAGGATAGGGAAACAGAAAATCGCCAACCGAGACGCCGGATACAGCCAGCGTCACAACGCGTGGCATGTTTTCTGCTAAAAATGTACGTCAGCGCACGTCTACGGCGTTATTAGGTTCCTTTGCGAACATTGGTGAACGAACAGGGCGCGAATACTAAGAACAAGTGGAGTCAACGAGAAACGGCATAACGTGAGTTCGGTCTGTTTCCCGCGAAGTTTTCAATACGCTACGTTCGGAGGTCGCATGAGCATTTTCTCTTATCGAAAGCATCTGCGGTTCTTGAGCCAGGCCCAGCGTCGCCGCTGGTGGGATCAGAAAAAGCGGTTGACGCCGCGCGTCGTGATTGGCGGCGCCTATGTCCCGCCCAATGTGACGCGCGAATTCGCCTACGTGAAAGTCGGCTGACGCGCGCGGGCAGTTCGCGCAAGAGATGCGAAGCCCCGCCGGGCGCGACATCCGGCGGGGCTTTTCGTTTATTTGTAAATAGACGTTACGCGAGTTTTCTCGTCGTTTTCTACGTCCGGAAGGATGGCCCGGCGGAATCAGGCGTCGTCGGTAATCGGCGGTCGGGAACGGCCTTTCAATCCGCAAGCGCGCATTAAGCAGCTTGCAATTTGCAACAAATGGGCGCTGCGGTCCCAATGCTTTTTCGCTAAATTCGAATCATGCCGCCGCGCGACCGGATGGACCGGGCGAAAGCGGCGAGGAGAACGAAAGTGAAAAAGCTCGGAAGTCTTTTGGTCGCCGGTGCGCTCGGGTTCGGCGCGGCGAGTGCAGCAGAAGCGCATGTGTCGATCGGCGTTGGCATCGGGGTGCCGGCCTATCCGGTTTATCAGGCGCCGCCGGCGCCGGTGTATGTCGCGCCGCCGCAGCCCGTTTATGTGGCGCCGCCTCCGCCTGTCGTCTATTCACCGCCGCCTGCCGTGATCGTCGGCGGTTATAACTACGGTTATTACGGCCGCCCGTATTGGCGGCACGGCTATTACGGCCGCGGCTACGGCCACTGGCACAGATAAACGCCTCGCGCGTTTTTCACGCAAGCCCCGCACAGGGGCTTTTTTTGCGCCTGCAATCGCCTGCGCTATTCCGAATAGAGCCGGACTTCGCGAAAATGGCGCTTTCCCGACGCGATTATCCGACCCATGCTCCCACTTCCCGCCCCGACTTACGACGATGTCGCCGATGCCGCCCGGCTTATCGAAGGCTACGCGCATCGCACGCCCGTGCTCACGTCCCGCACCGCCGACGAAATCGCGGGCGCATCGCTCTTCTTCAAGTGCGAGAACTTTCAGCGCATGGGCGCGTTCAAGTTTCGCGGCGCCTACAACGCAATCTCGCATTTCGACGACCGTCAGCGCGCCGCCGGCGTCATCACGTACTCGTCGGGCAATCACGCGCAGGCGATCGCGTTGTCGGCGAAGCTCGCCGGCATCCGCGCGACGATCATCATGCCGGAAGACGCGCCCGCCGCGAAGATGGAAGCCACGCGCGGCTACGGCGGCGAAGTCATCACGTATGACCGCTATACGCAGGATCGCGAGCAGATCGGCCGCGCGCTCGCGCAGGAGCGCGGCATGACGCTGATTCCGCCTTACGACCATCCGCACGTGATCGCGGGGCAGGGCACGGCGGCGAAAGAGTTGATCGAGGAAACCGGCCCGCTCGATTACCTCTTCGTGTGTCTCGGCGGCGGCGGGCTGATCGCCGGATGCGCGCTCGCGGCGGCCGCGCTGTCGCCATCGTGCAAGGTGATCGGCGTGGAGCCGGAAGCGGGCAACGACGCGCAGCAATCGCTCGCGCGCGGCGAGATCGTGCATATCGACGTGCCGCGCACCATCGCCGATGGCGCCGCTTCCACGCATGTCGGCGAATACAACTTCCCGATCATCCAAAAGAACGTGGATCGCATCGTCACCGTGAGCGACGCGCAGCTCATCGACACGCTTCGTTTCTTCGCGCAGCGCATGAAGATGGTCGTCGAGCCGACCGGCTGTCTCGCGGCAGCCGCCGTGCTTCAGAAGATCGTGCCAGTCGAGGGCAAGCGCGTGGGCGTGATCGTGAGCGGCGGCAACGTCGACTTGTCGCGGCTCGCGCAGTTTCTGGCTTGAATCCGCAAGCGTTATGACGCCGCGTTGACGATCAGCTCGCGGTATCCGTCGACGATCACGCTGTACGCGAAATACGCGAAGAGGAGCGCCGAAAACACGTGGCACGCGCGTAAGAGGCGCGTGCCGGCGCGCTTTCTGCCGTGGCTCGCCAGCGTGCAGATGAAGATCGTCCAGCCGAGCCCGCCGCAGAAGAAGCCCAGCAGAAAAACCGACGCGCTGACGGGGCTCGTCGCGCCCGCCTTGGCGATCAGTGCCCCGCCGACCGCCGCGAACCACAGAATCGCACTCGGCGATGAAACCGCGAGCAGGCATCCGCGCAAAAAGCTCCTGAGATGCGCCTGACGCGGCAAGCGCGCATCGGCTTGCCCTTCTACCGGCGGCGCGGACGCCGGATTCAGCGCTTCGCGCGCCATCTTCCAGGTGAGAAAGAGCAGCACAATGCCGCCGCCGATCCACACGATCCACCGCACGGCCGGAAACTGCAGCAACGCCGACATGCCCGCGAGCGCGAGCGCCGCGTAGAGCAGGTCGCCGAAGCACGTACCAAGACCGAGCACGAGCCCGGGCCTGAAGCCTTGCGACAACGCGAGCGAAATGATCGCGACGTTGGCGATCCCGATATCCAGACACAGCGACAGCGACAGGAAAAACCCGTCGGACATCAACGACCACGAGTGTATCATGCGTGGCCGTCGAGCGTGAGGGTGACGTCGAGCCGTCCGGTGGTGACGCCCATCGTGTTGCGCATCGGCGGATTGCGGAAGTCGTCGAGCGCGCGGCGTTGTTCGGCGCTGCCGATGCCGAGCAGATCGAGCGCATGCGCGACGACCGCGTGCAGCACGGCGAGATTGCCGTCCTCCACTTTCACCGCGATGCCGAGCGCGCCTTCGGGACGCCGCACGCCGATCGCATAGCTCGCGTCCGCGCCGGTCTTGGCGACGAGCGCGCCGCCGAACGCGCGCATGAGCAGCGTGCAGAAGCGGCCTTCGCCCGCGACGAGTTCCGGGTGCGAGGTCATCGCCCGATGAATGCGGCCAAGCGGCGTGTCTTCGGGCGCGGCGGCGATTTTCATGTAGAGCCGCGCGAGACGGTCGAGCGCGAAGGCGGGCGTCGGCAGATTGCATCCGTCGATGGCCCATTGCACGTCGTCGGACGACAGGTCGACGGCATGCGCCATCGTGCGTTTCACGCGCGCTTGCAGCGGATGCTCGGGCAGGTGATAGCCGTCGAGCGGCGCGCCGATTGCCTTGGCGCCCGCGAGCATGCCCGCGTGCTTGCCCGAACAGTTGCTGCACACGGGCGTCGGCGTGAAATCGCGCCGAATCCAGTCTTTATAGACGGCGTCCGAGATCGGCGGATGGCCGCCGCAGCGCAGGTCGTCTTCGCTTACGTCCGCCTTCGCGAGCATCGCGCGCGCACGCTCGATGTGACGCGGCTCGCTGCTATGCGAGCCGCACATCAGCGCGAGATCGGCGTCATCGAAACCGAAGCGCTCGAGCGCGCCGGTTTCCATGACGGCGAACGCCTGCGCCGGCTTCGCGGCCGAGCGCGGCAGCGTCACGCGATGCGGATTGCCGAACGAATGCAGCAGCCGGCCGTTTTCATCGACGACGGCGACGTGCGCCGCGTGCGTGTTTTCGACAGCGTTTCCCCGATACAGCGTTGCCGCGATCATCGTTTGTCCTCCAGCCCGAGTTCGGTCCACAGCGTATCGACGCGCCGCTTGACGGCCGCATCCATCGCGATCGGGCGGCCCCATTCGCGATTCGTTTCGCCCGGCCACTTGTTGGTCGCGTCGAGTCCCATCTTCGAGCCGAGGCCCGCGACCGGCGACGCGAAATCGAGATAATCGATCGGCGTGTTGTCGACCATGACCGTATCGCGCGTGGGATCGACGCGCGTGGTGATCGCCCAGATCACTTCCTTCCAGTCGCGCACGTTGACGTCTTCATCCACGACGACGATGAACTTCGTGTACATGAACTGCCGCAGGAAGCTCCAGACGCCGAGCATCACGCGCTTCGCGTGGCCGGCGTAGCTCTTTTTCATCTGCACGATGGCCATGCGGTAGCTGCAGCCTTCGGGCGGCAGATAAAAATCGGTGATCTCGGGAAACTGCTTTTGCAGGAGCGGCACGAAGACTTCGTTGAGCGCGACGCCCAGCACGGCGGGCTCGTCGGGCGGCTTGCCGGTGTAAGTCGAGTGAAAGAGCGCGTCGCGGCGCATCGTGATCTTCTCGACGGTGAAAACCGGAAACCACTCCTGCTCGTTGTAATAGCCGGTGTGATCGCCATACGGACCTTCCAGCGCGTGCTCATAGCGCGCGGCCGCACCCGCCGACGGACGCGGCGGCGCGCCTTCCGGCGCCGGCGGCAGCGCGCCCTCCTGCGGATGGATGAAGCCTTCCAGCACGATTTCCGCGCGCGCAGGCACCTGCAAGGTGTCGACGCCCGGCGTCAGGCACCTGGCGAGTTCCGTGCGCGAGCCGCGCAGCAATCCGGCGAACTGGTATTCGGAGAGCGTGTCGGGGACAGGCGTGACCGCGCCGAGAATCGTCGCCGGATCGGCGCCGAGCACGACCGCGACCGGATACGGCTTGCCGGGATTCGCCAGCGCGAACTCGCGGAAGTCGAGCGCGCCGCCGCGATGCGCAAGCCAGCGCATGATGAGCTTGTTGCGACCGATCAGTTGCTGCCGGTAGATGCCGAGGTTCTGGCGCGACTTGTTCGGCCCGCGCGTAACCGTGAGGCCCCAGGTGAGCAGCGGACCGGCGTCGCCGGGCCAGCACGTCTGAATGGGCAGACGCGCGAGATCGACGTCGTTGCCTTCCCATACGACTTCCTGGCACGGCGGCGCGCTCACCGACTTCGGCGCCATATCCCAGACCGCCTTGGCGAGCGAGAGCAGCTTGCCGGCGTCCTTCAGGCCGCGCGGCGGCTCCGGCTCCTTGAGCGCCGAGAGCAGCCGGCCCACATCGCGCAAGGAACCGAGCGCGGCGGTGTCGCTGCCGAGGCTCGCGTCGGCACCGTTTTGCGCGGGCGTTTCGATGCCCACGCCGAGCGCCACCCGGCGCGTGGTGCCGAACAGGTTCGCGAGCACGGGCATGGTGTGGCCGGTCGGCGCTTCGAAAAGCAACGCGGGGCCGCCCGAGCGCAGCACGCGATCGGACAGTTCGGTGATTTCGAGGGCTGGGGAGACAGGCTGGCGGATGCGGCGCAGTTCACCGATCGCTTCGAGGCGGGCGGTGAAGTCGCGCAGATCTTTATATTTCATCGATGGTCGGAAGGTGACTCGAGGCCGCTACGGTGAGCGGGATGGGCGGGACGGCTGCGCGCTTGGCGATTGTCGATTTTACCTGCGGGTGCGTCCGTGCGCTCGCGGACATTCAGCGGATTCCGCTGGAAAGCGCCGTCAAAGCGTGCGCTGGCGCTCCTAAACGGTGTTCATCATAACTGTAAGTAATTGAAACACAAGGCTATAGCATTGACGGATCATTAAACCCTGCTAGAATCGCTTCGCATTGATTGCAGGTTTTGAAACTTTTTACCGCTGCCTCAGGTCTTTTAAGACGCTATGCGTCGCCTGCGCCGCACCTGCCCGGCGATTCATGGCTGTTGGTTGTCACTGCCGGCGTTTCTCGCGCCGGTTTTTCGCGTGGAAAGCCATCTGCGCACGAGGGCATGTCGTTCGTGCCGCGCACGCCGGCCGTTTTCGCCGGACCGGCTTTCCAGACGGCGCATGCCGTTTCCCCGATGCCGCTTACGCTTGCCAAGAGCGAGCGGTGTCTGATTTGCGCTTTCGGATGCCGGTTTGCCGGTATTCATCAGCGTAAATCATGCAACATTGGGAGCATCGATGAACGCTTGGTTATCGTGGCGTCCTGACACGCGCGCAGCGCAGGCAATGCGCACCGCGCTGCGTCGTGGAAGCCGTATGAGTCACACTCTTTTTAGTCTCGTTGGCTGCGCAGCCGTCGTCACGGCGCTCGCGCTCTGGCTTCTGCCTTCCTGGCGCACGACATTCGCCGCACGAATCATGCCTTTCGTGTCGGAAGCCGTCCAGGCCGGTCCCGCGCGGCTGCTCGCCGGCCAGCCGCTGCCGCCGTTCTCCGCGGTGCATCATCGGCCGGGCGAGGGCGACGCAGTGAGCCTCGCCGCCAATCCCGACGCGGCCATCGCGCCGTCCGCGCGCGCGCCGTCGCTCGGCGCCGCCGCCAGCGACGATGAATCCACGCGCCAGTTGACGGGCGGCATCAGCCTCGCCGTGTCGCCGAACGGGCTCGATCCTCGCAGCATGCCGTCCGTCGCGATGCTCGCGAACGCGATTCCCACGCAGCGCGTCGTCGCCGATGCGCGCGACGACCGCGTGCTCATCTCGACACGCGAGCAGAAGCTGGTCGCGAACTTCATCGCGCGGCGTTACCGCGTGGCCGAGGAGCCGGTGAGCCAACTGGTCCGCGCCGCGTTCGACACCGGTCGCGAAGTCGGCCTCGACCCGCTCTTGCTGCTCTCGGTGATGGCAATCGAATCCGGCTTCAATCCGTATGCGGAAAGCGGCGTGGGCGCGCAGGGCCTGATGCAGGTCATGTCGAAGGTTCATTCGGACAAGTTCCAGTACTTCGGCGGCTCGCACGCGGCGCTCGATCCGCTCGCCAATATCAAGGTCGGCGCGCTGGTGCTGAAGGATTGCATCGCGCGCGGCGGCTCGGTCGCGGGTGGCCTGCGCTTCTACGTCGGTTCGACGACGCAGGACGACGGCGGTTACGGCGCGAAGGTGCTGGCCGAACGTGCGCGTCTGCGCGATGTCGCGCGCGGCCGCAACGTGCCGATCAACGCGCCGCAAGCGCCGGTTCAGAGCGCTCCGAAGCAGGTGCTGGCTTCCGCATCGGCGGATACGGGCAAGCGCGTTCACGTCAGCATCGACGCGGCGAAGAAGGCCGACGCTCAGGACGATGGCGATGCCGGCGAATCGAAGCATGGCGTTTCGGCGGAGTTCGGCGCCTGATCGCGACGCAGAACAGCAGACGAAAAAAAAGGGCACCTCGGCGGTGCCCTTTTTCTTTGCCTGACGAAACGCGGCTTAGCGCTGGAACAGATCATCGAGGCGCGACACCGCCTCTTCGAGCTTCGAATAAGCCGTCGCATATGAGAGCCGTATGTAGCGCTGCGGCGCGTGGAACCCGAAATCCGCGCCCGGCACGAGGACGACGCCCGCGTCATGAAGCATCGAGCGCGTGAGGGCTTCGCTATCGCCGGCGGCGGGGTGCGGCACGCCCGTTGTGTCGGCGTAGACGTAGAACGCGCCGTCCGGCACCACCGGCACGCCGAAGCCGAGCGAGCGCAGCGCCGGCACGATGTAGTCGCGACGCCGCTTGAACTCCAGCCGCCGTGCTTCGTAAATCGCGAGCGTCTCCGGTTCGAAGCACGCGAGCGCGGCATGCTGCGCCAGCGCCGACGCGCAGATGAACAGATTCTGCGACAGCTTCTCCACCGCGCCGATCATCGCGTGCGGCACGACGAGCCAGCCGAGCCGCCAGCCCGTCATGTTGAAGTACTTCGAGAAGCTGTTGACCGTCACGACATCGTCGCCGAAGGAAAGCGCGGAAACCGGCTTTGCGTCGTAGCTCAAGCCCTGGTAAATCTCGTCGACGATCGTGAAGCCGCCGCGCTCGCGCACCTTATCGACGATGCGCCGCAATTCCGCCGGCTCGATGGACGTGCCCGTCGGGTTCGACGGCGACGCGAGCAGCACGCCGCGCGTCGCGGGCGTCCAGTGCGCTTCGACCTGTTCGGCCGTGAGCTGGAAGCGCTCAGCGGGGCCGCTCGCGATCAGCACCGGCTTGCCGTCCGCCGCCGACACGAAATGCCGGTTGCAGGGATAGCACGGATCGGGCATCAGCACTTCGTCGCCTTTGTCGACGAGCGTCATGCACGCGAGCAACAGCGCCGCCGACGCGCCCGCCGTCACCACGATGCGCGCCGGATCGACCGTGAGGCCGAACGCGTCGCGGTAATGGGCGGCGATCGCCTCGCGCAGCGCCGTGACGCCGAGCGCGTTCGTGTACTGCGTGACGCCGCGGCGCAGCGCATCGGCGGCGGCATGCGTGACGGGTTCCGGCGCGGTGAAATCCGGCTCGCCGATGCCCATGTGGATGATGTCGCGCCCCGCGCGTTCCAGCGCCTGCGCGTCCTTCATCAGCTCCATCACGTAGAACGGCTCGATGGCGTCGACGCGGGAGGCGAGCCGCATGAGCGGCTCCGAGACTGTGTTCATTGACAGGAAATTTCCGTTAGCCGCGGCCGCGCGCCTGCGCTTCGGCCGGGCGCATCGCGAGCGCGAGCTTGTCGAGTACGCCGTTCACGTACTTGTAGCCGTCCGAGCCGCCGAACGTCTTCGTCAGTTCGACCGCTTCGTTGATGACCACGCGATACGGAATGTCGAGGTGATGCTTGAACTCGAACGCGGCGACGAGCAGCACCGCGCGCTCGACCGGCGACAGTTGCTCGATCGGGCGGTCGAGGCACGGCTGCAGTTGCTCGGAAAGCGCATCGGCTTCCTTGATGACGCCGTGCAGGATCGCATCGAGATGTTCGTGGTCGGCCTTGTCGAAGCCCTGCGCGTTGCGCAGTTGCGCGTCGATCTCGCCGCCGGGCGCGCCCGACAGCAGCCATTGGTAAAGCCCTTGCGTCGCGAGTTCACGCGAGCGGCGTCGAGCGCTCTTCATGCGCGGTCCTCGTCTTCGTCTTCGTCGTCTTCTTCGTCGTCGCCGCCCAGTTGTTCGAGCGCGACCGCGAGGTTCGCCATTTCGACGGCCACGCGCGCCGCGTCGCGGCCTTTTTCGGTCATGCGGGCGACGGCCTGTTCGTCGTTCTCGGTCGTCAGCACGGCGTTCGCCACCGGAACGCCGAAATCGAGCGCGATGCGCGAAATGCCCGAGCCGCTTTCGTTCGAGACGAGCTCGAAGTGATACGTCTCGCCGCGCACTACGGCGCCGAGCGCGATCAGCGCGTCGAACTGGCCCGATTCCGCGAGCTTTTGCAGCGCGAGCGGAATTTCGAGCGCGCCGGGCACGGTGACGAGCAGCACGTCCTGGCCGATCACGCCGAGGCGCTCCAGCTCCTCGATGCAGGCGTCGGCGAGGCCGTTGCACACCGGTTCGTTGAAGCGCGACTGCACGATGCCGATGCGCAGGCCGTCACCGTCGAGGTTCGGCTGGTATTGTCCGATTTCCATATGGGGGTCCGTTCGTTTGGAATTGGGTGGTTTGGGCGCTCACGCCGAGCGAAGGTGCGCGACCGTCGCATCCGACGCGCTCGCGGCCGTTGCGGGGCAGCCGGGCATCGGAATGAAGCCGGTCACTTCGAGCCCGTAGCCCGACATGCTGCCGAGCTTGCGCGGATTGGCGAGCACCTGCATCTTGCCGACGCCCAGGTCGCGCAGAATCTGCGCGCCGATGCCGTAAGTCTTGAAGTCGATCGGGCGGCGTTGCAGCTTGGCCGCTTTCTCGGTCTCGTCGAGCGCGCGGAACATGTCGACGAGATGCTCGCGGCTGTCGCCGCAATTGAGCATCACGATTGCGCCGAGATCGCGCTCGGCGATTTCCTTCATGGCGGCGTCGATGGTCCACGAGTGCGTCGACGAATCGATTTCCAGCAGGTCCAGCACCGACAGCGGCTCATGCACGCGCACCGGCGTTTCGCGATCCGGCGAAGGCGTGCCGCGCACGAGCGCGATGTGCGGCGAGCCGGTCGGTTCGTCGCGATACAGCACCGCGCGGAAAGCGCCGTGCGCCGTTTGCATCGTGCGCTCGCTCACCTTCTCGATGATCGATTCGGTGCGGCTGCGGTAGTGGATCAGATCGGCGATCGTGCCGATCTTGATGCCGTGCTGCGCGCCGAATTCGATGAGATCGGGCAGGCGCGCCATTTCGCCGTCGTCGCGGATCACTTCGCAGATGACCGAAGCGGGCGAGAGGCCCGCGAGCGCGGCCAGATCGCAGCCGGCTTCGGTGTGGCCCGCGCGCACGAGCACGCCGCCGGGCTGCGCCATGATCGGAAAGACGTGGCCCGGCTGGACGATGTCCTCGGCGCGCGCGTTCTCAGCGACCGCCGCGGCGATGGTGCGCGCGCGGTCGGCGGCGGAAATGCCGGTGGTGACGCCCTCGGCGGCTTCGATGCTGACGGTGAACGCGGTGCCGTATTGCGTGCCGTTGCGCTGGGTCATCAGCGGAAGATTGAGCCGCTTGCAGCGTTCCTGCGTGAGCGTGAGGCAAATCAGGCCGCGACCGAAGCGCGCCATGAAGTTGATCGCTTCGGGCGTGATGAAATCGGCGGCGACGATCAGATCGCCTTCGTTTTCGCGGTCCTCCTCGTCGACGAGGATCACCATGCGGCCGGCTTTGAGTTCGGCGATGATTTCTGGGGTGGAAGCGATCGACATGGCGGCGTCCCGGCGGGTCTCATTGGGAAAGGGCGTATTTTACGCCACGGCTGATGGACCGGCGCTCGCAATCGCGCAGGAGAAGGCGCGGAGTTCAAGGTGAGAAAGCAGGCGTAACGCGAGTTCGACGTCGAACCCGCGCTACGCCCACGCGCGCATCACGACGCGCTCATCATCCGCTCGACATACCGCGCGATCAGGTCGATCTCCAGATTGACCTTAGCGCCTGCGCGCAGCGCCTTCAACGTCGTGACTTCGACGGTATGCGGGATCAGGTTGATCGAGAACTCGCAGCCGTTCTCGCGGTCGCTCACGGTGTTGACCGTCAGCGAAACGCCATTGACCGTCACCGAGCCCTTGTAGGCCAGATACTTGCCGATGTCCTTCGGCGCGACGATCCGCAGTTCGTGCGATTCGCCCACGCGCTCGAAGCGCGACACCACGCCGAGGCCGTCGACGTGACCGGAAACGAGATGCCCGCCCAGCCGGTCGTGCGCCCGCAGCGCCTTCTCCAGATTCACTTCGGCGAGCGCATCGCCGAGACCGACCGTCTTGTTCAGGCTTTCGCGCGACACGTCCACATCGAACGCATTCGCCGCTTTCTCGATCACCGTCATGCACGCGCCCTGAATCGCGATGCTGTCGCCGAGTTCGACGTCCGAAAGATCGAGCCCGCCCGCGCCGACGGTCAGGCGCACGCCCGCTTCCGGCTCCGCGCCGAGCGGCGTGACTTTCTCGATGCGGCCCACCGCCGTGACGATTCCAGTAAACATGAACGGCTTTCCTTTCTAGCGATGTGCAGCTTAAAGCGATGGTGTGGCGACGTGTGCATCGGCGAAGCGCGCGAGAATGCGCAGATCGTCGCCGAGCCGGTCGATGCGATGAAACTTCAGATGCGGCCGCGCATCGAGCGTGGCGGGCGGCGCGAAGTCGAACATGCCGGGGGCGCTGCCGAGCAGGCTCGGCGCGAGATAGACCAGCAGTTCGTCGACGCAGCCTTCGCGCAGCAGCGACCCGTTGAGCTTGTGCCCCGCCTCGACGTGCAACTCGTTGATGCCGCGATCCGCGAGCGCGGTGAGCATCGCGGGGAGATCGACCTTGCCGTGCTCGTTCGACAGTTCGACGAGCTCCGCGCCTTTTTCGCGCAGCGCGTCGGCGCGATCCGGATCGGCATCGGCGGCGTGAAAAATCCACGGCGGCGCGCCGTCCAGAATGCGCGCGTGAAGCGGCACGTCGAGCCGGCTGTCGATCAGCACGCGCTGCGGCTGGCGCGGCGTATCGACCGCGCGCACGGTCAGTTGCGGATCGTCCTCGCGCACCGTGCCGATGCCCGTCAGGATCGCGCAGGCGCGCGCGCGCCAGGCGTGGCCGTCGGCGCGCGCGTCTTCGCCCGTGATCCACTGGCTTTCGCCCGACGGCAGGCCGGTGCGCCCGTCGAGCGTCGCGGCCACTTTCATGCGAACCCACGGACGCCGCCGCGTCATGCGCGAGACGAAGCCGATGTTCATTTCGTGCGCCTCGTTCGCGAGCAGCCCGCAGCGCACGTCGATGCCCGCGTCGCGCAGCATCGCGAGGCCGCGCCCGGAGACGGCCGGATTCGGGTCCTCCATCGCGGCGATCACTTTCTCGACGCGCGCGTCGATGAGCGCGTGCGCGCACGGCGGCGTTCGGCCGAAGTGACTGCACGGTTCGAGCGTCACGTAGGCCGTTGCACCGCGCGGGTCCTTGCCGCGAGACCGCGCGTCCTTCAGTGCGCGAATTTCGGCGTGATCCTGGCCGGCGGGCTGCGTGAAGCCCATGCCGATCACTTCGCCGTTCTTGACGAGCACGCAGCCGACGCGCGGGTTCGGCGTCGTCGTGTACATGCCGCGCGAGGCGAGCGCGAGCGCGCGCTCCATGTAGGTGAAGTCCGATTGCGAGAACATCGCGGCGGCCCGATCGACGGCGTCAGGCCGCGAGCGACGCGAACGCGCCGCGCGCCGCATCGAGCGTGGCGCCGATCACCGCGTCGTCGTGGGCGCTCGAAACGAAGCCCGCTTCGAACGCGGACGGCGCGAAATACACGCCCGCATCGAGCATCGCGTGGAAGAACGCGTTGAAGCGCTTCGTGTCGCCGTGCGCGATCTGCGCGAAGCTCTCCGGCACCGTGTCCATGAAGTAGAGGCCGAACATGCCGCCGATGGCATCGGCGCTAAACGGCACGTTCGCCTCGCGCGCGGCGGACGTGAGGCCATCGGCGAGCTTGCGCGTCTGATTCGCGAGATCGTCGTAGAAGCCGTCGCGCTGGATCAGTTGCAGCGTTTTCAGGCCGGCCGCGACCGCGATCGGATTGCCCGACAGCGTGCCCGCCTGATAGACGCCGCCGAGCGGCGCGAGATGCGCCATGATGTCGCGACGCCCGCCGAACGCGGCCGCCGGCATGCCGCCGCCGATGACCTTGCCGAGACACGTGAGGTCCGGCCGGATGCCGTATACCTGCTGTGCGCCGCCGAGCGCCACGCGAAAGCCGCACATCACTTCGTCGAAAATCAGCACCGCGCCGTACTCGTCGCAGCGCTCGCGCAGCGCGGCGAGGAACTCGGGCGTCGCGCGCACGAGGTTCATGTTGCCGGCGACCGGCTCGACGATCACCGAGGCGATCTCCGCGCCGAACGCCGCGAACGCTTCGTTCAGTTGCTCGACGTTGTTGTATTCGAGCACCGTCGTATGTTTGGCGATGTCCGCGGGGACGCCCGCCGACGTCGGGTTGCCGAACGTCAGCAATCCGGAACCGGCCTTGACGAGCAGACTGTCCGCGTGACCGTGATAGCAGCCCTCGAACTTGACGATGCGGCTGCGGTTCGTGAAGCCGCGCGCGAGACGCAGCGCGCTCATCGTCGCTTCGGTGCCGGACGAGACCATGCGAACCTGCTCGATGGACGGCACGAGCTTGCAGATTTCCTCCGCGATCTCGATTTCCGCTTCGGTCGGCGCGCCGAACGAGAAGCCGTCGGCGAGGACGCGCTGCACCGCTTCGAGCACTTCGGGATGGACGTGGCCGAGAATCATCGGACCCCACGAGCCGATGTAGTCGATATAGCGCTTGCCCTCGGCATCCCAGAAATAGGCGCCTTGCGCGCGCTCGATGAAGCGCGGCGTGCCGCCGACCGAACGAAACGCGCGCACCGGCGAATTGACGCCGCCCGGAATGGTTTGCTGCGCGCGTTCGAAGAGAGCTTGATTCTTGGACATGGATGAGGACCTGCGCTGAAAGTGGATGCAAGACGCGCGGGACGGGCGTTCGCGATGAGCGAAAAGCGCGGCGCAGCACGGCGAGAAAGGCTTCTGAAGCGCACTGCGATGCGCGGTCCGGCGCGACGATTGTTGCCGAAATTGTACCGGAGTCGTTGCGAGCGGGCGGGGGCGGTTAGGCCGGTTCGCGGCTGGCGCGTCGCCGGTGCCGGTTTCAGGCGCGGTCCGGCGTCGCCGGTTCGGGGAAACAAAGCGCGCGCCGCCCCGTGCGCGCGGTCCACAGCTTTTCGAGCGCGCCTTCGGCCATCGGCTTGATGATCGTGCCGGAGCTTTGCGCGTCCCACGTCTGCATCGAAAAAGGATGCGCGCGCAATTCGTCGCGCGTGACGACGACGCGCTCGGTCGCATCGACGAGCCAGTCGTACACGAAGTCGATGCAGAGCCGATAGCCGCGTTTCGCCCGCGCGTCGGGCACTTCGTAGGGCGCGCGCGTGACGAAGCCGGACGCGAACACGCCTTTCGGTTCCTGCGATACGCGATGCACGAACACCCGATCGCCCGGCATGAGACCGCGCGCGGTGCCGCAGCCCCAGACGTCGGCGACGGCTTCGCCCGCGGCGACGCGGCGCGCGACATCGGGCAATTCGGGCCACGGCCACTTCTTCGGGCTCCAGATCAGCAGAAAGGCAGTCATTTCGTCCGGCAAGCGAAAGGAACAACGGCGAGCTTAGCGCGCCGGAATCGATCCGAGGCTCGCGTACAATGGTTGCTCGCTTTCAACGCCGACAGCATCGAAGCAGTGAATCGCAGTGAAAAGCAGCGAATAGCAGCAAAAAAGGCCGCGAAGCACCTCCCGTTTTCCTTCCTTGCTCAATCGATGTCAGACACCACCCGTCGCCGGCCCGATGGCCGGCTGATTCTGTTGCTCGGGGCGCTCGCCGCGTGCGGCCCGCTGTCCATCGACATGTATCTGCCGAGCCTGCCGTCGCTCGCGGCCGCCTTCGGCACGAGTCCCGCCGCGGCGCAGGGCACGCTTACGAGCTTCATGTTCGGCTTCTCGTTCGGCATGCTGCTCTACGGCCCGCTTTCCGATGCCTACGGCCGACGGCCCATCCTGCTCGGCGGCATTGCGCTGTACGCGCTCGCGAGCATCGGCTGCGCGGCGGCCTTTTCCATCGACGCGCTCGTTTTCGTGCGCTTCTTGCAGGCGCTCGGCGCGGGCGCTGCTTCGGTGCTGTCCCGCGCGATCGCCCGCGACGCCCACGAGCCGACCGACGCGGCCCGCGTTCTCTCGATGCTATCCATCGTCACGTCGATCGGCCCCTTGCTCGCGCCGCTGATCGGCGGGCAATTGCTGCTGCTCGGCGGCTGGCGCGTGGTGTTCGTCGCGCTCACGCTCTTCGGCGCGGTCTGTGCGGTGACCGCGTTCCTGCGCGTGCCGGAAACCTGGCCCAAGGAAAAGCGCGCGGGCGCGGCGCTCGGCAAGTCGTTCGCGGCCTACGGGCATCTTCTGACCGATTCCGTGACGTGGGGCCACGTACTCTGCGGCGGCATGGCGTTCGCGTCGATGTTCGCCTACATCACCGCGACGCCCTTCGTCTATATCGACTACTTTCACGTCAAGCCGCAGCACTATGGGCTGCTTTTCGGGCTGAATATCGTCGGGATCATCGGCGGCAACGTGCTAAACACGAAGCTCGTCGGGCGGCTCGGCGCGCTGAAGATGATTTCCGGCGCGGCGTTCGTGAGCGTGGCGGCGGCCATCGCGGTCGCGCTGGTTTCGCTTACGGGATGGGGCGGCTTGTGGTCGATCGTGGCGAGCCTCTTTTTCGTGGTCGGCGTGGTCGGACTGCTGTCGGCCAACTGCACGACCGAGCTGATGCACCGTTACCCGCGCAACGCCGGCGCGGCTGCGGCGGTCTTCGGCGCGATGCAGCTTGCGCTCGGCGCGCTGGCGAGCCTCGCGGTCGGGCTTTTCCACGATGTGTCGCCGCATGGCATGGGCATCGTGATCGGCGTGTGCGGCGTGCTCACGTTCGCCGGACGCATGCTGGTCATGCGCTCGCACGCGGCGCCCGCGCGGGTTTGACGCGAGGCGTCGCGCTTTGAAGCTGCAAAAAAAGCGATAGCCGAAAAAAACCTCGCGCGATGGCGAGGTCAGTTTGAGTCAAAGGTGTTTCTGGATCGAATTCAGCATGCGCTCGGGTCAGAAGTGCATGCTGGTCGAGCCTTGTTTTGTACGGTGTCCGCCTGGGTCAGAAGCGGACACGCGCTCGTCTCATGCTGGCAGTATTCAACAGGGTCAAAGGTGAATACTCGCTCGATTCGGTTTGGGCAATAGGCGTCTCCTCATGCTCGATGATCGGGAATTTCTGGGTCAAAGGCGTTCCGGATCGGTTCGGTCAAAAGCCAGTACTTCGAACTACTCCTGTTTGAGAACCGGCGCTGTCCACTGCCGGTTCGCTTCACGATCGGCGGCCGCTTTTGTCCAGGAAGACGACCGCCGAAAGCAACAAGGAGTGTTTGAATCATAGGCCGGCTGTAAGGCCGTCTATATCGAACGAATTCGAATCGTAAGGCGCCGATGCCCGTTCGCCGAAGCGCTCTGTTGCGCGTTTTGCGCCCTTCCGCGCAGTCAGTCGCCTTCGGGCAGCGGTCCGATCATCGAGGCAAGAAAAGTGAACGCCGACGCTTCCGCCTGCGCGACCGCCTGCGGCTCGACGCCCGCGCCGTGGCCGCCTTCGCCGGTTTCCTGATACCAGACGTTCGCGTGTCCCTGCGCCTGCATCTTCGCGACCATCTTGCGCGCGTGGCCGGGATGCACGCGGTCGTCGCTCGTGGATGACGTGAACAGCGCCGGCGGATAGGCGGCATCGGCCTTCACGTTGTGATACGGCGAATACGCGATCAGATGACGAAGATCGGCGGGATCGTCGGGATCGCCGTATTCGTCGATCCACGATGCGCCCTGCAACAGCCGATGAAAGCGCGCCATGTCGACGAGCGGCACCTCGGACAGCACCGCGCCGAAGCACTCGGGCCGCTGGACCATGCACGCGGCGGTGAGCAGGCCGCCGTTGCTGCCGCCGCGAATCGCGAGCTGTCTCGCAGTCGTCACGCCCGTTTCGACGAGCGCCTCGGCGACCGCGACGAAATCGTCGAACGAGACTTGGCGGTTTTCGCGCAGCGCCGCCTGATGCCATTGCGGGCCGAACTCGCCGCCGCCGCGGATGTTGGCGACCGCGTAGAGGCCGCCGCGTTCGAGCCACGCGATGCCGGTCGTCGCGTCGTAGCTCGGATCGAGCGCGACTTCGAAGCCGCCATAGCCGTAGAGCAGGCAGGGGCGCGGCCCGGCGATGCGCTCCGCGTCGACATCGCGGCCGATCAGCCAGTAGGGAATGCGCTCGCCGTCGCGCGCGATGGCATGGCGGCGCACGGCGCTCAGCCCCGTCGCGTCGAACTGGGCGGGCAGGCGCGCGAGCAGCGTCCAGGCGGCGTCGCTCGCGAAATCGGCGTGATAAAGCGACGGCGGCGTCAGAAAGTGCTCGACGTGGATGAGCACCGTGTCGTCGCGCTCGCTGTCGATCGAATCGACGTAGGACTGGCTCGCCTCGGGCAACGCGAACTCGCGCGATTCCCAGGCGGCTGTGGCATCCGCAGGCGGGCGCCAGAGCGTGACGCGCGGCGTGCCGTCGTCCATTTGCGAGACGATGAGCCAGTGCTTCGTGAAATCGATGCCCGCGAGCACTCGACGCTCGGCCGGCGTGAAGAGCGCGGTGAAATCGCGCGAGCCGGCGAGAAACGCGTCGCGCCGGATCACGGTCAGCGATCCGGCTGCGTAACGGCGGCCGCCCGCGTTCCATTGCTTGCGCGGCGTCACGAAGAGCCAGCCGTTCCAGTGCTCGATTTCCACATGCGGCGGCAAATCGTATTGCTGCCATTCGTTCGTGGTTTCGTCGAGCCAGTACTGCAGCGTGTCGTAGAACGTCACGGCGCGCGAGGCGAGATGGAGCTTTTCGAGCGGATCGTAGTCCGCGCCCGCCGACACGTCACGGCGCTTACCCTCGAAAACCACCGGCGCGCCCGCGAGCGGCGTGCCTCGCCGCCAGCGCCGCGCTTCACGCGGAAAGCCCGATGTCGTCAGCGCGGGGCGCGCGTTCGTCTTGCTGTCGTCCCAGCCGACATAGACGGTGTCGCGGTCGATCCAGGAAATGTCGTGCTTGCCGACGTCCGGCAGCGCGAAGCCATCGTCAACGAAGCGGCGCGTCGTGATATCGAATTCGCGCACGATGCACGCATCCGATCCGCCCGGCGAAAACGAAACCAGCGCGCGATCGTAGCCGGGATAGAGCATGTCGAAATCGGAGAGCGCCCAGCGCGTGTCGTCGTCGGGGCTCGTGTTGATGTCGAGCGCATCGACGTCGAGGACGATGTCCCATTCCGGCTTGCCGTCGAGCCACGTCTGCCACGGCGCGCGCCGCACGATACCGAGCGGATGCGCGTCGTCCTGCCATGTGTTGTATGCCCAGTCGCCGTAGCGCGAGCAGGTGACGATGCGATCCTGCGACGTGTACGCCTTTTCGAGCCGCGTCGCGAGCGCGCGGGCAGCGGGCGTTTGGCCGAAGGCGGCTTCGGTGCGGCGATTCTGCGCATCGATCCAGGCTTGCACGCGGGCGTCGTCCAGCGCTTCGAGGCCGATGAACGGATCGGAATCGCTGGCTTGCGGCCAGAGGAGGGCGGGGTGATCGGAGAGAAAAGACATGAGGTGCGGCACATCCGGAAAAGCGAAACGCTGATTGTGCCGCATCCGCTCGTTGGCGCGACGCAAAGAAGAAGCCGCGCATTGCGTGCGGCGCAAGAAAAAGCCGCGCATTGAGCGCAAGGCAAGAAAAAAGCCGCGCATTAAGCGCGGCTTCGGATGCAGACGAGACGACGAGCGCGATCAGGCGAGCCGCTCTTCCGTCTGCGGATCGAACAGCACGGCCTTCGAGACGTCGAAGAGCAGCGTCATGTTCGACAGCGGCTGCGGGTTCGACGCCGGATGCACGCGCGACACGATGCGCTTGCCGTTCACCTGCGCGAACACGAGCGTGTCCGGGCCGGTCGGCTCGATCACGTCGACGCGCACGTCGATCGGTTGCAGGCTCGCGTCTGCGACGTTATGCGCGCTGCGCGAATCGGTGATGCGCTCCGGACGCAGGCCGAGCACCACGTCCTGTCCGACCTTGCCACGCAGCTTCGCGGCATCGAACGGCAGATTCAGCACTTTCTGCACGACGCCCGTATCGAGTTGCAGGCCGACGCCCGCGCCCGCATCGACGAGCTTGCCGGCGATGAAGTTCATCGGCGGCGCGCCGATGAAGCCCGCGACGAAGAGGTTCGACGGCGAATCGTAGATTTCCTGCGGCGCGCCGAATTGCTGCACGACGCCGTCTTTCATCACCGCGATCCGGTCGCCGAGCGTCATCGCTTCGATCTGGTCGTGCGTCACGTAGACGATGGTCGTGCCGAGGCGCTGGTGCAGCAGCTTGATTTCCGAGCGCATTTCGATGCGCAGCTTGGCGTCGAGGTTCGACAGCGGCTCGTCGAAAAGGAACATGACCGGATCGCGGGCGAGCGCGCGGCCCATCGCGACGCGCTGACGCTGGCCGCCCGACAACTGCCCCGGCTTGCGGTCGAGCAGATGGCCGATCTGCAGCGTCTCCGACACGCGATCGACGATCTTCTTCTGCTCGTCCTTCGGCACCTTGCGGATATTGAGACCGAACGAGATGTTGTCGCGCACGCTCATGGAAGGGTAGAGCGCGTAGGACTGGAACACCATCGCGATATCGCGGTCTTTCGGCGAGAGGTTGTTCACCGTCTTGCCGTCGATCATGATGTCGCCCTTCGTCACGGTCTCCAGCCCCGCGATCATGTTGAGCAGCGTGGACTTGCCGCAGCCCGAGCCGCCGACGAGGATCAGGAACTGACCGTCCTCGATATCGATGTTGACGCCCTTGAGAACCGGCACCCCGTTCGGGTAGGTCTTGTACACGTCACGGATGGAAAGGCTTGCCATGCTTGAATCCTCTATGTTGTCTCTTCAGCGGGAAGCGCGTCTCAGTGCGCTCAACCCTTCACCGCGCCCGCGGTCAGGCCGCGCACGAAATAGCGTCCTGCGATCATGTAGACGAGAATCGTCGGCAGTGCCGCGATGATCGCGCCCGCCATGTCGACGTTGTATTCCTTCACGCCCGTCGACGTGTTCACGAGGTTGTTCAGCGCGACCGTGATCGGCATCGAATCGACGCCCGAGAACACGATGCCGAACAGGAAGTCGTTCCAGATTTGCGTGAACTGCCAGATGAGGCAGACCATGAAAATCGGCAGCGACACGGGCAGCAGAATCTTCGTGAAGATCACGAAGAAGCCCGCGCCGTCGATGCGCGCCGCCTTCACGAGTTCAGCCGGAATGCTCACGTAGAAGTTGCGGAAGAACATGGTCGTGAACGCGATGCCGTAGATCACATGCACGAGCACGAGGCCGGACGTTGTGTTCGACAGGCCGAGGAAACCCTGCAAGCGCGCCATGGGCAAGAGGATTGCCTGAAACGGAATGAAGCAGCCGACGAGCAGCATGGTGAAGAACGCGTCCGCGCCGCGGAAGCGCCAGTGCGTGAGCACGTAGCCGTTGAACGCGCCGACGATCGAGGAGATCAGCACGGCGGGAATCACCATGCGCACGGAGTTCATGAAGAACGGCTCCATGCCGTCGCAACGCACGCCGGTACACGCTTCCTGCCACGCCTTCACCCACGGCGCGAACGTGAAGTGCGACGGCGGCGTGAGCAGGTTGCCCGTGCGAAGCTGGTCGAGGTCCTTGAACGACGTCGACAGCATCACGTAGATGGGGAACAGGAAGTAGAGCGCGAAAAGAATCAGCACCGCGTAAATGACGGCGCGGCTGATCGTCATCTTAGGCTGCATTGCGGGTGCTCCTCGATTCCAGATACATGAGCGGCACGAGAACCGCGACGACGGTGGCGAGCATCATCATCGAGGACGCGGCGCCGACGCCCAGTTGCCCGCGGTTGAACGAGAACGTGTACATGAAGATGGCCGGCAGCGACGACGACGTGCCCGGCCCGCCTGCGGTGAGCGCAACGACGAGGTCGAACGTCTTGATCGTGATGTGGCAGAGAATGAGCAGCACCGAGAAGAACACCGGGCGCATGCTCGGAATCACGATCTTGCGGTAGATGGTCGGCAGCGTCGCGCCATCCACTTGCGCGGCCTTGAAGATTTCGCCGTCCACGCCGCGCAGACCGGCAAGAAAGAGCGCCATCACGAAGCCGGTCGATTGCCACACCGCCGCGATGACGACGCAGAAGATGGCCTTGTCCGGATCGCCGAGCCAGTTGAACGAGAAGCTCGTCCAGCCCCAGTCGTGGAAGACTTTTTCCATGCCGAGGCTGGGATTCAGAATCCACTGCCACGCGGTGCCCGTCACGATGAACGACAGCGCCATCGGGTACAGGAACACGGCGCGCAATGCGCCTTCGTTGCGGATCTTCTGGTCGAGCAGGATCGCGAGGAAGAGCCCGAGGCCGACGCAGATGGCGATGAACGGAATGCCGAACCAGCCGAGGTTGGCGGCGGACGTCCACCAGACGTCGTTGGCAAAGAGTTGCCGGTATCGGTCGAAGCCTGCGAATTCGTAGCGCGGCATCAGTCGCGATTCCGACAGCGACAGATAGCCCGTAATGGCGATGAAGCCGTAGACGAACACGAGCGCGATCACGATGCTGGGAGCGAGCACCAGCTTGGGAATCCAGCGATCGGCGAGCGCCGCCGTGGGTGAAGCGCGGCGAGGCTGGTGCGGACTTTTTTCCGCGGTACCGCTGAGGGAGGCAGTCACAACTCGACTCCTGGAAGATGCGCCGGCGCATGAATACGCCTGGTCGCGCTTGGATGACGCTGACTTGCGCGCGCGGTGCGAAGGTGTGCGTTCGAAGCGTTCGGAATGTCTGGAACGTTCGAAACGGCTGACTTCTGCTAACCGGCGCTTTGATGCGACGTCAAGGCTGCGTTTCTGTACTTCTATGGCAGCGGGGCGGCGTGCGGCTATTCAGCGCCGCATGCCGCCCGTGACTGCGCTTTACGCTTACTTCGTCTTTGCTGCGTTCGCGAGCGCCTGAACCGCGCTCTTCGAATCCTGCGACGAATTCATGAACTTCGTCACGACGTCGGTCATGGCGCCCGCGACGGCGTCGCCCTGAGCCATGCCGTGCGCGAGCGACGGAACGTAGCCGCCCGATTTGATGGCCGTCTGTTCGTCAGAGTAGGACTTCTTCGCGCAGTCGTCGAACTTGTCCATCTTCACGCCGAGACGCACCGGGATCGAGCCTTTGTTCAGGCTGAACTGCTCCTGGAAATCCGGCGACATGATGGTCTTCGCGAGCGCGAGCTGGCCCGGCGTCGCGGTCTTCTGGCCCTTCTGCTGGAAGAAGACGAACGAATCGACGTTGAACGTGTACGACTTCTCCGTGCCCGGCACCGCGGCGCAGACGTAGTCCGTGCCGGCCTTCTTGTTCGCGCCGGCGAATTCGCCCTTCGCCCAGTCGCCCATGAACTGCATGCCGGCCTTGCCGTTGATGACCATGGCCGTGGCGAGGTTCCAGTCGCGGCCGGTGCGGCCGTTGTCGAAGTAGCCCTGAATCTTGCGGACGGTGTCGAACACCTGAAGCATCTTGTCGGAGGTCAGCGTCTTCTGGTCGAGATCGACGATCGCTTTCTTGTAGAAATCGGCGCCTTGCGACAGCACGACGTCTTCCCACAGCGTCAGGTCTTGCCACGGCTGGCCGCCCATCGCGATCGGCATGATGCCCGCGGCCTTCATCTTGTCGGCGACCTGGAAGAACTCGGGCCAGGTGGTCGGCACCTTGCCGCCTGCCTTGTCCAGCGCGGCCTTGTTGATGTACAGCCAGTTCACGCGATGCACCGAGAACGGCGCGGCGACGTAGTGGCCGTCAGCGTGGATGATCTTGTCGATTTCGGGCGGCAGGTTCTTCTTCCAGTCGCCGGCGACGGAGTCGATCGGCACGAGCACGCCTTGCTCCGACCATTCCTGGATCAGCGGGCCCTTGATCTGCGCCGCCGACGGCGCGTTGCCGGAAATCACCTGGGTCTTGAGCGCGGTCATCGCGGCAGCGCCCGCGCCGCCCGCAACGGCGAAGTCCTTCCAGGTGTAACCCTGCTTGGTCATGTCGTCTTTGAGCACGCCGACCGCTTTCGATTCGCCGCCCGAGGTCCACCAGTGCAGCACGGACACAGCCTCGGCTGCCCGCACCGCCGACGCCGTCGCGCCGCACAGAAGACCTGCGGCGCACAGCGCGCCCATGAGCTTACGGACTTTCATTGTTTATCTCCTCCAGCACCTGAACAAGTAACGAGTGGCCCCTGATGTCGCCAGGAAGCGTTGAAAAAACGGTGATTGAACGACGGTCAATGCCTGGGTGGCCGGGAACCGGGATGTCGGCGGAGACGCTTGCCGCGTGCGGGCAATGCGCGCGCGATGCCGGCAGTCCGAAGCTCGGCCGCACGGCTCTCACGAGATGAGTAGGTCAGATCGCAACGACTGTCTCCTCTGTGGACCGATGCTGGCGTGATGCCCGTGCCGGCCCATGCAAGTGATTGCTTTTGATTTTTGCCTGCGCGGCAGCGGCGTTCGATGCGCGCAATGACATGCAGGCGCGAGGCCGAACGCACCGGATAAAGGCCCGATCTTTGAAAGCAGCGGCGCCCGGACTCCGTTAACATGCATTCAGAACTGCCGCCCTAGGGAAAACACTCAGCTTCTGATTGACAAGCCAATTTTTTCCGGGATGACATTTCCTCTTGATTTGGATTGTAGTTAAACTACAATTCAGTGTCAAAAAAAATTTTGTCGAACTACGGTCCGCGTTCGTTCGGCTTCACACCGACCTCGCGCCGGCGTTCCATCGACTTCACAGGCGGCCCCAGAGACCCATGCAAAGCGACTCGAACTTCATCTTCGTGCTCTTCGGCGGGACCGGCGACTTGTCGATGCGCAAGATTCTTCCCGCGCTCTTCGAGGCGCATCGGGCGGGCTTGCTGGCGGCGTCGGGCAAGATCGTCGCGGTCGCGCGCGGCGCGCAGGCGCCGGGCGAATACCTCGCATGGGTCGAGGAGCACGTGAAGCCGCATGTGTCGAAGAACGGCATCGACGAGACGGTGTGGCGAGGCTTTCTCGAACGCATTCAGTACGTGCAGCTCGATCTCGGCCGCGCGGAAGACTTCGTCGTGCTGCGCGATGCGCTCGCCCAGCACGACGGCACGCGCGTCTTCTATCTGGCTACCGGGCCGTCGCTCTTCGTGCCGATCTGCCGCGCACTCTCGGATGTGGGCCTGAATCAGAACGCGCGCATCGTGCTCGAAAAGCCGCTCGGCTACGACCTGAAGTCGTCGAACGCGATCAACGACGCCGTCGGCGAAATCTTCCAGGAAGAGCAGATCTACCGGATCGACCATTACCTCGGCAAAGAGCCGGTGCAGAACCTGCTCGCGCTGCGCTTCGGCAATGCGCTTTTCGAACCGCTGTGGCGGCGCGAATGGGTCGAGAGCATCCAGATCACGATTGCGGAAGAACTCGGCGTGGAGGCGCGCGGCGACTTCTACGACAACACCGGCGCGCTGCGCGACATGGTGCAGAACCACTTGCTGCAACTGCTTTCCATCGTGACGATGGAGCCGCCGCATTCGATGGATTCCGACTCCGTGCGCGACGAGAAGCTGCGCGTGCTGCGCGCGCTCAAGCCAGTCGACGAGCGCGACATCAGCCGCGTCGCGGTGCGCGGGCAGTATCACGGCGGCGTGATCCGCGGTGCATCGGTGCCGGCGTATGCGACCGAGCCGGGCGTGCGCCCGGACAGCACCACCGAAACCTTCGTCGCGCTGAAGGTCGAGATCGAAAACTGGCGCTGGGCGGGGGTGCCGTTCTTCCTGCGCACCGGCAAGCGGCTCGCGGACCGCGTGGCGGAAATCGTCGTGAATTTCCGGGCGGTGCCGCACTCGGCGCTCGGCGCGAACGCGCTGCGCGCGGGCGCGAACCGGCTCGTCATCCGGCTGCAGCCCAACGAGACCATCCGGCTCTATTGCCTCGCCAAGCAGCCGGGCGAGGGCATGAACCTCGCCAGCGTCCATTTGGATCTCGCCTTCGACCAGTTCTTCAAGGAAGGGCAGATGGAGGCGTATCAGCGGCTCCTGCTGGACGTGATCCACGGCCGGCTCGCGCTTTTCGTGCGGCGCGACGAGCAGGAAGCCGCCTGGCGCTGGGTCGAGCCCATCCTGAACGCGTGGGCCGCGTCGACGAACAAGCCCAAGCCCTACGCGGCGGGAACGTGGGGACCGGCGGCGTCGAGCGCGATGCTCGCGCAGCATGGCACTTGCTGGCTCGAAGAAGAGAATTGAAGGAATTGAGGGCGTCGCGCTGACGGTCTCCCCGAGAGAGACGCGGCGCGGGCGCCAGCACGCAAAGACCGCTTCGCGGGCCGCTCGCGGCTTCGCGGTGAAGGCGGGTCGATAAACCAAGACAAGCAGGATGGAGGAGCAGTGATCGAGCTTCGCACTTTCGACGACCCGCGCGCCCATTCGGACGCGCTGGCGAAAGCCGTCAGCGACGCGCTCGCCGCGTCGCTCGCGGCCAGGGGCGCCGCATCGGCCGATGCAAGCGCACAGGCGTCAGGACATTCCGCTCATGCCACGCTCGCCGTGTCCGGCGGCACGAGCCCGCGTCCGTTCTTGCAGACGCTCTCGCGCGAGCCGCTCGACTGGGCGCATATCGACGTCACGCTCGTCGACGACCGCTGGGTGCCCGAAACCGATTCCGCGAGCAACGCGCGCCTCGTTCGCGAAACGCTGCTGCAAAACGCGGGCGCGGGGGCGTACTTCCTGCCGCTCGTCGATACATCGGCGTCGCTCGAAGCGCACGTCGCCGCCCTGAATGCCGACGCGCGGCGCGGCCTGCCGGACGTCGTCGTGCTCGGCATGGGCGAGGACGGCCACACGGCTTCCATTTTCGCGGACGCGCCCGAATGGGACTTCGCCATTTCCACGCAGGACCGCTTCGTCGCCGTGCATCCGGGTAGCGCGCCGCACGCGCGCGTGAGTCTGTCGATGTCCGCGCTCAAGCAGGTGAAGCAGCTTTTTCTCTTCATCTCCGGCCAGAAAAAACTCGACGTACTGAACGCCGCGCTCGCCGCCCGTCAAAAGAATGCCATCTCGACGCTGGCCAACGATGAAGGAGTGAAGCTCGATGTCTACTGGTGTGCATAAGGCCGCGCCGGCGGCGAGCCACGCCGATGGACCGAGGTTGCTCGCCGACATCGGCGGGACGAACGCGCGTTTCGCGCTGGAGACGGCGCCCGGCGAGATCGGGCAGATTCGCGTGTATCCGGGGGCCGATTACCCCGGCATCGCGGAAGTCATGCAGCAGTATCTGAAGGACACGAAGGTCGGCCGCGTGAACCATGCGGCCATTGCGATCGCGAATCCGGTGGACGGCGATCACGTCAAGATGACCAATCACGACTGGAGCTTTTCGATCGAAGCGACGCGCCGCGCGCTCGGCTTCGATACGCTGCTCGTCGTGAACGACTTCACCGCGCTCGCGATGGCGCTGCCCGGTCTCACCGATGCGCAGCGCGTGCAGATCGGCGGCGGCGCGCGCCGTCAGAACAGCGTGATCGGCCTGCTGGGGCCGGGCACGGGTCTCGGCGTCTCCGGTCTCATTCCCGCCGACGATCGCTGGATCGCGCTCGGCAGCGAAGGCGGCCATGCGACGTTCTCGCCGTTCAACGAAAGCGAAGACCTCGTGATGCGCTACGCGCGCCGCAAGTGGCCGCATGTGTCGTTCGAGCGCGTGTCGGCGGGGCCGGGGCTGGAACTCATCTATCGCGCATTCGCGGAAAGGGACGGCGTTCCGGTCGCGGACACTTTCAGCAGCGCCGATGTCACCACTCGCGCGCATGCCGGCGAAGCGCTCGCGCTCGAGGCGGTGAACTGCTTCTGCGGCATTCTCGGCACGTTTTCGGGCAACATCGCGGTGACGCTCGGCGCGCTAGGCGGCATTTATATCGGCGGCGGCGTGGTGCTGAAGCTCGGCGAGCTTTTCCACAAGTCGCCGTTTCGCGAGCGTTTCGAGGCGAAAGGGCGCTTTCAGCAATATTTGTCGGGCATTCCGACTTACGTCATCACGGCTGAATATCCGGCGTTTCTCGGGGTATCGGCGATTCTTTCCGAGCAGTTGTCGAACCGCGCGAACAGCGGATCGTCGGCGGTCTTCGAGCGCATTCGCCAGATGCGCGACGCGCTCACGCCCGCCGAGCGGCGCGTAGCCGACCTCGCGCTGAATCATCCGCGCTCGATCATCAACGATCCGATCATCGACATTGCGCGCAAGGCCGACGTGAGCCAGCCCACGGTGATCCGCTTTTGCCGCTCGCTCGGCTGTCAGGGCCTCTCTGACTTCAAGCTGAAGCTCGCCACGGGCTTGACCGGCACCATTCCGGTGAGCCACAGCCAGGTGCATCTCGGCGACACCGCCACCGATTTCGGCGCGAAAGTGCTCGACAACACGGTGTCGGCCATTCTTCAGTTGCGCGAGCACCTGAACTTCGAGAACGTCGAGCGGGCGATCGACATTCTGAACGGTGCGCGGCGCATCGAGTTCTATGGCCTCGGGAATTCGAACATCGTGGCGCAGGACGCGCACTACAAGTTCTTCCGCTTCGGCATCCCGACGATCGCTTACGGCGATCTGTACATGCAGGCTGCGTCCGCCGCGCTCCTGGGCAAGGGCGACGTGATCGTGGCCGTATCGAAGTCGGGGCGCGCGCCGGAACTTTTGCGCGTGCTCGAAGTGGCGATGCAGCAGGGCGCGACCGTCATCGCGATCACGTCGAGCAACACGCCGCTCGCCAAGCGCGCGACCGTCGCGCTCGAGACCGATCACATCGAGATTCGCGAATCGCAACTGTCGATGATCTCGCGCATTCTGCACCTCGTCATCATCGACATTCTCGCGGTGGGGGTCGCCATCCGCCGCGCAGCGCCCAAGCCCGGCGCGAACATCAGCGAGACGGTCGCGAAGGCGCGCGAATCGAGCGACGATGAAGCCGGCGCCGTCCTCGACTGGCTGAGTCATGGCGCATCGGGCGCGGTGAAGGAATAGCGCGAACGAGAAGCACAGAATGGAAGGGCCGCCGATGCACAATCGGCGGCCCTTTTTTCTGGTGCGCGCGACGAAAAACGGTGCGATCCCCTTTCGAGAATCGCACCGTCTTGCGTCTCAGACCGATCGGGCGATCAGAACGAGTGCTGGATGCCCGCGTAGACGCCCGTCTGACTGCGGCCGGGGAACGGATTGTCCGTCGAAACGCCTGAGCCGAAGCCGTTCGCGTTCAGGCCATAGTTCGCCGTCTTGCTGTTCTGCACGGTGGCGACTTGCAGATCGAACAGGGTGCGCTTCGACAGGTTGTACGAACCGCCGACGGTGTACATCGTCGCATTGCCCGCGCCGTTGTTGCCGTTGACGTGATAGACGGCTGCGGTCAGTGCTGCTGCCGGCGACGCTTGCCACGTCACGCCGCCCCATTCGTGGTCGAGCGTGGTCGGCTGGCCGGGCAACTGGCCGGTCATGCCGGCAGAGCGGATGGCCTGATAGCCGGCCTGCAGCTTGAACTGGCCGAGAAAGACGTTGGCCATCGCCGAGTATTCGCGCGAGTAGGCGTAGACGCCGTTCGTGTCGTCGTAGCTGCCGCCGAGCGTGCCGTTACCCGGATTGCGAATCTCGTCGTACATGCCGCGGATCTGGAAGAGCGGCGACGTGTACGTGACATACGCGCCGGCTTCGCGGCCCTGACTCGTGCTTCCGTTGCCGTTCCAGCTCGTCGCGTTCGACAGCGCATATTGGCCGTAGAAGTCGAAGCCCGCGAACTTCGGCGACTGATACGAGATGTTGTTGCTCGACTGCGGCCAGTTGCGGCCCCGCACGAGCGACGCCGACGACCAGTTCGACTGGCCGAATGGATCGAAGTCCCACACGCCGTTGGACACGAACAGCTCGCGACCGAGCAGCACCGTACCGAAGCTATTGTTGGCGATGCCGACCGTCGCCCAGCGATTGAAGAGGCCGCTGCTCGGGCCGGTACCGTTCATCGTGTTGAAGCTGCCTTCCAGCTGGAACACGGCGCGATTGCCGCCGCCCAGATCTTCGGCGCCCTTCATACCCCAGAGGCTCGTGCCCCAGTCACCGCTTTCGGCGCGGATACGGCTTCCCGTCACGTTGGACGCGGAACCGGTCGGCACGCCGTTCATATTTCGAGCCCGGCATCGAGGCGTCCATACAGCGTCACGCTGCTCTGAGCATGCGCCGCCGCGCCGAACGTCAGCAGCGCTGCGGCTGCGAGCAAAGCCTTCTTCATCATCTCCTCCAAACCCCTTTCGAAAGTCAAACAAGGTGCTGCTCATGGCCCGATGCGGATGCATCCGGCCGAATCGTTCGAGGGAAGGGCGCAAAGCGCTGGCTCTGGTCTCCCCGGTTTGGATCGATTTTGAAGGAGAACTACATTTTCGAAGCTGCCGTCGTGTACTTTTGATTCAATTTCACAAACGCGGTCACACTCCGCGCGCACGGCCTTGACGGAGTGCGCAACCAACCGGCCGCGCCAATAAAAAACGGTGCGATACCCTTTCGGACATCGCACCGATACGCGCCTCTCGCAGCAGCGTGAAAAACTACTCTGAAACTGTTCTGTTCAGACCCGCCGATTAGAACGAGTGCTGGATGCCTGCGTACACGCCGGTCTGGCTGTGGCCCGGCAGCGGATTGTCCGTCGCCGAAGCCGTGCCGAAGTTGTTCGCGTTCAGGCCGTAGTTGGCCGTCCGGCTGTTCCGCACGCTCGCGACTTGCAGGTCGAGCAGCGTGCGCTTCGACAGGTTGTACGAGCCGCCGACCGTATAAATGTTCGAGTTACCCGCGCCGTTGTTGCCGTTCACGTGGTAGACGGCCGCGATCAGCGCCGCTGCCGGCGTCGCTTGCCACGTCACGCCACCCCATTCGTGGTCGAGCGTGGTCGGCTGGCCGGGCAACTGGCCCGTCATGCCCGAAGAACGGATCGCCTGATAAGCGCCCTGAACCTTGAACTGGCCGAGGAACAGGTTGAACATCGCCGTGTACTCGCGCGAGTACGCATACACGCCGTTGCCGTTCGCGTTGTTCGCAGCGGTGGTGCCGCCGTTGAGCGCGTTGTACGCGCCGCCGAGCAGACCGTTGGCCGGGTTGCGGATTTCGTCGTACATGCCGCGGATCTGGAAGAGCGGCGACGTGTAGGTGATGTATGCGCCACCCTCACGGCCTTGCGGCGTCGTGCCGTTGCCGTTCCAGTTCGTCGCATTGGACAGCGAGTACTGGCCGTAGAAGTCGAAGCCCGCGAACTTCGGCGACTGGTACGAAATGTTGTTGCTCGACTGCGGCCAGTTGCGGCCACGCACGAGCGATGCCGACGACCAGTTCGACTGGCCGAACGGATCGAAGTCCCACACGCCGTTAGCGATGAAGAGTTCGCGGCCCAGGAGCAGCGTGCCGAAGTTGTTGTTGGCAACGCCGACCGTCGCCCAGCGATTGAAGAGACCGCCGCCGCCGGGGCCCGTGCCCGTCATGGTGTTGAAGCTGCCTTCCAACTGGAACACGGCGCGATAGCCGCCGCCCAAATCTTCGACGCCCTTCATACCCCACAGGCTCGTACCCCAGTCGCCGCTTTCCGCACGAAAGCGATGCGAACTGCCGGTCGCCGCGCCGGTAGGACCGGTACCGGTCGGCACGCCGTTCATGTATTCGAGCCCCGCGTCCAGGCGACCATACAGCGTCACGCTGCTTTGAGCGTGCGCCACCGCGCTGAACGTCAGCAGTGCTGCTGCCGCGAGCAAAGCTTTCTTCATCATCTCCTCCAACCCTGTCAAGAAAAAAACCCAAGTGCTGCCGCGTGCGGTTCGGTGCAACGCACCCAACCGGAAATGGTTTCAGAGGAAGGACACGCGCGGGCGGTAGCGCTCAGGGCGATCCGCGCGTCGTGGGCACGAGATCGACGCCGAACCGTGACGCCGACCCGTCGATCGGTGTCTCCTCATTTTGTTTTGAAGTAAAACTACTTTTTGTGCACTTCGTTTTGGTACTTTAGTTACCAATTTAACAAAATACGTTGCAGTCGCCAAAGGAATTTGATGATTGACGCGGCTGTGTGTCAAAAACGCAATGCCTGTGTGGTACGAACGCGACCCATAGCATGGGAAACGGGCGCGAGCGCCTTGTCCTGTAAGGCTTTCAGACGTGTGAAGTTTCGGGGTCAGGTTTGACGCCTATTGACGCCGCCACGTCGTGGCGCTAGTTCGGCGCAGGCCATGAAAACGCCGGTTCAGGCGGTGAACGGGCGTAAAAAAAGCGCCGCGAAGGGCGCTTTGCTGCAACGATTCAAGGCGGGCTACTTGAGGCTGCCCGAGAGGAACTGCCTGAGCCGTTCGCTTCGCGGATTGCCGAAGACGTCGTCCGGATGGCCTTCCTCCTCGATGCGTCCCTGATGCAGAAAGACGACATGGTTCGACACGTTGCGCGCGAACGCCATTTCGTGCGTGACGACGATCATCGTGCGGCCTTCCTCGGCGAGCGTCTGCATCACCTTCAGCACTTCGCCGACGAGTTCCGGGTCGAGCGCGGACGTCGGCTCGTCGAAGAGCATCACATCGGGATGCATCGCGAGCGCGCGCGCAATCGCCACGCGCTGCTGCTGCCCGCCCGACAGATGCGATGGATACTGCTTCTCGAGCCGCGGCGCGAGCCCGACCTTTTCCAGATACGTGCGCGCGCGGTCTTCGGCTTCCTTCTTCGGCAGGCCGAGCACGTTGACGGGCGCTTCGGTCACGTTCTCCAGCACGTTCATGTGCGACCACAGATTGAAGTGCTGGAACACCATCGAGAGCTTCGAGCGCACTTGCCGCAACTGCTTCGGATCGGCGGCCTTCAGCGCGCCGGTCTTGTCCTTCGTCGTGCGGACTTCGGCGCCGTCGACAAAAATGCGGCCCTGATTCGGCTGTTCGAGGAAGTTGATACAACGCAGCATCGTGCTCTTGCCCGACCCCGACGAGCCGATGATGCTGATGACGTCGCCCGCATTGGCGCGCAGGGAAACGCCTTTCAGAACTTCGTTGCTGCCGTACTGCTTGTGGATGTCATCGACGAACAGCTTGTGCTTCTGGGAATTCATGAACGGTCCTTCAAGCCCGATTGCCTGACTTATTTGCCTTGAGGCCGCAGGTACGCGAGCCAGCGATGCTCGGCGCGGCGAAAGAGCCACACGAGCGCGAACGAAATGACGAGATACAGCAGGGCGGCGATGCCGAACGCCTGGAACGACTGATAGGTCGCGGAGTTTACGTCGCGCGCGATCTTGAGGATGTCCGGCACGGTCGCGGTGAAGGCGACGGTCGTCGCGTGCAGCATCAGGATGACTTCGTTGCTGTAGTACGGCAGCGCGCGCCGCAGCGCGGAAGGCAGAATTACCCGCCGATACAGCGTGAACGTCGACATGCCATACGCGCGCGCGGCTTCGATCTCGCCGTAGGGCGTCGCCTTGATCGCGCCGGCGAAGATTTCGGTCGTGTAGGCGCAGGTGTTCAGCGTGAACGCGAGGAGCGTGCAGTTCATGCCGCTTCGAAAGAATTCGGAGAGCAGCATGTGATCGCGCACGACCTGCAGGCTGTAGAGGCCCGTGTAGCAGAGCAGCAGCTGCACGTAGAGCGGCGTGCCGCGAAACACATACGTATAGAGCCACACGCCGCGCGAGAGCAGCTTGTTCTTCGAGACGCGCGCGACCGCGAGCGGCACGGAGAGGCAAAAGCCCAAGCCGATGGAAACGACGAGCAGCCACATCGTGATCGCGAGACCGGTGATGCGGTAGCCGTCGGTGAAGAGGTAGTTCTTCCAGTATTCCTGGATGATTTCGATCATGAAGTCCGCCGCTTATATCGCTGCATATCGCTGTTACAGGTCCGCCTTGCGCACGCCGGTGGAATAGCGCCGCTCCAGCCAGATCAGCACGAAGTTGGAAACCGTGGTGATGACGAGATAGACCGCGCCGGCAAGCAGCGTGAAGAAGAAGAACCGCTGCGTGCCCTTGCCCGCGTCCTGCGCGGCCTTCACGACATCGGCGAGTCCGATGATCGACACGAGCGCCGTCGCCTTCACCATCACCTGCCAGTTATTGCCGATGCCCGGCAGCGCGAAGCGCATCATCTGGGGAAACATGATGCGCGAGAAGGTCTGCCACGGCGTCATGCCGTAAGCGGCGCCGGCTTCGAGCTGGCCGCGCGGCACGGAAAGAAACGCGCCGCGAAAGGTCTCGGTGAAGTACGCGCCGTAAATGAAGCCGAGCACGAGAATACCGGCGAGAAACGGGTCGATGTCGATCTGGTCCCAGCCGAGCTGATCCGTGAGCAGGTTCAGCCAGATTTGCAGGCTATAGAAGAGCAGCAGCATCAGCACGAGATCGGGCACGCCGCGAATCAGCGTCGTGTAGACGGTGCCGATGCCCGACGCCAGCCGGTTGCGGGAGAGCTTCGCCGCCGCGCCGATCAGGCCGATCACGAAGGCGAACGCGAGCGACAACACCGCCAGCTTGACGGTCTGCCAGGTGCCCGCGAGGATCAGCGGACCGTAGCCTTGCAACATGGTGATTCCTTGGTAAGGGTGCGCAACATTCGACATGTGCGCGAAGCGGCTCGCCGCCGCAGTCGCCAGTGCGCGCCGCGGGAGCGTCCCCGGCGTTTCGTCCCGCCAGTGCCGATGTTCTCTCTTCTGCCCGGCGCTCCGGCTCGCCGCGCCGGCGGTGCGTATTCTAGGTGGCCAAAAATGGCGCGGACCAAGCTCGTCGTGCGTGCCCGCGCGGCTTGCGCGTGGTCTGCACGTGGTCAGCGCGTGGCCTGCGCGCGCGTGCGCCACCCGAAAAGCGCGGTATTTTACCCGAACGCGGCTCGCGCGCGAGCGATAGCCGGACATGTCCGATTACATCCACCAGCGGGACGGTGTAGTGCCGTCGCCCTCGTTGTTTCGGCGGACGGGCGCCCTTACATTTCGTTCATCGCAGTTCAACGACTACACCGGGAGCCATCATCATGTTCGAGATTCGCCGCAGCAACGAGCGCGGTCATGCCAATCACGGCTGGCTGGACTCGCACCACAGCTTCTCGTTTGCCGATTACCACGATCCCGAGCACGTCCACTTCGGCGCGCTGTGCGTCATCAACGAAGATCGCGTCGCGGGCGGGCAGGGTTTCGGCACGCACGGTCATCGCGACATGGAGATTGTGAGCTATGTGCTCGAAGGCGCGCTCGCGCACCGCGACAGCATGGGCAACGGCTCGACGATCCGCCCCGGCGACGTGCAGCGCATGAGCGCGGGCACGGGCGTTCGGCACAGCGAGTTCAACGGATCGCCCACCGAGACCGCGCATTTCCTGCAAATCTGGATCATTCCGGATGCAGCGGGCGGCGCGCCGGGCTACGAGGAAAAGCGCTTCGCCGACGATGAAAAGCGCGGCCGCCTGCGCGTGATCGCATCGCCGCAAGGCACGGACGGTTCGGTGACGATCGGCGCGGACGCGCGCATCTTCGCGGGCCTCTTCGATGGCGACGAGCGCGCCGACTTCGAGGTGCCCGCAGGCCGGCGCGTGTATGTGCATGTGGCGCGTGGCAAGGTGTCGGTGAACGGCGAGGCGCTCGGGGCGGGCGATGCCGCGAAGCTCGAGGACGTGTCGCGCGTCACGATCGACGGCGGCGAGAACGCGGAAGTGCTGGTGTTCGATTTGGCGTGAACGCGGCCGCACGCGCATGAAAAAACCGCGGGGCAGTTCGTTGCCCCGCGGTTTTTTTCTGCCTTTTCGAAACGCTCAGGGCTTCGTCGTGGCGGACGCGCCCGCCGCGGCGTCGGCGCCGCCGCGATGCTTGCCCCAGCGCTCGTGCATCTTCTCTTCGTGTTCGTGCATCCGGGCGAAGTGCTTCTTGAGCGCCGTGCTGACCGTGGTCTTTTGCTGGTCGTTCAGCGCGTTATAGAAGTTGAGCCACGCGGTCTCGGTCTGTTCGCGCAACTGGGCCTGCTGCTGCTCGATCTTCTGATGCGCCGCGTGCATCGCGTTCAGGTCGAGAATCGGCTGGTTCTGCATGGACTCGAATTGCTGGTGCATCTGGCGATGGCTCTCGCGCATCGTCTGGCGGTTCTGCTTCATCGTGTCGATGGCGGTCTGCCACAGCTTTTCCTGATCGGCGTTCAGCTTCAACTGGCTGTGCAGTTGATCCATCTGCTTGTGCATGCGCATTTCCATGCGGTGAGCGCCGGGGCCGCCGGGACCGCCCATCATGGCCGGACCGCCTGCGGGCGGCGCGGGCGGGGCGTCGTTGGTGGCGGCGTAGGCTGCGCCGAAGCTGAGCGCGAGCGCCGTGGCGGTGGCAGTGAGGATGCGGTAGTGCTTGCCCATTGTGAGACTCCCTTATTGATTGTGGAGCCGAGCGGCGAGGCTTCGTGGAGTTTCTCGGCTGTCGGTGAGACACAGCGTAGAGGCTCGCGCCGACGCGCGTGTTACCGCGCCGCGCTTTCGTATTACGCTGGTTTACGCGCTGCTTTCGCGGTAACACCCGGTAACCCTTTGCGGCCGCGTCGCGACCGATGCGCTTCGGCTCACGCGCTAAACTCCATTCCATGACTACACAAATCCTTGTCGTCGACGACGACGCCGAACTGCGCGACCTTCTGCGCGACTATCTGGTCCGGCAGGGCATCGAAGTCTCGGTGCTGCACGACGCCGGTTCGCTCGAACGCCGGCTCGAGCGCGAGCGGCCCGATCTCATCGTGCTCGATCTGATGATGCCGGGCGTCGACGGCCTCACCGCGCTCAAGAAACTGCGCGCATCCGGCGACGACATCCCCGTCATCATGCTGACCGCGCGCGCGGACGACGTGGACCGCATCGTCGGGCTCGAACTCGGCGCGGACGATTACCTCGGCAAGCCATTCAATCCCCGCGAACTGCTCGCGCGCGTGCAGGCGGTGCTGCGCCGCCGCCGCACGATTCCGTCGGCCGCGCCCGAGCAGCGCGAGCCGTACTCGTTCGGCCGCTTCCGGCTCGATTTCCAGTCGCGCACCCTCCAGCACGACGAAAAGCCCATCACGCTCTCCGGCAGCGAATTCGCGCTGCTCAAGATCTTCGTGAATCATCCGATGCGCACGCTCACGCGCGAGCGCCTGCTCGAACTGCTGCACGGCCCCGAGTACGACGGCACCGACCGTGGCATCGACGTTCAGGTCTGGCGGCTGCGGCGCATCCTGGAAAGCGATCCTTCCGCGCCGCGCTTCATTCAGACGGTGCGGGGGCGCGGCTACGTCTTCGTGCCTGACGGCGAGCAAAATGCGCCGGCCCATTGATTCGCTGTTCGGCCGGCTCGTTCTTCTGGTGATCGGCGTGCTGGTGTTGTCGCATCTCGCGTGGTTCGCGGTCATTCGCGTCGAGCGCGACAACTCGCAGACGCGCTATGCCGTCGAAGAAGCCGCGTTCCTCGTCGAAGCGGTGCGCCAGCACGTCGCGAACAACCCGGATCAGCCGCTGCCCTCGCGCGTGCGCGTCGTGCCGCTCGATGCCGCGGATGTCCCGCAGCCGGCGAGCGAAGACGTGCCGCGCCCGCTTTCGCGTTTCCTCGACGACATGAAGGACCGCCTTCCCGACGACACCGACGTGCGCCCCGGTCCCCCCGGCGCGCCGCCGAGCGTGTGGGTGCACGGCGCGAAGGACGCGGGCTGGATCGTCGTGCCGGTTCAGCCGCTGCGCCCGCCGCGCTCGCGCGACCGCATGCTCGTGTGGCTCGCCATCATTTTCTCGACGGCGGTGCTGGCGGCGCTCTTCGCCGCATGGCAGTTGCAGTCGCCGCTGCGCTCGCTCGCGCAGGCGGTCGCGCGCTTCGGACGCGGCCAGCCGACGCCGCCCGTGCCCGAGCGCGGCCCGCGCGAATTGCGCCAGCTCACGCACGGCTTCAATCAGATGGTGCGCGAAGTGTCGCAAAGCGAGAACGACCGCGCCGTGATGCTCGCGGGCGTCGCGCACGATCTGAAGACGCCGCTTGCGCGCCTGCGCCTGCGTGCCGAAATGATGGACGACGCAAAGACGCGCGACGGCGTCGTGCGCGATGTGGATTCGATGGCGCATATCGTCGATCAATTCCTGGTCTTCGCGCACGACCGCCCGGACGGCAGCGAGCCGGTCGAGGTGGATCAGCAGTGCGAGCGGATTGCGCGGGCGTATCGCGCGGTGTCGCCGGGAGCGGACGGCATCCGCCTGAAGCTCGAAGCCGGGCCTGCCTTCGTGCTGCCCGCCGCGACGCTCGAGCGCCTGCTATCGAATCTGCTCGATAACGCGCATGCCTACGGCGCGCCGCCGATCGTCATCGAGACGCGGCGTGGCGCGAACGGCTGGGTGCTGTCGGTGGCCGATCACGGCAAGGGCATTGCGCCGGAAGACGTCATCAAGGCGAGCCGGCCGTTCGTGCGGCTCGATCCTGCGCGCGGCGGCAGCGGGCATAGCGGGCTCGGGCTCGCCATCGTCGAGCGGCTCGCGCGGCGCGCGGGCGGGGAATGCGAGATCGGCAACCGCGTCGATGGCGGCTTGCAGATCGTAATGACCTTTCCCTTCGATGTCGCCACGCGCCCGGTCACGGAACGCCGCGCCGGGCCGCAACACGAGGAGCGCGCGCTCTAGTCACGCGCGCTTTTCTCTTCCGGTGCACAAGCGCCGGAAGAGGCGGGCGGTATCAGTCGAAAAGGGTTTCGAGCGCCGACGCCGCTTCGCTATCGACGGTGTTGTAGGTCACCGTGGACGCCTCGAAGATATAGTGCGTCGTGTACTTGCCGAGGCGCGACAAAATTTCTTCCTGGATCACCTCGGGCGCGAGGCCGATCTTGAGATACCACGCGGTCGACGACAGCCGCGTCTGAAACGACCCGTACTCCGCGAGCAGCTGATCGAACGTTTCAGCGTCCTGATCGCGGCACACGATGACCAGATTTCCCTTCATGCAACCCTCCCGATGACGGCAACGGCATTGAATACCCATAGCCGATGATACCTGCGCGGACCGGGCCGCGTCAGGATCGGCCGGCGCCGCCGCCGGTCTACTTGCCCGCGAGCGAGTCTTCGGGATGTAACGTCGGCGGCCGTGGATCGGCGGGGCGTACTTCGCTGCGATCGCGGCCGCGCGACTTCGCTTCGTAGAGCGCGAGATCGGCGCGGGAAAGCATCCATTCGAGCGCGTCCTCGGTCGCCAGTTCCGTGATGCCGATGCTCACCGAAAGCACCGCATCGTCGGGCAAATGCGCGCAGTGCTCGTGATGAAAGCGCTTGCGCAGCCGCTCGAGCACCGATTGCGCGTCCGCGAGTGTCGTCTGCGGCAGCAGAATGCCGAACTCCTCGCCGCCCAGCCGCCCGATTGCATCGCTCGGACGAAGCTGCTGGCGGCAGACCTCCACGAAATGTTCGAGCGCGCGGTCGCCGGATGCGTGGCCGTAGCGGTCGTTGATCTGCTTGAAGTGATCGAGATCGGCGATGGCCACCGACAGCGGCGCGGCCGTCGAGCGCGCCAATTCCGCCTCGTTACGCAGCGTGTCGAGGAAATAGCGCCGCGAGAGCGCGCCCGTCAGCGCGTCGTGTCGCGCTTCGGCCGATAAAAGCGTATTGGCCGCCTGCAACTGCTCCGCGAGATCGCGCGTCGCGCGGTGCAGCCGCCGCTCGCGCGAATACGACGTCGCGATGACGACGGCGAGCGTGACGACGCCGAGCATCGTCAGAAAGACGAGCAGGCGGTCGCGATTATGGTTGCGCGCGATCTCCGGCCAGCTCGTGAGCGGATGGACGATGTGCGCCGCGAGCCCGGAATTGAGGCCGGTGCGTTCGTCGTAGAGCGACGGCACGGCGTTGCCGTTGGCCGCGTAGATGTCTTGCGCGAGCGACGGCGCGAGCCACGGCGCCGACTGCCGCATGCGCTCGCCGATTCGCTCGATGCGCAAGGGAGCGAACGCGTCGCGCCGGTAATGCTCGACGCGCTCGCGCGCGGTCATGCGGGCGATGGGCGCATCGGGCAGCGCCTGATACTCGAGGTGGCCGTCGTGCGCCATCACGACGACGCCGTTTTCGTCGGTCACGAACGTGCCCGCGCGCGATACCCAGTGCCGCAGGCGGTCGATGCTTACTTTCGCGATGACCGCGCCGACGAGCAGCCCGTCCTCGTACACCGGCGCCGCGATGAAAATGCCCGGCTCGGCCGAGAGCCTTCCGACGCCGTACATTTCCGCGAAGCCGCCGAGCAGCGCGCGCGTGACGTAGGCGCGGGCGCTCATGTCGTAGCCGATGAAGCTCGTCGCGTCGGCCGCATTGCTCGACGCGATGCAGTAGCCCTGGTCGTTGACGAGCCAGAGCGAGTCCAGCCCGGAGAAACCCTGCGCTTCGTGCAGGAACTGATTGACTCTCGCGAGGCCGGGACGCGCCATCCAGTCGGCGCGCCGCCCGGTTTCCGTCGACTTGGCGTTCAGGGCATAATGCCGCGACTCCGCGAGCGCGCGCTGTGTGAGGTCCATCTGCGCGAGCGTCGCGGGAATCGCGCGGGACATGGCGAGGTCGCTCGCGATGATCTGCGCCATGTTGTCGACGATGGACGCCGCCATCTGCCGCTCGGTGCGAACGGTGGCCGTCATCTCCTGCTGCACCATCCGGTCCGACAGCAGGCCGGCTGCGACCCAGCACCCGAGCACGAGCAGCGCGAGACACAGCGTCGCGATGGCACGGTGCAGGATGAGCTCGTTCATCGGCGCGAGTCCGGGGCGCCGCATCACGCCGCGCGCATCGGGCGAGCGCGAAACGCGCGGCGACGCACTGTCGCGCCGATTCCGCGCGAGGGCTCGCCCCCGCCACTCAAAAACGGGATAATCGCCGCCCTGGGGCGGCGGCTCTGCGGCCCAGCGCAGGCGCGTTCATTGCGTCGCGCGATAGGTGCGGCGACGGTTCCCGCGTGCGCGCGCAGCCGGTAAGTGCGGCCGAGGCGGAGTGTCTCGTTTGTCGTACGGCCTTCCGACGTGAATTTGGCGTCACGCATTGCATCGGCGCTCAATTTATTGTTTGTGATAGCCCAGATTGGACGATGTTTTTTGTTGTCTATCAAGCGCCTTCTCGCTGCGGGCGGCGTTCGTCCAACATAACGCTTCGCCACGACGCTTCGGCATTGCCCGCTCGGGCCCGCTTTCGCGTGCGTCGGCCATGCGGAGCCGGGCGCGAAAGCGGCATGCGTGCGGACGGCGAACCGCCCTTCATTTTGCCTTTGCCGTGCGGAAGAGCAACAGGAACATCGCGCGAATGAGCGAAGTTCGGCGCCAACGGTTGTGCCTGTCATCGTGCTTGGTGTAGTGTCGCTCGGTTCAGCACGCAGCAGGTAGTCCGTCTGGCCGCCGGACGCGTTGAAGAGCCGGGCGGGCCGCGCGAAGGAGAGGCGTCTCGCCCGGACGACGGCTTGCCGTCTCGAGCATCATCCGCGTCTCGCGCGGTCGAACAAAGCCTTACGGGGAGGGCCTTGAATGGAATTTGGCTTCAATCTGAATCGCACGGCGAACGCTTCCGCCTGGCGGCTCCTGCCCAACCGCTGGGACTTCGTGGCGTTCCCGATGATCATCTGCATCATCGCGCTCGCCGCCGTCGGTTTTCACGAGACGCTCGCGCCGATATCGACGCTGCAGACGCAGGCGATTTCCCTCGATCCCGCGAACCTTCCCGAGTACGCGCTGCGCACGACGCTGCGCATGCTCGCCGCGATGGTCGCCTCGCTCATTTTCACGCTCGCTTACGGCACGCTCGCTGCGAAGAGCCGGCGCGCGTCCATCGTGCTCGTGCCGATTCTCGACATCCTCCAGTCGGTGCCGGTGCTCGGCTACATCTCGTTTACGGTCACCTTCTTTCTCGCGCTCTTTCCAGGCCGCGTGATCGGCGCCGAATGCGCGGCCATCTTCGCGATCTTCACGAGTCAGGCGTGGAACATGACGTTCAGCTTCTATCAGTCGCTGCGCACGGTGCCGCGCGACCTCGACGAAGTCTCGCGCGGCTTTCACCTGACCAACTGGCAGCGCTTCTGGAAGCTCGAAGTGCCGTTCTCGATGCCCGGCCTCATCTGGAACATGATGATGTCGATGTCGGGCGGCTGGTTCTTCGTCGTGGCGTCCGAGGCGATCACCGTCGGCAATCGGAGCATCGTGCTGCCGGGCATCGGCGCGTATTTGGCGGCGGCCATCGGCGAGCGCAATCTGGCCGCGATCGGCTGGGTAATCCTCGCGATGACGATCGTGATCCTCGCCTACGACCAGCTCATGTTCCGCCCGCTCGTCGCGTGGGCGGACAAATTCCGCATGGAGACCACGAGTTCGGGCAACGCGCCGGAGTCGTGGCTGCTCGACCTGATCCGCCGCACGCGCCTGATTCACCGGCTGCTCGTGCCGGCCGGATGGATTCTCGCGAAGGCCGCGCGCGTGCCGATCAAGCTGCCGTCGCTGCAGGGCGTGAAGCTGCCGTTGCGCGCGCCGGTGCCGTCCACGCGTGCGGGCGACATCGCGTGGGGCGCGCTCGTGCTGCTCATCACCGCGTTCGTCGTGTGGAAGGTGGTCTCGTTCGTCGCGACCGGCGTCACGTGGAGCGAAGTGGGCCACGTGTTCCTGCTCGGCTTCATCACGCTGATCCGCGTGGTGGTGCTGATCGCAATTGCGTCGGTCGTGTGGGTGCCGGTGGGCGTGCTGATCGGCCTGCGGCCCGCGCTCGCCGAGAAGTTTCAGCCGCTCGCGCAGTTTCTCGCGGCGTTCCCGGCGAATCTGCTCTTTCCGGTGTTCGTCGTCGTCATCGTGCGGTGGCATCTGAACCCGGACATCTGGCTTTCTCCGCTCATCGTGCTCGGGACGCAGTGGTATATCCTGTTCAACGTGATCGCGGGCGCGTCGGTGTATCCGAACGATTACCGCGAAGCCGCGACGAACTTTCAGATTCGCGGCTGGCAGTGGTGGAAGAAAGCCATGCTGCCGGGCATTTTCCCTTACTACGTCACGGGCGCGATCACCGCGTCGGGCGGCGCTTGGAACGCGAGCATCGTCGCGGAAGCGGTGTCGTGGGGCAACACCCATGTCGTCGCGCACGGCCTCGGCGCGTATATCGCCCAGACCACCGCCGAAGGCGATTACCCCAAGATCATTCTCGGCATCGCGATCATGTCGCTCTTCGTGACGCTGTTCAACCGCTTGTTGTGGCGCCCGCTGTATGCCTACGCGGAAGCCAGGCTTCGACTGGATTGAGGACGAGTTCCGATGCAGAACCTTAAGAACACGCAGACGCCCGCCGCGCCGGGCGCCACCCGCACGGCGGGCGCCACCGGCACGCCCGCCGGCACCCCGACGCAGGCCGCCGGCAAGCCGCCGCGCCTCGGCGCCGAAATCCTGCGCGTGAAGAACGTGAGCCGCGGCTTCAACAAGACGCAGGGCGAACTGCTCGTTCTCGACGACGCGAACCTTTCGCTGCGTGAAGGCGAGATCGTCGGGCTGCTCGGGCGCTCGGGCTCGGGCAAATCGACGCTTTTGCGGATCATCGCGGGCCTGATCGAGCCGACCGATGGCGAAGTGACGTATCTCAACGAGCCGTTGCGCGGCCCGGCGAAGGGCGTCGCAATGGTCTTTCAGACGTTCGCGCTGTTCCCGTGGCTCACCGTGCTGCAAAACGTCGAAGCGGGGCTGGAGGCGCAGGGCGTCGCGGCGCGCGAGCGGCGCGAACGCGCGCTTGCGGCGATCGACCTGATCGGCCTCGACGGGTTCGAGAACGCGTATCCGCGCGAGCTGTCGGGCGGCATGCGCCAGCGCGTGGGCTTCGCGCGCGCGCTCGTCGTCGATCCGACGCTGCTGCTCATGGACGAGCCGTTTTCCGCGCTCGACGTGCTGACCGCCGAAAACCTGCGCACCGACCTGCTCGACTTGTGGACGCAGGGCCGGCTGCCGATCAAATCGGTGCTGATCGTCACGCACAACATCGAGGAAGCGGTGTTCATGTGCGACCGCATTCTCGTGCTGTCGTCGAATCCGGGCCGCGTGATGGCCGAGATCAAGGTGCCGTTCAAGCATCCGCGCAACCGGCTGGACCCGGCGTTCCGACGGCTCGTCGACGACATCTACGCGAAGATGACCGCGCGCCAGCTCGACGAATCGAAGAAGAAGGGCCTGGAATTGGGAAGCTGGCTGCCGTCGGTTTCGACGAACCTGATGGCCGGTCTCATCGAGACGCTCGCGGCCGAGCCGTATCACGGGCGCGCGGACATGCCGGAAATCGCGCGCACGCTGCATCTGGAAGTGGACGAGCTTTTTCCGATCGCGGAAGTGCTGCAGCATCTCGGTTTCGCCGACGTGCGCGAGGGCGACATCTATCTGACGCCGCAGGCGCGGGTGTTCGCCGAATTCGGCACGCAGGAGCGCAAGATGATGTTCGCCGAGCACCTGCTGCGGCACGTGCCGCTCGCTGCGCGCATCAAGAAAGTGCTGAACGAGCGGCCGGGGCATCGCGCGCCGCGTGTGCGCTTCGAGCAGGAACTGGAGGACTTTCTCTCCGACAAGGCCGCGCAGGAGACGCTCGACGCGGTCATCGACTGGGGACGTTACGGCGAGATTTTCTCGTACAACGACCAGACGGAGATGCTGAGTCTGGAGGATGTCGAGTCGTAGGGTGAAGGGCAGTGGATGAGAAAAGCGCGGTTTCCTGGAGAGGGGAGCCGCGCTTTTTTCGTTGCGGACCCTGCGAATAGGCCATTCGGCCGACTGTCCGGAGGCTGGCGCCGCGCAGTACATTTCTCGTCCTGCACTTAGCGCTTCGTGTGTAAAATTACACACGAAGCATTCGGAGACGAGATGGATTCATCGCGGCTGATACGAATGCTTCTGGACGATGGTTGGAAGCTCGCTCGCATTACTGGCAGTCATCATCATTTCAAACGCGCGGGAAGGGGCGTTCTAGTGACGGTGCCCCATCCGAGGAAGGATCTCTCGATCGGGCTGGTGCGAGCCATCCTCAAAGCTGCCGGACTGCGCGACCGGCTGTACGCTTCGTAACGGAGAATGGGAATTGGAATTCGCTGTCGCAATCCTGAAGGACCGGGAAAGCTCCTATGGAGTGATCGTCCCGGACATTCCCGGCGTCTTTTCAGCCGGAGACACGGTCGACGAGGCAATCAAGAACACCAGGGAAGCGATCTACGGACACGTCTCGGTCCTGATCGAAGAGGGCATGGAGGTGCCTCTCGCCGCTTCGCCGATCGACGAACTCGTCGCTAACCCCGACTATGCAGGCGCAATCTGGGCGTTCGTGGAAGTCGATCTTTCGAAGCTCGACTCGAAGCCCGAACGCATTAACATCAGCCTGCCGCGCTTCGTCCTTCGCAAGATCGACAGCTACGTCGAGGCGCGCCACGAAACGCGCAGCGGCTTTCTCGCGCGAGTCGCGCTCGAAGCCATTGCCAATGGCTGAATGCAAAAAGGCGCGATTATCCCGACGGAAACCGCGCCTTGCAGCCAGCACGCCGGCAAAGCTACTGCACTACTGCAAATTCCCCCACCGCTCGACAGCCGGTTCCGCCGACGCCCATTTCCAGCCTTCGGTCTGCTTGCAGGCAGTCGCGAGGAACCAGTCGGCGTGAGATGCCGGATCGTCGCTGTCCGCGACGGAGAACGCGAATTCCTTGCAGCTCGCGAGCGCGTTGTCGAACTCGCGCAGCACGCGCACTTCGCCGTGGCCATTTTCGATGGGCAGCGTGTGCTTGACCTTCCACGGGCGCGTTTCGCCGACGTCCGACATGCCCGCCGTCACCGCGATGGCCATCTGCTGGTCCCCATGCAGCGACTTCGTCACGCGCTTGACGGCCTCGTCGGTGGCCGCCTGCACCGCGATGCCCACGCCGATGCCGATCGCCGGGTTGGTCGTCACCGCGCCCGTCGCCACGCCCGCGAGCGCGCCGGTCGCCGCACCGACGGACGCGCATCCGCTCATCGACACGCACGCGGCGGCGCACGCCGCAATCACGCCGAGCCGCAGCGCCACGAACCCTTCCAGGCGAACGTTCATTGCAGCGAACCCCAGCGCGGCGTGGCGGGTTCCGCCGACGCCCATTTCCATTTTGCGCCGTCACGGCAGACCGAGGCGACGTAGAACGCGCTGTCGGCGGGACGGTCTTTCGTGGCGTCGCGGTCGACCGAAAAGACGATTTCCTTGCAGTCGAGCGCGCCGCTGCTGATGGCGCGGCTCACGGTCACGCGGCCCTTTTCGTCTTCTTCGAGCGGGACGGAATGCACCGCCGCCCAGGGCGCAACAGCGCCGATCGCGAGTGGGCCGGCCGCCGCCGCGATCTTATCCTGCGTGTCGGTATGGATGATGCGCTGCGTGTACTGCACGCCCGCGCGCGCCGCCGCGACTGCGCCGAGACCGATGCCGGTCGCGACCGCGGCGTTGTTCGTGACTTTCGCCGCGACCGCGGCACCCGCGATACCCGCGCCTGCCGTGGCGCCTTCGCTGTACAGGGAGTTGCATCCGCTCAAGGTCAGGCACGCAATGGCGCCGCTCACCATCGCTGCGAGCGCGGCGCGCCGGGGGACACAGATCTGCATGTTGCTTTTCCTTCGTCTGCCGTTTTTTTGGTGCGATCTTCGTTTGACTTCCGAAGCCGACGCCCGCCTTGCATAAGGCTGAACGCCTGACGCGGCGCGGGCCTCGCGCATTTTGCGGCAAGCGCGGGCTCGCCGGTTCGACAAAATTGCAAGAAATTGCAAGCGAAGGGAACGCGTTGCGATTTACAAAACGCGGATTCGACGCAAGCCGGCGCCAGGCGGCTCATGGCCGCGCGGCGCGGTTCAGCGGATTCAGCTTTCGGTGCTGGAAGGCGTGTCGGCTGCGTCGGTGTCTTCGTTCTCGTAGGCGCCCAAGCGGTTGTACAGCGTCTTGAGGCTCACGCCGAGCGCCTTGGCCGCGCGCCGCTTGTCGCCGCAGCAGTGCTTGAGCGTGCCGAGAATGATCTGCTTCTGCGCATCCGCGAGCGGCGTGCCGACCCACACGTTCATCGCATCGCCTTGCGTGACGGGCTTCTTGACGCGCGACGCGAGATGCGGATGGGCGATCTCGACGGTCTTCTCCGCGAGAATGAACGCGCGATACACCGTGTTCTTGAGTTCACGCACGTTGCCGGGCCACGAATACGTGCGCAGAACGTCGAGCGCGCGCTTGCTGAACGCCTTGTTCGTGCCTTCCTGCGCGTTCATTTCGGAGAGGAAGTGCTGCGCGAGCAGTTCGCGGTCCGAATCGCGCTCGCGCAACGGCGGCGCGCGCAGCGGGAACACGGCGAGGCGATACATCAGGTCTTCGCGCAGGCCGTTTTCCTTCACGGCGGCGACGGGATCGCGGTTGGTCGCGGCGATCACGCGCACGTCCGAGCTGATCAGATCGTTGCCGCCGACGCGAAAGAACGTGCCCGTCTCGAGCGCGCGCAGCAGCTTCACTTGCCGCACCGGCGACATCTCCGTCACTTCGTCGAGGAAAAGCGTGCCGCCGTTCGCGTGCTCGAAATAGCCGATGCGCCCCTGCACCGCGCCCGTGAAGCTGCCTTTCTCATGGCCGAAGAGTTCGGCTTCGATCAGATTGTCGGGAATCGCGCCGCAATTCACGGCGATGAAGGGCGCGTCGCGGCGCGCGCTGTGATCGTGGATCGTCCGGGCGACGAGTTCCTTGCCCGTGCCCGATTCGCCGATGATGAGCGCGGTGGCATCGGTTCCGGCGACGCGTTCGATCTGCGAATACAGCTCCAGCATGACCGGCGAGGAGCCGTACAGCAGTCCATAAGACTTCAGACCCGGCACGTCCCCCGCATTGCGCTTTTTCTGCGCGGGTGTTTCGCCTGCGACAAGCGGCGGGTCAAGATCGGTTGACGCCATATGTCCTGATAGTTCCTGAGTTCTGCGAATGTGGTGGGGCGGCTCGCGCGGCCAACGAGGCGGCCGCGCCGCACGAGCGCCCGAGCGCATCGGCGGTGACGCGCGGGCGTGGCTCTCGTGCTCGCGGTGGCGATGAGCCGGTTTCCATGCGAATGCGTCGGTCCGAAGCCGCGTCCGCGATGGCGTCGAGCGCGCCTCGCGGCAAATGGGTCGCGATTCATCGCGGGCGACTCTATCTCATAAACGCTATTTAACCATTCGCAACGATATTGCGGCAATGCGCGCACGCGTTCGGCGGCCATTTTGTCTGATGCCCGATGCGGTGCGAGCTGCATTCCGGCAAGGTTGCCGCGCCTGCCGCGTAATTACAATCGGACGGCGTAAGAGTTACCCGAAATTCCCCGGGCACCGAGGCGATGCCCGCCGACGTTCTTTCGCGCGATTGGCACAAAAGCTGCTCCACGTCTTGCATCCTTATTCGAATGCCCGCCGCCGACGCGCAAGCAGGCAAAAGGGCAGTGTGAGGGGTGAAGCGCATCATGGAAGACTTTTTCGACTACGACATCGCCGCGCGAGAGCGGCCGCATGCGGCAGGCGCCGCGCGCTCGATCCGCAGCCGGCGCGAACGGGCATCGGACGGCGAGCCGGAACTCGCGGCGGGCGAACCGATCGACATCTATCACTGGGCGGCGGTCGCGCTCGTGACCGCGCTGATGTGCGCGGTGCTGGGCTACGCGGCGGGTACGCCCGCGCTCGCGCGGGCCGCGAACGTGACGAGTCTCGTGTTCGGCGTGGCGGGCGGCGCGTTGACGGCGAGCGGCATCGTCCGTCGATTGCGGGCGCGCATGGCGATCGGCGGCGCGCGTCAGCCGTTGGCGGTGCCGGTCGCGAAGACGCAATAGACGCAAATCGAGGCGCGAATCGCGAACGCCGATTCGCTTCAACCCACTTTGGCGAGGACTGATTTCATGAGTCAGACGACTGTTCAGCTTGCCTTGGGCAAGCAAAAAATCATCGAAGACATCAAGGTGCTGCTGAACGACTCGGAAGAGTTGCTACGGCTGTCGGCGTCGCTGCCGGGCGAGGGCGTCGAGGCGCTGCGCTCGCGTCTGCGCGATCACGCCGACACTGCGCGCGGCGCACTGGAAGATGCGCAAGCGAACGCGCAGAGCCGCTATCGCGCGAGCATCGACTGCACGGAGAAGTATGTGCAGGAAAATCCGTGGCAATCGCTCGGCATGGCGGCTGCGGCGGGCTTCCTGCTGGCCGTGCTGATTTCGCGCTGATCCGGCACCCTCGACGCACCGGTTGCCGCGCGCATCGGCCGCGCGGCGACATCGACTTTCAATAACGACGGGAGAGAACAACATGGCACGGTCTTCGATCGGAGTTTTCGGGGCGCTGTTCGCGGTCGGCGGCGTACTCGCCTGGAAATGGATGCAGTCGCAGAACGCATCGGCGGGCGGCGGGTCGAACCGCTGGGGCAGTGATGGCGTGCGCGTCGGATCGTCGCGTTCGCGCGGCAGGCGCTCAGGCGCGAACGGTCAGTACCAGATCGGCGGGACGCCCGACGCCTGGCATTTCCCGCGAAGCTGACGCGCGGCGCATCGTCACTCAGGTCGCTTAAAGCAGTTGCGCGCCGGAGCCTAATGATCCGACGAATTGCCGATACTTTCGGGGAAAAGAAAACGCACGCCTTTTGCGCGTGCGTTTTTATCTTAATAAACCCTTATAATCATTGAACCTCTGCCATAAGTGGCCTAAAAGGAAATACTTACGGCGGCTCAAGGCCAAGCGTGCGGAACTTTCGGAAATTATTCTATTTCTAGCGCTTTGAAGTCGGACCGAGCCATACGCGCCCGACCAATTTGACGCACCGGCCCGGACGGCGCCTCGCCGCCCGGAGAAGACCACGCCGCGACCCGGCGTGTGACCCTGAAACGCTTTGGAAGAATTCGAGACGCAATGCCACACGTATTGATTGTCGATGACGATCCCAGTACCCGCGAGGCGCTAGCCGCGATCATCGGCGAAGACGGACTGACTACGGCCACCGCCAGCGACTTGCGCGAGGCGCGCATCCAGCTTGTTCGGCAAACGCCGGACGTCGTTTTCACCGACCTGAAACTGCCCGACGGAACGGGCGTCGATCTGTTCGAGGATCTCGATCCGCGCTCGGGCGTCGAGGTCATCGTCATCACCGGCCACGCGACGGTGGAATCGGCTGTGAGCGCGCTCAAGATGGGCGCGGCCGATTACCTCGTCAAGCCGATCAACATGCAGCGCGTGAAGGCTATCCTGTCGCGCCTGCCGCGCGCCGGCGACCTGAAGGCGGAAATCGGCACGCTGCGCGGCGAGTTGCGCCGCATGGGGCGTTTCGGGCTGATGCTCGGCAACTCGCCGGCGATGCAGACCGTCTACGACCAGGTCGGCCGGGTTGCGCCGACGGCGGCATCGGTGCTTTTGATCGGCGAGTCGGGCACGGGCAAGGAAGTCGCCGCGCAGACGCTGCATGAACTGTCGCTGCGCCGTAAGCATTCGTTCATCGCCGTGAACTGCGGGGCGATTTCGCCGAACCTGATCGAATCGGAAATGTTCGGCCACGAGCGCGGCTCGTTCACGGGCGCGGACCGCCAGCACAAGGGCTATTTCGAGCGGGCGAACGGCGGCACGCTGTTCCTCGACGAAATCACCGAAATGCCGATCGAGCTTCAGGTGAAGCTCCTGCGCGTGCTGGAAACGGGCATGTTCATGCGCGTCGGCACGACCAAGGAGATCGAGACCGACGTGCGCCTGATCGCCGCGACCAACCGCGATCCGGAGCAGGCCGTGCTCGAAGGCAAGCTGCGCCTCGACCTGTATCACCGGCTCAACGTGTTCCCGATCAACCTGCCGCCGCTGCGCGAGCGCGGCAAGGACGTCGAACTGCTGGGACAGGCGTTTCTCGACGAACTGAACGCGCGCTACAACACGCGCAAGGACTTCCCGCCCGCCGTGCGCGACATGCTTGCGTCGTACAACTGGCCGGGCAACGTGCGTGAACTCAAGAACTACGTGCAGCGCGCGTACATCATGTCGGCGTCGGATTCGGATAGCACGGCAACGGTCCCGCTGCAGATTTCGCTGTCGAAGCCGTCGGCGGGCACGGCCGTGACGATCCCGTTCGGCACGTCGCTCGCGCAGGCGGACCGTCAGCTCATTCTCGCGACGCTCGAACAATGCGGCGGCGTGAAGACGCGCGCAGCGGAGATCCTCGGCATCAGCCTCAAGACGCTCTACAACCGCCTCGTGGAATACGGCGAGGATTCGAACAAGGCAGCCGTCGGAGAGGGCGGCGACCTGGGTGAGTCGGATAGCTAAAATCCCTGAACGTCGGTTATCTTCACACCAAAACGACGCCCGTTGCTTGCAAAAAGCGCGGGCGTTTCTGTTGGCAGGCGCGCTTTCAGCAACGATAATGGGATGCATGACGCGTGAGGAGCCGAAATCGGGGGCATAGCCCTTGCTGCCGTTCGACGTGTCATTCGCGCGGCGCGGAACGCCCGTGCAACGCGAGAGCGGTGCGCTGAAAGCGCCTCGCAGTGCGGATGCAACCACGATCACAAAACCGCAAGGAGCCCGCTATATGTCCGATCCCGCTTTCGACCGCGCGCCCATCGTCGCGCAGACGCCGCAGCCGCCGGACCCGCCGGTGACGCCGCCCGACCAGCCGCCGCCCACGCCGATGCCACCCGACACCAACCCGGATCCAACGCGCGATCCGCCCGAACCGCCGACGCAGCCTATCGGCGATCCGCCGCCCGGCCCGAACGAGACGCCGCACGTCCGCTAAAGCCGAAAGATGGTCCTGAACGACGAAGCACGGACAGGATTGAAGAAATTTCCATCGCAGTCGTATCCATTACAACGCATCGAGCAGGAATGACCGGCGGCGACACCAGCCGCCGGTCGTCTTTTCTGACATTGCGCTGGTTTTTCGAGTCCGCCCAGCGCATCGGTTTCACGCCGCCGAGGTCCAGTCGCGACGGTCTTCTCTCTGGAGGCATCCATGAGGCATCCCGCACTCCGACGCTCCGCGCGTCACTCTTCCAAGCGTGAAGCCCGCGCCGAAGCCGCAAAGAACGGCGCGGCGCAAGCTGCGCCGTCAGCCACGGCGGAACACGATCCCGCCGGCCAGAACCGCCCCGCGCCTGGCACTCCGCCCGATGGCGAGCACAACCAGGGCGGCGTGCGTCAAGAGGGAATGGACTACCAGCGCGACCTCGGCTCGGAGCAGGACGCCTGATTTGCCGCTCGCCGACGTTCGGGTTCACAGACAATAATTTCTCCGCGACGCGGCCTCGTCGCGTGTTTTCGTTCGCTGGTTACATCCAGATACGAATTTTTGACTCGACACAGGAGCAAAACGGCATAAGACTTGCATGATTCAAGTCGCCAAATCGAGCACCGACAATTGAGGAGCAACGCTGTAATGAGCAGATTGATCGTGGTATCGAATCGCGTCGCGCCGATCCAGGAAGGCAAGCCCAGCGCGGGCGGTCTCGCGATCGGCGTGCTGGACGCGCTCAAGGAAACCGGCGGCGTGTGGTTCGGCTGGAGCGGTGAGATCGTCGGCGAGGCGGCGGCGCCCGTCGTCGAGAAAAACGGCAACGTGACTTATTCGACGGTCGGCCTCACGCGGCGCGACTACGACCAGTACTACCGCGGCTTCTCGAACGCGACGCTGTGGCCCACATTCCACTATCGCAATGACCTCTCGCGCTTCGATCGCGAGGAATACGCGGGCTATATGCGCGTGAACGCGACGCTTGCGGCGAAGCTCAAGTCGCAGCTTCAGCCCGACGACATCATCTGGGTCCACGACTACCACATGCTCCCGTTCGCGCAGGAGCTGCGCAAGCTGGGCGTCACCAATCCGATCGGCTTTTTCCTGCACATCCCGTTTCCCGTGCCCGAAGTCATGCGCACGGTGCCGCCGCATGAAGAACTGATGGCGTCGCTGTGCCAGTACGACGTCGTCGGCTTCCAGACGGAAAGCGACAAGCAGTCGTTCATCGATTATTTCGAGCGCAGCGGACGCGGCCACTTCAGCGACGACGGCATGCTGCAGGCGTTCGGCCGCATGCTGAAAGTGGGCGCGTATCCGATCGGCATCTATCCCGATGCGATCGCAAAGGCCGCCGAGCAGTTCTCCGGCCGCAAGCAGGTGAAGAGCCTGCGCGACAGCATGCGCGGGCGCAAGCTCATCATGAGCGTCGACCGGCTCGACTATTCGAAGGGGCTCGTCGAGCGTTTTCAGGCGTTCGAGCGCCTGCTGCTGACCGCGCCCGGCTGGCATGGGCGCGTGTCGCTCGTGCAGATTGCGCCGCCGACGCGCTCGGACGTCCAGACGTATCAGCGCATCCGTCAGACTCTGGAAGGCGAGGCGGGGCGCATCAACGGCCGTTTCGCGCAGCTCGACTGGACGCCGATTCAATACCTGAACCGCAAGTACGAGCGCAACCTGCTGATGGCGCTTTTCCGCCTTTCGCAGGTCGGATACGTGACGCCGCTGCGCGACGGCATGAATCTCGTCGCGAAGGAGTACGTCGCGTCTCAGGACCCGGCCGATCCCGGCGCGCTCGTGCTGTCGCAATTCGCGGGCGCGGCGGATCAGCTTCCGGGCGCGCTCGTCGTCAATCCGTTCGATCTCTCGCAGATGTCCGAGGCGCTCGAACGCGCCCTGTCGATGCCGCTCGCCGAGCGTCAGGCGCGCCACGCGGACATGATGGCGCCGCTGCGCGAGAACAATCTGTCCGTCTGGCGCGATTCGTTCCTGTCGGACCTGCGCAGTGTCGCGACGGCCACGTCCGTGACGGCCAAGACCGTGAAGACGGTGAAGCAGGGCGCCTCCGAAGCGAAGCGCGCGGCGCGCGCCTGAGCGAGCGCTGTTCGACGAGTTGTGGTTCCGAAAGCCCCGCGCTTCGCGAGAAGCGCGGGGCTTCTTGCATGCGGGCGCGGATGCGCGGAACGCTCCTTGCGCTAGTCATGGGCGAAACCGACACATCCGAAGGAGGACACGATGACAGGAAGCACACTGAACCCGCCCGACGAGGGCGGCGTGGAATGGGGCAAGGGACACGGCACGGGCGCGCTAGGCCCGAGCGATTCGTCGGACTCCGGCTCCGACGTGCAGGGCGAAATGCGGCGTCCCGGCGACATCGAGGATGAACTCGACGCGCACGCGCTGGGTCAGTCCGACGCGCAACTGGCAAGCGACAGCGACCGCTTCGGCACGGGCGAGGACGCATCCGCCGATGGCGACAACAATTTGCTCGCCGACGCCGACATCCTGCCCGACGAAGTGGAAAACGAAGACGAACTGCGCAATCTGAGCGACGAAGACGCGGACCCCGCCGCCGACGACGAAGAGGTCTGACGCGGGATTTGCTTGACGGATGAGGCGCGCGCGGCTTGCCGCGCGCGCCTTTTTTGCACGCGCGTTGCCGCGCGCTTCCGGCTGCGGATAACATCGGCGCTTGAAGACACGCCCGATCTGGCCGATGACGCGCGAAGCCTCGAATCAATCCGTTCCCCTCGCCGAAGGCCGCACGTCGCGCTTCGGCTGGCTCTCATGGATCGCCGATCCGCTCACGCAGTGGATTCAGGACCATTGCCTCATGTTCTCCGCGGCGATCTCGTTTTTCGCCGCGTTTTCGCTTGCGCCGACGCTCGTCATCGTGATCGCGGTGGCGAGCATCTTCTTCGGTGCGGACGCCGTGCAGGGCCGGCTCTTCGACGAGATCAGCGGCGTCGTCGGCGCGGACGCCGGCCATGCGCTCGAAGCGATCGTCGCGAATGCGTGGCACGCGGACATTGCGCGGCGCACGGCGCTGCTGTCGATTGCAGGCGTGCTCGCGGGCGCGTCCGCGACATTTTCCTCGCTGCATAGCGCGCTCAACGTGATCTGGCCGTCGCCTGCAGTGAGCACGCGCGAGAGCATCGTCGGGCTGCTGCGCGTGCGGCTGATGTCGTTCGCGCTCGTGATCGGCGCGGGGCTGCTCGTGGTCGCGCTGCTCGTGCTCGATGCGCTCGTCGAAGTGCTCGGCCACTGGGCGCTCGGCGACGGCAGTCCGTTCGTTCTGCTGTCGGGCCTCACGCGCCGCGCCGTTTCCCTCGCGATGCTGACGCTCGCGTTCACCGTCCTGCTCAAGTTCCTGCCGACGACGCGCATGCTTTGGCGCGACGCCGCGCTCGGCGCCGCCGCCGCCGCGATGCTCTTCGAATGCGGCAAGCGGCTCTTCGCGTTCTACCTTCAGCATGCGGGCACGGCCAACATGTTCGGCGCGGCGGGGTCTCTCGCCATCATCCTGATGTGGCTCTACTACTCGGCGGCGGTTTTCCTGCTGGGCGCCGAGCTTTCCGCGACGGCTGCGCGCAAGCGCACGCACCGCGAATCGCGTTCGCGCTGACGAAAAAAAAAGGCCGCCCACGATACGGGCGGCCCGACGGTCACGCTCCACGGTAATCCCGCCTGGCGACTCGCTTTGACCGGGTCGTCGCTCAAGCGCTGGAGCGCGGAACCTGCTGACGGCTCCTGCGGCGGCGCGTCTTACGCCTGCCTGCGCAATTCCGCGGGCGGCACCTTCATCAGATGCCGATACTTCGCCACCGTGCGGCGCGCGACGATCACGCCCTGATCGGCGAGCATCTTCGCGAGACTCACGTCCGAGAGCGGATCGCGCGAGTTCTCCTTCGCGATCATTTCCTTCAGTAGCGCGCGCACGGCCGCGGCCGAACAGGTGCCGCCGCTTTCCGTCGACAGCTCGCGGGGGAAGAAGTGCTTGAATTCGAAGATGCCGCGCGGCGTCGCCATGTACTTGTTGCCCGTCGCGCGCGAGATCGTGGATTCGTGCAGGCCGAGTTCGTCGGCGACATCGCGCAGCACGAGCGGCTTCAGCGCGATTTCGCCGTAGTCGAAGAACGCCTTTTGATGCGAGACGATGCATTCGGCCACGCGCTGGATCGTCGTGAAGCGCTGCTGCGCGTTGCGGATCAGCCAGCGCGCTTCCTGCAACTGTTGCGCGAGCGGCGAACGGCTCGCGCCCGCCGATTGCGCGAACAGTTCCGCATACATGCGGTGGATGCGCGCACGCGGCAGCACGGCCGGGTTGATCGTGACGACCCATTGCTTCTTGACCTGACGCACGATCACGTCCGGCACCACGTAGTTGTCCTCGCTTTGCCCGTAGTTCTCGCCCGGCTTCGGGTCGAGACGGCGCACGAGCGCGCACGCGATGCGCAGTTCCTCGGCCGTGCAGCCGATCTTCTTCTGCAACTCGGCCTGCTCGCGGCGCGCGAGACGTTCGAGGTGATGCACGACGATTTCGCGCGCGACATCGCGTCCCGGCGTGTCTGCATCCAACGCGTCGAGTTGCAGCGTCAGGCACTCCGACAGATTGCGCGCACCGACGCCCGGCTTGTCGAGCGATTGCACGAGCTTGAGCGCGATCATCAGCTCGTCTTCGTTGATGGCAGGCTCGATGTCGACGACATTGGCGAGTTCGCTCAATTCCTGACGCAGATAGCCGTCGTCGTCGAGCGCCTCGATGATCAGTTGCGCAACCGCGCGATCGCGCTCGTTCAGTTGATACATGCGCAGCGCGTCGTGCAGCGTCTCGTGCAGCGACGGCTCGATGCGGACCCAGTCGGCGGGATCGGAGCCTTCGCCGTCGCCGTTATTGCGCGACCCATTGCGGCCGAACGGATCGGACGAGAATTCGCTGATGGAATCGTCGCGCGAGCCGCTGTCCGCGCCCGGGTCGGCGTCCATGCTGGTTTCGGCGGCGAGCGGCGCTTCGGCGGCGGTGTCGGTCGGGGTCGAGAGGGAGGTTTCGCTCATCGAGGTGCCGTTGTCGGCGCCGAGAGCGTTGTCCTCGGTTTGCGACTCGTCGTATTCGAGAAAGGGATTCGTGTCCAGCGCGTTTCGTAGCTCCTGCTGGAATTCGAGCGAGGAGAGTTGCAGCAGGCGCACGGACTGCTGAAGACGCGGCGTAAGCGCAAGGCTTTGCTTGGTGCGTAGTTCGAGTGAAGGCGGCATTGCGTGCTGATCCTCGATGTTCTGGACGTGGTCGATGTGTGTCCGACCACATAAGCAACAGCTGTGCCATGTTCGGCTAAAGTCATAAGCTATCTACGTTTTTTGTTGCCGTGTGGCGCGAATCCGCGCCTGCGGAGGTCTCCTTTCGCGCACTTTTTACACGGACTCAGACAAAAGCACCGCGCCGCGCGCGCCTTGCCGCGCCGGGCTTTCGCGACGCTGCGGCGCGCCGCTGCCACGCACCGGCGAAAGCGCCGGGGCGCGTGCGTGCAAGGGGTTCGCAGCGCGTGCGGATACGCACGCAGTCCCGCTCAAGCGCGCGAGCGCGACGGGTCCGGCACGCAAGTTGCGGTACGGTCGGGGCGACTCGCGCTGCGTCGGGAACGCGGAACGCGGGACGCGAATGCAACTTAGGCAACACCTTAGGCAACACGATAAGCAGGAAGAGCGAGGCGCCTCATCCACGTCGCGATACGCGCGACGATGACCGGGGCGCGCGACATCAAAACCGAAAATAAGGAGTATTCCATGAAGACGACTCAACTTCTCAAAGCAGCCGGCGGTATCGCGTGCATGGTGTTTGCGCTGGGCGCGAGCGCGCAGACCAACTCGAACTCGTCCTCGTCGGATTCCGGTTCGACGGTCGGCCAGAAGATGGATGCCGTTGGCCAAAAGGTCGATGACGGCACGGTCACGACCAAGGTGAAGGCCGAACTGCTGAGCGCGAAGAACGTCACGTCCACGCACATCCACGTCAAGACGCGCGGCGGCGTCGTTTCGCTGACCGGCACGGTGCCGTCGGCGGAAGAAAAGTCGAATGCGGAGCAGGTCGTCAAGGAAGTGTCGGGTGTTGCATCCGTGAAGAACCACCTGAAAATTGCTGCCAAGTAACAGGAAAGTGATGGCATAGTTCGTATGCCCGGCCTGCTCGAGCGGGCCGCGGTCACGGCGGCAAGGAACCCGCGCAGGGATTCGGCGCATCGTCGCATCGGCGATGCAACGGGTTTCGGGCGCGGGTTTGCACATGCGGCGGCGCCTTGTCGCCGCGTCGTGCCGAAGCCTTGAAGCAGCGCTTGCATCACCTCGCAGCATCTTTGAAACCTTAAAAACGAAGGACGGCCGATCAAGGTCGTTACTCACAGGTGGCTCACGAAGCGTCGTCATGGCGCTCGAAGGCCCCGGCAAAAGGAGCTCTTGATGAAGACGAAGAAGATGGCATTGATTGGCGCACTGGCGCTTGCGTTCTCGACGACGGCGTTCGCGCAGGCGGCCTCCGACGCGGCAGGCACGGACGCGGGCACGAGCACCGGCACGCAGGCGAAGAAGAAGGGCACGTATCTGCATCAGCAGAACAAGTCGCACAAGGTGAAGGGCGCTTCGGCGGCGGCGGCGGCTTCGTCGCTCGGCACCAACGACAAGGGCCAGCCGCACTGAGCGTTGCGGTTGCTCGACCAAAAACGGCCACGCGAGTGGCCGTTTTTCGTTTGGGTGGCCGAAACGATGCGCGTCAAAAAAATCGCCGCCCGAAGGCGGCGATCGTTGCGGTGCTGGCCGGCTCTAGCCGTTAGGACTTCGCAGCTGCGTACTGATCGCGCAGTTCGCGGATGCGGTCGTGGTTCTCGATTACGCCCTGATACTGACGTTCGACCACGGCGCGGATATCGGCCGGCAGATCCTTGTCGAGCGCCTGGCGATAGTTCTTCTTCGCGGCGTCCTCACCGCGCTCGCACTCGGCAAGAATCGCGTGGTCCGTCTGACTACTTACCGCCGATTTCATATCCACCCAGCCGCGATGCAGCGCGCCCGAGATCGAGCCGCCCGTTTCGGGCTTGCCGCCCAGACGCTGCACGATGTTCTGCAATTCGATTGCGCCTTGCGCACAGGCTTCGGCGCGGTTCTGGAACAGCAGCTTGAGGCTCGGGTCACGCGTGTCTTCGGCTGCCTTCAGGAAACCCTTCTCACCGTCCTTCGACGTTTCGACGAGATCGTTCAGTACCGATACGACGTTCGTGCTCATGTGATACCTCCTTTTAGTAACCAAGTTGCTGGAAGCGGCCTCGCATGGAGGAGCGCGCCTGACGATTGAGTTGCACGCCGCGTGCCCGGACGAGGCGTCGGGGACCGGCATGGCGCTTGCTCGACTCGCAGCCATCAAGCGCCGCTCCACGCAGGGCGGCGCAACGACAAGGCAATGGGAGAATGCATGAAACGCTTCAACGCACTCGCGAATCGCGAGTTGTTCATGTTCGTGGCGATCGTCGCGTCGGCGGTCACGCTGCATTTCCGTGAACAGACCATCGATCGGACCACGCCCGAGCGGGCGACCGTGAGCCGCATGTGCGAGCCGTCGCCGCATGGCATCGGCGATACGCGGCTGCATCCCGCCGACTGCGAGGTGCGCGGTGGCGCTGCGGCCAAGCGCATCGCGAGGCCGTGGGTGTGATGGCGCGGACAATGTTCGGCAGCGCTGAATAACGCGCATCGGCTCATCGCGCCGCTTGTCGGCACTTACTGGCGGGCATCGCGTTCGCGACGCTCATGCTCGCGTGCGGGCTGAACGCGACGGTCACCGGCACGCTCGCCGGCCAGGTCGTGGTCAAGCTCCTCACAACGAAAAAGCGCCCGTCGAAAACGGGCGCTTTTTTTCTTGCACCGGCCAAAACCCGGTCACGCACGCGGCTGCGCGTATTGATCGACGGGCTGCGGCGGCTTGAGCGGATCGAAGTCGCTCCAGCGGCCCTGTTTCCAGCGGCCGGACGCGCGTTCGATATCGAGGCCGCCCGCTTCGCGCAGGATCGACGCCGCGCGGTCATACGTTTCCGGCGATACGTGCACGGCCACGAGCACGCCCGCGTGCCGCGTCGGTTCCTCGGCTTGCCCGGGCGAATCGGGCTTCTTCTTCGTATGCGACATCGCGCCCGCGAGCGAGCCGATGTACGCCCCGACGCCGGCCGCAACGACCGACACGAGCAGCGGCGCCTTGAACACCGCGAAAATCGCCGCCCCGATGACGGCGCCTATCACCGCGCCGATCGTGACGCCCTTGCCGGCGCCTTTGGGCGCGGCGCCCGCGCCCTTGTCGGTGTGAACGTCGCCGCCGATCGGAAAGCGCGCGTGCTGTCCGCTCGGATTCACGAAGAAGAGCGTCACGTCCTCCTCGACGAAGCCGGCCGCGAAAAGCCGCTGTGCGGCCGTCTCGGCGGCCGGAAAAGTCTGGAAGCGGCCCGCAATGATCAGGGACATGTTCCCTCCTTTTTTGATGTCGGTTGCGTGGATTGCCCGCGCGCCGATGGGCGCGGGCGTTTCGTCGGTGCCGCGCTCATTCCGGTTCCATGCCGGCCACGCGGAAAAGCCCGCTGCGCAGCACGACCGGCTGGCCGCCGTTGTCGTCGAGCGCTTCGGCGCAGACCGCGCGGATGCGCGCCGCGCCGCTTTCGAAGGCCGGGAGCAAGTCTTCCTCGCGCGGCGAATGCGCGCCGAAGTGATCTTCCAGCGCCTCCGCGCTGATCGAGCAGACGACCGCCTCTCCGTCGACGAGCGCGGTGAAGTGAATCGCGAGGTCGTCGCCGTCGTAGACGGGCGGGTGGTCCGAAAACGTGATGTGCATGGTCGAGTCCTCATAAGCCGGACGGGGGCTGGCGTTCGCGCGGGAAGCGGCGCCGGCCACGCGGTCGGGAAGATGGAGTGCATTTATGACGCTGCCTTCGCGCGGGCGAGTTGCTGCGCCATTGCGTAGTGATGACGCAGGATCGGCAGCGCTTTCGCCGCCGCCGCTTTCAGCGCGGCATCGTTGCCTTTCTCGCTTTCGTTCGCGAAAAGCTCGACAGCCTTCTGATGCGCCGCCAGCGCGACTTTCTCAATATAGGCCTTGTCGAATTCGGCTCCCTGAAGATTTTGCAGACTGCCCGTGACCGACGAATCGGCGCCCGGCGGCGCGGTGATGCCGTGGCGCTTGGCGATGACATCGAGGTTGCGCGCGAGCTTCGCGTGGTCCGCGATCATTCGCTGTGCGAACTCCTTCACCTGCTTGTCGCCGGAGCGCGCGAGCGCGAGCTTGCTCGCCGCGATTTCGGTCGCGCCCGCCGTGCCGGCATCCTGAATGAACTGCTGATCGGCGCTCGAGAGCTTTTGCGACTGCTCGGTGTATGGCCTCGCGTCCGCCGCTGCCTTGTCCTCGCTTTGCGCGTGTGCGCAGACGGCGAGCGCCGCGAGCGACGCGAGCGAAAGGGCGGCGACGCGGCGCGCGGCCATCGGCGAAGAGAGCGGAACGCGTGGCATCGGCGTGGCTCCGGTTCGTGGGTCGGAAACGGCTCGTTTTTGCGGCGCGGCGTTTCAGGCTGCGCGCGACGTGGCGATGGCTTCGATGAGCGCCTGATTGAACGCGGGGAGATCGTCGGGCTTGCGGCTCGTGATGAGATTGCCGTCGATCTGCACTTCCTGATCGACCCAGGTGCCGCCCGCGTTGCGCACGTCGTCCTGAAGGCTCGGCCAGCTCGTCATCGTGCGGCCCGCGACGATGCCCGCCGAGATCGGCAGCCAGCCGCCGTGACAGATCACCGCGATGGGCTTCTTCGCGCGATCGGCTTCCTTCACGAAAGCCTGCGCCTTCGCGTCGAGCCGGATCGCGTCGCCGTTGACGACGCCGCCCGGCAGCACGACGGCGTCGTAGTCGGCGGCGGTCGCTTCGTCGAGCGTGCGATCGACATCGACCTTGTCGCCTTTGTCGACGTGCTGGAAGCCCTGAATCTGGCCGGGCTTCTGCGAAACGACGTCGACCTGCGCGCCGGCTTCCTTCAGCGCGCGCTGCGGCTCGACGAGTTCCGCCTGCTCGAAACCGTCCACCGCGAGGATCGCTACCTTGAAGCCGTCGAGGGAAGTTGGCATGAACACACTCCTTTTTCGTTGCTCGTTTCGGATGGTTCGCGCGAGGACGCACGCGCGGATTCACGCTCGAAGCGGTAGCAAGGTGTGTGCCCAAAGAATGTGTGAGCGGGCGGTTCTAAGACTTCGCGCGACGGCGAGTTCAGCGTTCGCGCTTAGGGGGAACGGTGCGGCTCGCGCATGCGCGTGGCGGAGCTCTGCTGTCTCAGGTCGACGTTCCGCGCCCGCCATAGCGATGAAGCGAGGCGCGTCATGACGCGCATGCAACAGCGCGCCCGCTACGCCCTGAAGTCGTCTCCACGCTGCGCTTGCTCGTGAGCCGCAGCATGCTGACGACAGCCGCGCCCGCCGCAGCGATGAAGCGAGGCGCGTCATGACGCGCATACAACAGCACGCCTGCTACGCCCTCAAGCCGTCTCCACGCTGCGCTTGCGCGTGAGCCGCAGCATGCTGACGACAGCCGCGACCGCCGCGGCGATGAAGCGAGCCGCGTCATGACAGGCGGCTGCGCATAAAAACGCATGCAACAACGCGCCGACTACGCCTCAAGCCGTCTCCACGCTGCGCTCGCGCGCGAGCCGCAGCATGCTGACGACAGCCGCGCCCGCCGCAGGGATGAAGCGAGCCGCGTCATGACGCGCATGCAACAGCGCGCCGGCTACGCCCTCTAGCCGTCTCCACTCTGCGCTTGCCCGTGAGCCGCAGCATGCTGACGACAGCCGCGCCCGCCGCAGCGATGAAGCGAGCCGCGTCATGACGCGCATACAACAGCACGCCGGCTACGCCCTCAAGCCGTCTCCACGCTGCGCTTGCCCGTGAGCCGCAGCATGCTGACCACCGCAGCGACCGCCGCGAATCCCGCCGCGACCCCGAGCGCGATGACCGCGCCGCGCTGCGGCTCGACGCCGAAGATCAGCGCGACGAGCGCCGCGCCGAGCGTCTGCCCGGTGAGACGCGCGGTGCCGAGCATGCCGCTCGCGCCGCCGCTGCGATGACGCGGCGCGGACGAGAGCATCTGACGATTGTTCGGCGACTGGAAGAGGCCGAATCCGAGGCCGCACACGGCCATGCGCCACGCGATATCGACCACCGACGGATGCGCGCCGACCGTTGCCATCAGCGCGAGGCCGACGGTCAGGATCGCGAGCCCGATGCCGCCGAGCAGCCCCGCCGAGTAGCGGTCCGCGAGCATGCCCGCGATGGGCGCGACGAACACGATGACGAGCGGCCACGGCGTCATCAGAAAGCCGGTTTCGACCTGGCTCATGCCATAGCCGTTTTGCAGCAGGAACGGCAGCGACACGAACGCGAGCATCTGCGCGCAGAACGAACACACCGACGTCCCGATGGACAGCGCGAACACCGGAATGCGCATGAGGTCGATCGGCAAGAGCGGCGCGGTCTGCGTCAATTGCCGGCGCACGAAGAAGTATCCGATGACGGCCGTCACGATGAACTCGCCGATCACGAACGGGCGATGCTCGCCGTGCCCGAGGCCATCGACGGCGACGATCGCGATGCCGAAGAACAGCGCATTGAGCACCGCGCTCACGTAGTCGTAAGGCTGCCGATGCCCCGGCGTGCGCGGCAGCGCCTTCGCGCCGATGGCGAACGCGGCGAGGCCGATGGGCACATTGATCGCGAAAAGCCACGGCCACGGCGCGACGGCCAGCACGCCCGAGGCGACCGTCGGCCCGATCACCGACGAAATGGCGACGACGCTGGCGTTGATGCTCACGCCGCGTCCCAGCAACTTGTGCGGATAGATGATGCGCACGATGGCCGTGTTCACGCTCATGATCCCGGCCGCGCCGAAGCCCTGCACGACGCGCGCCACGGTGAGCCCGACGAGCGATCCCGACAGCGCGCACGCGAGCGACGAGACCGTGAAGAGCGCCAGCCCCGCCATATACACGCGGCGATAGCCGATGCGATCGCCGAGCGAGGCGAGCGGCAGCAGCGAAATGGTGACGGCGAGCTGATACGCGTTGACGACCCAGATCGAATCGGCCGGCGACGCCGAGAGATTGCGCGCGATGGTCGGCAGCGCGACGTTGGCGATCGCGCCGTCGAGCACGGCGAGCGTGATGCCGAGCGCGACGACCGCGACGGCCCAGTATCGTTGAGGAAGGGGAAGGCCCTGGTCGGAATCCATCGGTGCGGCTGAGAGTGGCGAGGCGGCGCATTGTATGACGCGCCGTTTTCAAATCGCTTGGAAGGCTCACGCCGCGAGACGGGGCGCGAAGATGGCCGCGCGCAAACGCGCGGCCCTTTGCGCCTTACTTGAGTTCGTAGAGGCCCGTGTAGGTCGCCGAGTCGATCTCGTTCAGATGCGTCATGAAGCGCGCGACGGCGTTCGTCGCGGTCGGATCGAGCGGGAGCTTTTCGGCCTGCAGCGCGTGAATGCGGAAGATGTAGCGATGCGGCTTGTCACCGCGCGGGGGCGCCGCGCCGCCGAAGCCAACCGTGCCGTAGTCGTTGCGCAGTTGCAGCGCGCCAGCCGGCAGCAGGCTGCCGTCCGCCTTGCCCGCGTTGCGCGGCAGCGAGCGCGCGTCGGCCGGAATGTTCACGACGACCCAGTGCCAGAAGCCGCTGCCGGTGGGCGCGTCCGGATCGTAGACGGTGAGCGCGAAGCTCTTCGTTTCGGCGGGCGGCGCCTCCCACTGCAGCGCGGGCGATATGTTTTCGCCCGACGCGCCGAAGGCTTGCATGTCAAACTCGTGGGCGCGGGTCAGAAACCCGTTCGCCGGAAACTCATCGGACCAGATGCGGAAATCAGCCATGAGAGTCGTGCCTCCTTGTTAGCGTTGGTCGCTGAATGCGCGAAGCGGCGCAGCAAGCATGCCCGAGGCATCGAAACGCTTTGGGCAGGCAGGGCCGGGGTGGTCGATCGAGTGTAGCATCCGCCCCCGAATTCAGCGGGTCGGCATGCTTGTAGCGCGGCGACGTTACTGCGCGGGCGCGGGCTGCGTGACTTCGTCGATGCCGCGGCTGAGCGCGGGACAGGCCTCGTCGATTTCCTTCCTGTACTCGACGGGATTGCTCGTCTTGAGCTTCTCGAAGCGGTCCACGGCCGCCTGCGCCTGGCTGTAGCCGAGCGTCCATTCGGCATCGAAGTCGGGCGCGTCGGTGAAGTTGGCGCGCGCGGCGTCCTTGAAACGCGCGACTTTCGCGGCATCGATATGACAGATGTCCGCCGCGCCGCGCGCCAAATTCGCGCTCGTCATCACGCCTTCGGCGGCGAGCAGTTGCGGCGTCGCCGGATGGCCGGGCGGCAGTTGCGTCTGCGCGGACGCGGGCAAAGCGGCGAACGCTGCAAGCGCGAAAGAGGCAGCGAGAACCTTGAAATGCGTCATGCGGCGGATCGCGTCGGCGTGAGGAAAAGGGATCAAAAAAGTATAGATGAAGCCTCCGGAAGCGCCGCCCGCGACGATAAAGATGGCCGGAACCCCCATGCTAGAATCGATTTCCACGCCGTTCCCCGACGCAAAAACGCAAAAATGAAAAAAGCAAGCAAGCCCGCCAACGATGCGAGCAGGGCCGCCGGTGCGAGCTTGCCGGCTGCGTCGGAAGGCCGGCGCAAGTACGATCCCGAGGAGACCAAGCGCAACATTCTCGACATCGCCACGCAGGAGTTCTCGGCGATGGGTCTCACCGGCGCGCGCGTCGATGCCATCGCGGAGCGCACCAACACCACGAAGCGCATGCTGTACTACTACTTCGGCAGCAAGGAAGGGCTGTACGAAGCGGTGCTCGAACAGGTCTACGGCGACATTCGCGCGCTCGAACAGGAGCTTCAGCTCGGGGAGATGGACCCGGAACACGCGTTGCGCGAACTCGTCGGCTTCACGTTCGACTATCACGACAAGCACCGCGACTTCGTGCGCCTCGTGACCATCGAAAACGTGCATGGCGCGAAGTACATCGAGCAGTCGAAGACCTTCAAGGCGCGCAATTCCACCGTCGTCAAGACCATCGAAGACCTGATCGCGCGCGGCGTGGCGGCGGGGCGCTTTCGCGATGACGTCGATGCCATCGACCTGCATCTGATGATCAGTTCGTTCTGCTTTCATCGCGTCGCCAATCGCCATACATGGAGCGCGGCGTTCGGGCGCGATCCGTCGGGGCCGCGCTCGCGGGCGCGTCATCGGGAGATGATCATCGATGCCGTGCTGTGCTTCATGCGGCGCGGCGACTGACATCGACCGCAAAGTAGAAACGGCGGCTCTCTTGCGAGGCCGCCGTTTCTACTTTGCGCGACGCGTGTTGCGATGCGCGTCAGCCTTCGAGCAAGGTCTGAAAGTGCGCGAACATGCGCTCCGCGTCGGGTTCGCGGCCGGTGAAGATGCGCAGCGCATCCACCGCCTGACACACCGCCATGCCGCCGCCGCTCACGGTGCGGCAGCCGAGCGCCTTCGCCGTCTTCAGCAGTTCGGTCTCGAGGGGGAAGTAGACGATCTCCGCGACCCACAGATCCTTGTGCAGATACTCCGCCGGCAGCGGCATGCCGGGCAGCTTCGCCATGCCGGTCGGCGTCGCGTGAATCAGGCCGTTCGCGGCGCGCAGCGTTTCCTGCAAATCGCCGCCGCTCGTCACTTCGCGGTCGGGGAAACGCGCCCCGAGTTCGTCCGCTAGCGACGACGCGCGCGCCGCGTCCGAATCGAACAGCGTGAGCGTGCGCGCGCCCATCGTCAGCGCGGCATGCGCGACGGCCGCGCCCGCGCCGCCCGCGCCCAACTGCACGACGCGATCGAGCGGCGCGTTCGGCAATCCGCGCTCGAACGCGCGCGCGAAGCCGGACCAGTCCGTGTTGTAGCCGATGCGCTTGCCGTCGCGCAGAACGACCGTGTTGACCGCGCCGAGCGCGCGCGCGTCGGGATCGAGCTCGTCGAGCAACGGGATCACGATTTGCTTGCACGGGTACGTGATGTTGAGGCCGTCGTAACCCATGCGCTCGGCGGCGGCGAGCAAGTCGGGCAGCGCGGACGGCTCGAGCTTCAGCGCCTGCAAGTCGATGCGCCGATACACATAATTCAGCCCGAGCGTGCGGCCTTCCTGTTCGTGCATGGCAGGCGTGAGCGAGCCGCCGATGCCCGAGCCGATAAGTCCGATCAGATACGAAGTTTTGCTGGTCATGCGAGGAACTCCCGCGAAAAAGGCAAGGCGCTTCACGCCTAGGGTACAGCAACGAAAAAGGGCGCGATGTTGCAGTGCCGCGATGCAGAGCGCAGTGTGAGCGCGCGCGGTGCCCATGTCCTTCCGTATTTCTACGTATTTTGTACCATCTAGTTAGTTTGCTATTCTGCCGCACAATGACGTGGATTGCGCGGCAAGCGCCTACACTTGAGCGATCCAACCCGCAACGAATGCAACGAATGCACGAGGAGGCAGCAATGCCGCGTTCAATTCCGACATCCATCGCGACGGTATCCATCAGCGGGACGCTCGTCGAAAAGCTGAAGGCGATCCGCGCGGCGGGTTTCGACGGCGTCGAGATCTTCGAGAACGATCTGCTGTATTTCGACGGCACGCCCGCCGACGTGCGCCGCCTGTGCGAAGAACTGGGCCTCGCCATCTACCTGTTCCAGCCGTTTCGCGACTTCGAAGGCGTGAGCGCCGAGCGGCTCGCGAGAAACATCGAGCGCGCGAAGCGCAAGTTCGAGCTGATGCACGAACTCGGCACCGACCGCATGCTCGCGTGCAGCAACGTGTCGCCGGAGACCATCGCGAACGACGCGCTCATCGTCGATCAACTCGGCGCGCTCGCGCGGCTCGCGCAGGAAGCGGGCGTGATCGTCGGTTACGAGGCGCTCGCGTGGGGCCGCCACGTGAATTCGTACAAGCACGCGTGGCGTCTCGTCGATGCGGTGAATCATCCGAATCTCGGCCTCGTGCTCGACAGCTTCCATACGCTTTCCATCGGCGATACCGTCGATGAGATCGCGGCGATTCCCGGCGATCGCATCGCGTTCGTGCAGATCGCCGATGCGCCCGTCCTCTCGATGGACGTGCTCGAATGGAGCCGCCACTATCGCTGCTTTCCGGGGCAGGGCGCGTTCGATGTCGCCGGCTTCACCGCGCGCGTGCTCGAAGCGGGCTACAAGGGACCGCTTTCGCTCGAAATCTTCAACGACGGCTTTCGCGCCGCGCCCACCGCGATCACCGCGGCGGACGGGCATCGCTCGCTGCGTTTTCTGGAAGAACAGACGCGCGCCGTCATGGGCGAGCGCGCGATTCCCGAACTGTTCGATCCGCCCGCGCCGCCCGAGCACATCGGCTTCCAGTTCCTCGAATTCGCCGTCGACGACACGACGCGCGAGCACGTCGCAAGCTGGCTTCGCAAGCTCGGGTTCAGGCTCGCGGGCACGCACCGCTCGAAGGACGTGACGCTCTACCGGCACGGCGCGGGCTCCATCGTGCTCAACGCCGAAGCGGATTCGTTCGCGAGCGCGTTCTTTCAGCAGCACGGCTTGTCGCTGTGCGCGTCGGCGTTTCACGTCGATGACGCCAAGCTCGCGTTCCAGCGCGCCGCGGCTTACGGCTCGAAGCCGTTCTCGGGGCGCGTCGGGCCGAACGAGCGCGTGGTGCCGGGCGTGCAGTCGCCCGATGGCAGTCTCGATTATTTCGTCGATGAAGCGCCCGGCGCGCCGACGCTCTGGGAATCCGACTTCGTCCTGACCGATATCGACGGCCCGTATGAGGTCGGCCCGCTCGCGCGCATCGATCATGTGTGCCTTTCGCTGCCCGCCGAAGCGCTCGACACATGGGTGCTCTTTTTCCGCAGCGCGTTCGGCTTCGAGACAGAAGCGAGCGTGCTCGTGCCGGACCCCTACGGCCTCGTGCGCAGCCGTGCGGTGCGAAGCCGCGATGGATCGGTGCGCATCGCGCTCAATGCGTCGATGGACCGCTACACGGCGGTGGCCGAATCGCTTTCGACGTATCGCGGCTCCGGGCTGAACCACGTCGCGTTCAGCACGCCCGACATCTTCGATGCGATCCCGCGGCTTCAGGCCGATGGCGTCCGGTTCCTGCGCATTCCGGGCAATTACTACGACGATCTCGTCGCGCGCTACGGTCTGCCCGACGAGCAGATCGACGCGATGCGCGCGCACAACATCCTCTACGATCGCGACGAGCGCGGCGGCGAGTTCTTTCATGCGTACACGGAGCAGCTCGATCAGCGCTTCTTTCTCGAAGTGATCGAGCGGCGCGGCGGCTACGACGGCTACGGCGCGGCGAACGCGGCCGTGCGGCTCGCGGCGCATGCGCAGCAGCAGCGCACGCGGCAGGCCGCGTAGGGGCAATACCGACGGTCGCGCGCGATGCGTGGCCTATGATTGACAGATGGCAGCGTGGCAGAGCGGGAGGGCGCCATGATCCATTTCCCCGATATTCTCGTCGGCCTCGCGGGGCTTGCCGCGCTCGGCCTCGTGGTTCTCGCGCATGACTGGCGCGAGGAGCGTCGCGAAGCCGGCTCGCGCGCGGGCACGCGGCAGCATGCGTTGCGCGACTGGTGGCTCCGGCATCATCACTGACGAGCCGATGCGCGTTCAGCCGCTCTGGGCGCCTGCCGCTGCGAGGCGTTCGTCGGCTACTTCGGCTTGGTCGGCTTCGTCGGCGAGCGCGGGTTCGTCGTGCCGTGCGGCGGACGCGGCCTCGAATGCATCGATGCAGAGATACAGCCGGTGCACGGTCTGAATCTGCCTGTGCGAAAGATGCGCCTGACGCGTGACGCCGGCGAGCCGCGCGCGCCAGTACGAAGGCGGCAGCAGAGGACCGCCGAGATCGCACGACAACGAACGGCCCAGCACCTTTTGAAGATGCGCGAGGTCCTGGTCTGCCAGCAACGCCGAAAAAGCGCCGTGGAGCTTGATATCGGAAATGGGGTCCATTCTTCCGATGGCGGCGCCGTCGCGCGAAACTTGATAGGGACAAACCCGAGAGCGGCATCGCGAGCCGTTGCCGCCCATATTTTTCTGCGCGCCGCGCCCGATGCGCCCGGCGGCCTTTGCTATACTCTGCGCTCCCGCCAGGCCCGGCTTTTCGAGGGCGCTCGGCGGGACGCGCGGTCCGCTCCCCGTAGTTCAATGGATAGAACGAGTGCCTCCTAAGCGCTAGATGCAGGTTCGATTCCTGCCGGGGGGACCACGATGCTTCTCAAGCTCGGTTCTGAGCCTGCTTGCTACTGCTCTGTCAACTCTGGCGCTAAGCGAAAGACGTCGCAAGGACAGTTATTGCTCCGTGAGTCAGGCCCGATCCAGGCGTGTGGCCGAGCGGAGAACGGCTCGATTGCCGAGTGCGGCCGGATGATGCATTCCGACCATGTCCGATCTCTAGATCGCCGTTCGCGGCGTTCCTAGCAGCCGCAATGCGTCGGTAGGCCGCTTTCCAGCATATATCGGTGATGGCTCAGATGAGTGGCAAGCCATGCCGAACGGCCTTTGTCGTTCGGCATCCGGGACGCTGCCTCTCGATGATGCAGGATCGAGAAGGGGCGGCAATCGGACGAGAATCGCCCGGATAGGCGACCCCGTCGCTTTACTTGGAGGCCGAGGTGGTCAGCGTTCCGATGTAGTGCGACCCTTCAAGTGCCTTCGATGCCTCGTCGGGCGATTCCAAGGAAGGGATAACACGCCCGACAAGCAGCCCGAGTCCGACTCTCGTTCTTACATACTTTGTCTCGCCTGCATCAAGCGTGAAAGACACCGTCTTCTCCGTCTCGGTCGCGGTAGAAACGATGTACTTTCCCGCGGGCTCGTCGACATAGAAAAAGCCGCCGGGTTTCGATTGGCCGACGACCGCGCCGTTCAGACTGATGCCGGGTTGCAGGGCTGCGCCGAACATCGAATTGGACCGGTAAAAGTAGATGCGGCCCTGCGACTCCTTCAAGGTGGGAATCGACGAAGCTACGTCTTTGTATTGCGGACCACTGGCGCAACCCGATGCAACAAGCGCCACGAATGAGCCCGTCAACAAAACGCGAAACAGATTAGCCATTTACCTTCTCTATTCTTATGGATTGGGAGGGATTCAACGCGGAAAAACTGGACTCGCCAGGCAGGAAGAAACCGACCAATGCATTGCCAGCGATAACCACGTACGCTTCATGAACCTGCCGGCCTTCGATGGTGAACTCTGAGCCGACCGGCCGATAGACTGTGCCTTGCGGTAACACGCCGACTGAAGTTGTGTGCGTCAAGTTGTGCAGAAACCGGATGCCGGTGGTTTCAGTTGATCCTTCTGTGCGGCATGCGGCGCGAAGGGCGTAGCCCGCAGCGCCGCACGCTCGCTATGCAGCAGCGCGCAAGAACTCCTTTTTCTGCTCGGCCAGCAAGGCCATGTTCAGATAACGGCTGTCTTCCAGCCACGTTTCATGCGTTTCGCTACACAGGGCCCTGATCAGCCGAAGGCATGACGCATCGTTTGGGAAGATGCGCACGATACGCGTGCGGCGCCGGATTTCCTCATTCAGCCGCTCCAGCATGTTGGTGGACTTCAGGTGCTTGTGATGCGCGCGGGGCAACCGGTAAAACGTCAACGTCTCAGCGATGTTGCCTTCGACCCAGTCCACCAGCTTCGGATATTTGCCCTGCCACTTGCTGATCCACGCTGCCAGATCTTGTTGCGCTTCCTGCAAGTCGCGACGGTCGTACATCCAGCGCAGCTCCTGCAGGCAGTCGTCGTCGGCCTTGCGCGGCAGATAGTCCAGCGCGTTGCGCAGGAAGTGGACGTAGCAGCGCTGCCAGGCGGCTTCCGGGAGCACCTCACCGATCGCCTTCTTCAGCCCCGCATGGTCGTCCGAGGCGACGAACTCGACGCCTGACAGGCCGCGCTTCTTTAGCGCCAGAAGGAACTCCTTCCAACTCGACTGGCTTTCGCGGTTGGCCAACTCCACAGCCAGCACCTGCCGGTGGCCTTCCCAGTTGATGCCGATGGCGATCAGCACCGCCTGCGAACGGATCACGCCCGACTCACGCACCTTCTCATAGCGCGCGTCGACGATCAGATACGGATACGCTTCTTCGAGCGGCCGGTGTGCAAACTTTGCCAGCGTTGCATCCAGCCCTTTGTTGATCGCCGAAATCGCCGAGGCCGAAAAGCTGTGACCGCACAGCTCTTCGGTAATCGCCTTGACCTTGCGCGTAGACACACCCTGCACGTACATTTCGGCCAACGCCGCCACCAACGCCTTCTCGCTGCGCGCATAGCGCTCGAACAGCGCCGTTGAGAATTCGCCATGTCGATCACGCGGCACGCGCAGCTCGAGTTTGCCGATGCGGGTCACCAGAGCGCGGCCGTAGTAGCCCGCACGATAGCCGCTTCGCGTCTCGCTGCGCTCATTGGGCGCCGCGCCCAGCAGCTCTGTCATTTCCGCTTCAAGCACTTCCTGCAGCGCATCCTTCATGAGCGCCTTCATCAGGTCCCGGTCGCCGGCAACCAGCGCTTCCGCTGGCGGCCGGTTCGTAATACGCTTGGTCGTGGCCATGGCGTAAGCCCTCCCGAGGGCAGGTTGACGAACTGGACATTCATCAACTTACACCACGGCCACCCCTGCCTCTGCGCTCCTGCCGCCTCAGCGTTTTTGCACATTCTTCTGCACACTACCCCGACTGATCGCCATACCGAGCCAGCCCTCAATCGGCGGGAATATCCGGTCGAGAGCCTGATGACCACCGGAGTGAGGACCCGCACCGACTCCTCTGGCGTAGAGGAAACTATCAACTCGGACTTCTGAACTTGAATCGCTGGAGCGCATGCAGAGAGCGCCGAAACGGCGAATATCGCCACCGCGTACCTTCTGGCGTTAAGCAAGATCTACCTCATGTCATTTCGCGAGATTCTTATATCGGCACGCTGACATGAAACTTGAGGACTTCGTGGTCGCGTGGCGCGTCGGTTTGGCGAGCGGGCTCAGAGGCCCGGGCCAGCCGACCGACCACGGATAGTTGGAGCCGGGCAGCACCATGCCGATGCAGATGCCGACGCTCAAGCGCAGTCAATGCGCGTCTCGAAGCGCTTCGCCCGGCGTGTTTGGCGCTCCGTGCTCTGAACCCAGCAGTAGACCGCGCCGCACGGGAAACGAGACTAGAATCCGCGACTCATCCGACTCCGGCCGCGCCTTCCCTCACACATCCTCCAGCGTCTCCCCACGCTCCGCGATAATCCTCCCCAGCTCGCGCGTCGAAGGCACGCGTCGCATCGGATTCGTGGACTCCGCTTCGTCCTCGGCGAGATTCTCGATGATCGTCAGCAACACCTTGCGCGCCACCTTGATATCGCGCTCGCTCAATCCCGTCACGCTGATGTCGTTTACTTCCTCCGCGAGCGGCACGAGCTTTTCCTTGAGCGCCCGTCCTTCGGCGGTGAGATATACATGCGTGTTCTTCTTGTTCTCCGGGCGCTGCTGACGCTCGACGAGTCCGAGCTTTTCCATCGCGGTGACGGCGGCGAACGTCGTCGGCGCCATCACGCCTGCCTGCTCGCTCAGTTCGCGCTGCGTGAGACCGTCCGATTCCCACAGGATGCGCAGAAAGGTCCAGTGTCCGAACGACACCGAATGTTCCGCGAGCCGCATCTGCAACGCGCGCACCATTGAACGTGTCGCGTCCTTCACGAGGTGCGCGAGGCGGTCGTGGGGCACGGATTCGTGCCAATGGCGCAGCATCTCCGCCGTTTCGCGCGGTGCGCCTTCCACTGTCTTCTTTCGTGTCATGACGTTGCCTTCTTTCAAAGCCGCAGTTCTTGCATGCCTGACATCATATCCGCTGGGTCGGGCGCATTCACGCGCGTCAGTTGCGCCGCGTGTCTCGGTGCAAACCCGAGCTTGTTCGCGGGCCGGCGCCTCCGTACCATGATAGTTAGATATCGAATAAAAATTCGTCGAATGCGGACTTGGTTGCGGGCTTGATCCCGACTAAGCCGCATCGTCCTCATGGGCAGACGCAACGGAGACGTTTGGTGGCCAAATTCACAGTCACGCAACTCATGTCGGAATCGGACGCTAGCGCGGCGCGCATCGACGCGCGCACCGAGGCCCGCATCGAGGCGACCTATCACAAAGTCACCTGGCGGCTGATGTCGTTCATCTTCGTGTGCTGGGTGCTGAACTACCTCGACCGCGTCAACGTGAGCTTCGCGCAACTGCGCCTGAAGCAGGACCTCGGCCTGTCCGATGCCGCCTACGGGCTCGGCGTCAGCCTCTTTTTCATCGGCTATATCCTGCTGGAAGTGCCGAGCACTTTGTGGCTCAAGAAGATCGGCGCGCGCCTCACGATCTCGCGCATCATGGTCCTCTGGGGCGGCATTTCCACCGCGATGGCCTTCATGACGTCGCCCGCGCAGTTCTATGCCGCGCGCATTCTGCTGGGCGCCGCCGAAGCCGGATTCTGGCCGGGCATCATTCTCTATCTCACGTACTGGTATCCGGGCGCGCGCCGTGCGCGGATCACGTCGCGCTTTCTGCTCGCCATCGCGGCGGCGGGGATCATCGGCGGGCCGCTGTCCGGCTGGATTCTGCACAACTTCAACGGCACGCTCGGCTTCAAGAACTGGCAATGGCTCTTCTTTCTGGAAGGCCTGCCCGCGCTCGCGATGGGCATCGTCGCGTTCTTCTATCTCGTCGACCGGCCGCAGGACGCGCGCTGGCTCGACGACGAGCAGAAGAAAATCATCCTCGATGCGCTCGCCGCCGACCGCGCGGAAAAAAAGCCGGCGAAGCACACGCGCCATCAACTGCTCACCGCGCTGAAAGACCCGCGCGTCTACATTCTCGCGGCGGGCTGGGGCACGGTGCCTTTGTGCGGGACGATCCTCAACTACTGGACGCCGACCATCATCCGTCAGGCGGGCGTCGCGGACGTGCTGAACGTGGGCTTCCTGTCCGCGCTGCCGTACATCATCGGCGCGCTCGGCATGTTCGCGGTGGCGCGCAGTTCGGACGTGACGCTCGAACGCCGCTGGCACTTCTTCGCATGCACGGCCATCGGCGCGCTCGGCGGCTTTCTCCTGCCGGTGCTCTCGGGCAGCACGGCTGCGGCCATCGTCTGCCTCGGCATGATTTCGATTTCCTACTTCGGCGCGGCCGCGATCATCTGGTCGATTCCGCCCGCGTATCTCTCCGACGAAGCCGCGGCCGCCGGCATCGGCGCGATCAGTTGTCTGGGTCAGGTGGGTGCGTTCTGCGGGCCGATCGCGCTGGGCTGGATCAAGACGGTGACGGGCAGCCTCGCGATCGGCCTCGCCGCCATCGCCGCGCTCGTCGTGCTCGGCGGACTCGCCGTGCTCATCGGCGTACCCGCGAACACCTTGCGCGAGCATGCGGAGAAGCGCGCGTGAACCGCGCCTGAGCGAACCCGAAGCGCACGGCAATGCATTTCTCGCAGCAGCAGCACCCAGCAGCACCCAGCAGCACCAGCATCGGCGGCGCCTTCGGGCGCCGTTTCTTTTTTGGGCGTGCGCGCCGCGTTTCAGGGAAAACCCGCTTGTCGGCAAATGATTAGATATCTAATATAAAGCCATCGAGTGCGGCAAGCGGATGCAAGCGACGGCGAATCGGCCAAACGCTTTGCCAAACGCCAGGCCGCGCGGGTAATCAACGAAGCAGGAGAGCAGCGAAATGAGCGAGACGGCGAACGGCGAACTGTCCTTCAGGACGCTCGTGGTGACGAAGAAGGAACCCGTCGCGGACGGCATCGTGAGCTTCGAATTGCGCGATCCCGAAGGCGGCGCTCTCGCGCCGTTCACGGCGGGCGCGCATGTGACGGTGCGCGTGCCGAGCGGCGCCAACCGCAACTATTCGCTCTGCAACGATCCCGACGAAACGGACCGCTACGTGATCGCGGTCAAGCGCGACGCGGCGGGTCGCGGCGGCTCGATCAGCATGACGGACGACGTGGCGCAGGGCGATCGCATCGACGTATCGGAGCCGCGCAACGAGTTCGGGCTGAGCGAACGCGCGCGCAGTTACGTGTTCGTCGCGGGCGGCATCGGCATCACGCCGATTCTTTCGATGATGCGCTACCTCAAGAACACCGCCGGCCCGCGCTTCAAGCTGTACTACGTGACGCGCAGCCCCGAAACGACGGCCTTCGTCGACGAACTCTCGGGCGCCGAATGGAAGCCGCATGCCGTGATTCATCACGATCACGGCGATCTCGCGAACGCGTTCGACTTCTGGCCCGTTTTCGAAAAGCCCGGCAGCGGCACGCACGTGTACTGCTGCGGCCCGCGCGCATTGATGGACAGCGTGCGCGACATGACCGGCCACTGGCCCCAAGGCAGCGTGCACTTCGAGAGCTTCGGCGTCGATCAGTCGCGCGCGGCGCAGAACGTGCCGTTCAGTGTGAAGCTCGAACGCTCCGGCCTCACGTTCGAGATTCCGAAGGACCGCTCGATCCTCGAAATCCTGCGCGACAACGGCATCCGCGCGCCGAGTTCGTGCGAGAGCGGCACATGCGGTTCTTGCCGGACGACGCTCTGCGCGGGCGAAGCGGACCATCGCGACATGGTCTTGGGCGACGACGAGAAACGCGATCACATCATGATCTGCGTGTCGCGCGCGAAGAGCGAAGAACTCGTGCTGGACCTCTGAGAAGTCGAAACGAACATCCCCACTGAATACGCTGGTCAGGAGAAGCGCAATGCTCACCCATGAAGAAAACATGTTGCTGTGCCGTGTCGAAGGCGATGCCCCGATGGGCCAGCTGATGCGGCGTCACTGGACGCCCGTGTGCCTCATCGAGGAAGTCAGCGAGCCGGATGGCGCACCGGTCAAGGCGCGCGTGTTCGGCGAAGACCTCGTCGTGTTCCGCGACACCGACGGCAACGTGGGCGTGATGGACGAGTATTGCCCGCATCGCCGTGTGTCGCTCGTGTATGGGCGCAACGAGGATTGCGGCCTGCGCTGTCTCTATCACGGCTGGAAGATGGACGTGAAGGGCAACGTGATCGAGATGGTCTCCGAGCCTTCGTGCAGCGACATGACGAAGAAGGTCAAGCACAAGGCGTATGAAACGAAGGAATGCGGCGGCTTCGTGTGGGCGTACATGGGCCCGCAGGATGCGATTCCCGCGTTCGTGCCGCCCGCGTGGGCGCCGACCGAAGAGACGCGCGTCGCCATCGCGAAGGCGATTCTGCCGTGCAATTGGGCGCAGATTCTCGAAGGCGCGATCGATTCCGCGCATAGCTCCAGCCTGCACTCGTCGGACTTCGTGCCCGCGCGCGTCGGCGGCGCGGAAGCGACATCGAAGAACTGGCTGCGTCCGTCCACCGACAAGGCGCCGCGCATGCAGGTGCATCGCACGAGCTACGGCTTTCGCTATGCCGCGCTGCGCCGCCCGATCCAGAACGCCGCCACGCACGACTACGTGCGCTCGACGGTGTTCGTCGCGCCCGCCACGGCGCTGATTCCGCCGAACAATCTTTATAACGTCGCGAACATCAACGTGCCGTGCGACGACACCAGCACCGCGTTCTATTTCATGGCGTGGGGCCATCCGGACAAGACGCCCGAAACGGAAACGTGGCGCAAGTTCCTCGGCCAGCAAGTGGGCATCGATCTGGACGAACACTATCGGCCGCTGCGCAACACGGACAACCGTTTCTGGCAGGATCGCGAGGCGATGAAGTCGGGCAATTTCACGGGCATCAAGGGCTTTCCGAACCAGGACATCGCGATGTGGCTGACGATGGGCGCTATCGCGGACCGCACCGAAGAGCGCCTCGGCGCGAGCGATGTCGCCGTCGTCGAGTTCCGCCGCCGCATGCTCGACGCGGTGAAGGAATTCGAGGCCGGCGAAGGCGCGATCGGCACCGGCGACAAGGCGATTCCGCGCAGCGTCTGCTCGTTTCAGGCGATGGTGCCGAAGGACACCGACTGGAAGCAACACGCCGCGCATCCGGTGTGGATCGAAGTGGACGAAGCCGCGCCGGTCGAGCCGAACTATCAGGTTCAGGTCTGATGGCGGCGCTCAAGCTCGGCATCGCCGGACTGGGCCGCGCCTTCTCGCTGATGTTGCCGACCTTTCTCGCCGATGCGCGCGTCGAGCTTGTCGGCGCATGCGATCCGCGCGCGCAGGCCCGCCAGCAATTCGAAGCGGACTTCGACGCGCCCGCGTTCGACGACATCGAAGCGCTCGCGCGCATGCCGCAAGTCGAGGCGATCTACATCGCGAGTCCGCATCAGTTTCACGCGGCGCATGCGCGCATCGCGGCGCGGCACGGCAAGCATGTGCTCGTCGAGAAGCCGATGGCGCTATCGCTCGCCGAATGCGACGACATGATCCGCGCGTGCCGCGAAGCGAACGTGCATCTGATCGTCGGTCATTGCCACAGCTTCGATACGCCGTATCTGAAGACGCGCGAGCTGATCGCATCGGGCGCATACGGCGGCGTGAAGATGATTCAGGCGCTCAATTACACCGACTATCTTTTTCGTCCGCGCAGGCCGGAGGAACTGAGGACGGAAGAGGGCGGCGGCGCGGTGTTCAGTCAGGCCGCGCATCAGGTGGATATCGTGCGTCTCCTCGCTGGCAGCCGTGCGACGCGCATTCGCGCGGCGGTCGGCAACTGGGATGCGGCGCGTCCGACCGAAGGCGCCTATACCGCGACGCTCTGGTTCGAGAACGGCGCATTCGCGACGCTCGCCTATAACGGCTATGCGCACTTCGATTCCGACGAATGGACCGGCTGGATCGGAGAAATGGGACAGACGCGCAGCCCCGACGAATACGGCAACGCGCGCCGCAAGCTCTCGCGCGTGGCGTCGAAGGAAGAGGAAGCGCGGCTCAAGGCGGCGGGAACGTATGGCGGCGACGCCTATGCGCCGCCTTCGCGCGAGCGGGCGCAAGCGCGCAGACATCAGCACTTCGGACCGCTCATCGTGTCGTGCGAGCGCGGCGATCTGCGGCCTCTGCCCGACGGCATCGTCGTTTATGGCGACGAGCGGCGCGAGCGCATCGAACTCGACGCGCCCGCCGTGCCGCGCGCCGAAGTGATCGACGAACTGGTCGCCGCCGTGCATGGCGGCATCGCGCCGCTGCACGACGGCGTCTGGGCGCGCGGCACGCTCGACATCTGCCTCGCGATGCTGCGTTCGAGCGAAGAGCAGCGCGACGTGTGCATCGGCGGTTGAATACGCAAAGCAATACACAAGGGAAAATCATGAGCAAGCTGAATCTGTCTGTCGCGGTGGGCAACTACGACCGCATGCGTCCTCTCGTCGATGGTGAAGTGCAGATCGACGGCGTCGATCCGGTGTTCATGCTGCAGGAACCGGAGGAGATTTTTTTCCGCGCCTTCCGCCATGCCGATTACGACGTCTGCGAACTGTCGCTGTCGAGCTATAGCGTGAAGACGGCGGCCGGCACGAGCCCGTATATCGGCGTGCCGATCTTTCCGTCGCGCGCGTTTCGTCATACGTCGATCTACGTGCGCAACGATCGCGGCATCGAGTCGCCCGCCGATCTCAAGGGCAAGCGCATCGGCGTGCCGGAATATCAGCTGACGGCCAACGTCTGGGCGCGCCTCTTTCTCGAAGAAGATCACGGCGTGAAGGCGTCGGACGTGACCTGGGTGCGCGGCGGCTACGAGCACACGGGCCGCGAGGAAAAGATCAGTCTCAACCTGCCCGCCGATGTGCGGCTCGAAAACGCGCCGCCGGACGCGACGATCTCCGGCCTGCTCGCGTCCGGCGACATCGATGCGGTGATCGGCCCGCGCGCGCCGTCGTGCTTCACGAACGGTCATCCGAACGTCAAGTATCTCTACGACGATCCGCAAAAAGCCGCCGCCGACTGGTACACGCGCACGAAGCTCTTCCCCATCATGCATCTGCTCGGCGTGCGGCGAACGCTCGCGGAGCAGCATCCGTGGCTGCCGGGCGCAATCGCGAAGGCGTTGGAGAGAGCCAAGTCGATCGCGCTCGCGAAACTCAGCGATACGTCCGCGACCAAAGTGACGCTGCCTTTCGTCGAAGAGCAACTGAGCAACGCGCGCCGGCTGATGGGCCACGATTTCTGGTCCTATGGCTTCGAGCCGAATCGCCATGTGCTGTCGCGCTTTCTCGAGCGGCATCATGCGGAAGGGCTGTCGAGCCGTCTGCTCAAGCCGGAAGAACTCTTTCATCCTGCGACGCTCGAGAGCTTCAAGATCTGACGATTGGGAAACGACGCGGCCGGAGCGCATAAAACAAGCGATAAAAGGAGACATACGCGATGGAGCATTCCCGCACGCTGGTGCTGCAAGACGTGATCGACGCGCGCCGCCTGTCGCGCTTCCAGATCGTGACGTTCGTACTCTGCTTTTCGATCCTCGTGCTCGACGGATACGACACGGTCGTCGTCGGCTATATCGCGCCTGCGCTGAAGGCACACTTCGGCGCCACGCCCGCCCAGCTTGCGCCGATGTTCGGCGCGGGTCTCTTCGGCCTCACGCTCGGCTCGTTCGTCTTCGGCCCGGTCGCGGACCGCTTCGGACGCAAGCCGACGCTGCTCGTATCCATTGCGCTCTTCGCGCTTTTCAGCCTCGCGTCGGCGTGGGCGGACTCCATCGGCATGCTGATCGCGCTGCGCTTTCTGACGGGCCTCGGGCTCGGCGGCGCAATGCCGAACGCGTACACGCTCGCGGCGGAATATTGCCCGAATCGACTACGCTCGACGCTGGTTGCGCCCATCGGATGCGGCATCGCGGTGGGCGGCGCGCTCGGCGGCGTGTTCGCGTCGCGCGTCATCGGCGCGTTCGGCTGGCAGGCGATGCTCGTCGTGGGCGGCGTGCTTCCGCTGCTGCTCATCGTCGTGCTGGCGCGCTGGCTGCCCGAATCGGCACGCTATCTCGTCGCACGCGGAGGCCGGCAAGCCGAGGCGCGCGCCATTCTCGGGCGGATCGCGGCCGATCTCGACCTGAGCGATGTGGACATCACGCTCGAAGAAAAGCGCGCGCAGGGCCTGCCGATCCGACAACTGCTGCAGCCGGGCGTCGGCGGCGGCACGCTGCTGCTCTGGACGACCGCTTTCATGGCGCTTCTCGTCATCTATTTCCTCGGCAACTGGCTGCCCATTCTGATTCAGCAGAGCGGCGTGTCGTTTCACAACGCCTCGCTGATGACGGCGCTCTATCTGACCGGCAACAGCCTCGGCGCGATTTTTCTCGGCATCCTGATGGATCGCATGAATCCGCAGTACGTGCTCAGCGCGGCGTTCGTGTGCGCGGCGGTGAGCCTCGCATCGTTCGGCCATCTGTCGGGCGCGCCCGCGCTGGCGTTGCTGGCGCTCTTCGTGACCGGCGTCGGCACCGGCGGGACGATGACCGGCACCAATATCCTGTCGGCGGGCTACTACGCGACCGCGAGCCGCGCGACGGGCGTCGCGTGGACGCTCGGCATGGGGCGCGTCGGCTCGATCGTCGGTTCGATGGTCGGCGGCGCGATGCTCGCCGCGCACTGGGGACCGAAGTTCATCTTCGGCGCGGTGGCCGCGCCGCTCGTCGTCGCGGCGGTGAGCGTCTTCGCGCTCGCGGCTTACCGTTCGCGTCATCCCGCGACGGACGGCGAGGCGCGGTGCGCCGCCGTCGGATCGCCAGTGCATTGAAGCCGGCGGCGCGGCGCTTCCGCCGTCGATCCTAAGCGTCGCGCGCGCATGACGCTGTTCGGACTGCTTCAATAACGCGCCCATGACGCGTCGCGCATCTTTCGGGATGCTTTGCTTACCGCCCGCTTAACGCCTACAACAAGAATTGCCGGGCGATGTTGCGCCCGGCCAGTTCATCCGCCGGTCCGACCGGCAGGGAGGCGCAAGTGGGCTATCAACTGATGGGAAGCATCCTCGAAGTATGCGAGTGCAAGATCCTGTGCCCGTGCTGGGTCGGTGAAGACCCCGACAACGGCACGTGCCGCAGCGCGCTCGCGTACCACTATGAGCAAGGCGTGATCGATGGCGTCGATGTCTCCGGCAGGACGGTCGCGTTCGCGGCGTTCATCCCCGGCAACGTGCTGAAGGGCGGCTGGCGCGTCGCGATGTTCGTCGACGAAGACGCGAGCGACGCGCAGTTCGATGCGCTCGTGAGCGCGCACCGTGGCGAGCGCGGCGGACCGCTCGCGGACATCGTGAAGCTGATCGGCGAAATGGTCTCGGTGCAGCGCGCGCCGATCGAATACACGGTCGTCGAAGGCAAGGGCAGGATGAAGGTCGGCGAAGTCGTCGAGGCGGACATGGAGCCGTATCGCGGTCCGAACGGCGAGCCGACGAAACTCGTCGAAAGCATTTTTTCGACGATACCGGGGTCTGCCGCGTTCGTCGCCAAAGCCAATTCCTTTCGCCTGCGGCACGACGCGCTCGATCTCGATCTCGACTTGAGCGGACACAACGCCATTCAGGGATCCTTCAGTTTCTCGTCATGAAAAGGCGCCCGCGCGCGAGGCTTTTCGCGCCGCTTTTCGTCGCGTTGACGGCGAGCGCGTGGACCGTGCTCTGGATATGGGACGCGGGGCCGTATGCGCGCTATCTGCACACGGCGAGCTGGAACGACCTCGCGGGCATCGGCGCGCTGTGCCGCGCGCTGCCCGGCGCGAGCGCGGCGCTCGCGGCATCGCTCTACAGCGCCGCATGGCTCGTCATGATCGCCGCGATGATGCTGCCGACCGCGTTCCCGCTCTTCGACGCTTTCGCGCGCATGACCGTCGCGCGCGACGACAGGCGCACGCTGATCGCCTTGCTGATCGCGGGTTATGCAACCGTGTGGGCGCTTTTCGGCCTCGTCGCGCACGGCTTCGATTCGGCGCTTCATGCGCTCGTCGAACGGTCGCCCGCGATGCTCGCGAACGGCTGGCTCATCGGCGCGGCGATTGCCGCCGTCGCGGGGCTCTATCAGTTCAGCGCGCTCAAGCGCCGATGTCTCGACCGATGCCGCTCGCCGCTCATGTTCATCGCCGGGCATTGGCGCGGCAGGCGCGCGCGCCGCGAGAGCTTCGTGCTCGGCGCGAGTCACGGCCTTTTCTGCGTCGGCTGTTGCTGGGCGCTGATGCTCGTGATGTTCGCTATCGGCACGGCGAGCGTCGGATGGATGCTCGCGCTCGGCGCGATCATGGCTGCCGAGAAGAACCTTCGCGCGGGCAGGCGCATCGGCAAGCCGCTCGGCGTCGCGCTCATCGCGTGGTCCGCGTGGCTCGTCGTGGAGCACGCGGGCATTGTTTGAGAGGAAGCGGGTGGCGGCTTTGCTCGCCCCAAGCGTCAGTGAGACATCAGCACGGGCATCGTCATCGAGGCGAGGAACGTGCGCGTGGCGCCGCCGAGCACGAACTGCTGCCAGCGCGCATGACCGTAGCCGCGCATCGGGACGAAATTCGCGCCGAAATCCGCGCCGAAATTCGCGCCGAAATCCGCGCCGAAATCCGCGCCGAAATCCGCGCCGAAATTCCCGCCGAAATTCCCGCCGAAATTCCCGCCGAAATTCCCGCCGAAATTCCCGCCGAAATTCCCGCCGAAATTCCCGCCGAAATTCCCGCCGGGATCGGCCGGGCGCGAGAGCAGTAGGTCGCCGGCTTGCGCATCGCTGGCCGCCGCGCCCGGCGACACCGCCACGTTCGGCTCATGCCGCGCGAGACAGGCGGCGATGGCCGCGCCGTCGGTCCGCTTGCCGGCCGCTTCGCTGTGGTCCGCGTCGATCGTGACGACGGTCACGCGTTCGGCGAACTTGAGCAGCGGCAGCGTATGGTGGACGGCGCGCGCCGCTTCGCGCCCGCCGTCCCACGCGATCATCGGGTGCGTTCCCACCGACGCGAAGACGCCCGTATAGGGCACGAACAGTACCGGACGCCCCAACGACATGACGAGCGTCTCGGCAAAGTGATCGCCGATGAAGGAATCGGGATCGTTCGGATCGTCCTGGCTCGCGATGACGAGATCGGCGTATCGCGCGTAATGCGGCGCGGCGAAGGCGGCGCGCTCGTCGGTGTCGATCCACTCGCCGCGCACGTCGGCGCGCGCAAGCTCCGCGCGAAGAGACGCTCGATCGCGCCGCACTGCTTCCGGCGCAACGCCGCGTGCTGCGCGTAGTGGTCCGCGGTGCCGGCCATCACAGCGAATGCGCGCGCTGGGCTCGAACACGGCGAATAGTCCGACGACGTGCGCCTCCCGCGCGATGCGCTCGTGAGCCAGCCGCCACAGCCGCAGCCGCATGAGCGCTAGGCAACGTGCTTTCGCGGCGATACGGGCATGCGCTTGACGTGGGTCAAAGCCATCCGACGCAAATAGCGGACGATGTCCTGACGCCGCGATCCGGGCGCTGGCAGTCATGGCCCGCGTTCCGGAAACAGAAAAGAGTGGGGAGGCGGGATCATGGGACTCGGAATGCAAATCGACTTTCTCGGATTCGCCGGCTCCAGCGACGCGGAGCGCGAGGCGGGCATCGAACTCGTGCGGCTCGAGCGCAGCGCAAGAGACATCGCCGATTGCCGCCTGACGCTTGAGGCCTATCGCGATCCCTCCGGGCGCCGCCTTTTCGATGCGCGCCTCGACCTCGTCACGCGCGACTTCAAGCTGTTGCCGGTGCAGCGGAGCACGGACGCGGACATCCGCATCGCGATTCATCGCGCATTCGACAACGCGGTGCGCCTGCTTTCGCAGCGGCGCATGCCATCGCCGGCGCGCTGATGGTTGCCGGTCGCTACTTGCTTACGCATCGGCGGCCCAGTGCGCGAAAGCACGATGGACACGCGCAGGCAAACAGGCGGACGTGTCCCAGCGACGAATGGCGCGCAAGACACATCACGACGATGCTGGCGCGGGCGCGCGATGCCCTTGATCTGTATCAACGGCGGCGGGCGCATGCGGGCGGACACTGGTTGGGTATCGCGACCTGATGTGAGGACTTTCATCATGGACATCGCATTCCTGGAAGGCGCGCCGCTTTATCGGGGCGACGAACCCGCGCTCCTTTTCTACGCGCTCGCCGACGGCGAACGTATCCCGTGCACCATTTCCGCCGAGGCGTTGATGGATCACTTCGGCGCGGCGTCGTCGCGGGTGGACGACTTGCTGCACGCGTTCGACACGCATCGCGCGGATATCGAAGGCGCCGCCGAGCAATTGCTGACGAGCGTGGGGCGCACGCCGGTCAAGCTGCGCAGCGGCTACTTCCGCTTCAGCGACGGCACGGCCGCGTTGCACCCGCATCGCGACTGGAAGCTGCACGACGACGCTCATCCCGCAGACAACGCGGCGCCGCGCGAACGCAGCGCACATCGCTAATGCAGCACTAAGGCAACACTAACGCATCGCACGGAGGCGGACGATGCGCGCAATGCTCTTCGACGGAACCGGCCCGCGATTGCGCGCCGCCGATACCGACGACCCCGTTGCCGGTCCGGGGCAGCTTCTGATCGATGTGATCGCGTGCGGCGTATGCCGCACCGATCTCCATGTCGTCGATGGCGAGCTCGCGCATCCGAGGCGGCCGGTCATTCCGGGGCATGAAGTCGTCGGACGCGTGGCCGCGATCGGCGCGGGCGTGGAAGGCTTCGCGCCGGGCGACCGCGTCGGCGTGCCGTGGCTCGGCCATGCGTGCGGGCGCTGCCGCTACTGCTCGACGCATCGCGAGAATCTGTGCGATGCGCCGGGCTTCACCGGCTACACGCTCAATGGCGGCTATGCCGAGCGCATGGTCGCGGAGAGCCGCTTCTGCCTGCATCTTCCATCACGCTATTCGGACATCGAGGCCGCGCCGCTCCTGTGCGCCGGACTCATCGGCTACCGGACGCTGAAAATGGCGGGCGACGCCGAGCGCATCGGCATCTACGGTTTCGGCGCGGCAGCGCATATCGTCGCGCAGATCGCGCGGCACGAGGGCCGCACCGTCTACGCCTTCACGCGCCGCGGCGACAGCGCCGCTCAATCGCTCGCTATGCGACTGGGCGCGACATGGGCCGGCGGCAGCGACGAACGCCCGCCTGCCGAACTCGACGCCGCGCTCATCTTCGCGCCCGCCGGCGCGCTCGTGCCGGCGGCGCTCGCGGCGCTGGGCAAGGGCGGCATCGTCGTGTGCGGCGGCATCCATATGAGCGACATTCCCGCATTCCCGTATTCGCTGCTGTGGCAGGAGCGGCGCATCGCGTCGGTTGCGAACCTGACGCGCGCGGACGGGCAGGAATTCATGGCGCGCGCGGCGGCCATTGCGCTTCATGTGCAAACGCGCGTGTACGCGCTCGCCGACGCGAACGTGGCGCTCGCGGATCTCCGCGAAGGGCGCATGGTCGGCGCCGCTGTGCTGCGTATCCACGAGTGAGGCGAGAGGCGGCCGAACTGGATACGTCGAACGCTAGCGGTTCTTCAGCCGCGCCCGCTGGGGAATGCGGACGTCGCGGCACGCGCGGCTTCCGGTGGCGCATCGCCGAGCGATTTTTCGATCCCGCGAAGAACCGCACCGCCCGCGCGCGCGATGAGCGCAATGCCGACGCTGGCCGCGCCGGGCCGTTCAGTCGCTTTCGGCAGCGGCCTGCCGGCGCGCGATTTCCTCGGCGTCGTGGCCCGGCACGAGCAATACCGGCCAGCGCGAAAGTCGCAGGAAACGCTCGGCGACGCTGCCCAGCACGAGCCGCCGCCAGCCGCGCCGGCCATGCGTGCCCATCACGACGAGGTCGGCGCCGAAGTCCTGCGCGCAATGACAGATGCGCTGGGCGATGTCGTCGCCCGTCAGTTCGACTTCGGCGATGCGCGGCTTGCCGCTCACGCCCTCGCGATCCATGCGCTTCGCCGCATCGGATGTCAGGCGCCGGCCTTCGTCGAGCATGGATTCGCGCATGTCGGAATAGCACGCGGCGGCGGCGTCGTAGGCGACCGGCTGGAGATCGATCACGAACAGCGGCTGCAACTCGGCGCGATTGTCGCGCGCGATCTTGAGGGCTTCGTCGAACGCGTGCGCGGAAGTCGCGCTGCCGTCGATGGGGGCGAGGATGCGTGTGTACATGGCGGGCTCGTCACGGTGGTTTGTCGTGAACGACTTTACCGAAGGCGTCGCCGAGCGGATTGACCGGGATCAAGCGAATCCGCTAAGGCATCGAAGGGTCCGGTTGACCTGCTCGAAGGCTTCGGGCGGCACGCCGATAGAGTCGAATCAAACGGAAGGTGGAAGGAGCGACTGGACCGTCACTTGCACCACGGCACAGGGGCCGCAAGGCTTCGTGTGTTCGATCGGCGTCGAGCATCGCAACGTGGAAGGCGGCCGCTTCGTGCATCGCTTCTGCCACGCATGCACGCTCGATAGCGAACGCGACGCGGTGATCGCCGGATTGCGCGAAGGCATCGCGTGGATCGGGCTCGAGGCCGCAAGAACGATCGCGGTGTAGAACGCGGGCGCAGCGGCTCGCTCATTGGCCAGCGTCTTGCGCGAGTCCGCTCAAGGGAATGTCGACGTCGATGCGAAAGCCGTTGCCCGGAACGCTTCGAAACGCGATGACGCCGCCGAGCTGCCTCACGCGCTCGCCCATCCCGAGCAGGCCGAACGCATGCGCCGCGCGAGGCTTGGCGAGATCGGCGCCACGGCCGTTGTCCTCGATCGTCAGCCTGCAGCGGTCGCCCGCGCAGCTTGCCTCGATACGCACTTCGCTCGCGTGCGCGTGCCGCACGACGTTTGTGAGCGCTTCCTGCACGAGACGAAACATGGAAGTCGCCGCATCGCCGCCGAGTTCCATCTCTTCGCCGTCGAGATCGAGCGCGATCGAAAGACCGTGACGGCGGCGGAAATCGTTGACGAGCCATTCGATCGCGGCGAAAAGGCCGAGATCGTCGAGCACCGGCGGACGCAAACCCGCGGCGATTCGTCTGAGCGAAGCGATGACCGTGTCGATCTGCGCCCGGATGCCCCGCGTGTCGGCAAGCGAATGACGCGCGAACCCGGCGCCTTCGCGCTGTGAATCCAGTGCGGCGATCTGCATCTTGAGCGCCGCGAGCTGCTGGCCGAGATCGTCGTGCAGTTCGCGGGAAATGGTGGCCCGTTCGTCCTCCAGCGCCGCCTGAACATGCGCGGACAGTTCGCGCGCATGCTGCAGTTCGGCGAGGCGCAAGCGGTCCGTCATGTCGCGCGTGACCTTCGCGAAACCGATCAGCTTGCCGTTTTCATCGCGCAACGCCGTGACGACGACGTTGGCCCAGAAGCGCGTCGCGTCCTTGCGCACGCGCCAGCCTTCGTCTTCGATGCGGCCCTTCGATGCGGCGGCCTCCAGTTCCTTTTGCGGCTTCTTCGCGGCGATATCGTCGGACGGATAGAACACGGAGAAATGCCGGCCCACGATCTCGTGCGCATCATAGCCCTTGATGCGCCGGGCGCCGTTGTTCCATGTGACGATGTTGCCGCGTTCGTCGAGCAGAAAGATGGCGTAATCCTCGACGGACTCGACGAGCAGCCGGAAATGCGCGTCGGTCCAAAGGGGAGAAATGATCGCGCCCTCGTCCGGCGGCGCGCTCGCGAGGGAAGGGGACGAACCGCATGCAGGGCGCATCGGGTTTCTCCGTGGCTGGAATCGTGGACATCGCGACCGTTTGCAGTGTAGATGCGGCGAATGTACCCGTCACGCCGCCGCGCGGCACGGCCACGCGCGGATCGCGAAACGGTTCGCTGCGCCGGCGTTCGGTAACGCTTTGCACGCGAGAGCCGTTGCCTCGATAATGCGACGACCTTCGTCGCGCCTCACGGCTCATGCGCTCATGACCGAAATCGAATCCTCGGTGCTCGTCTTCGTGCTGCTGCTCGCGAGCACGGGCATCGGCGCGATCGTGCGGCCGGTGCTGCCCGAGGAGCACAAGGCGCAGGAGACGGTGCAACTCGTGCAGTTGGTCGTCGGCATGCTGGTCACGTTCGCCGCGCTCGTGCTGGGCCTTCTCACGGCGTCCGCGAAAACCGTGTTCGACACGACCGACAGCGACATTCGCAGCTATGCCGCCGCGATCATCGAACTCGATCACGCGATGCGCGATTACGGCGCGGACCTCGACGCCACGCGCGCGCTCATGCGCGCCTACACGGCGGCGGCGGTCGCGAGTACGTGGCCGAACGAGCCGCCTCCGGCGGGCGGCGGCTATCCGCGCATCGAGGCCGCGCCGCGCGCAAGCGGCCAGCTCGCAAGCCGCACGCTCGGCGACATGCTCGAGCGCGGCGAGCGTCAGGTGCGCCTGCTGGCACCCGCCGACGCGTATCGCCGCAAGCTCGCCGACGACATCGCCACGCGCTTCGAGCAACTGATCGCGCTGCGCTGGAAGCTGATCGACGAAGCGCACGGCTCGATCTCCTATCCGTTCGACCGCATTCTCGTCGGCTGGCTGCTCATCATCTTTCTGTGTTTCGGGCTGATCGCGCCGCGCAACGCGCTTTCGCTCGTGACCATCATGCTCGGGGCGCTGTCGATCGCGTCGGCGGTGCTCGTCATCCTCGATCTCGACACGCCTTTCAGCGGGCCGATCATGGTACACAGCCAGCCCATGCGCGACGCGCTCGCCTACCAGAGCCGCTGATGCCGACCACGCTCTATGCCGATCCGCGCACGGTCGCCCTCTACGACGCGCTCAATCCCGCCGGCCCCGACACGGCGTTCTATCTCGCGCTCGCGGAAGGCGCGGGGCGTATCGTCGATCTCGGATGCGGCACCGGCCTGCTCACCTGCCTCTTCGCGGAGCGCGGCTATCGCGTGACGGGCATCGATCCTTCGCGCGAGATGTTGCGCATCGCGCGCGGGCGCGCGCACGGCGAGCGCGTGCGCTGGATCGAGGGCGACGCGGCCGCGTTGCCGTTCGTCGGCGCGGCGGATTTGCTGGTGATGACGGGCCACGTCGCGCAGATCTTCCTCGACGATGCATCGCTCTTCGCGACGCTCGCCGCTGCCCGCCGCGCGTTGCGGCCAGGCGGACGCATTGCGTTCGAAAGCCGCAATCCGGCGGCGCGGGCCTGGGAGGACTGGACGCCGGAACGCTCGCTGCGGCGCGTGCGCGGCGCCGATGCGCGCACGGCCGATGTCTGGCTGGAGCGCCACGCATCGCCCGATCCGCTCGTGACGGGCCGCGTCGCGTTCACGACGCACTATCGCTTCGAGGGCGCCGCGCAAACGCTGCAAGCGATGAGCGAACTGCGCTTTTACAGCCGCGACGAACTCGCGCGCCTCTTGACGCGCGCGGGGTTCGCGCACATCGACTGGTATGGGGACTGGAACCGCGCGCCGGTGGACGAAACGAGCCGCGAGCTGATCGCGGTGGCGCGCTAGGCGAGAAGCCGCGCGGGAAAGCGCGGCGGCGTTGAATCGGAACCCGGAACTCAGAACTCGACGACGACGAAGTCTTCCTTGCCGACGTCGCATTCCGGGCAGCGCCACGCGGCGGGAATATCGGCGAAGCGCGTGCCCGGCGCGATGCCTTCGCCCGGCAGGCCGTTCTGCTCGTTATAGACCCAGCCGCAAATCAGGCACACCCAGCTTTTGTATTCGATGACTTCGCTCACGACACACTCTCGTTCTCGGATTGAAACGGGCCGCGCGTGCATTCAGGACGGCGCGGCAAACGGCGAGGCGGCATCTTACCCGAAACGCCTGGGCGCATTGTTTCGGGCGCAAACGCCGCGAAAGCGCAGCAAAGCACGCGCGATGCGCGTCGCCGAAAGGCGGGTGTATTCTGGCTGGCGCTTTTGCGGCGAAGGCCGCGCCATCACTCGCCACTACTCGCCACTACTCGCCATACTCGCTTTCTCGATGCGATTCACGCGACAGGAGAACACGATGCTGAACAAAACGCTTTGCACCGCCGCGCTGTCGGGCGCGTTCGCGCTCGCGGCATTCGCGGGCGCGGCTCACGCACAATCACGCGTCTATTTCATCGAGCCGAAAGACGGCGCGACGGTGACGAGCCCTGTGCACGTGAAGTTCGGCATCGACGGCATGAAGCTCGCGCCGGCGGGCACGATGACCGAAGGCACGGGGCACCACCATCTGCTGATCGATAGCGGCCCGCTGCCCAAAGGCACCGTCATTCCGGCGAGCGATACGTCGCTGCACTACGGCAAGGCGCAGACCGAAGCCGACGTGAAACTGCCGCCCGGCGACCATACGCTCACGATGCAGCTCGGCGACGGCGCCCATCGCTCGTATGGGCCGGAGATGGCGCAGACCATCCGGGTTCACGTCCGCTAAGCGGGGAACGAGCGGGACAGCGCGCCTCGTCCGTTCGGCCAGGGCGCCGATGGATGCGGGCAACATCGGTACAATGGCCGCTTGCGCTGTATCCCTATCGTTCGCAATTCATCCCCATGTCGCTCTATTCCATCTCGGACGCACAACTCGCGTTCGGTCACGTCGCATTGCTGGATCACGCCGACTTCTCGCTCGAGGCGGGCGAGCGCGTCGGGCTGATCGGGCGCAACGGCGCGGGCAAGTCGTCGCTCCTGAAAATCGTCGCGGGACTCGCCGCGGCCGATGACGGCCTCGTCACGCGCCAGAACGAACTCACGACCGTCTATGTGCCGCAGGAGCCGGAGTTCGACCTCGACGCGTCCGTGTTCGATGTCGTCGCCTCGGGCCTCACCGAAGCGCGCGCGTTGCTCGACGAATACGACGACGTCGCGCATCGGCTCGCGGACACGCCCGAAGGCGCGCAGCACGACGCGTTGCTCTCGCGCATGAACGCGCTGCAATCGGCGCTCGATCTGCGCGACGCGTGGAACTGGCGCACGCGCGTTTCGACGACGCTCGCGCAGATTGGTCTCGACGGCGACGCACGCGCGGGCGCGCTCTCGGGCGGCATGCGAAAGCGCGTCGCGCTGGCGCGGGCGCTCGTCGTGCAGCCGGACGTGCTGCTGCTCGATGAGCCGACCAACCATCTCGACTTCGAAGGCATCCGCTGGCTCGAGGATTTGCTCGTCACCTTGCGCTCCGGGCTGCTTTTCATCACGCACGACCGCGCGTTTCTGGATCGCGTGGCGACGCGCATCGTCGAGCTGGATCGCGGGCGTCTGCTGTCGTATCCCGGCAATTTCAGCGCATATCAGATTCGCAAGGCGCAGCAGCTCGAAGTCGAGCAAGTGGAACAGGCCAAGTTCGACAAGCTGCTCGCGCAGGAAGAAGTGTGGATTCGCAAGGGCGTGGAGGCGCGGCGCACGCGCAGCGTCGGGCGCATTGCGCGGCTCGTCGAAATGCGCAATGAACGCGCGGAACGCCGCAACGTGCAGGGCAATGTCAGGCTCGACGTGGGACAGGGCGAGAAGTCCGGCAAGATCGTCGCGGAACTGACGGATGTGACCAAGCGCTACGGCGATCGCACCATCGTCGATCGCTTCACGGCCACCGTCATGCGCGGCGACAAGATCGGGCTCGTCGGTCCGAACGGCGCGGGCAAGACCACGCTGCTCAAGCTGATTCTCGGCGAATTGCAGCCCGACGAAGGGCGCGTTCGCCCCGGCACGAACATCCAGACCGCGTATTTCGACCAGATGCGCGCGCAACTCGATCTCGACAAATCGCTCGCGGACACGATCAGCCCCGGCAGCGAGTGGGTCGAAGTGAACGGCGTCAAGAAGCACGTCATGAGCTATCTCGGCGACTTTCTTTTCGCGCCCGAACGCGCGCGCTCGCCGGTTCGCTCGCTCTCGGGCGGCGAGCGCAATCGCCTGTTGCTCGCGCGTCTTTTCGCGCGCCCGGCGAACGTGCTCGTGCTCGACGAGCCGACCAACGACCTCGACATTCCCACGCTCGAACTGCTCGAGGAACTGCTCGCGGACTACGACGGCACCGTGCTGCTCGTGAGCCACGACCGCGCGTTTCTGGACAACGTCGTGACCTCCGTGTTCGCGGCGGAAGGCGGCGGCAAGTGGCGCGAGTACGTCGGCGGTTTCTCCGACTGGCAGATTCAGCGCGAACGTTCGGACCGCATCGCCGAGGAAGCGGCGCGGCAGAGCGCGAAGGAAACTCCGAAGGAGGACGCGCCCAAGGAGAGCGCGGCAGGCCGCAACGCGCAGCGCACGGTCAAACTCTCGTTCAAGGAACAGCGCGAACTGGAAGCGCTTCCCGCGCGCATCGCGGACCTGGAAGAGGAGCAGAAGCGCATCGGCGCGCAGCTCGAAGACGGCTCGATCTTCGCGAAGGACGCGAAGGAAGGGGCGCGGCTGTCTGAGCGCCACGCGGCCATCGAAGACGAACTCCTCGTCGCGCTGGAACGCTGGGAAGAGCTGGAAGCGAAGCGCAAGTAAGCCGTCTTGCACGGCGCCGCGCGCATCGTCAAGATGGGCGTGGCGGGCGAAAACCGCTATTCTCCTAGCGCGGCGCGGCAGGCGAACGCGGCACGAGTCCGCTCACGCCGGCCTCGTCAGGCAATCCTCGAGCATTCGATCAAGCATTCGCCGGCATCGCGGCGTCGTGCGGTGAGCATTCCCGCTCGTCTCGCAGAAGGCCGGACCAACGTTCAACTATGTCCACGAAAAAATCCAGTGCGGCCGAAGCAGTCACCACGAAGCGCGCGATGAGCGCGAAGGCGGCCGGTTACAGCGAAGCATCGATCAAGGTGCTGAAGGGACTCGAGCCGGTCAAGCAGCGGCCGGGCATGTACACGCGCACCGAGAATCCGCTGCACATCGTGCAGGAAGTCATCGACAACGCCTCGGACGAAGCGCTCGGCGGCTACGGCAAGCAGATCACGGTCACGCTGCACACGGACAACTCGGTGTCCGTGGAAGACGACGGCCGCGGGATTCCGTTCGGCATGCACCCGGAAGAAGGCGTGCCGGTCGTCGAGATCGTGTTCACGCGGCTGCACGCGGGCGGCAAGTTCGACAAGGCCGCGGGCGGCGCGTACACGTTCTCGGGCGGTCTGCACGGCGTCGGCGTATCGGTGACGAACGCGCTCGCCACGCGCCTCGAAGTCACGGTCTGGCGCGACAACAAGGTCGCGCAACTCGCGTTCGCCAACGGCGATGTCATCGAGCCGCTCACGACGCGTTCCGTCGAACGCGGCGAGAAGAAGACCGGCACGCGCGTGCGCGCATGGCCGAACGCGAAGTATTTCGATTCCCCCAATCTGCCGCAGGGCGAGTTGCAGCGCCTCTTGCGCTCGAAGGCCGTGCTGCTGCCGGGCGTCGAAGTGGTGCTCGTCGTCGAGAAGACGGGCGAGCGTCAGACGTGGAAGTACGAGGACGGTCTGCGCGGCTATCTGCTCGAAGGGATGGGCGGCAGCGAACTGCTGATTCCGCTTTTCGAAGGCGAGCGCTATGCGGACAACTCGCGCTCGAACGAAGAAACGTTCGCCGAAGGCGAGGGCGCGTCGTGGGTCGTCGCGTGGAGCGAGGAAGGGCCGCTCTTGCGCGAATCATATGTGAACCTCATTCCGACGCCCGCGGGCGGCACGCACGAATCCGGCCTGCGCGACGGTCTCTTTCAGGCGGTCAAGAACTTCGTCGAGATTCACAATCTGCAACCGAAGGGCGTCAAGCTGCTCGCGGAAGACGTGTTCGCGCGCGTGTCGTTCGTGCTGTCGGCGAAGGTGCTGGACCCGCAGTTCCAGGGGCAGATCAAGGAACGCCTCAATAGCCGCGATGCCGTGAAGCTCGTGTCGTCGTTCTTGCGGCCGGCGCTGGAGTTGTGGCTGAATCAGCACGTCGAATACGGCAAGAAGCTCGCGGAACTCGTCATCCGGCAGGCGCAGGCGCGCACGCGCGCGGGCCAGAAGGTCGAGAAGCGCAAGAGTTCGGGCGTGGCCGTGCTGCCGGGCAAGCTGACCGATTGCGAATCGACGGACATCACGCGCAACGAGCTTTTCCTCGTGGAAGGCGATTCGGCGGGCGGGTCCGCGAAGATGGGCCGCGACAAGGAATTCCAGGCCATTTTGCCGTTGCGCGGCAAGGTGCTGAACACCTGGGAAACCGAGCGCGACCGCCTCTTCGCGAACAACGAAGTGCATGACATCGCGGTGGCCATCGGCGTCGATCCGCATAGTCCCGACGATCAGATCGATCTCTCGAACTTGCGCTACGGCAAGATTTGCATCCTGTCGGACGCGGACGTCGACGGCGCGCACATTCAGGTTCTCCTGCTCACGCTTTTCTTCAAGCATTTTCCGCAACTGATCGAACGCGGTCACGTATGCGTCGCGCGTCCGCCGCTCTTTCGCGTCGATGCTCCCGCGCGCGGCAAGAAGCCCGCGCAGAAGCTCTACGCACTCGACGAAGGCGAACTGGAAGCGATTCTCGACAAGCTGCGCAAGGACGGCGTGCGCGAGACGCAATGGAGCATCAGCCGCTTCAAGGGCCTCGGCGAAATGAGCGCGGAACAGCTGTGGGACACGACGATGAACCCCGACACGCGCCGCCTGCTGCCGGTCGGTCTCGGCGATCTCGGCTTCGATCTCACCGTCTCGCGCATGACGATGCTGATGGGCAAGGGCGAAGCGGCGTCGCGCCGAAGCTGGCTCGAAGAGAAGGGCAACGAGGTCGAAGCGGACATCTGACGCTCGATCAACGCACTGATACGGAAATTCGATGGGAATCACAGACGATCTTTTCGCCGAACAGCAAGCGGCGCCAGACGCAGAGCAACTGACCCTCGGCGATTACGCCGAGCGCGCCTATCTCGACTACGCGGTGAGCGTGGTGAAGGGCCGCGCGCTGCCCGACGTATCGGACGGGCAGAAGCCCGTGCAGCGCCGCATTCTCTACGCGATGAGCGAAATGGGACTCGCCAGCACGGCGAAGCCGGTGAAGTCGGCGCGCGTGGTCGGCGACGTGCTCGGCAAATATCATCCTCATGGCGATCAGTCCGCGTATGACGCGCTCGTGCGTCTCGCGCAGGACTTTTCGATGCGCTATCCGCTCATCGACGGGCAAGGCAATTTCGGCTCGCGCGACGGCGACGGCGCGGCGGCCATGCGATACACCGAAGCGCGCCTCACGCCGATCGCGCGGCTTCTGATGGACGAAATCGATCAGGGCACGGTCGATTTCATGCCGAACTACGACGGCTCGTTCGAAGAGCCGAAGCTCCTGCCCGCGCGTCTGCCTTTCCTGCTGCTCAACGGCGCATCGGGCATTGCGGTCGGTCTCGCGACGGAAGTGCCATCGCACAATCTGCGCGAAGTCGCGCAAGCCGCCGTCGCGATGATCCGCGATCCGAAGCTCGACCACGCCGGCGTGATGGAAAAGCTCAACGGTCCGGACTTTCCCGGCGGCGGGCAGATCATCTCGTCGCAGGCGGAAATCTCGGCGGCCTATGAAACGGGGCGCGGCAGCCTCAAGGTGCGCGCGCGCTGGAAGATCGAAGACTTGGCGCGCGGCCAGTGGCAGCTCGTCATCACCGAATTGCCGCCGAGCACGTCCGGCCAGAAGGTGCTCGAGGAAATCGAGGAACTGACCAACCCGAAGATCAAGCTCGGCAAGAAAACGCTGACGCCGGATCAGTTGCAGACCAAGCAGACGCTGCTCGGCCTGCTCGACACCGTGCGAGACGAGTCGGGCAAGGACGCGCCCGTGCGCCTCGTCTTCGAACCGAAGTCGAGCCGCATCGATCAGACGGAGTTCGTCAATTCGCTGCTCGCGCATACGAGCCTGGAATCGAACGCGGCGATCAACCTCGTGATGATCGGCGCGGACGGCCGGCCACGTCAGAAAGGCATCGTCGAAATTCTTCACGAGTGGGTCGGTTTCCGCTTCGTGACGGTCACGCGCCGGACGCAGCATCGCCTGAACAAGGTCAACGACCGCATTCATATTCTCGAAGGGCGGATGATCGTCTTTCTGAATATTGACGAAGTCATTCGCATCATTCGCGAAGCCGAGCAGCCGAAAGAGGCGCTGATCGCGCGCTTCAACCTGTCGGACCGGCAGGCGGAAGACATCCTCGAAATCCGGCTGCGTCAGCTTGCGCGGCTGGAAGCGATCAAGATCGAACAGGAACTGTCCGAACTGCGCGACGAGAAGAAGAAGCTCGAAGAACTCCTCAACAGCGACGCCGCGATGAAGCGCCTGCTCATCAAGGAAATCGAAGCCGACGCGAAGCAGTACGGCGACGACCGGCGCACGCTCATCCAGCAGGCCACGCGCGCGACGTTGGAGACGCGCGTCGTCGACGAGCCGGTGACGGTCGTCGTCTCGCAGAAGGGCTGGGTGCGCGCGCTGAAGGGTCACGGACTCGATCCGGCGGGCTTCACGTTCAAGGCCGGCGATTCGCTCTATGCGGTGTTCCAGGCGCGCACGCCGGATACGCTCATCGCGTGGGGCAGCAACGGGCGCGTGTACTCGGTGCCGGTCGCGGCGCTGCCGGGCGGACGCGGTGACGGCGTGCCGGTCACGTCGCTCATCGAACTGGAATCCGGCACGCACTTGCTGCATTACTTCGCGGCGTCGGCGGAGCAGCAACTGCTTCTGGCGTCGAGCAACGGCTTCGGCTTCATTGCGAAGATCGGCGACCTGGTGAGCCGCAACAAGGCGGGCAAGTCGTTCATGACCATCGACGAAGGCGCCGCGCCGCTCGCGCCGATGCCGGTGGTGCCGGGCGCGAGCCATGTCGCGTGTCTGTCGAGCGCGAGCCGCCTGCTCGTCTTCGGCATGGACGAGATGAAGACGCTCGCGGGCGGTGGGCGCGGCGTCACGCTGATGGCGCTCGATCCGAACGAAACGCTGCGTCAGGCGCTCGCCATCGACGCGCGCGGCGTGCTGCTGATCGGAACCGGGCGCGGCGGCAAGGTGAGGGAAGAGAAGCTCGCGGGAACGCAACTGCAACTGCATCTCCGCAAGCGCGCGAGAAAGGGGCGTGCGCCGGAAACATCGCTGAAGGTGAGCGAGATGCGGCCGGTGTTCGAGGGCTGACACGATCCCGGCCTGTTCTACGCCTCGCTGCGAATATCGCAGCGAGGCGTTTTCTTTTGCGCTTCGCGTCGAAGCGTTTCGGAACTGACGCGCCGACGTTCAGTCGAAAGGCCACACTTCATTCACCAGCCGCCCGGAAATCTCCATGACCAAAGCCATCGAAGCCGCACTCTTTCTGCATCTGCTCGGTGTGGCCGTATGGATAGGCGGGATGATCTTCGCGCATTTCTGCCTGCGCCCCGCGCTCGGCGACCTCACGCCGCAATTGCGCCTGCCGCTCTGGGAAGCCGTGTTCGCGCGGTTCTTCAACTGGGTCGCGGGCGCGGTGCTCATCATCCTGCTGACGGGCGGCTTCCTGCTCGTGGAATACGGCGGCGCGCACGCCGCATGGCCGCTTCATGCGATGGCGGGCCTCGGCATCGTGATGATGCTCATCTTCGGGCATATCCGCTTCGGCGTGTTTCCGCGCATCCGGCGCGCGGTGCAGGCGCAGAACTGGCCCGATGGCGCACGCGCGGTCGGCACGGTGCGGCGGCTCGTCGTCGTGAATCTCGTGCTCGGCATCGTGACGGTCGGAACGGCGGTGTTGTCGCGCGGCATCTGAACGACGCGATACGCGAGCCTCAGGCGCCGCGCTCGTCGCTCAAGGCCGTGCTCGACGGCTCCTGACCGAAGCTGCGCAATCCGAGCACACCCCGTCCGATCGGCCAGCCGCATACGCCGAAGCGATCCAGAAGCGCCTGCACGCCATCGGCGGGAACGGGGCGCGAGAACAGGAAGCCTTGCGCCTCGACCGGCCCGAGCGCCGCGAGCCATGCGATCTGCTCTTCGCGCTCGGTGCCTTCCACCACGACCGTCAGGCCGAGCGACCGCGCGAGATTGATGATCGCGGCGACCATCACGCAGACGCTGCGGTCTTCGGGAATCGCCTGGATGAACGAGCGGTCCACCTTGAGCGTATCCACCGAAAAGCGGTTCAGATAGGACAGCGACGAATATCCGGTGCCGAAGTCGTCGCGCGCGATGCGAACGCCCAGGCGCTTGAGCGCGACGATCTTCTCCTGCACCAGCTCCGGATATTCCACCATCACGGTCTCGGTGATTTCGAGTTCGAGCTTGTCGGGCGGGATGCCGGTCGCGTCGATGGCGCGCGCGACGGTCTCGAGCAGATCGCCGCGCCAGAACTGCACGGCCGAAATGTTGACCGCGAGCGACAGCGCGGTGTAGCCCGCGCGCTGCCACTGCGCGAGTTGCGCGCAGGCCGTATGAATCACGAAGTCGCCGACCGCGACGATCAGGCCCGTCGACTCCGCGACCGGAATGAATTCGTTGGCCGGAATCAGCCCGTGCTGCGGATGATGCCATCGCACGAGCGCCTCGAAGCCGGTGATGCAGCGGCGCGCGAGATCGATCTTCGGCTGGTACACGAGAAAGAGCTGCCGCTCGGTGAGCGCAACGCGCAACTGCTGCTCCCACTTCATCAGATGGTCCGCGCGGTGCGAAAGCTGCGGCGAATAGAACTGATAGCAGTTCTTGCCCGCGTCCTTCGCGCTGTACATCGCGAGGTCCGCTTTCTTGAGCAAGTCGACTTCGCTTTCGTTCGACACCGAGAAAAGCGCAATGCCGATGCTCGCGTGCAGCACGAACGCGCTGCCGCGCACGTCGAAGGGCGTCGCGAACATCGTCGAAATGTCGTCGGCGAGCGCGACGGCGCGCTTCTCGACGTCATCGCCCTTCACGATCACGACGAACTCGTCGCCGCCGATGCGCGAGAGCATGCCGCTCTGACCCACCGTCTGCGCGAGGCGCGACGCCGTCATCTGCAGCACGATGTCGCCGGCGTTGTGGCCGAGCGTGTCGTTCACCGTCTTGAAGTTGTCCAGATCGATGAAGAGCAGCGCGAGCCGCCCGATGTTCTCGGTCTGGCCGACGTCGGCACGCAGCGCGCGCAGCGTCGAATAGCGATTGCGCAGGCCCGTGAGCAGGTCGTATTCGACCAGATGCGTCATCTCGCGCTCGCGCCCGAGCAGCTTGCCGATGAGACCCGTCGCCACCGCGAAGAAGCCGAGCATCGCGAGCGAAATGAAGCTCGCCATCAGCAAATAGACGTTGCGCGTGTGGCGGTAGTCGGCCAGTTCCTCGCGCTCGGACAGGCCGACCAGCACGCCGAGCGGATAGCCGTCGATATGCCGGTACGACACGATGCGCCTCACGCCGTCGATGGGATCGGCATAGATACCGGAAGCCTGTTCGGAAGCAGGATAGACGCCGCTCGCGCTGAAGGCCGCGCGCGCCGACCCCGTGCCGTCGCGGGCGCTGCCTTTCGCGACGGCCTTCGGCGACGGCGTTTCCGCGAGCGTGCCGCCGGTGCTGCGCGCGAGCACCGAGCCGTTGTCCGACACGGCGGCGATCACGCCTTCGCGCCCGATGGAGGCGACGTTATAGAAGTCGCTGGTGAAATACGCCGGGTCTTCGGACACGACGACCACGCCCGCGAACGAGCCGTCCGCATGATTGAGCCGCCGTGTGATCTGCAGCGTCCACTTGCCGGACACGCGCCCGCGCACCGGACGGCTGATGTAGAGCAGGTCGTCGTTCGAACGCGCGTGAACCTTGAAGTGTTCGCGATCGGATAAATCGATCGGCTTCGGATGCGCGTCGTAGGTGTTCGCGGTCAGCCTGCCGTGTTCGTCGATGAGCGAGACCTGCACGAGCGTGTCGCTTTGCACGACGCCCTTGTCCACCGTCGCGACGAGATCGAACGTGTCGGGCGCTTTCTCGTACTCGTATTTGACGAAGCGCGTGATCTGATCGACCTGATGAATCGCCCGGATCGTGTGCTGTTCCAGCGCGGACGAGAGGATCGCGGCGGAGGCCATCGATTCGTGCGTCGTCGCTTCGCGTTCCACCGAAAGGCGCGCGAAGATGACCGCCCACAGAAGGACGAGCACGAAGGTGCCCAGTAGGGGCATCGCGAGCAGCGCGCGCCGCCGCCGCGCCGACGGAGGGGCCAGTTGGGATTCGCTCGCCGCGTGTGAGCGCGAACGCTTCATGAAGCGTTCGGTGCGGCGGAACCGCGTAGCGCGCGCCCGCCGAGGCGCGCGAGGTGGAAATGGCGAGACATGTGTCGAGACGTCCGGCGAGTGCCGTCCAATAAACCGCGCGTTGTCGCGGGAAGAGCGTGAAGACGAGCTTCAGGCAGGCTGAAAAGCATGCGCGTGCGTGGATGGTCACTGTTCGTGGCGCGAGGCTCGCGCAGCCACGATGTTTCATCGAAGCGCTAAACACGGAGCGCGGTGCGCTCGCAACACGCGCCGCGCCTTGGATTGCTCAGATAGTACTTGAAGCCGTGCGGGTTGAGAAAGCGAAAACGTGCCCGCGTCGGGTTTACGGCTAGGCACGCAGATCATTGTTTCAAAAGCGGAATGTTCCGTCGACGATCGTAACGCTCGCGCCTGCGATCCACACGGTCGGACCGTTCGCGCCATCGTCGTAGGCGACGCTCACGCGGCCGTCGCGGCCGAGCGCGGTGCCCTGCCGCACGGTGTACGCGTCGCCGGGGCGCTTGCCTTGCTCGGTGAGAAGCATCGCGAGTGCGGCGTTCGCGCTGCCCGTCACCGGATCTTCGACGTTCTCCGCGCCGAGCAGGAGCGCACGCAACTCGAAGGTCGCGGGCGCGCCGCCATCGTGCGGACCGTAGACGACGAGTCCGTGCGTGCCGACTTCCGCGACGAGCGCGGCGAGCGCATGCCGCGCTTCGGGCGAGAGCGTCATCGCGAGACATTGTGCCGCATCGCGCAGGCGCGCGATCAGCCACGGCGCGCCGTTGTTCACCGCGCACGGCGGCGCGCTGAAGTCGATCTGGGCGGGCGCGAGCGCGGCGGCGAGCCGTTCGCGCTGTGCGTCGTCGAGCGCGACGATGCGCGCGGGCGGCGCATCGAACGCCCAATGTCCGTTCGCGCGCGCTTCGAGCGTGACGAGCCCGACGCCGCATTCCTGCACGAGCGTTGCCGCCTTCTTCGGCGCGTAGCCGCTTTCGATGAGCGCGTGTGCCGTGCCGAGCGTCGGGTGGCCCGCGAACGGCAGCTCGGTGGCCGTCGTGAAGATGCGCACGCGATAGTCGGCGCGCGGATCGGTCGGGCGCAGGATGAAGGCCGTCTCCGAGAGATTGGTCCAGCGCGCGATGGCCTGCATGCGCTCAGTCGTGAGCGCGTCGGCGTCGAAAATCACGGCGAGCGGATTGCCCTTGAACGCGACATCCGTGAAGACGTCGACCTGTTTGAAGCGGACGGTTTGCGTGGTCATGAGCTTGCTCGCTGAAAAACAAAAAACCCGGCGCGCTCGCGCGGCCGGGCTCGCATAACGCGCCGACGCCGCGGCTTAGCCGACTTCGGCGATCAGCTCGATCTCGACGCACGCGCCGAGCGGAATCTGCGCGACGCCGAACGCCGAGCGCGCGTGCTTGCCGGCATCGCCGAACACTTCCGCGATCAATTCGGACGCGCCGTTGGTCACGATGTGCTGCTCGGTGAAATCGGGCGTCGAGTTCACGAGGCTCATCAGCTTGACGATGCGCTTCACGCGGTTGAGGTCGCCCGTGTGTGCGTGCAGGGTCGCCATGAGATCGATCGCGACGCTGCGCGCGGCGGCCTTGCCATCTTCCGTCGCGAGGCTGTCGCCGAGCTTGCCCGCGTAGGGCTTGCCGTCCTTCTTGGCGATGTGGCCGGACAGATACACCGTATTGCCGCTTTGCGCGCTCATCACGTAAGCGGCGGCCGGCGCGCCCGCGACGGGCAGTTCGATGCCGAGTTCCTTCAGCTTGTCGTACACGTTCGATGCCATCGACTACTCCTTGAAAAGCGGTGAGAAGATTCAGACGCTCGCGCGAATGAGCGCGCCGAGCTTCGCCACGCCTTCGTCGATCGTCGCCGGCGGCACCGTGACGAACGAGAGGCGCATGGTGTTGTGCTCGGCCGTATTCGCGAAGAACGGGCCGCCCGGCACGAACGCCACGTTCTGCGCGATGGATTGCTCGAGCAGCTTCATCGAATCGATGTGATCCGGCAGCTTCACCCACACGAACATGCCGCCTTCGGGCCGGTTCCATTCGACGCCCGCCGGCATGTGGCGTTCGAGCGCGGCGAGCATCGCGGCGCATTGATCGCGATAGAGCGCGCGGATCGTCGGAACGTGGGTGTCGAGAAAGCCGTTCTTCACGACTTCGTACACGATGCGCTGCGTGAGGCTCGGCGTGTGCAGATCGGTGGCCTGCTTCGACTGCACGAGTTTGAAGTGCAACTCCTCGGGCGCGATGATGTAGCCCACGCGCAGGCCCGGCGCGAGCACCTTCGAGAACGAGCCGAGATGCACGATGTGGTCCGGCGCCATCGAGAGCAGCGTCGGCAGCGGCGCGCCGGCGTAGTCGAGCGCGCCGTAGGGATCGTCCTCGATCACGGGAAACGCGGCTTTCTGCGCGAACGCCGCGAGCGCGCGGCGGCGTTCGAGCGGCAGGCGGCGGCCAGTCGGGTTCTGGAAATTCGGCTGCGCGTACAAGAGGCGCGCGTTCGCGACGAGCGCGTCATCGAGGCGTTCGGGAATGAGGCCGGATGCGTCCGTCGGCACCTGCACGTAGTTCGGCTCGAAGAGCGAGAACGACTGCAGCGCGCCGAGATACGTCGGCGTTTCGACGAGCACGCGGCTGCCTGGATCGACGAGCACCTTGCCGAGCAGGTCGAGCGCCTGCTGCGAGCCTGTCGTGATGAGCACCTGCGTCGGGCGGATGGTCACGCCGTTTGCCGAATAGCGCGCCGCGACCCATTCGCGCAGCGGCATGTAGCCTTCGGTCGCGCTGTACTGGAGCGCGGCGGCGGGCTGGTCGCGCAGGATGCGTTCGGACGCCTCGCGCATTTGTTCGACCGGAAACGTGGCCGGCGAGGGCAGGCCGCCCGCGAAGGAAATGACTTCGGGCCGTTCCGTCACCTTGAGGATTTCGCGAATCGCCGAGCTGGTGAGCTTGCGGGCGCGTTCGGAGAGTTGCCACGGCGTGGCGCGGAGATCGGCTTGATTCATGAAATGCCTCGGTTGTCTCGAAGTGTGATTTTGAATTTCCGCGCGGACGATGCCGCGCGCAGACTGCGATTATCGCGCGGGCGCGTCATTTTGCGTGGCCGGTTGACGCGGCGACCGGGTGCGCCGCCGGCTTGGTCGGGCGCGCATCGCCCGCCGGGAGCGGGGCTGAGCGCACCGACGCCTTGCGGCCCAGCACGACGGTGACGATGACCGCGGCCGCATACAGCCACGTCAATGTGCTCACATGCTCGCCGAAGAACAGCGCGGAGAAGGCCATCGTGAAGAAGATTTGCAGCAGTTGCACTTGCCCGACACGCGCGATGCCGCCCATCGCGAGGCCCGCGTACCACGCGAAGAAACCGATGAACTGCGAAAAGAGCGTGACGTAGCCGAACGCGAGCCAGGTGCGAAGCGCGATCGGTTCCGGATGCGCCGCATGATGCGCCCACGCGAGCCAGCCGACCGGCAGGAGCAGGAAGGGCGCGGACAGCACGAGCGCCCAGCAGATGACCTGCCAGCCGCCCATCTGACGCGCGAGCCGCGCGCCTTCCGCATAGCCGAGCGCGCCGATGCCGACCGCGACGAGCATCAGCAGATCGCCCGCCTGCAGGCCGCCGCCGCCCGCCTGCAACGCGAACACGACCACAATGGCGCTGCCCGCCACCGCGCTCGCCCAGAACGCCTTCGACGGCCGTTCGTGCGACAGCCACGCGGCATAAATCGCGACGCACAGCGGCTGCAAGCCGTTGACGACCGCGCCGTGCGACGCCGGCACGGTTTTCATGGCCCACGCCGAGAACACCGGAAACGCAATGATGACGCCCAGCGCGACCACCGCGAGGCTCTTGACCTGCGCCCAGGTCGGCCGTTTCTCGCGCCGCCACGCGAGCAGCAGCGCGGCCGGAATCGCCGCGACGAGCGCGCGTCCGAGGCCGTTCAGAAGCGGATGCACTTCCTGCACGACGATGCGCGTCATCGGCAGCGTGAGGCTGAAGATGACGACACCGATCAGGCCGAGCAGCATGCCTTCGGTTTCGCGGGTTCTCATCGGGCGTCTCCTTTCTGTTCTGTTCTGTTGTGCGTCAGTCGGTCGTATCGGGGGAAAGCGGCAATTCCGGCTGCGCTTCGTCCGCATTGCCGTCTGTTTTCCTGCTTTTCGTGCGACGGCGTTTGCTCGCCGCCCGCTGCGCTTCATCGCCCGCGCGCCGCGCCTCGTCCGCCGATTGCGCGAATTCCGCCGATTCGCCGAGCGTCACGATGGAGCCGTCCGGCAGTTCGAACTCGGCGACCAGCGCGGGCGCGCCGGCCGTCGCTTCGACGCGCATCAGATGTGCCGCGCCCAGCCACGCGAGCTGCTCCGCGACCGCTTCCGCGTTCGGGTGATAACCCGCGAGCGAGCGCAGCGCGATGCCGGTTTCGGGAAGCGCGTCGCTCGGATGCCGCGGGCTGTCCCATTGGATCAGCGAGGGCAGCACGCCGCCGCCCGCGCCTTGCCACGCGGGAAACGCGCCGTCGTCGGGGACGGTCAGGCTCCATGTATTGCCGCCGCGCGACATCGCCACCACGGGCGCGATGCCCTGCGGATACTGCTCGCGCCAGCGCGCCAGTGACTTCGGACGATCCACGCGCGCGACCCAGTGCACGAGTTGCGGACCTTCGGCGAGCCGGGCGTGCATCGCGGGATCGTCGAGGGCGAAGAGGCGGGCGCGCGGCGCGTCGTGTGCCGTGTCGCGCTGCGCGGCGGCCGGATCGACGGCAATCGCTTCCAGATACGCGCCGCCCCACAGATTCAGCAGCCGGTTGTGCGTTCGCATCGACGGATGCGCGCCGCCCGGCGCGGCCTCCACGCCGAACTTGGCGGCGATGAACTGCGCGCCTTCTTCGAGCGTGCGCGCGGCAATGACGAGATGATCGAGTTTCAGCGGATAGGCGGTCATGGCTTGGCGTGAGGCGCGAGGGCGTGAAAAAGAGGCCGACAGCATAACCGCCGATTCACGGTTGCCGGGCATTCCGTACCGGTCGCCGGAAAGGAAAATGTAGCGGTTATCACCAGAACAGTAACGGTACAATCGGCCTGATCCCATTCGGTACAGTTCACCGACACGTTCGCGAGAAGAGGTCCGCATGTCCGTCCCCCTCGATCAAATCCCCGCCCCGCACGATGCCGAGCAGCTCACGCTCGTCGATCAGCTCGTCCAGTGGGGCCGGCGCCGCATCGACGAGCGCGTGTTCCGGCCCGGCATGCGCATGCCGTCGATCCGCAAGCTCGCCATCGACAAGGGCGTGTCGCGGTTCACGGTCGTCGAGGCGTATGAGCGCCTCGTCGCGCACGGTTATCTGGACTCGCGGCGCGGCTCCGGCTTCTATGTGCGTGATCGCGTCACGCCCGCAGCGCCGGGCGCGAACGCCGCGTCGCAGCGGGAGCCGGTGCAGAACACCATCGACGTCGTCTGGCTGTTGCGCAACATGCTGCACACGGCGAGCCCCGAAAAGGGGCCGGGCCTCGGCTATTTGCCCGCGCGCTGGCTCGACGGCGAACTCATCACCAACGCGCTGCGCTCGATGAGCCGGCTCTCCGGCGCGCAGATGCTCGGCTTCGGCACGCCGCAGGGCTTTCTGCCGCTGCGCCAGCAATTGCAGACGCGCCTCGCGGAACTGGAAATCGGCGCGTCGGAGCAGCAGATCGTGCTTACGTCGGGCATCACGCAGGCCATCGATCTCATCGCGCGAATCTACGTCAAAACGGGCGATGCGGTGATCGTCGGCGATCCGGCGTGGTTCCAGATGTTCGGCCGCTTCGCGTCGCAGGGCGCGCGGCTCGTCGGCATGCCGTACACGCCCGACGGCCCCGATCTGGACGCGCTCGAAACGCTCGTCGCGACGTGGCGCCCGAAGATGCTCATCATCAATTCGGTGCTGCACAACCCGACCGGCACGTCGCTCACGGCGGCGCAGGCGTTTCGCATTCTGCAACTCGCGCAGGAATATGACTTCATCGTCGTCGAGGACGATGTCTACGGCGATCTTTGCCCGACGAATTTCGCCGCCACGCGCCTCGCATCGCTCGATCAGTTGAAGCGCGTGATCTTCCTCGGCAGCTTTTCGAAGACGCTCGCGGCCAATCTGCGCGTGGGTTACGTCGCGGCGTCGGCGGAGGTGGCGAAGGCGCTCGCTGACCAGAAAATGCTCGTCGGCATGACGAGCCCGGAGCTGAACGAACGCGTCGTCTACAAGGTGCTGACCGAGGGCCACTACCGGCGCCACGTGGAGCGCCTGCGCGCGCGGCTCGACACCGTGCGCGACAAGACCGCGCGCATGCTGGAGCGAACCGGCCTGCGGCTTTTCACGACGCCCGACGCGGGCATGTTCCTCTGGGCCGACGCGGGCGTGGACTCGGACGGGCTCGCGGCGGCGGGTCACGAAGCGGGGTTTCTGCTCACGCCCGGCAGCCTCTTTTCACCGCAGCAGTCGCCGACGACGTGGATGCGCTTCAACGTCGCCAATTGCGGCGATCCGGCGCTGCCCGCGCTCATCGCGAACCATCTGGAAAAGGTCGCGCGGCGCGGCGTCCCGGCAGATGACGGCGCGCGGACGGCGCCGCGATGAAACCGGCGAGCACGGTTTCGTAGAGCGCGAGCGCATCGGGCGCGTGCCGATAGCGGTGTTCGTAAAGCTGGCCCTGCGCGCCGCAGAACTTGAGCGCGAAGTAATCGGCGAGCAGGTTGCCCTGCGCTTCCATGTTGTAGTCGGACAGCCGCTTGCCTGCCGCGAGCGCGTAACCGTAGGACAGGCCGATGCGGATTGCCCCGCGCACGCGCACCCAGTAGCCGAGCTGAAATTGCCAGACGTGCGTCATCTCGTGGATGAACCACATGCGATCGGCGATGCCGCACGCCGAAAAATCATCGCGATGGCACGCGCGCGGAAAATAGAGGCTGCCGTTCGGCGCCATCGCGGTGCGCGCCGGCTGCAGGCCGAACGGCAGATAGGCGCGGGCGTGGACGCGCACCGCCGAATAGTCGATGGAATCGGCGAAAACGAGGCGCGCCATCGCGATTTCACCGGGCGTGAGCGGGCGCTTCATGGGCCAAGGCAAGTTGTCGGAAACGGCCGCGCATTCTAGGTGAAAGCGTCGCGCGGCGGCTCTTGAAAGCGCGCGGATCGCCCTCATATCGGACGAATTCGCCGGACGGCGCGTTGCCAGCACCATCCAGCGGCCCCACGGCAATTGACGACATCAACCAGAGGACCCGACCATGGCGCAAGAAACCATGAGCTTTCAGGCGGAAGTGAAGCAGCTTCTGCACCTGATGATCCATTCGCTCTACAGCAACAAGGAAATCTTCCTGCGCGAGCTGATCTCGAACGCATCCGACGCCGCGGACAAGCTGCGCTTCGAGGCTATCGAAAACAGCGCGCTCTACGAGAACGATCCGAACCTGCGCATCCGCATCTCGTTCGACAACGCCGCGCGCACGATCACGATCGACGACAACGGCATCGGCATGAGCCGCGACGAAGCCATCTCGCATCTCGGCACCATCGCGCGTTCGGGCACGAAGGAATTCTTCTCGAAGCTCTCCGGCGACCAGCAGAAGGACGCCGCGCTCATCGGCCAGTTCGGCGTGGGCTTCTATTCGGGCTTCATCGTCGCGGACAAGATCACGGTCGAGACGCGCCGCGCCGGGCTGCCGGCGTCGCAGGGCGTGCGCTGGACGAGCGCGGGCGAGGGCGACTTCGAGATCGAGGAGATCGAGCGCGCGCAACGCGGCACGACCATCACGCTGCATTTGCGTGCCGACGAGGACGAGCTGCTGTCGTCGCATCGGCTGAAGTCGATCATTCAGAAATACTCGGATCACGTCGCGCTGCCCATCCTCATGAAAAAGGAAGAATGGGACGCCGAGAAGAGCGAGATGGTCGAGAAGGACGAGGACGAGACCGTCAATCAGGCGAGCGCGCTGTGGACGCGCCCGAAGAGCGATGTCACCGACGAGCAGTACAAGCAGTTCTATCAGCACATTTCTCACGATCACGACGACCCGCTGGCGTGGACGCACAACCGCGTCGAAGGCCGCAGCGAGTACACGCAACTGCTGTACGTGCCGAAGCACGCGCCGTTCGATCTGTGGAACCGCGAGCATCGCGGCGGGCTGAAGCTGTATGTGAAGCGCGTGTTCATCATGGACGACGCCGAGCAGCTGCTGCCCACGTATCTGCGCTTCGTGAAGGGCGTGGTCGATTCGGCGGACCTGCCGCTCAACGTGTCGCGCGAAATCCTGCAGGAAAGCCGCGATGTAAAGGCCATCCGCGAAGGCGTGACCAAGCGCGTGCTGTCCATGCTGGAAGAGCTTGCGACGTCCTCGGCGGAAGCCACGGAAGACGCCGGCCGAGAGAAGTATCAGACGTTCTGGAACGAGTTCGGCCAGGTGCTCAAGGAAGGCATCGGCGAGGACTTCGGCAACCGCGAGCGCATCGCGAAGCTGGTGCGCTTCGCATCGACGCATAACGACAGCGACGTGCAGAACGTGTCGCTCGCCGATTACGTCGCGCGCATGAAGCCCGAGCAGACGAAGATCTACTACGTGACCGCCGACAACTGGCAGGCCGCGAAGAACAGCCCGCATCTGGAAGTGTTCCGCAAGAAGGGCGTCGAAGTGCTGCTGCTGACCGATCGCGTCGACGAGTGGATGCTGTCCTTCCTCAACGAGTTCGACGGCAAGCCGTTGCAGAGCGTCGCGCGCGGCGACCTCGATCTCGGCGCGCTCAACGACGAGGAAAAGCAGCAGCAGGAGAAAGTCGGCGAGGAATTGAAGCCGCTCGTCGAGAAGATGAAGGAAGCGCTCGAAGGCAAGGCGAAGGACGTGCGTCTGACGTTCCGTTTGACGGATTCGCCGAGCTGCCTCGTCGCCGACGAAGGCGATATGAGCGGTTATCTGCAGCGCATGCTGAAGGCCGCGGGGCAGAAGGCGCCGCAAGCGGAGCCGATTCTGGAGGTGAATCCGGAACATCCGCTGGTGAAGGCGCTGAATGCGGACGATGCGAACTTCGCGGACTGGTGCCATCTGCTGTTCGATCAGGCGATGCTGGCCGAAGGCGGCGTGCTGGAAGATCCGGCCAGTTTTGTGAAGCGGACGAATGCGTTGTTGCTCGCGCGATAAGTTGCACGCGAGCGTTGCCTGAAGACGCTTGAAGACGCGCCGCCGGGTGAACCGGCGGCGCGTTTTTTATTTCGCTTTGCGGTCCTTGTTGGATTGGCTAACCACTGAGGCAGCGAGTGTTTTGGTTTCCCCCGAATACTTGTTGCTTCTCAGCACTTTGCTCGCTTTGCTCTCCATTTCGGCGCTCGTCTGCTTAGTCGTGCGTGATTGAGCTGTTGCCGATCCTGCGAGGCTTCTGGCGATTGCCGAGGCCTTGGGATCTTGCAGCGTCGAGCTGGCGAGGTGGGCGACCTTCGCCGATGTTTTCTTCGTGTTGTTCGTCATTGTTATTCCTCACTATGTCTCGCGGACAGCCAGCGCCGGAAGGGCGCGGCTCGAACAGTCTCGCGCGTGGTTGCGGCGATAACCATACGATTCATCCGAACTCGGACGCGGTCCTATAATGGCCGCCATGTCGATCCCTAACGATCCCGTCGATGTTCACTGGCGCGCCGCGCCGCTCGCGTCGTTCACCGCGCACCAAAAAGACTGGCTCACGCGCGGCGGCTCATTGACCGCCCACTTGCGCACGCTCGGCACAGTCACCGTCGATGTCACCCGTGAAGCCGTCGATACACCTTGGCACGACGAATCGCGCGCACTCGGCATCACACGCCGCACGCCGGTGTGGACACGCGAAGTCACGCTGAAAGTCGACGGCGTGCCATTCGTCGTCGCGCACAGCATCGTCGCTTTGTCGCACAGCACCGGCGTGTGGCAATCGATGCGCCGCCTGCGCACGCGCCCGCTCGCCGAATTGCTCTATAGCGACAGCAGCGTGTCGCGTTCCGCGCTCGTGAGCCGCGTGTTGACGGCGCGGCATCCGCTGTATCGCCTGGCGGTCCGGCAAGCGCAAACAAACCACGCACTCGTCGCACGCCGATCGGTTTTCGTGCGCCACGGCGCGCCGCTGATGGTCACCGAATGCATGCTCGATGCGCTCTGGCGCCGGCTCGCCGCATCGCATGGCGCCACGCATCACCGCGAACATGCCCGCGCCTGCGAACACCTCGCGTCGCATGCAAAGCGCGTGGCGCACGGCGACGCCGGATGAAGCTCGCAGGCTTCCCGCCCGTCGGCGACGCGCGAACGCACACCCTCATCCTCGGCAGCTTTCCGGGCGTCGCATCGCTCGACGCCACGCAGTATTACGCGCATCCGCGCAACCAGTTCTGGCGGCTCGTGGGCGCGGTCATCGGCGAGCCGTTGCACGAACTCGCTTACGCGCAACGTCTTTCGCGTTTGACGGATCGCGGCATCGGGCTATGGGACGTGCTTGCCGCGTGCGAGCGCGAGGGCAGTCTCGATAGCGCGATCCGTAACGCATCGCCGAACGACTTCGCCGCGTTTCACGCGCGCTTTCCGATGCTCCGAAAGGTCTGCTTCAACGGCAAGACTTCGGGCAAGTTCGCGCCGGTGATCGCGGCGGCGGGGTACGCCACGCTCGTGCTGCCGTCGTCGAGTCCGGCCAATGCTATCCTCTCGTTCGACCAAAAATTGCGCATCTGGCGCGACATTCTTTCCACACAATGACGAAACTCATCAAGCGCGCGTCGGCGGAAGCTCGCGCGTTCGGCAGCAAGAAGAACAAGAGCCGCGCGAAGAGCGAGCCCGATGACGACGACCTCGCCAACGCGCCGCGCATCGAGGCGCCGCGCAAGCCGCGTTTCGCGCCCGTCACGTTCTCCGAAGAGGGCGGTGTGCGCTATCTGCATTTCGGCACCGAATGGGTGCAAGGCGCGATGCGGCTGAAAAAGCCCGATCACATCGAACTGGAATACGGGCAGCAGATGATGGCGTGGCTGCTTTTCATCGAGACGCCCGAGCGCATCGTGCAACTCGGGCTCGGCGCGGCCGCGCTCACGAAGTTCTGTCATCGCTTTCTGAAGCGCGCGAAGGTCGAAGCCGTGGAACTGAATCCGGCTGTCGTGATCGCGGCGCGCGCGATGTTCGAATTGCCCTACGACGACGCGCGCCTCACCGTCACCGAACGCGATGCGTGGGAGTTCGTCAACGATCGCGCGAATCACGGCACCATCGGCGCATTGCAGATCGATATCTACGACGCCACCGCGCGCGGTCCCGTGCTCGACAGCGTGTCGTTCTATCGCGCGTGCCGCGCCTGTCTCAGCCGCGAAGCGGGCGTCGTGACGATCAACCTGTTCGGCGATCACCCGAGCTTCGTGCGCAACATGCGCCATCTGAACGAAGCCTTCGACCGCCGCGTGATCGCGCTGCCCGAAGTGCACGACGGCAATCGCGTCGCGATCGCGTTCGCCGGTCCCGCGCTCGACGTGCCGTTCGCCGCGCTCGAAAAGCGCGCGAAGCTGATCGAATCGCAACTCGGCTTGCCCGCGCGCCAATGGGTGAAAGGTATCGCCGAAAGCGCGGGCGTGCCGGCGAGCGGTTCTTTCGTGATCTGAGCCGCGCTTACAGCGCTTTTCACCTCTGGGGAATGCTCGGGATTCCCCCTGCTTGACCGTGTTTTGGCGGTCCCTATACTCCTCCTGTTGTTTCGGGGCGCTTCCCGCGGCGTGTCTGCCCGACCGCCGCCGCCGCGACAGCCGCGGCTCGCCGGGCCGCGGCTCACGATCGCGGCTCATAAAAGCGAATGCTCGCTCATCAGCGATGCTCATAACAAGGAGGAGGCCGTATGGCTCAGGATCCGGGCCGCACCGGACAACCGCGCAACAGACAATGGCTCTGGCTTTTGATCCTTCCGTGGATCGGCGTGGTGTGGGTGCCGTTTTACAACAAGATCGAGCCCACGCTGTGGGGCTTTCCCTTCTTCTACTGGTATCAGCTTCTCTGGGTGCTGATCAGCGCAGTCATCACCGCGCTCGTTTATACGAAGACCAAGGCGCTGCCTTCGCGCCGCGCGGGCCAAGGAGGTGCGCGATGATGAACATCACCGCAACTTTCGTCTTCGTGCTGTTCTTCGTCGGCGTGACGATTCTCGGCTTCATCGCCGCACACTGGCGCAAGGGCGATCTCGGCCAGCTCGACGAATGGGGTCTCGGCGGCCGGCGCTTTGGCACCATCGTGACGTGGTTCCTGCTCGGCGGCGATCTCTACACCGCGTACACGTTCGTCGCGGTGCCGGCGCTCGTGTTCGGCGCGGGCGCGACGGGCTTCTTCGCGCTGCCGTACACCATCCTCATCTATCCGTTCGCGTTCGTCGTGTTTCCGAAGCTCTGGAGCATCGCGAAGCGTCACGGCTACGTGACCGCGGCCGACTTCGTGCACGCGCGCTACAACAGCCGCATGCTCGCGCTCGCCGTCGCGCTGACGGGCATCGTCGCGACGATGCCGTATATCGCGCTGCAGCTCGTCGGCATCGAAGTCGTGATCGGCGCGCTCGGGTTCTCGACGCAAGGCTTCGTCGGCGACTTGCCGCTCATCATCGCGTTCGCGATTCTCGCGGCCTATACGTACACGTCCGGCCTGCGCGCACCCGCGATGATCGCGGTCGTGAAGGACGTGCTGATCTACATCACCATCATCGCCGCGATGATCGTGATTCCGGCGCAGCTCGGCGGCTTCGGCCATATCTTCGGCGCCGTGCCGCCCGCGAAGCTCTTGCTGAAGGCGCCCGATGCCGCGAGCCTCAACGGATACAGCGCCTACGCGACGCTCGCGGTCGGCTCGGCGCTCGCGCTCTTCCTGTATCCGCACTCGGTGACGGCCATCCTCTCGTCGAATTCCGGGAACACGATCCGCCGCAACATGGCGCTTCTGCCCGCGTATTCGCTGGTGCTCGGCCTGCTCGCGCTGCTCGGCTACATGGCGCTCGCGTCGGGCGTGAAGGACATGCCGGAGTACGCGTCGTACTTCAAGGCTTACGGCGCGAACTTCGCGGTGCCGGCGCTCTTCCTGCACTACTTCCCGTCGTGGTTCGTGGGCGTGGCGTTCGCGGCCATCGGCATCGGCGCGCTGGTGCCGGCGGCGATCATGTCGATTGCCGCAGCGAATCTCTACACGCGCAACGTGCATCGCGAGTTCGTCAATCGCTCGATGACGCCGGAGCAGGAAACGAACGTCGCGAAGCTCGTCTCGCTGATCGTGAAAGTGGGCGCGGTGGTGTTCATTCTCGCGCTGCCGCTCACTTACGCGATCCAGCTTCAGCTGCTCGGCGGCATCTGGATCATTCAGACGCTGCCCGCGCTCGTGCTCGGTCTCTATACGCGCGTGCTGGATCATCGAGGGCTGCTGATCGGCTGGGCGGTGGGCATCGGCGTCGGCACCTGGATGGCCGTGTCGCTGCAGCTAAAAGGCTCGATTTACACCGTGCACATGTTCGGCCACGCGGTGCCGGGCTATGCGGCGGTGTGGGCGCTGATCGTCAATCTGATCGTGTCGGTGGGCGTGAGCGTGGTGGTTCGCGCGATCGGCCTGAAACGCTCCGACGACCGCACGCGGCCTGAAGACTACCTGGACGTCGTGGAAAGCTGACCGGCGCGCGTCTGATACGCTAACGCCCGTAATGGCCCCGGCCGTTGCGGGCGTTTTTGCTTGAGCGCTCCCGATCCAACCCAACGCATCGACGCGAGCGAACCATGTTTCCATCGACATCGGCGCAACCGCGCAAGAGCCGGGCGAGGCGGCTTCTGAGCGGACTGGCGTCGCCATTCTTCCGCTATCGCCACGCGAAGGCGATCCATGCGGTGCGCGTCGCGCTCGGCATGGCGACATCGTTCATCGTCACGACCGGCATCAACGTGCCGCACGGAAGCTGGGCGTCGGTCTCGCTTCTGGTGGTGATCGGCGGCCTGCAGCATTACGGCAACATCCGCAAGAAGGCGGCGGAGCGCGCAATCGGCACGGCGCTCGGCGCGGCCATCGGGCTTGCGCTGATTCTCGTGCAGACGCTCTTCGGCTCGCTCACGCTCTTTTTTCTGCTGATGTCCGCGATAGCCGGCGCGTGCGCGTACTACGCCATCGGCAAGGCGGGCTACGTGGCGCTGCTCACGGCGATCACGATGGTCATCGTCGCGGGCCACGGCGATTCGCCTTTCGACGTCGGCTTGTGGCGCACGGCGAACGTGCTGATCGGTATTGCCATCGCGCTCGCGTTCTCGTTCGTGCTGCCGCAGTACGCGACGTATTCGTGGCGCTATCGCCTCGCCGACAATCTGCGCGAATGTGCGCGGCTCTATGGCGCGCTGCTCGACGGCAGACCGCTCATCGCCGAGGAAACGGCGCGCCGCTTCTTCGTCACGAGCCAGCGGCTCGTGCAGTCAAGGGCGCTGATGGATTCCGTCGCGAAGGAAACGCGCGTGCCGCTCGCGCGGCTGGAGGAAATCCAGCGGCTGCATCGCTCGATTCTTGCGGCGCTCGAAATGCTGGTGACGTCGATGCCGGACGACCCGGCGAATACGCACGGCTTCGCGCTCGATTGCACGAAAAACGAAGAGGCGGCGCGGCACACGCTGTTGCAGATGGCGCGCGCGCTGCGTTTCGGCCGCGTGAGTCTGCTTTATGCGCGCGCGGGCGCGATGGAGGGGATGGAGCGAGCGGAAGAATCGGCGCATGGCATGCACTGGCTCGCCATGCGTCTTACCGAACAGGTGGATCGGCTGCGGGTGCGTGTGAGCGAAATCGAGCGGCAGTGGAATATCGAAGGCGCACGGCCGCTCAACGGATGATGCCTCGCGCGCTCAGGGCTGATCGGGTGCTGCGGGCGGTGGCGGAGCTTCGGCCGGCGCTTGTTGTTCGACGACGTTGATGAGCCAGGGCACGCCGAAGCGGTCCTTGAGCATGCCGAAGCCGGCGGTGAAGAAGGTGGACTGCCAGGGCGTCAGCACCGTGCCGCCCTCGGCGAGCATGTTGAAGACGCGCTCGCCGGCCTGGGCGTCGCTCGCGCCGATGGAAAGCGTGAAGCCGTGATAGTCGCGCTGCGGCTGGCCGAACTGTCCGTCCGACACCATGACGGCGTTGGCACCGAGGCTGAACAGCGCGTGCATGACCTTGTCATGCCACTCGGGCGGCACGTTGGCGGCATCCGGCGTGTCCCGGAAGCGGATCAGCGTGTGTATCTGCGCGCCGAATGCGGCCTGATAGAGCGCGAGGGCGTCCGCGCAATCTCCGTTAAAAAAAAGATACGTATCCAGTTGCATTGACTGACTTTCTCCAAACCTGGGCGGCGCTCCCGCCAAAGCACGAAAGTCTATTGCAACCGGATACCGCGCCGACCCGGAAACAGTCAATTTATGTCGCAAACGGCCGAAAGCCGTACTTCTCCGAATGCGGCAGCGTGGCAACGCGGCGGCGCGGAAAGACGCGCGCGCCGCGCGCCTCGTCGGTCTTACTGCAGCGCGATGATGAGCTTCTCGAGCTTGATTGCGTCGGCGGCGAACGCGCGGATGCCTTCCGCGAGCTTTTCCGTCGCCATCGCGTCTTCGTTGACGAGGAAGCGGAAAGTCGGCTCGTCCACGTTGATCTTTTCGATGTTCTCGTTCTGCTCCGCGTCCGGCGACAGCTTGCGCTCGACCGTATCGTTGCTGTCGGCGAGCTTTTTCAGCAGATCGGGGCTAATGGTCAGCAGATCGCAGCCGGCCAGTTCGGTGATCTGGCTCACGGTGCGGAAGCTCGCGCCCATGACCTCGGTCTTGTAGCCGAACTTCTTGTAGTACGCGTAGATGCGGCGCACCGACTGCACGCCCGGATCGTTCGCGCCGCCGTTCTTCACTTCGTCCCACTCGGCGCCCGCCGACTTCTTGTACCAGTCGTAGATGCGGCCGACGAACGGCGAGATGAGCTGCGCGCCCGCTTCGGCGCACGCCACGGCCTGCGCCAGCGAAAACAGCAGCGTCATGTTGCAGCGAATGCCTTCTTTCTGCAGCACTTCGGCCGCGCGGATGCCTTCCCAGGTGGATGCGAGCTTCACCAGCACGCGGTTGCGGTCGATGCCCGCGCCTTCGTACAGCTTGATGATCTCGCGGCCCTTGTCGATGGACCCCTTCGTGTCGAACGAGAGGCGTGCGTCGACTTCGGTGGAGACGCGCCCCGGCACGATCTTCAGAATTTCCGTGCCGAAGGCGATGAGCAGATGATCGATGATCTGGCCCATCGGCTTGCCCGCGTTCTCCTTGACCGTCTTTTCGAGCAGCGGCTTGTAGTCGTCCTTCTGGACGGCCTTGAGGATCAGGGACGGATTGGTGGTCGCGTCCTGCGGCTTGAACTGTACGAATTGCTGGAAGTCGCCCGTATCGGCGACGACGGTGGTGTATTGCTTGAGCTGGTCGAGAGCGGATGTCATGTCGAGTCGTCGGCGCAATGCGCCTTGTCAGATTGCGGTAAGCCGCGGGTGTGCATGATCGCGATGCCGCGACGCGTCTTCGCGACGCGCGGCTCGCCCCTGTTGCGAATGTCTCATTCTAGTCCCGCGCACGGTAATCGCGCTCGCGGCACGCGCGGCGGCCGTCCGGCCCCGGCGCGGGCCGTCACTCGCTGGAGTACGCCAGTTCGTGCCAGCGCCGCACCGTGCCCGAGCCGAGCTGCCCGCGCGCGAAGCGCATCTTGCGGACTTCTTCGAGCGCGTGGGCGTCTTTCTGCGCGTCACCGCACGTCATCTTGAGGACGACGTCCTGAACGTGCCCGGCGTCGTCGAGCAGCACGCGAACAATCGTCTTGCGTTTCTGGGCGCCGGTCGGCGCGGTGCGCGCCAGCAGTTTGTCGATCAAAGCCATGATGAAAAAGCGAAAGCCGTTGCATGAAACGGCTGACGCGCGGCCAGCCGGTTTCATCATTGTAGGACGCGTCAGCTTCGCCGGACGTTGAGCACGAGGTGCGTCACGACGCCCGCGATCAAGCCCCACAACGCCGGCCCGATGGACAGCAGCGTGAGGCCCGAGGCCGTCACCATGAACGTGACGAGCGCGGGTTCGCGCTGGCGGGCGTCGTGCATCGCGTTGGCGAGGCCGCTCATGATCGAGCCGAAGAGCGCGAGCGCCGCCACCGATACGACGAGCGCCTTCGGAAACGCCGCGAACAGCGCCGCGATGGTCGCGCCGAAAGTGCCCGCGATCAGATAGAAGACGCCGCACCACACGGCCGCCGTGTAACGCCGGTCGCGGTTTTCGTGTGCTTCGCGGCCCGTGCAGATGGCCGCGGTGATCGCCGCGAGATTGACGCCGTGCGAGCCGAACGGCGCGAGCACGAGCGACGCGATGCCGGTCGTCGAAATAAGCGGCGCGGACGGCGTGGCGTAGCCGTCCGCGCGCAGCACGGCGATGCCGGGCACGTTCTGCGAGGCCATCGCGACGACGAAAAGCGGCACGCCGATGCTGACGATGGCGGACAGCGAGAACGCGGGCATGGTGAAGACGGGGTGCGCGAGCGCGACGTGAAAGCGCGAGAAATCGAGCTGGCCGAGCGCGCCCGCGACGGCGACGCCCGCCGCGAGCGTCGCGGGAATGGCGTAGCGGGGCATCGCGCGCTTGACGACGAGGTACGTGAAAAACATGGCGAGCACGAGCGCCGTCTGATGCTCGGCTGCGCGGAAAATCTCGATGCCGATCTCGAAGAGGATGCCCGCGAGCAGCGCCGCCGCGATGCCCGGCGGAATGCGCTTCATCAGCGCATCGAACCATCCGGTGATGCCCACGGCGGTCAGGAGCAGCGCGCAGACGACGAACGCGCCGACGGCATCGGCGTAAGGGACATTCGGCAGCGATGAAACCAGCAGCGCCGCGCCCGGCGTCGACCATGCGACGACGATCGGCGCGCGAAAGCGCAGCGAGAGTCCGATGGTGCACGCCGCCATGCCGATCGAGAGCGCCCAGATCCACGAGGAAATCTGCGCGTCGGAAAGGTGCGCGGCGCGGCCCGCCTGGAACATGAGCACGAGGGAACTCGTATAGCCGGTCATCATCGCGACGAAACCGGCGACGACGGCGGAGACGGACGTATCGGAAAAAAGGCGCAGCGGTGGAGGCGTGGTGCTGGAAGCGGTCATGCTCGATTCGGGTTATTTGGATAGCGCGCGCATCGCGCTTTCGAGGCCGGCCATGGTGAGCGCGTACATGCGGTTGCCGAGGACATGGCGGATCGCCGAAATGGACTGGCGGTATTCCCAGAGCCGCTCGGGTTCGGGATTGAGCCACGCGTGACGCGGGAATTGATCCGCGAAGCGCCGCAGCCACACGGCGCCGGCTTCGGCGTTGTTGTATTCCACAGAGCCGCCCGGCTGCAGGACTTCATACGGGCTCATGGTGGCGTCGCCGACGAAGATGAGCTTGTAATCCGGCGTGAACTTGTGAAGCACGTCGAAGGTCGGCGTGCGTTCGGTATGGCGGCGGCGATTGTTCTTCCACAGGTAGTCGTAGACGCAGTTGTGGAAGTAGTAGAACTCCAGATGCTTGAATTCCGCTTTCGCCGCCGAGAAAAGCTCTTCGACGCGCTTGATGTGGTCGTCCATCGAGCCGCCGACATCGAGGAGCATCAGCACCTTCACGTTGTTGTGGCGCTCCGGCACCATCTTGATGTCGAGCCAGCCCGCGTTCGCGGCGGTGCTGCGGATGGTATCGGGCAAATCGAGTTCTTCGGCGGCGCCTTCGCGCGCGAATCGGCGCAGGCGACGCAGCGCGACCTTGATGTTGCGCGTGCCGATTTCGACCTGATCGTCGTAATCCTTGTAGGCGCGCTCGTCCCACACTTTCACGGCCGTCCGGTTGCCCGCCGATTCACCGCCGATGCGAATGCCTTCCGGGTTGTAGCCGCCATGTCCGAACGGCGACGTGCCGCCCGTGCCGATCCACTTGTTGCCGCCTTCGTGACGCTCTTTCTGCTCGTCCATCAGTTCTTTGAGGCGTTCCATCAGCTTGTCGAGGCCGCCCATCGCCTCGATGCGCTTCTTTTCCTCGGCCGTGAATTCGCGATCGAGCCGCTTCCTGAGCCAGTCGAGCGGAACGTCGAACGCTTCGTCGGGAAGCTGCGCGACGCCGTGAAAGTACGCGCCGAACGCGCGGTCGAACTTGTCGAAATACTTCTCGTCCTTGACGAGCGTCATGCGCGCGAGGAAGTAGAACTCGTCGAGCGACGGCGCAATGACCTGCGCCTTCAATGCTTCGAGCAGCGTCAGATATTCCTTCACCGACACGGGCAGCTTCGCGTCGCGCAGCGAGTAGAAGAAGTCGATCAGCATGGCGCGCTCTCCTTTGACGTGAACCGGCGCGTTCTCAGCGATCGAGCCGGTGCTTCAGATGCGCGCGCACGGCCGGCCATTCGGATTCGATGATCGAAAACACGACGGTATCGCGATACGCGCCGTCGCGACCGATCTGGTGATTGCGCAAAATGCCGTCCTGCTTCGCGCCGAGCCGCGCGATGGCCGCGCGCGACGGGTGGTTCATGAAATGCGTGCGGAACTCCACCGCGATCGCCTTCAAATTGTCGAACGCATGCCCGAGCAGAAGCAGCTTCGCTTCGGTGTTGAGCGCCGTGCGCTGCACGCGTTTCGCGTACCACGTATGGCCGATTTCGAGGCGCCTGTGCGCGGCCTCGACGTTGAAATAGCGCGTGGAGCCGACGATGTCGCCCGTTTTCGTATCGATGACCGCGAACGGATGCGCGCCGAGCCGCTCGCGCATGTCGATGGCGGCTTCGATATACGCGCGCGCCGTATCGGGCGAGGGCACGCTCGTGTACCAGAGCTTCCACAGTTCGCCATCGGCGGCGGCCGCCGACAACGCCTTTTCATGCTCGGCTGCGAGCGGGACCAGCTTGACGTGCTCGCCTTCGAGCGTGACGGGTTCGATCCAGCGGCTCATGCGTGGTTTTCCTTATCGTGGTTTCCGGCTCGCGCGATTCCCGGCGCGCGTGTCAGCGGTCAGCGGTTATTGCGGTTCATGAGCAGCAGCCGCTCGAAGAGCGCCACGTCCTGCTCGTTCTTGAGCAGCGCGCCATGCAGCGGCGGAACGATCTGCTTCTGGTCCGACGAACGCAGCGCGTCGGGGGGAATATCTTCGGCGAGCAAAAGTTTGAGCCAGTCGAGCAGCTCGGAAGTCGACGGCTTCTTCTTGAGCCCCGACACGTTGCGCAACTCGAAGAAACTCTGCATCGCAGCAGCCAGCAACTCGTCCTTGATGCCCGGAAAATGCACGTCGACGATTTCCTTCATCGTCGATGCATCCGGGAACTTGATGTAGTGGAAGAAGCAGCGGCGCAGGAACGCGTCCGGCAGCTCCTTCTCGTTGTTCGACGTGATGATGACGAGCGGCCGATGCTTCGCCGTAACCAGCTCGCGCGTCTCGTAGACGTAGAACTCCATGCGGTCGAGTTCGCGCAGCAGGTCGTTCGGAAACTCGATGTCGGCCTTGTCGATCTCGTCGATCAGAAGCACGGATTGCCGATCCGACTCGAAGGCCTGCCACAGCACGCCCTTGACGATGTAATTGCGGATGTCCTTCACGCGCTCGTCGCCTAGCTGGGAATCTCGCAGGCGCGAGACGGCGTCGTATTCGTAGAGGCCTTGCTGCGCTTTCGTCGTCGACTTGATGTGCCACTGCAGAAGCGGCATGCCGAGCGCGCCGGCCACTTCCTCCGCGAGCATGGTCTTGCCGGTGCCGGGCTCGCCCTTGATGAGCAGCGGGCGCTGGAGCGTCATCGCGGCGTTCACCGCGAGCTTGAGATCGTCGGTTGCAACGTACTGCGATGAGCCTTCGAAGCGCATGACGAAGATCCGGTGAGGAAAAAAATCCCAGTATAAGTCAGAAGCCCTTTCGGGATGGGCGGCCCGCCGGTATCGTGGCAGCCGCTCGGCAAGGTCCGCGCGAAGGTCCCGCAAGGCCGCGATCGGGGCGCTGCATGCGGCTTGCTGAGATCGGCGCATGCAGCGCCAGGCATCGCGCGCATAGAGGCGAATTGTCGCAGGTTGCGCGTGCTTCTTTCAGCCGTATCCCATTGCCAGGAGCGGGTTTTGGCTGTCTCGGAGAATGGACGGTCCGGAGGTCGCGCGGTACAATGGGCGCGATTTTTTTGGCCTGCCCGGTCAGGCGGCGGTGCATCGGTCCCGTGAAGCAGCGTGGAAGGCAGCAAACAGTTCGGGAAGCGGTCCTTGCAAGCCTGCGTGCGCCCGGCGCGGGCCGCGCTTCCGAACGCCGGATTTCCCCTCATGCTAGGTTAGAAGCTATGAACTATTTCGTCGGCAAACTTGCCGTGATTGCAGCGCTGTCGGGTCTTGCCGGCTTCGCGACCCAGGCGTCGGCCGACGTCGTGGGCAACGCGAAGGCCGCAGAGGGCAAGGTCGCGATGTGCATCGGCTGCCACGGCATTCCCGGCTATCGCACGGCATACCCCGAGGTCTACGAGGTGCCGATGCTGGGCGGCCAGAACGCGCAATACATCGCCAATGCGCTGCATGCGTACAAGAAGGGCGATCGCCACTTCGACACCATGCGCGCCATCGCGGTGACGCTGTCGGATCAGGATATCGCCGATATCGCCGCGTACTACGCCGCGCAGACGCCGCAATCGAAGAACAATCCCGACAAGTAAGCCTCGTCGCCGCAATTCGTCGACACGGCCGACACGCTTCGCCCGGCGACGCAACGAAGGCAGCAACTATCTTTGCATGGGACCGCAGCCAGACGCCAAAGCGAGGCGCGGTCGACAGGAGAATTCATGAAGCCCTCTCAGGCACTTCACACGAGCATCAAGGCAGCATGCGCGGCGGCGGCGCTCTTCGGCATGGCGACGCTCAATGCGGCGCACGCAGCGGATGCGGGCAACGGCAAGGTGCTCTCCGAAAGCCATAACTGCGCGGCCTGTCACGGCCCGAATCTCAACAAGCCGGCGAGCGGCGAATATCCGAAGCTCGCGGGCCAGCATGCGACCTACATTTACTGGGCGCTGCGCCAGTATCAGATCGGCAACGGCAACCCGAACTTCGGGCGCAACAACGCGATCATGGCGGCGCAGGTGCAGAGCCTCTCGCAGAGCGATCTGAAGGACATCGCGGCGTACATCGAATCGCTGGATGGCAGTCTTGTCCTGAAGAAGTAAGCGCGCGGCGATTCGCTTCGTATCAAGAAAAACACCCCGCTCCATGCGGGGTGTTTTCGTTTCGGCGCGATGCTTGTGATGCGCTCGATCGCGCTCAATCACGCTCAATCACGCGACGCGCGGCGCTCGATCAGCGCGAGATACGCATCCGTATCCGGCGGCGTGTTGCTGCGCTGTGCTTCCCAGATGACTTGCCCGAGGCATTCCATGATCGCGTGCTGCGCGTCGTGCGGCGAGCCGAGGCGGGCGACGAGCCGGTCATGCGCGCGGCGGATGCCCGGCGGCTGATCGATCGACAATTGCTCGCTGATCGCGAGGTGCATCGACAGATGCAGAAACGGATTCGTCCGTCCTGCGTCGGGCGAATAATCGGCCTGCTTTGCGTCGGGATCGGCGAGTTCCGCCTGATATTCCGGATGCTCGCCGATCCAGTCGGCGGCCATGCTTTCGAGCGGCGTCAGGATTTCGCCGGCGCGCTCCTTGCGCCACGTTTCGGTGAAGAACTGGCGGACTTCGTCGCGGCTAGGGTTGAACATGACGGGTCGATTCGGCTGGAGGGTCAGGGCGTCATTGTAAATCCGGGCGTCGGCGTTCGCCGGGATGCGCTTCAGGCGTCCGGCGCGGGCGCGGGCGTCTTCGGCCGGTATTCGCATAGCGGCTCGATCACGCAATGCCAGCATTCGGGCACGCGCGCCTTGCAGACATATCGTCCGTGCAGGATCAGCCAGTGATGCGCGTGCTGAAGGAACGCTTTCGGCACGTTCTTTTCGAGCGCCGTTTCGACCGCGCGCACGTCCTTGCCGGGCGCGAGCCCTGTGCGATTCGCCACGCGGAAGATGTGCGTATCGACGGCGATCGTCGGCTGGCCGAAGGCAACGTTGAGCACCACGTTCGCCGTCTTCCGTCCCACGCCCGGCAGTTCTTCGAGCGCCTCGCGATTGTCGGGCACCTCGCCGCCGTGTTGCTCGACCAGCATGCGGCACGTCGCGATCACGTTCTTCGCCTTCGTCCGATAAAGCCCGACCGTGCGGATGTATTCGCTCACGCCTTCTTCGCCGAGCGCGAGCACTTTCTCCGGCGTATTCGCGACGGGAAACATGTTGCGCATCGCCTTGTTCACGGAGACATCGGTGGCCTGCGCCGACAGCATCACGGCAATCAGCAGTTCGAACGGAGTCGTGTATTCGAGCTCGGTCTTCGGATTCGGGTCGATGCTTTGCAGCGTCTCGAAGATGGCGCGTCGCTTGGTGGCGTTCATCGCGGCTGGCCTGAATCGTTATCGTTTTGATCGGCGTCCGCGGTCTGCTCCAGTCCGAGCCGGCGGCGGCGCTCCTCGGCCGCGTCGATCTGCGCCTGCACGGCGGGACTGACGTTCTCCATGTTCTTCGGGCCGGCGCCGAGCTTCGCCATGTCCTCTTTCTTTCTGCGCGCGCGTTCGAGCGCGGCCTGAATGATCGCGCGTTTTTTGGCTTGCGCATCGTCGGCGGATGCCGTCTGCGCGGGCGACGATGCTTCCGCCGGCAAGGCATCCCGCGCTTCCTGCGGCGTGCGCGCTGCCTGACGCGCGGCCGCACGCGCTTCGGCTTCCGCGCGCTCGCGTTCGATGCGCGCCGTGCGCCGCTCATGACGCGCGCGGGCCGCGTCCGCGTCTTGCTGGCTCCAGGCGTCCCAGCCGGTGGCGTCGCCGGTGACGGGAATCATCGCGATGCAATCGACGGGGCAGGGCGGCACGCACAAATCGCAGCCCGTGCACAGTTGCGCGATGACCGTGTGCATCTGTTTGGCTGCACCGGCGATTGCATCGACAGGACACGCCTGCATGCACAGGGTGCAGCCGATGCACACGTTCTCGTCGATGACGGCGAGCGGGCGCGCGCGCTCGACGCCGTGCGAGGTATCGAGCGGTATCGCCGGCTTGCCGAGCAGCGCCGCGAGACGCGCGACGCCCTCTTCGCCGCCCGGCGGGCACTGGTTGTAGCTCGCTTCGCCAGCGGCGATGGCCTCGGCATACGGGCGGCACGCCGGGTAGCCGCACTTGGTGCATTGCGTTTGCGGCAGCAAGTCTTCGATGCGCCCGGCGAGCGTCTTGGTGTGAGTCTTCGTGAGAGTTGCGGTCACTATGAGGTCTTGCGCGATGGCAGGTAAAGCACGACTCGATGCAGCGTCTGGAGCGCGATGCCGCTGACGAAGCAAAGCGGCAACGGCGCGAGAAGCGCCAGACGTGATTATCGCCGAAGTGCGCCAAGCGCGGCGCGCGTCGCCTTCGCGCTTGATCCTCGCTGTGCCGCTTTGTACTCATTGCCAATGCCGCTTCGATGTGCGCATAATCGAAGCGCTTTATCGTTTGACCGCAGGACGGTGTTCCCCAATAACCTGGGCAGCGCACGTTCACGTCATGTACCCAATGCGGGCCGCGTGACGCATATCCGGACAACGCGGCTCCCGACTCATGCCACCATGAATCAGCCGAAAATCAAAAGAGATCCTGAAGGGACACGCCGCCGTATCCTGCTTGCCGCCGCGGAAGAATTCGCTGCCGGCGGCCTGTTTGGCGCGCGCGTGGATCAGATCGCCCGGCGGGCGGAGACCAATGAGCGCATGCTGTATTACTACTTCGGTAGCAAGGAGCAGCTCTTTACGGCAGTGCTCGAACATGCGCTTTCCGCACTCGTCGAGGCCGAACGCACGCTCGATCTCGAAGGCGTTGCGCCTATTGAAGCAATGACGCGTCTCGCGCATTTTGTTTGGGATTACTACCGCGATCACCCCGAATTGCTGCGACTAGTCAACAATGAGAATCTGCACGAGGCAAGATATATCAAGGGATCGGACCGGACGCGCGACCTGATTTCGCCGGTCGTCGAAACGCTCACGAATATTCTCCAGCGTGGCCAGAAGGCCGGACTGTTTCGCAACGACGTCGATCCGCTCAAGTTCTATATCACGCTGTCCGGGCTCGGCTATTACATCGTGTCGAACCGCTTCACGCTCGAAGCGACCTTCGGCCTCGATTTCAGCGAAGCCACTCAGCGCGAACAAATGGTGAAGATGAATACGGAATTGCTGCTCGCTTATCTCACTCGTCGCTAAAAGCGGCGCTGTCTGATGAAAAAAACGTCGCGCCTGTTGCCGGGCGCGACGTTTTTCTTTTGACGATGGAATCGGTACCGAAGCCGATATCGCAGCGCGATTCAGGAAGAATCACGAATGATCAGGCAGGCACGGCTTCCGTCTTCGGCGACTTGTCGTGTTCCAGAATGAACTCGCGCAATTGCGGATACACCATCGTGCGCCAGCGGCGGCCCGAGAAAATGCCGTAGTGGCCGGCCTTCTCCGCCGTGAAGTGGCGCTTGTTCTTTTGCGGGATGCCGGTGCACAGATCGTGGGCGGCGCGCGTCTGGCCGTCGCCGGAAATGTCGTCGAGTTCGCCTTCGATCGTGAACAGCGCCGTGTTTTTGATGTCCTGCGGACGCACGCGCTCGCCGTTCACGTCCCACGTACCTTCCGCGAGCCGGAATTCCTGGAACACGACACGGATGGTCTCCAGGTAATACTCCGCGGCCATGTCCAGCACGGCGTTGTATTCGTCGTAGAAACGGCGATGCTGTTCGGCGTCGTCGTCGTCACCGCGCAGAAGGTTTTGATAGAAGTCCCAATGGGCGGTGAGATGGCGCTCCGGATTCATCGCGACGAAACCGGCGTGCTGCAGGAAGCCCGGATAGACCTTGCGGCCCACGCCCGGATAGTTCGCCGGCACCGTATAGATGACGTTGTTCTCGAACCATTCGTAGGAATGCTCGCTCGCAAGCGAATTGACCGATGTGGGGCTGCGGCGGGCATCGATCGGGCCGCCCATCATCGTCATGGTGCGGGGCGTGTCCTCGCCGCGGCTCGCCATCAGCGAAATGGCGGCGAGCACGGGCACCGTCGGCTGGCACACGGAGATCACATGCAAATCCTTCGCGCCAATGTGCCGGATGAACTCCTGAATATATTCGACGTAATCGTCCAGATGGAACGGGCCGTTCTCGATCGGCACCATGCGCGCGTCGAGCCAGTCGGTGATGTACACCTTGTGGTCCTGCAGGAGCGTTTTCACGGTGTCGCGCAAGAGCGTCGAGTGATGACCCGAAAGCGGCGCGCATACGAGCACGATCGGCTCGTTCTTCAGCTTCGTGACAGTGGCGCTGTCGTCGGCGAAACGCTTGAAACGCAGCAGCCGGCAGAACGGCTTTTCGATCACCGTCTGCTCGACGATCGGAATGTTGTGGCCGTCCTTGACGATCTGATGAATGTTGAACTCCGGTTTTTCGTAGTCCTTGCCGAGCCGGTAGAGCAGTTCGTAGCCAGCGGCGAAGCGCGTGGAGCCGGGGACGTAGGCGAGCGGACTGGCCGGATTCACGAACGATTTGGAGGCGGCCTGGGCCCACGCCGTGAGGGGAGACAACATGGCCCGCTGAAATTCGTGGATTTGGTAGAGCATGGTGGCCCCAATGACTTCGTACAAACCGGTACGCCCGCTGATCCCGGCGAAAGCAGCCGGCAATCGGATTCAACGTGCTTCAACGGCCAAAAAAATTCTCGTAGCGCGGCGGCTGAACCGCGCCGCGAGGTCTGCCTTTCCTGCTGATGACGGCCAGCGTTTCTGCAATGTCTTTGCAATCGTCAATACGGCTAACGACTGCGCTAACGCCACTCTTGAGCGGGAGCAACATTTTCCGCTCAAAGCGGTTGCGTTTCAACCGGCCGGTTGAAATTACCGGTGTTTCCGCAACAACCGTCGAATTGTGCAATGCAGCATCTTACGCTGTCCGAGCAGCGCTTTCGATACGCCGCGGATCACGCGAATTCGTCGCCCGCGTCGCCCGCGCCTTCCGTCGACACTTCCGCCTTCTCCGACGCCCCGGCGGGCTGGCCCGTCACCTTGGCCATCGCTTGCTCGTGACGCATGAGGTTCATTCCCGTATGCACGAGCGCAACATGGGTAAACGCCTGTGGGAAATTCCCCACCATTCGCTTCGCGACCGTGTCGTACTCCTCGGAAAGCAGTCCCACGTCGTTCGCCAGTCCGACGAGCCGCTCGAACATCGCGTGCGCGTCGTCGATCCTTCCTTGCAGCGCCAGATTGTCGACCAGCCAGAAGCTACAAGCCAGAAACGTGCCTTCTCCGGGCGGCAGTCCGTCGGCCGTCTCGGTCGTGTGATAGCGCTTGACCAGTCCATCGTGCGTCAGATCGGTCTCGATCGCATGTACGGTGCCGGTCACGCGCGGATCGTGTGGCGGCAAAAAGCCGAGCAGCGGGATGAGCAGCAGGCTCGCATCGAGCGCGTCGCCGTGGTAAACCTGCGTGAAGGAATTCAGCTGCGCATTCCAGCTTTTCTCGCAGACGTCGGCGTGGATGCGCGCGCGCATGTCTTTCCAGTGGTCGATCGGACCCGGCAGTTGAAACTGCTCCGCCGACTTGATCGCGCGGTCATACGCGACCCACGCCATCACTTTCGAAAACGTGAAATGCTGGCGGCCGCCGCGCACTTCCCAGATGCCTTCGTCCGGCTGATCCCAGATGGTCTCGAGATGCTGGAGCATCGCGCACTGGACGGACCACGCGGTTTCGTCGCTTTGCAGGCCGCCGACGCGCGCGAGATGCAGCGCGTTCATCACTTCGCCGTAGACATCGAGCTGTAACTGGTCGACCGCGCCATTGCCGACGCGCACCGGCTGTGCGCCCTCGTAGCCGGGCAGCCACGGAATCTCCCATTCGGACAGGCGGCGCTCGCCCGCGATGCCGTACATGATCTGCACTTGCGACGGCGACCCCGCCATCGCGCGGCCGAGCCACGCGCGCCACGCGCGGGCTTCGTCGTAATAGCCGCCGCGCATCAGCGCGAGCAGCGTGATGGTCGCGTCGCGCAGCCAGCAGTAGCGGTAGTCCCAGTTGCGCGAGCCGCCGAGCTGCTCGGGCAGCGAAGTCGTCGGCGCGGCGACGATGCCGCCCGTCGGCTCGTAGGCGAGCGCCTTGAGCGTGATGAGCGAGCGGCGGATCGCGCCCGCCCAGCGGCCCTTCAGCTCGCTCTTGGCGGCCCATTCGCGCCAGTGATTTTCGGTGCGCGCGAGTTGCGTGTGCGGATCGTGCGCGGGCGGCAGGCGCAGATGCGACTGCGAATAGCACAGCGAAAACGGCACGCGCTCGCCTTCGCTCACATCGAAGCAGGCGGTCGTGTGCATGTTCTCGCCGACGAGATCCACCGGCGTGCGCAGCACCGCGAGATCGGGGCCGGCAATCGCGCGGATGCCGCTGTCGTCGGGCAGGCGGCTCACCCACGGCACCGCCGATCCGTAATCGAAGCGCAGCACGAGTTCCATCTTCATGCGCACGACGCCGCGCCGTCCGATCACGATGCGAACGAGTTCCGAATGGCCGTTCCTCGACGGCATGAAATCGACGATGGTCACCGCGCCTTGCGGCGTTTCGAAGTCCGTTTCGAGGATGAGCGTGTCGTCGCGATATCGACGCCGGACGACGGGCGATTCGCCGTCCGGCATCGACGGCGCGAGCAGCCATCGTCCGTGCTCGGGCGTGCCGAGCAGCGCGGCGAAGCACGCGCCGGAGTCGAAGCGCGGCCAGCAGAGCCAGTCGACGGAGCCGTAGCGGGAAATGAGGGCGGCGGTGTGGCCATCGCCGATCATGGCGTAGTCTTCGATCAGTGCGGGCATGGGCGAACGTGGTTTGAGCGGTAGAACCGGCGATGCGTCGCACGCGGCGGCGCACGCCTCCATGTCGCCGCATTCTGCCGCAATCGCTGGTCGCGAGCAGAAAACCGGGCGGGTGCCTGCCGCGCGTGCAGCGCTGCGGCAACGGGCCGCTCACGGTTATGAGCGAGCCTGTAGGCGCGTTTGGCGGAAAAGCACTACCGAAGCGCCGATGAAACCGTTGCTCCTGGTTTCGGCTGATGTTTAGAATGGACCCTCGGTCGAGGCATCGATCGCCTTGCGCTTTCCCGTCTTCACGCTTTCAGCTTCACGCGCCGCTTCCCAGCATCCGGCGACGCGCGCGCTCTTTCCTTCACACGCCGTAGCTTCGGTTTTCGAGGAACAGACAACCATGCTCAATCCGTCGAAAGCAGACTGCATCGCGATCCTGTCCGCTGCGAGCCGCGTGCACGACAGCGACGCGCTGCTCGCGCTCGATCACAAGCGCCTCGGCTTGTCGCGCAACGCGATGGACACCGCCGCCGCCTTCCTCACCGAGCGCGGATGCTTTAGCCGCTTCAGCTTCGACGTGCGCGGATTGGCGGTCGGCGCGCTGTCCTTGCAAGGGCGCTTGCGGCTCGATCAACTGGCGAACGGCTGAGCTTCGGCTGCATCGTCCATCAGCGGCGCGCGCGGAACCGTTCGACGCGATCGGCGTCACAACGCAGATGCGCCACGCGCGCGTCGGGCTGTGTCAGAAGTGCGTCGAACTCATGCCGAATAGCCCGATCAGTCCGATCACGATCAGATAGATCGCCACGATGAAGTTCAGAAGCCGCGGCATCACGAGAATCAAAATGCCGGCGATCAGCGAGACGAGCGGTCCAAGGCTTACGTGGATGTTCATTGCATCAGCTCCTTTTGTTGGTTCGAGTTGTGTGGTCTGTTTTTGCCTCGATGCTTTGCCTCGATGACGGTTCGACCCCGCGCCACGGTCCGGAACTTGCTCGTGCAGGCCGGCCATCCCGCTGCCGCACAGGCGATGGCAATGCCGACGCCCGCGCGTCGCGCTTGATAACAGGCACCAAGACGATGAGGAGGTCTCATGCAACCGAGTCAGTCCCGCACCGCGACGAGCGAGATGCAAATGCCGCGCCCGCTTCCTGCTGCTTCGCGTTCGCGTTCGAACAAGGCCCGTCCTCGTCCGATTCACTGGGCCAAGGGCGTCGCGCTGATGCTTTCGCTCGCCGCCGCCCACGGTTTCGCGCAGACGCAGACAACCGGCGACACGTCTGCATCGGCGTCGGCGAGCGCACCGACGCGCTCGACAACGGGCGAGGTCTATGACCTGCTCATCGGCACCTATACGGGCAGCGGCAAGAGCGAAGGCATCTACGTCTATCGCTTCGATGCCGGCAGCGGCGAGCTGTCACGCATCGCGTCGGCGCAGACGGTGAATCCGTCGTATCTCGTCGTGAGCCGCGACCGCAATTTCGTGTATGCGGTCAACGAGCTGCCCGGCGACAACGGCCCCGCGTCGCAGCGCGGCGGCGTAAGCGCCTTCCGCTTCGATCGCGCGAGCGGGCAACTGAGCTTTTTGAACCGCGTTTCGTCGGACGGCAACGATCCGTGCTATCTCGCGATCTCGCCCGACGGCAGATATCTGCTCACGGCCAACTACTCGGTCGCGGCGAATCCCGGCGGCAGCTTCGCGGTGTTTCCGCTTTCCGCCGATGGCCACGTCGGTACGTCCGTGCTGACCGTGCATCACGAGGGCAGTGGCCCGGTGAAGGGCCGGCAGGACAACTCGCACGTCCATTCGACGGTGTTCTCGCCCGATGGCCGCTATCTCTTCGCGCAGGACCTGGGCGTGGATAAGGTCTTCGCCTATCGATACACGCCTGACGGCAGCCGCGGCCTGTTCGGTCCGACCGAGGCCCGCTACACGCAGATCAGGCCCGGCTCCGGCCCGCGCCATCTGATTTTCGACGCGAGCGGCAAGCACGCTTATCTCACGACCGAACTGAACGCTTCGGTGCTCGTCTTCAACTACGCGGACGGCAAGCTCACCGAAACGCAGTCGCTGCCGATGACCGCGCCGGGCTTCAAGGGCAAGATCGGCGGCGGCGCGCTGCATCTGTCGCCCGACGGACGCTTTCTCTACGCGACGAATCGCGGCGACGTGAATCAGCTCGTCGCGTTCGCGGTCGATCCGGCGAACGGGCATCTCAAGCTGCTCAAGCGCTATCCGACGCTCGGCAAGACGCCGCGCGAATTCGCGATCGATCCGACCGGGCGCTGGCTCGTCGTCGGCAATCAGGACAGCGACAGCGCGTACTTCTTCCGCCGCGACCCGGCGACGGGCGAACTCGCGTCCGATCCGAAGCAGCTCTCGATCGGCTCGCCCGTCGATTTCAAATTCGTCTCGCCGTCATGACGAGGTGAAACCCAGGACGCGCGGACCTTCCATAGCGAGTCGCACCCATCACGATGACAAAAATAACGGTCAGGGCGGTCACGGTTTCCTCGTTGTGTCTTTTCATGGCGGCCCCGCTCGCGGCCCACGCGGGCGAGGGCCAATGCGACTACAAGCGCGACTGGTTGTCGTCGGCGTGCGAGCGCGTGACGCGCGTCGCGCGCGAGGGCACGTGGGATCTCTACGTGACGGGCTATGGCTGGCACATCGACGGCTACACGGATCGCAAGGAACTGAATCCGTGGTCCTGGGGCGGCGGCGCGGGCAAGCACTGGACCGATGCGAACGGCAATGAGGACGTCCTCTTCGTGTTCGCCTTTTCCGACTCCCATCACAACTTCGAGCCGATCGGCGGCTACGCGCGCCAGTGGTACACGAAGCCCGTGCTCGGCGGCTTGCAGCTCGGCGGCGGCTACTTCGCGGGTTTCACCGCGCGCAGCGATGTCGTGCATTACCTGCCGTTGCCGCTCGCGCTGCCGATCGCATCGGTGCGTTACCGGCGCGCTTCGCTCATGGGCACGCTCATCCCGCGCCTGCCTGGCCTCAACGACGGCGACGTCGCGTTCTTCTTTGGACGCTACGAGTTCTAGTAGCATTGACGTGCCGCTTTGCCCGACGCACGGCACGGCACGACACGGCTAAGGCTCGCACGCGGGAAATCGAAAGGTGTCCCGATAAATCGTAAGGTAATGGCAGGGAAGCAAGATTGGATACGACTCGCAACGACTACGCCGCCGCGCACACGAGCGCCGGCGCGAACGATCCGGCGCCGCCGGGCTTCATCAGCGCGTTCGACTTCGCGGGCGGCGACGCGCTGCGGCTTTCCTGGCAGGAAGCGCGCAAGGCGATCGTCAGCGACGGCATGACGTGGCTGCATCTTTCGGCTAACGACGACACCGTCGAAAGCTGGCTGGAAGGCGTGACGGCGCTGCCCGATGTCGCGCGCGAATTTCTCAATGGCGAGGACAAACGCCCGCGCGTGCACATGGGGCCGAATTTCATGTTCGGCGTGGTGGCGGACCTCGAACTCGTCGCGACCGCGCCCGATACCGCCGCGACGCCGGTTGCGCGCGAAGCGATCCGCGCGACCGGCGCGCTGCGCTTTTACGTCGATAAGCAGCGCATGATCACCGTGCGCGCGCGGCCGCTGCAATCCACCGACCGTTTGCGTCACGCTGTGCTGGAAGGCGCGACGTTCCGCGATACCGTCGATCTCTTCGCGGGCCTGATCCGCGCGTTGAACGAGACCTTCGTCGATCGCATCGACGAACTCGGCGACCGTCTCGACGACGTGGAAGAGGACGTGCTCGAAGGCGCGCATTCGAAGTGCCGCGCGGCGCTGGGCGGCGTGCGGCGCAGGATCGTCGAGGTGAAGCGCTTCATCGATCCCGAGCGCAACGCGCTGATGCAACTCGTCACGCGGCGTCTGGAGTGGGCCGAGCCGCGTTCGATGGAAGCGCTCGTGCAGGCCATTCAGGTGCTCAATGGGCTGGGCGGCGGGCTCGAAGCGCTCTATGAGCGTGCGAAGCTGCTGCAGGACGAGATCGCCGCGCTGCTGTCCGAGGACATCAACCGCAAGCTCCTGTGGCTCGCGATCATGTCGGCGTTGCTGTTGCCGGCCACGCTCGTGACCGGCATCTTCGGCATGAACGTGGCGGGCTTGCCGGGCACGCACGATCCCGCTTCGTTCTGGGTCGTCATCGGCGTGATGACGGGGTGCGCCGCCATCACCATCTTCCTCTTGCGCAAGCTGCGGCTCTGGTGAGCCGTTCGAATCATTCGCCGGGGCCGGGCGGCGCAAGCACTTCGCGGTTGCCGTTGGTGCCCATCGGCGAGACGAGTCCGGCCGCTTCCATCTGCTCGACGAGGCGCGCCGCGCGGTTATAGCCGATGCGCAATTGCCGCTGCACCGACGAAATCGAGGCGCGCCGCGTGCGCACGACGAACGCGACGGCTTCGTCGTAAAGCGGGTCGGCTTCCGCGTCCGGCGATTCGCCGAAGAGGTCCTGCGACGCGCCTTCCGATGTCGGCCCGGACAAGATGCCTTCCTCGTACTCCGGCTCGCCGAACTGCTTCAGATACTCGACCACGCGGTGCACCTCGTCGTCTGCGACGAACGCGCCGTGCACGCGCTGCGGATAACCGGTGCCGGGCGGCAGGAACAGCATGTCGCCCGCGCCGAGCAACGATTCCGCGCCCATCTGGTCGAGAATCGTGCGCGAATCGATTTTCGATGACACCTGGAACGCCACGCGTGTCGGAATATTGGCCTTGATGAGACCGGTGATGACGTCGACCGAAGGCCGCTGCGTCGCGAGAATCAGATGGATGCCGGCCGCGCGCGCCTTCTGCGCGAGACGCGCGATCAATTGCTCGATCTGCTTGCCGGCCACCATCATCAGGTCGGCCAACTCGTCGATGACGACGACGATGAGCGGCAGCGTCGACAGCGGCTCGGGCGCATCGGGCGTGAGCGAGAACGGATTCGTGAGCTTCTTGCCGGCGGCTTCCGTGTTGCGGACTTTCTGGTTGAAGCCCTGCAGATTGCGCACGCCGACCGCGGACATCAGCCGGTAACGCTTCTCCATTTCCCCGACGCACCAGTTGAGTGCGTTGGAGGCGAGCTTCATGTCGGTCACGACGGGCGCGAGCAGATGCGGGATGCCCTCGTAGACGGACAGCTCCAGCATCTTGGGGTCGATCATGATGAGGCGCACGTCTTCGGGCTTCGCCTTGTAGAGCAGCGAGAGGATCATCGCGTTGATGGCGACGGATTTGCCCGAGCCCGTCGTGCCCGCGACGAGCATGTGCGGCGCTTTCGCGAGATCGGTCACGACCGGATTGCCGACGATGTCCTTGCCCATCGCGATCGTGAGATTCGACTTGGACGCGCGGTACACGTCGTCTTCAAGAATCTCCGAGAGGCGGATCATCTGGCGCTTCGCGTTCGGCAATTCCAGGCCCATGCACGTCTTGCCGGGAATGGTCTCGACGACGCGTATGGACGTGAGGCCGAGCCCGCGCGAAAGGTCTTTCATCAACCCGACGATCTGACTTCCGCGCACGCCGAGCGCCGGCTCGACTTCGAAGCGCGTGATGACCGGACCCGCCGACGCACCGACGACCGTCACAGGCACCTTGAATTCCTGAAGGCGCTGCTCGATCAGCTGGCCCGTATCGGCGAGGCGTTCCTCGGACACAGGCTCGATTTCGTCGGAGGCGGGTTCGAGCAGATCTAGCGTCGGCAATTCCACGGCGGACGCGTGCGGCGCGTGGAATTCGAACTCGGTCGGCGCGAAGCCGCGCACGGGGGAGGGTGCGGGCGTTGGCGTCGGCGTTGGCGCGGGCAGCGTGCTGGCGGACGGCGCAAGCGGTGCTTCGCCGGGGGCGTCGTCGATCCAGGGCGGCGTATCGGCGATTGAGCGGGGCGGTTCGGGCGGCTGCGCGAGCGGTCGCGGCAGCGGCGGCGGCACGATCGGCGCTGCGTCGAACGAATAGCTGACGCGATCCATCTCGGTGTCCGCTTCCGGCGCGCTCGCCGGTGCGAAGGATGTCGGCAGTGCCGGCCATGCGGGCAGTTCGAACGGCGCGCTTTGTTCGAAATGGGGCGTGGGCGCGTCGATTCGCGGTTCGGAGATCGGGGCGACGCGTTCAGGCGTCGTGTCGGCCGTCTCGACGCGCGTCACCGCTATCGCCGGCGCGTCGAGCGTTTCGTCGACGGCGTTCTCATGCGCGGCGCCGTCGACGGTTGCGTTCACGACGAGCGCGCTTGCGGGCATCGACGGCTCGGAGCCGGGTTCCGATGCGGGCGCGAAGTCCGCGAAACGTTCGAAAGACGGCTCCGGGCGGCTAAACGGGTCGTCGACGCCCTTGGCCTGAGTCTCTAGGACCGGCTCCGGCTGGCCGATCACGTCAGCGATATCAGCCCCGGTGGGCGCAACTGCCGTCAACGGAATGCTCGCGTCAGGCTCGTTCGGCACTGCCTCGATGACGTCCGATCGACGGCCGAAAGACGGCTCGCCATCGTCCCAGCGCACCGTAGCCGCCGTGACCTGCTCATGTGCGAAAGGCCCGGCCGATGCATCGGCGGGCACGGCTTGCTGCAGCGCCTCTTCACGGTCGGCGAAATCCAGCGGCCCGCCAGGCGCATCGATGCTTTGCAGTCCTTCAGCGGCGTCCACGGACGGATGCGCTGCGTCCGGCGCATCGCCGCGTTCATCCGCGAGCGAAGCGGCGAAAGACGGCACGCGAAGCTCCGAGCCGTCGCCCGGCTGCGCGTCGGCAGTGAAGGGCGCGGCTAGCGCGTTCTCGTGTTGCGCTGGCGGCGCGTAGGCGTGCGCCGTCGCGCCGCCGTCGCTCGCTGCCGAAGTGTGCGCTTCGTGATGGCGGGCGAGGCTCGCGCCCGCGAGCGATGTCCACAGCGCGGCGTTTTCTTCGATCGAGCGCAGCGTCGCCTGGATCGCCTCCGGCGCGGGCGGCGGCGCAGGCGGGGTGACGGCCCGCGAGAACGCCGGCGGCGCGAAAGGCCGCGAGTCGGATTCGCGCGCAGCGGCGCTCACCGGCTCGTGCGGCGGGCCACGCCTGACGCCCCCGCGCGGCATCGACGCCGACATCGACGCCGAGACCGGCGCGGGCCTCGCAGCAGGATTCGATGCCGCCATCGGTCTGCGCGCGGCGGGCGCTGCCGACATGGAAGCCGAGCGCGCCAGCGACGCGGCGGTGCGGGCGGGCGCGGCAGAGGACCGCTGGCTCGCTGCGGCCGCTTCGGGCGCGGCGGAAACGGGCGCAGTCCCCGACGCACCGGCAGGCGGCGCAACGCGAGCGGCGGGGCGCTGCGGCGTCTGCGAGTGCGCGGCACCGCGGCCCGGCATCGCCGACGCCGACGCCGACGCCGATCTTGCGGCGGAAGGATTCGAGCCGAGCGCGGCGCTTGCCGTCGAGAGCGAACTCAGCCAGCCGTCCGGTGCGACCGGTTCGACGAAGGCCGCCTGAACGGACGTGCCCGCGCGCTCGAACGCCGGGCGTCGGGAATACGCCTCGGCCGTGGCCGCGATGCTCGCAGCCGTGGCCTCGGCCTGCTTGGCCGAGCGCTTGCCCGTCGCCGGCGGGCGCCAGACGGTCGGCCGCTGGTAGCGCCCGCTGCGATTGGCGGGCGGCATGCCGAGCGTCGGCTCGTCGTGGGACGCGCGGCCGGCCGATCCGTCCAAGCGTTCCCCGCCGATGCCCCGCGCGGGCGCTTCGGTCGCCAGCGTCTGACGGGCGCGGCGCTCGCGTCTTTCGCGCCAGCGCATCGCCGCGGACTTGGTGCTCCCCGAGTCGCGTTGACGCGGTTCCCGCCCGGAGTCGTCGGGGACCGTGATCCAACTGCGGGGCAGGCCGAAGCCGAACGCTTCGTCGGCCCAAGCGAGCACCGAGCGCCAGCTGAAATCGATGAGCCACGGCAGGCTGATCGCGAGCGTGAGCGCGGCGATGGCGATTGCCCCTGGCGGATGCGCGAGCGTGGCGAGTGCGCCCGCGAGCGCGCGTCCGCAGCGGTTGACGTTGTCTTGCGTTTCGACTGCGCCAGCGAGCGCGGCTTCGAGCGTCGCGCTCGACAGCAGCACGCAGAAAAAGCCGAGCCACAGCCGGATCGTGCCGGGGCCGCGCAACCCGGCCCCGCCCGGCAGCGCCGACTTGACGACGCGCCACAAGAGAGGAAGAAACCAGACGACTGATGCACCGAACCAGCCGAGAACTACCGTGTGCATGCTAAGGACCGAACCAAGGTTGGGTGAGACGATGAAGACGGATGAGACGGCGGCCCGGCGGCTCGCAGCGTCTGCGGACCGGGCTCATCGCATGTATCGAACGAGCAGTTTAACGGGTGTCGAATGAAGCCGACGCGGCTGGCGCGAGCGCGCAACACTTGGCGCGAGCGAGCCGCGCTCAAACAAGCGGTGCCGTGCGCCTACTTGTCCCGCCGCGCGAAGGTCAGCACCGCGCCGTCGTCCAGCGTGAGTCGAAGCGATTGCGGCGGGTTCATCTGCACGCCGCTTTTCGCTACGTGGGCGAGGCCGTCGAGATAAGGCCGCTCGAGCGCGCTGCCAATCCCTGACGCGCAGGCCATGCGCGTGCCGGCGAGCGGGCGCAGGGCGAGCTGGCCGTCCTTCAGGTCGTAAGCCCCCGCGAAGCGATTGCAGCCGGAGAACCCGCTCGCGCGCCGATGGCCGCTCTCCGTCGAGAAAACCAGCGTCAGCGGCTCGCCGCCCTCCGCGCCGTATGGAACCGCGCGCGGCTGGCCGTTCGCGTCGGTCCAGTCGGTCAGTTGCCACTGCGTGTCGTCGAGCAACTGCGTGGCGGCGGGGTTGTACGGATCGGTCGGCGGCGCGCTCGCGTCGGAATGCCGGGGCATGGCGCACGCGCTCACGAGGCTCGCCGCGACGATGGCCGCGCCCGCAGTAAGAGCGAGCGATTGACGCGGGCGCATGAACGACGACGAGCGCGAGGAAAACATGCAGGACATGCGAGGGAAGTGCAGGGACATCGACGATCCTGAAGCGGGCGAAAGCGTAAGGGTACCGCACGCGTCCTACGATTTGTCCAGCTTCGAGATGCAACAAAATGATCGGTGCCCTGCGCGGCGGCAAAGTGGCGACGATCCCCGCCGCATGCGCGAATCGATGCACTTGTCAATAGACCGGATGGCAGAGGAGTGAGGCGCGCGGCTAGCGTGTTAACATCGCCGCGAACTCTGGTTTTCGGGCGTTTCCGGCCTCGCGAGCGGCTTTGCGATGCCCTCGAAAACCGCACGCAACGATTCGATCTGGAGCACGCATGCAGACGCAGGAACCGGGCAGCAACGCAGCGAACGACACGGCATCGCGCATCGGCACGCCGCTTTCTTCTCACGCCACGCGCGTCATGCTGCTGGGCGCGGGCGAGCTCGGCAAGGAAGTCATCATCGCGCTGCAACGGCTGGGCGTCGAAGTGATCGCCGTGGACCGGTATGCGAACGCGCCGGGGCATCAGGTGGCGCATCGCGCGCACGTCATCGACATGACGGACGCCGCCGCGTTGCGCGCGCTCGTCGACGCCGAGAAGCCGCATCTGATCGTGCCGGAGATCGAAGCCATCGCCACGGACGCGCTTGCGGAAATCGAGGCGTCGGGCGCGGCGACCGTCATCCCGACCGCGCGCGCGACGCAACTCACGATGAACCGCGAAGGCATTCGCCGGCTCGCCGCCGAAACGCTCGGCTTGCCGACATCGCCGTATGCCTTCGCGCAGTCGCTCGACGAAATGAAGGCGGCCGTCGCGAACATCGGTTTCCCATGCGTCGTGAAGCCGGTGATGTCGTCGTCGGGCAAGGGCCAGTCGGTACTCAGAAGCGAGGCCGACGTCGAGCCGGCATGGGCTTACGCGATGGCGGGCGGGCGCGTGAATCACGGGCGCGTGATCGTCGAGGGCTTCATCGACTTCGAATACGAGATCACGCAACTCACCGTGCGCGCCGCCGATCCCGCGACGGGCGCGACCGCGACGTATTTCTGCGAACCGATCGGCCACTTGCAGGTGGCGGGCGATTACGTCGAATCGTGGCAGCCGCAGGTGATGAGCGCCGCCGCGCTCGCCAGGGCGCGCGACGTGGCCGAAAAAGTGACGACGGCGCTCGGCGGACGCGGTCTTTTTGGCGTGGAGCTTTTCGTGCGCGGCGACGACGTGTGGTTCTCGGAAGTGAGTCCGCGGCCGCACGACACCGGTCTCGTGACGCTCGCCACGCAGCGCTTCTCCGAGTTCGAGCTTCACGCCCGCGCGATTCTCGGCCTGCCGGTCGACACGTCGCTGAGCACGCCGGGCGCGTCGGCAGTGATTTACGGCGGCATCGACGAGGCGGGGATCGAATTCGAAGGCGTTCGCGAGGCGCTCGCGGTGCCGGGCGCGGATGTGCGGCTCTTCGGCAAACCGGAGAGTTTCGTGAAGCGTCGGATGGGCGTGGCGGTTGCAACAGGCGTCGATACGGCCGAGGCGCGTGAGCGCGCGAAGCTGGCGGCATCGAAAGTGCGGCCCGTCTCGACGAAGTGAGCGAGGCGGTTGTAGATTGGAGGCGGGTCTTCCCGGCTGCATGTGGCCGGAGCGGGCGCTAATCACTCGGTCGACCTTTTTGCATGGGACCGACTGAGCGCCAAAGCGCCAATTCTGGCGCGACCGCCTTGCATGGCGCCAGAGGAAGCGCCGAAGCGCTAACCTTGGCGCGACCGCGCTGCATGGCGCCAGAGCGGGCGCTAACGCGCTGACTCTGGCCGACAGGAGCAAGAGATGAAACGATTAGGGTTGGCCGCGCTCGTCGCGGCATGCGTTGGACTTTCAGGCTGCGGGCTCGCGGCCGCTCCCTGCCGTATCGCGTCGGCGGGGCTCAAGATCGTGCCGGTGGTCGGTCATGTCGCCGCGGCGCCCACCGACGCCTGCGCCGATGTCATCGATCCTTGATCGCCTGTCGCGGCGCACGTATCGACGAAGGATGAACTCAACGATGAAAAAGCTTCTCGCGCTGCCGGTGAGCGCAATGGCCGCAGCGGCCGCGCTGCCCCTTTCGACGGCGGTCGCGATGCCGCTCACCGTCCCGCAGGTGCAGACCGCGTCGACGCAAACCACGCGCTACGACTGCAAGGACGGCAAGACCGTGTCCGTGCAATACACGAACACGCGCAATCGGCAGAGCTTCGCCGCGCTGACCGTCGACGGGCGCAAGCTGCTTTTCGTGAACGTGATCGCCGGGTCGGGCGCCCGGTACGTCGCCGATCAATACACATGGTGGACCAAAGGCCCCGACGCCAATCTCTACGACGAAATGGCCGCGAAGAATTCGCCGCCTTTGCTCGCCGATTGCCACGCTCGCACGGATTAGCCGGCAGTCGACGCCATGCCGTCGCGCGGGTCGACTGGCGCGGGCGCCGGAAGACACGCGCGAGCGCTCGCGAGCGCCGGAGCGCTTTGGCGGGCGGTGCTACAATGTGCGGCTTTCCCGCAGTGAATCGCCAACGTTCGCGCGCATCGCCCGTCACGTCGAGCGAGCGGTGGCGCGCCGATTGCGCCGCACTGGCGGCATCGGGCGCCGATGTCTTGAAAACGTCATCGAACCGGTGTTCCATCGGAACGCGAACCGGGCCGGTCCCGAGTGAACCGCCAGCGGGCGGACCGAAAGAGACACCGTCACGAACGCCGGCCGCCGGACCTCTTGCACATTGCGTCGCGGCACATTGCGCGACACCGAAACACATACGCGTGAAACGACCGCACCATCCGGGCGATCCTCACGCGCGCCGCATCGAGCGGACTTTTAGCGAAAGCCAACATAGTCACCATGTCTGATTCCGTCGCCCCGAACACGTCCACCGAAGAAGCCACGGCCGCGCCGACGTTCGATCAGTTCGGCCTGGCCCCCGACATTCTCAAGGCGGTGCGCGAGTCCGGCTACACCACGCCCACGCCGATTCAGGCGCAAGCGATTCCCGTGGTGCTCTCGGGCCGCGACGTGATGGGCGCGGCTCAGACCGGCACCGGCAAGACGGCCAGCTTCTCGCTGCCGATCATCCAGCGTCTGCTGCCGAACGCCAATACGAGCGCGTCGCCCGCGCGTCATCCGGTGCGCGCGCTGATGCTCACGCCGACGCGCGAACTCGCCGATCAGGTCGCCGCGAACGTCCAGACCTACTCGAAACACACGCCGCTGCGCAGCACCGTCGTGTTCGGCGGCGTCGACATGAACCCGCAGTCCGAAGCGCTGCGCCGGGGCGTCGAAATCCTGATCGCGACGCCGGGCCGCCTGCTCGACCACGTCCAGCAAAAGACGCTCAATCTCGGCCAGGTGCAGATGCTCGTTCTCGACGAAGCGGATCGCATGCTCGACATGGGCTTCCTGCCGGATCTGCAGCGCATCCTGAATCTGCTGCCGAAGGAACGCCAGACGCTGCTCTTTTCCGCGACGTTTTCGCCGGAAATCAAGAAGCTCGCCGCGACGTATCTGCGCAACCCGCAGACGATCGAGGTCGCGCGCAGCAATTCCACGGCGACCAACGTGCGCCAGATCGTCTACGAGGTGCACGAGAGCGACAAGTCGGGCGCGGTCGCGCAGCTCATCCGCGAGCGCGAGTTGAAGCAGGTCATCGTGTTCTGCAACAGCAAGATCGGCGCGAGCCGCCTCGCGCGCGTACTGGAGCGCGACGGCATCGTGGCCACCGCGATCCACGGCGACCGCACGCAAAGCGAGCGCATGCAGGCGCTCGACGCCTTCAAGCGCGGCGAGATCGAGGCGCTCGTCGCCACGGACGTCGCCGCGCGCGGCCTCGATATCGCGGAGCTGCCGGCGGTCATCAACTTCGACTTGCCGTTCAACGCCGAAGATTACGTGCACCGCATCGGGCGGACGGGGCGCGCGGGCGCGTCGGGCGACGCGTTGTCGCTGTGCAGCCCCAACGAGCGCAAGCAGCTCGCGGACATCGAAAAGCTGATCAAGCGCCCGCTCGAGGTCGAGACGCTCGAGGTCGCCACGCGCGTGCACCGCGACGCTTCGCGCCGCGACGAGCGCCCGGCGCGCAGCGAGCGCTCCGAGCATCGTCACGGCGCGCGCGACGACGCGGGTTCGCGGCGCCGCACGTCGAGTTCGTATGACCGGCCGCGCGGACGTCAGCAGCCTGTCGACGAGTTCTTCCTGAAACCCTACGAACCTTCGCCGTCCGCGCTTAAGCGTCACGAGGAGACGGCCGAGCCTGAGCGCAAGAGCGCGCCCAAGCAGCCGCTCGCGGCGCTGCTCGGCGGTCTTGGGATGCCGCGTAAGACGTCCTGACGGCTTGTGCGTGAAAGCAAAAAGGCAGCCCGAAGCGGCTGCCTTTTCGTGGCGATCGAAGAATCCCCGCGGCGGTCAGCGCGGGAAGCGCATCGCCCACGCCGCAGTCGCCGTGGCGTAGAACGCATCGAGCGAACGCGCCGCCGGTGCCTCGATGCCGAGATGCCGCGCGGCTGCCGTGAGCGCGTCGAGCGGGACGAGCGCATCGAGCGGCGCGGCGCCCGTCTGTTTGCTAAGCTTCTCGCCGGCGTCGTTGTTCACGACCGGGACGTGCAGATAGGACGGCGTCGGCACGTCGAGACACCGCTGAAGGTGGATTTGGCGCGCGGTCGAATCCAGCAGGTCCGCGCCGCGCACGATATGCGTGATGCCGGCGTCGGCATCATCGACGACGACGGCCAGTTGATACGCCCACAAGCCATCGGCACGCTTCAACGCGAAATCGCCGACTTCGGTCGCCAAATTCTGCGACTGCGGCCCTTGCCAGCGGTCAACGAACGCAATGCGCGCCGCGTCGCCTTCCGGCACGCGCAGCCGCCATGCGCGCGCTTCGCGGCCATGCAATCCGGTTCGGCACGTTCCGGGATACGCGAGCGTCGCATGGCGCGCGTGTGCGTGAACGAGCGAGTCGGCAATCTCGCGCCGCGTGCAGCCGCACGGATACACGAGCCCGCGCGCCTGCAACTGCGCGAAGGCGCGAGCGTAGGCGTCGTCGCGCTGGCTCTGCCACACGGGCGGCTCGTCGCAATGCATGCCGAAACGCGTGAGCGTCGCGAGGATAGCGTCGGCGGCGCCCGGCACCGTGCGCGGTGCATCGACATCTTCGATCCGCACGATCCAGCTTCCGCCGTGCGCGCGCGCATCGAAGTAACTGGCAAGCGCGCTCACGAGCGAGCCCGCGTGCAGCGGGCCGGTGGGCGAAGGCGCGAAGCGGCCGCGATACGTCATGCGGTGCGCCATGCGATGCGGCTCATGCCGCCTGGCCGACCTTCGCGTCGGGATGGCACGCGGGGCAGGTCTCGCCCGGCGTGTAATGCGGCGATTTCTGGTCTTCCGCGCTCACGACCGCGCGACATCCGAAGCATTGCGCAGTCGACGTAGGCTGAAGGTTCGGATCGAGCGCGGTGCGGTAATCGAACACGAAGCACTCGCCGGTGTAATGCGCGCCGCCCACTTCCTCGAAGTACTTGAGAATGCCGCCTTCGAGTTGATAAACATGCTCGATGCCCACTTCCTTCATGTGAATTGCGGCCTTCTCGCAGCGAATTCCGCCCGTGCAGAACGATACGATCGTCTTGCCTTCCAGGTCCGCGCGGTTTTGCTCGATGACTTCCGGAAACTCGCTGAACTTCGCGATGCGGTAATCGAGCGCGTTGTCGAAGGTGCCGACATCGACTTCGAACGCATTGCGCGTGTCGAGCATGACGACCGGACGGCCTTCGTCGTCGTGACCCCGATCCAGCCAGCTTTTGAGCGTCGGTGCATCGACGACCGGCGCGCGGCCCAGTTCCGGCTTGATCGCGGGCTTTTTCATCGTGATGATTTCGCGCTTGAGCCGCACGAGCATGCGGCGAAAAGGCTGTGTTTCCGACAGGCTTTCCTTGAACTGCAAGTCGGCGAAGCGGCCGCCGAAGAGGGCATCGGTGCGAATGTAGTCGATGAACTCGCGCACTTCGCGAATCGGACCGGCGATGAACAGGTTGATGCCTTCCGGCGCCAGCAGGATCGTGCCCTTGAGGCCGAGCGCGTTGCAGCGTTCGGTGACGAGCGGGCGCCACGCGGCGCCGTCTTCGATGGTGACGAATTTGTAGGCGGAAAGGTTCAATATGCTCATGATCGGATGCGGGTGAAACGCTGAAAACGTGAACGGCGGCAGCAGCAGGGCGCCGCGCAAAGACCGTATTATCCCGCAAACGGCGCGCGCTTTTCCGCCGCCCGGCCGACGCGGTGCGCGCGGCCTTGCGCACGCTCAATTTCGAGAGCCGCGAGCGCCTTATCCGTTCGGCCAATGCGGCCGCGCCGGGCTTTTTCGCGACAGCCCGCATGTACAATATCGCCATGTCAGATCCCCGCTTCGTTCATCTCCGCGTCCACTCCGAATTCTCGATCGCCGACGGCATCGTGCGGCTGGACGACGTCGTCAAGGCAGCCGCCGAGGACGGCCAGGGCGCGCTCGCGCTCACCGATCTCGCGAACGCATTCGGCCTCGTGCGCTTCTACAAGGAAGCGCGCGGCAACGGCTTGAAACCGATCGCCGGCTGCGACGTCTGGATCACCAATCCGGCCGACCGCGACAAGCCGTCGCGCCTGCTCTTGCTCGTGCGCGACAAGACCGGCTATCTCAACCTCTGCGAATTGCTGAGCCGCGCGTGGCTCACGAACCAGTATCGCGGGCGCGCGGAAGTGATGGTCGAATGGCTGGAAGAGGGCTTGGCCGAAGGCCTGCTCGCGCTCTCCGGCGCGCAGACGGGCGACATCGGCATGGCGCTCGCGGCGGGCAACGCGGCAAGCGCGGAGCGTCACGCCGAGCGCTGGGCGAAGCTCTTTGCGAACGCGTTCTACATCGAGTTGCAGCGCGCCGGGCAGCCCGGCGAGCAGGCGTACATTCTGGAAGCGGTCGCGCTCGCGGCGAAGCTCGGCTTGCCGGTCGTCGCCACGCATCCGCTGCAGTTCATGACGCCCGACGACTTCACCGCGCACGAAGCGCGCGTCTGCATTTCGGAAGGCGATATCCTCGCGAATCCGCGCCGTCCGAAGCGCTTTTCGACGGAGCAGTATTTCCGCACGCAGGACGAGATGTGCGCGCTCTTCGCGGACATTCCGTCGGCGCTCGCGAATACCGTCGAAATCGCGAAACGCTGCAATCTCACGCTCGAACTCGGCAAGCCGAAGCTGCCGCTTTTCCCGACGCCCGATGGCACGTCGCTCGACGACTACCTCGTGCAGTTGTCGAAGGAAGGGCTGGAAGTCCGGCTCGCGCAGCTTTATCCCGACGAAGCCGAGCGCGACGCGCAGCGCGAGACGTACTACGCGCGCCTCGAATTCGAGTGCGGCACGATCATCAAGATGGGCTTTCCGGGCTACTTCCTGATCGTCGCGGACTTCATCATGTGGGCGAAGAACAACGGCGTGCCGGTCGGTCCGGGCCGCGGTTCGGGCGCGGGTTCGCTCGTCGCCTACGCGCTCGGCATTACGGATCTGGACCCGCTGCGCTACAACCTGCTGTTCGAGCGCTTCCTGAACCCGGAACGCGTGTCGATGCCCGACTTCGACATCGACTTCTGTCAGGAAGGGCGCGACCGCGTCATTCAGTACGTGAAGGGCAAGTACGGCGCGGACGCCGTTTCGCAGATCGCCACCTTCGGCACGATGGCGGCGAAGGCGGCGGTGCGCGACATCGGCCGCGTGCTCGATCTCGGCTACATGTTCACCGACGGCGTCGCGAAGCTGATTCCGTTCAAGCCGGGCAAGCACGTCACCATCGCGGACGCGATGAAGGAAGAGCCGACGCTTCAGGAGCGCTTCGATTCCGAGGACGAAGTGCATCAGTTGCTCGAACTCGCGCAGCGCGTGGAAGGCCTCACGCGTAACGTCGGCATGCACGCGGGCGGCGTGCTCATCGCGCCGGGCAAGCTCACGGATTTCTGTCCGCTGTACACGCAGGGCGAGGACGGCGGCGTCGTCAGCCAGTACGACAAGGACGACGTCGAAGCCGTCGGCCTCGTCAAGTTCGACTTTCTGGGCCTGACCACGCTCACCATTCTGGACTGGGCCGAGCGCTACATTCGCCGGCTCGATCCGTCCAAGAAGGACTGGAGCCTCGCGCAGGTTCCGCTGGACGATCCGGCTTCGTTCCAGATTCTGAAGAAAGCGAACACCGTCGCCGTGTTCCAGCTGGAAAGCCGCGGCATGCAAGGCATGCTGAAGGACGCCCAGCCGGACCGCTTCGAGGACATCATCGCGCTCGTCGCGCTGTATCGTCCCGGCCCGATGGATCTGATTCCGAGCTTCTGCGCGCGCAAGCACGGGCGCGAGATCGTCGAATATCCGGACCCGCGCGTCGAACCTGTTCTGAAAGAGACCTACGGAATCATGGTCTATCAGGAGCAGGTGATGCAGATGGCGCAGATCATCGGCGGCTATTCGCTCGGCGGCGCGGACTTGCTGCGTCGCGCGATGGGCAAGAAAATGCCCGAGGAAATGGCGAAGCACCGCGAAATCTTCGCGGAAGGCGCGGCGAAGAACGGCCTCACGCGCGCGAAAGCGGACGAAACCTTCGACCTGATGGAGAAGTTCGCGGGCTACGGCTTCAACAAGTCGCACGCGGCCGCGTATGCATTGCTCGCGTATCACACAGCGTGGCTGAAGGCGCATCATCCGGCGGAATTCATGGCCGCCAACATGTCGCTCGCGATGGACGACACCGACAAGGTGAAGATCCTTTTCGAGGACTGCATCGCGAACGGCATGACGGTGCTGCCGCCGGACATCAACCAGTCGGCGTATCGGTTCGAGCCGGTCGCCGAGCCGGACGGCAAGCGTTCGCGAACCATTCGCTATGGCCTCGGCGCAGTGAAGGGCAGCGGCCAGAATGCGATCGAAGAAGTCCTTCGCGCACGCGAAGACGGCGCGTTCACGGACCTCTTCGATTTCTGCGAGCGCATCGACCGGCGCATCGTGAATCGCCGCACCGTGGAGGCCTTGATCCGCGCAGGCGCGTTCGATTCCGTTCACGCGAACCGCGCGCAACTGCTCGCATCCGTCCCGATGGCAATGGAAGCCGCCGACCAGGCCGCCGCCAACGCGATGCAGGCGGGCCTCTTCGACATGGGCGACGCGCCGCTCGCCAAGCACGAATACGTCGACGAACCCGCGTGGTCGGACAAAAAGCGCCTGCAGGAAGAAAAGACGGCGCTCGGCTTCTATCTGTCGGGGCATCTCTTCGACGCCTACAAGGGCGAAGTGCGCCGCTTCGTGCGCCAGAAGATCGGCGAACTCAAGGAAGGGCGCGACAAGCTCGTCGCGGGCGTCATTTCGACGATGCGAACGCAAATGACTCAGCGCGGCAAGATGCTGATCGTCAATCTGGACGATGGCACCGGCCAGTGCGAAGTCACCGTGTTCAACGAGCAGTTCGAAGCGAACAAAGCGCTTTTCAAGGAAGACGAGTTGCTGGTCGTGCAGGGACAGGCGCGCAACGACGCGTTCACGGGCGGCATCCGCTTTACCGTCGATACGGCGATGGACCTCGAACGCGCGCGCAGCCGCTACGCGCAGTCGGTGAAGGTTGAGATGAACGGCAACGCGGATTCCTTGCGCTTGCGCCGCGTGCTCGAAACGTATGCGGCGGGCGCGCAGGCTGAACCGGCGCCGATGCCCGTGAAGGACAACGGTCGTCAGCGTCAGTCCGCGCCGATTCCCAACGGGCTGAACGTGAGCATCGTCTATCGGAGCGAGCACGCGGAAGGCGAAGTGCGCCTGGGCGACGCGTGGCGCGTGAAGCCCACCGACGAGCTCATCACCGCGTTGCGCGGCGAGTTCGCGGGCAGCGAGATCGAAATCGTTTATTGATGCGGCCGCTCGTTCAGGCGCGCGAGCTTGACGAAGCGGTAGTACACGGTCTGCGCGTTGAAGACGGCGATCATGAAGCCTGATCGCCCGTCGAGAAAGCCGCGCCGCAGCACGTAGGTTCTCACGAACGCCCACAGTCCGCGCGTCACGGCGATGCCGAGACTTCCGCGCTTGCCCGCCGCATGGCGTTGCCGCGCGCCGGCTGTCGAATAGGCGTCGAGCTTGCGCAACACCGTTTCGAAGTCTTCGTAGGAATAGTGCATCAGCTTGCCGTCCAGCCGCGCGACGGGCGTGTCCGCCAGCGTGACGAGGCGCTCGTGCACCAGGTCGTCGGAGAAACGCGCCGAACCGCGCCTGAAAAGGCGCGGAATCCAGTCCGGGTACCAGCCGCTGTGCCGGATCCACTCGCCGCAGAAACTCGACAGCCGGTCCACCGCGTACACATCGGCGCGCGGATTCGCGATGGCCGTCCGTATGGCCTGAGCGAGTTCGGGCGTGACCACTTCGTCGGCGTCGATGGAGAGCACCCAGTCGGTGCAAAGCGCATCGAGCGCGCGATTCTTCTGCGGACCGAAGCCCGGCCATTCGCGCTCGATCACGACGCGCGCGCCGTGCGACTGCGCGATGGCGACGGTCGCATCGGTGCTGCCGCCGTCCACGACGACGATATCGTCGGCGAAAGAGACGGCTTCGAGGCATTGCGCGAGCCGCGCGGCCGCGTTGTACGTGATGATGGCGATACCGAGGCTGGGATGCGTCATGGGATGGGGCGCTCGCCGGTCGCGGCTGGGATTGATCGTGGCGCGTATTTTAACCATCGGCAATCGTTGGCGATCGCGCGGCACGAATCCGCCAAATGAGGCGCACGAGCCCGGCAGTTTAAAATGGCGGATTGTCGCAGCGCCGGCGTCTTTCGCCGGGCGCGATCATGCTACCGGCGGGCGCGTCCGTGCGCCGGGGCATCGCAATGCAGAGGATGAATTGAGCGAGAAGCAGACACTGAGAAAGACTATCGGCGGCGGTGAGACGACATCGCCGTCGGCCGTCATCAAGCGGCTTTGGCCCTATCTGCGGCCGCTCATGGGCATCGTGCTTCTCGGACTCGTGGCGATGGGTTTCGTCGCGGCGAGCGAAGCGGGCATTCCGATGCTGCTCAAGCCGCTGCTCGATCACGGGTTCGGCACGGGCGGCAGCGAGAAAGCGAAATGGGTCGTGCCCGTCGCGGTCATCGGGCTCGCGCTCGTTCGCGGCGTCGCGCAATACGCATCGGGCTATCTGCTCTCTTATGTGTCGAACAAGATCCTGCTGCAACTGCGGCTCAAGATGTTCGACCGGATGATCCACACGAGCGCCGGTTTCTTCCAGCGCGAGACGGCGAGCACGGTCATCAACGCCATCGTGTTCGAAGTCAACCAGATTCTGCAGGTGCTGTCCGGCGTCGTCGTCACGCTCGTGCGCGACTCGCTCACCGTCGTATTCCTGCTCGGCTATCTCTTCATTCTCAACTGGCGGCTCACGCTGATCGTCGCGGTGATCCTGCCGGGCATCGGCTGGCTCGTCTCGAAGATCAACCGGCGCCTCAGGCGCCTGAACCGCGAGCATCAGATGCTCACCAACGATCTCTCGTACATCGTCGAGGAGACGGTCGGCGGCTATAAGGTCGTGAAGGTGCACAACGGCGAGCCTTACGAGATCGGACGCTTCACGGAAATGAGCGGCCGCCTGCGCGGTTACGCCATGCGCATGCAGGTGTCGGGCGGTCTCGCGCAGCCGCTCACGCAGTTCCTCGCGTCCATCGCGCTCGCCATCGTCATCACCATTGCGGTGCTGCAGTCGGCGAGCGACCAGACGACGGTGGGCGGCTTCGTCGCCTTCGTCACGTCGATGCTGCTCGTGATTTCGCCGCTCAAGCATCTGATCGACGTGAACCAGCCGCTGCAGCGCGGCGTGACGGCGGCGGAGCTGATCTTCGGCCTGATCGACGAGCCGCCGGAGCCGATGGGCGGCGGCCGCCCGCTCGAGCGCGCGAAGGGCAGCATCGAATTCCGGCAGGTTTCGTTCAATTACGGCACGCAGGATCGCGCGACGCTCGATAGCGTCTCGTTCAAGGTGGCGCCCGGCGAAATGGTCGCGCTCGCGGGACCGTCGGGCAGCGGCAAGACCACGCTCGTCAACCTGCTGCCGCGCTTTTTCGATCCGGCCGCGGGCGAAGTGCTCGTGGACGGCGTGCCGATCACCGAGTACGGGCTGCACGACCTGCGCGCGCAGATCGCGATGGTGAGCCAGGATGTCGTGCTCTTCAACGACAGCATCGCCGCCAACGTCGCCTACGGCACCGTGCCCGACCGCGACCGCGTGATGGCCGCGCTCGCCGCCGCCAATCTCGCGGACGTGATCGCGTCGCTGCCGGATGGCATCGATACGCTCATCGGCGGCAATGGCATGCGCCTGTCGGGTGGTCAGCGGCAGCGTCTCGCGATTGCGCGCGCCATCTACAAGGACGCGCCGATTCTGATTCTCGACGAAGCGACTTCCGCGCTCGACTCCGAATCGGAGCGGCACGTCCAGTCCGCGCTGGAAACGCTGATGAAAGGGCGCACCACGCTCGTGATCGCGCACCGGCTGTCGACGATCGAGCGCGCCGACCGTATCCTCGTGCTGGAGGCGGGCAAGATCGCGGAGCAGGGCAGTCACGCCGAGTTGCTGCGGCTGAACGGCCTTTACGCTCACTTGCATCGCATCCAGTATCAGCAGCAGGCCGCTTGAATCCGCCTCGCGTCGTCGTTCGAGACTCCGCCCGCTCGAGGGGCGGCCCCAACCTGCAAACGGTCGAAGAATGAAGCGAGTCCTGATAGTCAAGGTCAGTTCGTTGGGCGATGTCATCCAGGCGCAGGCCGTGGTCGGCGACCTGCATCGCGCGTTTCCGGGCGTTCAGGTGGACTGGGCGGTCGACGAGAACTTCGCGGACATCCCGCGCTGGAATCCCGGCGTCGCGCGCGTGCTGTGCGCGCCGCTGCGACGCTTCAAGAAGGCGCGCAATCTGGCCGATCTGAAGGCGATCTGGTCGTCGATTCTCGATCTGCGGCGCGAGCGCTACGACGCGATCTTCGATCTGCACGGCGTCTACAAGAGCGCGATCATCTCTTTCATCGCGCGCTCGCGGCGCCGCTTCGGCTATTCGAGGGTCAATCTCGGCGAGCGCGGCGCCGCTTTTGCCTATACGCATCGATTCGCGCCGCGCCATGACGACAACGCCTGGCAAGGCATGCGCCGCACGCTTGCCGACACGCTCGGCTATTCCATCGAAGCCGCGCCGGCCAGCGTTTTCGCCATTCCGAAGCCCGCGAAGCCGCTCGACGCGGCAGCGGACATGCCCTATGCGCTCCTCTTCCACGCGACATCGAAGCCCGAGAAGAAATGGCCGGCGAACCACTGGATCGCGGTCGCAAAGACGCTCGCCGAACGTGGCATGACGCCGCTTCTGCCGTGGGGATCGGAAGCCGAGCGGATCGACGCCGAAGCGATCGCAGCCGGAGTGCCCGGCGCGCGCGTGCTGCCGAAGCTCTCGATCGTGGAAATCGCGCAGCACATCGCGATGGCCGCGCTCGTCGTCGGAATGGACACGGGCCTCGTGCATCTCGCGAGCGAACTGCGCCGCCCGACCGTGATGATCTTCACCGCGACATCGCGGCCGCATTTCGGCATCGACATTCCCGGCCTGTCCGTCTCGACCGGCGATGACGGTCATCCGCCGTCCGTCGATCAGGTTCTCGCGGCTATCGATTCGCTGGACCGGCGCGCTTGAAGGCCGCTCGCGTCATGTTCAAGCCGAAGCGCCATTTCGACGCGACCGTCGCGCGTCCCTTCGCTTTTTTCGTCTGCTAGCCGGGATGCCGAGTCCAGTGAACAAGCCAGTCATTCACATCATCAACGGATTCATGAACGAGAACGGCGGCAGCGAGCAGGAAGCGCTGCATCTCGCGCGTCTGCTCAAAGATCGCAGCACGCTCACGCCGTGGTCGCCTTCGTCGCGCTGTTCGGAAGAACTCGCGCGTCGTCACTCGATCCGGCGCATCGGCATGAGTGCGGGGCATCGTCCGGATGGCGGCACGTTCGTGTTCGTCGGCTCGCACTGGCGAAACAAGCTGTGGCCGTATGTCGCCCGCCGTCCCGAGCGCCTGATTTACGTCTTCAACACCTTTCACCCGAAGATTCTCGCGCTGACCGCGACGCATCCTGCGTTGCTTCGATGGCCGCGCACCGAGTACGTCTTCATCTCCGAGTTTCAGAAAAAGCTCGTGGGCGTGGAGGGCGAAGTGCAGCCGTCGCCCATCGACATCGCGCAGTTCGCGCCGCTGCCGCAGACGCGCGCGGCGAATGTGCCCAACGTGGCGAACGTGGCGAACGCGCGGCCGGTAATCGGCCGTCTGAGCCGCGATACGGCCGACAAGCACGATCCCGAAGACGTCGCGCTTTACCGCGCTTGGGCGGACGCGGGCGCGAGCATCCGTCTGCAGGGCGCGACGAGCTTGCGCGCGGCGTCGGCGGGCGCGCTGGACGCGGCATCGAACATCGAGATTCTTCGCGAAGGCGCCGTGCCCGCCGTCGACTTTCTTCACACGCTCGATGTCTTTTATTATCGGACCGGCGCGCATGTCGAAACCTTCGGGCGCGTGGTGCTCGAAGCGATGGCGTGCGCGCTGCCGGTGGTGTGTCATCGTCGCGGCGGTTACGCGGACTGGATCCGGCACGGCGAGAACGGCTTTCTCTTCGATACGACCGACGAAGCGCGCCGGCTCGTCGACGCGCTCATCGCCGATCCCGCGCTGCGCGAGTCGACCGGAAAGCAGGCGCGCCGCACGGTGGAAGCCATGTATTCGGACGAAGCGCTGCGACGCCGCGCCGACTTTTTCCTGCGCGGCGTGTGATACAAGCATTCAAGGCGGCACTTTATTGCGCCGAAGTAAAAACGGGGTAGCGGAACATAATGCACGTCAACGGAATTTCCCGGCTAGGCCGGTCCGGTACGGAGTCGTACCAGTTGGTTCTGGCAAGGTGGTTTGCCGTCGTCACGCTCTGGCTCGTGCCGACTTCCACTGCGGGCGTGAATATCGGCTCGACGGTGTTCGCGGTGCTCGCGATCGCGTCGCCCGAAGTCTGGCGGCGCGCGCGCACGCTCGTCGCGCGATCGCCTGGCGGATTCGCGGCGCTCGTGCTCTTCGTCGCATTGGCGTTGAGCATCGCGTACAGCTCGGCGGGAGTCGGCGAGGCGTCCGACTTCCTGATGAAGTACCGCAAGCTCCTGTTCGTGCCGCTGCTCTTTCTCGTCTTCGCCGACGATCGCGCCGCGTTCTGGGCGAAGGCGGCCGTGTGGGGCCTCTTCGCGTCGCTTCTGCTGACGATGCTTCTGACCTACACGAACTATCTCGGCTGGACGGCGGTAGGTCCGATGCACGGCACCGATCCCGTGAAGCGGCCCTGGGTTTTCAAGGACCACATTTCCGGCGGCCTGATGATGGCGTTCCTCGTGTGCCTGTCGTTCTCGCTCGCGAGGACGACGAAGCACGCGGGCGCGAGCGGCGCGCTCTATCTCGTCGCGCTGCTCGCGATGGTGAACGTGCTCTTCGTGCTGCAGGGGCGCACGGGGCAGGTCGTCGCGATTGCGTATATCGCCATTTATCTCGTCATGCAGGCAGCGCGCTTTCGCCGCTACGACAGGCGCATGCGCTGGATCGCCGGCATCGGCGCGCTGGCCGCGTGCGCGTGCGTGATCGGCTTCGCAATGTATGCCAAGGACACGCGCCTCGCTGAAACGACGCAGGAAATCAACCAGTTCGAGACGCAGAACAAGCGGACGTCGATGGGCGTGCGGCTCGAGTTCTATCGACGCAGTGCCGAACTGATCGCGCATCGTCCGATCGCGGGCTATGGCGTCGGAAGCGTGCGCCGGGAGTTCGAGCGAATCGCGAGCGTGGAAACCGGCGCGCGCGCCGCGATGGCGAGCAATCCGCACAACGAGTTCTTCCTGATGGGCGTGCAGCTCGGGCTGATCGGCGTGGCGATCTTCGTAGGGTTCCTGCTCGCCGTGGGCAAGGAGTGCGGGCGTCTCGCGGAACCGGAGCGGGGCATCGCGAACGGCTATCTCTTTGCGTTCGTGCTCGGGTGCCTCGCGAATTCGATGCTGCTCAACTTCACCGAGGGGAATTTGTTCGTGTTCCTGATCGGCATACTGATCGGCGCGGCGCCCAGGCGCGAGACGGTGCGGTGAGAACGCGAGCAGCGGTCCTCACATCAACACGATGTCGTACTGCTCCTGACTCAGATTCGATTCCACCTGCAGCGAAACCGGTTTTCCGATGAAATCCATCAGCATCGCTAGATGCTGCGACTCTTCTTCGAGAAACAGATCGATGACCTGCTGCGACGCCACCACGCGAAACTCGCGCGGATTGAACTGCCGCGATTCGCGCATGATTTCTCGCAGCACGTCGTAGCAGACCGTGCGCGGCGTCTTCACCTGGCCTTTGCCCTGACACGTCGGGCACGGCTCGCACAGCACATGCGCGAGCGATTCGCGCGTGCGCTTGCGCGTCATCTCGACGAGTCCAAGCTGCGAGAAACCGTTGACGGTCACGCGCGTGCGGTCCCGCGACAACGCCTTCTTCAGCTCGCCCAGCACCTGATCGCGATGCTCGACATTCTCCATGTCGATGAAATCGATGATGATGATCCCGCCGAGATTGCGCAGCCGCAATTGCCGCGCGATGGTATGCGCCGCTTCGAGGTTGGTCTTGAAGATGGTGTCGTCGAAATTGCGCGCACCGACGTAGCCGCCCGTGTTCACGTCGATGGTCGTCATCGCTTCGGTCTGGTCGATCATCAGATAGCCGCCCGACTTGAGATCGACGCGCCGCGACAGCGCCCGCTGAATCTCCGCCTCGATGTTGTAGAGGTCGAATAGCGGCCGCTCGCCGGTGTAGTGATGCACGCGCGACGCAACCGCGGGCGTGAACTGCGCCGCGAAGTCGGCGAGCATCTGATACGTCTCGCGCGAATCGACCTGAATGCGCGTGGTTTCGTCGTTCACGAAGTCGCGCAGCACGCGTTGCGCGAGGTTCAGGTCCTGATAGAGCAGCGTCGTCGGCGGCACGCGCTGCCCCTGCGTCACGATGGTCGCCCACGTCTTGCGCAGATAGGCGACGTCGGCGGCAAGCTCCTCGCTCGTCGCGTCTTCCGCGATCGTCCGCACGATATAGCCGCCTTTCTCGTCGACGGGCAGCACGGCCGTGAGCCGCGCGCGCACGGCCTCGCGCTCCGCTTCGCTCTCGATCTTCTGCGAGATGCCGATATGCGGCTCCTGCGGCAGATAAACCAGCGTGCGTCCCGCGATGCTCACCTGCGTGGACAGGCGCGCGCCCTTGGTGCCGATCGGGTCCTTCACGACCTGCACCATCAACGCTTGCCCTTCGAATACGATCTTTTCGATCGGCACATGCGGCGTGGATGAATGCGGCTCGCCCGCGATACGCGGATGCCAGATATCGGCGACATGAAGGAACGCGGCGCGTTCGAGACCGATGTCGATGAACGCGGACTGCATGCCCGGCAGCACGCGCACGACGCGGCCGAGATAGACGTTGCCGACGCGCCCGCGCGACAGCGTGCGCTCGACGTGAAGCTCCTGAACGGCGCCTTGCTGAACCAGTGCGACGCGGGTTTCCTGCGGTGTGACGTTGATCAGGATTTCTTCGTTCATGGCCTGTTTAGAATTCGGCGCGCGCCACGCGCAAGAGTGCTGCGGTTTCGAAAAGGGGCAGACCCATGATACCCGAATAGGACCCCTCGATTCGCTCGACGAACGCCGCCGCGCGGCCCTGAATGCCATACGCGCCGGCCTTGCCGAGCGGTTCGCCGGTCGCGGCATAGCGTTGCAGCGCAGCACGGTCGACGGCGGCGAAACGCACCGTCGAACGCGATACCGCGACTTCGAGCAGCGTGCCGTCCGCATCGACGACGGCGAGCGCGGTCAGCACTTCATGCTCGCGCCCGGCGAGCCGTTCGAGCATCGCGACGGCGTCTTCTTCGTGCAGCGGCTTGCCGAGAATCAGTCCGTCGATGGTGACGGTCGTATCGGCGACGAGAATGGGCGCGCTCGCGTGGCCGCCCGCGACGAGCCGCTCGCGCGCGGCCTTCGCCTTCAGCGCGCAGACGCGCACGACATACGCATCGGCGGCTTCGCCTTCGAGTTCGGCTTCGAGGGCTTCGGCGTCTTCATCGGGGCGGGGCAGAAGGAGTTCGTACTCGACGCCGAGTTGCCGAAGCAATTCCTGACGGCGCGGGCTTTGCGAGGCGAGATAAACGAAGGGATAAGAGCGCATCGGATAGTGGCGATTCGAAGTGCGCGCGGCCTTCGACGTCCAACTATCGGGAGGCTCACGCGCGATGGTAGGGATGATTCTGCGTGATGCTCCACGCGCGGTAAAGCTGTTCGGCAAGCAGTACGCGGACCATGCCATGAGGCAGCGTGAGGCTGGAGACGCGCAGCATGATTTCGGCGCGCGCCTTGACTTCGGGCGCGAGCCCGTCCGCGCCGCCGATCACGAACGCGACGTCGCGTCCGTCCTGCTGCCAGTCGGGCAGGGCGTTCGCCAGTTGCATCGTGGTCCAGTCGCGGCCGCGTTCATCGAGTGCGACGACACGCGCGTTCTTCGGCAAGGCCGCTTCGATCCGCTGCCGCTCGGCGTTCATCACGCTCTCGGCGTTGCGTCCGGACGAGCGTTGCTCCGGCTTGATTTCCTTGAGCTCGATGCGCAGCTCGGGCGGCATGCGCTTCGCATACTCGTCGAAGCCATTCGTGATCCAGTCGGGCATCTTGTGTCCGACGGCCAGGATGACGAGTTTCACCGCTTACGCTTCTTTGCGCGCGCTCTTGCGGGCAGGGCGTTTGACGGCGGGCGCCGCGTCTTCTTCGTCCTCGTCATCGTCGGTGACGCGCGCGCCGCCGAACATGTTCGGCTTTTGCAGCTTCACGCGCACGGGCTTGTCGCCCCAGACTTCTTCGAGGTTGTAGTACTGGCGCAGCGCCGGCTGCAGGATGTGGACGACCGCGTCGCCGCAATCGACCAGCACCCACTCGCCGATCTCTTCGCCTTCCGTGCTGATGATGTCGCCACCCGCTTCCTTGACCTTTTCGCGCACGCTGTTGGCAAGCGCCTTGGTCTGCCGGTTCGACGTCCCGCTCGCCACGACCACGCGGTCGAACAGCGACGTCAGGTGGCTCGTGTTGAACACCTTGATGTCTTGCGCCTTGACGTCTTCGAGACCGTCGATGATCGCGCGTTGCAGCTTTTGAAGTTCCATAGTTACCGTTGGTACAGGTGATGTTGAACAATATAGTCCCATACGGCGGCTGGGACCTGGGCGCGGGCAGGGCCTGCGCCTCGCGGTGTGCGGGCTTCCTCGCGGATCGCCGTGGCGGATACGTCGATGAGAAGCGTCTCGTCGATCAGAACGTGCCCGTGCGTGCTTGCGCGCAGCACGTCCGCCGACGCGCGCCGTGCCGCGACTTGCCTTCCGACTTCGTCGGGCAGCGTGCGCAAATCGAAGCCGGGCCGCGTCTCGACACAGACATGCGCGTAGTCGAAGAGCCGCTTCCAGTCATGCCAGGAATCGAGCTTCACGAGCTGATCCGCGCCGATCAGCAGCGCCAGCGAAGCCTCTGCGCCTTCGCGCTCGCGCCAGTGTGCGAGCGTATCGACGGTGTACGTGGGACCGTTTCGCTCGATTTCATCGGTGGCGACGGTGATGCTCGCGCCGCCAAAATCGAGCGATCTCGCCGCCGCCCGCGTCATCGCGAGCCGGTGATGCGGCTCCGAAACGCCCGCTTTCTGCCACGGCTGGCCGGCGGGCATCAGCACCAGCTCGGTCAGTTGCAGCAGTTCGGCGAAGCGCCGCGCAAGCGCGAGATGGCCGTCGTGAATCGGATCGAACGTGCCGCCGAGCAGGCCGATGCGCCTTTCGCACGCCATGCGCGGCGCGCTGGCAGCGGCGGGGCGCGTCGTGCCCATCGTCACAGCCATTCCCGGCGCACCAGAAAGTCCCGGTACAGCCGCGCTTCGGGCGTGCCGGGCTCCGGTTGCCAGTCGTAGCGCCAGTTCGCGCCGGGCGGCATCGACATCAGAATCGATTCCGTGCGCCCGCCGCTCTGCAATCCGAAGTGCGTCCCGCGATCGAACACGAGATTGAATTCGACGTAACGCCCGCGCCGGTACGCCTGAAACTCGCGCTCGCGCTCGGTGTAAGGCGTGTCGCGCCGCCGTTCCATGATCGGCAGATACGCTTTCAGAAACGCGTCGCCGACGCTGCGCATCATCGCGAACGAGCGCTCGAAGCCCGGCTCCGAGAAGTCATCGAAGAAGATTCCGCCGATGCCGCGCTGTTCGTTTCGATGCTTTAAATAAAAGTACTCGTCGCACCACGTCTTGAAACGCGGATACAACTCCGCGCCGAACGGTGCGAGCGCGTCGCGGCATACGCGATGGAAATGCGCCGCGTCTTCTTCGTAGCCGTAGATGGGCGTCAGGTCCATGCCGCCGCCGAACCAGAAAACCGGCGCCTCGCCCGGCTTGATGGCCGTCAGCATGCGCACGTTCATGTGCACGGTCGGGCAATGCGGATTGCGCGGATGCATCACGAGCGATACGCCGAGCGCTTCGAAGCCGCGCCCCGCGAGTTGCGGACGCGCCGCGCTCGCCGAGGGCGGCAGCGCGTCGCCCGCCACGTCCGAAAAGCCGATGCCGCCGCGCTCGAAGAAACCGCCGCCTTCGAGGATGCGCGTCACGCCGCCGCCGCGCAGATGCGCGCCCGGCTCGCGGGTCCAGGCGTCGGTAGCGAAGGGCGTGCCGTCGAACGCGCCGAGCGCATCGGCGATGCGCGTCTGCAGGCCGGCCAAATACTCGCGCACCGCCGCGATGTCGCGGGATGCGTCTTCTCCTGCCTCATTGTCCGCGCTGCGGTTCGGTTCACTCATCGACAGGTATATCGCGCCGGCCGTCCGGCGCTTGGGATCGTGATTCTTTCAAAGCGCGCTGCCGGACACGAAGTCCGGCAGCGCGGTATCGGGGAAGGGACGCATTTCGCGTCAGCCGTGGCGGTCGGCCTGCTTTCGGTTCACCGCCCGGTAGCCGATGTCCCGGCGATACTGCATGCCGTCGAACGAAATCTGGTTGACTGTATCGTAGACCACGGATTGCGCGCCGCGCACGGAATCCGCGAGGCCGACGACGCACAGCACGCGTCCGCCCGAGGTCGTCAGTTTTCCGTCAGCCAGCGTCGTGCCCGCATGGAACGTCACGGCGTTGTCCGTTTCGGCCGGAATGCCGTTGATGCGGTCGCCCTTGCGCGGGGTTTCCGGATAGTTGTAGGCAGCAAGCACGACGCCGAGCGCCGTGCGGCGGTCCCAGTCCAGTTCGGCACCGTCCAGCTTGCCGTCGATGGCCATTTCCACCACTTTCGAGAAATCGCCCTTGAGACGCGCCATGATCGGCTGCGTTTCGGGATCGCCCATTCGGCAGTTGAATTCGAGGGTCTTCGGATTGCCGTTCGCGTCGATCATCAGGCCGGCGTACAGAAAGCCGGTATAACGGATGCCTTCGTTTTCCATGCCGCGCACCGTCGGCAGGATGATTTCGCGCATCACGCGGGCGTGCAGTTGCGGCGTGACGATGGGCGCGGGTGAATACGCGCCCATGCCGCCCGTGTTCGGACCCTTGTCGCCGTCCAGCAGCCGCTTGTGGTCCTGGCTGGAGGCGAGCGGCAGCACATGCTTGCCGTCCACCATCACGATGAAGCTGGCTTCCTCGCCGCTCAGGAATTCTTCGATGACGACACGCGCGCCCGCATCGCCGAACTGATTGTCGGCGAGCATGGAATCGACGGCGGCGTGCGCTTCCTCGGCGTTCATCGCGACGACCACGCCCTTGCCGGCCGCAAGTCCGTCCGCTTTCACGACGATCGGCGCGCCTTTCGCGTCGATGTAGGCGTGCGCGGCGGCGGCATCGGTGAAGGTCTCGTATTCGGCGGTCGGGATTTTGTGGCGCTTCATGAACGCCTTGGCGAAATCCTTGGAGCTTTCGAGCTGCGCGGCTTCCTTCGTCGGCCCGAAAATCTTCAGGCCGCGCGAGCGGAACAGATTGACGATGCCCGCGGCGAGCGGCGCTTCCGGACCGACGACCGTCAGCGCGACATGCTCTTTCTCGACGAAATCGGCGAGCGCGGCCGGGTCCGTGATGTCGAGGTTGCGCAGGCGCTCGTCCTGCGCGGTGCCGCCGTTGCCGGGCGCCACGTAGACGATCTGCACGCGCGGCGACTGCGCGAGCTTCCATGCCAGCGCATGTTCGCGACCGCCGGAACCGACGACGAGTAACTTCATTTGAATCCCCGAAAAGCTAGATGAAAGCAGTGGCCGCGCGCTAAGCGGGCATCGGCGTCACGACGGCTCGAAGGCGGCTCGCGCGGACAATCGGCTGCGTCACGCGCCTTCGAATCGTTGCAGTAAAGCGAAAGCCGTTCCAGTCGCGGCGGCCGCGGGCCATGAGAGGCGGCGCGCCGGCTTACTCGTCGTTGATGGCGGCGTTTGTATAGACTTCCTGCACGTCGTCGAGATTTTCGAGCGCGTCGAGCAGCTTTTGCATCTTCGCGGCGTCGTCGCCGCTGAACTCGACTTCCGTTTGCGGTTTCATCGTCACTTCGGCGAGTTCGGCCTTGAAGCCCGCGGCTTCGAGCGCGTCCTTCACCTTCTGAAAGTCGTTAGGCGGGCAGAGCACTTCGATGCTGCCGTCCTCGTTGGTCACGACGTCGTCGGCGCCGGCTTCGAGCGCGGCGTCCATCAGCTTGTCTTCCGGCGTGCCGGGCGCGAACAGGAACTGGCCGACGTGATCGAACATGAACGACACCGAGCCGTCCGTGCCCATGTTGCCCCCGAACTTCGAGAACGCGTGGCGCACTTCCGCGACGGTGCGGGTGCGGTTGTCCGTCATCGTGTCGACGATGATCGCCGCGCCGCCGATGCCATAGCCTTCGTAGCGGATCTCTTCGTAATTCGCGCCGTCCACGCCGCCCACGCCGCGCTGGATCGCGCGGTTGATGTTGTCCTTCGGCATGTTCGCGTCATAAGCCTTGTCGACGGCGAGCCGCAGGCGCGGGTTCGAATCGATGTCGCCGCCGCCCATGCGCGCCGCCACCTGGATTTCCTTGATGAGGCGCGTCCAGACCTTGCCTTTCTTCGCGTCGGCCGCTGCTTTCTTATGCTTGATGTTGGCCCATTTGGAATGACCCGCCATTACCTTTCTCCGTCGCGCGCGGCATGAGACCGCGCGCCTAGTGTGCTGTGATGCGTGCTTGTGCGTATTCGAAAACGTCCGCGCGGGAATCTGCGCGCCGCCGCGAGCCGTGCGACATGTTTTAAGCGGCTGCCGGGTCTTTTCGGCCGATGCTGGCCGACGTTCGCGCGTCGCTGGCGAGCGGTTGCGCTCGCGTGCGGACCCCGTCGGGAACAGTCCGAAATTTTATCATGGCGCCGCGCGGCGGCAGCAGCGGCGCGGCACCCCAATCCGGCGATTCGGGACGGAACGGACGCGCCGAAAACGGCGCGCGCGTCAGTTTTTCGTGCCGAAGAGCCGGTCGCCGGCATCGCCGAGACCGGGGACGATGTACGCATGCTCGTTCAGATGCGAATCCAGCGACGCGACGTACAGCTTCACGTTCGGATGCGCGTCCTGGAAAACCTTCACGCCCTCGGGCGCGGCGACCAGCGCGACGAAAATGATGTTCTCGTCCTGCACGTTGCGCCGCTTCATCACGTCGACGGCGTGGACGGCGGAGTAGCCGGTCGCGACCATCGGATCGCAAAGAATGAACACGCGCTCCTCGAGATCGGGCGGCAGGCGCACGAGATACTCGACGGGCCGGTGATCCTCCGCGCGATACACGCCGATGTGCCCGACGCGCGCCGACGGAACCAGGTCGAGCAGCCCGTCCGACATGCCGATGCCCGCGCGCAGCACCGGCACGATCGCGAGCTTTTTGCCCGCGATCACCGGCGCGTCGATTTCGACGAGCGGCGTCTCGACGCGTTTGGTCGTGAGTTGCAGGTTTCGCGTGATTTCGTAGCCCATCAGCAGCGTGATTTCCCGCAGCAGTTCGCGGAACGTGCGCGTGGACGTGTCCTTGTCGCGCATGTGGGTGAGCTTGTGCTGGATCAGCGGGTGATTGAGGATGAAGAGATTCGGGAAGCGGCTGTCTTGTTTCATGGGTCTCGCGCGCGACGCGCGTCCTGCTCGGGTGAGGGTCCTGCCGTGGGCAGCCGGGCGCGGCGCTGTCTGATGCGCCGGGCCGGCAGTGGCGACAGTTTACCGAAAAGGCCGCCTTCGCCCACGAATATTCGCCGCCCGCGCGGGAGCCGCCTCGACCGCAGCCACCGCCGATGTTGCCGCCGACGTTGCCGCCCCGATTCTTCTAGAATGCGCGAGAGGCTTTCGATGCGCGCAACGATGCCGCGCGACGGCCGCCTATTCGAACACGCAACGACGATCATGGGAGACGGACAATGGATATGGGAATCGCGGGGCGCACCGCGCTCGTGTGCGCGGCAAGCAAGGGACTCGGGCGCGGCTGCGCCGAGGCGCTCGCCGCCGAGGGGGTGAATCTCGTCATCACGGCGCGCACGGCGGAGACGCTAGAAGCGACGGCGGAAAGCATCCGCGCGCAGTACGGCGTGAGTGTTACGGCGATCGCGTGCGATATCACGACGCCCGAAGGCCACGACGCGGCGCTCGCCGCGTGCCCGCAGCCGGACATTCTCGTGAACAACGCGGGCGGCCCGCCGCCGGGCGACTTCCGCAATTTCACGCATGACATGTGGATCAAGGCGCTCGAAGCGAACATGCTGACGCCCATCGAGCTCATCAAGCGGACCATCGACGGCATGATCGACCGCGGCTTCGGGCGCATCGTGAACATCACGAGTTCGTCGGTGAAGGCGCCGATCGACGTGCTCGGCCTCTCCAACGGCGCGCGTTCCGGGCTGACGGGCTTCGTCGCGGGGGTCGCGCGCAAGGTCGCGGCAACCGGCGTCACGATCAACAATCTCCTGCCCGGCACGTTCGACACGGACCGCGTCGCCGTCACGTTCGAAGCGCAGGCGAAGGCGCAGAACATCTCCATCGAAGAAGCGCGCGCGCGGCGTGCGCAGAGCCTGCCCGCCGGGCGCTTCGGCAATCCGGACGAGTTCGGCCGGACTTGCGCGTTCCTGTGCAGCGTGCACGCGGGCTACATCATCGGGCAGAACATTCTGATCGATGGCGGCGCCTATCCCGGCACGTACTGAGAAGGACGCCATGAGCACACGCGTCGCGCTGATCGCGCATGACATGAAAAAGGACGACATCGTCGCGCTGGCGGGCGAATACGCCGACACGCTCGCGCAGTGCCAGCTCGTCGCGACCGGCACGACCGGCGCGCGCATCGCGGCGGCGCACGGGCTCGATGTCGAGCGCAAGCTGTCCGGCCCGCACGGCGGCGACCTGCAAATCGGCGGGGAACTGGCGGAAGGGCGCATCGGCGTGGTGATCTTCCTGCGCGACCCGATGACGCCGCAACCGCACGAGCCCGACATCAACGCGCTCGTGCGCGCCTGCGACGTGCATAACGTGCCGTGCGCGACCAACATCGCGACGGCGCGCATGATTCTCGACGAACTGCGCGCGCGGCATTCGCGGGCGCAGTGAAGGAAGCATCCACGAAACGAAGGAGACGTTCGAGCGATGACCAAGGCAATCCGATTCGACAAGCCAGGCGGCCCCGAAGTCATGAAGTGGGTCGATGTGAACGTGGGCGAACCCGGCAAGGGCGAAATCCGCGTGAAGCATCATGCGGTCGGGCTCAATTTCATCGACGTGTATTTCCGCACGGGCCTTTATCCGATGCCGCTGCCCGGCGGCATCGGCATGGAAGGCGCGGGCGAAGTGACGGCGGTGGGCGAGGGCGTGACGCATCTTCAGCCGGGCGACCGCGTGGCGTATGCGTCGCGTCCGCCGGGCGCGTATGCCGAGGAGCGCGTGATGGCGGCGGATTACGTCGTCAAGCTGCCCGACGCGATCGGCTATGAAGATGCGGCGTCGATCATGCTGCAAGGTCTCACCGCGCAATATTTGCTGCGCCGGACCTATCGCGTAAAGGCGGGCGACACCGTCCTGATTCACGCGGCGGCGGGCGGCGTCGGCATGCTCGCGTGCCAGTGGGCGAAGGCGCTCGGCGCGACGGTCATCGGCACGGTCGGCTCCGACGAGAAGGCGGAACTCGCGAAGGCGCACGGCTGCGATTACCCGATCGTCTACACGCGCGATAACTTCACGCAGCGCGTGCGCGAAGTCACCAACGGCGCGGGCGTGCCGGTCGTCTACGACTCGATCGGCAAGGACACGTACATCGCCTCGCTCGATTGCCTCGCGCCGCTCGGCCTTTTCGTGAGCTTCGGCAATTCGTCGGGGCCGCTGCCGCCCATCGATTCGTCGGAATTCGCGGGACGCGGCTCGCTCTTCTTCACGCGGCCCACGCTCTTCAGCTATATCGCGAAGCGCAGCGATCTCGATGCGATGGCAGCCGAGCTTTTCGATGTCGTCTCGTCGGGCAAGGTCAAGACCAACGTGCGCCAGCGCTATTCGCTCGCGGACGCGGCCCGCGCGCACGAAGACCTCGAAGCGCGCAAGACGACCGGCTCGACGATTCTCCTTCCCTGAGCAGACGACGGCTCCTCGCGATAACGACTGAACGCAAAAAAACGATGAGCGAGCCGTCTTTCACCGTCGTCCTGATCGAGGACGAGAAGCAGATCCGCCGCTTCGTGCGCGTGTCGCTCGAAGCGCAGAACATGAGCGTGCACGAAGCGGAAACCGGCCAGCAAGGGCTGATCGCGGCCGCGACGCGCAAGCCCGATCTCGTCATCGTCGATCTGGGCTTGCCGGACACGGACGGCCTCGACGTGATCCGCGAATTGCGAAGCTGGTCCGAGGTGCCGGTGATCGTGCTGTCCGCGCGCACGCAGGAAGAACAGAAGGTCGCCGCACTCGATGCCGGCGCGGACGATTATCTGACCAAGCCCTTCGGCGTCTCCGAACTGATGGCGCGCATCCGGGCGCACTTGCGGCGGCGCAATCAGGCGGCGGGAAGCGAGACGCCGGTCGTGAATTTCGGCGATGTGAGCGTCGATCTCGCGCTGCGGCGCGTGACGCGAGACGGCGAGACGGTGCATCTGACGCCGACCGAATACCGGCTTCTGGCGACGCTCGTGCGCGACGCCGGGCGCGTGCTGACGCACCGGCACTTGCTGCGGGAAGTGTGGGGGCCGTCGCATGTCGAAAGTCCGCACTACTTGCGCATCTACATGGCGCATCTGCGGCAGAAGCTCGAGCGCGATGCCGCGCAGCCCGAGCATATCGTCACGGAAACGGGCGTGGGTTATCGGCTGGTCGGGGCGCGCTGACGAGACCGCGCGTCAGGCCGTGGCCGCGACGAGCGCGTCGAGCGCATCGTCGATGGGCGCGTCGCCGCCGACGAAGCCGATCGTGCGATTCGTCACCCCGAGCGCGAGGCATCGAACGACGACTTCGGCGACATCTTCGCGCGACACCGCGGGCATCTGTTCCACGCGTTCGTCCGCGAGCGCGATGGTCCCGCGCGCCGGCGCATCCGAAAGCGGGCCGGGGCGAAGAATGGCGTAGGGCACGCCGCGACGCGCGACGTAGTCGTCGGCTTGGCGCTTCATCCGCGAATAATGGCGCAGCGCGAGGGGGCTTGCCTGCGGCCGGTACGCCGACAACGCGCTCACCACGACCAGTTGCCGCACGCGGCGGCGCTTCGCGTAATCGGCGGTGCGCATGACGGCGTCGCGGTCGATCGCGCGTTCCTCGCCGACGCCTTCGGTCTCAGCGGAACCTGCGGCGTAGACGACGTGCGTGATGTCGTCGAACGCGTGCGAAAAGTCGTGCGTGAGATCGCCGAGCACGATTTCCGCGCCGAGTGCCGCGAATTCGCTCTTGTGCGCGGACTTGCGCAACAGCGCGCGAAAGCCGATGCCTTCTTCGTGCAGGCGCCGCGCGACGTGACGGCCCGTGCGGCCGTGCGCGCCGATCAGCAGGACTTTCATCGCCATCATCGAAACGCTCCTTGCGTTGGACGCTCAGAACACCCTAGGCGATTTTCGCGGCGCGTGCCAGCCGAAGTTAGCGAACGCGCGGCGCGTGCGGCGTTATTGCCCCGCGCCCGCGGGCCGCGCGCCGCCCTTGCGACGCGCCCGCCGCGCTTCGGAGCGCACGCGGATGCGATCCATGTAGAGATAGACGACAGGCGTCGTATAGAGCGTGAGCATCTGACTGACGATCAGCCCGCCGACGATCGCGATGCCGAGCGGCGCGCGCATCTCCGAGCCTTCGCCGGTGCCGAACGCGAGCGGCAGCGCGCCGAGCAGGGCGGCGGCCGTCGTCATCATGATCGGGCGAAAGCGCAGCAGACACGCTTCTTCGATCGCATCGCGCGATGTCTTGCCGCCTTGACGCGTCGCGTCGATCGCGAAATCGACCATCATGATCGCGTTCTTCTTCACGATGCCGATCAGCAGAATCACCGCGATCAGCGCGATGATGCTGAACTCCGTGTGAAAGAGCAGCAGCGCGAGCAGCGCGCCGATGCCCGCCGACGGCAGCGTCGAAAGAATGGTGATCGGGTGAATGTAGCTCTCGTAGAGGATGCCGAGCACGATGTACACCGCCGCGAGGGCCGCGAGAATCAGGAGCGGCTGGTCGTTGAGCGATTGCTGAAACGCCTGCGCCGTGCCCTGAAAACTGCCGTGGATGCTCTGCGGCACGCCAAGCTCGGCCATCGTTTCGTAGATGGCGGCGGTCGCGTCGGACAGCGACTTGCCCGGCGGCAGGTTGAACGAGATCGTCGATGCGACGAACTGGCTCTGGTGGCTCACCGAAAGCGGCGTGTTGCCCGGTCCGAACTTCGCGATGGCCGACAGCGGCACCATCGTTTCCTTCGACGTCGATACCGCCGCGCCCGACGACGATCCGGACTTGCCGGTCGCCGCGATCGCGTTCGTCGCGGAATTGCGCACGGACGCGAGCGCGAGCGCGGCCGTGGTGTCCGCCGTGCTGGTGGACGAGCCGCCCGCGCCGGTCGAGCCGGTGGCGGTGGTGGACGCGGTGCTGGTCGCGCTCGATGTCGTCGTCGAATTGGTCGATGCCGAGCCGCTCGCCGTGCCGCCCGATGTGCTGATGTAAATCTGCTTGAGCATCTCGGGGTCCTGCCAGTACTTCGGCGCGACTTCCATCACGACGTGATACTGCGACAGCGGGTTGTAGATGGTCGAGACCTGCCGCTGGCCGAATGCGTCGTAGAGCGTGTTGTCGATCTGCGCGGGCTTGATGTTCAGGCGCGCGGCGGTGGCGCGGTCGAACGTGACCATCGCTTCGAGGCCGCCTTGCTGCTGGTCCGAATTGACGTCGGTGAGTTCGGGTCGATGCTGCAGCGCCTCGGTGATCTTCGGCCCCCATGTGTACAGATCGGACGTGGTATCGGAGAGCAGCGTGAACTGATACTGCGCATTCGACTGCCGTCCGCCCACGCGAATGTCCTGCACCGCCTGAAGGAACGTGCGCGCGCCGGCGACGTCGGCGAGCGGCCTGCGCAGGCGATTGATCACCGCATCGGCCGACACCTTGCGCTCGCTCTTGGGCTTGAGCGAGATGAACATGAAGCCGGAATTGGTGGAGCGCCCGCCCGTGAAACCCGCGACGCTGTCGACGGCGGGATCGGCCTCGACGATGCGCATCATCTCGGCGAACTTGGTTTTCATCGCCTGAAACGACGTGCTCTGGTCCGCCTGAATCCCGCCGATGATGCGCCCCGTGTCCTGCTGCGGGAAAAAGCCCTTGGGCACGATCACGTACAGATAGACATTGAGCCCGATGGTCGCGAGCAGAATCAGCAAGATGGTGCGCGGGTGCGCGAGCGCCCAGCCGAGCGTGCGCGCATAGCCGCGCTGCATGCGCTCGAATTGCCGCTCCAGCCAGCGCGCGACGCGTCCTTCCGCGCGCTTCTCGTGCGATTCCTCGAGCAGGCGCGAGCACATCATCGGCGTGACGGTGAGCGAGACGACGAGCGACACGCCTATCGCCAGCGAGAGCGTCAGCGCGAATTCGCGGAAAAGCCGCCCGACGATGCCGCCCATGAGCAGAATAGGCAGGAACACGGCGACGAGCGACACGCTGATCGACAGCACCGTGAAGCCCACTTCGCGCGCGCCGATGATCGCCGCCCGCATGCGCGGCACGCCCTTTTCGACATGCCGCGAGATGTTCTCCAGCACGACGATGGCGTCGTCGACGACGAATCCCGTCGCGATGGTGAGCGCCATCAGCGAGAGATTGTCGAGCGAAAAGCCGAGCAGATACATGGCCGCGAACGTGCCGATGATCGAGATCGGCACGGCGACGCTCGGGATGAGCGTCGCGCGCCAGTTGCGCAGAAAGAGGAACACGACCATCACGACGAGCGCCACCGCGATCACGAGCGTGAGTTCGGTGTCGTGCAGCGAGGAGCGGATGGTCGTGGAGCGGTCGGCGGTCGGCGTGATCTGCACGTCGGCGGGCAGCGCCGCCTGCAATTGCGGCAGCATCGCCTTCACGCGGTCGATCGTCTCGATGATGTTCGCGCCCGGCTGCCGATACAGAATGACGAGCACCGCGCGCTTGTTGTTGATGAGACCGAGGTTGCGCAAGTCTTCGACCGAATCGGCCACTTCGCCCACATCCGAGAGCTTCACCGCCGAGCCGTTGCGGTACGCGACGACGAGATCCTTGTATTGCGACGCCTTGCTCGCCTGATCGTTCGTGTAGAGCTGGACATGCGTGCCCTTGAACTCGATCGCGCCCTTCGGACTGTTCGCGTTCGCCGCCGCGAGCGCCGCGCGCACGTCTTCGAGCCCGAGCCCGTAGTGAAAGAGCGCGCCCGGCTCCAGTTCCACGCGCACGGCCGGATTCGCGGAGCCGCTCACATCGACTTCGCCGACGCCCGGCACCGTCGAAAGCGTCTGCTGAAGCACGGTCGCGGCGGAATCGTAGAGCGAGCCCGCCGTGCGCGTGGGCGACGAAAGCGCGAGCACGAGAATCGGCGCGTCGGCGGGATTGACCTTGTGATACGTCGGGTTGCTGCGCAGCGCGGTCGGCAGGTCCGCGCGGGCGGCGTTGATCGCGGCTTGAACATCGCGCGCGGCGCCGTCGATGTCGCGGTTCAGGCCGAATTGCAGCGTGATGCGCGTGGTGCCGACCGAACTCATCGACGTCATTTCGCTCACATCCGCGATGCTGCCGAGATGCCGTTCGAGCGGGCTCGCGACGCTCGTCGCGACCGTCTCGGGACTCGCGCCGGGCAACTGCGCCTGCACGGAGATGGTCGGGAAATCGACTTGCGGCAGCGGCGCGACCGGCAGCCGCACGAACGCGAACATGCCCGCGAGCGCGATGCCGATGGCGAGCAGCGTCGTGGCAACCGGCCGGGCGATGAAGAGGCGCGACAGGTTCATGGCTTACTCCACGTCGCTCGCCGGATGCGCCGGGTTCATGCCGCCGCCGAAGCGCGCGCGCAGCCGGCGGCCGAGCGAATCGAAGCCGAGATAGATCACGGGCGTCGTGAAAAGCGTGAGCAACTGCGAGACGATCAAACCGCCGACGATCGCGATGCCGAGCGGATGCCGCAACTCCGAACCCGCGCCCCAGCCGAGCATCAGCGGCAGCGCGCCGAGAAGGGCCGCCATCGTCGTCATCAGAATCGGGCGAAAGCGCAAGAGACACGCCTGAAAAATCGCGTCGCGCGGCGACTTGCCTTGCTCGCGTTCGGCTTCGAGCGCGAAGTCGATCATCATGATCGCATTCTTCTTCACGATGCCGATCAAAAGCACGATGCCGATGATCCCGATGATGTCGAGATCGTGCCCGGTGATCATCAGCGAAAGCAGCGCGCCGACGCCCGCCGAGGGCAGCGTCGACAGAATGGTGATCGGATGGATGAAGCTCTCGTACAGCACGCCGAGCACGATGTACATCGTGACGATGGCCGCGAGAATCAGGAACAGTTCGTTCGAAAGCGACGCCTGGAACGCGAGCGCCGCGCCCTGATAGCGAATTTGGAACGACGCGGGCAAGCCGATTTCACTCTTCGCCGCTTCGATCGCCTTGACCGCCGCGCCGAGCGACGCGCCCTTCGCGAGATTGAACGACACGGTCGTCGCCGGAAACTGCCCGAGATGCGTGACGAGCAACGGCGCCGCGCGTTCGTGGAACTTGGCGATGGCCGAAAGCGGCACTTGCCCGTTCGTCGCGGTGGAAGAGGGCAGATAGATGCCGTCGAGCGTTTCGCTGTAGTGCGCGTCGGACGGTTCGGCTTCGAGAATCACGCGGTACTGGTTCGACTGCGTGAAAATCGTCGAGATGATGCGCTGGCCGAAGGCGTCGTAAAGCGCGTTGTCGACGGTCGCGGGCGTGATGCCGAAGCGCGCCGCCGTTTCGCGGTCGATTTCCACGTACACGGACTGCCCGTTCTGCTGAAGGTCCGTGGCCACATCGGTCAGGATCGACGTATGTTGCAGCCGGTCCACGAGCTTCGGCACCCATTGCGCGAACTCGGACGGATTCGGGTCCGTCAGCATGAACTGATACTGCGTCGGACTGACGGTGGAGTCGATCGTCAAATCCTGCACCGGCTGCATGTACAGCTTGATGCCGGGAATGTCGGCCACTTCGTCCTGAATGGTGCGGATGATTTCGCTCGATGTATTGCTGCGGTCGTCGCGCGGCTTCAGGTTGATGAGCATGCGCCCGCTATTGAGCGTGATGTTCGTGCCGTCCACGCCGATGAACGACGTCAGGCTCTCGACGTCCGGGTCCTGCAGAATCTTTTGCGCGAGCGCCTGTTGCTGCTCGGCGACCGCCTGATACGACGCCGCTTGCGGCGCCTGCGTGATGGCCTGAATCACGCCCGTGTCCTGCGTCGGAAAGAAGCCCTTCGGAATGAACACGTACAGCACGCCGGTCAGAACGAGCGTGAGCACCGCGACGAACAGCGTCGCGTGCTGCCGCGCGAGCACCCATTCGAGCGCCACCGCGTAACGGCCGATCACGTAATCGATGAACTGATGCGCGCGCGCCTCGAAACGCTTGCTGTCCTTCGGCGGCGTGTGGCGCAGCAGCTTCGCGCACATCATCGGCACGAGCGTGAGCGAGACGATCGCCGAAATCACGATGGTCACGGCGAGCGTGATCGCGAATTCATGAAAGAGCCGGCCGACGACATCGCCCATGAAGAGCAGCGGAATCAGCACGGCGATGAGCGAGACCGTGAGCGAAATGATGGTGAAACCGATCTGCCGCGAGCCCTTCAGCGCGGCTTCGAGCGGCGATTCGCCTTCTTCCACGTAGCGCGCGATGTTCTCGATCATCACAATGGCGTCGTCGACGACGAAGCCTGTTGCGATGGTCAGCGCCATGAGCGAGAGATTGTCGAGCGAGAAGCCGCAGAGGTACATCACGGCGAGCGTGCCGACGAGCGAGAGCGGCACCGACAGGCTCGGGATGATGGTTGCGTAGACGTTCGCGAGGAACAGATAGATGACCATCACGACCAGCACGACGGACAGCGCCAGTTCGAACTGCACGTCGCGCACGGACGCGCGAATGGTCGTGGTGCGGTCGGTGACGACGCGCACGTCGAGCGCGGCCGGCAGCGCCTGCTGCAATTGCGGCAGCAGTTTCTTGATGCCGTCGACCACCTGGATCACGTTCGCGCCCGGCTGGCGCTGCACGTTGAGGATGATGGCGGGCGTCGAATCGACCCATGCGCCGAGCTTCGTGTTTTCCGGTCCCTGCACGATCGTCGCCACGTCCGTCAGCATGACCGGCCGCCCGTTGCGATACGCGACCACCGCGCTCTTGTATGCGCTCGCGTCGGTCAACTGATCGTTCGCGTTGATGGTGTATGCGCGCGTGGGGCCGTCGAAATTGCCCTTCGGCGTGTTGACGTTGAGGTTCGAAATCGTGGTGCGCAAGTCGTCGATATTGAGGCCATACGACGCGAGCGCGCGCGTGTTCGCCTGGATGCGCACCGCCGGCCGGTTTCCGCCGCTCACCGACACGAGGCCCACGCCCGCAACCTGCGAAATCTTCTGCGCGAGGCGCGTGTCCGCCAGATCCTGCACCTGCGTGAGCGGCAGCGTCTTCGAACTGATCGCGAGCGTCATGATCGGCGCGTCGGCGGGGTTCACCTTCGCGTAGATCGGCGGCGCGGGCAGGTCGGATGGCAGCAGGTTGCCCGCCGCGTTGATCGCCGCCTGCACTTCCTGTTCGGCGATGTCGAGCGGCAAGTCGAGGCTGAACTGCAGCGTGATGACCGACGCCCCCGCCGAACTCTGCGACGACATCTGGTTCAGGCTCGCCATCTGCCCGAACTGCTTTTCGAGCGGCGCGGTGACGCTCGATGTCATCACGTCCGGCGACGCGCCGGGGTAGAACGTCTGCACCTGAATGGTCGGATAGTCGACGGCGGGCAGCGCGGAGAGCGGCAGAAAACGCAAGGCGACCAGGCCGACCAGCATGATCGCCGCCATCAGAAGCGCCGTGCCGACCGGGCGCAGGATAAAAATGCGGGAGGGATTCATGCGCGATGCTTAAACGTTACTGCTGCTGTTGCTGGCGTCGACGCCCGCCGCGATGCGCGCCCGATGCACCGGATGCCGGGGCGGCGGCGGAAGCGGCGGATGCGCCTGATGCGCCCGAAGCGCCCTTGGCCTTTTCCGCCGGAATCGTGATCTTCGCGCCTTCCTTCAGGCGGTCCGAACCGTCGATGACCACGCGCTCGCCCACTTGCAGGCCCGACTTGATGCTCGTGCGCTCGCCATCGACCGGGCCGGTTTTCACGTTGCGCACGGTCACCGTGTTGTCCGCCTTCACGACATATACGAACGAACCCGAGGAGCCGTTCAGCACCGCCGACGTCGGCACGATGGTCGCGTCCCTGATTACGTCGACGAGCAGTTTCGTATTCACGAACTGGTTCGGAAACAGCATGTTGCCCTTGTTTTCGAAGGTGGCGCGCAGCTTGACCGTGCCGGTGGCGGTGTCGATCTGGTTGTCCACGGTCTCGAGATAACCCGCTTCGAGCGCAGTGGTGTTCGCGCGGTCGTAGGCCGTGACCGACATCTTCGTGCCCGCGTGCAGCGGCTTCATGATGGCGGCGAGGTTGTCCTCGGAGGTCGTGAAGATGACGCTGATCGGCTGAAGCTGCGTGATGACGACGACGCCGTTCGTGTCGCCGGTGGTCACGTAGTTGCCCGGATCGACCTGACGCAGACCCACGCGGCCCGACACCGGCGCGGTGATGCGCGCGTAGGCGAGATCGAGCTTGTAGGTATCCACATTGGCCTGGTCCGATTTCACCGCGCCTTCGTACTGCTTGACGAGCGATGCCTGCGTGTCCACCTGCTGCTTCGCGATGGAATCCTGCGCGAGCAGCGTCTGATAGCGCTGCAAATCGAGACGCGCGGTCTGCAGCAGCGCCTGGTCGCGCGCGAGCGTGCCTTCGGCGTTGCGCAGCGAGATTTTATAGGGACGCGGATCGATCTGCGCGAGCAGATCGCCTTTCTTGACCATCTGGCCTTCCCTGAACGCGACGTCCATCAGCGTGCCGTTCAGTTGCGTCTTCACCGTGACGTTGGCGAGCGGCGTGACGGTGCCGAGCGCATTGATGACGACGGGCATTTCGCCTTGCGAGACCGTCGCGACGTGCACCGGCTGCGGCTGGTTCATCGGATTCGCGCCGCCGCGCCGCGCGCCCTGACGCGCTTCCTGCGGCTGTCCCGACGTGGCGCCCCGATTCCACGGATGCCACCACGCGAGCGCGCCCGCGACGATCAATATTGCCACGACGAGCGGCACGATCCGGCGACGGCGCGGCGGCGCGGCCGTAACGGGCGGAGCGGGATCGACGGGAGCGGCTGGGTCGGCAGGACGGGCGGGCGTCGGGCGCGGCGCGGCGGGAGGATTCTTTTGGTCGTCCATCGTTCGGTGGCTGGGTGATTCCAAGTCTGTAGTACGGAGCGCGGATGGGCGGCATCGCTGCGATGCGGTCGGGGCGGGGGCCGGGAAAGCGGCGGCGGGCGGTTGCCCGAAGAATCAGGAAGCAGGCTGCAAGAGCCTCGGCCAGAAGTCCCGGCGCGGCCCCGGTGCGCGCGAAGCATGATGCTACGTCCCGCGCGGATGCCCGTCCACCGGGCATTCTTTCGGTTGATTACCAGTGTTACATGCCGCGCAAGCCAGGCGTATGCCAACTACGCGCGGCGCGGCGGCCAGCGCGTAAGTCTACTTGGTCTTGCGTGAGGACGTGGCGGCGGCAGGCGTGCCTCCGATCTCGCGCGCGATGTGCTCGACGCATTCGAGCAGTGCCGGCGCGACCGTCGACACCAGCGTTTCCTGCGGGCACTGATGCGCGGCGCCGCCGCAGTTGACCGAGTAGCGTTCCTCGGATGGCCCGACGAAGCCTGCCGCGACGGCGTTCAATCCGTTATGCCATTCGCCGAGCGATATCGCGAAACCCTGGCGGCGTGCATCGTCGAGGCTGCGCTGCAAGCCGCCCGCGATGGCCGGCCAGTCGTCGCCGGTGGCGGTTTGAAGGCTGCCGATCAGCGCCTGCCGGTCCGCCTCCGACAGCACCGAGAGATAAGCGCGCCCGATAGCCGTGCGGCTCAGGTCCATCCTGCCGCCGACTTCCATGCGCGAAACGAGGACGGCGGAGCGCGGCCGGATCGCGTCGATCACGACCATCTCCAGCCGGTCGCGCACGGCGAGATGCACGCTGAGGCCGGTCTGCTCGGCAAGCGCGATCAAGAACGGCCTGGCTCGCGCGCGGATGTCGAAATTGCGCAGGAATCCGTTGCTCAGTTCCAGCACGGACGCCGTCAGCACGAAGCGCTCGCTATCGGGGAGGCGCAGCAGCAATCCCGCGCCGACGAGCGTCGCCGTGATGCGCGAAACGGTCGGCTTGGGGATGCCCGTCCAGTCCGTCAGTTCGCGATTGCTGACGGGCGCATCGGCGGCGGCGATGCGGCGCAGGACGTCGAGTCCGCGCGCGAGCGCGGTGACTTCGTCGCCTTCCTTCTCCTTTGTCTTGTCGCGGCCCGGCGACGGCTTGCTCATCGGATGCATTTGATTTTTGAAACGTTGTTTCGAATGCGGGGTTGGCTCGCGTCGATTGAGCGATGATGAAGTTTGCAAACGATGCAAGCCCCGATGATAAGCGGTAAGGCCGATGACGCTTTCCGTTGCGTCGTGTTCGCAACAGACGATCCGGGCAGATGCCCGGACGCAGAAATTTTGCTTGACTTGGGCAGCGATCCCGGAAAAAATGGAATCCGATTTTGAAACGGCGGGACGATGTGCGCGTCCGCTTCCCGCTCCGCGCTTTGGAATCACAGGCTCTCAGGTTCTAGCACGGCCCTCGGAATGGCTAGAACTTTTAAGGCGCTACGGAAACGTAGCGCCTTTTTTTTCGCCTGCGCCGAGGGATTGGTCAGCGATCAGGAAAGCGGCGAGATCTTCGAAAACGCCGCGCACGAGAGCGCGGCGCCAGTCGCGCCGAGAACAACGATTTTTAGTGCAGTTCGGTGAACACGCGGCGCTGTCTCAGCAGCAGCTTGCCGCGCACGATCCAGTAGAGGCTCGCGAGCAGGAGCACAAGCGCGACGCCAAGAACGAACAGTGGGGAAATACGTTCCGGCGCGGGCTGACTCGTTCCCACGACCAGCGCCGCGAAGAAAGCGCCTCCGGCCTGATAGTACGAGCGCTTCGCAAGCATGCGGCGCATCCGGTGAGTGGTGAAGCGGGAGACCGGCGCGCGCGTAAACGGCTCGAACAACATCAGGCCTGCGACGAGGGCGATGGCGAAATTCATGAGGAGCATGGCGAAAGATACGAGAGGAGGGCGGAACTGCGGGCGAATATAAGCGCACGGGCCGCTCGCCAGAACCAGAAGTCTCCTAAATGTGAACGATGCCGTTGTTGAATGCAGTCGGCGAAATCGTCCGGTTGCGCTGTCGGCAGTTCCCCTCCCATGCAAGCTTTCGTTTCTTGGGCGCCGGCAGACGGCGTATCATGGGCGCGCTTTTTCAAGACGCGCGGAAGCGCACGCATCGCGCAGGAGGCAGCACCATGAAGATGACACCGATGACACCCATGACGCCCATTACCCGGATCGCAATCGCGCTCGTAGCGCTCGGCGTGCTCGCCGCATGCGAAAAGCACGACGCGGATGCAGGCCAGGCAGCGGGCGCGCTGAACAACCTCGCAAGTCAGACCACCCAGAAGTTCGATCAGGCCGCGAGTTACGTCGGCCAGAAGGTCGATGCCGCGAAACAGTCGGCGCAGCAGAATCTCGACGGCGCGGGATCGATGCCCGCTATTTCCGCGAGCGGCGTCGCGGCGTCGGCGCGCGCGAATCTCGAGGGCGCGGCGAGCGCAACGAATGCGGCGATCGACAACGCCGCGAGCGCGACGGGCGCGGGCCTGCAAAGCGCGGGCCGCAAGCTGCAGGACTGGTCGAAGGAGCGCGGCGCATCGCAGGCGCAGGCATCCGGGGCTGCTTCCGGCGCTTCTTCCAGCGCTGCTTCCTCGGATTCTCCCGACCCGCGCAGCGACATGGACAAATAAGCCGCACTTAACATTCCGTTACGTCCGCGTTGCCCGGCGCGCGTGGGGCAGCCGCTAAACTGGCGGTCTTTCGGAAATCGAGACCGTTATGAAACCACGCAAGCTCGCGCATCGCGGCGCGCTGGCGTTCGTCGCGATATCCCGGACCTGCGCTCTCGCGCGATGGCGCGCACGGGCGGGCATCCCCGGAATCCATGCGATATCGTTCCTGACGACGCTCCTTCTCGCCGCGCTTTTCTCATTCTTCCCGCCGTCGATTTTCGCTGCGCAAGCCGCGCCCGCGCTCGATCTGCCGTCGTTCCAGGAACTGATCGCGCCGCCCGCGCCGGCGCCGGCATCGTCGGCGGATGCGGCTTCGAGCGCCTCCGCGCCCGTTGTCTCGGACGCCGACATGCTGCGCTCGCTCGACAACGTGATCGCGACGCTCGACAGCGATCGCCAGCGCACGGCGCTGCTGTCGCAGTTGAAGAAGCTGCGCGACGCCAAGCGCGCGGCGCAATCCGCGGGCGCCGCATCGCCCGCCGACGCCGCGCAACCCGCGGCGCAAGCCGACGGCGCGAGCGCGCCGGTGATGTCGGCGGCTTCGTCGGTGGTCGCGAGCATCGCGCAGAACGCGGGCTTGCTCGGCGCGATCGCCTCCGCGCTCACCAGCATCGAAGCCGACGTGAAGCGCGGCAAGACGCCGATCGCGTACTGGAGCGGGCGCTTCAACGCGGCGGGCAACGAGCTTTTCACCATCGTCACGAGCCAGAGCCGCGAGCCGTTCGGCCGCACGGTCTTCAACTATTTCGCGATGCTCGCCGGCTGGGGCGCGTGCGCGTTCGTGCTGGTCGCGTTGCAGCGGCGCATTCAGAAACGCTACGGCATCGACGCGGGCCTGCACTCGAATCCGACGACGCGCGAGCTGCTGCTCTTCACGATGCGCCGCGTCGCGCCATACCTTTTCGCGTTTCTCGCCGCGCTGACCTTCGCGCACATGATGCCGCAGTCGCTCGGCCGCACGCTCGCGATGGTCACCGCCTACGCGATCGTCGCGGGCGCGGTGTTCTCGGCCATCTGCCTCATCATGTTTTCGCTGTTCGGCTCGGCGCACCGGCGCGTCGCGGTGAACCTGCTGATCGTGCGCGCGCGGCGGCTGCTTTTCGCGATCGGCACGCTCGGGGCGCTCGGCGATGCCGCCGCCAACTACGACGTCGCGCAGCAGCTCGGCACCAATCTTTCGGCGCTCATCTCGACGTGCGCGAACATGGGCGCGGCGGCGCTCACGGCGTACTTCGCGCTCGCGTTCCAGCGGCCGGTCGCGCATCTGATCCGCAGCCGCACCTACGAGCAGCGCAACACGCGCAAGGCGGCGACCGAGACGTTCGACGTCGTCGCGTCGCTCTGGCAGTTGCCGCTGCTTCTGCTCGCGTCGGCGTCCGTGGTGGCGACGCTCGCGGGCATCGGCACGTCGGAGAATGTGCTGCAAATGGCGATCGCAACGGCGGGTTTGCTCGTCGTCGCGTTCTTTCTGTCGGCCATCGTGATGCGCATCACGCGGCCGAAGTCGCGCAAGCCGCGCCGCCAGTCGGCGTATGTGCGGCGGCTCGTCAAGTTCGTCGGCACGATGATCGTGGTCGGCGTATGGCTCGCGTTTCTCGAACTGTCGTCGCGCTTCTGGGGCTTTTCGCTCGCGGACATGGCCGAGCGCAGCGTCGCGGCGCGCGGCATCACGCACGCGGTCGCGATGATCGTGCTGACGTTCTTCGTCGTATGGCTGATCTGGATTCTGATCGACACCGGCATTCAGGAGACGCTCAAGCCCGATTCCGCGCGGCGCGGCGGGCGCGGGCCGAGCATGCGCGCGCGCACGATGCTGCCGCTCGTGCGCAACGTCGTGTTCGTCGTGCTGCTTCTCGTCGCGGCGATCGTCACGGCGGCGAATCTCGGCCTGAACGTGACGCCGCTGCTCGCCGGCGCGGGCGTGATCGGGCTTGCGGTCGGCTTCGGCGCGCAATCGCTCGTCGCGGACCTGATCACCGGGCTTTTCATCATCATCGAGGACACTATTTCCGTCGGCGATTCGATCGAAGTGGAAGGCGGGCACGCGGGCATCGTCGAAAGCCTGACGATACGCACCGTGCGCCTGCGCGACGGCCAGGGCGCGATCCATGCCATTCCGTTCTCGCAAATCAAGACAGTGAAGAATCTGTCGCGCGATTTCGCCTACGCGGTGTTCGAGGTGCGCGTGCCGTTCTCGGCGGATGTCGAGCAAGTGACCGAAATGATCAGCGAGGTCGGCGCGGACCTGATGGACGACTTGCGCTACCGGCGAGAAATGCTGGGTCCGGTCGAAGTGTGGGGACTGGATCGTTTCGATCCGAACTGGATGGTCGTGAAAGGGCAGATCAAGACGCGGCCGCTACAGCAATGGAGCGTCGCGCGGGCGTTCAATCTAGGCATCAAGCGCAAGATGGACGAAGCGGGCCTCGACATTCCCGTGCCGCAGATGCAGGTTCAGATGTCGCGCCGCGCGGACGCCGGCGGTAATGGCGGCTACGGCGAAGAAGCGGCGAGAGCCAAGCGCATCTGGGTTGCCGAAGAGCCGCCGCTCGCGAACGAGGACGCGTCGCCGCACGCGGTGGACCTATCGCACGAGCCGCGGCCCGCGCCGCCCGCGACGGACCTTTCGGTGCCGATTCCGCCGCAAATCCCGATGGCGCCCGAGCCGGGCAAGGGCTAAAGCGCGGGGCGTTCAGCCGTCAGGCGGCGAGCAGATCGTTGACGTGCGTGGCGATGTGTTCGCCCGCGACGCCGTAGACGTGGATCGACACGGCGCGCGTGCGGGCATCGGCCGGATTGCCGAGCCGATGAATGGCGGCGCGTCCCGCATCGACATACGAGACGGCGCCCGTTTCGCGCACACGATGGCGCGTGTGCACCGCGCACTGCGCGTCGGCGTCCCAGCGATAGAGCGTTTCCGCGAGCGTGCCGTCGATAACGGCATAGCCGCACCACGTTCGATGGCCGTGGACCGGGCTTGCCTGTCCCGGCTCCCAGACGAGCGCTGCGATGGCGTAGCGGCCGAGCGGGTCGGCGGCGAGCAGATGGCGGCAGTAACCGTGCGGGCTGCCCGCGCGCTCATCCGGGCGCAGCAGTTCAGGATCGGCGATCGCGCGCCGCAGCGCCGCGTGCAGGCGAATGCCAAAGGAGGCGCGGTCGTCTTCGGCGGCATCGAGCGCGGCGTCGATGTCGTGGCACAGGCGCGAAAGCGCCGGGCGTTCGGTGGCGAAAGCGCCGGGCGCGGCGCTGGCTGGCGGCTGCCGGCGCGTCGGACGGACAAGCGGTTCGAGCTTCATCGGAATGTACGCGGGTTCGTTGATCGATCATGGATTTATACCGGCTTGCATCCAGAATTGGTTTCCATATAATTTCGCTCGAATATCTAAAAAGAGAATAATTTCCTATCGGGGGTGCAGTATGGGAATGGACCTCATCGACCGCAAGCTGCTCGAACTGTTGCAGAGCGACGTGACGATGCCGATCGCCGAACTCGCTTCGCGCGTGAATCTGTCGCAGACGCCATGCTGGAAGCGCGTGCAGCGGCTGAAGGAGACGGGCGTGATTCGCGCGCAGGTGGCGCTGTGCGATCCGAAGAAGCTGGGCGTCGGCACGACGGTCTTCGTCGCGGTCCGCACCAATCAGCACACGCAGAGCTGGGCGGACGAATTCACGCGCGCGGTGCGCGATATTCCCGAAGTGGTCGAGGTGTACCGGATGAGCGGCGAGACCGACTATCTGCTGCGCGTGGTGGTCTCGGACATCGACGATTACGACCGCGTCTACAAGCAACTCATTCGCGCGGTGCCGCTCTACGACGTCAGTTCGAGCTTCGCGATGGAACAGATCAAGTATTCGACGGCGTTGCCCGTGCGTCCCGCCGCCGGCGCCTGAGCGCACGTTCCGCACGGCTCGCGCGATCGGCGTGATCCGCGCATTTCGCCGCGCAAAAGAAAGCCGCCCCGGGAGGGCGGCGCAACACGTCCGGTCACTAGGTCATTCCGGCCTTGCCCCTTAGCCCTTGCCGGAATCAGACGCGCATGGAATCGGCTTGAGTATGGTCATTCGGGCGTGCGTCGTACAGGCTGGACGATGCAGCAGAGAATTTCGCGGGCATCGTTCGGCGCGCGAAACGCTGGATGCGCAGCCATCGCGTAACGCCCGCAATCCAACTGAAAACGAAGCCGGGTACGATGTTGGCTCCATCCCAAAATCAACGACGAGCCGCCGCGCCTGCCATGACCGATCCCCGTAACGACCACCGCAACGATCGCCCCGAAGCGCCGCAGCGAAAGAAGAACCCGACGCTCGCAATCGGCGTGTTCATCGTCGTGGTGGTGTTGCTGGTCATCTTCACGCTGCTTTTCAACGCGATCCGCGAGAAGCGCGAATTCGAGGAGCAGAGCGCGCCGCCCGCCGCGGCCAGCGACGCGCGCCCGGCGCTGCCGGCCACGGGCGCGTCGCAATAGCGGGGCGTCTCACGCGGGCAGACGAATCTGCGCCGCGTCCTTGCGGATCAGCGCGGAGGCCGTGAGCATCTGCTTGCACTGATGCGCGAGCAGTTTGAGGTCCTGAATCGCGTCGGCGGGCAGCGTTTGCGCGCGCTCGGCGGCAGCGACCATCGCGTCGAGATCGCGCCGGATGTCCTTCGTATCGAATACGCTCGCGCCGTCCGCGTCCGACACGACGGCTTGCGCTTCCGAGAGATTGTCCCGCACGACGCCGAATGCGCGCTGCACCGGTTCGAACGACTGGCCGTCCGCCTCGTTGAGCGATTGCAGAAGCGGCGCGGCCGCCGTGATCTGCGACGCGAGTACGTGGCTCTGCACGAGCAGGTCGTTCAGCTCCGCGACGTACTTTTGCTGCGCTTTCGGCTCGAGCATCATGCGCTGAAACGCCTGGGCGAGATTGGCGAACGCAACGTGCACATTCTTGCGCGCCAGCCGGTAGCGGAAATCGCGGTCGAGCGCGGTGGCCGCGACCGTGGCCGCCGCGGATGCGCCCTTGCTCGCCGTGGCCGCCGTGCTTTCGCCGATGCCGACCGACGCGAGCCGCTCGGCCGTCGCGCTCGCCGCCCTGATCGCGGGCGCGATGACGACTTCGGAATCGTTGGCGACGGCGGTGGCGGCGACCGCCATGCTGTGCGTCGACGCGACGGCGGCGCGTGCGTGGCCATCGGCGAATGCGGCGCTCGGCACGGTCTCTTGCGCGCGCGTGGCGTCGCTGGCGGACGCTCTGACCGAAGCCTTCGCCTTCCACAACCAGCTCGCTTCGAGATAGTTTCGCGTTGCCGCGAGCAGATCCTTCACGAGCTTGCCCATCAGCCGATATTCCCAGTACGGAAACAGATGGCTCGCCGCGATGGCGATTGCGCAGCCGACGACCGTGTCGATGGCGCGCTCGCCGATCAGCCGCATGCTGCCGGGCGCGAGCAGATGGAACATCAGCAGCACGTAGCTGGAGGTGAACACCACGCTCGCCGCGTAGTTGAAGAGCAAGAGGCTGTAGCTCATGAGCATCGACGCGAACATCGCGACGAGCAGAATATGCGGGTCCTTCACCAGCAAGATGAGCGCGATGGTGACCGCGCAGCCGATCGCCGTGCCGATGATCCGCTGCGTATTGCGCTGCTTCGTGAGCGAGTATCCCGGCTTGAGGATGATGACCGTCGTCATCACGATCCAGTACGCGTTGGTGAGCGGCAAAAGCCTGCCGAGCCAGAAGCCGATGCCCACCGCGATCGTCACGCGCAGCGCATGGCGAAAGCTCGGCGAGGCCATCGTGAGATTCGAGAAAATCTGCATGAACGGCACGCGCCGGCTCGATATGAAGCGCGAGAGCGCGTGATCGATCTGCACTTCCGTTTCCGTCTGCACCGCGTCGTCGCGCGTGCGGCGGCGCATCTTGTCGATCAGGCGCGTCGCGCTCCAGAGCCTGCGAAACACCGCTGCCGCCGCCGCATACGCCTCGGGATTCTTCTCCGGCAGCGCCTGCTTGCGCATCAGTTCCAGTTCGTATTCGATCGCGCGCAATTCCGCCTTCACGCTGATGCGCGCGGGCGCCGGGCGATTCTGCAGCACGGCGAGCCCGATTTCCTCCAGGTCTTCGCTCGCCTTTCGCATCAGGTCGCGATAGAACACGAGCACGTCGGAACCCGCGAACGTCTTGCGCACGAGCGGGTAATCCGTGTGCGCGCCGACGAAAAACTCGTGCAGATCGACGATGTTGATGAAGAGATTGAAGAGCCGCGCGCGCCGCGCGTCGAGCTTGCCGCTCTTCACCTTCGGCAGGTTGCGCAACACGATGTCGCGCGCCGCTTCCTGCTGCTCGACCGCCGCGATCTGCTTTTCGATCAGCTTTCGATAGCACTCGTCGAGATCGGCGTCGCCGTCGTAGAAGTCCGCGCGCGCCTGCAGATACTCCGCGCAACTGAAGATGCTCTGCGCGAGCGCCTGCCGTTCGACGCGATAGACGAGCAGATGCGAGACGAGCGTCGCCCAGTACGTGTACCAGAGGCCGCCGAGCAGGATCCACGACGCGTTGACGAGCGCCTGCATCGGCGTGAAATGCTCCTCCAGCGTCACGATCATCATGAAGAGCGTGGCGAAGCTGATCTGCGGCCAGCGATTGCCATACACGACGATGAGCGACAGCACGAAGGTGAGCGGCACGACCGTCAGCCAGAGCGTGAGCGGATGCGCCGTCGCGATGCCCGTGGCGAGCGCCGAGAAAAAGCCGATGACCGTGCACGCGAGCATCTCGTTGTGCTTGTGCTTGAGTGGGCCGGGCATGTCGACGACGCATGCGCCGAGCGCGCCCGTCGCGATGGTGAAGCCGAGTTCGCGGTTATGAAAGACGATCAGCATCAGCACTGCGGGAAGCGAAATGCCGAGCGCGCTGCGCAAGCCGCCAAAGAAGTACTGGCTGTAGATGAACTTCCTGATTTCGAACGAGTAACGCATCGACTTCCTGTTGTGGACGCTTCGGGCGGGCAAAGCGAAATCGAGTCTAACTCAACTCCGCAGGCGTTCGGACCTCGGCCGAACGGCCAGGTTCTCGGCGCGCGGCACCCTTTGCTATGCTGGCGCTTGATTTGACAAACCTTTGCTTTCTGCGCTTCTCGAAGCGCGTCCAGACCGCCTTTCATGCTCGAACTTTTTCAATCGAACCGTCACGAAACGCTTGCCGCCGCGCTCTTCGAAGACCTCGACGCATTCGCGATGCGCGAGAGCGATCCCTTCGCGAGCGAGAGCGTCATCGTGCCGAGCGCGGCCGTGCGCCGCCGGCTCGAGCTGGACATGGCCGAACGCTTCGGCATCTGCGCGAACGTGCAGTTCTGCTATCTCGCGCAGTGGCTGTGGGCGCAGATCGGCCGCGTGCTGCCGGTGCCCGCGCATTCGCCGTTCGCGCCGGACCGTCTCGCGTGGCGCTGCTACCGTCTCTTCGACGAGCCCGCGTTCAGGCAGGCGCCGCGGCTCTCGACGTATCTGAATGCCGCCGACGATTCCATGCGCTACGAACTCGCGCGCCGCATCGCGACCGTGTTCGATCATTACCTGACGTATCGCCCGGAATGGCTCACGCAATGGCAGGCGGGCGGCTCGATCCTCGCGGGCGGCGCAGAGACCGATGCGCGCGGGCCGCGTCTGTCCGGCGCGAGCGACATCCATCGTCAGGACGAGCGCTGGGAGGCCGAACTGTGGCGCGCGTTGCTTGCGGACCTCGCATCGGCGGGGGAAGAGCAGCATGCGGAGCACGACAAAGCGCACGACGCAACGCCGCCCGCGTACCGCTTTCTTGCCGAAGCGCCGGCCTTCGACCTGGAAACCGCGATGCGCGCAGCGTGGCCGCGCCGCATCAGCGTGTTCGCGCTGCCGACGATGCCGCCGCTGCATATCGCGTTGCTGCGCGAACTCTCGCGCTGGATCGACGTGCGCGTGTACGCGCTCAATCCGTGCCGCGAATTCTGGTTCGACATCGTGAGCAAGGCGCGCGTCGAGCAACTGGAACTGAAGGGCGAGGCGGACTTCCAGGAGGTCGGTCATCCGCTGCTCGCGGAATGGGGCCGGCAGACGCAGGCGCAGCTACACATGTTGCACGAGTTGACGGAGCGCGCGACATCGAGCGAGCGCGAACTCTTCGAGGAAAATCCTGCTCCGACGTGGCTCGCGCGCGTGCAGAACGGCATTCTCGCGCTCGACGAAGACAACGCCGCGCCGCAGCCCGGCGAGATCGCCGATGCGGGCATCGAGGTCCATGTCTGCCATAGCCTTTCGCGGCAGCTCGAAGTGCTGCACGACCGGCTGCTCGACTGGTTCGACGAGATAGAAGGTCTCGAGCCGTCCGATGTGCTCGTCGCGTTTCCGGATCTCGCGGTGGCGGGGCCGCTGATCGACGGTATCTTCGGCACGGCGCCCGCCGGCGCGAGCAACGAGCGGCGGCGCATTCCGTATCGCATCACGGGCTTGCCGCCGTCGCAGGCCAATCCCGTCGCGCGGGCGCTGCTCGACTGGCTCGCGCTCGCCGAACGCGGCGTCGGCGCGCCGGAGCTGATTGAATGGCTGCGTGTCGATGCGATCGCGACGCGCTACGGCATCGATGCGGCATCGCTCGAAACGGCGCAGGAATGGCTCGCGGCGGCGGGCGCCCGGCGCGGTCTGCGCCCGGACGAAGTGACCGGCGAGCATGTGCCCGCCGCGCGCCACACCTTTGCCGACGCGCTCACGCGGCTCTATCTCGGCTACGCGCTGCCGGGCGGCGGCGCGCCGGTCGCGGACTGGCTGCCGGTCGAAGGCGCGCAGGGTTCCGAGGCCGAACTGCTCGGACGCCTCACGCGCTTCATCGACGATATCGACGCCTTTGCAAAAGACATCGAAGCGCCGCGCACGGCGCGCGCGTGGGGCGGCTTGCTGCTCGACGCGCTCGCGCGTTTCTTCGATGCGGGCGTCGCGTTCAACGACGCCATCGGCGACGTCCGCCACGCCATCGACGCGCTGATCGCCGCAATCGACGAAGGCGCGCGCGACACGCAGGTGTCCGCGGCCGTGATCCGCACCGCGCTCACCGATACGCTCGACGATCCGGCGCGCGGCGGCGTGCCGTGGGGCGGCGTCACGTTTTCGTCGTTGACGAGCCTGCGCGGGCTGCCGTATCGCGTGGTGTGTCTGCTCGGCATGGACGACGGCATGCTGCCGAGCCTCGCGCGCGCCGACGAATTCGATCTGATGGCGGCTTTCGGCAAGCTCGGCGACCGCCAGCGACGCGACGACGAGCGCAATCTCTTTCTCGATCTCCTGCTCGCCGCGCGCGACCGGCTGATGATCGCCTACACCGGGCGCAGCATTCGCGACAACGCCGTGCTGCCGCCCGCCGCCTTGATCGACGAACTGCTCGACTATCTGGCGCAAGCGGTCGCGGGCGAGCACGCCGCGCCGGACGATCTCGCGAAGGCCCGCGCGCGCTTCGTCTTCGAACATCCGCTTCAGCCTTTCGCGCCGGAATATTTCGAGCCAGGCGGCCGGCTCTTCACTTACGAGCCGGAGCGCGCGGAGCTTGCGCGCGCGCTCGCGGCGGGGCGCACGCAGCCGGGCGCGCCGTTTTTCGCGCAGCCGCTGCCCGTTGAAGAGGACGAGGAAATCGTCCCGTTCGACGACTTCGTGCGCTTCTGGCGGCATCCCGCGCGCGCGTTGCTGCGTGACCGACTCGGCATCGCGCTCGTCGATGCCGAAGCCGAACTCGACATGACCGAGCCGTTCGAACTCGGCTTCGCGGGCCGCGATGCGCTCGCCGCGCGCGTGCTGCCCGCGCTCGTCGAAGCGCACGCGGACGCGGCGCATGGCGCGAGCCAGCGCGCACGCGATGTCGCGCGCACGAGTCCGGAAATGCCCGGCGGCGCGACCGGCGCGGTATGGCAGGCGCGCGAGATGCACGCGCTTTCGAGTCTCGCGGAGCGCATCCGCGCATCGGTGGCGGACGGGCAAGCGCGCCTGCCGTTCGTCTTCGACATCGCACCGCGCTGGCCCGACACGGGCGGCGTCGCGCTCTTCGGCAACCATGACGATGCGCTCGTCGATGAGCGGCCGTTCACGCTCGCCGGCACGCTCAATCGCCTGACGCCGCAGGGACAGGTGATCTATCGCTACGACGAGCCGCGCGCGCGCGATTACCTCTGCGCGTGGCTCGCGCATCTCGCGTATTGCGCGGCGCTTCCCGACGGCCCGCGCCGCACCGTCTGGCACGGACGCGGCGCGCGCTCGGCGGACTTCGAACTCGCGCCCGTCGAGCGTCCGCTCGCGCATCTGGGCGCACTCGCGGCGCTCTACCGCGCGGGACGCCGCATGCCGCTGCGCTTCTTTCCGAAGAGCGCGTGGCTGGAGATGAGCGAGGGCCGATCGAAGGCGCAAGCCGCGTGGGATTCCGAGCGCACGCGCGCCGAGTCCGATGATCCCGTCTATCGCATCGCGTTTCGCGGCGAACCGCTCACGCTCGACGAGCGTTTCGCCGCGCTCGCGCGCATCGTCTTCGAGCCGCTTCGCCAACATCTGCGGAGCGCCGCATGACGAGCATGGTGAACACACACGTCAGTGGCGAGATCGTGCAGGAACTCGACGTCTTTGCTTGCCCGCTCGATGGCGTGAGCCAGATCGAGGCGTCCGCCGGAACGGGCAAGACCTGGAACATCTGCGCGCTTTACGTGCGGCTCCTGCTGGAAAAGCGTCTGAGCGTCGAGCAGATTCTCGTTGTGACCTTCACGAAGGCCGCGACCGCCGAGCTGCACGAGCGCATTCGCACGCGGCTCGCGGGCGTCGCTCATGCGATCGAAAACGCCGATGCGGCGGGCGACCCGTTCATCGAACGTCTCTTCGAGACGACGCTCGAAGAGGTCGGTGCGGAAGAAGCGCTGCAACGCATCCGTATCGCGCTGCATAGTTTCGATCAGGCCGCCATCCACACGATCCACGCGTTCTGCCAGCGCGCGCTGCAGGAAGCGCCGTTCGCCGCCGCGATGCCGTTCGCGTTCGACATGGAAGCCGACGACAGCACGTTGCGCTTGGAGCTTGCCGCCGACTTCTGGCGCGAGCGCGTGGAGCCGGCTGCCGCACGCACGCCGTCGTTCGCGTCGTGGCTCGTCGCAAAAGGCGCGGGGCCGGCATCGCTCGATGCGCAGCTTGCGCGGCGTCTCAAGAAGCCGCTCGCGGAACTGCGCTGGGGCGGCATGGCAACCGAACAAGGCGATGCGGCCGATCCGCGCGCGCGCTTCGACGAAGCCTGCGCGTTGTGGAACGCGGAGCGCGGCGCCATCGCCCGGCTTCTCGCGGACGCGCAAGGCGCGCTGAATGGCCGCAGCTATAGCGCGAAGATCATCGAGGAAGCCATCGAAGCCTGGACCGCCTATTTCGCCGATGCCGACTGTCACGCGCAGCCGCCGAAGGAAGCGCTGAAACTCACGGCGGCGGCGCTCGCGAAGGGCACGAAGGTGAGACAGACGCCGCCCGCGCATCCGTTTTTCGAGCAGGCCGAGGCGCTCGCGGCGTCGGCGGCGGCAGCGGAGGCAGCGCAGCGCGCGCTGTGGCTCGACATCGTGCGCGAATGGCTGGACTACGCGCCCGCCGAGCTGTCGGCGAGAAAGCGCGCGCGCCGCGTCGTCTCGTTCGACGATCTGCTCTCGAATCTGCATCACGCGCTCGTCAGGCACGCGTGGCTCGCCGACGCACTGCGCGCGCGCTATCCGGCCGCGCTCATCGACGAATTCCAGGACACCGATCCGCTGCAATACGCGATCTTCAATCGCGTGTTCGCACCGCACGGGCCGCTCTTTCTCGTCGGCGATCCCAAACAGGCGATCTACAGCTTCCGCGCCGCCGACCTGCACACGTACCTCGCCGCGCGTCACGGCGCGAGCGCGCGCTACACGCTCGCGGTGAACCAGCGCTCGACCGCGCGCATCATCGACGCGTGCAACCGCGTGTTCGGCGCGAATCCGTCCGCGTTCATCCTCGACGGGCTCGGCTATCAGCCGGTGCGCGCGGGCACGCGTGCGCGCGGTCCGTTCGTCGACGAAACGCCCGCCGCCGCGTATTCCGATATCGCCGATTTCTGCGTGTGGATGCTGCCGCACGGCGAATCGGCGCTCTCCAAAGGCAACGCGCAGCGCGATGGCGCAGAGGCGTGCGCCGCCGAAATCGCGCGCCTGTTGCGCGGCGCGCAGCGCGGCGAAGTGCGTATCGGCGACAAGCCACTCTGCGCCGGCGATATCGCCGTGCTCGTTCAGACGCACCGGCAGGGCAGCATCGTGAAGCGCGTGCTGGCGGCGTGGGGCGTCGGCAGCGTCGAGCTTGCGCAGGCGTCGGTGTTCGGCGCGCTCGATGCCGAGCAGATCGAGCGCGTGCTCGCCGCCATCGATACGCCCGGCGACCTGCGCCGTCTGCGCGCCGCGCTCGCGACCGACTGGTTCGGTCTCGACGGAGCCGCGCTCTGGCGGCTCGAACATGCGGTGTCCGCCGCCGATGCCAACGACGGCGCGAACGATTCCACGAGCTGGGTCGAGCGCTTCTCGCGTTATCGCACGATCTGGCACGAGCGCGGCTTCGCGGTCATGTGGCGCACGCTCGCGCGCGAACTGTCCATTGCGGCGCGCCTCGTCGCGCGACCCGACGGCGAGCGCAGGCTCACGAACGTCAACCATCTCGCGGAACTGTTGCAGGCGCGTTCGGCGGAGCAGCCGGGCATCGCGCCGACGCTGCGCTGGCTCGCCGCGCAGCGCGCGCAGCAGGGCGGCGGCGAGGACGCGCAACTGCGTCTGGAGTCCGACCGCAATCTCGTGCAGATCGTGACGGTCCACAAGTCGAAAGGGCTGGAATACGCGGTCGTGTTCTGCCCGTTCCTGAACGACGGCGCCGCGCGCGATGCGTCGAAATCCGGGCTGCCGGACGCGAGGGAATATCACGACGACGCGGGCGTTGCCGTGCTGCACTACGGCATCGACGAGGACGAATCGAAAGAGGTGAGCGCCGCGATCGCGCGCGAGCAGGCCGCCGAGCGCGCGCGCCTCGTCTACGTTGCGCTCACGCGCGCGGTGTATCGCTGCTATGTGGTCGCGGGCGTCTATATCTCGAACGTGTCGAACAAGTCGACGAAGGAGTCGCGGCGCAGCGTGCTCAACTGGCTCGTTGCGGGAGCCGGTCAGGACTTCGACGCCTTCTGCGACGAGCCGCCCGACGAGGCGGGCATCGTCGCTGCGTGGCATGCGCTCGAGGCAGAGGCGCGAGGCGCGATCGGCGTGACGCCGCTGCCGGTCATCGAGTCGCGCGAGCCGCTCGCCGCCGACGACACCGACACGCACGACATCGACGCGCGCACGAACCGACGTCTTTTGCGCGACCGCTGGCGCATGGCGAGCTTCAGCTCGCTGATCGCGGCGGGCGCGCGCGACGAAGCCAATCAGCCGCAGGCCGTGGAAGCGCGTCCCGATCACGACGAACTCGCCGATCTCGACGCGCTGCCCGTGCAAGCCCCCGTCCCGCGCGAGGCGGCCGTGCTCGCCGACGACGACATCCTCGCGTTTCCGCGCGGCGCGGCGGCGGGCGAATGCCTGCATCGCATGTACGAACTCGCCGATTTCACGCAGCCCGCGACGTGGCGCGAGGTGATCGAGCGCGCGCTGCGTGAGCATCCGACGCCCGCGCCCGAGCCGCTCGCGCAACGTCTTCGCCCGATGATGCATCGCCTTCTCGCCGATACGCTCGCGGCCGAGATCGCGCCGGGCTTGCAGTTAGCGCGTGTCCCGACGGCGCGGCGCATGAACGAGCTCGAGTTTTTGTTTCCCGCGCCGTCGCTGGATTTTGCGGCGCTGCGGCGGATTCTCGCCGCGCACGGTTATCCGGACGTTGCGCTGGAAGCGGGCGCGCTGCGCGGTTTCATCAAGGGGTTCATCGACATGATCGTCGAGCACGACGGGCGCTACTGGATCATCGACTGGAAGTCGAATCATCTCGGCGATGCGCCCGAGGACTACCGCGCCGCGCCGCTCGCGCAGGCGATGGCGCATCACGCGTATCACTTGCAGGCGCTCGTCTACGTGGTCGCGCTGCATCGCTATCTGCGCGCGCGCGTGGCCGGCTACGAATACGAGACGCATGTCGGCGGCTATCTGTATTTGTTCGTGCGCGGCGTGCGTCCCGACTGGCGCGACGGCGACGCGGCAAGCGGCGTGCATCGCGGACGGCCGCCGCTCGCGCTCGTCGAGGCGCTCGACCGGGCGATGTCCGGAGGCGCGGCATGAGCACCATCGAAGAGAATCTGCCGGCATCGGCGGTCGCGGACGAAAGCGCGGCACTCGCGGAAGGCTTCGCACGGCGCATGGGCGAACTGTCGCGGCGCCTGGGCGCGAGCGAGCACGCGGCGTCGTGGGCAGAGCGGGCGGCGCTCGCCATCAGCCGGGCGACCGCGCTCGGACACGTCTGCATGCCGCTTGCCGCGCTCGCGCGCCGGCACGCCGCGCGCTTTCACGAGGCGCGCGACGCGCTGCTCGCAAGCGGCGTGGCGAGCCTCGCGCGCACGCGGCCGCTCATCCACGCGTCGCAGTTGCGGCCACTCGTCATCGACGAGGACGGGCGGCTCTATCTCGCGCGTTACTTCGACTACGAGCGCCGGCTCGCAGTGGCGCTCGTCGAGCGGGCGCGCGGGGCGCCTTCAGCGCTTTCGCCGCAGGAACTCGCGGTGCAGGCCGGGCGCATCGCACGCTATTTCGGGCCGGCTGCCGACGACGACATCGACTGGCAGCGCGTCGCCGCGCTTCTCGCGCTGGCGGGCCGGCTCACGATCGTGAGCGGCGGTCCGGGCACCGGCAAGACGACGACGGTCGTGGGCGTGCTCGCCTGCCTGCTCGACGCCGATCCGGACCTGCGCATCGCGCTCGCCGCGCCGACCGGCAAGGCCGCGCAGCGCATGCAGGAGGCGCTGATCGAGCGCGCGGACAAGCTGCCGCCCGCGCTGGCCGAGCGCCTGCCGCGCACGTCGTTCACGCTGCAGCGACTTTTGGGCGTGCGGCCGGACGGCGGCTTCCGGCATCATCGGGACAATCCGTTGCCTTACGACGTGATCGTGGTCGACGAGGCTTCCATGATCGACGTCGCGCTCGCGGCGCACTTGCTCGAAGCGGTCGCGCCGTCGAGCCGGCTCGTGATGCTCGGCGACAAGGACCAGCTTTCGGCGGTCGAGGCGGGCGCGGTTTTCGCGGAACTGAGCGCGCAGCCGGTCTTCAGCGAGTCCGGCGCGAAGGGAATCGCGCGGGCGCTCGCCGTGGACGACGCGCGGCTGCGCGCCGCGTTGCCGCGCGTATCGGCGAGCACGAGCGACGTTCCGCCGGCGGGGGATTCCAACGCGTCGCCCTTTGCCGGCGACGCGCCGAGCGAGCCGTCCGCGCCGCCCATGTTCGACGACGAAGGCTACGCCGACCTCTTCGCCACGATCGACACCGCCCCGCAGGACGACGACATGCCCGCGCCGGCCAACGACGCGCCGCTCACCGATTGCGTTGTCTGGCTCGCGCGGAACTATCGCTTCGGGCTGGATTCGGCGATCGGCCGCCTGTCGATCGCGATTCGCAACGGCGACGTCGAGGCGTGCCTCGCTGCGCTCGACGCGACGCAATCCGCCGCCGCACAGCATGACGCCGCCGCCGCGCCCGCCGCCGTCCTCATCGACGACGCGCATCCCGCGCTCACCGAGCGCACGCTCGCGCATCTTGCGAAGGGCTTCGGCGGCTACGCGGACGCGCTGTCGTCGGTGCTCGAAGCGCGCCGGGCGGCAGCGGGCGCGGCGCCGGAAGGCGAAGCCCGGCTCTTCGACGCGCTCAACCGCTTCCGCGTGCTCTGCGCCACGCGCAAAGGTCCGCGCGGCGTCGACGAGTTGAACGCGCGCATCGCGGCGAGCGTGCGCGAGCAGGCGGGCATCGCGCTTGCACTCGGAGCGCAGTGGTTCGCCGGACGGCCGGTGATCGTGACGCGCAACGACTACGCGCTCGGGCTTTTCAACGGCGATATCGGCATCGCGCTGCCGGGCGCGGACGGCGCGCTGCGTGTGACGTTCAGGCTCGCGGACGGATCGCTGCGCTACGTGTCGCCCGCCGCGCTGCCGCCACACGATACGGCGTTCGCGCTGACGGTCCACAAGTCGCAAGGTTCCGAATTCGATCATGCCGCGCTCGTCCTGCCGGCGGGTTTCGTGCGCGTGCTGTCGCGCGAGCTGGTCTACACGGCGATCACGCGTGCGCGCCGCCGCATCGAGGTGATCGGCTCGGCGACGATCTTCGCGCAGGCCGTCGATGCGCCGACGCGCCGCGATTCGGGCCTCGCGTCGAGAATGGCGCGGCTTGCTTTATCGAAGGAGTGAACGTGATGACCGATAGCCTCGCGATTGCGCCCGGTGAGATCGAACTGACGGCCGTTCGCGCGCAGGGCGCGGGCGGGCAGAACGTCAACAAGGTGTCGAGCGCGATCCATTTGCGCTTCGACATCCGCGCGTCGTCCCTGCCGGAGCACATCAAGGCGCGGCTGCTCGCGCTCGCCGACAGCCGCGTGACGCGCGATGGCGTCATCGTCATCAAGGCGCAGGAGCATCGCACGCAGGACATGAATCGCGCGGCGGCGCTCGCGCGGCTCGACGAACTCGTGCGCAGCGTGAGCGTCACGCGGCGCAAGCGCGTCGCGACGAAGCCGACGCGGGCATCGCAGGTGCGTCGCGTGGAAGGGAAATTGAAGCGCGGCGCGGTGAAGGCGGGGCGCGGGGCGGTGCGGGGGGAGTAGGGGCGGGTGGTTTCTAGGCGGCTCGTGGTTCGCCGGTGGATCGCCGGCGTGTGCCGGCAGCGTCTCAAGCGCGACGGACACTTTTGCTGCGCGCCTTTTCGAAAGGGAACCTGTGCGCTCAAACCGCGTTCGAGACGCCGCGCGCAACGTGCGTTACGGCGGCCTCGAACGCAGTTTTGGGTTTGGCGGATCGTCGTCCCGGAACGGCTTGCGCAGCGCTGGCTTGCGCGCCGCGAACGGCAGCCGCTTGACGATGCCCATTGCGAGCGCCGTTCCCGCCAGCACGCCGCCGCATCCTTCGATGCATGACGAGTCACACGCGCGCGGTTTCGGCTTCGACGAATCGCCGCTTGAAGCTGCTTACCGCCGCGCCGCCTTGCACCGCGAAATCGAAAACGGGCGCTTTCGATCAAATCGCCGCCCCCAGCCAACTCACCGCAGCGCCGCCTTGCGCGCCGAGAACGGCAGCCGCTTCACCATGCCCGTTGCGAGCGCCGTTCCCGCCAGCACCACGGCGCATCCTTCGAGCATCACAAGCGACACATGCTCGTCCAGAAATAACGCGCCCCACAAGATGCCGAAGAGCGGAATGACGAACGTGACGGTCATCGCGCGGGCCGGACCCGCCGACGCCACGATCCGGAAGTAGAGAAAATAGGCGATGCCCGTGCAGCACACGCCGAGCGCGATCACCGCGCCCCAGGCGTGCGCGGAAACCGGCGTCGCGGGCCAGCTCATCGCGGCAAGCGGCGCAAGCGCAACGGACGCGCCGATCATGCTTCCGGCGGCATTGGTCGTCGCATCGACGTCCATCAGATACTTCTTCGCGAAGTTGCCCGCGATGCCATACAGCGCCGATGCCGCGAGCGCCGCGCCCGCCGCCAGCATGCCGCGCAGGGGCAGTCCGGACGAAGCCGCGTCGTGCGCGCCTTGCGTCGCGATCTGGTTGAATACGAGCAGCAGCACGCCCGCGAATCCGATCGCCATGCCGATGGTGCGCATGGCGGTCAGGCGGTCCTTGAGCCAGAGGTAGGCGACGAGCGCGCCAAAGAGCGGGGTCGTCGCGTTGATGACGGACGTGGCGCCCGCCGAAAGCGTCAGTTCCGCGAACGCGAAGAGGCAGAACGGCGCCGCCGAATTGAGGATGCCGACGACGAAGAGCGGCACCGCGCGGGCGCGCATCGTCCTGAGCGTGGTGGAAAACGAGCCGCGCGCGAGCAGCATCGCGACGAGGAAGAGCGCGCCGATCCCGACGCGCACGGCCATGAGCGGCGCGACGCCGAACTCGGCGACACCCACTCGGATAAACAGGAACGACGCGCCCCACATGGCGGCCAGCACGATTAATTGCAACAAATTGACGATGGACATGGCGATGGACTTCAAGACTGCTGATTAAAAGTCCGCGCATGTTACACCGTGCGGCGAGCCGGAAGACCGAGCGATCGGGCAGGCTCGCGCCGGTGACGTGTGCGGTTCAGGGCGAACCGACACGTTACCCGCGATGGCTCATGCGAGCCTTGCTGTTTCATTCGAGGTCGGAGGCGCGCGCGGTACGTACATGACGACGCGCGCAGGGGTATCGGGTTGCCCGCGTTGCTCCGCGGGCGCACGAAGCGGAACCCCGCCCGACGGACATGGCACCGAGCCGAACCGCAGGAAACCCCGTTCAATGCGGCGGGATCATCCACGTCAGCACGTTCTGCTGCAGCCAGACGAGCACGCCGAGCAGGATGGTCAGCAGAATCGAATGCTTGAACGTCCGCGCAAAAACAAGCCCTTCCTTGCCCTTCAGTTCCGTGGTGGCGACGCCCGTCGAAATATTCTGCGGCGAGATCATCTTGCCCATGACGCCGCCCGAGGAGTTCGTCGCGGCCATCAGCACGGGATTCAGATTGAGCTGATGCGCCGCCACGACCTGCAGATTGCCGAAGAGCGCATTGCCCGACGTATCGCTGCCCGAGAGGAATACCGCGACCCAACCGAGGAACGCCGACACGAGCGGAAAGAACGGCCCGACAGAAGCCACGCCCAGGCCGAGCGTGTAGTTCATGCCCGAGTAGTTCATCAGATAAGCCAGCCCGACGATCGTCGCGACCGTGAGAATCGCGATGCGCGTCTGGATCCACGTATCGGCGATCGCCGCGCCGAATTGGCGCGCCGGCAGCTTGACGAGCGCCGCCGTGATGATCGCCGCGACGAGAATCGCCGTGCCGGTCGCGAGCGGCTGAAAGTCCCAGATCGCGCCATACGGCTGGTTATAGAGCGTGATGTAGACCGCCTTGTCGAGGCCCGGCCAGGGGACCTTCACATCGCCGATCATGAAGATCTTCGCCACCGTCCACACGATCACGACCACCGACACCACGATCCACGGCAGCCAGCCCTGCGCGCCCGGAACCGTCGCGCGCGTCTGCGCGAGGCGATCGACGTTCACGGCGAAGCGCTCGTCCGGCGCGGGCTTCCATACGCGCAGGAAAGCAATCGTGAGAATCAGCGAGACGAGCGACGAAAGCACGTCGGTCAGGGCATAGCTGATGTAGTTCGACGTCACGTACTGCGTGAGCGCGAACGCGCCGCCCGAGACGAGCAGCACCGGCCACACGCGCAGCATGTTGCGAAAGCCGGCGTAGATGCCGATCACATAGAACGGCAGGAAGAACGCGAAGAGCGGCAATTGGCGGCCGACCATTTTCGCGAGCGCGTCGGTCGGCAGGTGCGTGACGGCGCCGAGCACGGTGATCGGCACGCCGAGCGCGCCGAAGGCCACCGGCGCCGTGTTGAAAATCAGCGTGAAGGTGAGCGCTTCGAGCGTCGGGAAACCGAGCAGGATCAGCAGCGAACTGGTGATCGCGATCGGCGTGCCGAAACCGGAAATGCCTTCCAGCAGCGCGCCGAACGAGAAGCCGATCACGACGAGCACGATGCGCCGGTCGTTCGGAAGGTTATCGACCATCCAGAGGCGAAAGGCCTCGAATCGTCCGGAGCGTTGCGCGACGTTATAGAGCAGGATCGCGGCGAACACGATCCACATGACCGGCCACAGCGCGAAGACCGCGCCCGCCGCGACCGAATTCAGCGCGAGGCCGACCGGAAAGCCCCATCCCGCCACCGCGATGATCAGCGCGACGATCAGGCCGGCGAGCGATGCCTGCCAGGCGGGCCGTCTCGCCCAGCCGAGCAGCACCAGCACGACGACGATAGGCAGCGCCGCAACGATGAACGAGAGCGCCAGGGAATTCGCAATGGGGGTGAGTAGCTGATGGAACATCGGGTCTCCGTTTCTTGTGTTGGCGAGGCGGCGGCCGCGAGCCGCCATGCGCGTGGAGTGTCGTTGTTCCATCAGCGGGAGCGGCGGCCGCCGCTTTAAGCACCCGCATAACGCGCCCACTAAGAATAGGTGACGGATGGACTCCGTCAAGCCGTGAAAGCCCGCAGTCAGCCCTCGACGGCCGCGCCGTTGTCATCCACCGTGGACGGCGTTTGCCGGAACACCCAGACGGTCAGAAGGGCGAGAGAAGCGAGCATCCAGAGCAGAAAAAACACAAAAGCCATCATGTCCGATCCCCGAGAACGGAAGTTGGCGACGGCGGCGCGCCGTCGCATCGCGGCAAACTGGGACGGTAGATAGCCAGAACCGTGCCAATCGTCTGGCGATATCCGCCAAACGCTTGTCGGAAAAGGAAAGTGCGATGGCGAACCGATGCGCGCGCGGGACGCGCGCGGCGCATTGCATCGGAAAATGTTGCAGGTGTGTTACGCGCAGGCGTTTCGTGGTTCGATTTCAGCGATTTTTGTCGCACGCGCGATGTCGTCGCGTGCTTGCGTGGCTCAGTGTCCGTGGCCGCCGCCACCGAACCCGCCGTGGCCGCCGCCGAACCCGCCGTGGCCGCCTTGCCAGCCAGTGCCGCCGCCATGCCAGCCGCCGCCGCCGTGCCATCCGCCGCCGCCGTGCCAGCCGTATCCACGGCCCCAGCAGCATCCGCCGCCGCCCCAGTAGCCGAAGCCGACGGAGATCGCGGGATAGCCATAGCCGTAATAGGCCGGATACGCTCCATACGCCGCATACGGATAAGGCGGGTAATACGCATACGCCGGATAGGGCGCGTAGTAATCGACGCCCGGCGATACCGCCGCGTATTGATACTGCACCGGCGCGGTCGAGTACGCCGCGCCCGACGCGGCCGATGCCGCCGACGCGCCTTGCTGCGGCACCACGAATTCGCGCTGGGCGTAAGCCGCGTTGACGGTCGGGTAGTAATAAGCCGGGTAATCGGGATACGGGTAATAGCAGCCGCTCAACAGCACTGCCGCGGCAAGCGCGGCCACGGCTGCCTTGGGTCCGGGAATGAAACGGGGGGAATTCATGATGCTGCTCCTTGCATACAGCTTGTTTTCCGGACTTGTGAGGTTCAAGCGGTCTCAACCGAACCGGTCCGTCAAGGAGAAGCTTAGTCGATCGATGCGTCCGGCGCGCAGCACGCCGTGTCAGTACGATGGCCGGTATCGCTTCCTGTAACAGACATGAAACAACGGTCTTTCGAACGGCGGCACGCGGCAACGTCGAGCGCGCCGCTCGCCCGAAACCGGCGCTTACTTGCCGACCTGATTGCCGATGATCCCGCCGACCGCCGCGCCGCCGAGCGTCGAGAGTGCGCCGCCGCCGATCACGGCGCCGCCCGCCGCGCCCACGCCCGCGCCGATGGCGGTATCGCGCTGACGCGTCGTCATGCTGTCGCAGCCGGTGAGTCCGGCGAAGAGAGCTACGAGGGTTGCAGCGGCGCCGATTTGTTTGATGTTTTTCATGTCGACTCTCCAATACGATGATGGAATGAATCGGCAGCGGCGAGGCGGATGTCGATGCGGACAGCCGAACGCCTGCCGCGCGTTTTCGCCGGTTCGTTCGTAAAGCAGCATGAAAGATGCCCGAATCGGCGAAACGGCCCCGCCGCACGCGTGCGCGGCGGGCCCCTCGTCGTCATGCCGTCAGTGCATCGCTGCATCAGGTCGGCTGGTAAATCTCCGCGCCTTTCTTCACGAACTCGATCGCTTTCGTCTGCATGCCGTGCGTGAGCGCGTCGGTCTCGGAGACGCCCTGCTTCGCCGCGAAATCGCGCACGTCCTGCGTGATTTTCATCGAGCAGAAGTGCGGGCCGCACATCGAACAGAAATGCGCGACCTTCGCCGAATCCTTCGGCAGCGTCTCGTCGTGGAATTCGCGCGCCTTGTCCGGGTCGAGACCGAGATTGAACTGATCCTCCCAGCGGAATTCGAAGCGCGCCTTCGAGAGCGCGTTGTCGCGCACCTGCGCGCCCGGATGACCCTTCGCCAGATCGGCCGCGTGCGCCGCCAGCTTGTAGGTGATGATGCCTTCCTTCACGTCGTCCTTGTTCGGCAGTCCGAGGTGTTCCTTCGGCGTCACGTAGCAGAGCATGGCGGTGCCGAACCAGCCGATCATCGCCGCGCCGATGCCCGACGTGATGTGGTCGTAGCCCGGCGCGATGTCGGTGGTGAGCGGCCCGAGCGTGTAGAACGGCGCCTCGTCGCACCATTCCAGCTGCAGGTCCATGTTCTCCTTGATGAGCTGCATCGGCACGTGGCCGGGGCCTTCGATCATCACCTGAACGTCGTGCTTCCACGCGATCTGCGTGAGTTCCCCGAGCGTCTTGAGTTCGCCGAGTTGCGCTTCGTCGTTGGCGTCGTAGATGGAGCCGGGGCGCAGGCCGTCGCCGAGCGAGAACGAGACATCGTATTGCTTCATGATTTCGCAGATGTCCTCGAAGTGCTCGTAGATGAAGCTCTCCCTGTGATGCGCGAGGCACCACTTCGCCATGATCGAGCCGCCGCGCGACACGATGCCCGTCATGCGGTTCGCCGTCAGCGGCACGTATTGCAGGCGCACGCCCGCGTGGATCGTGAAGTAATCGACGCCTTGCTCCGCCTGCTCGATCAGCGTGTCGCGAAAGATTTCCCACGTCAGGTCTTCGGCTTTGCCGTTCACCTTTTCCAAAGCCTGATAGATCGGCACCGTGCCAATTGGCACCGGCGAATTTCGGATGATCCACTCGCGCGTTTCGTGGATGTGCTTGCCGGTCGAGAGGTCCATCACGGTGTCGCCGCCCCAGCGGATCGCCCAGGTCATCTTGTCGACTTCCTCGCCGATGGACGAGCTGACCGCCGAATTACCGATGTTCGCGTTGATCTTCACGAGGAAGTTGCGGCCGATGATCATCGGCTCGCTTTCCGGGTGATTGATGTTCGCGGGGATGATCGCGCGGCCGCGCGCCACTTCCTCGCGCACGAATTCGGGCGTGATCGCCTTCAGTGCGTCCTTGCCGAAGGCCGCCGCGCCGAACGCCTGCCCGGGATGCTGGCGGCCCATCATCTGCGCGAGCTTTTCGCCGTTCGGGCCGCTCGTTCTGAGGCTCTCGAGATACTCGGCGCGTCGCTGGTTTTCGCGAATCGCGATGAACTCCATCTCGGGCGTGACGATGCCCGCGCGGGCGTAGTGCATCTGCGTGACGTTTTTGCCCGCGAGCGCGCGGCGCGGCTTGCGATGCAGACCGGGAAAGCGCAGTTCGGCCGTCTTCGGATCGGCGGCGCGTTCGCGGCCGAATTCGCTGGATAGCCCGGCGAGTTCTTCGGTGTCACCGCGCGCGTCGATCCAGCCGGCGCGCAGCGCGGACAGGCCCGAGCGGATGTCGATGGAAGCGTCGGGATCGGTGTACGGGCCTGACGTGTCGTACACGTAGACGGGCGGATTCTTCTCGCCGCCGAAGCCATCGGGCGTATCCGACTGCGTGATCTCGCGCATCGGCACGCGGATGCCGGGCGTCGAGCCGGTCACGTAGACCTTGCGCGAATTGGGAAGCGGCGCGATGGCGGCGGCATCCACGACGGCGTTTTCGGACAGAAACTTCGGGTTGGCATTCATGCTGTCTCTCCTTGTCGACCGCAGTCGGCGCGTATGCGCTCGCCGCGGTCCCATGCAAGCGATTGCGTTGGGACGAATGTTTCGCCGATGCAGCGCCGACGCGCGAACGAACGCCGTCGAGCTCGGCTGACTCAGGAGCTAAACAGGGAAGAACGAGATGGAAAGGTGCGGGCCGGCAAGCGTGACGCGTAGAAGAAAACCGAAAGCGTCTGGGCCCGAACGCTTCCCTGCGCTGGCATTATCCAGATCAGGTTCAAAGGGTATTTCTCACCCACGAGACACGGACGAAACGGTCAATGAAGCCGACCGGAATCGCGATGTGCCGCGCAGGACCCCCGCGTTAGCAGCCGACACCATACACTGCGGCGTCGCGTTCTGGCAACCATTCGCGAAATGCCCGTTTCGCCGATGGCGCTTGCTGCATAATGGCGGGCGCCGCTTTTTCGGGATTACCCGGATCGCGGCGTTTCATCACAGCGCGTTTCGCCTGCGCCGCCATCTCGGCACTTCAATCCGCACTCCATCGCTTCATCATGCTGCCGTGTTTTCCCGGTTTCACCGCGCAACAAGCGCGTTGCGCACGCCCGCCGTGCGCTCGGTTCGCCGCTGGCCGTCACGTCTTTTCTGGCCGCGCCGCGCGGCCGGCCAGCATCGCGGAGTAACGCATGTCCGCCTTGCCGCCGCGTCTGCCTTTCTCCGTACCCGATCGCTTTCCGTTTCGCGCGCCGCGCTCCCGCAAGGGGCCGATCGTGCTGGCGCTCGCCGTCGTCTATCTCGTCTGGGGATCGACGTATCTCGGGATTCATCTGGCGCTCGATTCCTTTCCGCCGCTGATGCTCGGCGGGCTGCGCAATCTCTTCGCCGGCATCGGGCTTTTCGCGATCGCCGTGCATCGCAAGGCGGTGTGGCCGAGCGCGCGCGAAGTGCGCAACGCGGCGCTCGTCGGCACGCTGCTCGAAGGGCTGTCGAGCGGGATGATGGCCTACGGCATGCGCACGGTCGCGACCGGGACAGCCGCCGTCATGGTCGCGACGGTCCCGCTTTTCGCGACGATCTTCGCCGCGCTCGCGGGTCGCGGCGTCAGCAAGGGCGAGTGGAGCGCGGTGGGGCTGGGGCTCGTCGGCATCGTGCTGCTCAATCACGGCGATCCGTCGTCGAGTTCGACTTACGGCACGCTCGCCATTCTGTGCGCGGCGGTCTTCTGGGCGGGCGGCGCGCATCTCGCGAGCCGCCTGTCGCAGCCGTCCGACCTGCTGATGTCCACCGCGCTTCAGATCGGGCTGGGCGGGCTGATCGCGACGACCATCGCGCTGCTCTCCGGCGAGCGGCTCACGCACGTCGGCTTCGGCGCGGGCGTGTCGTTCCTGTATCTGATGCTGATCGGTTCGATGGCCGCCTACGTCGCGTACAACTTCCTGATCCGGCAGACGAGCACGATCGTCGCGACGAGTTGCCTGTACGTGAATCCGGTGGTCGCGGTGCTGCTCGGCGCGCTCTTGCTCGGCGAAGCCATCACGCGCTGGACCGTCATCGCGACGGCCGTCATTCTGTCGAGTGTCGCGCTGTCGCTCTGGTTCGATTACCGGCGGCGCGGGCTCGTCTGATTCTTCCTGCGTTTGTAAGAACCGCCGTTCGCCGCGCGTGGCGTCATACGCGCTGCTGCTGCGAGCTTGCGTTTCCCCGCATCCCGAGCAATTCCTCTAATGATTCGGGAAGCCTTTCCGGACAAGGCTTCGCAGCCATTCGACGCCTTGCGCGCACCGCAACGGGGCACGGACGTTGCTCGTTTCCGGCGCCCCGCGACGTTCCATCGACGCGGGCTTCAGCAGCCAGAAACGAGGCGGCGAGCGCGCTTCTCGCGCGTCCTCGAGACCCAAGCCCAACGATCAGAAAAAGGAAGGTGGCACATGAAGATCATTCGCACCGTTACGGCGCTTGCCGCCGTCGCCGCGCTCGTGTCCGCTTGCGGCGGAAGCTCGGACGACGTCGGCAAGGAACTCGGCCTCACGCAGCCGCAGGTCCATTTCATCCACGCCATTCCGAGCGGCCCGAACGTCGACTTCTACGATAACGGCAAGGTGCTGCAGCCGAACCTCGGCTACAAGGCCGTGACCAACTTCGCGAACATCGGCACCGGCCAGCACAACTTCTCGTATGCGGCCGTGGATACGGCGACGACGCTCGCGAGCGACAGCAGCATCAGCGATGCCGCGAAGGGTCACGAGTACACGGTGATCGCGCTGCCCGACGCGGGCTTCCTGCCGTCGATCGCCGTCATCGACGATCCGTTCGACAAGGGGCTGCTTTCGGGCAGCGCGCGCGTGCGCGGGTTCAATGCATCGGCGAATGCGCAGAACCTCGATCTGTATCTGGTCGCGCCGGGCGCGGACATCGGCGCCGTCAATCCGACGATGGCGAGCGTCGCGTTCAAGAACGCGGTGCCCGCGACGACGCAGGACTCGATCTACGTCTCGGGCGGCACCTATCAACTCATCGCGACGCTGCCGGGTTCGAAGACGCCGGTGTACAAGTCGGCGTCGTTCGATCTCGCGAACAATGCCGACTGGCTCGTGACGACGCTGCCCGCGGGCAATGCGCTCTCGCAAGTGGTGCCGAACAGCATTCGCGTGCTGGTGGCGCAAGGCGGCAATACGCAACAGCCGGCCATCGAGCTGCCCAACACGCAATAAGCCGTCCGACGCCGCGTTCCGAAGGCGCAGCGACGAAACCCGCCCGGGCGACCGGGCGGGTTTTTTCATGTCGCCGCTCATCAGGCAAAAAAAATCCCGCCGCATTCTGGCGGCGGGGAGACAGGAAATACGCGCTGAACTTACGCTTTGTGTCGTGTCAGAAACCGGGCTTACTTGTGTTCTTCGGCGGAATTCGTGATCGCGTGCCCGCCCTTCGAGATGTCCTGGCCTGCGCCCGAGACGGTGTTGCAGCCCGCGAGCGCAGCGGTGCCGGCGATCAGCAGCAAAGCGATGATTCGAGTCATGTTCCATTTCCCTTTAAGTGAGTGGCGTCGGTTGATTCTGTATGGCTCGGCCGCATCGCTCGATAGGCCTCACCGGTGTGAACAATCTTAAAAAAGTGCGCGAGCGCCGGCTGTAGGCACCGCTGGGTTTTTGATGTCGGCACGTTCCGCATTTCGCGTCGGCATCGTCCTACGCGGCCGGGCGCGCGCGGGCGTCGGCGAAATCGCTCGCGGCGAGCGCGACCGATGCGGCATCCGCTGCGCGTTCGCGCGGCATCGACACGCGGATGCTCGTGCCATGCGGCTTCGCCCGCTCGATCTCGAAGCGCCCGCCGCGCGCCGACACGCGCTGGCGCATGCCGACGAGTCCGTGCGTCTGCGTGCGCTTCAGGTCTTGCGGCCTGATGCCGATGCCGTCGTCCGTGATGTGCAGCGAAACGTTCGCCGCGTCCATCGTCAGCGCGATACCGATGCAACTCGCGCGCGCGTACTTCGCCGCGTTCGTGAGCGTTTCCTGAGCGACCCGGAAGAGCGCGATCTCGATCGCTTCGCCGAGCTTGACGTCCTCGCCAGGCAAATCGAACTGAACGGTCCAGCCGTTGCGCTGCGCGGCTTCGTCGGCGAGCGAGCGCAACGCCGTCACGAGGCCGAAGTTCGCGAGCACCGTCGGCCGCATGTCCTCGATGATGCGGCGCTTGAGTGCAATGCCCTGATCCAGATTGCCGATGGCGCGCGAGAGCTTCTCGGCCATCGCGGGCTCACTCGTCTTCAGCTTGCCGCGCACCCACGCGACATCCATCTTGCTCGCGGTCAGGATGGAGCCGAGTTCGTCGTGGAGTTCGCGCGCGAGTTCCGTCTTCTCGTTTTCGCTCACCGACTGAAGATGCCACGCGAGCGCTTCCAGTTGCCGCGTGCGCTCGAAGACGAGCTGATCCAGTTCTTCCTGCTGCGTGATGAGTTTCTTTTGCACGCGATCCTGCTTGTCGAGCTGAATGCCGAGATTGCGAAACAGAAGCAGAAACAACACGATGTTTAGCGCGCACAACGCGCCGACGCACAGCGTCGAGATGCGCTGATCGGCGCGGCTCGCATCGAGCGCGTGTTGCGCGCGCTGCTCCTCGTTCAGGCGCAGCAGCGAAAGGGCGGCATCGAGCGTGGCGTCGTTGTCAGCCGGCGCGTTCGACGCGTTCGACACGCCCGAGGAAGCCGCCGTCGCGCGGCCGATCGCATCGCTCGATGCCGCGCTGATCTGCGCGAAGCTCGCAAGCGCGGTGTCGTCGCCGATGCGCCGGTAATAGGCATCGAGCGTGGCAAGCGCTCGGCGCACATGGGCGACCGTCTGCTCGAATTGCGCGCGGTGCGCCGCTTCCGGCTTGATCGCGAAGGCGTCGCGCTGGGCGGTGAGTGTTCCGATATCGGCGGCGAGCGCGGAAAGCTGCGCGGTGGCGCTTTTCGCGTCGAGCGCGGTCTCGTATTCGGCGGCGATGCGCATGCGCCCCGACTCCAGTATCACGAGCCCGCCGACCGTGATGACGATGGCAACGGTCATCGCGACCGCCCAGCTATAGCGGTGCATCCATTCGTTGATGCGCGAGAAGCCGCTGGTTTTCGCGCGGGCGGTCTCGGGCGAAGGCGGCGCGGCGTCATGCGCAACGGCGCAAAGCTCGGGAAGCGTGGACAGCGTGGCGGGTGGCGTGTGGCTCATGGCGTCGTTCGTCGGCTCGGCGCTTTGGCGAGCGGATGACTCGCCCGCGCAGCCGATTGAAAGCATATGTCGGTGGATTCTCACAGCAAAAAAGGAGCCAGCCCGAGTGCGCGTGACGAAACCCGCGACTAGCATGGTGCTCGTCATCCACTTCTACGGGGAACGATCATGCTGAGATGGGCATTGTTCTTTGCGATCGTCGCGGTGATTGCCGGGCTTCTCGGCTTCACGGGCATCGCCGCGGGCGCGGCCACGATCGCGAAATTTCTGTTCGTGCTGTTCCTGATTCTGTGCGTTGTGTTTCTGGTGCTGGGTTTCGTGATTACGAAAAAAGCGGTCGATTAGCGGCCTTTCGGACGCAAAACGCAAGACGCTGGGCGCCAAGCATCGCCGGGCCTCGCAGCGAGAGCGAGAGCGGAAGCGGCCCGGCCCGACCTGAGAACAATCAACGAGGAGGGTCCCATGCTTCATTACGCAGCCGTATTTTTCGTCATCGCAATTATCGCGGCCGTGTTCGGATTCACGGGCATCGCGGCCGGCGCCGCTGAAATCGCGAAGATCCTGTTTTATATTTTTCTCGTCGTGTTCGTGGTTACGCTGTTGCTCGGCGTGTTCAGGACCTGACGCGCGCCGCTTGGCTGTTCCCGCACCGGCCGCCGTCGTCGTAACGAGGCCCGCCGGTGCGCTCGCGTGCTTCTCGTTCGATGTTTTCGGCGAGCGGGCATGCCGCGTGCATCGGACGCGTTGATCGGATAGCGGGCCTCTATGAAACCGCACGCGCGGGCCTGCTCACGCATCCGTTAATCGCAGCCGTCACTCACCCAATCCACAGGAGCAAATCAAATGTCCAATTCGTCTGCTGTATCGAACACGCCGGGCCAGTCTTCGGACGCTTTCGTTCTCGATGTGGAGAAGATTCGCAACGACGCGCGGCAGCACATGGACGAGGGCCCCGTCACGTCGACCTACGGCGCGGACCGCGAGACCGTGCTCAAGCTGCTCAACGACGCGCTCGCGACCGAGTGGGTCTGCACGCTGCGCTACAAGCGCCACTATTTCATGGCGAAGGGCATCCATTCGGAAGCGGTCGCGAGGGAATTCGCCGAACACGCGACCGAGGAGCAGGAACACGCCGACATGCTCGCGGAACGCATCGTCCAGTTGGGCGGCGCGCCGAATTTCGCGCCGGACAGCCTCAAGTCGCGTTCGCATTCCGAGTACAAGGAAGGCGCCGACCTCATCGACATGATTCGCGAGAATCTGATCGCCGAGCGCATCGCGATCGATACGTACCGCGAAATCATTCGCTATCTCGGCGACAAGGACGTCACCACGCGCCGCATCTTCGAGGAGATTCTCGCCGTCGAGGAAGAGCATGCCGACGACATGGCCGACCTGCTCGAAGGCCGCAACGGTTGAGCGATGCCTTCGCGAAGCGATGCGCGCCGCGACGCGCGCCGCGTATCGCCCGAAAGCACTGTGACTTCGACCAAGCGCGGATGGCCTGAATGATTCGAGTCTTGATAGCCGACGATCACGCGATCGTGCGCAGCGGGTTCAGGCAGTTCGTCGCGGACGAGCCCGACATGGAAGTGGCGGCGGAAGCCTCGACGGGCGATGAAACCATCGCGCTCGTGCGCGAGCAGGCGTTCGATGTCGTGCTGCTCGACATCGCGATGCCGGACAAGAATGGCGTGGACACGTTGCGCGTCATCAAGCAGCTCCGGCCGCAACAGGGCGTGCTGATGCTCTCGGGCTTTCCCGAGAGCCAGTACGCGATCAACCTGCTCAAGGCGGGCGCGAACGGCTATCTGAACAAGGACGCCGCGCCTGACGAGATCGTGCGCGCCATTCGCACGGTGGCGCGCGGGCATCGGTATCTGTCCGAGTTCATCGCCGATGCGCTCGCCGACAAGCTCGATAAGCCCGCGACCGAGCGGCCGCACGAAATGCTGTCCGAGCGCGAGTTCCAGATTTTCTGCAAGCTCGCGGGCGGGCGCATTCCGACCGAGATCGCGCAGGAACTGCATTTGTCGGTGAAGACGGTGAGCACGTATCGCGCGCGCGTGCTGGAGAAGATGCGGCTTTCCAACAACGCCGACCTCACTTACTACGCGATCAAGAACGGGTTGATCGAGTAGCGCTTGACGGAGGATGCCCGCCGTGGGCGACGACATCATCACCGACGATACGACTCGACAGGACAAGCCGCGCGGCGCGCCGCTCGCGGTGCTCCTGATCGAGGATTCGCCGCTGATCCGGCGCAGTCTCACCGAGGCGATCGACGCGCTCGGCCCGTGGCGCGTGAGCGCTTTCGCGGATGCGCCCGACGACGCCATCGCGCTTTTATCGACGCAGCGTTTCGATGCGGTTATCGTCGATCTGCAACTGAAGCGCGGCTCGGGCATCGACGTGCTGGCGTGGCTCAGGCACGCGGATACATCGGGCGTGGCGGAGACGGCGTTCGTCGTCGTGCTCACGAATCACGCGCTGCCGGCGTATCGCGAGCGATGCCTGCAATACGGCGTGCGCCATTTCTTCGACAAGTCGCTGGAATTCGATCGCGTGCTCGACGCGCTCTGCGACTACGCGCGCGAGCGCGTCTGACGTCTGTCTTTGATCCGTGACTTAGCGCCGATGGCCGACTCAGCGTCCGCCGGGCGCGATAAGCCGCCGCTCGCGGCCTCGCCAATGACTGAAGCCGGCGAGTCCGGTCGTCGCCAGCCCGACGATGCACACGCCGCTCCAGCCCATCGCGTGCCAGGCGAGCGAGGCCAGCGCCGATCCCGCCGCGCCGCCGATGAAATATCCCACCATGTACACCGTGTTCACGCGGCTGCGCGCCTCGGGCTTGAGCGCATAGATGCGCGACTGATTCGAGATCTGCGCGGCCTGCACGCCGATATCGAGCACGATCACGCCGACCACGAGTCCCGCGATGCTGCGCGCCGACAGCGCGAAAACGACGAACGACGCGGCCACGAGCGCGATCGACAGCGAAATGACCGCGCGCGGCCCGCGCCTGTCCGCGGATTTGCCCGCGAGCGGCGCGGCGAGCGCGCCCGCCGCCCCGACGATGCCGAAGAGTCCCGCCGCTTGCGGGCCAAGATGAAACGGCTCGCCGGCGAGAAGCAGCGTCAGCAGCGACCAGAACGCGCTGAAGCCGGCGAAGAGCGCGCCGCCCGTGAGCGCCGCCTCGCGCAGGCCGGGGTTTTCGGCAGTCAGATGCCACATCGAGACGAGCAGCTTACCGTAGGAAAGCGTCGAAGTCGGGCGGCTCTTCGGCAGCCGCATGACGACGATCACCGCGAGCGCGATGGTCGCCGCCACCGATGCGCCGAACACCGCGCGCCAGCCGAAGTACTGCGCGACGAAGCCGGAGACCGTGCGCGCCAGCAGGATGCCGAGCAGCAGACCGCTCATCACCGTGCCGACCGCGTGGCCGCGCTCCGCTGCCGGCGCGAGTTCGGCGGAGAACGGCACGGCCTGTTGCGCGATGGTCGAGACGACGCCGATCGCGAGGCTCGCCGCGATCAGCACGGCGAGCGTCGGCGCGGTGGCCGCGACGACGAGCGCCACGCCCAGCGCCGCGAGCTGCAGCAGGATCAGCATGCGCCGGTCGAAGCGGTCGCCGAGCGGCGCGAGCACGAGCATGCCGAGCGCGTAGCCGAGTTGCGTGGCGGCGGGCACCGCGCCGATCAGATACGCGCTGCCGGGAAACGACGCGCGAAAGTCGCCGAGCAGCGGCTGATTGAAATAGATGTTCGCGACCGACACGCCCGCGATGGTCGCGAGCAGCCACAGCGTCCCGCGCGAGTAGTGGGGATGGCGGCCTGACGTGTGATCGTGTGACGATTGCGGCGACTCGTGCGATGACGCGGACATGGTTCTTTTCGGGGACGGGCGGACGGGCTGGCGGGGAGCGCCGATGATACTGGAGACGCGCAAGCTCTGCTGGCGCGGGCTTTGGTCGGCGCCGCTCGACGCGGCCAAGCGAAATGCATTCTTTTCGACGCCTTCGCGCCGGAGCACAATCCGATGACGGAGGCGGCTGCCATGCGAAAGGACATCGAAGCAGGCGACTACTTGCTCGCGCTCGACACGGTGCCGAAGCCGCGCCGCGTCGAGGGGCAAGCGCAGGAAGAGGCCGAAGGGCATGCGGTGAAGGTGCGCGTGACGCGTCTCGACAAGCGGCCGCTGCACGGCGCGACGCTCGCAGCCGAGTCCGACGAGATGGCCGGCGCTCACGGTCCGTTCCAGACCGTCGCGGAGGCGCTCGCGCACGGCGAGGCGTGGGGCCGGCACTACGTCGCGCGCGTGCTGGGGCATGGCGTCTGAGGGCGCACCGCGCACCGGGCGGCAGGTGTCGAAAGAGGGGAGTGCGGCCCCTGCGGACGAGGGTGCCGGGGCCACGCCCGCGTGACTACACTTGCCTCACCGTCCGATGCCGCCGGGCGGCGCACGTCCCGTCGAAGCCGGCCACGGAGGGTCCCATGCTGCCCGTTGCGCTCTATGTCACGCCTCGGTACATCGAGTCAGTCCGCAAGGGGCGGGCGCGCGACTGCTTCGGCGGTACGGTGCGGTTCGTCGGCGTGGACGCGCTGCCGTTCGATATCGAGCACGTCTGCGTGCTGGACCGCGATTCGCCCATCGAAGCGCTGTTCGACGCGGTCAGGGATGCGGAGCGCCTGCTCGATGCGGTTTGAGCGCGGCGATATGCGTCGCGCTTCGCGGCGCCGGGTTTCAATAAAGCGCGCCGTGGCTACGACGCGCTGGCTCGTGGCGGCGATGCCGTCGGTCAGGACGCCTGTTCGAGATCGGGCAGGCGCCAGGTCTTGTCGAATAGCGGCTTTTCCGGGCCGTAGAAGCGCAACAGGATCTCGAATTGGCCGTTGGCGCGCGTGGGTATCCAGTTGGATTCCTTGCCTGCCGGGGCCTGCGGGCTGAAGTACAGGTCGACGGAGCCGTCCGCGTTCTTCTGGACGTTCGGATCGTTGGATGCGCGGCTCGACCACGCGGTGTCGCGCACGAGCGTATGCGTCGCGCGGTCATAGACGGTCGCGGACCAGTACTGGCGCACGGGCGCTTGCGCCGGCACGCGCAGCCGGTAGGTCCGCGCGCCGTCGAGCATGCCGCCCGCGCCGTCGCGCGTCGTCGCGAGATAGAACTGGCCGGTGCCGAGCTTCTTCGCGCTGAAAAAGCCGATCGTGTAGGTCATGCCTCGCGCGTCCACCGGATACCGGTTCGGATCGGCGAAGTTGTCGCCGAGGCCCTGCACGAGCGCGGCGGAAACCGGCAGCGCCCAGTGCGTGCCCCCGTAGTACGGCTGCGCGAACTGTGCCTCGTACTGCTTGTCGAGCCATTGGTGCGCTTCCTTCGCAGCGCTGCGCAGGGCGGCCTGCGTGTCGTCGTCCGGGCGGAACGGCTGTCCCTTCTCGATGCCGATGGTCTTCAGCATGTCGATCATGACCTTGTCGCGCGTGAGCCACGGTTCCCTCTGCACGACGCGGTCAAGCGACTCGAAGATGCGCGCGTCGTAGGGAATGGTCGAATCGAAGAGCGTGTCGTTCGCGTCCAGAAACATCGTTCGTCCCGGCGCGGCGGCGTCTTTCAGCGGATACAGCTTGACGCGCTTGCCGTATTCGACGGCGTTCGCGATCTCGGCGTCGGTGCGGCCCTTCAGATTGGAGCGCAGGAGCGCGAAGCCGCTGTACGTGTTCGCGCGCAGCACGATGTATCCACCCGGCACTTCGCCGTCGTAGCCCGGCGGAAGAATCAGATAGCGGCCGCCTTTGCCCTTGTCCGCGCCAGCGGGTCCGACGTCTTCGAGCGCCGTCTGCCAGGCGTCGTCGATCGAGCCGACGATCGTGCCCGCGCCTTCCGGCGGAATTTCCAGCACGACCGGGCCGACCTTGCTCGTATCGAAGAACGGCATCAGATAGATGGTGTCGGGGTTCGGCGTGAGCGTCTGATTTTTCCAGCTCGACGGCCGCGACCAGTACACGATCTTGTTGCTGCTGGTGTCGCCGCCCGCGAGACGGGCCATCGCCTGAACCATCAGGTCGAAGTTGACGGCGGACATGCCCCAGACCACCGCCTCGAAGCCGCGGCGCTCGATGACGCGCACCTGCAGGTCCATGACCGCGGCGCTGGCTGTCGCTGTTATCGCGGTCATCGTGCAGCCGAGGATCGCGGCGGCGGCGCTCATTTTGAAACGTTTGAATTGCACGTCCGCTCCAGCTTGTTGTGGCAGGCTTCCCGCCTCGATGTGGCGGCGGTTGGGCTCGAAACAACCGTTTTCCGTCTAACGAACGGGCTGCGGTTCCGGGAACCGCCACGCACCACTCAGAATCTCGGCGCGCGGGCGGTAGAGACGCACCCAGTAAGTCCAGTTGGGCGGGGTGGGCAGGCAGTTCGGAACCACGCCGTCGCAGCCGCCGAACTGGACCGTCACCGAGCCATCCGCATTCTTCTTCGCCGTGATGTTGTTGACCGAATAGGCGTCGTAGGCATTCTTCTCGAGATAGCCCTGCGCGTTGTACATGGTGATCGACCAGAACGCGTCGACCGGCACGTCTTTCACGGTGAGCCTGAACACCGTTTTGCCGTCGTTTCCGGGCGGCGTCACGGTCACATAGGTCGCGTCCTTCTCGGGATTGCCGCCCCAGCCGGACGCCGTCGAAATCAGATGGCGCACCGGGTCCACTTCGCCGCGCGCGCCGAACATGCCGCGCGTGTCGGGCAGCGTCGATGCCAGCGTGAGCAGGGCCTCACGCACCTTTTTCTGGCTTGCAGGGTCCCAGTCGGGGACTTCGAACGTGCCGGAGTTCGGCTGTTCGATACGGATCGCGTCCTGCAGCGCATGCGCCTGGGCGAGGTCCGCCGGGGTGTTCGGATCGACGAAAACGCGCACGCCGAGCAGCAGATAGCGCGTGCCGACGTGCGCGCGGTCGAACGTGTAGCGGCCCGCGCCGTAATGGACGCCCGCCGCGTACTGGTCCTCGTCGATGGCGATGAGCGACATGAACCGCTTGCCCGCATCGGGCATGGTGACGGTGACCGGACCGGCGTCGAGATCGAAAACGGCCGCTGAATAGAGCGTGTCCCGATTGGTGCGAACGACCGCTTGCGATGCGACCGACGCAAGCTCGCGGCGATGAGAGAACTTGCCGAGCCCTCCTGCGCGCTGCACTGTCTGGCTGAAATAGAGATCGCTTTCGGCGCGGTTGAAATTGTCTGCCGTGACGAGTTCGGACGCTTCTCCCACGCGTGCGAGACTTAGTATGCCTAATGAAAAGAGCGCTGCGATCGACCGAATTTTTTTATGCATGACTGTTCCCTGGTGTGGACGGCCGCGCTCCGCCGCCATGAAATGCGGCAACCGACAAGCGACGGGCAAAGCGCTGGTGCCGGGGACCGGACTCGAACCGGCAAGCCGTTAGGCGGCGGATTTTAAGTCCGCTATGTTTACCAATTTCATCACCCCGGCGGGGGCGGACGCGATTCTACCATTGCGCCGTGGCGTGCCGAAACGGAGCGGGGCTAAGTGGGAAGCGGGCCCCCGCGCGCATGACAAGCCCGCGCCCCTCACGCATAATCGGCGACGGACCGCCGCTCGCAAGCCGCATGCACGGTGCAGCGCTCCGGCATCGGCATAGCGCGAGGACACAGGATGGGCAAAACCCGGCTCGAAGCCTTCAGCGATGGCGTCATCGCCATCATCATCACGATCATGGTGCTGGAACTCAAAGTGCCGCACGGCCACGAGCTCGACGCGCTCGCGCCGCTCGTTCCCGTGCTGAGCGCGTATGTGCTGAGCTTCGTCTACGTCGGCATCTACTGGAGCAATCACCATCATCTGCTGCACGCCATCGGGCGCGTGAACGGCTCGGTGCTCTGGGCCAACCTGCATCTGCTGTTCTGGCTGTCGCTCTTTCCGTTCACGACGAACTGGATGGGCGAAAGCCATCTCAGTCCCGTGCCGACCGCCGCCTACGGCTTTGTGCTCTTCATGACGGCCGTCGCGTATTACATCCTCACGCGCGCGCTGATCGCCATGCACGGCGAGAACTCGCCGCTCGAACGCGCGCTCGGCGCGGATCGCAAGGGCAAGTTGTCCGTGCTGCTGTATCTCGCCGCCATCGCCGCCTCGTTCTGGCAGCCGTGGCTCGCGGCCGTCATGTATGCGCTCGTTGCCGCCGTGTGGCTCGTGCCGGACCGCCGCATCGAGCGCATTTTGCTGAACGAGGAGCACTGAGCCGCGATGAAGATCGGCCTCATCTCCGACACCCACAATCTCGTGCGCGCCGAAGCGCTCGACGCGCTCGCCGGCTGCGATCACATCATCCATGCGGGCGACATCTGCCGGCGCGACGTGCTCGATGCGCTCGCGCAACTCGCGCCGCTCACCGTCGTGCGCGGCAACAACGACGTGGCCGAGAGCGTGGCGGCGTTGCCGGAGCACGCGCGCATCGAACTGGGCGGCGCGACGATTCACGTCGTGCACGATATCGCGGACGTACCCGCGCCGCTCGAAGGCGTCGATGTCGTCGTGACCGGGCACTCGCACAAGCCGGCCGTCGCGCGGCGCGACGGCGTGCTCTTCGTCAATCCGGGCAGCGCGGGGCCGCGCCGGTTCAAGTTGCCGGTGACTGTCGGCCTGCTCGAGGTCGGCGCGGGCGGCATCGACGCGCGCATCGTCACGCTGATCGCATGAAAAAAAGGGCCGGCGCTTTGCCGCGCCGGCCCTTCGTCTTTCACCGCTACACGTTTTCGCTTACGCGCGAACCGTGCCTTCCGGGAATCCGTCGTCCATTTCGGCGGCTTCGCGATGGCCGCGCAAAATCGCGTGCGCTTCCGAGTGCGACGCCACCGCGGGCGGCGAGCCCTTGAGCGGCTTTTTCGCCGTCTCATGCAGCGCGAGCACCGACACGATGCCGATGAGCGACGCGCCCATCAGGTAGTACGCGGGCATCATCAGATTGCCGGTCTTGTCGACGAGCCACGCCGTCACTAGCGGCGTCGTGCCGCCGAAGAGCGACACCGACACGTTGAAGCCGATCGCGAGCGCGCCGTAGCGGATCTTCGTCGGGAAGAGCGCCGGCAGCGACGAAGGCATCACGCCGGTGAAGGTCGAGAGGAGCGCGCCCAGGATCATCATGCCCGCGAAGATCGACGCGAAGCTGCCGACGCGGATCAGCGAAAGCGCCGGAATCGACAGCACCAGCAAGCCGACGCACCCCGCGAGCATCACCGGCTTGCGGCCGATCTTGTCCGACAGACGGCCCGCGAAAAGCGTGAGCGGAATCATCAGCACCATCACGATCAGCACGATGAACAGGCCGTGCGTCTCGTTGAACTTGAGCGTCGCGGACAGATAGCTCGGCAGATACGACAGCGCCATGTAGTCCGTCACGTTGAAGATCAGCACGAGGCCCACGCACTGCAAAAGCGGCTTCCACTGCTGCACGAGCGTTTCGCGGAACTGCGCCTTGGTCGTTTCGTGCGCGGCCGCTTCCATCTTGTCGGCTTCGCGCTGGAACGCGGGCGTTTCTTCGAGCTTCATGCGGATATAGAGACCGATGAGGCCGAGCGGACCCGCAACGAGAAACGGAATGCGCCAGCCCCAGTTGAGCAGCGCATCCTGCGACAGCGCGCCCGTCAGCACCGCGACCACGCCCGCGCCGAGCACATAGCCGACGAGCGTGCCGCATTCCAGAAAGCTCGACATGAAGCCGCGCTTCTTGTCCGGCGAGAATTCGGCGATGAACGTCGCCGCGCCGCCGTACTCGCCGCCGGTCGAAAAACCTTGCACCAGACGCGCGGCGAGCAGCAGCACGGGCGCCGCCACGCCGATCGTCGCGTAGCTCGGAATGAGGCCGATGCAGAACGTGCCGATGGCCATCATGATCATCGTCATCGCGAGAACGCGCTTTCTGCCGATGCGGTCGCCGAGCGGGCCGAACACCATGCCGCCGAGCGGACGCACGAGAAAGGCCGCCGCGAACGTGCCGAAGGTCGCGAGCAACTGCGCGGCCGGGCTCGACGACGGAAAGAACACCTTGCCGAGCGTCACGGCGATGTAGCTGTACACGCCGAAATCGAACCATTCCATCGCGTTGCCGATGGCCATGGCGCCGACTGCGCGCTTGAGAAGGGATTGATCGACGATGGTGATGTCGTCGAGCGAGAGGTCAGGCGATTGCGAAGGTTGATGCTTGCGCCAAAGGCCGTCGTTGAGGGCGGTCATAGGTCGATAGACTCCGTTTTCAGGTGCCCGACGCTTCACAGGAGGCGTCGAGCGCGCCGCATGAGCGGCGTATTGCCGGATAGTGCAGTTTCGTGACGGCGCCGCAGCGCATTCGAAGCGTCCGAACGCAAGGCGAACGGCTTCCCGCAGCGCCGGACCGGAAGCCCGAAGCTGAAAGATCGAATGGAAAACGCGGTGCCGGTGCCTCGCGGCGAAAGTCGCGAAATTGCACTCGGATGAAACAAACGAATTTGACGTGCGGACGGCGAACCGGGAGGCTGCCGCGGGTGGAACCGCTACGTCGGCGAAAACCAAGGCTTGGAACGAAAAAGGCCGGCGTGCTGCTGAACCGACAAGCCTCTTTGTATAAAAACTGTCACTACCGCGCGTAGCCCGAAAGACTTTCTGGGCAGATTGCTGCGCGTGAATGATGGTGAATTACTGTTGATAACGAGCAAGATGTTATCACGATGACAGACGATGTGCAAACCGGTCGGTTTAGCCGGGCGGTCGGGATCGTCTGTAGCCCTTGTCGGGCTTAGGATTGCGCTGATTTGTGTCCTAGGTTTCCGAAGTCGCTTTGCTGCGATTCAGGCAATAAAAAACCGACCACGCGGGTCGGTTTCTCGATGATGCGAAAGCCGCAATCAGCTTTGCGGCGGCACGTAGCCGGACGCCGTATCGGCGCCTTCGCCGAAGAAGTATTTCTCCGTCTGCTTGATCAGATACTGGCGCGCGCGCGGATCGGCCATGTTGAGCCGATTCTCGTTGATGAGCATGGTCTGCTGCTTGAGCCAGCCTTGCCATGCTTCCTTCGAGACCGTCTCGTAAATACGCTTGCCGAGTTCGCCCGGCAGCGGCGGAAAGTCGAGTCCCTCGGCTTCCTTGCCGAGCTTTGCGCATTGAACCATTCGGGCCATCGTGTGTTTCTCCTTCCTGTAGGGGGTAGCGGGGCGCGTGTGCGACGCCCCCTCAGAGCTGTTTCATGAGAACGAGCGATTTGCGCTGCCAGTTGTAGAGGCGGCGGCGGTCTTCGGGCAGATCGTCGACGGTCACTTTCACGAAGCCGCGCTTGAGGAACCAGTGCTCCGTGCGCGTGGTGAGGACGAAGATGCGCGTCAGGCCGCGGGCGCGAGCGCGCTGCTCGATGCGCTTCAGAAGCCGTTCGCCGTCGCCCGAGCCTTGCGCTTCCGGCGCGACGGTGAGGCATGCCATCTCGCCGATGCGTTCCTGCGTGTACGGATAGAGCGCCGCGCAGCCGAAGAGCACGCCGTCGTGCTCGATGACCGAAAAGTGGTCGATGTCCCGTTCGATCTGATGCCGCCCGCGCCGCACGAGCGTGCCGTCGCTTTCGAGCGGCTCGATCAGCGTGAGGATGCCGCCGACGTCGTCCGGCGTGGCTTCGCGCAGGCTTTCGAGGTTCTCATACGAGATCATCGTGCCGACGCCGTCGTGCAGGAAGAGTTCGAGCAGGACGCTGCCGTCGAGCGCGTAAGGGATGATGTGCGCCCGCGCGACGCCGCCGCGGCACGCACGGATCGCGTGCTTCAGATAGAACGCGGTGTCGCCCTGCAATTCGCCGGATTCGTGCAGGCGGTAGGCGTCGTCGAGCGACATTTCGCGCACGAGTTCGCCTTCCTGATCGACGAGGCCGGGAATCTCCGTCACGAAGATGATCTTGTCGGCGCGCAGCGCGATGGCGGCGGCGGACGCGACGTCCTCCATCGACAGGTTGAAGGCTTCGCCCGTCGGCGAGAATCCGAGCGAGGACAGGAGCACGATCTTGTTGCTCGCGAGCGACTGGCGCACGGAATCGCCGTCGATCTTGCGCACGACGCCGGTGTGCTGGAAGTCGACGCCATCCAGAATGCCGACCGGCCGCGCGGTCACGAAGTTGCCGGAGACGACGCTGATGTGCGCGTGCGCCATCGGCGTATTCGGCAAGCCTTGGCTGATCGCCGCCTCGATGTCGAGACGCACTTCGCCGGCGGCTTCCTTCGCGGATTCGAGCGCGCGGGCATCGGTTATGCGCAGTCCATGCGAGAACGACGATTCGACGCCGTGCAGGCTCAACTGCTCGTCGAGCTGCGGACGCGAGCCGTGCACGAGCACGATCTGAATGCCCATTGCGTGCAGCAGACCGACGTCCTGCACTAGCGCGTTGAGCCGTCCTTCCTGCACCAGTTCCCCGCCGAACGCGACGACGAACGTCTTGTTGCGGAACGCGTGGATATAAGGCGCGACGGAGCGCATCCAGTCGACGAACTGGGCGAGGGGATTCGGCGCATCGGCTTCGCTTGCGGCCGGCTGCGACGCGAGGGTGAGGTCGGATTGGGAATTCATCCCGGGATTATAATGCGACGCTATGCCGAATGTTTCCAGACGCCCCGCCCAGCCGGGCAAGCCGCACGCCGACGATCCCTCCCTCGACACGCATGACCAGCTGAAAAAGCTGCGCGAGAATTTGTTGCGCGAAGCGAAGCAGGGAACGGCGGACGAGGCAGAAGGGTTGAGCAAGAAGGAACTGGCGGCGCGGCGCTTTGCCGGAACTCGGGGCGCGACGTCTGGCGTTGCCGCCGATGGTTCGGCGAAGGCTCAGACGCCGCGCGCTTCCGGCGGCGGTTCCGCTTCTTTTGCCGGAACGCAGGGCGCGACGTCTGGCATTGCCGCCGATGCTCCGGCGAAGGCGCAGACGCCGCGAGCATCCAGCGGCGGTTCGGCTTCTTCGGGACAGCGGACGTCCCGCGCGGAACCGCAGCCGCGCGCGAAGGCGAAAGCCGGAAGCGCACAGCCGAATGCGGCGGCGCGTCCCGCGGAGCCTGCATCGCCGAATTCGGCAGACAGCAAACGCGGCGCGGGCCAGCCGGCGCGCGCCGCAGATCGCCCCGACAAAACGGCGCCGCGTGTGAATCGCCCCACAGCGCATGGCGATGCGGCGCCGGTTCGTTCGGGCGAAGCCTCGGCGAAAGAGCGCCCCGAGCGCGCGCCGACGATGCCGCGTACAGCCGGGCCAGACCGCACAACGGTCGCGCAGGGCGAGCGCGCGCAGGCGTCGGAGAATCGGCGTTCTTCATCCGGTCCAATCGCTGACCAAGGCCGCGCGGCATCGCAAGAAAACGGCGGCGCCGCGAAAGCGCGCGCCGAACGCCCACATTCCGATCGCAACGACGCGATTCGTCCCACCGGCCACCGGCCACGGAACGATGCCCAGACCGAGCGTGAAAAAGCGCGCGCCGCAAGTGACTCAACCGCTGCATCGCAAGCAAACGGCCTACGCCCGCGCAAAACCCGCGAGCCGCGCGAATCGCGCATCGTCACGCCGAACCCGATTCCGCCGATCACCTTCCCCGAAGCGCTGCCCGTTTCCGGTCGCCGCGAGGAAATCGCGCGCGCGATTGCAGCGAATCAGGTCGTGATCGTGAGCGGCGAAACCGGCTCGGGCAAGACGACGCAGCTTCCGAAAATCTGCCTCGCGCTCGGGCGCGGTCTCGGCCCGGGCGGCGCGGGTCTGATCGGCCACACGCAGCCGCGGCGCATCGCGGCGTCGGCGACCGGGCGACGCATCGCGGAGGAACTCGCCACGCCCTTCGGCGAAGTCGTCGGCTACAAGGTGCGTTTCACCGACAACCTCGCGCCGGGCGCGTCCGTCAAGCTGATGACGGACGGTATCCTGCTCGCCGAGACGCAGACCGATCCGCTGCTGAAAGCCTACGACACGATCATCATCGACGAGGCGCACGAGCGCAGCCTCAACATCGACTTCCTGCTCGGCTATCTAAAGGAAATCCTGCCGAAAAGGCCGGATCTGAAACTGATCGTCACCTCCGCCACCATCGACGCGGAACGTTTCGCGCGCCATTTCGGCAGCGAAGAAAAGCCCGCGCCGGTGATCGAAGTGAGCGGGCGGCTCTATCCGGTGGAAATCCGCTATCGGCCGATCGAAGAGGAAAGCGAAGCGATCAAAAACGCGCAGGGCACCGCGCCGAAGCGGAACGACCGCAAGGCCGACCGCGACCTGATGGAAGGCATCGTCGATGCCGTCGACGAACTGTGCCGCGTCGGTCCCGGCGACGTGCTCGTGTTCCTGCCGGGCGAGCGCGAGATTCGCGACGCCGCCGAAGCGCTCAGAAAACACCATCCGCCGCATACCGAAATCCTGCCGCTTTTCGCCCGGCTGTCCGCGCAGGAGCAGGAGCGCGTCTTCAAGCCGTCGAACGCGCGGCGCATCGTGCTCGCGACCAACGTCGCGGAAACGTCGTTGACGGTGCCGGGGATTCGCTATGTCGTCGATACGGGCACGGCGCGCGTGAAGCGCTATTCGTATCGCAACAAAGTGGAGCAGTTGCAGATCGAGCCGGTGTCGCAGTCGGCGGCGAATCAGCGTGCGGGGCGCTGCGGGCGCGTCGCGGACGGCGTGTGCATCCGTCTCTACGACGAAGCCGATTTTCAGGCGCGAGTGCGCTTCACCGATCCGGAAATCCTGCGCTCGTCGCTGGCAGCGGTCATTCTGCGGATGAAGTCGCTGCATCTGACGGCCATCGAAACCTTCCCGTTCATCGAGCCGCCGCCGGGACGCGCCGTCGCGGACGGCTATCAACTGCTGAACGAACTTGGCGCCGTCGACGACGACAATGCGTTGACGAGTCTCGGCCGCGAGCTCGCGCGCCTGCCGCTCGATCCGCGCGTCGGCCGCATGATTCTCGCCGCGCGCGATCATCACGCGCTCACCGAAGTGCTCGTGATCGCCTCCGCGCTGTCCGTGCAGGATCCGCGCGACCGGCCGATCGAGGCGCAGGAGCAGGCGGACGAAAAGCATCGGCAATTCGTCGACGAGCGCTCCGAATTCTTGCAATGGACGCGCATCTGGAAGTGGTTCGAGGAAGCCGTCGCGCACAAGAAGTCGAACAAGCAGCTCGCCGAAGCGTGCCGCGCGAACTTCCTGTCGCATCTGCGGCTGCGCGAATGGCGCGACGTGCATTCGCAACTGCTCACGGTCGTGCGCGAGCAGGGCTGGCGTCTGAACGAATCCGATGCCACGTTCGAGCAGATTCATCTGTCGCTCTTGACGGGCTTGCTCGGCAACATCGGCATGAAGGCCGACGACGAACCCCATTATCTCGGCGCGCGCGGCATCAAGTTTTATCTGTGGCCGGGTTCCGCGCTGCTGAAGAAAGCGGGGCGCTGGGTGATGGCGGGCGAACTCGTCGAGACGAGCCGGCTTTACGCGCGCACGATCGCGAAGATCGAACCGCAGTGGCTGGAAACCGTCGGTTCGCATCTGCTAAAGAAATCGCTCTCGGATGCGCATTGGGAGAAGAAGGCGGCGCAGGTCGTCGCGTTCGAGCGCGCGACGCTCTACGGCCTCACGGTCTATGCGCGGCGGCGCGTGAGTTACGGCAAGCAGGACGCGAAATACGCGCGCGAGCTGTTCATTCGCGGCGCGCTCGTCGAAGGCGAATTCGAGACGCGCCTGCCTTTCTTCGCGCACAACCGCAAGCTGGTTGCGGACATCGAGCAACTCGAACACAAGTCGCGCCGCCAGGACGTGCTCGTCGACGACGAACTCATCTACGGCTTCTACGATTCAATCCTTCCCGATGACATCTGGACGGGCGCCGCGTTCGAACGCTGGTATCGCGACGAACAGAAGAAGGCGGGCAACGAGCGCCTGCTGTTCCTCTCGCGCGACGACCTGATGCGCCATGAGGCCGCCGGCGTCACGACCGATCTCTTCCCGAAGCGCATGACGATGTCGGGCATCGAAATGACGCTCGCGTATCACTTCGAGCCGGGCGCGGCGCGCGACGGCGTCACGCTGACGGTGCCGCTCTACGGGCTGAATCAGATCGATGCGCGCCGCGTCGAATGGCTCGTGCCGGGCATGATCAAGGAAAAGACGCAGCTTCTGCTCAAGTCGCTGCCGCAGAAACTGCGCCGCCATGTCGTGCCGCTGCCGGAGTACGCGGCGGGATTCGCCGGGCGTCACGCGGGGCCGAAGTTCGGCGCGGGCGGTCTTATCGACGCGCTCATCGCCGATATTCGTGACGAGACGCAGATCGCCGTGAAAAGCACCGACTTCAAGCTCGAGACGTTGCCCGCGCACCTTTTCATGAACTTCAAGGTGATCGACGAGCACGGCCGTCAACTCGCGATGGGCCGCAATCTTGCGCAGTTGCGCGCCGAACTGGGCGGGCAGGCGCAGCAGCATTTCCAGAAGCTGACGGCGGTGGCGGCACTCGACGCGTTGTCCGAGTCGGGCGCGCCGCCCGTCGCGGCGCAGGCGCAGACGCCGACCGGCGAAAGCACGGCGCTCTACGAAAACCTGACGACGTGGAACTTCGGCAAGCTGCCCGAGTTGCTCGAAATCGGCCGGCGCGGGCAGACGCTTTTCGGCTATCCGGCGCTCGTGGACCGGCTCACGCACTGCGACGTCGAAGTATTCGATTCCCCGGAAGAGGCGGCGCGCATTCATCGCGCGGGTTTGCGGCGGCTGTTCGCGCTGCAGTTGCGCGAGCCGATCCGTTATCTGGAGAAGAACCTGCCGGGGCTGCGCGAAATGTCGATGCAGTTCATGGCGCTCGGCACCGCCGACGAATTGCGCGATCAGATCGTGGAAACGGCGCTGGATCGCGCCTGCCTGCAAGACCCGCTGCCCGACGACGACGCGAGCTTCCACGCCCGCCGCGACGCCGCCAAAGGCCGTCTCACGCTGCTCGCGAACGAAATCGCGCGGCTCGCCGGGACGATCCTCGCGGAATACGCCGCGCTCGCGAAAAAACTCGCGCAGGCGAAGCCGTTTCCCGCCGCTCACGCCGACATTCAGGCGCAACTGAGCGCGCTGATCAGCAAGCGCTTCGTGCTCGATACGCCTTACGCGCAACTGGCGCACTTTCCGCGCTATCTGAAAGGAATCGCGCTGCGCATCGACAAGCTGAAAGCCGATCCCGCCCGCGACGCGCGGCTTTTCGCCGACTTTCAGCCGCTCGCGCAGCAGTATCAGCGCGCGCTCGCGCAGCGCGGCGGCGTCGCGGATGCGCGGCTCGGGGAATATCGCTGGCTGCTCGAGGAATTGCGCGTTTCGCTGTTCGCGCAGGAACTGCGCACGCCGATGCCTGTTTCGGTGAAGCGCCTCCACAAAGTCTGGGAATCGATGCAGCGTTAACACGCGGTGTTTTGCGCGCTGTTTCGCACGATTGCGACGCAACGCCGCCTAACGCCCATGCAAGAGGCGGCATTTCTTGCGCATGCGCAGCGTATTGCGCGAAAAGAGCCGCGTCGTCAACGCGCCGGGGCAGGCAAACGTTCTACAATGACGCCTGCTTTCCGACGCCTACTTTTCATGCGCTTTCCTTCTTTTTCCGGCCGCCTGCGCGCTGCCGCCGCGCGCGCCGCGCGCCTCGCGGTTCCCGCTGCCGCCGCGCTTACCGCCACCGCGGCATTCGCCAACAACGTCATCGTGCTCAACTCGGCGGAAGCCACGCTGAGCCTCATCGACGAGAACACGCACCAGGTCGTCGGCACGGTGCCGACCGGCAAGGAGCCGCACCATCTGATGCCGACGCCCGACAACTCGTCGCTGATCGTCGCGAATTCGGTGTCGAACAATCTGATGTTCGTCGATCCTAAAACCGGCGCGATGCAGCGCTGGGTGCAGGACATCGAGGATCCGTACCAGATCGGCTTCTCGCCCGACCGCAAGTGGTTCGTCTCGACCGGCCTGCGGCTCGACCGGCTCGACATCTATCACTATGACGGCAGGAACCTGAGCATCGCGAAGCGCCTGCCGCTCGCGACGATGCCGAGTCACATCGCGTTCAGCAACGACAGCACGACGGCGTTCATTTCGTTGCAGGTATCGGGTGAAATCGCGGCCATCGACCTGCCGACGCAGACGGTCAAATGGAAGATGAAGGTCGGCAAGGTGCCGGCGGGCGTGTGGCTCACGCCGGGCGACAAGTTCCTGCTCGTCGGCATGACGGGCGCGGATTACGTCGCCGTGGTGGACTGGCGCAACCAGAAGGTCGTCAAAACCATCACCACGGGCAAGGGCGCGCACAACTTCCGCTCCCTCGTGGACGGCCGGCACGTGCTCGTGTCGAATCGGGTCGCGAACACCATCAGCATCATCGACGAAGAGACGCTCACGAATGTCGGCGACATCACCGGTCTGCTGCCGGGACCGGACGACATGGAACTTTCCGCCGACAAGAAGTATCTCTGGGTGACGTTCCGCTTCGCGAAGCATGTCGGCGTGATCGACCTTGCAAGCCGCAAGCTCATCCAGACGATCGCGGTGGGACGTTCGCCGCACGGCATCTATTTCCAGAATCGCGCGCCGGTCACCGCCCCGAACGGCGCGTGAGCCCGGCGACGCGTAGCGACAGGGCGCGCGGCGCCGCGCTGTACTACGATTGAGATTGAGTCAGGGCCGTCTCACCGGACCGGTTTCGAGTTCCACGGAGCACCATGTTTCATTCCATTCTCGCGTCTCTCGACAGCATCGTGTCTTCGCTGCAAACCACGTTGTACGTGGATGCGGTTCAGCCGCTGCTCTTCAAGATCGGCATGATGGACTACGACGAGGACACCTACGACGCGCTCTACTGGGTCATCGTGGGCGTGCTCGAAGTGTTCGCCATGTACGCGGTCCTGCGCCCGCTCGAAGCATTGCGGCCGGCGGAACCCTGGCAGGACCGCAAGGGCGTGCGCGTGGACGTGCTCTACACGTGGATCGTGAAGCTCGGCATCCTCAATCTCTTTTTCTTCTTCACGTTCCAGCCCATCTTCGATTCGCTGCAAAGCTGGCTGCGAATGCACAGCGTGCCGACGCTCGAGATCGACAATCTGTGGCCCGGCGTGACCACGCAGCCGCTCGTTACCTTCGGCATCTATCTCGTTCTGCTGGATTTCGCGGGATACTGGTATCACCGGCTGGAGCATCGTTTCGGCATCTGGTGGGAACTGCACGCGGTGCATCACAGCCAGCAGAAGATGTCGCTGTGGTCCGACGACCGCAATCACCTGCTCGACGACGTCCTGCAATCCAGTTTCTTCGCGGCGATGGCGCTCGTGATCGGCGTGGAGCCGTCGCAGTTCGTCGTGCTCGTCGCGATCACGAATCTGATGCAGAGCCTGCAGCACGCGAACATCCGCCTGCACTACGGCTGGCTCGGCGAGCGGCTTCTCGTGAGCCCGGCGTTTCACCGGCGTCATCATGCAATCGGCTACGGACACGAAGGCACCGCTTACGGCTGCAATTTCGGCGTGCTGTTCTCGTTCTGGGACATTCTCTTTCGCTCCGCGTCGTTCGACCGCACCGTCGAGCCGACCGGCATCCGCGACCAGTTCGGCACGCCCGGCGTCGCGCCCGTGAACTACGGCGACGGTTTCGTCGAGCAGCACTGGCTCGCGTTCAGGCGCATCGGCGCGCGTCTCGCGGCGCGCCGCGCGGCCGCTTCCGACAAGCGCCAGGCCGCGCTTTGACCCTTCCGGCGCGCCCTTCGCGCGCTGGTTTATCCTGTCGTTTCCTTCTCTTTCGACGAATCACGCATGAATGATCTGCTGCGTTCGTTCGTGCGCGCGCTTGCGAACGTCTTTCACCCGCGCATGCTGTGGCTCACGCTCATGCCGTTCGGCCTCGCCACCGCCGTGTGGGGCGCAATCCTCTGGTTCTTCTGGCAGACGCTCACCGGCGCCGCGAACGGCTGGCTCGCGGGCTGGGCGCTCACCTCCGCGATGTACCGTCTCTTCGACGCGGTCGGCTTTTCGTCGCTGCATGCGGTCATTGCGCCGTTTCTCGTCGTGATCGTGACGATTCCGCTGATCGTCGTGACGGTGCTGCTCCTGATCGCGACGTTGTCGATGCCGGGCGTGATCCAACTGCTCACGCGCCGTCCGAAAGGCCACTACGCATCGCTCGAAGCGCGGCGCGGCGGCTCGTGGTACGGCAGTCTCGGACATTCGGTCGTGACGACGATCGTGTGCCTGATCGCGCTCGTCGTCACCTTGCCGCTGTGGCTGATTCCCCCGTTTTTCGCGCTAATTCCGCCGCTTCTTTGGGGCTGGCTCACGTATCGCGTGATGACTTACGACGCGCTCGCACTCCACGCGAGTCCCGACGAGCGGCGCGCCATCGTGCGCGCTTCGCGCTGGCCGCTGCTCGCCATCGGCATCGTGAGCGGACTGCTGAGTTCCGTTCCGACGATGCTGTGGGCGTGGTCCGTCTGGCTGCTGCCGCTTTTCCCGGTCGTCGCCGCCGCGACGATCTGGGCGTATGCGTTCATCCTCGTGTTTTCGGCGCTCTGGTTCGCGCATTTCTGCCTGCACGCGCTCGAGCGCCTGCGCGCGAGCGAACCGCGCTATCCGGCCATCACCGCGCAATCCTGACGCGGTCAATCAGATAACGAAGAGGGATTCATGGGCATTGGCGTCATCATCATCGGCGACGAAATCCTGTCCGGGCGGCGCACCGACAAGCATCTGCCGAAGGTCATCGAATTGCTCGGCGCGCGCGGGCTGGCGCTCGACTGGGCTGAATACGTCGGCGACGACCCCGCGCGCATCACGGCGACGCTCGCGCGCACGTTCGCATCGGGCGATATCGTGTTCTCGACCGGCGGCATCGGCGCGACGCCCGACGATCACACGCGCCAGTGCGCGGCCAGGGCGCTCGGCGTGCCGCTGGAACTGCATCCGGAAGCGGCCGAGCTGATCCGCGCGCGCATCCGCGACATGGCGGCCCAGGCGCAGGACAAGCCCGTCGATCTCGATTCCCCGGAAAACCTGCATCGCCTGAATATGGGCATGTTTCCGAAGGGCGCTGAGATCATTCCGAACAGCTTCAACAAGATTCCTGGCTTCACAGTGCGCGATCATCATTTCGTGCCGGGCTTTCCGGTGATGGCCTGGCCGATGATCGAATGGGTGCTCGACACGAAGTACGCGCATCTGCATCACGCGACGCCTTACGTCGAGCGTTCGCTGCTCGTCTTCGGATTGCCGGAATCGCGCATCACGCCGCTGATGATCGCGATCGAGCGCGATTTCGAAGGCGTGCGCGCGTTCAGCCTGCCGAGCGTCGGCGATGCGGCGCGCGGCGCGCTCTACGCGCGTTCGCATATCGATCTCGGCGTGAAGGGCGACCCCGAGCGCGCGAACGCGGCATTCGAGGCATTGCGCGAGGGCGTGATCGCGCTGGGCGGCGAAGTGGTCGAAGTGCCGCCGGAGCAGGCGGCGTGATTTTGCTCGAAGTCATCGCGACGACTGTCGCCGACGCGCGCGCCGCCGAGCGCGGCGGGGCGAACCGCATCGAACTGGTCACGGCGATGGGCGAGGGCGGCCTCACGCCGAGCATCGGGCTGATCGAATCGGTGGCGCAGGCGGTCGCGATTCCGGTGAACGTGATCGTGCGGCCGCACAGCCGTTCCTTCGTCTACGACGCCGACGACTACGCCGTCATGCTGCGCGACGTCCGCGCGATCGCGAAAACGCGCGCCAGTGCGATCGTCGTCGGCATGCTGCGGTCGGACGGCGATATCGACACGGACGGTCTTTCGCGCATCATCGAAGCCGCCGATGGTCTGCCGCTTACGTTTCATCGCGCAATCGACGAGGCGCGCGATCTGTGTCAGGCGTTCGATACGCTGCTGCGCTTCGATGCGGTGACGAACGTGCTGACTTCCGGCGGCGCGGCGTCGGTGCTGGAGGCGGAATCGGCCATCGCCGGGCTGGTCGCGCTTTCGTCAGGCACGCGCTGCACCGTGCTCGCCGGCGCGGGCCTGACGGTGAACGCGGTGGCGCCGTTCGTCGCGCGCACCGGCGTCAGCGCGGTGCACTTCGGCTCGGGCGTGCGCGTCGACGGCAAGGCGCTCGCACCGGTCGACGAAGCGCGGGTGAGGCGCGTGCGGGCGCTGCTGGATACAGTGCAAGAGTGATCGGCGCGTGGTGGGCGGCTTAGGCTCCCATCCAAGGCAGCCCGCGAAAGCACCATCCCGACACCGTCTTGCGATGTCCCTGGCCGTCCTTGTCGCCCTCGAAGCCTTCCAGCAGATCGTAGGCGTGTGCGAAACCTTCCTTTTGCGCGGCGACGGCAGCGAGCTTCGAGCGCGCGGCGCTTCGGCACAGGAAGACGAGCGGTGTATCGTCGGTGGCGATTTGTCGTAATTGTTGGATAAACTCGGCGTTCGGCACCGAGCCGGGATAGCGGATCCACTCGATATGCGCGTACTGTTCCCCGTTGATCGCCGGACGGCCAACCCAGTCCAGTTCGGCGCGCGTGCGGACATCGACGAGGCGGGTGCGCGGTTCGAGCTGCAGCAGTTCGAACGCCTCGGCGGGAAGCAGGGCGCCCGCGTAAGTCAGACTGTTTTCGGCGGCGCGGCCCGCGGCCTTGCCGTAAAGTTGTTCGAGCGTGCTCATGGCGCGTGTCTCCGTCGAGTCGAAACTTCGATTCTAGCGTCGGCACGCGAAGGCGGGCGATGCATCGGTTCGGTGCAGGTAACGCGCCATGCACTGATTTAGTGCGGCCAATCATGGCGCACAAGGTACATGCACCGATTTTGGGCGCGCAGCGCGAAGCGGATCGGCATCCGGCTTACCCAGCGTGAGCCGCGTCAGCAAAAACCCTCGCTGCTTCAGTGACTTGGCGGGAAACATAAACGCTTGGCACGGAAGCTGCTTTTTGATCCTCGATTGAAACGGAAGTGCAGAATTGGTCGAGGCGGCGGAGCGATTCGCCGACTTTTGTTAATCAGGAGATAGGTAATGAGTAAATCCGTGGCCGACGTCATGCAACTCGTCAAGGACGAGGACGTCAAGTTTGTCGATTTCCGCTTCACCGACACGCGCGGCAAAGAACAACACGTTTCCGTGCCGGTCTCGGCATTCGACGAAGACAAATTTGAAAGCGGCCACGCTTTCGACGGTTCGTCCATCGCCGGCTGGAAGGGCATCGAAGCGTCGGACATGCTGCTCGTCCCGGACGCGGATACCGCCTTCATCGACCCGTTCTACGAAGAATCCACGCTCGTGCTGACCTGCGACGTCGTCGAGCCGGCCGACGGCAAGGGCTACGAGCGCGACCCGCGTTCGCTCGCGAAGCGCGCGGAAGCGTATCTGAAAAGCTCGGGCCTCGGCGACACCGCCTTCTTCGGTCCGGAGCCGGAATTCTTCATTTTCGACTCGGTGCAATGGAACACGGATCAGTCGGGCACGTTCCTGAAGATCGGTTCGGAAGAAGCGCCGTGGTCGTCGGCGAAGGAATTCGAAGGCGGCAACACCGGCCACCGTCCGGGCACGAAGGGCGGCTACTTCCCGGTAGCGCCCGTGGACACGTTCCAGGACATCCGCTCGGAAATGTGCTTGCTGCTCGAGCAGATCGGCATTCCGGTCGAAGTGCATCACCACGAAGTCGCGGGCCAGGGCCAGAACGAAATCGGCACCAAGTTCTCGACGCTCGTGCAGCGCGCGGACTGGCTGCAGCAGATGAAGTACATCATCCACAACGTCGCGCATACCTACGGCAAGACGGCGACGTTCATGCCGAAGCCGATCGTCGGCGATAACGGTTCGGGCATGCACGTTCACCAGTCGATCTGGAAGGACGGCCAGAACCTGTTCGCGGGCAACGGCTACGCGGGCCTGTCGGAATTCGCGCTGTTCTATATCGGCGGCATCATCAAGCATGCGCGCGCGCTCAACGCGATCACGAACCCCGGCACGAACTCGTACAAGCGTCTCGTGCCGCACTTCGAAGCGCCCGTGAAGCTGGCTTACTCGGCGCGCAACCGTTCGGCGTCGATCCGCATTCCGCACGTGTCGAACCCGAAGGGCCGCCGTATCGAAACGCGCTTCCCGGATCCGCTCGCGAATCCGTACCTGTGCTTCTCCGCGCTGATGATGGCGGGTCTCGACGGCGTGCAGAACAAGATTCATCCGGGCGAAGCCGCGGACAAGAATCTGTACGACCTGCCGCCGGAAGAAGACAAGAAGATCCCGACCGTGTGCGCCGGCCTGGACCAGGCACTCGACGCACTCGACGCGGATCGCGAGTTTCTGACGCGCGGCGGCGTGTTCACGGACTCGATGCTCGACGCCTACATCGAACTGAAGACGCAAGAGTTGCAGCGTTATCGTCAGTCGGTGCATCCGATCGAGTTCGAGATGTACTACTCGCTGTAAGACACATGACGCGTGCGCGCTTCGTTGAATCCCGTTCGATGAAGCGCGCCGCACATGTTCGCTGCGATGGAAAAGGGACGGCGCGAGGGACGGTGCGCCGTCCCTTTTTTAATCGCTCGCGCGCTTGGGCAACGAGAAGAAGATCGGTGTCACGAACGACCTCACTGACTGCACGATGGTGCTCAAGAATCTGATCAAGGCGAGAAAGGGCCACGCCGACGCGCTTTCCGACGACACGCAGCTCGCCGCGACCGGCCTGTTGCCCGGACTCGAAGCGCTGCCGACCGTCGTGCTCGTGCTGGACAAGCGCACGCTCGAAATCGCGTATGCGAATCCGTCGGCGGAGTCGATGCTGGAGATGTCGCGCAAGCAGCTCACGCAGACGCACTGGCCCGAGCTTTTCGCCAACGCCGACGAACTCGCGACGACCATCGCGTCGATCGCGGAGAACCGCTTCAACGCGACGCGGCTCGATGCCGTGCTCGAGCGCGCCGGGCGCGAGGCGGTTCATGTGCATGCGATCGTCGCGTATCTCGAAGCGGCCACCGATTACGTGCTGCTCGAACTCATCGAGAACGAGCGCCACTTGCGCACGGACCGCGAGGAGCGCATTCACGATCTCACGGCGGTCAACAAGCAGTTGATCCGCAACCTCGCGCATGAAATCAAGAACCCGCTCGGCGGCATTCGTGGCGCCGCGCAACTGCTGGAGCTCGAACTCGGCGCGCGCGAACGCGACGAGTTGCGCGAATACACGCAGGTCATCATCAAGGAGTCCGATCGTCTGCAGACGCTCGTCGATCGCCTGCTGGAGCCGCACCGGCATCCGCATATCGTCGGCGACGTGAACATCCACGAAGTCTGCGAGCGCGTGCGCGCGGTCATTCTCGCGGAGTTTCCGCGCGGCCTCACGATCGAGCGCGACTACGACGTGAGCGTGCCCGATCTGCGCGGCGACAAGGAACAACTGATTCAGGCGCTGCTCAACATCGTGCGCAATGCGGCCGAAGCGCTCAAGGAGCGCATCTCGCAGGGCGACGCGAAGATCGAACTGCGCACGCGCATCGCGCGCAAGGTGACGATCGGCAAGCGCCTGCACAAACTGGCACTGGACTTGCATATCACCGATAACGGTCCCGGCATCGCCAGCGAGATACGCGACCGCATCTTTTTTCCGCTCGTGTCGGGCCGGGAAGATGGCAGCGGTCTCGGTCTCACGCTCGCGCAGTCCTTCGTGCAGCAGCATGACGGACTCATCGAAGTGGAAAGCAGGCCGGGCTGCACCGAATTCGCCATCCTGCTGCCTTTCGGAAACTGAAGGGCAGGAGCCTGCCATCGACCGACACGCACGACCGACTCCCCACAGGCACCGCCGCGCGAGCGGTGAAGCCTGAGCGTTTCGACGGGCACATACCGACCACACGAAGACTTCTCGCCGAACGATATGAAGCCGATCTGGATAGTAGACGACGACCAATCCATCCGCTGGGTGCTCGAAAAAGCGCTCGCACGAGAGAACTTCACGACGCGCAGTTTCTCCGGCGTGCGCGACGCGCTCGCCGCGCTCGAAACCGAAAGCCCGCAAGTGCTGGTTTCCGATATCCGCATGCCGGGCGGCTCGGGGCTCGAACTGCTGCAAACCGTGCGCGACCGGCTGCCGGGCTTGCCGGTCATCATCATGACGGCGTTCTCCGATCTCGATAGCGCCGTGGCCGCGTTCCAGGGCGGCGCATTCGAATATCTGGCGAAGCCATTCGACATCGACAAGGCCGTCGAGCTGATTCGCCGCGCCGTCGACGAAAGCATGCGCGGCCAAGCCGCCTACGACGAGCGCGTGACCGAGACGCCCGAGATGCTCGGCCAGGCGCCCGCGATGCAGGACATGTTCCGCGCGATCGGCCGCTTGTCGCATTCGGCGGCGACCGTGCTCATCACGGGCGAATCGGGCACCGGAAAGGAGCTTGTCGCGCGCGCGTTGCACCGGCATAGCCCGCGCGCGAACGGGCCGTTCATCGCGCTCAACACGGCGGCGATTCCGAAAGACCTGCTGGAGTCCGAACTATTCGGTCACGAGCGCGGCGCGTTCACGGGCGCGCAGGCCATGCGCCAGGGCCGCTTCGAGCAGGCGGAGAACGGCACGCTTTTCCTCGATGAGATCGGCGACATGCCGTTCGATCTGCAAACGCGCCTGTTGCGCGTGCTGTCGGACGGGCAGTTCTATCGCGTGGGCGGGCACAATCCGCTGCGCGCCAACGTGCGCGTGATCGCGGCGACGCATCAGAATCTGGATTCGCGCGTGCGGCAAGGCATGTTCCGCGAGGACTTGTACCATCGTCTGAACGTGATTCGCCTGCGCCTGCCCGCATTGCGCGAGCGCAGCGAGGACATTCCGTTGCTCACGCGGCACTTCCTGCAAAAGAGCGCGCGCGATCTCGGCGTGGAGCCGAAGCGCGTATCCGACGATGCGCTCGCGTATCTCGCGTCGCTGCCGTTTCCGGGCAACGTGCGGCAACTGGAGAATCTATGCAACTGGCTCACGGTGATGGCGCCCGCGCAGGTCATCGAGCGAAAGGATTTGCCGCCGGACCTCACGCCGCGTCAGGACGCGTCGCCGGAAAGCATCGCCGTATCGACGGATGGCGCGGTCGCGCCGAACGGCGCGTCGCTGCCTGCGGGGGGCGCAACGGCGGGCGTCATGGCGCCGGCGGGCGTGCCGGTGAGCGTCTGGGAGAGCGGCTTGCGAACGGAAGTGGCCCGTCTGCTACGCGAGAATTCCGCCGACGTGATGGACGAACTCGCCCGCCGTTTCGAAGCGGCCGTGATCCGCGAGGCGCTCGACTTCACGCGCGGACGCAAGGTCGAAGCGGCCGAGCGGCTGGGCATCGGCCGCAATACGATCACGCGCAAGATTCAGGAGCTGCATCTCGACGCGTGAGCGCACGAGCAAGGTGAGGGATCAGCAGCCAATGGTCGCGACGACGGGCGCGTGATCTGACGGCTGATCCCACTTGCGCGGCACCTTGTCGACTTCGCATGACGTGCAAAGCGCCGCGAGTTCCGACGACAGCAGAATGTGATCGATGCGCAGACCCGCATTGCGGCGGAACGCCATCATCCGGTAATCCCACCATGTGAAGAGCTTCTCCGGCTGCTCGAACTTGCGGAATGCATCCGTGAGGCCGAGTCCGACGAGCTGCATGAAGTGCGCGCGCTCGTCGGGCGAGACGAGGTTCTGTCCTTCCCACGCTTTCGGGTCGTGCACGTCGCGGTCTTCGGGCGCGATGTTGTAGTCGCCGAGCAGCGCGAGCTTCGGATGCTGCGTCATCTCTTCGCGCAGCCATTCGCGCAGCGCATCCAGCCAGCGCATCTTGTACGCGAACTTGTCGCTGCCGGGCGCCTGTCCGTTCGGAAAGTACGCGGACACCACGCGGGTGCCGTTCACGGTCGCCGCGATCACGCGCTGCTGCAAGTCCTCGAAACCGGGAATGTTCCGCACGACGGTGGCGTCGTGCACTTCGATGCCGTCGCGCACGAGAATGCCGACGCCGTTATACGTCTTCTGTCCGGCGAACCAGCTTTTGTAGCCGGCCGCTTCGAGTTCGGCGCGGGGAAATTTCTCGTCGGGCAGCTTGAGTTCCTGAAGGCACAGGACATCGACCTGCGAGAGCTGCAACCACTGGATGACGTGTTGAAGACGGACTTTCAGGGAGTTGACGTTCCAGGTGGCGATTTTCATTGGACGGCGAGTGCTTGTCTGACGGTCGACGGAACCTCGAATGATACCGCCCGGCTGCTTGCGCAAGCGCCCTTCATCGCCGAAGCGCGCGTATACGGCATTTTTACGCGCCGCATATCACTCTTTCCACGCCCTTAACACCCGTTTCCCTAACCTTCCTCTCATACGAAGCCCCCAAGAGGAAGAACGGAAATGGACCTGCTTTACCTCGCCGGCATCGCGGCCTTTACGGGCGTTTGCGTCGCGCTGACGCAAGGCTGCGAGCGCCTGCGCCGCCGCTCGTCGGGAGCGCGCTCATGACCGCCTGGATGATCGCGCTCGCGGGCGCATCGGCGCTGCTGCTCTTCGCGTATCTCGTCTACGCGCTTCTGCGCGCGGAGGATCTCGAATGAACGCGAACACCTTCACGCAGACGGCGCTTTTCATCGCCGTGCTGCTCGCGCTTGCCTTTCCGCTCGGCCGATACATGAGCGCGGTGTTCGACGGCTCCTCGATCGCCGTGCGCAAGATGAGGCGCATCGAGACGGCGCTCTATCGCGCAGCGGGCGTCGATGCGAACGCCGAGATGTCGTGGAAGCATTACGCGCTCGCCGTGCTGCTTTTCAATGCGCTGGGCGCGCTCGTCCTCTATGCGCTTCTGCGATTGCAACCCGTGCTGCCGGTGAACCCGCAACACATGGCCGCGATGCCGCCCGACGCCGCGTTCAACACGGCGCTCAGCTTCGTCACCAATACGAACTGGCAGGACTATGCCGGCGAAAGCACGCTCGGCTATCTCGCGCAGATGCTCGGCCTCACGGTGCAGAACTTCCTGTCGGCGGCGACGGGCATCGCGGTCGTCGTCGCGCTGATTCGCGGCTTCACGCGGCACAGCGCGCGGACCATCGGCAACTTCTGGGTCGATCTCACGCGCACGACGCTGTACGTGCTCGCGCCGCTCGCGGTCGTGCTCGCGCTCCTTTTCGTGAGCCAGGGCGTGATTCAGAACTTCAGGCCGTATCAGGACGTTTCGACGCTCCAGGCCACGGCGACGACAGCGGCGCAAACCTTGCCGATGGGCCCCGTCGCCTCGCAGGAAGCGATCAAGATGCTCGGCACCAACGGCGGCGGCTTCTTCAACGCGAACTCGGCGCATCCGTACGAGAACCCGACGCCGCTTTCCAACCTCATGCAGATGATCGCGATGCTCGTCATTCCGGCCGCGCTCTGCGTCATGTTCGGCCGCATGATCGGCGACAGGCGGCAAGGTCATGCCGTACTCGCGGCGATGACGATCGCGTTCGCCGCTGCATGCGTCGGCGAGATATCGGCGGAGCAGGCGGGCAATCCGCTCCTTGCAGCGCTCCATGTCGACAGCCACGCGTCCGCGTTGCAGGCGGGCGGCAACATGGAAGGCAAGGAGACGCGCTTTGGCATCGCGCAGTCCGGCATCTTCACGGTCGCGACGACAGCCGCGTCGTGCGGCGCTGTCGACGCCATGCACGACTCGCTTACGCCTTTGGGCGGCCTCATCCCGATGCTTCTGATCCAGCTCGGCGAAGTGGTCTTCGGCGGCGTCGGCTCGGGGCTGTACGGCATGCTCGTGTTCGCGCTGCTCGCCGTGTTCGTCGCGGGGCTGATGATCGGCCGCACGCCCGAATACGCGGGCAAGAAGATCGAATCGTTCGAAATGAAGATGGTGTCCATCGCGATCCTGCTCACGCCGCTGATCGTGCTCGCCGGCACGTCGGTCGCGGTGCTCGCGGCGTCGGGCAAGGCGGGCATCGCCAATCCGGGCGCGCATGGCTTCTCGGAGGTGCTTTATGCGTTCAGCTCCGCCGCGAACAACAACGGCAGCGCGTTCGCGGGGCTTTCGGTGAACACGCCGTTTTACAACGTCCTGCTCGGCGTCGCGATGTGGTTCGGGCGCTTCGGATCGATCGTGCCGGTGCTCGCGATAGCCGGCTCGCTTGCCGCGAAAAAGCGCCTCGCGGTCACGGCGGGCACCTTGCCGACGCACGGGCCGCTCTTCGTGGTGCTGCTGCTCGGCACGCTGTTGCTCGTCGGCGCGCTGACCTATGTGCCCGCGCTCGCGCTCGGGCCTGTCGTCGAGCATCTCGGCATGATCGCGCCGCACTGACTTTCGGAGAACAGAATGAACGAATCGAATCACGCGCCGCTGCATCGTCCGGACAATCTCGGGCAGGCGCGCACGGCGGCGCGCTCGATGTTCGATCCCGCGCTCGTCAAACCCGCCATCGCCGATGCCTTCGCCAAGCTCGCGCCGCGCACGCAGCTTCGCAATCCGGTGATGTTCTGCGTGTACGTCGGCAGCATCCTGACGACGGTGTTGTGGATCGCCGCGCTCGCGGGACAGGCGGAAGCGCCTGCGGGCTTCATCGCTGCCATTGCGCTGTGGCTGTGGTTCACCGTGCTCTTCGCGAATTTCGCGGAAGCGCTCGCGGAAGGCCGCTCGAAGGCGCAGGCGGCGTCGCTGCGCAGCGCGAAGCACAACGTCATGGCGAAAAAGCTCAACGCGCCGCATCCGAAGTTGCCCATTCGCATCGTCGCGTCGAGCGACCTGCGCCGGGGCGACGTCGTGCTGATCGAAGCCGGCGACGCCGTTCCCGCCGATGGCGAAGTCATCGAAGGCGTCGCATCCGTCGACGAATCCGCGATCACCGGAGAATCCGCGCCGGTCATTCGCGAGTCGGGCGGCGATTTCTCGTCGGTGACGGGCGGCACGCGCGTGCTGTCCGACTGGATCGTCGTGCGCGTGAGCGCGGACCCCGGCGAGGCGTTTCTCGACCGCATGATCGCGATGGTCGAAGGCGCCAGGCGCCAGAAGACGCCGAACGAAGTTGCGCTGACGATCCTGCTCGTCGCGCTCACGCTCGTCCTGCTGCTCGCGACCGCGACGCTGCTGCCGTTCTCGATGTTCGCGGTCGAGGCCGCGAAAGCCGGACACGTCGTCACGATGACCGCGCTCGTCGCGCTTCTCGTCTGCCTCATCCCGACGACCATCGGCGGTCTGCTGTCCGCCATCGGCGTCGCGGGCATGAGCCGCATGATGCAGGCGAACGTGATCGCGACTTCGGGCCGCGCGGTCGAAGCCGCCGGCGATGTCGACGTGCTGCTGCTCGACAAGACCGGCACGATCACGCTCGGCAACCGGCAGGCGTCGTCGTTCGTGCCGGCGCCGGGCGTCGAAGAACGCGATCTCGCCGATGCCGCGCAGCTTGCCTCGCTCGCCGACGAGACGCCGGAAGGGCGCAGCATCGTCGTGCTGGCGAAGCAGCGCTTCGGCATGCGCGAGCGCGACATGGCCACGCTCGGCGCGACCTTTCTCGCGTTCAGCGCGCACACGCGCATGAGCGGCGTGGACGTGGGCAAGCGCGAGATCCGCAAGGGCGCCGCCGATGCGCTGCGCAAGTATGTCGAGGAACGCGGCGGGCGCTTCCCGCAGGACGTGCAGCACGCGGTGGACGATATCGCGCGGCGCGGCGGCACGCCGCTCGTCGTCGCCGAAAGCGGTGCGCAAGAGGCGCGCGCGCTCGGCGTGATCGAACTGAAGGACATCGTGAAGGGCGGCATCCGGGAACGCTTCGCGGAACTGCGCAGAATGGGCATCAAGACGGTGATGGTCACGGGCGACAACCGGCTCACCGCTGCCGCGATCGCGGCGGAAGCGGGCGTGGACGACTTTCTCGCCGAAGCGACGCCGGAGACGAAACTCACGACCATCCGCGCGCATCAGGCAGAAGGGCGCCTCGTCGCGATGACGGGCGACGGCACCAACGACGCCCCCGCGCTCGCGCAGGCGGATGTCGCGGTCGCGATGAATACCGGCACGCAGGCCGCGAAGGAAGCGGGCAACATGGTCGATCTGGATTCGAATCCGACGAAGCTCATCGAGATCGTCGAGATCGGCAAGCAGATGCTGATGACGCGCGGCTCGCTCACGACGTTTTCCATCGCCAACGACGTCGCCAAGTACTTCGCGATCATCCCCGCCGCGTTCGCGACGACGTATCCGCAACTGCGCGTGCTGGACGTGATGCATCTCGCGTCGCCATCGTCGGCGATCCTGTCGGCGGTCGTCTTCAACGCGCTCATCATCGTGTTCCTGATTCCGCTCGCGTTGAAGGGCGTGACGTATCGCGCTCTCGGCGCGGCTGCGTTGCTCAGGCGCAATCTGCTCGTGTACGGGCTTGGCGGCATCGTGTTGCCGTTTCCGGCCATCAAGCTGATCGACATGACGATCACCGCGCTCGGCTGGAACTGAGCGCGTCTTCAATCGAGGCAAAGACATCATGAAGAACATGTTGCGCCCGGCCGCCGTGCTGTTCGTCGCGCTGACGGTTGTGACGGGTATCGTCTATCCCGCCGTGGTGACGGCGATCGCGCAGGCCGCGTTCAGGCATCAGGCGAACGGCAGTCTCGTCGAGCGCGACGGCAAGGCGGTCGGCTCCGAACTCATCGGCCAGCCGTTCGATGCGCCGCGCTATTTCTGGGGCCGTCCGTCCGCGACGACGCCGCATCCGTATGACGCGGGCAACTCCGGCGGATCGAACCTCGGTCCGACGAACCCCGCGCTCGCCGATGCCGTGAAGTCGCGCATCGCCGCGCTGCGCGCAGCCGATCCCGCCAACGATGCGCCCGTGCCCGTCGATCTCGTCACGGCATCCGGCAGCGGGCTCGATCCCGGCATCAGCCTCGCGGCGGCGGCATATCAGGCATCGCGCGTCGCGCGGGCGCGGCACATGCCGATTGCGCAGGTCGAGGCGCTCGTCGCGCAGGCGGCATCGGCGCGACAACTCGGCGTGCTCGGGGAACCCACGGTGAATGTGCTTAAATTGAACCTCGCGCTGGATCGGGCGAACGTTCGCTGAACGCGTCCATCGCGTAGCGGAAACACCGGCACAGGAGCCATGCGCCCAACTCCCGACGAACTGCTCGACAAGCTGCAACGAGACGAAGAGAAACGCCGGCGCGGCCGGCTGAAGGTGTTCTTCGGCGCGTCGGCGGGCGTGGGCAAGACGTTCGCGATGCTGCAGGCCGCGCGCCGCCGGCGGGACGAAGGCATTGATGTCGCGATCGGCGTCGTGCAGACGCATGGGCGCAGGGAAACCGAGGCGCTCTGCGACGCGCTCGAGACGCTGCCCGCCGCGCATGTCGGCTATCGCGGCCGCACGCTCGACGAATTCGCTCTCGACGCGGCGCTCGCGCGCAAGCCGCAACTCGTTCTCGTCGATGAACTCGCGCATTCCAACGTGCCCGGCTCGCGGCATGCGAAGCGCTGGCAGGACGTGCACGAACTGCTCGACGCGGGCATCGACGTGTACACGACCGTCAACGTGCAGCACCTCGAAAGCCTCAACGATATCGTCGGGCGCATCACCGGCATTCGCGTGCGCGAGACGGTGCCCGACCGCGTGTTCGATCTCGCCGACGAAGTGACGCTCGTCGATCTGCCGCCCGAGGAACTGCTCGACCGCCTGCGCGAGGGCAAGGTCTATCTGCCGCAGCAGGCCGAGCACGCGGTGCGCAACTTCTTTCGCAAGGGCAATCTGATCGCGCTGCGCGAACTGGCGCTGCGGCGCACCGCCGATCGCGTGGATGCGCAGATGCGCGAGTATCGGGCGGATCAGTCCATCGGGCGCATCTGGCGCGCGCGCGAGCGGCTGATCGCGTGCGTCGGGCCGGGGCCGGAAAGCGCGGCGCTCGTGCGCGCGGCGGCGCGGCTCGCGGCGGCGCTCAGGGCGGACTGGCTCGCGGTCTACGTCGAAACGCCGAAGCTCCAGCGCCTTTCCGCCGCTATGCGCAAGCGCACGCTCGACGCGCTCGAACTCGCGGCCGGACTCGGCGCGGAAACCGTCACGCTCGACGGCGCCGATGCCGCCGCCACGCTCGTCGATTACGCGCGCATGCGCAACGTGTCGAAGCTCGTCGCGGGTGCGCCGGCTGCGCGAGGGCGGCTGCGCGCGTTTCGAAGGCCGCTGACGGAGCGCATGATCCGGCGTGCATCCGATATCGGCGTGACGCTCGTCGCGACCGGCTCGCGCGACGACGCGCACGCGCAAGCGCAAGCGCTCGGCGCGTGGCTCGCGCCCGCGCATTCGCCGCCGCGCGCGTATGCGTATGCGCTCGCGATCGGCGCGGCGATCACGCTCATCGCGAGCATGCTGGCCGCGCGCCATATCGCGCTCGCCAATCTCGTGATGCTGTATCTGCTCGGCGTGATCTTCGCCGCTGCGCGGCTCGGACGCGGCCCCGGCGCGATGCTCTCGTTCGTGTCCGTCGCCGCGTTCGACTTCTTCTTCGTGCCGCCCGCGCTGTCGTTCTCCGTCACCGACACGCAATATCTGCTCACCTTCGGCGTGATGCTCGCGACGTCGCTCACGATCAGCCATCTCACGTCGAGCTTGCGGCGCGAGGCGCGCATCGCAAGGCAGCGCGAGCGGCGCACGAGCGCGATGTACGCGATGACGAAGGAACTCGCCGCCGCGCTGATGACGGGCCAGATCGTCGAGATCGGCACGCGGCATGTGGCCGAGGTCTTTCAGGCGCAAGTCGCGATGCTGTTGCCCGATGGTTCCGAGCGCGTGCGCCAGAAAGTCGACGACCCGAACGCCGGCGCGATGCTCGACGCCGCGCGTATCGATCTCGATGTCGCGCAGTGGGTCTACGACCAGCAGAAGCCCGCTGGCCGCGGCACCGACACCTTGCCCTCGGCCGATGCGCTCTATCTGCCGCTGCGCGCGCCGATGCGAACGCGCGGCGTGCTCGCGCTCGTCGTCGCGCGCGAGGGCGAACTCGCGGTGCCCGAGCAGCGCCGCATGATCGAAACGTTCGCGGCGCAGATCGCGATTGCGCTCGAACGCGTGCATTACGTCGAGATCGCGCAGGACGCGCTCGTCAACATGGAGTCCGAGCGGCTGCGCAACTCGCTTTTGTCCGCGATCTCGCACGACCTGCGCACGCCGTTGACGTCGATCGTCGGCTTTGCGTCGGTGCTGGAGGAAGACGTGCGCGGCGCGAGCCTCGCCACGCAGTCGCAGGAACTCGTCCATGCGATTCACGAGGAAGCGCTGCGCATGAGCGGCCTGGTCACGAATCTGCTCGACATGGCGCGTCTGCAAGCCGGCGCGATCCGGCTGAACCGCCAGTGGTCGATGCTCGAGGAGACCATCGGCGCGGCGCTCGGCACCCTCAGGCGCACGCTCGCCGGCCGGTCCGTGACCGTGCGCGTGCCGCCGCAACTGCCGCTTCTTCAGCTCGATGCCGTGCTGATGGAGCGCCTCTTCGCGAACCTGCTGGAAAACGCCGCGAAGTACACGCCCGCGAACACGCCGATCCGCATCGGCGCTGAAGAGACGCATGAGGCCGATGCGCGCTTCGTGCGCGTCTTTATCGACGATGACGGTCCCGGCGTGCCGCCCGGCATGGAAAGCCGGCTCTTCGACAAGTTCACGCGCGGCGAGAAGGAATCGGCGCAACCGGGCATCGGGCTCGGGCTGGCGATCTGCCGCGCGATCGTCGAGGCGCACGGCGGGCGGATCGGCGCGGAGAATCGCGTCGATGCGAACGGGCGCGCGTGCGGCGCGCGCTTCTGGTTCACGCTGCCGGTCAGCGAGAATCCACCCGCCGATCCACCCGCCGATCCGCCGCCGGACATCGACTGAGCGCGGGGCATGCGCGCTCACGCACTGTCGCGAAGGCGGGCGTGACGTTAGATTCAAGGCCCCCGGCCTTCATACGCTCACGCGTGCCTGCCCATGCCATCTCTCAAGAGCCGCCGACGTTTCCTGTTGCAAGCAGGCGTCGGCCTCGGCGCATTCGACGCGATCGCCTCCGCGTGGTCCGCCGCGCCGCGCGCCAGCTTCGACGCCATCACGCCGTTCGCGTTCGGCGCGAAAGGCGATGGCCGCGCCGACGATACCGCCGCGCTCAACGCCGCGTATGAACATGCGCGGCAGCGTCGCGCGCCGGCCGTGTCGCTCTGCGGCGCGACGTATCGCGTGACGGCGGGCATCTACGCGCGCGGGGTTTCGACGCAAGGCGAGGGCGCGACGATCGTAGCCACCGTCGATGCCGCGCGCGGCGGCGCGGCGTTCGAGTGGGGCGGCAACGGCAGTTTCGTGCGCGACCTCACCTTCGATTTGTCGAACACCAGCAAGGCCGACATGCAGGGCGTGCTCAACGTCGTCGACAACGCGCGCAACCAGCGGTTCGAGAACAACTGCATCGTGGCGCGCACCATCGGCGCGACGCCGCGACAGTCGAACATCTTCGGCGCGTGGTTCATGGGCACGGGCCTGACCGGGCTTTTCGTCACCAACAACCAGTTCGAAGCGTGCACGTATGGCGTGCAGATCAACAACCAGGCCGGCATGACCGGCGACGTGCGACGCGCGCCGCTCGGACGCGCGTCGTCGCACATTCATATCGCGGGGAACGTGTGCATCGATGCGTCGATCGGCGTGAACACGCCGCATATCGGCTGCTCGAACGTCATCGTTCAGGGCAACACGATCACCGCGCAGAGGCTCGTCATGGATTTGCCGCTCAATATCGCGCACGTCACCGACATCGCGGTCGTCGGCAACACGGTGGCGTCGAACGCGTCGAGCGCGAACGGCACGCTGCACGTCGAAGACGCGACCGGCGCGATTACGATCAGCGGCAACGTCGTGAGCGTGCTCGCGCGCAATAACGGCATTCAGGTCGGCACGCGCCCGAGCGTGAGCGGCGACGCGCGAGAGAAGCGCAAGGTCGTCATCAGCGCGAATCACATCGAGGGAAGCGGCGCCGCAGCCGATAGCGCCGGCATTCTGATCCCGGATGCCGAGACCATCGACACGGTCATCGCGAACAACGCGATCGACCGCTTCGCCGAAGGCATCACGGTCGTCTCGCGCTGTCTCGTTCAGGGAAACGTCATCACGGCATGCCGCACGCCGCTACGCGTTACGCGCGACAGCGTTCAAGCCGGCAATCTGATCGCCTGAAAGCGTCATCAGCGCGGGCATGGGCGTGGGCATCGGCGCGGGGCCGTATTGCGCGTGCGCCGGCGCCATCCTCCGCGCGGTCTTGCGCCGCCGTTTGCCGCGCCGCTCCGATTGCTGACGCAGGCTCGGCAGATACGCGAGCAGGATCACGTAGACCGTGGGCGCGCCGGCAATCGGCTGCGCGAATAGCGCGGTGATCAAAAGCGGCGCGCACGCACCGATCTTCGGCCAATTCGGCCGCGTTCCGGGCCGCCACGCCGAGAGCATCACCACCTGACACGCGAATCCGAAGAGGCCGATCATGCCGATCTGCGCGAGCAGCGAAATGCCGTCGTTCGCTTCCTTGCCGCTGAAAAGCCCGACGCCGAGCGGGCGCGCCGCGAAGTTCGCGAGCGCGCGGTCGACCGAGCGCTCGCGGTCGCTGATCGATTCGCCGTGCGTGCGCGCCTTGTCCTTGATGCCGATGTAAGGCGTATAGAGCGCGACGGGCCACGCCATCGCCACCAGCGTCGCGGTGAGGATGAGCCGCGGCAGCAGCGTCTTGCGCGAGCGTCCCGAGAGCATGAAGAGCAGCCCGAGCGACATCGCGAGCAGCGCGATGCCGAGCGTCGAGAACGCGCAGACGACGCCGCCCATCATGCACGCCATCAAGAGCCTTGAGCGGCGCGTGAGCGCTTCGTAGATGAGGCAGAAGCACGCGATCGCCTGATAGATGCCCGCCTCGCGGAAGAACGCGCAATAGCGGTCGAACTTCACCGTGCCGGATGCGAAGTCGCTGTAGAGCATCGAGAACGGAAAGTAGATTGCGCCGGTCGCGGCGCGCGGGTCGGCGGTGTAGTCCGCGTAGCCTTTCACGGGAAGGCTGAAGAGATAGAGACTGTCCTTGCTGCCGAGCCAGAACGTGAGCAGTTCAGTGACTACGCTCGACAGGCCGAGAAGCGCGACCACCGTGCAAAGCTGCCGGAAGAAAAGACGGTTCGCGTTCACGTCGAGCAAAAAGGCGCTGTAGGACAGCGCGATCACGCCGGTCGTCACCAGTTCGCCGAGCGTCCATTCGAGCTGCGAGCGTTCGTTCACGATCGAAATGGGCGCGACGTAGATCCAGTACGCCGCCATCAGCGCGAGCAGGCACGCCGTCTCCGCGCGAAGACGCGGCGTCGTGTAGCGCTTCTGCCGATGCGTGTGAAAGAGGTACATGCCCGTCAGGATCGGCGCGATCAGCACGCCGATGGCCGTATAGCGCTCCCCGAGCGCCGAAGGCCGCATGATGAAGAGATTCAGCACGAGTCCGAGGCTTAAGAGGCTGCGGACTGAAAAGAAGGTTCGGATGAAATGCATCGTTGTTCTCTGCATGTTTGTCGGTCATTGTTTTTTTTGGCGACGCTTGAGAATGCAGCGGACGGCGGCAGCGCCGGGGCGCGGCGCGCGTCCGGAACGGATGCGTCGCTATGGATCGGACGGTCGCCTGCGCGCACGGCCCATCGGACAGGGGACGCAAACGATTGAGGCGGGGAAGTCTTCGGGATGCCGGCTCGGTGAATCCGCGAGCGCGTGAGCGAGGCGCGTGCATGCGACGCCGGTCACGTTCATCCTTGAGGCTCGTGTGGAAAACAGCAGTGCGAAATGGTGAGGCGATACGGCAGCGGGACATCAGCAGGTTGCCAGCGATTGTAAAGACGTGATCGTCGGCAAGCCGCCAAACGCTCATGCGTTTCGGCCAAGTCGGGAATGCAAACGTTTCGTCCCACATGCGCGTTGCCGGAAGGCGGCGCGTCGGCGGTTTTATGTCCCGCTACAATCGGCCAACATCCACGCCGAGGGCTCGCATATGGATCTCATCATTCGCCGCGCGGCGCTCGTTCGTTCGCCGGCGCTCGTCGATATCGGCATCGAGGCGGGGCGTTTTGCCGCCATCGAGCCGCATCTTTTCGCCACTGCGCGCGAAGAGATCGACGCGAACGGCTCGCTCGTGAGCGCGCCGTTCGTCGACGCGCATTTCCACATGGACGCGACGCTGTCCTACGGCCTGCCGCGCGTGAACGCGTCCGGCACGCTGCTCGAAGGCATTGCGCTGTGGGGCGAACTGAAGCCTGTGCTTACACAGGAAGCCATCGTCGAGCGCGCGCTGCAATATTGCGACTGGGCCGTCGCGCGCGGCCTGCTTGCGATCCGCTCGCACGTCGATGTCTGCGATTCGCGTCTTTTGGCTGCCGAAGCGCTCGTCGAAGTGAAGCGCCGCGTGAAGCCGTATCTGGATCTGCAACTCGTCGCGTTTCCACAGGACGGCGTATTGCGAAGCGCAGGCGCCTTCGAGAATCTGAAGCGCGCGATTGCGCTCGGCGTCGATGTCGTCGGCGGCATTCCGCACTTCGAGCGCACGATGGCCGATGGCGCCGCGTCCGTGACGCTGCTGTGCGAATACGCGGCGGAGCACGGTTTGCGCGTGGACATGCACTGCGACGAATCCGACGATCCGATGTCGCGTCACATCGAAACGCTCGCGGCCGAGACGCATCGGCTGGGATTGCACGGCCGCGTGACAGGCTCCCATCTCACGTCGATGCATTCGATGGACAACTACTACGTGAGCAAGCTGATTCCGCTGATGCGCGAGGCGGGCGTCGCCGCGATTGCGAATCCGCTCATCAACATCACGTTGCAGGGACGCTCGGACACTTACCCGAAGCGGCGCGGCATGACGCGCGTGCCCGAACTGATGGCGGCGGGCATCGACGTGGCGTTCGGCCACGACTGCGCGATGGATCCGTGGTACAGCCTCGGCTCCGGCGACATGCTGGAAGTCGCGCACATGGGCCTGCACGTCGCGCAGATGACAGGGATCGATGCGATGCGCGCGTGCTTCGACGCCGTGACGAGCACGCCCGCGCGCATTGTCGGGCTGGAAGGCTATGGCGTGGAAGCGGGCTGCCGCGCGGATTGCGTCGTGCTCGACGCGCGCGATCCCGTCGAAGCGATCCGCCTGCGCGCGTCGCGCACGGCGGTCATCCGGGCAGGGAAGGTGATCAGCCGCAGTCCGGCCGTGCGCGCGACGCTCGCGCTCGAAGGCCGGCCCGCCGAAGTGGATTTCAGAATCAGACGTTGAAGTAAAAAGCCCCGGCTGTCGGGCCGGGGCTTCGAGCGCTTGAACGACTTTGTGCGTCAGTGCAGCGTGTCGGTCTGGCCGCTCATGCCGTTATGACGCAAAAGGGCGTCGATGTTCGGCTCGCGTCCGCGGAACGCCTTGAACGAATCCATCGCGGGACGGCTGCCGCCGACTTCGAGAATCTCCCGGCGATAGCGGATGCCCGTCTGCGCATCCAGCACGGAGCCGTTCGCCGACTTCGCCGCTTCCTCGAACGCGGCGTAGGCATCGGCGGAAAGCACTTCGGCCCACTTGTAGCTGTAGTAGCCCGCCGCGTAGCCGCCCGCGAAGATATGGCTGAAGGTGTTCGGCCAGCGCGAGAACGGCGCCTGCGGAATCACATGGAACTTCTCGTTGATCTCGCGCGCGAGGTCGTTCACGTTCTGCGCGCCGTTCGGATCGTAGGACGTGTGCAGCACCATGTCGAACATCGAGAAGACGATCTGGCGCAGCGTGCCGAGACCGCTCTGGAAGTTCTTCGCGGCGAGCATCTTGTCGAAGAGCGCGCGCGGCAGCGGCGCGCCGGTTTCGACGTGCGCGGACATGTCGGTGAGCACGTCCCACTCCCAGCAGAAGTTCTCCATGAACTGCGACGGCAGCTCGACCGCATCCCATTCGACGCCGTTGATGCCCGACACGCCGAGTTCCTCCACGCGCGTGAGCATGTGATGCAGGCCGTGCCCGAATTCGTGGAACAGCGTGATGACTTCGTCGTGCGTGAAGAGCGCGGGCTTGCCGCCCACAGGCGCGGAGAAATTGCAGGTGAGATACGCGACCGGCGTCTGCACGCCGCCTTCGCTGCGCTTGTGACGGGCGCGGGCGTCGTCCATCCACGCGCCGCCGCGCTTGCCTTCGCGCGCGTAGAGATCGAGATAGAACTGCGCGACGAGCGTGCCGTCCTTGTTCTCGACGCGGAAAAAGCGCACGTCGGGGTTCCAGACGGCGGCTTCGTCGCGGCGGATCGTGACGTTGAACAAGGTTTCGGTGACCTTGAACAGGCCCTTCAACACCGCTTCCTGCGGGAAGTATTGCTTCACTTCGTTCTCGGAGAACGAATAACGCTTCTGGCGCAGCTTCTCGGCGGCATACGCGATGTCCCACGGCTGAAGCTCCGGCATGCCGAGTTCGGTGGCCGCGAACGCGCGCAGCTCCATCCAGTCGTTTTCGGCATACGGACGCGCGCGTTTAGCGAGGTCTTCGAGAAACGCGATGACCTGCGCGGGCGACTCCGCCATCTTCGGCGCGAGCGACACTTCCGCGAAGTTCTGATAGCCGAGCGTGCGCGCTTCTTCCTGACGCAGCTTCAGATGCTCGACGATGTTCTGCGTGTTGTCCCATTCGGCCTTGCCGTTGCCGTAGGTTGCGCCGAGTTCGGACGCGCGCGTGACATACGCGCGATACATGGCTTCGCGCATCGGGCGATGCTGCGCGTACTGCAGCACGGGAAAATACGAGGGGAAATGCAGCGTGAACTTCCAGCCGTCCTTGCCTTCCTTCTGCGCGGCTTCGCGTGCGGCTTCGATCGTGTCATCGGGCAGGCCCGCGAGATCGCTTTCTTGCGTGACGACGTAGGAATACGCGTTGGTCGAATCGAGAACATGATCCGAAAACGCCTTGGAAAGCGCGGCCTGTTCTTCCTGCAACTGAGCGAAGCGCGGCTTGCGGTCTTCGGGCAGTTCCGCACCGGACAGGCGGAAGTCGCGCAGCGCGTTCTCTAGAATCTTCTTGCGCTCGGGCGAAAGGCCGGCGAATTCATCGCCCGCGGCGATGGCCTTGTACTTTTCGTACAGCGCGAGATTCTGGCCGACGCTCGCGGAAAATTCCGTGACGCGCGGCAGGTTTTCGGCATGGGCGGCGCGCAGTTCGGGCGTGTCGGCGACCGCGTTCAGATGCCCGACGATGCCCCACGCGCGCGACAGCTTCTCCGATTCCTGCTCGACCGTCTCGACGACGTCCTTCCACGTTGCGTGCGTCTCGGGCGCGCTCGCGCGGTCGACCGCGCTCTTGGCGGACGCGAGCAGCACGTCGAGCGCCGGCGTGACGTGCTCGGGCCTGATCTCGCCGAATCGCGGCAGGTCCGAGAAATCGAGCAGCGGATTCGATGCTGTGTTGGCCGACGTTGCTGCGTTGTTATCGCTCATGGCTCTCCCAGTTCTGTGTTCAGTGAAGCGCGGAACGGGCCAGCAATGTCGAGGCCCGCGCCGGCCGTTGTCCGGATGCTATTCGGAGATTATTGGGGCGGCAGGGGCAAAATCCAATCGAATGTTTTTAAGGGGACGATTGGCGTCCCCGCGAAGCGCTTACGCGTTCGCCGCGCGCTCGGCGGCTTCGATCGTATTGACCAGCAGCATCGTGATGGTCATCGGGCCGACGCCGCCCGGCACCGGCGTCATGTAGCCCGCGACTTCCTTCACGCCCGCGAAATCGACGTCGCCGCAGAGCTTGCCGGCATCGTCGCGATTCATGCCGACATCGATCACCGTTGCGCCCGGCTTGACCATGTCGGCGGTCAGGATGTTGCGGCGGCCCACGGCGGCAACGACGACATCCGCGTCGCGCGTGTGCTTCGCGAGATCGCGCGTCTTGCTGTGACAGATGGTGACGGTCGCGCCGGCTTCGAGCAGCAGGAGCGCCATCGGCTTGCCGACGATGTTCGAGCGGCCGATGACCACCGCGTTCGCGCCCTTGAGATCGATGTCGTGCGCTTCGAACATCTTCATCACGCCATACGGCGTGCACGGGCGAAAGAGCGGCTTGCCGGTCATGAGCGCGCCCGCATTGGCGACGTGAAAGCCGTCGACGTCCTTCTCCGGCGCAATCGCCTCGATGACCTTGTGACTGTCGATGTGCGCGGGCAGCGGCAATTGCACGAGGATGCCGTGGATGGACGGATCGGCGTTCAGCGTGTCGATGTGCGCGAGCAGTTCGTCTTCCGAGAGCGACGCGGGGAAGCGGTCGAACACCGAATGCAGGCCGTTGTCCTGGCACGCCTTCACCTTGTTGCGCACATAGACTTCGCTCGCCGGATTGTCGCCGACCAGCACGACGGCGAGTCCCGGTGTGTGTCCGCGAGCGGTGAGGGCGGCCGCGCGCGCGGCGACATCGGCGCGAAGAGTCTTGGAGAGGGCGTTGCCGTCGATGAGTTGGGCAGTCATGGCGAATCGGATCGGATCGGGGATGGGCGTGTGACGAGGAGCGGCGAGCCGGCAGCGAAGCGTGCAGAAGGTGCCGACCCTGCGGAAAGGGGGCGTCGCCGGGGCGTTTGATGCCCTTGTCGGAAGCGCGAGATTATACCGCCGGGCGCTTTCGGGCGTCCGGCGGCGCATTCGCCGACGCGCTCCTCACTGGACGTCTATGGCGTCACCGGCTGCCACGACGAATCCGGATGGAACGCCTTGACCGACGACGCCACGCGCGCCGACGCCGGCCCGAGGTTCTTCTGATAAAGCTGGCCGCGCTGGTCGATCATGAAGGACATCACGCCTGTTTCGCCGTACTTCGCGGGCCACGCGATCAGCCCGAACCCTTCACCGGCAGCGCCGTCTTTCGAACCCGATGTTTGCGCGCCGAGCATGCGGTAGTGGTAGCCGTAGTACCCGCCCGAGGCCGTCGCCTTGTTCGGCATCGCGGCCGCGAGCGGACCGAGCGGGCTTTCGGGTTCGCCCGGCGCGGTTTCCCAATACAGTCCGTCATGCTTGCCGGGCGTGCTGACGAAGCGGTCGGCGTAGCGGTTCATGAGCTTGCGGTAGTCGTTCTGCGCATCCACGTAGGCGAGCGCGACGTGCATCACCGAACGCTCGTTGCGGCCGATGTGTCGCGTCAGCACTTCGTCGCGCGCGGCGGGCATGTCGAAGCGCCAGCCTTTGCCCGTATCGACGAGCGGAATCGGCAGCGTCCAGCCGCTGTCGCCCACTTCGACGTGCGCGCGCCTGGCGCCCGCGTGCGAAGCAGCCTCTTCGACGATGCGGTGTCCCTTGGCCCACGAGCCGAGGTATTGATAGACGTCATCTTCGCCGATGTCGCCGGTCGGCACGTAATGCGCGTGATCCTTGCCGAGCACCTTCGAGAGCGCGGCCTCGTCCTGCGACGCAATCGCGTCGGTGAGGGCTTGCGCGGCGGCGTCGGGCGTCGGGTAGACGGCTTGCGCGCGGGTGAGCGGCGCGGCGAGCGAAAGCGTTACGCACGCGGCGGCAATGGACGCGCGCAGAAGAAACGTTCGGTTTGCGGTGACTGTTCTGAATGGAATCATCTCGGGCTCCTGAATCGGGCGTGCGGGGCTGAACGGGGGTGGCGGATCATCGGCGATGGAAGCCGCCGCCATGCAGACCCGCGCCTCCTGGGCCGGGATGCTGCATGCCGCCGCCCATGCCGGGCGCGCCGCCCGCGTGCTCGAAGCCGCCGGCGTTCGGATGCGCGCTCGCGAATGCTTGCCGGCTCGCTTGTCCGCGCTGGATGTCCTGACGCGCCGCATTGCCATCGCCCGCGCCGCGCAGCGCGTTGTTGCGGTTGACGCTCTGCGCGCGCTGCTGAAGCTCGCCGTTGCCCGCGCCGCGCGCTCCGCCGCCCTGCCGGATGTTCTGCACGCGCTGGCTCGCCGATTGGTTCAGGTTCTGCCCGGTGCGCTGCTGCAGCGTCTGTGCCGCCTGAGCGCGCGCCTGATCGCGTCCGCGAAACTGATCGCGGTTCACCCCGCCGAGGTTCTGATTCCCGACGTTCTGCCGGTTCGCGTAGTTGTTCCGGTTGAACTGCGGATCGTTGCGATTCCACCGCACGTTGTTGCCGTTCCCGCTGATGCGGTTGTTCACGTTGATGTTGTTGTAGCGGTTGACGTTAATGTTCACGTCGTGATGATTCCAGTCGCAATTGCCCCACAGCGAATTCGCCACCGCAATGCCCGCGCCGAATGCGAGACCGGTGGCAAAGCCGGTCGCGATCGCATAGCCGGGCGGCGGGGGAACGTAGACCGGCGGATACGCCGGATACGGCCACGCGCCGTAGACGACGGTCGGGTTGTAGGTCGGCACGTAGACCACTTGCGGATTCGCGGGCACGATCTGAATCGTGCTCTGTTCGACGACCACCTTCTGCTGCTCCGTCGTCTTCAAGTTGCCGGCGCTCTGGGCCGAGCGGCGCAGGCGCTGCACGGAATCCATCACGTCGCCGGACTGCGCGATGAACGCGTTGCCGAGCTGCGTCATCCAGTCCGGCTTCGACGCCATCGTTGCAAGTGCCTGCGGAAACGCAACCAGCGATTGCACGCTCGGATCCCACGGCTGCGACTGGACCGCTTTTACGGCGTCGTCGCCCTTGACGCTGGCGTTCGCCTTCGACCATTGCGCGGCCGCTTCGACATCCTGAGGATAGGTCGACGCCATCAGCACCTGCGCGAGGAGCGCGTCCGGATAGAGCGCGATGGGCGCGAGAAGCGCGTCCAATTGCTGGTCCGAGAGTTTCTGCGCGGCGGCTGCGCTGGTCTGCGCCTGAGCTTTCGCGGGCGGTGCGTGAAGCACGGCAAGCGGTGCGGCGGCGAGCGCGGCGGCGAGCGCGAGCACGCGTGCCGCACGCAAGCGCTCCGCGCGGGGCGTGCATGGCGTTATTTTCAAGGCTGAGTCTCCTGTTTCGGGCGTTCGGCGCGCGACTTCGCCGCCAGCGTGCAAAGACTGCGGCGGTTCGTCGGCGGATGAGCGGGAATGAGCGGAACTGCGAAAGGAAGCCGGGGGTTCGGCTGCACGGCCAAGCGATGAAGACGTGCGCGCGGCGTTGGGCACGAAAGTGGAACGTTTGCCCGTGCGGGCAGCGGTTGCCTTGTCACGCATGATCGACTCCAGTGTTGGGGCACGATCAACTTTCGGGGCCGCCGCGAAAGGTGTCAACGCGAAACACGAAATGTCACGTTTCGCAGTTGCAGGCAGGGAAGGGACGTCGGCGTAAAAGGCCGGAGCAATAAAAAACGTGGCCGGCATTGCGCGCGGCCACGTCGAGAAACGGCGTGATGCTTTACTGCTGCGGCTTGTTCGAGAGCGCGAGACGCAAAAGGTCCGCGACCGTGTTCACCGAGAGCTTCTCCATGATGTTCGCGCGGTGCGCTTCGACCGTCTTGATGCTGATGCCGAGGTCGTCCGCAATCTGCTTGTTGAGCCGGCCCGCGATGATGCGCTCGAGCACCTGATGCTCGCGCGCCGTCAGCTTGCCGAGGCGTTCGGCGGCCGCGCGCTGCTGCTGAACGCTGGTGCTTTCGCTGCGTGCCTTCTCAAGCATGCGCTCGACCAGCTTGCGCAGTTCCGCTTCGTCGAACGGCTTTTCGATGAAATCCATCGCGCCTTTCTTCATCGTCGAGACGGCCATCGGCACGTCGCCATGACCCGTCACGAAAATGATCGGCAACACCGAGTTTTCCGCGATCAGCTTTTCCTGCAATTCGAGGCCGGTCATGCCGGCCATCCGCACGTCGAGAATCAGGCACGAGATCGCGCCGGAATGCGCGACCGGCAGGTAGACGTCGAGAAACGACTCCGCGCTCGAGAAGCACTGCACGCGATAGCCGTTGGCCTCGAGCAGCCAGCGCAGAGAATCACGCACGGCTTCGTCATCGTCGACGACAAAGACCGTTTCCTGGGTGGTGACTGGACTGCTCATAGTTCTCCCGTAACTGTTTGTTGTCTCGTATTCGTGTGTTCGTCGTCTGCTTCCGCGGCCGGGCCCGATCCCGACGAGCCGTCCATCTCGCCGATAGGCAGGCTGCAATGGAAGGTCGCGCCCGTGACCTGGCCATCGGATTCCACGTTGTTCACCACCCACAGGCGCCCGCGATGCGACTCGATGATCGAGCGGCAGATGTTGAGGCCCATGCCCATGCCGTCGGACTTCGTGCTGTAGAACGGCTCGAAGAGGCGCTCGGCGGTGGCTTCGTCCACGCCCGGGCCTTGATCGACCACGCTGATGCAAACGAAGGTGCCGTCCGTGCGCTGCACGACCACGCGGATCACGGGATCGACGGCATTCGGTTTCGCATCATGCATCGCTTCTGCCGCGTTTTTCAACAGGTTGACCAACACTTGTTCGATCAAAACGGGATCGACGTAGATCACGGGCATGCGCGAGCGGATTTCGGTGACGATGCGAATCTTTCGTTTTCTCGCCTCGATCTCCGCGAGGCCGACCGCGTCCGCGACGATGTCCGCCACGCGCGTCGCCTGGCGCTTGGGCTCGCTGCGCTTCACGAACTCGCGGATGCGCTTGATGATCATGCCCGCGCGCACGGCCTGCTGCGCGGTCTTTTCCAGCACCGGAAGAAGCGTTTCCTGCGTCATGCGGCCGGACTTCACGAGCGCGACGCACCCGGAGCAGTAGTTGTTGATCGCGGCGAGCGGCTGATTCAGTTCGTGAGCGAGCGACGAAGCCATTTCGCCCATCGTCATGAGGCGGCTCGTGAACTGGAGCTTCTCTTCCTGCTGATGCGCGAGTTCCTGCGCCTGTTTGCGCTGCGTGATGTCCGTTGCGATCTGCATCTGCGCGAGATGGCCGTCCACCCACTGAATGTACTGGCGGCGCACTTCGAACCACTTCTGGATGCCTTCGACGTAGACCTCCTGCGCGTCCGCCGAGCTTTCGGTCAGCGCCGCCGTGGGCAGGCCGGCGTAGGTGTCGATCATGTCGATGCTGTCCGACGAGCTTTGCGCGCTGCCTTCGAAAGCGGCGCCCGCCAGTTGCAAATGGCCGTCCGGGCGAATGCCGAACAGGTGCCGGTAATAGCGGTTCGCGAAGAGCAGCTCGGCTTCGTCGGCGGCGAGCACGGACACGGCGGCGTCGAGGCTTTCGAGGACGGTGGTGAAGCGTTCATGCGCGGCGGCGAGTTCTTCGCGGGCGCGCTTGGGTTCGGTGATGTCCGTCATCGACGACATCCAGCCGGTCTGACGCCCCGAACTGTCGATGAGCGGCGACACGTACAGGCGCGCGTGGAAGAACGAGCCGTCCTTGCGACGCACGCGCAGCTCGAATCCGGACGAGGGCGCCTTGCCGCGCAGCGTCATGTCGAGCTGGCGCTGCATTTCCGGGTACGCGTCGCGCGGCCAATACGGAAACGGCGCGTTCTTGCCGACGAGATCGCTTTCGTCCCAGCCCGTCATGCGGCAGAACGCCGGATTGACGTGCGTGATGCGGCCGTGCATGTCGAGCACGCGCATGCCGATCAGCACCGAGTTTTCCATCGCGCGGCGGAAGAACGCTTCGGCATAGAGCGCCTGCTGCGCCTCGAAGCGCTGGCGCGTGTGCTTCCAGAGACTCCAGAGGCTCCAGAGCACGAAGCACGACAAACCCGCGACGAGCCAGACGAGCGTGTTGTTCGTGAAATTCGTGAGCTGCGGGTACGAGTACACGCGCACCGACAAGCCTTGTCCGGGCGGATCGAGCGGCAGGTCGTAGAACATGTCGCGCGGCAGGCGCGGGCGGCTCGACGTGGTCGCGAGTTCGCGATTGTTCAGATCGGTGATGGAGATCTTGTACTTCGCCGACAGTTCGCTCGGAATGTCGTGCTTCAGAATGCCTTCGATCGAAAACACCGCCGCGATCGATCCGAGGAATTCGCGGTCGCGAAACACCGGCGTCTGCAGCGTGATGTAACCGTTGCCGAGGTCGTCGTAAAGAAGAGGGGAATACACCTGACGGCGCGTGGTGCGGGCTTCGTCGAAGGCCGCCTGCACGGCTTCGTCCATTTGCGTGTCGTTGGGCTTCGCGAGGCGCGAGCCCAGCACCGGCAGCGGCGTATTGGGCCAGCGCGGCTTGTGCTCGCTCGTATACCAGTTCATGTAGAGGATCTCGGGATGCCCCTGCATGATGTCGGTCGATGCGGTCTGGAAGTTCTGCGGGTCGCCGTGGCCGCCGGCGATGTCGCGCGAAAGGGCCTGGATTTGTTCTTGCGCACCCGTCATCGAAAGACGGATTTGCTGCTGGGCCCAGGCGACGTTGCGGTAGAGCGTGTCTTCCTGCTGCTGCTGTTCGCGCCGGTTGAGGCTCCATAAAATCAGGCTCATGACGACCAGAAAAACGAGGATCGAAATGAGCGGCGTGAGTAAATAGGAGTTCGACCACCACGGTCCGTGGTGCCAGCGGGAGGGCGACGAGTCGGTCGGCTTCTTGGGGACTCGCGCCGAGCGTTTGATCAGCCGGTCAGTCAACATGGGAGCGATTGTAACGCAGCACCCGATTGTTAATTGGCGTAAAAAGACGGTGAAGAAGCCTCGAACGCGGGAAAAGGAGGAGAAACGTCAGAACCAAAACCTATATCGGACGGTGCATTGCAGCATTTTTTCACATCATGAGATCGAGTCTCATGATTCGAAAAATTCCTTGCTACAAGGTCTGGACCCTCTTTAGAATTGCCGGCACGCGGCCAGTGCCCGATCACCTGCGGGCGTGTGTTGGCTGTTCATAGAGCGTTCCTCATATCAGGAGACGAGCATGTCCGCTGTACCCGACGAAGTTCTGAAATATGTCGCCAATGCCAAGGACGACGATCCCCAGGAAACCGCCGAATGGCTGGAAGCGCTCGATGGCGTGATTTCCGCGGTCGGTCCGAACCGCGCGCATTACCTGATCGAGAAACAGATCGAATTCGCTCGCGTGCACGGCGAGCACCTGCCGTTCTCGGCGAACACGCCGTACATCAACACGATTCCGGTCGCATCGCAGGCGAAGATTCCGGGCGACCAGGACGTCGAACACCGCATCCGCTCGTACACGCGCTGGAACGCCATCGCGATGGTGCTGCGCGCGGGCAAGGACACCAACGTCGGCGGGCACATCGCGTCGTTCGCGTCGGCCGCGACACTGTATGACGTCGGCTTCAACCACTTCTGGCATGCGCCGTCCAAAGAGCACGGCGGCGATCTCGTGTTCGTGCAGGGTCACTCGTCGCCGGGCGTGTACTCGCGCGCGTTCCTGCTCGGCCGCCTGACCGAGAAGCAGCTCGACAATTTCCGTCAGGAGGTGGGCGGCGAAGGCATTTCGTCGTATCCGCATCCGTGGCTGATGCCCGACTTCTGGCAATTCCCGACCGTCTCGATGGGCCTCGGCCCGATCATGGCGATCTACCAGGCGCGCTTCATGAAGTACATGCAGGCGCGCGGCATCGCGAAGACCGAAGGCCGCAAGGTCTGGGCGTTCCTCGGCGACGGCGAAACGGACGAGCCGGAATCGCTCGGCGCGATCGGCATGGCCGGCCGCGAGCGTCTGGACAACCTCGTGTTCGTCATTAACTGCAATTTGCAGCGTCTGGACGGCCCGGTGCGCGGCAACGGCAAGATCATTCAGGAACTGGAAAGCGAGTTCCGCGGCGCGGGCTGGAACGTCATCAAGGTCGTGTGGGGCAGCCGCTGGGATGCGCTCTTCGCGCGCGACAAGACGGGCGCGCTCATGCGCCGCATGATGGAAGTCGTCGACGGCGAATACCAGACGTACAAGTCGGAATCGGGCGCGTTCGTGCGCGAGCATTTCTTCAACACGCCGGAACTGAAGGCGCTCGTCGCCGACTGGTCCGATGACGACATCTGGAACCTGAACCGCGGCGGCCACGATCCGCACAAGATCTACGCAGCTTTCGACGCAGCGACCCGGACCAAGGGCGCGCCGACCGTCATCCTCGCCAAGACCATCAAGGGCTATGGCATGGGCGAGCACGGCCAGGCGATGAACATCACGCACCAGCAGAAGAAGCTGCCGATCGACACGCTGAAGAAATTCCGCGACCAGTTCCGTCTGCCGCTCACCGACGAGCAGATCGCCGACGTGCCGTATCTCACGTTCGAGGAAGGTTCGAAGGAACTCGAATACATGCGCCAGAAGCGCATGGACCTGGGCGGCTATCTGCCGGCGCGCCGCGAGAAGGCGGAATCGCTGCCGGTGCCGGAACTGTCGGCATTCGAGCCGCTGCTGAAGGGCACGGGCGAAGGCCGCGAAATCTCCACGACGATGGCCTTCGTGCGGATTCTCAACATCCTGCTCAAGGACAAGACGCTCGGCAAGCGCGTCGTGCCGATCGTCCCGGATGAGTCGCGCACCTTCGGCATGGAAGGGCTCTTCCGTCAGATCGGCATCTGGAATCAGGACGGTCAGAAGTACATTCCGGAAGATTCCGACCAGCTCATGTTCTACAAGGAAACGGAGAGCGGCCAGATTCTGCAGGAAGGCATCAACGAAGCGGGCGGCATGTGCGACTGGATCGCGGCGGCGACGTCGTACTCGACGCACGGCGAGATCATGATCCCGTTCTACATCTTCTACTCGATGTTCGGCTTCCAGCGCATCGGCGATCTGGCGTGGGCCGCGGGCGACATGCGCTCGCGCGGCTTCCTGCTCGGCGGCACCGCTGGCCGCACGACGCTCAACGGCGAAGGCCTGCAGCACGAAGACGGCCACTCGCTCATGTGGGCCGCGTCGATTCCGAACTGCGTGAGCTACGACCCGACCTTCGGCTACGAACTCGCCGTCATCATGCAGGACGGCCTGCGCCGCATGGTCGCGGAGCAGGAGGACGTGTACTACTACGTCACCGTGATGAACGAGAACTACGAGCATCCGGCGATCCCGCAAGGCGAATCGGTCGCGGCGGACATCATCAAGGGCATGTACGCGTTCAAGAAGGCCGACGCGCCCGCCAAGGCGCACGTTCAGTTGATGGGCGCGGGCACGATCTTCAACGAGGTCATCGCCGCCGCCGATCTGCTGAAGAACGACTGGGGCGTTTCCGCGGACCTCTGGAGCGTGCCGAGCTTCACCGAACTCGCGCGCGAAGGCCAGGACTGCGAACGCTGGAACCTGCTGCATCCGACCGAAGAGCGGCGCGTGCCGCACGTCACGAAGCTGCTGAAGGGCGCTCAAGGCCCGGTGATCGCATCGACGGACTATATCCGCGCGCTCGTCGACCAGATTCGCGGCTACGTGCCGGGCAAGTTCGTCGTGCTCGGCACCGACGGCTACGGCCGCTCGGATACGCGCGAGGCGCTGCGCCACTTCTTCGAAGTCGACCGCTACTGGGTGACGCTCGCGGCGCTCAACGCGCTCGCCGACGAAGGCGCGATCGAGCGCAAGGTCGTCGCGGACGCGATCGCGAAGTACAACCTCGACCCGGCCAAACCCAACCCGATGACCGTCTAAAGGCATCGCCCCCGAGCGTTGTGACGCGGCCTCTTTCCGAAGCGGAAAGAGGCCGTGTGCAACCCAGGAGACACTAATAATGAGTCAAGCGATCGAAGTCAAAGTGCCGGACATCGGCGATTTCAAGGACATTCCGGTGATCGAGGTTCTGGTCAAGGCCGGCGATGTCGTTGAGCAGGAACAATCCCTCGTCACCCTCGAATCCGACAAGGCGACGATGGACGTGCCCAGTTCGGCAGCGGGCACGGTCAGGGAAGTGAAAGTCAAGGTGGGCGACAACGTGTCGGAAGGCACGCTGATCGTCGTGCTGGAAGGCGGCGCGAACGCCGCGGCGTCGTCCGCCGCGCCCGCGAAGCAGGAAGCGCCCGCGCAGACGCAGACGCAATCGCAGCCCGCGCAAGCCTCGGGCGGCGGCGGATCGGTCGACGTAAAGGTGCCGGATATCGGCGACTTCACGGACATTCCGATCATCGAGATCGCGGTGAAGGTCGGCGACAAGGTGGAAAAGGAGCAGTCGCTCGTCACGCTGGAATCCGACAAGGCGACGATGGATGTGCCGAGCCCCGCCGCGGGCACGGTCAAGGAACTGAAGGTCAAGATCGGCGATACGGTCTCCGAAGGATCGCTGATTCTCGTGCTCGAAGGCGGCGACGGCGGCGCGGCTGCCGCCCCGGCGCCCGCGAAGCAGGAAGCGCAGAAGGCTGTCCAGGCGCCGCCCGATGCGCCCGCGAAGGCCGCGCCGCCCGCTTCGAAGGAAGCGCCGTCCGCGCTCGCGCAGGCGCCCGTCATGCCGGCCGGCGACGGCACGCGCACGTCGAGCCATGCGTCGCCGTCGGTGCGCAAGTTCGCGCGCGAACTGGGCGTCGATGTCACGCGCGTCAAGGGCACGGGTCCCAAGGGCCGCATCACGCAGGGCGACGTCACCGCGTTCGTGAAGGGCGTGATGAGCGGTCAGGGCGCAGCGCCCGCAGCGGCGGCTCCGGCCGGCGGTGGCGGCGGCGAGCTGGGTCTGCTGCCGTGGCCGAAGGTCGACTTCTCGAAGTTCGGCCCTGTCAATCCGAAGCCGCTGTCGCGCATCAAGAAGATTTCGGGCGCGAACCTGCATCGCAACTGGGTGATGATCCCGCACGTCACGAACAACGACGAAGCGGACATCACGGACCTCGAGGCGCTGCGCGTGAAGCTCAACAAGGAGCACGAGAAAGCGGGCGTGAAGTTCACGATGCTCGCGTTCGTCATCAAGGCCGTGGTCGCGGCGCTGAAGAAGTTCCCGACCTTCAACGCGAGCCTCGACGGCGACAATCTCGTCTTCAAGCAGTACTACCACGTCGGTTTCGCGGCCGATACGCCGAACGGTCTCGTCGTTCCGGTGATTCGCGACGCGGACAAGAAGGGCCTCGTCGACATCGCGAAGGAAATGACGGACCTGTCGAAGCTCGCGCGCGAAGGCAAGCTGAAGCCGGACCAGATGCAGGGCGGCTGCTTCTCGATTTCGTCGCTGGGCGGCATCGGCGGGACGCACTTCACGCCGATCATCAACGCGCCTGAAGTCGCGATCCTCGGTCTGTCGCGCGGCCAGCAGAAGCCCGTGTGGGACGGCAAGCAGTTCGTGCCGCGCCTCACGCTGCCCCTGTCGCTGTCGTATGACCATCGCGTCATCGACGGCGCCGAGGCCGCGCGCTTCAACGCTTATCTGTCGGCGATTCTGGCGGATTTCCGTCGCGTCATTCTTTGATCTCTTGATCGCGGCGCGCGTCCGGACGTAACGGTCCGGGCGCGCGTTCCGGCCGACGGCGGAATCCTGGGCGCTGCCCGAGGTTCCATCCGCTTTTTTCTAGGGGACACCATGAGTCTCGTCGAACTAAAAGTACCCGACATCGGCGACTTCTCCGATGTCGATGTCATCGAAGTCAATATCAAATCCGGCGACGTCATCGAAAAGGAACAGGGCGTCATCACGCTCGAAACCGACAAGGCGACGATGGAAGTGCCCGCCGACGTGGCAGGCACCATCAAGGAAGTGAAGGTCAAGCAGGGCGACAAGGTCTCGCAGGGCACCGTGATCGCGATGATCGAGACCGAAGGCGCGAGCGCGGCAGCGGGCGCGGCGCCGAAGGAAGCGTCGGCGGCGAAGCCCGCCGCGCCCCCGGAAGCTTCGGCGGGCGGCAGCGTGCAGGACGTGAAGGTGCCGGACATCGGCGACTTCACGGACATTCCGATCATCGAAGTGCACGTGAAGCCGGGCGACACCGTCGAGAAGGAACAATCGCTCATCACGCTCGAGTCGGACAAGGCGACGATGGACGTGCCTTCGCCCGCCGCGGGCACGGTGAAGGAGCTGAAGGTCAAGGTCGGCGACAACGTCTCGGAAGGCACGCTCATCCTGACGCTCGAAGGCCAGGGCGGCGGCACGACCCAGGTTCCGACGGCTCCGGCCGCCGCCGCGCCGCAACCTGCGGAAAAGGCGAGCGCCGCGCCCGCGCCGCAAGCCGGCAGCTATTCCGGCTCGGCGGACATCGAATGCGACATGCTGGTGCTGGGCGCGGGTCCGGGCGGTTATTCGGCGGCGTTCCGCTCGGCGGACCTCGGCATGAAGACCGTGCTCGTCGAGCGTTATTCGACGCTCGGCGGCGTGTGCCTGAACGTCGGCTGCATTCCGTCGAAGGCGCTTCTGCACACGGCGCTCGTGATGGACGAAACGCACGAGCTGGCCGAACACGGCATCAGCTTCGGCAAGCCGACGATCGATCTCGACAAGCTGCGCGGCTTCAAGGAAGGCGTCGTCAAGAAGCTGACGGGTGGGCTCGCCGGCATGGCGAAGGCGCGCAAGGTGCAGGTGGTGACGGGTGTCGGCACGTTCGTCGATCCGCATCACATGGAAGTGCTGGGCGAGGGCGGCAAGAAGGTCGTCAAGTTTCAGAAGGCGATCATCGCGGCCGGTTCCCAGGCGGTGAAGCTGCCGTTCTTCCCGGATGACCCGCGCGTCGTCGATTCCACCGGCGCGCTGGAACTGCGTCAATTGCCCAAGCGCATGCTGGTGGTGGGCGGCGGCATCATCGGGCTGGAAATGGCGACCGTTTATTCGACGCTCGGCGCCGAGATCGATGTCGTCGAAATGCTCGACGGCCTGATGTTGGGCGCGGACCGCGATCTCGTGAAGGTCTGGGAGAAGTTCAACGCCAAGCGCTTCGCGAACGTCATGCTCAAGACGAAGACGACGAAGGCCGAGGCGAAGGAAGACGGCATCTACGTCACGTTCGAGGGTGAAAAGGCGCCGGCGGAGCCGCAGCGTTACGACCTCGTGCTGCTGTCGGTCGGCCGCTCGCCGAACGGCGGCAAGATCGGCGCAGACAAGGCGGGCGTCGCGGTGACGCAGCGCGGCTTCATCGATGTCGACAAGCAGATGCGCACGAACGTGCCGCATATCTTCGCCATCGGCGATCTGGTCGGCCAGCCGATGCTCGCGCACAAGGCCGTGCACGAGGGCCACGTCGCGGCGGAAGCGGCGCACGGCGAGAAGGCGTATTTCGACGCGATGCAGATTCCTTCGGTGGCTTACACCGATCCGGAAGTCGCGTGGGCCGGCAAGACGGAAGACCAGTGCAAGGCCGAGGGCATCAAGTACGGCAAGGCGGTGTTCCCGTGGGCCGCGTCGGGCCGCGCGATCGCCAATGGCCGCGACGAGGGTTTCACCAAGCTGATCTTCGACGAGGAGACGCATCGTGTGATCGGCGGCGGCATTGTCGGGCTGAACGCGGGCGATCTCATCAGCGAAGTGTGTCTCGCCGTCGAGATGGGCGCGGACGCGACCGACATCGGCCGCACGATCCATCCGCATCCGACGCTCGGCGAATCCATCGGCATGGCGGCCGAGTTGTACGAGGGTGTCTGTACCGACCTTCCGCCGCAGCGCAAGAAGTAAGCGGGCGGTTGGCGCAGATGCGAAAAAGGCGCGTGGTCTTCGGACAACGCGCCTTTTTCATTTCGCTCGCGCATGAAAAAACCCGGCCGCAGCCGGGTTCTTCGAACGAGTCAGCCAGTCGATGAAGACTTAGGCAATCGTCGGGCGCTTCGTGGCGCGAGCAGCTTGCTCGGTCGCTTGCGTGGCAGCCTTCGTCGCGGCCGTAGCGGCGGCGTTGAAGTTGCTTTCGGCGATTTCGACAGCTTGCTTCGTTGCCTTGTGAACCGTTTCGTACGTCGTGTTCGCGGCGGTGATGGCCGACTTCATCACGGCGACAGCCGTTTCCGAACCAGCAGGCGCGTTCTTGGCGACGTTGTCGACGAGCGCTTGCACCTTGCGGTTCTGCTCTTCGTACTGCGCTTCCGCGACGCGGGCGAACTCGGCTTGCGTGGCCGACGCGATTTCATACAGGTGACGGCCATACGACAGCACCTTTTCCGCGACCGGCTGCGAAAGGCTCGCTTGCAGCGCCAGCAGTTCCTGTGCGTCCTTCACGGACAGCGCGCGCTGGGCGTTTTCCTGGCCTTCGGCGAGCGTCGACTTCACGACTTGCAGATTCAGTTCGACGAGCTTCTCGATGCCTTCGAAGGCTTTGTTCGTCAGACCGAACAGGGCGTCGAAGTTGGCTTTCTGTGCAGCGGCGATTTGCTCGGGGGTCAACAGGGTCATCTCAGGCTCCTGATAGCCGACCCATCATTGCGGGTCGTGGTTTGGTAGACGCAGCGGAGGCGCTGCTAGTCGGTACGCGTTGCATTGGTGCGTCGCAACATGGAGCCCATTTTAGAGATATTCCTATGGTTGTCAAGCAGTTTTTGTGCGCCGCACAATGAGGGAAAACGCTGGTTAAACAAGAGCTTAAGTAAGCGGATTGGTCAGCGTGCTGGATTTGGGGCGTGAACCGCTGCACCTTATCGGACAGCGCCCGGTGGTGATGGACGAAGCCAAGCGCGCCCGACGGTGAAGCGCACATCGAGATTGTTTATAAGATAAGTCTCGCATCCGTCCTATTTTTAGGATGTTGCCGTACACCAATTTGTTGAAGAACCGTTAACATTCCGACTGTCGATCCCACGCTCATCAATCATGCGCTGCAGCGCGACACGAGGGGCGCTTGCCGCTTCGCGCTTCGCGGTCGCGTTTCATCAGCCAGGACTCAAGTTTCAGAAGTTTTTGCCGACAACGTGTGAGTCGTCTCCCGCGAAAGCGCGTTTTCAGCCGCAGGCTCCTTCCGGTCGTCGATCGTTTTTTCCGATCAATGCCCATATTGTGCCCAAACCAGCAATGAACGCTTACAACTCGGTTTAAAGAGCGCCGATAAGTGCTTAATATTGCTTAAATTTCGCAGCTTCACTACACTTGGCGGTACTCTCCAGCCGCCCAACAGAACACTAATGAAAACCGAAATGTTTTCGTCGCTAAAGGTGGTGCATGGCGTGGCATTGCGCTCTGCTTTGTCTCTCGCCGTGTCGCTCGCCGTAGCGGCATCCTTCGCAGCGGCTCCGGCTGAAGCCCTTGCCAAATCCGCAACCGTCACCAGGACCGCCAAAAAACCCGTCAAATCCGAGGCCGCCGCGAAGAGCGAGAAGCCCGCGCGCGTCGCGAAAGCGTCGAAAGGCGCGCGTGCCGCGAAAGTCGCCGCCGCCGAAGACGACGACGCGCCCAAGGCATCGCGCAAGCGTCGCGTGAACTACCACATGGACCCGCACGCGCGCCGCGCTGCCGTGCACGCGGTGGCATTTCAGCCGCGCGCCACGTCGGTCGGGCAGGCGTTCGGACTGCACGACACGCCCGACAGCCTCGCGCTGCGCTCGAGCGTCGCCTATGTGGTGGATCAGGACACGTCCGAAACGCTCTTCGACAAGAACTCGCGCGCCGTCGTGCCGATCGCGTCGATCACCAAGCTGATGACGTCGATGGTCGTGCTCGATTCGCACTTGCCGCTCACCGACGAAATCACGGTGACGGACGAAGACCGCGACTACGAGAAGTACACCGGCTCGCGCCTGTCGGTCGGCTCGGTGCTCAATCGCGAAGACATGCTGCATATCGCGCTGATGGCATCGGAAAACCGCGCGGCGGCGGCGCTGTCGCGCTATTACCCTGGCGGCCGCCCGGCGTTCATCGCCGCGATGAACGCGAAGGCGAAGGCGCTCGGCATGACCGATACGCACTTCGAGAATTCCACCGGTCTCACGAGCCTGAACGTGTCGAGCGCGCGCGACCTCGTGAAGATGGTGAACGCCGCGTATCAGTACCCGCTCATCCGCAAGTTCTCGACCGACCGCAGCTACGACGTCTTCACGGGCAAGCGCACGCTCGCGTACAACAGCACGAATGCGCTGATCCGCAATGCGTCGTGGGACATCGGTTTGCAGAAGACCGGGTTCATCAACGAGGCGGGGGAGTGCCTCGTCATGCAGGCGAACGTGCATGGCCGGCCGGTCATCATCGTGCTGCTCGATTCCTACGGCAAATATTCGCGCTTCGCCGATGCGAGCCGCCTGCGTTCGTATCTCGATACGCTCGGCGAGCCGCACATCATGAGCGCGGACATGGGCGCCGGGGCGAATCCCTGACGCTTGCCGCGAGGCAAAAGAAAAGCCGGGTTCGTCGTGAGACGAAACCGGCTTTTTGCTTTTCGCGGTCCGTTCAGCGTTGCGCCTGGGCGTCCGTCTGTTCGGGCTGATAGCCGAGCGACCGCGAGATTTCCAGCGCGGTGTGGCTCAGTTGCGTGAGCCAGGCGTCCTGAAGGCGATCGGCCGGCGCGGAGAGCGACAGCCCGGCGACGAGCCGCCCGGTGTCATCGTAAATTCCGGCGGCGATGCAGCGCACGCCGAGTTCCAATTCCTCGTTGTCGCGCGCGCACGACTGCTGGCGCACGAACGACAACTCGCGTTCCAGCTTCGCGAGATCCGTAATGCTGTTCTGCGTGTGTCCCGATAGCCCGGTGCGCGTTGCGTAGGCGCGCACGCGCGAGGCTTCGTCGGCGGCGAGAAACAGCTTGCCGACCGACGTGAGATGCAGCGGCGCGCGCCCGCCGATGGCCCGCACGACCTGCATGCCCGAGCGCTCCGAATACGCGCGCTCGATATACACGATCTCGTCGCCCTGACGCACGGAGAGGTTGACCGTCTGCCCCGTCTGACGATGCAACTCGCGCATCGGCGGCATTGCGGCTTCGCGCACGGAAAGCCGCGCCTTTACCAGATTGCCGAGTTCCAGCAGACGCATGCCGAGCCGGTACGTGCCGGGATCGGAACGGTCGACGAGCCGGCAGAGCACCATGTCGTTCAGGATGCGGTGCGCGGTGGAAGGATGCAGGCGAGTGTCGTGCGACAGTTCTTTCAGGCTGACCGGATCGGTATGCTCGGCGAGCGCGTCGAGCAGGCTCATCATGCGCTCGATCACCTGAATGGATGTCTTGGATTCCGGGTTCGTATCGCTCATCGTGGAAGATCGGTTGATGCGTCAAACAGCGGAGGCGTCATTGTATCTCATAATGTGAAAAGCAATGCGCGGCGCGACAGGCGCTCGCGCGCGCTTTTCGCGGATAATCGGGCGTGTTCCGTACCACGTCCATAAGGAAGGAAACGCCATGCGAGTCGGCTTGTTCGTCACGTGTCTCATCGACATGATGCGCCCGGAAATCGGCTTCTCCGTCATCAAGCTGATCGAGCGCGCCGGCTTCGAAGTCAGTGTTCCGCCCGCGCAAACATGCTGCGGCCAGCCTGCCTACAACTCGGGCGACCGCCGGATCGCGCGCGATCTCGCCGAAAAGACGCTGCGCGAGTTTGAGCGCTTCGACTACGTCGTGGTGCCGTCGGGTTCATGCGGCGGCATGATCCGCGCGCATTACGGCGATCTCTTCCGCGACGATCCCGAACTCATGAACCGCTTCTCGCGGATGCAGCCGCGCGTGTTCGAACTGACCGATTTCCTCGTCACGGTGGCGAAGGCGCGCATCGAGCCGGGCGTTTTCGAGGGCGTCGTCACGTATCACGATTCCTGCTCCGGCCTGCGTGAACTCGGCGTGAAGGCGCAGCCGCGCGAACTGCTCGCGCAGGCCGGCGTGCCGGTGACGGAAATGCCCAACTGCGAACACTGCTGCGGCTTCGGCGGCACGTTCGCGGTGAAGTACGGCGACATCTCGACGGCGATCGTCGACGAGAAATGCGCGAATATCCGGGCGAGCGGCGCGGATGCGGTGGTGCTCGGCGATCTCGGCTGCATGCTGAACATCGAAGGGCGCCTGCGCCGCACGGGCGACACGGCCACGCGCGTGCTGCATATCGCGCAGGTGCTCGCGGGCGACGCTAACGGTCGCGCCTGAAGGAGACACGCTCATGGAAGTACAGACGATGCACTTCAAGGCCCGCGCCGGCAGCAAGCTCGCCGACGAAAGGCTGCAGCAGAACCTCACGAAGCTGTCGACGAAGTTCGTGAGCGCGCGTGCGAGCGCCGTGCGCGACATCGACTTCGAAGCGACGCGCGCCGCGCTGAAGGAACGGCGCAATCGCGCGCTCGACAATCTCGACGTGTGGCTTGAAACCTTCGAGCGCGAGGCGACGCGTCGCGGCGCGACCGTGCTCTACGCGGAATCGACACAGGACGCCGCGCGCCTCGTCGCCGAGATCGCGCGCGAGCATGACGTGAAGAAGGTCATCAAGACCAAGTCGATGGTGTCCGAGGAAATGCAGCTCAACCGCGTGCTCGGCGAAATGGGCGTGCAGTCGATCGAGACGGATCTCGGCGAATACATCCTGCAGATCAACGACAACGAGCCGCCGAGCCACATCATCGCGCCGGTGGTGCACAAGGACAAAGAGCAGATCGCCGACCTCTTCGCGAAGACGCACGGCAAGCCGCGCCTGACCGACATTCCCGCCATGACGCGCGAGGCGCGCGAGGTGCTGCGTCCGCACTTCATGTCGGCGGACATGGGCGTGACGGGCGGCAACTTTCTGATTGCGGAAACGGGGTCGGTGGCCGTCGTGACGAACGAGGGCAACGAAGGCATGTGCACGGTGATGCCGCGCGTGCACGTCGCGGTGACGGGCATCGAGAAAGTGCTTCCGACGCTCGAAGATCTCGCGACGGCGATGCGCCTGTTGCCGCGCTCGGCGACAGGGCAGACCATTTCGAACTACTTCTCGCTGTTAACCGGTCCGCGCGCGCCCGGCGACACGGACGGCCCCGAACACATGTATTTCGTTCTCGTGGACGGCGGGCGCACCGGCTTGATCGGCGGCGACTTTCAGGAGATGCTGCGTTGCATCCGCTGCGGCGCGTGCATGAATCACTGTCCGGTGTATCAGAAGATCGGCGGACATGCGTATGGCTGGGTGTATCCGGGGCCGATGGGTTCGGTGCTCACCCCGGCTTACGTCGGCATCGACAAGGCGCTCGACCTGCCGCAGGCCGCCACGCTCTGCGGTGAATGCAACAGCGTGTGTCCGGTCGGCATCCCCATTTCCGACTTGCTCAGGAAACTGCGCGAAAAGCAGATGGAACGGCGTCTGCGTCCGTGGAGCGAACGCGCCGCGCTCGCGGCGTGGGGCTATCTGGCGATGCGTCCGGCCGCGTATGCATTGCTGACCAAACTGGCCGTGCGCGTGCTCGAACGCATGGGCGGAGCCAAGCGAACGATCGCCCGGTTGCCCTTCGGTGCCGGATGGACAGGCACGCGCGACATGCCCGCGCCGGTCGGACGCACGTTTCGCGAGCTCTACAAGGCGCAGCGGTCGCATCTCGGCTAAAGCGTCTTTCGGAAATGACGAGGCCGCGCCGGATCGCTCGATCCGGCGCGGCCTTTTTTCATCGACGTATGCGCTCAGCCGCCGATCGGCCCGAGATAACCGCGCTGATTTCCGCCGCCGTGGTTGCCGCCACCGCCGCCGCCACCGCCCGCCGGAGCGGGTTGAGGCGGACGCGGCCGCACGCCGCCGACCGCCTTGGGCAGCGGCGCGCCGCCCGCCTGCGGCTGCGCGCCTTGCGGGCCTCCACCGCCTGCGTGCGGCGGGCCGCCGCCGGGCTGGCCGCCGTGGCCGTGGGGCGGACCGTCGTGGGGCCGGTTATTCCAGCCGCCAGGCGGGGGGCGACGCCATCCGGGGCCGTCGTCCCAGTATCGGCCGGGGCCGGGGCCGTAGTAATAACCGCCGCCGATCGCGACGCCCGGTTGCACTACCGGCCCGCCGTAGCCGTATGCGGCGTAGCCGGGGTCGTCGTAGACAGTGGGATAGCCGCCACCGTAAGCCGGCCCATCCGGATATGCAGCGCAGCCGCCCAACAGCAGCGCCGACGAGAACATCACCAAACCAGCGACTTTCATGGCATTTCGGAATTCGTTGCGTGTGTAGCCATTAAGACACCTTGCGCGCGTTAATGTCCCCGACAACTTTGTAAGGCTTTATGACGGCGACGGAGCGGGGGCGTTCCCGCTGGACGGGCTGGCCGGGATCTTGCTCGTTACCGTCAGCGCAACGGTCCTTCTTCGCGACACGGCTTTTTCGGAATCGGTCGATTGCGTACCATCCGAAACGTCGAAGGTGGGCGACCGCCCGCCACGGCATCGAATCGAAGGTAGTCTCATGAGAAAGACAATATCGACTTACTGGCCTCTCGCCATCCTGCTGCTCGCCTCGCTGACTTTCTGCATGCGTGCCGAGGAACGCGGGGCGGCGGCGCGTCATCACCAGACGGGTGTTGCGAGCGTGAGCGCCGAACTGGCGCGCGCCATTTCGTTCGGCCTCGTCGAATCGGACGATGCAAACTCCGTCGCGCATCCCGCGCCGCGCGCGCTCTGACGACAGTCGCACGTACAGCACGCATAAAAAATGGCGCCCTTCATCCGAAGGACGCCATTTTCATTCGATGCCAACAGAGCGCCGCGCCTGCTTACTTCAACACGCTCGCGATCGCGTTCGCGACGACATCCAGATTGCGCGTATTGAGCGCGGCCACGCAGATACGGCCGGTGCTCACCGCATAGATGCCGAACTCCTCGCGCAGGCGGTCCACTTGCGCGGCGGTCAGGCCCGAGTACGAGAACATGCCGCGCTGCCGGTCCACGAACGAGAAGTCGCGCTCGACGCCCGCCGCCTTCAGACGTTGCACGAGGCCGTTGCGCATCGCGCGGATACGGTCGCGCATTTCGCCGAGTTCCTGCTCCCACGTCGCGCGCAGTTCGGGCGACGCGAGCACCGCCGCGACGACCGAGCCGCCGTGCGTCGGCGGGTTCGAATAGTTGGTGCGGATCACGCGCTTCAGTTGGGACAGCACGCGCGCCGATTCTTCCTTGGCCGTCGTGATGATCGACAGCGCGCCGACGCGCTCGCCGTAGAGCGAGAACGACTTCGAGAACGACGACGACACGAACACGTTCAGTTCGGCGGCGGCGAAGAGGCGCACGGCGGCGGCGTCGGCGTCGATGCCGTCGCCGAAACCCTGATACGCGATGTCGAGGAACGGCACGAGTTCGCGCGCCTTCACGACTTCGACGACCTGAGCCCACTGCGTTTCCGTGAGGTCCACGCCCGTCGGGTTATGGCAGCACGCGTGGAGCACGACGATGGTGCCCGGCGCGTAGCCGTTCAGCGCGGCGAGCATGCCTTCGAAGTTCACGCCGTGCGTGGCGGCGTCGTAATACGGATAGTTGACGACCTCGAAGCCCGCGCCTTCGAAAAGCGCGCGATGGTTTTCCCAGCTCGGATCGCTGATCGCGACCACCGCGTTCGGATTCACGCGCTTCAGGAAGTCCGCGCCGATCTTGAGCGCGCCCGTGCCGCCGAGCGCCTGCGCCGTGACGACGCGGCCTGCCGCGATCAGCGGCGAGTCCTGGCCGAGCAGGAGCGATTGCACGGCGTTGTCGTAAGCGGCGATGCCGTCGATCGGCAGATAGCCGCGCGGCAGCGCGGCGTCGACGCGGGCTTTCTCTGCTTCGCGCACGGCGCGCAGCAGCGGAATCTTGCCTTCTTCATTGGTGTAGACGCCGACGCCCAGATTGACCTTGGTCGGGCGCGGATCGGCGTTGAAGGATTCGTTGAGGCCCAGGATCGGGTCGCGGGGGGCGAGTTCGACGGCAGAGAAAAGAGACATGATCTATCGGCAGTGTGAAAAGGTCGTGCTGCGGGAAGCGTGGGCGGTGCTCGAAACCGGACGGCAGGGCGCGCGGGAGGCGCTCGTTCCGGCCGTCCGGCCCAGTCGCACATTGTAACGAATACTGTCCGCCATTTCGGCGGACGATTGGCCAAACGGCAGTGCTTTTTACCGGCTCGGTCGCCCCGACATTAAAAGCGCGCGCGCACGCGCTTGAGATCGTCGGGACGAGCCTCATGTGTTTCCACGATGCGCGTTACCCGACGCGCGATTCCGCCCCTGTCGGGGCGCTGCGCCAGTTTCGCGGCAGCCGCTAGAATAAGTGTTTGCCCCGGCGAAGACTCCGTTTCCCATGTCCGATACTCTCATCGAAGCGCCCGACGCACTGGACGAGTCGAAGTTCGTCACCTTCGACGGCTCGCCGTTTCAGCTTTATCAGCCGTATCCGCCCGCGGGCGATCAGCCCGGCGCCATCGCGACGCTCGTCGAGGGCATCGAAGACGGCCTCTCATTTCAGACGCTGCTCGGCGTGACCGGCTCGGGCAAGACCTTCTCGATGGCGAACGTGATCGCGCGCCTCGGCCGCCCGGCTATCGTGTTCGCGCCGAACAAGACGCTCGCCGCGCAGCTCTACGCCGAATTCCGCGAGTTCTTCCCGCGCAATGCCGTCGAGTACTTCGTCTCGTACTACGACTATTACCAGCCCGAAGCCTACGTGCCGCAGCGCGATCTCTTCATCGAGAAGGATTCGTCGATCAACGAGCACATCGAACAGATGCGGCTATCCGCCACGAAGAGCCTGCTCGAGCGGCGCGACGTGGTGATCGTCGCGACGGTGTCGGCCATCTACGGTATCGGCAATCCGTCCGAATATCACAAGATGATTCTCACGCTGCGCACCGGCGACAAGCTCGGCCAGCGCGACGTCATAGCCCGGCTGATCGCGATGCAGTACACGCGCAACGAGGCCGACTTCCAGCGCGGCACGTTCCGCGTGCGCGGCGACACCATCGACATTTTTCCGGCGGAACACGCGGAAATGGCCGTGCGCGTCGAGCTTTTCGACGACGAGATCGAGTCGATGCAGCTCTTCGATCCGCTGACCGGACGCGTGCGCAACAAGATTCCGCGCTTTACCGTCTATCCGTCGTCGCATTACGTGACGCCGCGCGATACCGTGATGCGCGCCATCGAGACGATCAAGGAAGAACTGCGCGACCGGCTCGAGTTCTTTCACCGCGAAGGCAAGCTCGTCGAGGCGCAGCGGCTCGAGCAGCGCACGCGCTTCGATCTCGAAATGCTGCAGGAGCTCGGGTTCTGCAAGGGCATCGAGAATTACTCGCGGCACTTTTCGGGCGCGGCGCCGGGCGAGCCGCCGCCGACGCTCGTCGACTATCTGCCGCCCGACGCGCTGATGCTGCTCGACGAATCGCACGTGCTCATCGGCCAGTTGAACGGCATGTACAACGGCGACCGCGCGCGCAAGGAGAATCTCGTCGATTACGGGTTCCGCATGCCGTCCGCGCTCGACAATCGCCCGCTCAAGTTCAACGAGTTCGAGCGCAAGATGCGCCAGGCGATTTTCGTATCCGCGACGCCCGCCGACTACGAGCAGAAGAAGGCGGGGCAGGTGGCCGAGCAGCTCGTGCGTCCGACGGGCCTCGTCGACCCGCAAATCGAGGTGCGCCCGGCGCGTTCGCAGGTGGACGACGTGCTCTCGGAGATCAATGAGCGCGTCGCCGCGCACGAGCGTGTGCTCGTCACCGTGCTCACCAAGCGCATGGCGGAGCAGCTCACCGAATTCCTGGCGGATCACGGCGTGAAGGTGCGCTATCTGCACAGCGATATCGATACGGTCGAGCGCGTGGAAATCATCCGCGACCTGCGGCTCGGCACTTTCGACGTGCTGGTCGGCATCAACTTGCTGCGCGAAGGGCTGGATATTCCGGAGGTGTCGCTCGTCGCGATTCTCGATGCCGATAAGGAAGGTTTCCTGCGCGCCGAGCGCTCGCTCATCCAGACCATCGGTCGGGCGGCGCGCAACGTGAACGGCAAGGCGATTCTCTACGCCGACAACATGACGGACTCGATGAAGCGCGCCATCGACGAGACCGAACGGCGGCGCGCCAAGCAGATCGCGCACAACGAGAAGATGGGCATCACGCCGCGCGGGGTGGAGAAGCGCATCAAGGACATCATCGACGGCGTCTACAGCGCCGACGACGCCCGCGCCGAACTGAAGGAAGCGCAGGCGCGCGCGAAATTCGAGGACATGAGCGAGAAGCAGATCGCGAAGGAAATCAAGCGCCTCGAAAAGCAGATGATGGACCACGCCAAGAACCTCGAATTCGAGAAAGCGGCTCAGACGCGCGACCAATTGGCGCTGCTGCGGCAGCGCGTTTTTGGCGCGAACGTGGGCGATCACGTGGGCGGCATCGGCGGCAAGTAGGCGCGCAGCGGGCGCGGACGCGGGATAAAAGCGCGGCGAATCGGCACATCGGCGATTCGCCGCGTTTTCTTTTTGTCTATGCACACGCGGCGCGGCGCTCGAAAACCCTTACTGCGCCTAGGTTTGTAAGCTCCGTCAAATTGTTGCGCCCCTCGAACGATGATAAACTGACGAACATTGAGAATGGTTCGTATTAACGTTACGCGAGTGTGCTAGTGCGCGAGCCGGAGTGGAAGGTCGTCCGGTGGTAAGACGGCTTCCAGAAACGGCGCGCGAAACCGATAACAACAAGGAGTATCTGATGGGTTCTACGTTGATGCGCGGTCTTGTCGCCGCCGCTGGTCTCACGGCGATGATGACCGCTTCCGCCGCCGAATATCCGATCGGCAAGCAGCACATCGAAGCCGGCATGGAAACGGGCGCCGTCTACCTTCAGCCGATCACGATGGCGCCGGAAGGCATGATGCGCAAGGCGTCGGATTCGGACATCCATCTGGAAGCGGACATTCACGCGGTCAAGAACAATCCGACCGGCTTCGCGGAAGGCGACTGGATGCCGTACCTGAACGTCACGTATGAACTGAGCAAGGCCGGCTCGACGCAGACCATCAAGGGCGACCTGATGCCGATGGTCGCAAGCGACGGCCCGCACTACGGCGACAACGTGAAGCTCTTCGGGCCGGGCAAGTATCACCTGAAGCTGCATGTCTCGCCGCCGTCGGAAACGGGGCACATGGCGTTCGGCCGCCACACCGACAAGGAAACCGGCGTCGGCCCGTGGTTCAAGCCGTTCACCATCGAATACGACTTCCCGTTCGCGGGCATCGGCAAGAAGGGCGGATATTGAGCGCGCGCGTGTTCATTTTCGGGAAGCACTCAATGACATCGAAAAGGCAGGTGGTTGCGCTCGCGCTGTTCGCGGTTCTCGCCGCGGCGGGCGCGGGGACGGTGCAGGCCGCCGATCTGCCGACGTTCAAGCTCGAAATGAACGACGGCAAGCTGAACCTGGCGCGCATCGAAGTGCCGGCGGGACAACGCATCAAGATCGAAGTGCATAACGTCGGCAAGGGCGCGGCCGAGTTCGAAAGCGTGCAGTTGCGCAAGGAGAAGGTGCTCGCGCCGGGCGCGGATTCGTTCGTCGTGATCGCGCCGCTCGATCCGGGCGAATACAAGTTCTTCGACGATTTCCATCAGACGGCGCAGGGCGTGATCGTCGCGAAGTAATGCGCCGAATGCGGCGGAACGGGCAGGGGGTTTGAGATGGGGCAGGTACTTTTCATCGTTTGGCGGGAAAGCGTCGAGGCGCTTCTGGTCGTCGGCATTCTCTACGCGTGGCTGAAGAACGGCGATCATCAGGCGCGTCGCGGCCTGCCCTATCTCTGGTTCGGCGTGGCGGCGGGGCTGATCGCCGCCGTTGCGCTCGGCGCGGCGCTCGTCGGCTTCAGCGAAGTGCTGTCCGGCAACGCGCAGGACTATTTCCAGACCGCGATGGTGCTCGTCGCGTGCGTGCTGATCGTGCAAATGGTGCTGTGGATGAAGCGCCACGGCCGCACGCTCAAGCGCGACATGGAAACGTCGCTGCAAAAGAGCACGAGCGATGGTCACTGGTGGGGCATCGCGCTGCTGGTCGCACTCGCGATCGCGCGTGAAGGCAGCGAGACGGCCGTGTTCCTGTACGGCGTCGGCTTCGGGCAATCGGGGCATGTGGCGGCATCGCAATATGCGGCCATCGTCATCGGCTTCGCGCTCGCGCTGCTCACGTTCTACGTGCTGCAGCTCGGCGGCAGGGTGTTCTCGTGGCGCGCGTTTTTTCGCGTCACCGAAATCATGTTGCTCTTTCTCGCCGCCGGCCTCTTCGAGACGGGCGTGGACAAGCTGATCGACATGGAAGTGCTGCCGGTGATCGTCAATCAGGTGTGGAACACGTCCGCCATCCTCGACGACTCCAGCACCTTCGGTTCCCTCATCGCGACGCTCACGGGCTACCGCGCGCATCCGGCGGGCATGAATCTCGTCGCGTATGCGGTGTACTGGATCGTCATCTATCTGCTGCTGCGGCGCTCGAACAGTCAGCTCGCGCAAAAACAGAAGGCGGCTGGCCGACCAGCATGAGTTCCCTGATGCAACAACGTGAGCAAGCCTCCACGGTGAGCCGGCTCCAGCAGGCCGGCCACTGGATGCAACGGCACGGCAGCACGATCCGCGCGATTCAGTGGGTCGTCGTTGCCGTGTACGCGTTCCTGATCCTCGTTCCCGCCGTGATGCCGCTGCCCGACGGCTCCGCGCATCTCTGGAACAACCTGACGCTCGCCGCGCAGTTCGTGTTTTGGGGCATCTGGTGGCCGTTCGTGTTGCTGTCGATGGTCATGCTCGGGCGCGTGTGGTGCGGCGTGCTGTGTCCGGAAGGCGCGCTGACGGAGTTCGCGAGCCGCTTCGGTCGCGGCCGCGCCATTCCGCACTGGATGCGCTGGGGCGGCTGGCCGTTCGTCGCGTTCGGCCTGACGACGATCTACGGCCAGATGGTGAGCGTGTATCAATATCCGAAGGCGGTGCTGCTCGTGCTCGGCGGATCGACGGTCGGCGCGATGATCATCGGCGCGCTGTATGGCCGCGAAAAGCGCGTCTGGTGCAAGTACCTCTGCCCGGTGAACGGCGTGTTCTCGCTGCTCTCGAGGCTCGCGCCGTTCCATTACAAGGTAAGCGAGGACGCGTGGCGCCGCTCGTACAAGCAGGGCGAGCACGGCCATCGCGTGATTCCGATCAACTGCGCGCCGCTCGTTCCGCTTCGCAACATGAAGGGCGCCGCCGACTGCCACATGTGCGGGCGATGCAGCGGCCACCGCGACGCGATCGCGCTTTCCTGGCGCTCGCCCGCCGAGGAAGTCGTGAAGCTCGGCGACAAGGCGGCCAATCCGTGGGATACGGCGCTCATTCTGTACGGGCTGCTCGGCATCGCGATCGGCGGATTCCACTGGACGGTGAGCACCTGGTTCGTCGATCTCAAGCAGTTCTTCGCGGGCTGGCTGATCGATCACAACATCCTCTGGCCGCTCGACACCAACGCGCCGTGGTTCCTTTTCACGCATTACCCCGAGCAGAACGACGTCTTCTCGTGGCTCGACGGCACGATGGTCATCGGCTACATGCTCGCGACCGGCCTCGTCTACGGAACGGCGCTGCTCGCGCTTCTCGCGATGGGCGCGCGCATGCTCGGCAAGATGGAGGCGAAACGCGTGCATCACCTCGCGCTCGCGCTCATTCCGATTGCGGGCGTCGGCGTGTTCCTCGGCCTTTCGGCGACGACGGTCTCGCTGCTGCGCGCCGAGCATGTCGCGCTCTGGTGGGTGACGGACTTGCGGCTCGCGCTGCTCGCGATTGCGAACCTGTGGAGCGCGTGGCTCGCATGGCGGGTGACGGGGCGCTACGCCGCGACGCCTGTTCCGCGTCTCCTTTCGATGATATGGTTTGTCGCTGCGCTGGCCGTTGCGGACAGCGCCTGGTATCTGATGTTTTGGGGCTTTTCCCGATAACGCCAGCACACGAGCGAGCACCAAGTGAGAACGAAACCCGTACTGACCGACGATGACGTGAAGGCCATGGCCGCCGCAGCCGAGGCACACGCGAAGGAACACAACTGGAACGTGACCGTCGCCATCGTCGATGACGGTGGACATCTGCTGCATCTGCACCGGCTGGAAGGGGCGGGCGCGAGCACCGCCGAAATGGCGACGGGCAAGGCGCGCACCGCCGTGCTGGGCCGGCGCGAGACGAAAGTCTACGAAGACACGATCAAGCAGGGACGCACCGCGTTCCTCTCCGCGCCGATGACCGCGATGCTCGAAGGCGGCGTGCCGATTTTCGTGGGCGCGGACATCGTCGGCGCGGTGGGCGTGTCGGGCGTGAAGTCGGATCAGGATGCGCAGATCGCGCGCGCGGGCATCGCGGCGCTGGGGATCGAGAACGTCTGACGCTGTTTCCTCTGCGCAAAAGCTTGCCATGTAAAAAAGCGGCGCGCTTTCGTGTGAAAGCGCGCCGCTTCATTCTTTGATCGCGTGCGTCGGCAGAAGTACAGCACGAGCGCGCAGGAACCAAAAAAACGGCTTCGCTGGCTATCGACGACTGGCTGGTGTTTGCACGAAGGGGTCTAAATTCTCGCGTGCAAGTCGTCCTTGCTGGCTAAGGCCAAACACCTCCTGGCGAGGTGGTCCCCACAATACCCGGTACTACTGCTGTCTCTTGGCGCTACTTCGTCAGGATCAGTTTGCCCAGACGCGTCGCGCGCAATTGATAGGTCTCCCCGTTATGCGCAATCGCGACATGACTGCGGCCCTGCAGCAGCACGTCGCTTCGCAGCAGGCGCTCGCCGTTCGCGTCCGCTGTCGCCGGCTGCACCGTCACAGGCGCGGGCTTCGGGCGCGTGACGGCGGCATCGCGGACAACCGGGCGGCGCAGCCTGAGCGTGGAGGATCGCGGCGTATCGGTCATGTCGGTCGGTGAGTGCGTTCGTTGATTCGATGGTTCCATCGTAAATGATAACCATTCCTATTTGCAAGCGAACTTTCCGATCGAAGCGCGGCATCCGATAGTCGCGCTCGATGTCTCAATGCAGCGGGCTTTCACCCGTGCGGCCGTGCGCGTACTGCCGAATGAGCCGCACCGTGTCGATGTCCGACTCGCGATACGCCGACTTCACGATCTCCTGCGTCTGACGTTCATCGGGCGTCGAGTTGTCGCTCTCCGGCAGCGTCGTGCGGTACGTGAAGCGCACGAAAAGCTGCAACGCGTCGGGCTGCTCGATGGCCATCGTGAGCGAGCCGCCCACATGTTCGGCCGTCGGCAGGATGTCGTAGCGGACGCTATTGTTCCGGTCGAGCGTGACGCGGTCGCGCACCACGGCCTGACCGTAATGCAGTTCGCGCTCCATCACGTCGCCTTCGCGCGAAAGAATCGCGCAGCTATCGAGACCGAGCACGAACAACTGCGGCTGTTCCGCGCGCAGGACGAGCCCTTCCCACAACTGCTCGCGCGTGAGCGAGGCGACGAGCGGGTTCTGCGGATCGTTGATCTGGATCAGGTGTTCGAAATTCAAAACGACGTTTCCTTGGACGTTCGTGACGCCCGATGGCCGATGCCCGACGTTCAGGCGGCGACCAGTCCCGATTCGATGCGAATCGCACCGGACAGGACCTTGTGCATCGGGCAGGCATTGGCAATTTGCAAGAGCCGTTCCCGTTGGTCGTCGGCGAGCGGGCCTTCGAGCGAGATGCGGCGGTCGATGACGGTGCCCTCGGCCGTGCTCGTCATCGACAGTTCGACGCGCACGGATTCCAGCGGCCAGCTCTTGCGCCTGGCGTACATGCGCAGCGTGATCGACGTGCACGCGCCGAGGCTCGACAGCAGCAGCGCAGCCGGCTGCGGCGCGCTGTCGGCGCCGCCGAGACTCGCGGGCTCATCGGAGAACCAGGTGTGCGTGCCGTCTTCGAGGCGCGTTTCGTAATCGGCCTCGCCGATGGTGGCAATCACGACGGGAACGGACATACGAGCTTCCTCGCTTCGATGAAGGGCAGCGCCGGGAACGAACGATCAAGCGAAAGGCGCGGGACGAACGGTCATTGTGACGCAATGTGCCCGTTCTTGCCGCGCCGTTTCACTGCTTTATGCCGCTTTGTGCTGCTTTCCGTGCGACGGTCAGTGATTGATCGCGCCCATGCGCCCCGCCTGATAGTCGATGACTGCCTGACGGATTTCGTCTTCGGTGTTCATGACGAACGGGCCGTAGCGGACGACCGGCTCCTTGAGCGGCACGCCACCGAACAGCAGCACCTCCACTGGCTCGTCGCCGGCGGCGAGCGTGATGGTGTCGGCATCATCCTTGAAGATCACCATCTGTTGCGCGCGCACCGGCTGATCCTGCGGTCCGTGAAGCGCCGTGCCCGAGAGCCCATAGGCGAACACGCGAAAGTCGCGCGGCACGCGATGTTCGATTCTCGCGCCCGGCTCCAGCGAAAAATGCTGGTAGAGAATCGGCGTGCGCGTCTCGATCGCGGCTTTCACGCCGAGCGCTTCGCCCGCGATGACCTTCACGCGCACCTTGCCGTCCTCGCTCGTCGCGACGGGAATGCGCTCCGACGGAATCTCCTGGTAATGCGGCGCGATCATCTTGTCGCGCCTGGGCAGGTTCACCCACAACTGCAATCCGTGGACGCGGCCGCCGCGCCGCGTGAATTCTTCGCCGGGCATTTCGCTGTGGAGCACGCCCGCGCCGGCCGTCATCCATTGCACGTCGCCCGCGCGCAGCGTGCCCGAATGACCCGCCGAATCCTTGTGGCCGAATTCGCCCTCCAGCATGTAGGTGACGGTCTCGAAGCCGCGATGCGGATGATCGGGCGCGCCCTTCGCCTCGCCGGGCGCGTAGTCGATGGGACCCATTTCGTCGAGCAGCAGGAACGGGTCGAAGTCCATCAGGAGACGGGTGGGAAACGGACGATGCACGACGAAACCGCCGCCTTCGACCGTGCGGATCGCGGGAATGATGCTGGAAATGGTGCGGCTCATGATGTTCTTGCCTCGCGTCGCCATTAGGGGAATAGCGCTGAATTTGAAACACACGGCTATTATATGGGCCGTATTTCGGGGTAAAAGCCGCCCGGACGCAATGGATTGTCCTGCCGCGATAAACAAACGACTCATGCCGAACCGATCATGACGCCAGACTCGCACGACCTGAACGATCTGATGTACTTCTCGCACGTCGTCCAGCACGGCGGGTTTTCCGCGGCCGAGCGCGTGCTCGGTATCTCGAAATCGCGCCTGTCGCGGCGTGTGTCGGAGCTGGAAGCGTCGCTCGGCGTGCGTCTTTTGCAGCGCTCCACGCGCAAGCTCGCGCTGACCGAAGCGGGGCAACTGTTCTATCAGCATTGTCAGGCGATGCTAGCCGAAGCGCAGGCCGCCGTGAACGTCGTGCAAAGCCTGCGCGATTCGCCGCGCGGCACCGTGCGCGTGAGCGTGCCCGTGACCATCGCGCAGACCTTCCTCGCCACGGTGATGCCGGATTTCATGCATCGCTATCCGGAAGTGCGCGTCGTGCTGCGCGTGACGAACCGCGTCGTCGATCTGTTCGAAGACGCGATCGACGTCGCCTTGCGCGTGCGCTCGGAGCCGCCCGCGAGTTCGAACGTCGTCGCGCGACCGCTCTGGCGCACGCAGCAGATGCTGGTCGCCGCGCCCTCGCTGCTCAATCCCAATGCGCCGCCGATGACCGTCGCCGATCTCGCGCAATACGACACGCTCGACATGCCTTCATCCGATGGCCGGCACGTCTATCGGCTGATCGCGCCGGACGGCACGCGGCACGAGTTCGAGCACGAACCGCGGCTCGTCACCGCCGATCTCTCGATGATCCGCGAAGCCGTGATGCGCGGCGTGGGCATCGCGGCGCTGCCGGAAATGATGTACGGCGCGCCGCTCCGAAGCGGCCAGCTTTCGCCCGTCATGCCGGGCTGGACGTTCCCGACGCCGCAGCTTTACGCCGTGTTCCTCTCGCGGCAGGGCATGGTTCCGGCGGTGCGCGCGTTCGTCGATTTTCTCGTCGAATCGATCGATGACGGCAAGCGCTTTCCGGGAGAATGTCCTGTCGTCGAGCGCACGGAACGGGAAACGGTTTGATCGCGTGCGAAAGGGCGCATCGTTATTGCCATTGAAGCGTGCGCTTGCGATGGACAGATTCAATCGCGCAAATCTTGTACGCGAAAAATCGCAGCGTTATATTGGGGTTCCTTTCGCTAAGGAGCTTCTTATGCGAAAACTGACGGCTACTCTGATAGTTAGCCTGATAGGGCTGATCGCGCTGTCCGTGTCGACCACGGCTGCCGCATGTGGCGATTCCGCGGGCTCAGGATATTCGAGTCCCAAGTAACCGCCTCGCCCGAATGCGCTGAGCGCGCACGAAAAAGGCCTTCATCGTCGATGAAGGCCTTTTACTTTTGCTGCGCGTATTTCTTTTCCGATGCCGCGTTATTTGCCGGCTTTCGGCTCCGTCACGAAACCGATCTTCGACAAGCCGCCCGCCTGCGCCGCCGACATCACGTCCGCGACGCGCTCGTAGGCCACCTTGCGATCCGCGCGCAGATGCAATTCCGGTTGCGGCGTCTGCTGCGATGCCTGCGCGAGGCGCGCCTTGAGCGTGGCGTCGTCGATCTTCTGGTCGTCCCACAGGATCGTGCCGTCCGCCTGAATCGCGACGTTCACATGCGAGGGCTTTTCGTCCTGCGGCTGGCTGCTCGCGTGCGGCAAGTCGATCTTCACCGCGTGATGCATCGCAGGAATCGTCACCAGAAAGATGATGAGGAGAACGAGCATGACGTCGACGAGCGGCGTCATGTTGATCTCGCTCATCATGCCGTCGTCTTCATCGCCGGCGAATGGGCTCATGGCCATGCGAACCTCCGCTTAGCTGGCGCGCGTCGCGAGACGCAGGCTGTCGGACTGCGCGTTGCTCGCGCGCTTGCTCGACGAGAGCTTGGAACCGGTCACGAAGAACGCGTGCAGGCCATGCGCGAAGCGGTTCAGCTTGGTCACGATGCTCTTGTTGCCGCGGGTGAGCGCGTTGTAGCCGAGCACCGCCGGAATCGCGACGAAGAGGCCGAACGCCGTCATGATGAGCGACTCGCCGACCGGCCCCGCAACCTGATCGATCGACGTCTGCCCGGTCGCGCCGATGGTCAGGAGCGCGTGATAGATGCCCCACACGGTTCCGAACAGGCCGACGAACGGCGCCGTGCTGCCGATCGACGCGAGCACCGCGAGCCCCGCCTGCATGCGGCCGACGCTCTCGTCCATGACGTCCTTGAGGCAGCGCGTGATCCAGTCCGACACGTCCATGCGATCGTGCAGATGCGGCTGCGTCTGATGATGATGCTCGGCCGCTTCCTGACCGGCGAGCGCGAGGGCGAGGAACGGGTTGTCGGCCGGACTCGACGACTGACTGCCGAGCTTCTTGATGCCGTCGTTGAAATCGTCCGAGTGCCAGAACGCCTGTTCGGCATTTTTCGTCAGGCGCTTGAGGCGCAAGACGTTCCACGCCTTGACGACGATCACCGTCCACGAAAGCACAGACATGATGACGAGCGCGAGCGCGATGCCGCGCGTCACGAAATCGCCTTGCGCCCAGACGTGCGCAATTCCGTAGTTTTGCATTGCTGTTTCCTTGTCTCTAAAAAACCGGTCAGTCGTTAAGACTGAATACGAAAGGCACCGTGGCCGTCGCACGGATGGCCTCGCCGTTCTCCTTGTAGGGCGTGCAGGCGCTCGAACGCACCGCATCGAGCGCGGCGTCGTCCAGGCGCGGCGAGCCGCTGCTCTTTTGCAGCGTCACGTTCTCGATCTTGCCGGCGATGCCCACGGTCAGCTTCACGAGCGCGGTGCCCGTTTCCCCGCGGCGGCGCGACATGGCCGGATAGTCCGGCTGCGCGATGTTGCACGACAGATGCGCGACGTTCTTCGGCGCGGCGAGATCCATCGTCGGCTTGCCGATGGCGGGCGCGGCGGGCGCCGCCGGTGCCGCAGCGGGCGGCGGCGGAGCGACCGGCGCCGGCTCGGGCGCGGCCACGGGCGACGGCGCATCGGTGACCGGCATCGGCGTGGGCTTGGGCTCGATCCTCGGTTTGACGCTCGGCTTGACCTGCGGCCTGGGCTGCGGCTTCGGCAAAGGTTTGGGCGGCTGCGGCACGGGCGGCGACTGAACCGCGACCGGCTGAGGCGCAGGCTGCGGCGTTTCGCTGATGAGCTGCGCCGTGATGGACCGGGCTTCGACCGGGCGCGGCGGCGGCTCATGGCGCATCGTGAGCGCAACGCCGAGCAGCGCCGCGTGAATCGCGAGCACGACAGCGCATGCCGCGGGCACGCGCGGATTGATATTCGATGCCGTCGCCGGCTCGAAGACGGCGGGAGAGGTAGTCGGGGACTGCATTTTTAAACGCTGCTCGCGATGCGGCGTGCTTTGCTGCGAATTACGCCGCCAGCCGGAACGGGAAACACCGCTGGCCGGGCGCGGAAAAAACCGTACGACGTCATTTACGGAATATAAGCAAAGAAATGAACAACGTGGCCACGAAACCGATCAGCAATTCCATCGTTCGCTCCTTGAGGTAACGGGGAAACGCCAAAGCTGCGTGGCATAAAATCGTGGTGCGGTGCGATGACGTGCCGCCGCCGCAGCGTGTTTCAGGCTGCTCGACGCTCGTAGAACGTCATCGGCGCGGCCTGCGGACGCTCGCGTTCGGTCACGCCGCAGCGCGACGCGCAGACGCCGCTTTGTGCCATCACATCGTGGACGCTTTCTTCGCACTTGCCGCAGCACATCGCGACGCCCAACTCGAATTGCAGTTCGTCGAAAGTATCGATGCCGTCGGCGATGGCGGCGCGGATCTTCCGGTCGGACACTGACTTGCAAACACAGACAATCATGATCGCTCGCGATAGCTTCTGTTAATGCGAATTATTATCATTCAGTGTGCCGCGCTTTGCAAGCGAGGGTCTGTGTTTTTTGTAACACGCCGGAGGAGTCAGGCAATTTGTCGCGCGCAGCGTCGACGGGCGCGAAAATGCGGCGCGTCAGACCGGGCGCGCGGAGAAGGAAGCACTCAGAGCGTGCGGGATTCGGCGGAACGCGCGGGAATATCGACGTGTTCGACGCTCATTTCGATTCGCAGTAGCGAAGCGGCCAGCTGACGCTGCGACTCGCCGTCGGCAGTAGAAAAGAAGCGCGGCGCGACGGCGGGGGACGCATCGGGATTCTTGAGCGCGCTCGCGCCGAGCAGGCGTTCGAGCTGACGCGCGACGGCAACGCTCGTGTCGACGATATGCAGCCGCTCGCCCGCGATGTCGCGAATGGCGCGGTCGAGAAAAGGGTAGTGCGTGCAGCCGAGCACGAGCGTGTCGGCACCGGCATCGAGCATCGGTTTCAGATAGCTTTCGAGCAAGGCCATCAGTTCCGGCGACGACGTGTCGCAGCGTTCGACGGCCTGAACCAGCCCGTGCCCCGGCTGGCAGACGAAGCGGCAATCCCCGGCGTAGCGGTCCAGCAGCGACTGAAAGCGCGCGCTGCGTAGCGTCACCTGCGTGGCGAGCACGCCGACCACGCGCGATTTCGATACTGCCGCCGCCGGCTTCACGCCCGGTTCCACGCCGACGAGCGGAATCGCAAGCCGCTCGCGCACGTGGGCGATGGACTGCGCCGTCGCCGTGTTGCACGCGACGACCAGCGCCTTCGCCCCTTGCGCGACGAGCCATTCGCCGATTGCCATCGTGCGGCCCACGATGAACGCGTCGTCGCGCTCGCCGTAGGGCGCGTGCAGGGAATCGGCGACGTAGATCAGCCGTTCGTGCGGCAACACCGCGCGCACGGCGCGCAGCACGGAAAGACCGCCAAGACCGGAATCGAAGATGCCGACGGGCGCGCTCGCATCGGACGGAGCGCCCGCGTTCGGCTGAAGGGAGGGTGCGGCGACAGCGGACATCGGAACGGACGGCTTATTCTTCGCCCATCATGGTTTGCTGATAGTTCTGGATGCCGACCTTGTCGATCAGGTCCAGTTGCGTTTCGAGCCAGTCGATGTGCTCTTCCGTGTCGTTCAGAATCTTGTCGAAGATGTCGCGCGAGACGTAATCGCGCACGGACTCGCAATAGGCCATGGCTTCCTTGCACGTCGACTGCGAAATCTGTTCGAGCTTCAGGTCGCACTCGATGATTTCCTTCGTCTCTTCGCCGATCAGCAGCTTGTGCAGGTCTTGCAGGTTCGGCAGGCCGTCGAGCATGAACACGCGCTGGATGAGCCAGTCGGCGTGCTTCATCTCGCCGATGGATTCGTCGTATTCGTGCTTGTTGAGCTTTTCGAGGCCCCAATGCTTGTACATCCGCGCGTGCAGGAAGTACTGGTTGATCGCCGTAAGTTCGTTTTTCAACTGCGCGTTCAGATATTCGATGACTTTCGCGTCGCCTTGCATGGTTGTTCCTTGTGTCGGGCGTGGCATGGAGGAAAGATAAACCGCGAGCGTGGCCGTGCCAAGCGTGGGAAGAAATTTTTTGTCCCGGCGCAAACCGAGAATGAAACTCTATTGGATGCGGGGGCTTCGAACAAAAGGCCGGGCGTCGCGCCCGGCCTTCCCGGCCTTTGCCGCTATCCGGCTTCCGGTTTGGACTTGGTGCGTTACGCCGTCGCGACCGGAATCTTGCCGATCTTCGCCTGCCATTCGGCGGGGCCGGTCTTGTGCACGGACGTGCCGTTCGAATCGACGGCCACCGTCACCGGCATGTCCTTCACGTCGAACTCGTAGATGGCTTCCATGCCGAGGTCTTCGAACGCGAGCACCTTCGCTTCGCGAATGGCCTTCGACACGAGATACGCCGCGCCGCCGACCGCCATCAGATACGCCGCCTTGTGCTTCTTGATCGCCTCGATCGCGACCGGACCGCGCTCGGCCTTGCCGATCATCGAGATGAGACCGGTTTCCGAGAGCATCGTCTCGGTGAACTTGTCCATGCGCGTGGCCGTGGTCGGGCCTGCGGGACCCACGGCCTCGTCGCGCACCGGATCGACCGGGCCGACGTAGTAGATCACGCGGTTCGTGAAGTCGACCGGCAGCTTTTCGCCCTTCGCCAGCATGTCGGCGATGCGCTTGTGCGCGGCGTCGCGGCCCGTCAGCATCTTGCCGGACAGCAAGAGCGTCTGGCCCGGCTTCCACGATGCGACTTCCTCAGGCGTCAGCGTGTTCAGATCGACGCGCTTGCTCGTCTCCGTGTTCGGCGCCCAGGTGACCTTGGGCCACGCGTCGAGCGACGGCGCTTCGAGCTTCGCGACGCCCGATCCGTCGAGCGTGAAGTGCGCGTGGCGCGTGGCCGCGCAGTTCGGGATGATCGCGATGGGCTTGGACGCCGCGTGCGTCGGCGCGGCCATGATCTTCACGTCGAGCACGGTGGACAGGCCGCCCAAGCCCTGCGCGCCGATGCCGAGCGCGTTCACCTTCTCGTGCAGTTCGACGCGCAATTCCTCGATCCAGTCCTGCGGGCCGCGCGCGATGATGTCCTGAATGTCGATCGGGTCCATCAGCGATTCCTTCGCCATGGCCATCGCCTTTTCAGCCGTGCCGCCGATGCCGATGCCGAGCATGCCCGGCGGGCACCAACCCGCGCCCATCGTCGGCACGGTCTTCAGCACCCAGTCGACGATCGAATCGCTCGGATTGAGCATCGCGAACTTGGACTTGTTCTCGGAGCCGCCGCCTTTCGCCGCGACCTGCACGTCGACCTTGTCGCCGGGCACGATCTCGTAGTGAATCACGGCCGGCGTGTTGTCCTTCGTGTTCTTGCGCGCGCCTTCGGGCGGGCTCACGATCGACGCGCGCAGCACGTTGTCCGGATTCAGATAACCGCGGCGCACGCCTTCGTTGATCATGTCGGTGACGCCCATGGTTGCACCGTCCCAGCGCACGTCCATGCCGACCTTGACGAACACGGTCACGATGCCCGTGTCCTGGCAGATCGGGCGCTTTCCTTCCGCGCACATGCGGCTGTTGGTGAGGATCTGCGCGATCGCGTCCTTCGCGGCGGGGCTTTCCTCGCGCTCGTAGGCGCGGCCGAGCGCCTGAATGTAGTCGAGCGGATGGTAGTAGCTGATGTACTGCAGAGAATCGGCGATGCTCTGGATCAGGTCTTCTTGCTTGATGACGGTCATGGCTTGTGCTCTGGGGACGAAAGTCTGCTTGCGTTCTATGACGCTTCAGTCGAGGGCGCTTCGTGATGCAACCGTTTCGCTATGGAAATGGCGCGGATGCGTGTGGGTGGTGAGCCGGTCCACATACGCCATGATCAGCGCTGAAACGAGGAACGCGATGTGGATCACGACTTGCCACATCACCGTATGAAAGCTGTGCTGGTCGGGGTTGATGAAGGTCTTCAGCAGATGAATCGAGGAGATGCTGATGAGCGCCATCGAGAGCTTCACCTTGAGCACGCCCGCGTTCACGTGATCGAGCCATTCCGGTTCGTCCGGATGCCCTTCGACCCCGAGCCGCGAGACGAACGTCTCGTACCCGCCGACGATCACCATGATGAGCAGATTCGAGATCATCACGACGTCGATCAGGCCGAGCACGACGAGCATGACGCTGGTTTCGTCGAGCGTCATGGCGTGCGTGACGAGGTGCCAGACTTCCTTCAGAAAGAGCACCACATACACGCCTTGGGCGACGATCAGCCCAAGATAGAGCGGCACCTGCAGCCAGCGGCTCATGAAGATGATTTTCGGCAGCGCCTTCATCGTGCCGGGGCGGGCGGGCGAGGCGGAGGTGTGCTTGGGAGCGGACATGGGGCGGCGTGGCGGTCGGATCGGCGGGATCGGTCGGATGCGATGAGCGAATGAACTGAAACGGGAGCGTTGCGTAGCGGGCTGCGTCGCACGCAGCGAGCGCGGAAAAGCCCGGTATTGTAACGCGATGCCGCGCAGCGCCGCGCGAACCGGCCTCGCCGATGGCGTGCGCCGCGACGACTACAGGCCGCGCTCCCGCGACGCCGGCGCGCCCGCCGGCCGCCTGAGACTCGCGAGCACGACGCCCGTCATCACGCACGCGAGCGCGACGCCATGCGCGAGCGTCGGCCGCTCGCCGAGAAACGCGATGCCGTAGAGCGCCGCCGCGATCGGCAGCACGGCGGAAAAGACGCCCGCGAGGCTTCCGTCCACATGCCGGATGCCTTTCATCCAGAGCCAGAACGAGAAGATGCTCGCGGAGAGCGCATACCATCCGACGAGCGCCCACGTCGTCCAGTCCACGCCGCGCCACGAAAACGCGAGTGCGGACGAAAGACCCAGCGGCAGCATCAGCAGAAAGCCGAGGCCGTGCGTGTACGCGCAGATGTCGATGGCGGGCAGCGTCTGCGTGAGGCGGCGCGAGAGAATGACGTAGAGCGATTCGCAGCAGACCGCGCCCACGACCATGAGATTGCCGGCGAGCGAGCCCGCGCCGGCATGGCCGCCAACGCCACTGCCAGCATCGCCGCTCTGCGCGACGTTGATGACGACGACGCCCGCGATTGCCAGCGCGATCGACACGAACGCGCGTCCGCTCGGCCGCTCCCTGAGGAAGATCCACGCGAAGAGCGCGACGACCGCAGGCATCGAGCTCGTGATGACGCCCGCCGCGACCGCGCTCGTGCGCGCGACGCCGTTGAGCATCAGAAGCGTGAAGCCGAATGTCCCGAACAATGCCTGCAGGAAGAGGTTGATCCACTCGGCGCGGCGCACGCGCTTCATCTTCGATGGGCGCAGGAGCGGCCACAGCACCGCCAGCGCGATGACGAAGCGAAGCAGCGCGAAGAGCGGCACCGGCACGGACGCGACGATCGACTTGCCGATGCCGACGTTGCTCCCGACGAGCAGCATCGACGCGATGAGATAAAGGGCGTAGCGGTTCACGCTGAATTTGGGCGGTCTGCGAAGGCCAGAGGCAAGGCGAGTTCAGTTACGATTGTGGGGACGCATTGTAGAAGCCGCGGCGACTCCGTGTATACCCCGTCCCCTCTGGCGCCGGCGCGTAAGAAGCGGGTAAGTTGGGCGGCCTATCTTGAAGTCGAAGCGGGACGAAAAGCCCCGTGCGGCGACGTTTGCATGCTAACGGAGACTCGGTTCGGTCGATGAAGACGCCTCGCGCGACTCACGCCGGACCTCATAAACATCAGGCGTGCCTCGCATCGCGAAACCGGCGCGCCACAGGTTTTTGGAAACATCATCGGAGGGGTTGTCGATGTCTGCGATCGAATCGGTTCTTCATGAAAAACGTGTGTTCCCGCCGTCAGCCAGTGCGTCGTCCGGTGCGGCGATTTCCGGCATGGACGCCTACAAGGCGCTGGCGAGCGAAGCCGAGCGCGATTACGAAGGCTTCTGGGCGCGGCTCGCGCGGGAAACGCTGTCGTGGCACAAGCCTTTCACGAGCGTGCTCGATGAATCCAACGCGCCGTTTTACGCGTGGTTCGCGGACGGCGAGCTGAACGCGTCGTACAACTGTCTCGACCGCCATGTGGAAGCGGGGCGCGGCAATGAAAACGCGATCATCTTCGAAGCCGACGACGGCGCCGTCACCGACGTCACGTATCAGGACCTGCTCGAACGCGTGTGCCGCCTCGCCAACGCGCTCAAGAAGCGCGGCGTGAAAAAGGGCGACCGCGTCGTGATCTATCTGCCGATGTCGGTCGAAGGCGTCGTCGCGATGCAGGCGTGCGCGCGCATCGGCGCCACGCATTCGGTGGTGTTCGGCGGCTTTTCGTCGAAGTCGCTCAACGAGCGTCTCGTCGATGTCGGCGCGGTCGCACTCATCACCGCCGACGAGCAGATGCGCGGCGGCAAGGCGCTGCCGCTCAAGAGCATTGCCGACGAAGCGCTCGCCGCGGGCGGCTGCGACGCGGTGAAGGATGTCATCGTGTATCGGCGCACGGGCGGCAAAGTCGCGTGGAACGAAGGGCGCGATGCGTGGCTGCACGAGATCGTCGAAAAGGAAGCGGCGCAATGCGACCCGGAATGGGTGAGCGCGGAGCATCCGCTTTTCATCCTCTACACGTCGGGTTCGACCGGCAAGCCGAAGGGCGTGCAGCACAGCACGGGCGGCTTCGTGCTGTGGGCCGCGCAGACCATGAAGTGGACCTTCGACATGAAGCCGGGCGACATCTTCTGGTGTACCGCGGACATCGGCTGGGTGACGGGGCATAGCTATATCGCCTACGGGCCGCTTGCCATAGGCGCGACGCAGGTGATGTTCGAAGGCGTCCCGACGTATCCGAACGCGGGCCGCTTCTGGGAGATGATTCAACGCCACAAGGTCACGATCTTCTATACCGCGCCCACGGCGATCCGCTCGCTCATCAAGGTGTCGGAAGCGGACGCGAAGGTGCATCCGAAGAGCTACGACCTGTCCACGCTGCGCATTCTCGGCACCGTCGGCGAGCCGATCAATCCGGAAGCGTGGATGTGGTACCACGAGAACGTCGGCGGCGGGCAATGTCCGATCGTCGATACATGGTGGCAGACCGAAACCGGCGGGCACATGATCACGCCGCTGCCGGGCGCGACGCCGCTCGTGCCGGGTTCCTGCACGCTGCCGCTGCCGGGCATCATGGCCGCCATCGTCGATGAAACCGGGCAGGACGTGCCGAACGGGCAGGGCGGCATTCTCGTTGTGAAGCGCCCCTGGCCGTCGATGCTGCGCACCGTCTGGGGCGATCCGAAGCGCTATCAGACGAGCTACTTCCCCGACGAACTGGGCGGCAGGCTCTATCTGGCCGGCGACGGCGCGGTGCGCGACAAGGAAACCGGCTACTTCACGATCATGGGCCGTATCGACGATGTGCTGAACGTGTCCGGCCACCGACTGGGGACGATGGAGATCGAGTCGGCGCTGGTCGCAAATCCGATCGTCGCGGAAGCGGCGGTCGTCGGCCGTCCGGACGAAACGACGGGCGAAGCCGTGGTTGCCTTCGTCGTGCTGAAGCGCCCGCGTCCCGAAGGCGACGAGGCCAAGCAGATCGCGGCCGAACTGCGCAACTGGGTCGGCAAGGAGATCGGGCCGATCGCGAAGCCGAAGGACATTCGCTTCGGCGAGAATCTGCCGAAGACGCGCTCCGGCAAGATCATGAGGCGGCTCTTGCGCTCGCTCGCGAAGGGCGAGGAGATCACGCAGGACGTCTCCACGCTCGAAAACCCCGCCATCCTCGACCAACTCGGCGAAGCGCGGTAACACGTTTCGCAGATGACCGCCGCCGGATGCGCGGCGGTCGATCCCGATTGCCGATGCCCTGCGGTTTTGGTACATAACCGCATGGCCACGCCCGCCGATCCGTTCAATCCCCCTCTCGTCGCGCCGCCGCCGGTTCCGCCGGCGATCGCGCTCGCGCATCGCGCGTACTGGCGCTTCAACGTCGCGCTGATCGCCGTGCTGCTCGCCGTCGGCTTCGTCGTCTCGTTCGGCGTGCCGCTCTTCGCGCAACGGCTGGAAGAGGTGCGCGTCGCGGGCTTTCCGCTGCCGTTCTACTTCGGCGCGCAGGGCGCGATCCTCGTCTACGTGACGCTGATCGCCGTGTATATCGTGCTGATGCAATTCGCCGATGCGCGTCTGAAGCGCGCCGTCGATTCATCCGGCGCGCCCGAGTCCGCGGAAGACGACGCAGACGCGGCGCGATGAAACTCACGAACCGGCTCATCGTCAGCTACGCGCTCTATACGCTCGGTTTTCTGCTGTTCATCTTCGTGATGGAGCGCATCGAGCGGAACGCCGGCGCGGGAATGTGGGTCGGCTATGTGTTCCTGTTCGTGCCGATCGCGGTGTACGCGGTCATCGGCCTCATTTCGCGCACGTCCGATCTCGTCGAGTACTACGTGGCCGGGCGGCGCGTGCCGTCCGCGTTCAACGGCATGGCGACTGCCGCGGACTGGTTGTCGGCGGCGTCGTTCATCGGGCTCGCCGGTTCCATCTACGCGAGCGGCTACGACGGCCTCGCCTATGTGATGGGCTGGACGGGCGGCTACTGTCTCGTCGCGTTCCTGCTCGCGCCTTACGTGCGCAAGCTCGCGCGTTACACGATTCCCGACTTTCTCGGCACGCGTTTTTCGAGCAACGTAGTGCGCGGACTCGCGGCCATCGCGGCGATTTTGTGTTCGTTCGTGTATCTGGTGGCGCAGATTCAGGGCATCGGGCTGATCGCGTCGCGCTTCATCGGCATCGAGTTTTCGATCGGCATCTTCTGCGGACTCGCGGGCATTCTCGTGTGCTCGTTTCTCGGCGGCATGCGCGCGGTCACATGGACGCAAGTGGCGCAGTACATCATCCTGATCAGCGCGATGCTCATCCCCGTTTCGATGATCGCGCATCGCGAAGGGCTCGGCTGGTTCCCGCAACTGAACTATGGCCGCGTGCTCGCGCGCGTGGAGACGCTGGAGCGCGCGCTTGCCGTCTCGCCCGACGAAGCGCGCGTGCGCGCCGAATTCCAGCGGCAGGCTGCGCGCGTTCAGCGGCGCATCGACGCGCTGCCGCGATCTTTCTACGACGAACGCGCGCGCGTGGCCGCCGAGATTGCGGACCTGCGGCGGCACAACGGCCCGCTGCGCGAGATCAACGAACGCGAGCGCGAACTGGCGTCGTTTCCGCGCGATCCCGCCGATGCGCAGGCGAAATGGTCCCGCGAACGCGATGCTCTGACCGAGCGCGTCGCGGCTCCTGTGCCGATGACCGATGCGTTCGCGCCCGGTTCCGCCGACGGCGAAACGCCGCGCGCGCATCAGCTCAACTTTCTGTCGCTGATTCTGTGTCTGTCGATCGGCACGGCGAGCCTGCCGCACATTCTCACGCGCTACAACACGACGACGTCGGTGGCTTCCGCGCGGCGCTCCGTCGGCTGGACGCTCTTTTTCGTCGCGCTGTTCTATCTGACGGTGCCCGTGCTGGCGGTGCTCATCAAGCATGAGATTCTGACGGGGCTCGTCGGCCACCGATTCGCCGATCTGCCGCAGTGGGTCACGCAGTGGCGGCGCGTCGAGCCGTATCTGATCCGCGTGAGCGATATCAATGGCGACGGCATCGTCCGCTGGGCGGGCATTCAGATGCAGCCGGATATGGTGGTGCTGGCCGCGCCCGAGATCGCGGGCCTGCCGTATGTGATCTCGGGGCTGATCGCGGCGGGCGCGCTCGCGGCGGCGCTGTCGACGGCGGATGGCTTGCTGCTCACCATCGCGAACGCGCTCTCGCACGATGTCTATTACTGCATGGTCGACCGGCGCGCGACGAGTCAGCGGCGCGTGACCATCTCGAAAATTCTGCTGCTCGGCGTGGCGCTGCTGGCGTCGTATGTCGCGTCGCTCAATACGGGCAATATTTTGTTTCTAGTCGGCGCGGCGTTTTCGCTGGCTGCGTCGAGCCTTTTTCCGGCGCTGGTGCTGGGCGTCTTCTGGAAACGGACGACGCAGCGCGGCGTCGTTGCCGGGATGATCGCCGGATTGCTGGTGTGTGTGTACTACATCGTGTCGACGTATCCGTTCTTCACGCACCTGACGGGCTTCGGCGGACCGCGCTGGTTCGGGATCGAGCCGATCAGCTCGGGCGTGTTCGGCGTGCCGGCGGGTTTCGCGGTGGCCATTGCGGTGAGCCTCTTCGACCGGAAACCGGACGATTACACGCGCGCGCTCGTCGACTACATTCGTCACCCGTAGGGGCTGGCGCGGGAGCGGGAACTTGGTATAATCGCGGTCTTCCGGAGAGATGGATGAGCGGTTTAAGTCGCACGCCTGGAAAGCGTGTATAGGGTAAAACCTATCGGGGGTTCGAATCCCCCTCTCTCCGCCAGAACGCCAACGAAATCCCGCACAGTCCTTGACTTGCGGGATTTTTGTTTTTGGCGCGGCACAAATCGACGTGCGTTGTCCGATCCGCTGTCAACGCCCTGATGGCACGCGCACCGGCAACCATGAACGCCGACGACAGCGCACGCACCGCTTCAACCGTTGTTCAATCCCCCGCATTCCTTATCAACAGCCTGCAAAAATTCGTTGCAGTTCCATTCGAATTGTCCCGACTCGTCAACTGGTCCGCAAAGCCTGCGTTGAACCGCGGCGGGTCGCGTCGTCGTAGCCGACGCGCGACGCACGCGAATCTCGCAGCATTTCTCTTCGAAAAAAGGACACAGAACATGAGTATCTTCGGTGACATCGTGGGCAAGATCTTCCACAAGGCGAAGCCTGCCGATCCGGCGCCGGTCGTCGAGCCGGATCCCGCGCCGGCTCCTGCCGTCGATGCAGCCGCGCCTGCGCCGCTGTCCGACATCGACGTCGCTGCCGTGATGGACCAACTGGCGCGCGAAAGCAGCCAGCAATTGAACTGGCGCGTATCCATCGTCGATTTGATGAAGCTGCTGCAAGTCGATAGCAGTCTCGATCACCGCAAGCAATTGGCGACGGAGCTCAAGTACGGCGGCGACATGAACGACTCCGCGTCGATGAACATCTGGCTGCACAAGCAGCTGATGCAGGCGCTGGCCGCGAATGGCGGCAAGCTGCCGGCCGATCTCGTCGGCTAAACCCGATAAGCGCAGCAAAGCCCGCGACCGGTGATTGCTCCGGTCGCGGGCTTTTTTCATTGGGAGTGCCTGAGCGCGGCGATGACGAAAACGCAGGAATGTGCGGCGTCGCGAAGGAAAGCGGTCATGCGGACCGATACCTCTGATAATGCGCGGTGAATCGCGCACATGGCAGGGCGGGACGCCTGAGAAGCGTTCCTTGCGACAGCTCTAAGAATATTCGAGCCGTTCCTGAACTTGAATCGGACGATTCGCGTTTTCGATCCCGACGCGCGGTCGGCAGTGAATCAACGACGAACTGACTTTGGCTGAATTCGCGCGAATTGTGCGATGGGGTCGTCGGCATACGCGGCAATCGGGTCGCTCGCGAATGGCGAACTGTCCGAGCGCCACTTGCCTTGACTGTGCGACGCAGAGCTGGATCCCGCCGCCTTCGTCCGAACATGCTGGACCGCTTGCGTCGGCGCGATTTCACCGCTGCTGGACCACACTTCCGTGTACGTCGCGCAGGCGGGGTCGGCTATCGCGAGAGCCGCGAGCGCAAGGCAGGAGAGCAGGAAAGGCGTTTCGTGCAGGCATGGCGTTTCTTTTTGTTGTGATTGCGAAGGATGCGGCGAACAGGCCGCGTTTTGTTAAGCGGCGCTGTTCGTTGGCGAGCGAGTCACGCTTGCGCGCGACGCGCACCGGCTCAATGCGCGACGACCAACTGTTGCGGTTCGCGATGGTCGGCGTCGAAATGATGCGCGGAGTTCGCGGCCTGCTCGTGAACCATGAACTCGCGGGCGGCCTGGACGCCGCGGTCATACGACGCGCGCGCCGTGTGTTCCTCGAGCGCCGAAATGAGCGGCAGTTGCTCTTCGGCGGTCGAATGGAGCAGGCCGAGAATGTCGCGGCGGACGGACTCCGGGTACGCGCAGAAGTGTTCGAAGCCGCCGGGCGCGGCGATCAGATTCACGAGCGACGACAGCAGGCGCGCCCGGCCGACGCAGTGTTCCTTGATGTCCATCGTTTGCGACATCGTTGCGCGGCCGTTCGGATCGACGGAGATGTGCAGGTCTTTCATTGGGTGAGCCTCGTGTAGTTCAGAATAAACACGGCATTTAAGCGGCTCGCCCAACGAAATACAGCCGGACTTTTCCTATTCACGTGCGCGGCAACGATCCTTTACGTTTCGTGTCGATAAAGCAGCGGCATTGCGCGTATCGATGCAACGCACAGCGATGACTGAGCGGCGCCAGCCAGATGCCAGCGCCGCGATCCCCGCGAACTCACTGCTTGATCTGGCCGGTCGACTTCTTGCTCGTGCCCGGCGCCGCAGACGAATCGGGAGACATGCCTTGCTCGCGCTTTTGCATCAGCGTGCCGCTGCCTGAAGTGCCGGCGGTGGTGCCGCCCTGCGATGCATCGTTGGAACCGGGCGTGGGCGATGCGCTCGCCTGTCCCTGCTGCGTCTGCGGACGCTGATTCAATTGGTCGCGCGTCATTTCCTGCGCGAAGGAAGCTGTGCTGGCAAGCGCGAGAAGGGCGCCTGCAATCGCTGCGGTCGCTTTCATGGCTGTCTCCTTGAGGGCCGGCGCACCTTGCGCGGCTGCCATCTTTTTAGCATCGACCGTGCCGCACTCGTCAGATCGGACATGGCGCTTTCGCGCAAGAAGGCTACGATGAATAGGTGATACCAAATGGACGCCGATTCATTACAATTCGCGATCCAAATGAACTTGAGCCGCCCGAATCCGAGTCAATGGGCGTAATGCGACGGAGTGTTTCATGTCGGCCACACTGAACGATTTATTGGCATGGAGCGAGAGCCTGCCCGATCAGGACAGCGAGGAAGCGCATCTGCTTCAGCGGCTGATCGAGCGGCGCGAGGCAGATTTGAGATGCCGCATCGCCGATTTGATTGCCGCGATGAGCGAGCGGGAAAACTGGAAGCTGCATCGATGCGCCGCGACTGCGCGGCGCGTCGAGCGCACGCCGACCGAGCATCTCGAAATGGTTTATCAGTATTTCCGCGATCGCGACGGAGGCCGCGTGCATTTCGAGGCGTCGGAGATTCTCGCCGATTCGTTCGACGATGACGAACCCATTGCCGAAGACAGCGACTTGGACACGCCAGCGCGCGGCGACCTCAACTATGCGAGCACGGGCATTGCGTCGAGCGCACCGGTCATCAATTTCTACGGAAGGATGAAAACGCTCGAATCGCGTCTTGCGGATACGCCCGGCATGGCCTGCGGCATTCAGGGCATTCGCATCATGCGAATGGTCGCGTTAATGTCGAAGGCACGCTCGGCGCAGCTCGCGAAATTGCGAGTCAGCGGCATGCAGGCCATCTACCGGCATATGTAATCAATCGCCGCTTTGCCGCGTTTTCGCGAGCAGTCGCCATTGCCCATAATGCGGCCATTTCAATGACGGTCGCGCCGGTTTTCAGCAGCGCGATTGCATCCGCAAACGGCTCGCCTATACTGGGGATTCGTCAGCCGATAAGCGCATCGCATATGGCATTGCGAGTCATTCGGCATCCAGAATAATCGGCGCCGCTGTTGAGCAGATCGGGTTGAGAAAATCGCGTCGAGAAAATTCAACGGCAAATGGACATGCCGCCTGTCTGCCATTGACGAGCGCCGCCCTCGCGACGGCGGCGCGCGGGGAAGTCGACCAGGGAGTCATCGTGAGAAGCCTGCTGAGCAGACGAGGCACATTGCTCGATAACGCGCCGTCCTTTCTCGTGCGCCAGAAGCCGAATGGCGCGGTGCGCGTCCCGGCGCCCGCGATGCCCGAGGAAGACCCAACATCGGACGACTTGCCGCGCCCGGCGCCAGCCACCCGCGTGACGCCGCTGCGCGCGGTGGGCGTTTCCTCGCAATCGGCCGCGCACGCACTGCAAGCCGCCCAAATCGCCGAAGTGGAATGGCTGACGCAGCAGTCGACGCTCACCACGTTCCGCACGTTCCACAGTTTCGCCTACGCTGCGCGCCTGCTTTTCTATCCGCGCGATCTCACTTACTATGCCGTGCTTTATCACGAAGACGCGGTCTGGCGCGTTCTGAAGGCCGGCGATGTCGACGCGGCCGAGCCGGCGTTTCGTCATTTTGTCGAGCAGGCCATGCGTCTAGCCGAAGCCGAAATGCGGCGGGCGCACCTCGAAGCGCAAAACGACCAGTTCGCGCGGCTGATCGCCGAGTCCGAAGCGCACGTGGAGCGTGCGCGGGTCGATTTGCAGCGCGGCGGCGCGCAGGATCAGGAAGTCGCGCTCAGGCAGCAGGAAGTGCGCAAGGAACTTGCTCAACTGGAGGCGCGCCGTGTCGCCGCGCAGGCGCAATTGAGCAAGCTGCAAAGGCAAATGCATCAGTTGACGGCAACCAGCAACGAGAACGTGCCGCATCTGCCATCGGCGCGTTGAGCGAAAATATGGGAAACCGCGTGAAAACGCGCAATCACGGAAAAAACGGGGAATAAAACAGGGAATGACGGGGAACTTCGCGCGTTAATCGTCTTTGTCGTCGTAGGCGAGGCGGGACTGCGAAATGTAGGTGCTCAGGCCGCGGCCGGCGAGGGCGCGCCGCTTCATCTCTTCAACATGCGCGGAACCCGGCGTGCGGCCGTTGTACAGGTACCGGACGCCGTTGGCGAAGCGCACCCAAATCCCGTCAGGCACGATGTCGAATGCCGTGACCCCGGAATTGCCGTTCAGGTTCCGATAAGGCTGCATGGCGGTTCCTCCGTGCGTCGCCGTTCGCATGCGCGCTCGCGCAAGGTGAAACGTTTGCGGCGGAAATAAGGTAAAAAGCCGGAGCTAAAGAAATCATCGACCCGGCCGATATCGTTGTCATGTACCAGCGGCCGGGGCCAAAAGGGTGTCATGGAAAAAGATCAACTGCCGTTTCTCGATTCGAATGATCCGCACTTCCAGCACGCACGCGCGCTGAGTTTGTCCGTCGGCGCGATCCGCCGCGCCCAGGGCAAGTGCAATCCGAACGACTATCCTGTCGGCTCCCTCGAATGGCATTTCGCCGTCGAGGAGTTCGCGAGCGATGTCTTTCGCGCGCTCATGGGCGACGACGCGGAAGGCGTCGACGTGCCGATCCGCGAGCGCCCGCTCGACTGATCTTCTCTTCAGCGCCGGGCGCGTCCCGGCGCCTGCGCAGTTACAGCTTGAGGCCGCCGGCCTCCGCAGCATCGACGCCGCCGAGCGGAATCTCGCCGGCCGGTCCGATGTCGCTCGGACGCGGCTCGCTCGACCAGTACGGCTCGCGGCCGTAGTGCTGGTGTACGGAGCTTGCCCAGACGGGATCGGCCATCGACGGCCACGCGTCCTTGTCGAAACCGGGCGAGTTGCGGACCTGATCGGCGGTCGCGGCGATGCGGAAGCACCGATTGTCGGTGTCGAGCGTGAGCGCGCTCCAGGGCACCGCGAGCAGCTTGTCGCCGATGCCGAGAAAGCCGCCGCTCGACAGCACCGCATACGCGATGCGTCCGCTTCGCACATCCAGCATGATTTCCTTCAGCGCGCCGACATCGTGGCCGTCGCTCGACAGCACCGAATTGCCGTCGAGCGAACTCGCGGCCATGACGTCGGGACCTGGGCCCGCGGCCGTCGCGGCGCCCTTGCCGACGATCGTTGCGCCACCGGAAGACGACTCCATCGGTTGATTCATGATCCGCTCCTTGTTGGTCCAGGACATTCCGAACGATGTGCCTGGCGGTTGCTGATCGATGCCTGATTCATTCCGGTCACTTCACGCAGCAACGCGCGTACCCGTGGCGCCACGGGCCTCTGCTAAGCTGCGCGCTTGTTCATCCTGCCTGGGCGTCCATGATCGATCTCGACGAACTGCTCGCCATCGCCTACAAGAAAGAGCGCATGCAAAGCCGCCGGCTCGCGAAGAGCGCGGCGTTCTCGGAGCATGCGGCGCTCGTCAGGACGCTGGAGAAAGCGGCGCGCGGGCGGCCGTTGCGCGATCTCGTCGAAGCGCGGCGCGCGGCGCACGCGAAGGCCGCTGAGGCCGCCCGCTTGCGCCAATTGCAGCGCGCGGAACGTGCGGAGCGTGCGGGAATCGCGGCGCGTGCGAGGGATTCGTCTGCCGGAGAAGCAAACGCCTGGATCGGCTGGTTTGACGGCTCCGCGCTGCCGAATCCGGGACGCATCGGCATAGGCGGGGTGTTGAAGGGTCCGGACGGCGGCGTGGTGGAATTCAGCGCGACGGCGGGGTCCGGCGACAGCAGCGCGGCGGAATATTCGGCGCTCATCGCGCTGCTCGAAATGGCGTTGCGGGATCGGGCTTCACGCGTGACGATTCATGGCGACAGCCGCGTCGTCATCGACGACGTGAGCGCCGGGGAAGGCGCGGGCATTCGCTCGCTCGCGCATCACGCGGCGCGGGTGCGCGCGCTCATTGGCGAGATAGGCGACGTTCGGCTGCAATGGATACCGCGCGCCCGCAACGCGCACGCGGACCGGCTTTCGCGGGAAGCATTTGGCGCGGTTGCGTCGCGTGGCGTTGCCGTGTCGGTAGCCTGAGGTTCAAGTAAGTCGCTTTCGTCGGGGAAAGCGTCGCTCAGCGGACAAGCGATTTGCTCCGCGCGACGCCTCGGTCGCTCGGCTTCTCCTTATCGATAGCGTGAGCCTCAAGGCGAGTTCGCGGACGTCGGCGAAAGCGTCGCTCAACGGACACGCAAATCTGCCCCGCGTCGACGCCTCACTCGCGCGGCGTCGACGAATCCGCAGCCTGACCCTCAGGCGAATTCGCGGACGTCCGCAGTCGGCGCGCTGCCGAAAGCGTCGCTCAACACATAACCGATCAACTTCCGCGCCGATTCTTCGGGCGTCGCGAGCTGGCCCTCGCGCTTGAGCGTGTCGAAGCGCTCGCGCAGCGGAAAGCGGTCGAGCCCGGTGCCGCGGATCTCCGCCTGCATATCCGTATCCACGACGCCCGGCGCGACGCTACAGATGCGTAAGCCGCGGTTGTCGTCGAGCGCGACGGCGCGCGCGTGATGGTCGAGCGCAGCCTTCGTCGCGCAATAGATGCTCCAGCCGGGATACGCGTTGCGTCCCGCGCCGCTTGAGATATGCGCGATGCGCCGGTCCGCCGCGTTTGCGCTGGCGGCGGCGAAGGCGGCGGCGAGCATCAGCGGCGCGGCGACATTGACGCTCACCGCCCGCGCGACGGCGCCCGCGTCCTGATCGGCGAGCGCGCCGACCGGCGCGAGCATCCCCGCGTTATTGACGAGCAGCACGCGGTCCGCGCCGGCCAGTGCGCGCACGAGCGCGCCGTCCGCGAGCCAGGCGGCGAGCGCGGGCAAATCGGCGAGATCGAGTTCGACTTCGTCGAGCCGGCCCGCATGGCGCGCGGCGAGATCGGCGTTGCGCTTGCGCGAGATCGCGATAACGCTGGCGCCGGGCTCGAGCGAAAGGAGCGTGTCGGTCAGCGCCGCGCCGAGTCCGCGCGTGTGACCCGTCACGATGGCAACGGTTTTCTGTGACATGTCTGTCGGTTCCGGAAAGGAGTGAACGCGCTCAGATTCTAGCGGCAGGACAAACCGCGCGTCGGCGGCTCAATAACCTTGATTCGTTGCGATGGGAAGAGGCGCGCCATCCGTTCGTTGGTTACAGGTCACAGCAGGCGAGCACGCCGGTTTTTTACCTGACAAGATCGATCGTCGAATCGACAATCCTGTAGAGCCAAGAAAAAATTCCGGAGCCTTCCATGCCGATTCGTCCAAAAGCCCGCCGCCGCGCAACGCCCGCACTCACCGACGCATGCCCGAGCGTCTCCGCAGCCCGACAGCCCGAGGCGACCGCCGCGAGCGTGACGAGCGCAGCGATCGCGGCGTGCATTGCGTTCATCGGCGTGCCCGCGGCGGCATGGGCGCAGAGTTCGGTCCAGCTCTACGGCGAACTGGATGCGGGCGTCGCCTATGTGAACAACGTCGGCGGCCATGCGCAATATCGGCTGACGAGCGGCACCATCGACGGCAGCTATTGGGGACTGCAAGGCTCCGAGGACCTCGGCGGCGGCGCACGCGCGATTTTCCGGCTGGAACACGGCTATGCGGTGTCGACGGGGCAGGGCATCAACGATCATCCGATGTATGTCGGGCTCGGCACCGACGCGCTCGGAACGGTGACGTTCGGCCGGCAATACGACTCGATCCACGACTATTTCGCGCCCTTCACGCTGACGGGCGGCACGGGCGGCACGGCCTTCGCGCACATCCTCGACAACGACAACGCGAACAATTCGTACCTCGCCGCCAATTCCGTCAAATACACGAGCGCGACTTACGGAGGCTTCAGCTTCGGCGGCCTATACGCGTTCTCGAATCAGGCGGGGCAGTTCGCGGACAACCGCGCGTACAGCGTCGGCGCGAACTACACGCTCGGCTCCTTCAGCGCCGGCGCGGCGTACCTCCACAACGACGGGCGCGGCCAGCCAGCGGGCGGCGCTTACGACTCGCTCGCGCTGCCCGGTTCCGCGCCGGCCACGGTGGCTGCGGTCAACCTGCAGCGGCAAAGCACGTTCGGCGTCGGCGCGAGCTACGAAATCGGCGATTTCCAGCTCGCGGGCACGTTCTCACGCTCGATCAACACCGGCGCAACCGATGCCGACACCGGCGACGCGCTCGGCTCCCTCGGTCTGAACAATTACGAGATCAACGGGATTTACAAGCTCACGCCGGCCATCCTTCTTGCAGGCATGTACGTGTACACGAACGGCGGCGGCGCGCATTGGCACGAAGGCGCGCTGCAAGTGGACTATCTTCTCGGGAAGCGCACCGACGTGTACATCGAATCCATCTATCAGCGGGCCTCCTCGCAGGCGCCGGCGATCATCAACACGAACGACGCGTCAGGCGGCCGCAACCAGCTGATGCTGACCACCGGCATCCGTCACCGTTTCTGACTCTCGCGTTACAGGTGCGCCATGTCCATGCAGACGTTGTTGCTGTTCGTTCCGGCGTGCTTCGCCATCAACATGGCGTTCGGTCCGAACAACGTGCTTTCGCTGTCCAACGGCGCGCGGCAAGGCGTGCGCGTTTCGGTGCTCGCGTCGTTCGGCCGTCTGGCGGCTTTCGCGATCATGATCGCGATTGCGGGCCTCGGTCTTGGCGCACTGCTGCTCGCATCGCAGGCGCTCTTCACGGTCATCAAGCTCGCGGGCGCGGCGTACCTCGTCTGGATCGGCGTCAAGCTGATCCGCTCGGGGCCGCAACTCGCCGCGGGCGCACATGACGCGCACGGTGCGTCGCTCGCTCGCGCCAGTCTCGCGCGCCTGACGAACCAGGAATTCCTCGTCGCGGCGGGCAACCCTAAGGCGATTCTCGTTTTCACGGCCTTCTTTCCGCAGTTCGTCGATAGAACCGCGTATGCGGCGAGCTTCGCGATTCTCGGCGCGATTTTTCTCGTGCTGGAGCTTGCGGCCATCGTTGTTTACGCGGCGCTCGGCGCGCGTCTCGGTTCGCTTTCGCGTGGCGCGCGCGGATTCTCGTGGTTCAATCGCGTGAGCGGCACGTTGATGATCGGCTTCGGTGTCTTGCTTGCGCTCGTGCGGCGCCCGGCTGCGTGAAACGGATTTTCTCATCGCGATTATCGGGTATTTACTTTTTTGATAACGCGCAACGATATACGGTTTGCGGTCGGCTAATTGCGATAGCCGCTTTGCAATGTCCGCGTCAATCGAGTTATTTCTAATCGCGCAGGCGGGCGACGGTCCGCACACCGCTTGCGCATCTTGCAGCCTTCGGCAATGGGCATTGCGCGATACGCATGCCCGTCGAAGCCGTAATAGGACATAATCCTGTGCTTTTCGGCACGCATCAGCTCGCGCGGAGGCAAATGTTTTTGCAAATCGTCCGCACGAAGAAACGGGCAATGTCGCTTTTCGCTGTTCAAGGATTTTTCCGATGATTAATCAATCGTCCGCGCCGTCGCAGACGCGCTCATTCACGACCGTTTTCCTGATCGAAATGTGGGAGCGCTTTGGCTATTACGGCATGGCTGCGCTGCTCGTGCTGTTCATGATCGACAAGATCGGTTTCGCCGACGATCACGCGAACCTCACGTGGGGCGCATTTTCGGCGCTGGTTTTCTCCGCGCCGTCGATCGGCGGCTGGATCGGCGACAAAGTGCTCGGCGCGCGGCGCACCATGATTTTCGGCGCGCTCGTGCTGGCGATCGGTTACTTCATGCTTGCGCTGCCTATCGACGCGCTCGGCTTCATGTATGCGTCGCTCGGCGTGGTCGTCGTCGGCAACGGGCTCTTCAAGTCGAACGCGGCGAACCTAGTGCGCCGTATCTACGAGGGCGACGACGCGCGTATCGACAGCGCCTTCACCATTTATTACATGGCGGTGAACATCGGCTCGACTTTTTCGATGCTCGCGACGCCGTGGATCAAGGACCACTGGGGCTGGCATGCGGCGTTCGCGGTGTGCTGCGGCGGCATGCTGCTCGGCATCGCCAATTTCGCGCTGATGCGACGCACGCTCGGGCGTATCGGCTCCGCTCCCGACGATCTGCCGATCGTGTGGCGCCGGTTCGTCGCCGTGGCGATGGGCAGCGTGGCGGTTGCCGCCGCCACGGTCTTCGTTTTGCAGCATCAGGCGGTGGCGAGCGCCTGCGTCTGGGCGGCCGGGCTTGGCATTCTGGGCATCTTCGGCTACATGCTGGCGCGATGCGAGCGCAGCGAGCGCGCCGGTCTCGCCGCCGCGCTCATCCTGACGCTGCAGGTCATTCTATTTTTCGTGTTCTATCAGCAGATGTCGACATCGCTGACGCTCTTCGCGCTGCGCAACGTCGATCCGGTGTTCTCGATCGCGGGCGTGCCGCTCTTCACCTGGAGCGCGGCGCAGTTCCAGGCGCTCAATCCAATCTGGATCATGGTCATGAGTCCGGTTCTGGCGTTCGCTTATGCGCGTCTCGCGAAAGGCGGACGCGATGTTTCGGTGGCGTTCAAGTATGCGCTCGGCTTCGTCGTCGTCGCGATCGGCTTTTTCGTGTTCGGCGTGAGTGGGCGCTATGCGGTGGAGGGGCGGGTGTCGTCGTGGTTCATGGTGGCGGGATACGGCCTCTATTCGCTCGGCGAACTGCTCGTGTCGGGTCTCGGCCTCGCGATGATCGCGCGATACGTGCCCGCGCGAATGAGCGGCTTCCTGATGGGCGCGTTCTTCGTGGCGACGGGCGTGTCGCAATATCTCGGTAGCGTCGTCGCGAACGTGGCGCATGTGCCGTCCGGCGACTTCGATCCCCTGCGCTCGTTGCCGCTCTATACGCATCTTTTTATGTCGCTCGGCTGGCTCGCGGCGGGCGGGGCGGTTTTCGCGATTGCGTTGTTGCCGCTGCTTGCCAGGCTCTCGCGGGCGCATGATCGGGCGGGGCGGGAGGTGGTGCAGGCGGGTGTCGGCATGGGGGTTGAAAAGACTGTTTGACTTGGCGAGGCAATGCGGTCTATAATTTAATTCTTCAGACGCGGGGTGGAGCAGTCTGGCAGCTCGTCGGGCTCATAACCCGAAGGTCGTAGGTTCAAATCCTACCCCCGCAACCAAATTCAAAGATGTCTCCAGATGGCTGATTGAATCAGTTGCCTGGAGACATTTTTCATATCTGGCGAAGTCGGCGCCGTGCTGCTCGACGATCTTGATCGGGGCAGGCTAAGCGGTCGCAAGCTTCCGCTTCTCGTTCGGGTTCTCCAAGGCACTTCTCGATTCGACTGTTGGTTTGCGAATCGACAAGATCGCCTCAGTCGCTTCCTCTTCTCCACGTTCCCTCGAAGTATCTCGTGCAGCTTTCCGTCGTATTTACGCGATCGGATGGTAATAGGCGCTTTCTAGCCATGCTCTCGGCATCTCCTGTCACGCAGTGCGAAGAATATCCGCTGATTGTGACCATCGCGTTGCGGCGTTTCGAACAGCGCAACACCGAATGCGCGCGGTTCCTTGGTGCACACCCATACGCCGCGTCCGGCTGCGCTATGCACGCGTCGTCATTGCGCAAGATCCCATATCGCTTGTTGCGCCAAGTGGCTCTTGATGCGTCGGCCTCGTTTCGTCGCATAAGAGTGACAGCCAATTCGGATGGGTCTCATGGTGCCCGACCTGTAAGTTCGGCGAGACTATTGGGTTAGCTGGCTCTCCGTCCGGCGTCCGTCGACAAAAAGTAACAATAAATGAATAAGCAGTCCTATCGGCTCGTTTTCAGCCGAGTCCGTCGCATGCTCGTTGCGGTGGAGTTGTGTGCGTCAAGTTGTGCAGAAACCGGATGCCGGTGGTTTCAGTTGATCCTTCTGTGCGGCATGCGGCGCGAAGGGCGTAGCCCGCAGCGCCGCACGCTCGCTATGCAGCAGCGCGCAAGAACTCCTTTTTCTGCTCGGCCAGCAAGGCCATGTTCAGATAACGGCTGTCTTCCAGCCACGTTTCATGCGTTTCGCTACACAGGGCCCTGATCAGCCGAAGGCATGACGCATCGTTTGGGAAGATGCGCACGATACGCGTGCGGCGCCGGATTTCCTCATTCAGCCGCTCCAGCATGTTGGTGGACTTCAGGTGCTTGTGATGCGCGCGGGGCAACCGGTAAAACGTCAACGTCTCAGCGATGTTGCCTTCGACCCAGTCCACCAGCTTCGGATATTTGCCCTGCCACTTGCTGATCCACGCTGCCAGATCTTGTTGCGCTTCCTGCAAGTCGCGACGGTCGTACATCCAGCGCAGCTCCTGCAGGCAGTCGTCGTCGGCCTTGCGCGGCAGATAGTCCAGCGCGTTGCGCAGGAAGTGGACGTAGCAGCGCTGCCAGGCGGCTTCCGGGAGCACCTCACCGATCGCCTTCTTCAGCCCCGCATGGTCGTCCGAGGCGACGAACTCGACGCCTGACAGGCCGCGCTTCTTTAGCGCCAGAAGGAACTCCTTCCAACTCGACTGGCTTTCGCGGTTGGCCAACTCCACAGCCAGCACCTGCCGGTGGCCTTCCCAGTTGATGCCGATGGCGATCAGCACCGCCTGCGAACGGATCACGCCCGACTCACGCACCTTCTCATAGCGCGCGTCGACGATCAGATACGGATACGCTTCTTCGAGCGGCCGGTGTGCAAACTTTGCCAGCGTTGCATCCAGCCCTTTGTTGATCGCCGAAATCGCCGAGGCCGAAAAGCTGTGACCGCACAGCTCTTCGGTAATCGCCTTGACCTTGCGCGTAGACACACCCTGCACGTACATTTCGGCCAACGCCGCCACCAACGCCTTCTCGCTGCGCGCATAGCGCTCGAACAGCGCCGTTGAGAATTCGCCATGTCGATCACGCGGCACGCGCAGCTCGAGTTTGCCGATGCGGGTCACCAGAGCGCGGCCGTAGTAGCCCGCACGATAGCCGCTTCGCGTCTCGCTGCGCTCATTGGGCGCCGCGCCCAGCAGCTCTGTCATTTCCGCTTCAAGCACTTCCTGCAGCGCATCCTTCATGAGCGCCTTCATCAGGTCCCGGTCGCCGGCAACCAGCGCTTCCGCTGGCGGCCGGTTCGTAATACGCTTGGTCGTGGCCATGGCGTAAGCCCTCCCGAGGGCAGGTTGACGAACTGGACATTCATCAACTTACACCACGGCCACCCCTGCCTCTGCGCTCCTGCCGCCTCAGCGTTTTTGCACATTCTTCTGCACACTACCTGCGGTGGCTGAGTTTGCAACCGCTCGCGGTAATGGGTCGGCACAAGGGGAAGGCGTCGCGCGTCGCACGTCTGCCGGATCCGTCATCACTCTTTCAGTCAGCGCGATGGCGTGGGCCGCCATGCTGCTGCTCGGAACCACCTCGACGTTGTCGGCCGCGCAGATAGTGGCTGCGCCTGGTTCCGGCGCACAGGTCATTCAGACACAGAATGGCTTGGCGCAAGTCAACATCGCCCGGCCGTCCGCAGCGGGCGTGTCGGTGGGTACGTTCTCGCAATTCGACGTGCCGGCCAAGGGCGCGATTCTCAACAACTCGCCGACTCTCGTTCAGACGCAACAAGCCGGCTACATCAACGGCAACCCGAATCTCTCGCCCGGACAATCGGCGCGCATCATCGTCAATCAGGTGATGTCGAATTCGCCTTCGCAGTTGCACGGCTACACCGAAGTCGCCGGGGCGCGCGCCGAAGTGGTGATCGCCAATCCGAGCGGAATCGTCGTCGATGGCGCCGGCTTCATCAACACGTCGCGCGCTATTTTGACAACCGGGACGCCGAACTTCGGCGCCAATGGCAGTCTCGCGGGCTTCAATGTCACGGGTGGCAACATCACCGTGCAAGGCGCGGGCTTGAACGCCTCGAACGTCGATCAGGTCGACCTTCTCGCCCGGGCCGTGCAGGTGAATGCAGCGATCTACGCGAACAATCTGAACGTCATCGCGGGCGCGAGCAGCATCGATCATGATTCGCTCAACGCGACGTCCATCGCAGGCAACGGCGCTGCGCCGTCGGTGGCGATCGACGTCAGCGCGCTTGGCGGAATGTATGCCAATCGTATTTTTCTGTCATCGAACGAATACGGAGTGGGCGTCTCGACCAACGGCGTGCTGGCTGCACAAGCGGGCGACCTGACGCTCAAGTCGAACGGACAACTCGTGCTGGCTGGACAGACGAACGCGAGCGGCAGCATCAACGCGTCGGCGCGCGATGGCATCGCGAACACGGGCACGACCTACGCCCAAGGCAACGTCATCGCGACGACCTCGGGCGCGTTGACGAACACCGGCATACTGGCCGCGCAGCACGATACGACGATCAACGCGGGCAGCGTCGCCTCTACCGGCACGCTGGGCGCGGGCGTCAACCAGGACGGCACGATCGCCAACAGCGGTGAGCTCAACGTGCTGGCCACCGGCGCAGTCGTCGCCACGGGCCGCAATGAGGGCGGCGGCAACACGACGATACGCGGCGCATCGGTCAATCTCGCGGGCAGCAACACGTCGGCCAATAGCGCGCTGACGCTGGCGGCCAATAGCGGCGACATGAACCTCGCAAACGCGACGACGACCGCGGGCGGCGCGCTCAACGTCACCGCCGCCGGCACGCTGACCAACGACGGCGGCAAGCTATCGAGCGGCGGTTCCATGCAAGTCAGCGCAGGCAACGTCTCGAACGCGAACGGCCAACTGGTCTCGCAGTCGACGCTCGACTTGCACACCGCAGGCAACGTGAACAACCGCGGCGGCACGATGCAGGCGGCAGCGCGCGAAAGCATTCGGGCCGCATCGCTGGACAACACGGCGGGGCGCATCGTCTCGCTCAATGCGGACGGCATGAGCCTAACCGCGACCGGCGCGTTCGTGAACGGCGCGGGCGGCTTGATCGGCACGAACGGCGCGCTCGGCGTGTCGGCGGGCGCTCTGTCGAACCAGGGGCAACTGACCGCAGCGGGCGATGCGACCGTCAACGCGCAAAGCATCGACAACCACGCGGGCAGCATGACCGCGGGCGGCGCCCTCGGCGTCACGATCCCGGGCGCGTTGAACAACGCGGGCGGCACGCTCTCGGGCGCGACTGCGACCGTATCGGCTGCTTCCATCGACAACACGAACGGCGACATCGAAGGCGACGCGCTCGCTGTCTCGACGCCCGGCAATCTCGTCAATCGCGGCGGCAAGATTACGCAGTTCGGCGCGAGCAATCAGACGATCAGCGCGGGCGGCGTGCTCGACAACACCGGCGGCACGATCTCGTCCAACGCCAGCAATTTGAGCGTCGGTGCGCAAAGCGTCACCAACGACAGCGGCACGATTCAGCACGCCGGCACCGGCACGTTGACGGTCAATTCGAGGGGCGCGCTCTCGAACGCCGCAGGCCAGATCGTCACCAATGGCGCGCTCGCGCTGCAGGCCGTGCTCGCGTTGAACAACGCGCAAGGCGTCATGCAGGCGGCGCGTCGGGCGGACGTACGAGGCGCATCGCTCAACAACACCGGCGGGCGCATCGTCTCGCTCAATGCCGACGGCCTCACGCGCACGTACAGCGAGCAGTCGCTCAGCAACGGCAAGAGCCAGCATGCGAAGTCGAGCTACGACGAGCAGGCCAATGCTTCTAACGTCAGTGCGGGCGGTGACGTAGTGTTGGCTGCCGGTCAGAACGGCGGCGGCAATCTGGCGGTGCTCGGGTCGAACGTGACGGCTGACAAGGGCGGCGTGGCGCTGATCTCGACGGGCGATGTGACTGTCGGCAGCGTGAGCGAGACGCACGATGCGCAAGGCTGGTCGCATAGCGACAGTTCGGGCTTTCTGTCGAAGACCACGACGAGCGATGTGAACAGCTCACATCAGGTGATCGCCAATGGCTCGACGATTTCGGGCGATACGGTCACGGGCAAGGCGGGTCGCGACATGACGATCAGCGGTTCGACGGTCGCTGCGACCCATGACGTGTCGCTCGATGCGGCTCGGGACCTGACCATCACGACAACGCAGGATACGAGCCGGTCGAGTTCGTTTCATCAGGAAACGAAGACGGGTTTGGGCGCGTCGGGCGGCGCAGGCATTTCCTATGGCACGAACGATCAAAAGGACACGACGCACGATGCATCGGTGACGAACAACGGCAGTTTGATTGGCAGCACGGATGGCAGTGTGCACCTGTCGGCGGGGAACGATCTGCATGTGACGGGCAGCGAATTGATCGCGGCGAAGGACCTCATCGGCAAGGGCGCGAACGTGACGATCGATGCGGCCACCGACACCGCGCATCACGACGAGAAGCACGAAGTCAGTCAGAGCGGCTTTACGCTTGCGATCAAGGCACCGGTGATCGATGCGATTTCCAACACCGTCGATCAGGCGCATGCGGCGGGCGAGAGCAAGGACGATCGCGCGGCGGCGCTGCATGGGATTGCAGCGGCAAGCGGCGCGGTGGATGCGTTCGGCGCGGCTGGCGGTGCGGCTGGCTCGCTTGCAAATGGGCAAGCGCCGTCGGCGAAGGTCGAGTTGAGCTACGGCAGCAGTCATAGCGAAAGCACCTTCGCACAAGACTCGACGACGAGCCGCGGATCGAACGTTGTCGCAGGCGGCACGGCATCGTTCAAGGCAACCGGCAACGCCGAAGTCGGAAGCGGGAATGTGACGATCGCGGGCTCGAACGTCAATGCGAACGACGTGATTCTCAACGCCAGGAATCAGGTCAATCTCGTCAGTTCCGCTGATACCGATTCGAACCGCAGCACGAATGAATCGAGCAGCGGGAGCATTGGCGTGTCGTATGGCATCGGCCAGGGTTCAGGCGGCTTCGGCGTGAGCGCATCAATGTCGATGGCGAACGGCAATAGCAACAGCGACACCGTCGTTCATCACAACACGCACATCAATGCGGGCAATAGCACGACGATCGTGTCGGGTGGCGATACGAACATCGTCGGCGCGAACGTCGATGCCAGGCAAGTGAAGGTGGATGTTGGCGGCAATCTGAACATCGCGAGCGAGCAGGATACGAGTCATAGCGCGGCGCATCAGAGCAGCGCGGGCGGCGGGTTCTCGATCAGTCAGGGCGGTGGCAGCGCGAGCGTGAGCGTGCAGAACGGCAACGCGCATGGCGACTATGCGGGCGTTGCAGAGCAATCGGGCATTCATGCGGGCGATGGCGGGTTCGACATCAACGTCGCTAAAAACACCGACCTGAAGGGCGCGGTGATTGCAAGCGATGCCGATGCGAGCAAGAACACGCTGAACACCGGCACGCTGACGTTTAGCGATATCCACAATCACAGTGATTACACCGCGACAAGCACGGGCATCAGCGCGGGCGGGACCACGGGCGATGGGGGCAACAACTATGCAACCACAGGGCAGACTTCGGGTAAAGATACTGGCGGCGCATTGCCGACCTTCGCCCATGACAGCGGAAGCTCAAACGCTACGACGCGAAGCGCGGTGAGTGCGGGCACCATCAACGTCACGGATAACGACCATCAGACGCAGGACATCGCGAGCCTGAGCCGGGACACGATGAATACGAACGGCCACGTGACGAAACTGCCCGATGTGAGCGCCATCCTGAACAACCAGGCCGATTTGATGAACGCGGTGACGGCTGCTGCCGCTGCGGTCGCGCGACGCGTCGGCGACTATGCGGATTCGAAGTTCAAGGAAACAGGCGACCCACGCTGGCTGAAGGCGGAACCTATCGGGCGGAGATGCAAGCGGCAGGCGGGGCGCTCGTGGGCGGCCTGGGTACAGGCGGACTGGGCGGGGCAGCGGGAGGTGCGGCGGGTGCGTTCATCGCGTCGAAATCGGCTGACAAGCTGAACGAGTTGAGCGATTCAATTGCCAATTCGAGCCCGACGGGCAACGCCGACGCAGACCGGATGCTTGGCAACATCGTGGCGAACGTTATCGCTACCGGCGCGGGCGCGATCGGCGGGACTGCAGGAATGACAGCGGGGTCGGCGGTGGATCGGTTCAACCGGCAGTTGCATCCGGATGAATATAAGAAGGCTGAAAAATACGCGACGGCCGTTGCAAAGGAACTCGGTATCAGCGAGGGTGAAGCCGAGGCGCGAATTCTGGCGGAGATGATGCGCAACTCCGACAAGCAGACGGCTGATGCGTCGGGTGGTGTGCACGACTACGAAGTGCGGAGTATTGTCGGTTGCCAGAATCTGAACTGTGACGGCTATAAAAGCGACCCTCACTACGCGGACCACAACTACAACAGTCAGTACATCGCCGACAACCAGCCGGCGAACCTGATGGGCCGAACGCAGCTGGAAACGGGTAAGACGTACAGTCAGCTCGTTGACTCCAATTACGACAAAGACCCGATTGGAAACACGATCGCGCGCACGGGTGCGACGCTGTTTGCGGGATCGGTGGCGGGTGGGCTGGCGACGACGAAACTGCTGGCTGATATGGCAACGGCGTGGTCAACGGGTACAGCCTTCTGGTACGCGGGTGATGCGATCAGTTACCAAACGGGCTTATCGAAGGACCCGCCGAGTTATCAAACTGCGGCAGCGGCAGGCGGAATTGCAGCAGTGGCGTCGCCATTTGGGTTGCCCGTTGATATGTTCGGAAACTCCAAAGCCGCAAAGGCTATTGTGAGTGCCTACAATGCTCTATGGGCAGGAGCGAGTTCATTCGGAGCAGTGGCGGTTACGAGTCCGTCGAGTAGTCCCGATTTAGCAGGGGGCATTGGCACGGCGGCGACATTGTTAGGAACTGGTGGGAAAGCCGTCTTACCCGGTCCGCTAGCGAAAGCTTGGGATATAGAGATGCAGATATTGCCCGGTCCAGCGCAAACGGTCATCGAAAACAATGCGAAGAAGGGCAGGTAGCATGGAACGCAAGTCAGCGAAAAGAAAAGCGCTCTATAGAAAGTTTCTGGTGGGCTACTTGTGCTTATTGGCAGTTCCACTGATGATTCTCGGGATATCTGTTTCCAAGGGTGCGGGAGCAGCCGGTTTGGTTCCCGGTATCCCGGTGTATTTGCTAGTGCTTGGAGGAGCTACATATCAATTCGTAAAGGAGCTTCGCGCTCTGAAGCGTGAGGAGCAGGAAGCGACTTCAAAGGAATCGGAGCAGTAAATAAAAACCCAGCTTCCCACTGAGTTGGTCGTATGTAGCAGTCGTTCAAGCAGGCGCGATGATGAGCGTGCCATTTTCGTGCACGTATACGCGGCTGCGCGGTGCGAATTCGGCCTGCTGGGGCCACTTGGTGATGAGCCGAATCGCAATGATGGGACGTGTCAGAAATCTTGTGTGCTGAGGCCGGTTGGGAATCTCAGCTGATGGCGCTGGTGAAGCGCTCGCCGAACAGAATGGCGAACTGATTCACTGCTTGTCGCCAGGTGATAGGCGGCATCTTCCAGTCCTTCTCGATGTTACGCAAGGCCAGATAGAGCAGTTTGCTGGCGGCTTCGTCGCTTGGGAAGTGGCCGCGATTCTTGACGATCTTGCGCAACTGCATGTGCATGCTTTCGATCGCGTTCGTCGTGTATACGATTCGACGCACCTCGGGCGGATAGGCGAAAAAGGGGATCACCTGCTCCCATTGGCGCTGCCACATCGCCGCGACGGTAGGGAATTTGCGGCCCCACTCGCTGCCCGCAAAGGCGTCGAGTGCCGCTGCCGCCGCGTCGGCGGTGGCGGCCTGGTAGATCGGCTTGATCGCGGCAGCCAGCGGCTTGCGGTCCTTCCAGCTCGCCAGATTCAGCGAATTGCGGATCAGATGCACGATGCACGTCTGGATCTGGGCGGCCGGATAGACTGCCTCGATCGCTTCGGGGAAGCCGCGCAAGCCGTCGACCACCGCGATCAGAATGTCGTGCAAGCCGCGGTTCTTCAGTTCGTTGAAAACCTTCAGCCAGAACTTGGCGCCCTCGGTTTGCTCGATCCACAAGCCCAGCACTTCCTTGCGACCGTCGGCGCGGATGCCCAGCGCCAGATAGACCGCCTTGTTCCTGACCGTGCCTTCGTCGCGGATCTTCAGACGCAGCGCGTCAAAGTACACGATCGGATACATGGCCTCGAGCGGGCGTTGCTGCCACTGCTCGACCTCGGCCAGCACCTCGTCGGTGACCGTGGAAATCAGATCGGGCGACACCTGCAGCCCGTACAGCTCCAGCAAATGACCCTGAATCTCGCGCACGCTCATGCCGCGCGCATACATGCTGATGACGTGGTCATCGAAGCCCGGCAGTCGGCGTTGATACTTGCCCACCAATTGCGGCTCGAATGTCGCTTGCCGGTCGCGCGGAATATCCAGCATCAATTCGCCATTGGGCGTGAGCACCGTCTTGGGGCTGGTGCCGTTGCGGTGGTTACCGGACTGGCCTTGCTCGGTCTCGGCTTCCAGATGGTGACTCAACTCGGCTGCAAGCATGCGCTCGGCCAGCTGTTTCTTAAGTTGGCCGGCCAAACCTGATTCGCCCAGGACCGCCTCAGCATCCTTGCCTTGCACCTGGGCCAGCAACTGGTCGATCAGCTCATCGGGAAACAGCTTCGGTGCCTTCGGGTTCTTACTCTTCTTTGTCACGATTGCTTCGGTCATAGGACGTTATTTCCCTTATCGTCTCATGACCTCGGCACACAGAAAATCTGACAGGCTCCAATGATGGGAATCGCCAACGGATTGATAGAAGGCGCTGACCGGCTTTGCTAAAGCAACGACGAACCCAGTTTTGCGCTGGGTTCGTTGGTTATAGCGTCATTCAACCAGGCGTAGTGATGAGCTTGCCGTCTCCCACATGCCCGCACACGCGACTTCGCGGTTCGAACAGGGCCGCTCCAAGCCATTCGCCCACGAGCCGGATATGCGGAATGGGCAAAGGCCGTTCGTGCTTGACACGAGCCGCCTTCCAGCTACGGGTAGTGTGCAGAAGAATGTGCAAAAACGCTGAGGCGGCAGGAGCGCAGAGGCAGGGGTGGCCGTGGTGTAAGTTGATGAATGTCCAGTTCGTCAACCTGCCCTCGGGAGGGCTTACGCCATGGCCACGACCAAGCGTATTACGAACCGGCCGCCAGCGGAAGCGCTGGTTGCCGGCGACCGGGACCTGATGAAGGCGCTCATGAAGGATGCGCTGCAGGAAGTGCTTGAAGCGGAAATGACAGAGCTGCTGGGCGCGGCGCCCAATGAGCGCAGCGAGACGCGAAGCGGCTATCGTGCGGGCTACTACGGCCGCGCTCTGGTGACCCGCATCGGCAAACTCGAGCTGCGCGTGCCGCGTGATCGACATGGCGAATTCTCAACGGCGCTGTTCGAGCGCTATGCGCGCAGCGAGAAGGCGTTGGTGGCGGCGTTGGCCGAAATGTACGTGCAGGGTGTGTCTACGCGCAAGGTCAAGGCGATTACCGAAGAGCTGTGCGGTCACAGCTTTTCGGCCTCGGCGATTTCGGCGATCAACAAAGGGCTGGATGCAACGCTGGCAAAGTTTGCACACCGGCCGCTCGAAGAAGCGTATCCGTATCTGATCGTCGACGCGCGCTATGAGAAGGTGCGTGAGTCGGGCGTGATCCGTTCGCAGGCGGTGCTGATCGCCATCGGCATCAACTGGGAAGGCCACCGGCAGGTGCTGGCTGTGGAGTTGGCCAACCGCGAAAGCCAGTCGAGTTGGAAGGAGTTCCTTCTGGCGCTAAAGAAGCGCGGCCTGTCAGGCGTCGAGTTCGTCGCCTCGGACGACCATGCGGGGCTGAAGAAGGCGATCGGTGAGGTGCTCCCGGAAGCCGCCTGGCAGCGCTGCTACGTCCACTTCCTGCGCAACGCGCTGGACTATCTGCCGCGCAAGGCCGACGACGACTGCCTGCAGGAGCTGCGCTGGATGTACGACCGTCGCGACTTGCAGGAAGCGCAACAAGATCTGGCAGCGTGGATCAGCAAGTGGCAGGGCAAATATCCGAAGCTGGTGGACTGGGTCGAAGGCAACATCGCTGAGACGTTGACGTTTTACCGGTTGCCCCGCGCGCATCACAAGCACCTGAAGTCCACCAACATGCTGGAGCGGCTGAATGAGGAAATCCGGCGCCGCACGCGTATCGTGCGCATCTTCCCAAACGATGCGTCATGCCTTCGGCTGATCAGGGCCCTGTGTAGCGAAACGCATGAAACGTGGCTGGAAGACAGCCGTTATCTGAACATGGCCTTGCTGGCCGAGCAGAAAAAGGAGTTCTTGCGCGCTGCTGCATAGCGAGCGTGCGGCGCTGCGGGCTACGCCCTTCGCGCCGCATGCCGCACAGAAGGATCAACTGAAACCACCGGCATCCGGTTTCTGCACAACTTGACGCACACAACTCAGCTACGAGACGTTGTGGAACGGTCGACCGTGCGCGGGCATTCGCGTCAGCCCATGCCGAACTAGGCCTTTTGTTTGAAGTTTCGAATCAAAACAGTTAGACCATGAAAGTAACAAACTGGCTGGCGGTTCTCCCGCTTGCAGCCTCGATATCCCTCGCTGTTCACGCGCAACAAACGCCGACGCCCGCCGACCAAGCCGCCGCCGCACGAGCCAACGCCGAGCAGAACCAGCAAATCCAGCAGCAACGCGAGGCGCAGCAGCGCGAGACAGCCGTGCAGGCGCCTGCGGCGCGCTCGACAGTCTCAAGGGTTGCCGACTATCCCGAGCTGCCGCACGAAACCCCGTGCTTTCGCGTCGACACGTTCTCGCTCGACGTCCCGACGACACTTCCCGAAGTGCTTCGAACGAAAGGTGCCTCCGCGCTGCCGCTCGACGCCTTCGCCTTCGCGCGCCAATGGCTCGACCACTACAAGGGCCAATGCATCGGCAAGGAAGGCGTGAACCTGCTGACCAAAGGCTTGCAGCAGACGATCCTGAGCCACGGCTACATCACCACGCGCGTGCTGTTGCCTGAGCAAGACCTGTCGGGTGGTGCGCTCAAGTTCGCGCTGGTTCCCGGCGTCATTCGTGACATCCGCTTCGCCGAACCGCTCTCATGGGGGACATGGAAGACCGCCTTCCCCGCGAGAACCGGCGACGTGCTCGACCTGCGCGACCTCGAACAAGGCCTCGAACAGATGAAGCGTGTCGCGAGTCAGGACGTCGACATGAAGATCGAGCCGACCGAGTTACCGGGCGAAAGCGATGTCGTGCTCACGGTCAAGCGCTCGAAACCGTGGTCGCTCGTCGCGTCCGTCGACAACTCGGGCAGCCGCGCGACGGGCAAGCTGCAAGGCAACGTCAGCCTCGGCATCGACAACCCGCTCGGGCTGAACGACATCGTCACCCTCGGCGCGAATCAGGACCTCGAACTAGGCGACAAAGCGCTCGGCTCGCATGGCTTCAACGGCTCGTACTCCGCGCCGTGGGGCTACTGGACCGCGACGCTCTTCGGCAACACCAACACGTACTACCAGCAGATCGCGGGCGTGAACCAGACGTTCGTGTCGAGCGGCAATGCGCAGACGGCAGGCGTCAAAATCGCGCGCGTACTGCGTCGAAGCCAGAACGATGTTTTCGGCGGCTACGCGCAACTGTCGAAACGTTTCGGCGCGAGCTTCATCGACGATACGGAAATCGAACTGCAACGCCGCAACAACACGTTCCTCGAACTCGGCGCGACCGATCGGCACTACTTCGGCGGCGCACAGTTCGACGGCACGCTCGCGTACCGGCAGGGCATTGGCGCGTTTGGCGCGAAGCCCGATCCATCGCTGCCTTACGACCCGGAGATCGCCCCGACGCCCGCGACGAAGCCGAGCGGCCCGACTTACCGCTTTCACATGGCGGTGCTCGATATGAACCTGTCGGTGCCGTTCGCGGTGGCGAATCAAACACTGCGCTACGTCACAACCGTTCACGGCCAATACACGAACGACACGCTGAACTTAATCGACGACCTGACCATCGGCAGTCGCTACACCGTGCGCGGCTTCGACGGTGAGCAGATGCTGGCCGCCGAACGCGGCTTTTACTGGCGCAACGAACTGCAGGCGCCGATCGGCAAGACGGGGCAAGCGCTTTACGCGGGCATCGACTATGGACGCGTGTTCGGTCCAAACACCGCCTTTCTGGCGGGAACGCAGCTGGTCGGCGCGGTAGTGGGAATCCGCGGCGGGCTGCCGACGAAGTATGTCGGCATGAGCTATGAGCTATTCGCCGGCACGCCGATCTACAAACCTTCGGCCTTCCCGACTTCCCGCGTCACGGTAGGCTTCCAGTTAACCGCGCAACTCTAAGAACAACCGTCGGAACGCTCGCCTTGCGCCGCGACCGACGACGCTCTCGCCTCTCCGCAACAACAACGCAGCACTACCAAAGAACGCCAACCCAAGTCCCCAAGCACGAAAAGCCTGCATGAGCATTCGCTCATGCAGGCTTTCCTTTGAATCTGCTGGCCTATCCGAACCCGGCGTGCAATCCGCGACCTTCCGCCCGTGGGCTCATCGCCCGCCTGACGAAACCGCGACCGGTTCCCTCTGGCCAATCGACCGACACCGAGACACGAAAGACGAGAGTAGTGGACCCCGCGTCAATCGACCTGGCAATCGATCAATAAAACTTCTTCGGCAACTGCGCGCGGCGGATCTGCTTGCGCAGGCGAGCGACAGCAGCAGCTTTCTTGCGCTTGCGCTCGGTGGTCGGCTTCTCATACGCCATGCGCGACTTGAGCTCTTGAATCAGGCCCGTGCGTTCGACGGTACGACGAAAACGACGCATGGCGACGTCGAAAGGCTCGTTCTCTTTCAACAGTACTTTAGTCATTGAAATCTCGGTTGATCTGGCCCTGCCAGAAATTGGGGCAAAGCGCAATTGTACACTTTTTGAGAGCCGGGCTGCATCCCCTTTCCACGAAAGTATGCTTCGCCCGACTCGGGACTCACATCGTAGGTCGTTGAATCGAGACGACAAATCCCGAATAACCCGGCCCTTCAGAAGCCTCGCGGATGTCGCGGGCGTTCGACCGTCTCGCGCACGGCCGCCTCGGGCTGGTGAATCGTCACGTCCGAGCGCGCGAGCGCCACGCAGGGAAGAATCCAGTCTTGCGACTTTTCCTCGACCGTGAGCCCCGGCCAGTCGATGCGATATTCAACCTCGCCCGAATCGAGCCGGCACATGCACGCGCGGCACGATCCGTTACGGCACGAACTCGGCAGCGACAGCCCCGCGCGAAGCGCCGCCTCCAGCAGCGATTCGCCGGGCCGGACCTCGACCGCATCGCCGCGCGGCGCGACCGTCATCGTGAAAACGCGGGCCTCGCTCACGCGCGCGGCGCGACGCTCGCGCGTCCATGCGTGAGATCGCGCAACTCGGCGGCGGCCGGCTCGCGCGCGGCGGCGGGCATGCGCACGACGAGGCGCACGGTCATCTCATAAGCGCTCTCGACGAGTTCCGCATCGTGTTGCTCGATCCAGCGGCGCACGCGGGCTTCGTCGGCATAGTCCGTTTCGATGTCGAGCAGCGCGCGCTCGATGCGTTCGATGCGCTCGGCCGACTGCATCGCGGTGGCGATCGCGTCGGTGTAGGCACGCACGAGTCCGCCCGCGCCGAGCTTGATGCCGCCGTAGTAGCGCACGACCGCCGCCAGCACGCCGTCCACTTCGTGGTGCCGCAGCACCTCGAGGATGGGCCGGCCCGCCGTGCCGGACGGCTCGCCGTCGTCGGACATGCCCGACTGGCCGCCCGCGAGCAGCGCCCAGCACACATGCGTCGCAGCCGGATGTTCGGCGCGCAGGCGTCCGATCTCGCGCATGGCGGCGTCGCGATCGGCAACGGGCAGCGCGAGCGCGATGAAGCGGCTCTTGCGCACATCGATTTCAGCGCTGACGGGAGAGGCGAGGGTGTAGGTCGGCAAGGCGGGTGACTTCGAAAGGGAAACGGACAGGCGAAATCAGGCCGGCGCGCGGAGGCGGCGCTGCATCAGCACGGAATCGACCCATTGGCCGAGCTTGAAACCCACGTCGCGCAGCACGCCCGCGTGCTCGAAGCCGAGCCGCGCGTGCAACGCGATGGAACCCGCGTTGCCGCTGCCGCCGATCACCGCGATCATCTGCCGCCACGGTCCCGCCTCGCAACGCGCGATGAGCGCAGAAAGCAGCGCGAAGCCGATGCCGCGCCCGCCGAAGCCATCGGCGACATAGACAGAATCCTCGACGGTGTGGCGATACGCGGAGCGCGCCCGATACGCCGACGCATACGCGTAGCCGGCCACCTCGCCATCCACTTCCGCGACGAGGTACGGCAGGCCCGCCGCGATGGTCGCGGCATGCCGCGCGCGCATCTCGCCGACGGAAGGCGGGCTCTCCTCGAAAGTCGCGAGCGCGTGCAGCACGTAGTGCGAATAGATGCGCGCGATGGCTTCGAAGTCGCCGGAGGCGGCGTCGCGGATGACGGGCGCACGGGCGTTCGTCGATGTCATGGTGCTTGGAGGGCCGAGTCGGATGGATGGGATTTTCTCACGTCGCGCGCGGGGCGAAGAAAGCACGAACAGAGCGGCAAACGACAGCCAGACGACAGGCAAAGATTTGGCCGGCGGGCCGTGCGCCAGCCCACGAAACGCGCGACTTTTAGCCGAATTAAAACGTTGAATCGCGCAATGGCGCGCCCCTACACTAGGCCGTTTGTCCACGATGCCGCATGCGCGTCCCGCGCGCAGCGGCTTCCCCACTTCCGGGCGATGCACTCGATGTTCGCAAGCCGCCGCGAACCAGGCGCACCACAGCGCGCGAGCGATACGTCTCGCGCGGCGGACCATAACACGCAATGAACAGACTCGAACGTGCCGTGATCGGGGCGCTCCTCGTCGCCGCGGTGACGATGGCGGCGCTCGCGCCAGCGGTCGCCGGCCTCATCTACGCGGCGCGCAGCGAGCGGCAGGCGCGCGTCGAGCGCCTGAACGCGCTTGCCGATGCCGCGCTCGTGCGCGCCGAGGATCTCACGCGGCGCCTGTCGGTTGCGCTCGGCGACATCGGCAAGGTGAGCGACGCGCCATGCTCGGCGCCGTATCTGCGCGCGCTCAGGCGCATCGCGCTCGCACACGGCCCGGCCCGCGATGCCGGCGCGTATGACCGCGACGGCCGCTGGCAGTGCTCGTCGCTGCTCGGCGCGGTGTCGGCGGGCGCGCCCGAAGGCCTCACGCTGCCGGCGCCCGACTGGCGTTCCCGCGATGGCGTGAGCGCGTGGTACGGCCTCGCGCGTCTGCCGGGCGGCGGCAGATCGCTCGTGATGGGGCGCGACGGCTTCTATGTCGCGGCGGACCCGTCGCTTTACGTGGACGGCATCGACACGGCGCGCGCGCAAGTCACCGGTCTCGCCGTCATCAACACGGAGGCGCGGCGCATCATCGCGGGCACGGATGCGGCCGATCCCGCCGCGATGCTCGCCGTCTACCGCGCGCCGCCGGCCGCGCTCGACTGCGCGTCGGTGGCCGTGCGCCGCTCCGCGTCGATGCCGCTCGCGGTCGTCGTCAGCGTGCCGCGCGAGACGTGGCGTCAACGCGTGCGCACGCTTCCGTGGGGATGGCTGCTCGCCGGCGTCGCCATGGGCCTGCTGTGCGCGGGCTGGGCGGGCTATTTCATCGTGAGGCGGCTTTCGCCGCGCGGACAGTTGAGCGACGCCGTGCGGCGGCACCAGTTCATCGTCGCGTATCAGCCGATCGTCGATCTCGCGACGCGCCGCTGCGTCGGCGCCGAAGCGCTCGTGCGCTGGAAGCATCACGACCGCATCGTGCGGCCCGATCACTTCATTCCGCTCGCGGAACATCGCGGGCTGATCCAGGCGATCACCGATCAGGTGCTCGACACCGTGCTGCTCGAACTCGGCGACTTCCTCAAGCGCTACGCGGAGTATTACGTTTCCGTGAATCTCTCGGCGCCGGATCTCACGACGCAGCGCTTTCTCGACGTGCTCGTCCCCGCGCTCGCACGCGAAGGCGTGCGGCCGCAGCAGATCCGCATCGAGGCGACCGAGCGCGGCTTTCTCGACGCCCAGGCCGCGAAGGAAGTCATCAGTGCGTTCCGGCGCGCGGGCCACGCTGTCTATCTCGACGACTTCGGCACCGGTTATTCGAGCCTGTCGCACTTGCAGAACTTTCGCGTCGACGGCCTCAAGATCGACAAGTCGTTCGTCGATACGGTCGGGCAGGACGCGGCATCGAGCAGCGTCGCCTCGCATATCATCGACATGGCGGCGACGCTCGGCGTGCAGGTCATCGCCGAGGGCATCGAGCGCGAGGAACAGGCCGCGTATCTGCAGGCGCGCGGCGCGCAGTCGGGCCAGGGCTGGCTTTTCTCGCCGCCGCTGACCGCCGCCGAATTCATCCGCTATGCGGGCAAGACGCGCGCAGGCTAATTACTCACGGACGACGCTCATGGACGATCACACCGCCGTTTCCTTCCTTCGCGACGTGCGGCATCCGCTGCTCGCGCTGCATCGCGCGATCCTCGCGCATTTGCGCGCGGCGCACGAAGCCGAATTCGGGCCGGTATCGCCGGGCGAGTTCCTGCAGATCGTGATCAACGGCTCGGCGTTTCGCTGGCTCTCGCCGCTGTCGACGCTGATCGCCGCCATCGACGACGTGCTCGACGACGAAGACGCCACGCCCGACGCGCGCATCGAGCACGCGAAGGCGGTCATCGCGATGTTTCGCGCCGACACGCGCGAGCCCGCTTTCGCCGAGCGTTTCCTGCCGCTCCTTCAGCAAAGCCCCGACATCGCGGTGGCGAACGGGCATGTCGTGCAGATCGTGCGCGGCCTCGCGCGCGAGTGACGCTGAGTGAGCCATCACTGAGGCCCGCGCGCGGCTATCGAAAAAGCGACGCAAACGCGCGGTTTTCGTCCGGCGCGCGCATGCGGGTTTTCACGGCTGTCGCGATTGACCGCCGTTCAAGGGCGGGCGAGACCGCCGCGCCAGCCCGGGCGCGCAGTCATGCTGCGTCGCAATAAAAAGACCGCGCGCCGTTTGAACGATCGGTTTCGTCTTGCGACGATTGCCGCCAGTCAGGAAAGGCGCTGCGCCTTCCGCCGACATCAAAGGAGGCGCTTTTGTCGCTGCATGGCTTCGGCCCGCTACTCTGGGCGGGCGCAAAGGAAACGCTCGCGCTCGCGATTCTGTCGCTCGCGGTATCCGTGCTGCTGGGGCTTTTGGGCGCGTCGGCGAAACTGTCGCGGCACGGCGTCTTACGCGGCGTCGCGACCGCGTACACGGCGCTCATCCGCTCCGTGCCCGATCTCGTGCTGATGCTGCTCCTTTTCTACAGCATCCAGATCGCGATCAATCAGCTCACCGATGCCTTCGGCTGGGACCAGTTCGACATCGATCCTTTCACGGCCGGCGTGCTCACGCTCGGCTTCATCTACGGCGCGTATTTCACCGAGACCTTTCGCGGCGCGTTTCTCGCGGTGCCGCGCGGCCAACTGGAAGCGGGCAGCGCTTACGGCATGAGCGGCATGCGCGTGTTCGGCCGCATTCTTTTCCCGCAGATGATGCGCTTCGCGCTGCCGGGCATCGGCAACAACTGGCAGGTGCTCGTGAAGGCGACCGCGCTCGTGTCGATCATCGGTCTCGCCGATGTCGTGAAGGCCGCGCAGGATGCGGGCAAAAGCACGTTCAGCATGTTCTTTTTCATCCTCGTCGCGGCGTTGATCTATCTCGCGATCACGTCCGCCTCGAATGTCGTGCTGATGGCGCTCGAGCGCCGCTATTCGATCGGCGTGCGTCACGCCGAGCTTTGACGACGGAGCCACGTCCATGTTCTCGATCTTCGCCGAATACTGGCGTCCTTTCCTGTACTCCGACGGCATGCGCGCATCGGGCCTCGTCGTGACGCTGTGGCTGCTCGCCGCGTCCATCGCGCTCGGATTCTGCGCGGCCGTTCCGCTCGCGTGCGCCCGCGTCTCGAAGCGCCGCTGGCTCTCGACGCCCGTGCGAATCTACACGTATGTCTTTCGCGGCACGCCGCTCTACGTGCAGTTGCTGCTGCTCTACACGGGCCTGTACAGCCTCGAATTCGTGCGCACGCACTCCTTGCTGGAAGCGTTCTTTCGCAGCGGATTCAACTGCGCGGTCCTCGCGTTCGCACTGAACACCTGCGCCTACACGACCGAAATTTTCGCCGGCGCTATCCGCTCGATTCCGCACGGCGAAGTCGAAGCGGCGCGCGCCTACGGCATGGGCGCGTTCACGATGTATCGCCGCGTGATCCTGCCGTCCGCGCTGCGCCGCGCCTTGCCTTTGTACAGCAACGAAGTGATCCTGATGCTGCACGCGACGACCGTCGCGTTCACCGCCACCGTGCCCGATATCCTGAAGGTCGCGCGCGATGCGAATTCGGCCACGTATGAGTCGTTCGGATCGTTCGGCATCGCGGCACTGCTGTATCTCGCGATCTCGTTCGCGCTCGTGGCCGCGTTCCGGCGCGCCGAGCGGCGCTGGCTCGCCTACCTGGGCCCGGCGCGCGGCTGACGAGCGGTAAAATTCGAAGCCGTGCCGGGCACCCTGTCATCACCCGAGGAGAAAGCGTTGGAGCCGAAAGCCAAAGACGTCGCGACCGCCGCGACGAAACTCGTCGCCGAGGACATACACAAGCGCTACGGCGACAACGAAGTGTTGAAGGGCGTTTCGCTCTCGGCGCGCGCGGGCGATGTCATCAGCATCATCGGCGCGAGCGGCTCCGGCAAGAGCACGTTCCTGCGCTGCATCAATTTTCTGGAAAAGCCGAACGCGGGGCAGATCGTCGTCGATGGCGAAACGGTTCGCACGAAGACCGACCGCAACGGCAATCTCGATGTCGCCGATCACAAGCAGCTTCAGCGCGTGCGAACGAAGCTCGCGATGGTCTTTCAGCACTTCAATCTCTGGTCGCACATGACGGCCATCGAGAACGTGATGGAAGCGCCCACTCATGTGCTCGGCATAACGAAGAAGGAAGCCGAGGAACGCGCGCGCGAGTATCTGGAGAAAGTGGGCCTGCCGCCGCGCGTGGAGAAGCAGTATCCGTCGCATCTGTCGGGCGGGCAGCAGCAGCGTGTGGCGATCGCGCGCGCGCTCGCGATGCACCCCGATGTCATGCTCTTCGACGAACCCACGTCCGCGCTCGATCCCGAACTCGTCGGCGAAGTGCTGAAGGTCATGCAAAGGCTCGCGGAAGAAGGGCGCACGATGATCGTCGTCACGCACGAAATGGGCTTCGCGCGCAACGTGTCGAATCACGTCATGTTCCTGCATCAAGGGCGCACGGAAGAGGAAGGCGCGCCCGCCGACGTGCTCACCGCGCCGAAGAGCGAGCGTCTGCGGCAGTTCCTATCCGGCAGTCTCAAGTAGCGTGGGCAGTAAGGTGGCGAATGCATCGGGCGCGGCGCGCGGGCCGCTGCAAGTGGCGATCGTCGCGCTCCCGCCGGTGTCGATGAGCGCCATCGGCCCGGTCATCGACACGCTCGGTCTCGCCAATGAAATCGACGGTCATCGTCTCTACGGATGGCGCATCTGTTCGTGGGACGGCCGTGCCGTGCCGCTGTCGGGCGGCGCGCAGCTTCCCGCCGATTGCGCCTTCAACGACGCCATCCAGTGCGACTGGCTGATCGTCCTCTCCGAACGCTATCAGCAGTTCGCGGACTACCGGCTCTTTCTCGCGAGCCTCGCGCGCGTGGCGCCGCGCACGCCGCTCGTCTCGGGCATTCATCACGGCGTCTGGTGGCTCGCGATGGCGGGCCAACTCGCGCAGTACCGCGTCGCCGTGAACTGGGAGACGTATCAGCAGTTCACCGAGCAATTCGAGCGCGTGATCGTCACGCAGCAGATTTTCGAAATCGATCGCGACCGCGCCACCTGTTCCGGCGGGCAGGCGAGCATCGACTTCATGCTCGCGATGATCGCGCGCGATCACGGCCAGGATCTCGCGGAGCGCATCGCGGATTCGCTCGGCGTCGGCGCGTTGCGCGCGGGCACCGAGCGGCAGCGCATTCCGTTCGTGACCGCGCCCGGCGAGCGCCATCCGCGTCTCTACGACGCGTTGCAACTGATGGAAGCGAACATCGAAGACCCGCTCGCCACCGATGAAATCGCGAATCTGATCGGCATTTCGCGCAGGCAACTGGAGCGGCTTTTTCGTCAGTATCTCGGCGCGATGCCGTCGAAGTACTACCTCAACCTGCGGCTCACCAAAGCGCGCACGCAACTGCAGCGCACGAGCAAATCCGTGGTGCAGATCAGCCTCGCGTGCGGCTTTTCATCGGCGGCGCATTTCTCGAACGCGTATCGCGACCGCTTCGGCGTGACGCCGCGCGAGGAGCGCCGCAAATGGATCGAAAAGCAGCGCGGCGCGCTCGACGAACCGCGCGGCGGCGCGTTGATCGAGCCGCCCGACGCGGCGTGAAGGCGCTGGAAAGCCCGTTGAAGCATGTCGCGAACGCGCAAGACGGAACGCGCGCGATTGCCTAATATCGAAGGCATTGCAACGCGCGAGCAGCACGACTGCAGCACGAACCCGTAGAGGAGTGGCTCATGACCGACATCAATGTGAATCGCGGTACGTTCGACGAAGTAATGGTTCCGGTTTTCTCGCCGGCCGGTTTCGTGCCCGAGAAGGGCCGCGGCTCGCGCGTGTGGGACACCGAAGGCCGCGATTACATCGATTTCGCGGGCGGCATCGCGGTGACCGCGTTGGGCCATGCGCATCCGGAACTGCTGAAGGTGCTGCACGAACAGGGCGACAAGCTCTGGCACATCGGCAACGGCTACACGAACGCGCCGGTGTTGCGCCTCGCGAAACGCCTGACCGACCTCACGTTCGCCGACCGCGCGTTCTTCGCGAACTCGGGCGCCGAAGCGAACGAAGCGGCGCTCAAGCTCGCGCGCCGTTATGCCATCGACAAGTACGGTCCCGAGAAGATCGAGATCATCTCGTTCACGCAGTCCTTCCACGGCCGCACGTTCTTCACCGTGAGCGTCGGCGGCCAGCCGAAATACGCGGAAGGCTTCGGGCCGCAGCCGCAGGGCATCCGTCATCTGCCGTACAACGATCTCGCGCAGGCGCTCGACGCCATCGGCGACAAGACCTGCGCGGTGATCGTGGAGCCGGTGCAGGGCGAAGGCGGCGTGCTGCCCGCCGATCCCGCGTTCCTGAAAGGCTTGCGCGAAGCCTGCGACAAGCACGGCGCGCTTCTCATTTTCGACGAAGTGCAAACCGGCGTCGGACGCACGGGCACCTTCTACGCCTACATGCAATACGGCGTCACGCCCGACATCCTGACGAGCGCGAAGGCGCTCGGCAACGGCTTTCCCATCGGCGCGATGCTCACCACCGAAGAGATCGCGCAGCACTTCAAGGTCGGCGTGCACGGCACGACATACGGCGGCAATCCGCTTGGCGCATCCATCGCGGAAAAGGTGGTCGAACTGATCAGTGATCCGAAGCTGCTCGAAGGCGTCGGCGTGCGCAGCGATGCGATCAAGGCGCATCTGGAGCGCATCAACGAGCGTTTCGGCATGTTCAAAGAAATTCGCGGCCGCGGCCTTTTGATCGGCGCGGAACTGGCCGACGCCTACAAGGACCGCGCGAAAGACGTGCTCAACGCGGCAGCGGCAAACGGCGTCATCATGCTGATCGCCGGGCCGAACGTGCTGCGTTTCGCGCCGTCGCTCGTCATGCCGATGGCCGATCTCGACGAAGGCTTTTCGCGCATCGAAAAGGCGATCGAAGAAGTCGCGGGCGCGGCGCTCTCCGCTCGCTAACCACTCGCTCAACAGGAAACGACGATGCTATTCGTTCGTCCCGCAAGACTCGCCGATGTCGACGAGCTGGAACGCATGGCGCGCGCGGCGCAGCCCGTGCTGCACTCGTTGCCGCGCGACCGGCGCGCGCTCGAGACGCGCGTCGCGCTCTCCGAAGATTCGTTTCGCGCCGAAGTCGATTTCCCCGGCGAGGAGTTCTATCTCTTCGTGCTGGAAGACGCGCAAACGGGGCGGCTCTTCGGCACGTCGAGCATCGTGGCGTCGGCGGGTTATTCGGAGCCGTTCTACACGTTTCGCAACGACGCGCTCATCCACGCATCGCGCGAACTGAAGGTGAACCGCAAGATCCACGCGCTCACGATGTCGCACGAACTCACGGGCAAGAGCCGGCTCACGGGCTTCTATGCCGATCCGTCGCTGCGCACGCGCGAAGGCGAAGCGGCGGCGCATCTGCTGTCGCGCGCGCGCATGCTGTACATCGCGGCGAACAGAAAGCGCTTCTCCGACGAAGTGTTCTCGCTGATGCTCGGCGTCACCGACGATGCCGGCGTCTCGCCGTTCTGGGAAGCGGTCGGGCGCAACTTCTTCGGGCGCGACTTCGAACAGGTGGAACTGGAGTCGGGCGGGCGCAGCCGCACGTTCATCGCGGAAGTCATGCCGACGTATCCGCTCTATGTGCCGCTTTTGCCCGGCGAAGCGCAGCGCGTGCTCGGCGAGCCGAACAAGAGCACGCTGCTCGCTTATGACATCCACCTCGAAGAAGGCTTCGAGCCGGACCGTTTCGTCGATATCTTCGACGCCGGCCCGGTGCTCACGATTGCCGTCGACAAGAGCGCATCGGCGCATTCGGGCGAATTGCGCTCGGTGCGCGAAGGCGCGGGCGAAGGCGAAGGCGAAGGCACGCCGTATCTCGTCGCGGCAGGCGGGGCGCACGCGTTTCGCTGCGCGATCGCGCCGTTGACCGGCACGCGCGCCGACGGCGCCGCCCTGACCGACGACGCGCGCGACGCGCTCGGCGTCGCGCTGAAAGACACGGTGCGCTGTGTGCCGCTGCATCAAGCCTCGGGAGAATTGCAATGATCGTCGTGCGCTGCGTGCAGCCGGGAGATGTCGATGCGCTCGTCGCGCTCGCGCTGGAAACGGGTCCGGGGCTCACCACGTTCAAGCCGGATCGCGGTGCGCTCGCCGCGCGTGTCGAACGCGCGCGCCGCACGCTCGCCGGCGACGCGCAAGCCTTCGAAGCCGGCTATCTCTTCGTGATGGAAGACACCGCCACCGGCGATATCGCGGGCGTGTGCGGCATCGAAACGGAAGTCGGCCTCGAGCAGCCGTTCTACAACTATCGCGTGTCGACGGTCGTGCATGCGAGCAAGGACATGGGCGTGTGGACGCGCATGTCGCTGCTCAACATCTCGCACGATCTCACCGGTTACTCGGAAGTCTGTTCGCTCTTTCTGAGCCCGCGTTATCGCACGGCGGGCGTGGGCGGGCTTCTGTCGCGCTCGCGCTTCATGTTCATCGCGCAGTTTCGCGAACGCTTTCCGCAGCGCTTGTGCGCGGAGTTGCGCGGCCATTTCGACGATAACGGCGAATCGCCGTTCTGGAACGCGGTCGGCTCGCATTTCTACCAGATCGATTTCAACGAAGCCGATTACCTCAGCTCGCACGGCAAGAAGTCGTTTCTCGCGGAGCTGATGCCGCGCTTTCCGGTATATCTCGACTTGCTGCCCGAGTCCGCGCAACGCACGGTCGGGCTCACGCACCGCGACACCGCGCCCGCGCGCAAGATGCTCGAAGCGGAAGGTCTGCGCTACGAGAACCACGTCGATATTTTCGATGCCGGCCCGGTGCTCGAATGCCATATCGCGGACTTGCGCACAGTGCGCGAAAGCGTGCTCGCGACGGTGCGCGTCGGCGAACGCGGCGCGCAGGAAAGCGATGCGAGAAGCCTCGTCTCCAACACGTCGCTCGACGACTTCCGCTGCGGCGCGACCGCCGGCGCGGTCGAGGACGGCGCGTTCCTCCTGACGGACATCGAGGCCGCCGCGCTGCGCGTGAAGGACGGCGACACCGTGCGCGTGCTGACATCGCAGCGCGCACGATAAACGGGAACAGGCGAGAGACGTCATGAATATTCGAAGCGAGCTGTACATCGGCGGTGAATGGCAGGCAGGCAAGGGCGCGGCGTTCGCATCGCGCAATCCGGCGACGGACGAAACCGTGTGGCAAGGCGCGAGCGCGTCCGCCGACGACGTCGACCGCGCGGTATCGGCGGCAAGGCGCGCGTTCGCGTCGTTTTCGGCGATGCCGTTCGACGAGCGCGTCGCCATCGCGAAGCGTTTCGCGTCGCTGCTCAACGAGAACAAGGAAGCGCTCGCGCACGCCATTGGCCGCGAGACCGGCAAGCCGCTGTGGGAAGCGCGCACCGAAGTGGCATCGATGGCCGCGAAGGTCGACATCTCCGTGCAGGCGTATCACGAGCGCACAGGCGAGAAGCGCGCGCCGATGGCCGATGGCGTCGCGGTGCTGCGGCATCGCCCGCACGGCGTCGTCGCGGTGTTCGGCCCGTACAACTTTCCGGGACATCTGCCGAACGGACACATCGTGCCGGCGCTGATCGCGGGCAACGCGGTCGTCTTCAAGCCGTCGGAACTCGCGCCCGGCGTGGCGGCTGCGACCGTCGCGCTGTGGATCGAGGCCGGGCTGCCGGCGGGCGTGCTGAACCTCGTGCAAGGCGAGAAGGACACGGGCGTCGCGCTTGCGAATCATCGGCAGATCGACGGCCTCTTCTTCACCGGCAGTTCCGACACCGGCACGCTCCTGCATCGCCAGTTCGGTGGGCGGCCAGAGATCGTGCTGGCGCTGGAGATGGGCGGCAACAATCCGCTCGTCGTCGCGCCGGTCGAGGACATCGACGCCGCCGTGCATCACACGATCCAGTCCGCGTTCCTGTCCGCGGGACAGCGCTGCACCTGCGCGCGCCGTCTTTTCGTTCCCGACGACGCGTTCGGGGAGCGCTTCTTGCAACGCTTCGCTGAAGTGAGCGCGTACATCCGCATCGGCGCATACGACGACGAGCCGCAGCCGTTCATGGGCGCGGTGATTTCGTCGCAGGCGGCGGCGCGGCTCGTGCAAGCGCAGGCGCGATTGCTCGAAGCGGGCGCGCTGCCCGTGCTGGAAATGAAGCAGCGCGCGGCGAATCTCGGCTTCGTCACGCCCGCGATTCTCGACGTGACAGAAGCGCGCGACGTTCCCGACGAAGAGCATTTCGGCCCGATGGTTCAACTGACGCGCTACAAGACGTTCGACGAAGCGATCGAGCGCGCGAACGACACGGCTTACGGCCTTTCCGCCGGCCTGCTCGCCGACGACGAAGCCGCCTGGACGCATTTTCAGCGCACGATTCGCGCGGGCATCGTCAACTGGAACCGGCCGACGAACGGCGCGTCGTCGGCGGCGCCGTTCGGCGGCATCGGGCGCTCGGGGAATCAGCGGCCGAGCGCGTATTACGCGGCGGATTACTGCTCGTATCCGATGGCGTCGGTCGAAAGCGCGCAATTGCAGATGCCCGCGAGCGTATCGCCGGGCCTCACGTTTTAAGCACCGGGATTCACCATGCAGGCATTCGAAACAAACTTCGACGGACTCGTCGGCCCGACTCACAACTACGCGGGGCTGTCGTTCGGCAACGTGGCGTCGCGCAGCAACGAGAAAACGGTCGCGAACCCGAAAGCGGCGGCGAAGCAGGGCTTGCGCAAGATGAAGCGGCTCGCGGATCTCGGCTTTCAGCAGGGCGTGCTGCCGCCGCTGGAACGCCCGTCGATCCGGCTCTTGCGAAGCGTCGGCTTCACCGGCGACGACGCCGCCGTGATCGAGCGCGCGGCGCGCGAAGCGCCAGAACTGCTCGCCGCGGCGAGTTCCGCATCGGCCATGTGGACGGCGAACGCCGCGACGGTCAGCCCTTCCGCCGATACCGCCGATGGCCGCGTGCACTTCACGCCCGCGAATCTCGCGGCGAAGCTGCATCGCGCGATCGAGCATGGCGAAACGCGCCGCTCGCTCGCCGCGATCTTCGCCGACGAAGCGCGCTTTCGCATTCACCACGCGCTGCCCGGCACGCCCGCGCTCGGCGACGAGGGCGCGGCGAACCACACGCGCTTTGCCCGCGAATACGGCGAGAAGGGCGTCGAATTTTTCGTCTACGGGCGCAGCGAATACGGGCGCGGGCCGCAGCCGCAGCGCTTCCCTGCGCGGCAGACGCTCGAGGCGAGCCGTGCGGTTGCGCGTCTGCACGGCCTGTCGGAGGCATCGACGGTGTATGCGCAGCAATCGCCCGATGTGATCGATGCCGGCGTCTTCCACAACGATGTCATCGCGGTCGGCAATCGCACGACGCTCTTTTGCCATGAGCGCGCGTTCGTCGATCAGCGCAGGATGTACGAGGAACTGGCGGCGAAGCTGAAAGAACACGGCGCGGCGTTCAGGGTGCTCGAAGTGCCGGCGAGCGAAGTCACCGTGGCCGATGCGGTGTCGTCCTATCTCTTCAACAGCCAGTTGCTTTCGCGCGCCGATGGCACGCAGGTACTCGTCGTGCCGCAGGAATGCCGCGAGAACGAGCGCGTCGCCGCGTATCTCGACTCGCTCGCGACGCGTTCGACGCCGATCGACGAAGTGCTCGTCTTCGATTTGCGCGAGAGCATGAAAAACGGCGGCGGGCCGGCGTGCCTGCGGCTGCGCGTCGTGCTGAACGAGGCCGAGCGCGCGGCCGTCAATCCGAACGTGTGGATGAACGACGCGCTCTTCGCGCGCCTCGACGCGTGGATCGACGCGCATTACCGCGACCGCCTCGCAAGCGCCGATCTCGCCGACCCGCAACTGCTCGCGCAGTCGCGCACGGCGCTCGACGAACTAACCGGCATTCTCGGACTCGGCAGCGTCTATGACTTCCAGCGCTGATTTTCTCGACGATTTCCTCGCGTTCTGTCTCGCCGGCAAGACACCATCGGCGCGCTCGGGCGTGGCGGCATCCGGCGTGCGCTGGACTTGGCAGGGCGAAGGCGTGCTGCTCTTCGAACCGGGCGCGCAAACGGCGACGCAAAGTGTGCTCGTTTCAGCAGGCATCCACGGCGACGAAACCGCGCCCATCGAAATGCTGTCGCGGCTCGTCGCGGATATCGCGAGCGGCGCGGCCCCGCTTGCCGCACGCATGCTCGTGATTCTGGGCAACATCGGCGCGATGCGCGCGGGCGTGCGCTATATCGACGACGACCTCAATCGCCTCTTCAGCGGCCGTCACGGGCACTTGCCGTCGAGCGCGGAAGCGCCGCGCGCCGCCGAACTCGAAACCTTGGCGACGCGCTTTTTCGACGGCATCGCGCATGGCAAGTGGCATATCGACATGCACACGGCCATCCGCGCGTCTGTCTTCGAGCAGTTCGCGCTGCTGCCCTTCACCGGCGCGCCGCTTTCGCGCGCGATGTTCGACTGGCTGCGCGATGCGCGTCTGAGTGCCGTGCTGCTGCATCGGGAGAAGGGCAGCACGTTCACGCATTTCACCGCCGAGCGATGCGGCGCGCTCGCGTGCACGCTGGAACTCGGCAAAGTGCGGCCGTTCGGCGAGAACGATCTCGCGCGCTTCGCGGCATCGGATGCGGCGTTGCGCCGGCTGATCGCGGGCGATGCGCCGGCGGAACACGCGGCGCTGCGCGTGTTCACGGTCGTCGCGCAAATCGACAAGAAGAGCGATGCGTTCACGCTGAACGTGGCGGGCGACGTGCCGAATTTCACGCCGTTCGCAGCGGGCGCGGAACTCGCGCGCGACGGCGACTACGTCTATCGCGTGACGCACGAAGAGGAGCGCATCGTGTTTCCGAATCCGAAGGTCAAGCCGGGCTTGCGCGCGGGCCTGATGGTCGTCGATACCACCGACGCGACGCTGGCATCGCTCGAATGAGTCTCTCGCGTCGCGCTCGGACTTGCTCCAGCGCGACGCGTCCTTGCGAAATTTCTCTCCACGTTTCCAGTCCGCTGGCGGATCGTCGGCGCGGCGTCGCTTCAGCGGGCGTGAAGTCACGCGCGCTACAATCGCGGCCCTGTCCTTGGTGCGCCGCACCAATGCGCCGCGCGTCGCTTGAGCGTTTTTATTGACGCGGCGATTCTCGGCGCGCTGGCCTCGAAGCCGCATCGGACGAAAGACGACGAACATACTGGAAGGAGATCGCAGTAGATGAAATCGCAATGGATCAAACGCAGGCTCGCCGCTGTCGCGGTGCTGGGAACGATGGTCGCGGCAGGCGCGGCGTCGCTGAACGCGCACGCCGCCGACGAAGCGAAAACGCTGCGCTTCGGCGTGGAGGCATCGTATGCGCCGTTCGAATCGAAGACGCCGGCGGGCGAGCTGACGGGCTTCGATATCGACATCGGCAACGCGGTCTGCGCGAAGCTCAAGATGAAGTGCGTCTGGGTCGAGAATTCGTTCGACGGGCTGATTCCGGCGCTGCAGGCGCGCAAGTTCGACGGCATTAACTCGGACATGACGATCACCGACAAGCGCAAGGTCGCGATCGACTTCACCGATCCGATCTACTCGATTCCGAACCAGCTCGTCGCGAAGAAGGGCAGCGGGATTCTTCCCACCGTCGACGGCCTGAAGGGTAAGCGCGTGGGCGTGCTGCAGGGCTCGATCCAGGAAACCTACGCGAAGGCGAAGTGGGCGCCGGCGGGCGTCGACGTGCAGTCGTATCAGGCGCAGGACCAGATTTACGCGGATCTCGCGGCCGGGCGTCTGGACGCGGCGTTTCAGGATGCCGAGGCGGCGTCGAAGGGCTTTCTGAAACAGCCGCAGGGCGCGGGCTTTGCATTCGCCGGGGGCGCTGTCAGCGACGACAAGCTGCTCGGCTCGGGCGTGGGCTTCGGCGTGCGCAAGAACGACAAGCCGCTCAAGGACGCGCTCAATCGCGCGCTCAAGGAGCTGAAGGACGATGGCTCGATCGACCGGCTCGCCGCGAAGTATTTCGACGTGAAGGTCGTTCTGAAGTAAGGGCGCTATGAAGTAAGGGCGCTCAAGCCCGCGAAGCCCGCTTCGGCGCTCGGCCGGCGGGCTTTTTCTTTTTCGCGCTTCGTTCACATCGACGGCGCGATCACCACCGTGCACGTCGTGCCCGCCGCGAGCAGCATGCCCTGCGGCACGTCGTCGATCTTCACGCGTACCGGCACGCGCTGCGCGAGCCGTACCCAGTTGAAGGTCGGGTTGACATCGGCGAGCAGTTCTCGGCTTTGCGGATTGTCGCGGTCGTAGATGCCGCGCGAAATGCTTTCGACGTGGCCCGCGAGTTCCCCGCCGCTCATGAGCCGGATCTGCGCGCGGTCGCCGACGCGCACATGCGGCAGCTTCGTTTCCTCGAAGTAGCCGTAGACCCAGAACGAATGGCTGTCGACGATGGCGAGCTTCGCCGTGCCGGCCGTCGCATAGTCGCCGCGAAAGACGTTCAGGTTCGTCACGTAGCCATCCACCGGCGAATAGACTTTCGTGCGTTCGAGATTGAGCTTCGCGGCATCGAGCGCGGCCTGCGCCTGCTGCAATTGCGCGGCGGCCGTCGATGCCGTCTGCATCGCGTTTTCGCGCGCTTCCTTCGAGACGACGAGGCTGTCCATATCCGCGCGGCGCTGCGCGTCCTCGCGGCGCATGTGCAGTTCGGCGGCGCGCGCGGCGACGTTCGCCTGCGCCTGCTCGACCGCGATTCGGTAGTGCGACGGATCGATCTCCATCAGAAGGTCGCCTTTCTTCACGAACTGGTTGTCGCGAACGGGCATCTGCACGACCGCGCCGGACACATCGGGCGCGACGTTGACGACATCGGCGCGCACGCGGCCGTCGCGCGTCCACGGCTCGTCCATGTAATGCACCCACAGCATGCGTCCGATGATGAGGGCCGCCGCGAAAATGACGATCGTCATGACGAAGCCGATGATTTTCCTGAGAACCATGATGCAACTCTTGTGAACGTGTGAGAACGGAAGTCGTGTCGTGCCTGACCTTGCCTTGCCTAGCGATACACCGCGAGCCCGAGCAGGCCGCAGATGCACGCGAGCAGGCTCGCGCGAAAGAGCGCGGGATGCCAGACGATGCGGTACAGCCCTGTCATCGCGAGCGCGCGGTCGATCGCCCATGTGATGAGCGCGCCCCCGGCGAACAGGACGAGCAGCGTCGGCACGTAGGCTTCGAGAATGGCGGTGTCACGCGGCATGAGGCGCTCCTTGTGCTGATTGCGATATCGGCTGGGAGAAAGGTGCGAGCGGCGATTCTGGATCGAGCAGGCCCGTGCGGATGAAATGCAGATGACTCGCGATCCGCCGCAGCCGATGCCGGTCGTCGCGCGGCCGATTCGACGCGGCGAGCAGGCCGCGCGTCTCGTCGATCGCGTGTGCCGTCAGTTCCAGCGCCCGAGCGAAGCGCGCCGCGTTCGGCGTATCGAAGAGCCGCGCGACGGCATCCAGCGTCGCTTCGATGTCGCGTCGCAAGGGCATCGAAGGCGCGTCGGGCAGGGCGGCGGTTTCGCGCCGCAAGTCGATGACCGCGCTGCCCACTTCGAGCACCGCGAAAAGCCACTGCAACGCTTCGCGCTGCAGCGCGGGCCGGCCGGCGGCGAGCGCGTTGATTTGCGAAAGCAAGTCGCGCGTGCGGCTTTCGAAGCGCGTCGCCACGTTCGCGAGCGCACCGCGCCGCGCGAGCACGACTTCGCGCCGCAGATCGGCGAGCAGCAGACGCCGCAGCCACGGCGCATCGGTGGGCAGCAGAATCGCGGACGCAATGGCCGAGACGACCATCGACAGCACGAGCGCGATCGCGTTGTCCATGAAGGTGCTCGGATCGTAGTGGACGAGATTGTCCGGCCCCGCGAGAAAGCAGAAGAAGATGCAATAGCCGATGCCCACGCCCGCCACCGCGCGGCGCGTGCTCAGGAACGTGCCGAGAAGGAGCGCGGGCACGAGCGCGGCGCACATCAGCGCGAAGCCGTCCATGTGCGGAAAGACGCCGAAGACCACGACCATGCCGACGACAGCGGCGAGCGCGGTGCCGATCGCCATCTGCGAAGCCATCAGTGTCGGGCGCGCGGACGACGACGCGAGCGCGCACACCGCCGCCGCGTTGAGCACCATCGTGCCGCCGCCCGGCCATGCGGTGCCGATCCAGAACGCGCTCAACGCGGCCATGACGACCGCCCCGCGCAGGCCGGAAATCGCGGCGGCGAGCAGATTGGTCTTCGGCACGTAGCGCGCGGCCCAGCGTTCGCGTTCATGCGACGGCGACGCGAGCGACGCGTAGGTTTCGGCATACGCGAGCATGTCGTCGACGAAGCGGTAGAGCAGTTCGCTCGCCGTATCGAATTCGAGGGGGGCGAACGCGGCGTCCGCATCGGCTTGCTGGTCCGCTTCGAATTGCGCGCGCACCGCGCGCACGCGCCTGGGCAACGCGGCCTTGTAGTCGCGCAGGCGCGCGGCGGCGTGCGCGGCATCGGCGGCATTGCGCACGGGCTCGCCGGCGTTCAGAAAAAGCGGCGGCACTTCGTGGATGAAGGGCGTGAGCGCGGTCACGGTCGCCGCAGACGCAGCGCCGCGCAGACGATTCATCAACTGATGCAGCGCGTGAAAGCGCGTGGACGCGGTCATGAATTCGCTGTTCAGGCGCGCGAGCCGTCCGCCGCGCCGCCGCGATTCGGGATGCTCGAACATCGCGACGCTGCGCGCCGCCTCGAACCCGACGATATCCGCGACGAAGCCGAGATTCGCCTCTTCGATCTGCGCGCGTTCCATCTCGCCCGACATCGCGCGACAGACGTAATCGACGAACTGCGAAAAGCGCCGCCGCACCGTCGCGCGAATCTGCTCGCCCGCGTGCTGCGGAAAGACGAGCGCGCTCACGGTGCCCGCGCAAAGAATGCCGAGCGTGACTTCGCCCACGCGCGTGAGCGCCGAGAGATACGCGCCGTCCGGATGCTGCGCCGCCGGAATGCCGATCAGCGCGGCCGTGTAGCCCGCAAGCACGAAGCCATACGAGCGGAAATTGCGGTTGCGCGCCGCGCCCGCCGTGCAAATGCCGACCCAGAGCGCCGTCGCCGAGAGAAAGAGCACGGGCTGCTGCGCGAAGAGCGCGATCAGCGCCATCATCACGACGAGACCGACCATCGTGCCGCACAAGCGATAGAAGCTCTTCGCGAGCACCATGCCGCTTTGCGGCTGCATGACGACGAACACGGTGGTCATCGCGGTGCGCGGCTGCTGCATGTCGAGGCGCATGGCGATCCACAGCGCGAGAAGCGCGGCGAGCACCGCCTTGAAGATGTAGACCCACGCGAGGCCGTCGGTGCGCGCCCAATCCGCGAACGCCGCCGTGAGCGATTCACGCGCCGGCTTGACCATTACCGATGACATGTGCGCTCCCTCAATCTTCCGCGCGCTCGCGCGTGAGCGGCCCGAGATGCTTGGACGGCGCGAGCTTCGCGTCGGCGGGACCGTTCGAGGGATCTTCGATGCCGCCGCCGAGCGCGGCGGTCAGCGTCGCGTAGGCGGAAAGGCGCTCGGCCCGCACGCGCGCCTGGCCGTCCTCGGCGCGCAGCAGTTGCGCCTGCGCGATCAGCACGTTGACGTAGTCGGTGAGGCCGCGCTTGTAGCCTTCGTTCGCGAGGTCGTAGTTCTTGCGCGCGGCGGCGACCGAGCGCCCCGACGCTTCGAGCTGCGTATCGAGCGACTGCACGCGCACCACCTGATCGGCGATGTCCTTGAGCGCCGCGACGAGCGTCGCGTTGTAGTGATCGACGGCCTGATCGTATTGCGCCGACGCCGCGCCGAGCTGCGCGCGCAGGCGCCCGCCCTCGAAGATCGGCAGCGAGAGCGCCGGGCCGACCGCGTAGCCCGTCGCCTTGCTCGTGAGAAAGCTGAGGAGCGCGCCGCCCGCGAACATCTGCGTGACGGACGCGGCCAGATTGATGTTCGGATAGAACTGCGCCTTCGCGACATCGATTCCGCGCGCCTGGGCCGCGACCATCCAGCGTGCCGCGACGATGTCCGGCCGATGCCCGACGAGTTCCGCCGGCAGCGACGACGGCAGCGGCAGCGGCGTCGCGAGCGACAGCGCGGGGCGCGTGAGCGCTTCTCCCGCGCCGGGGCCTTCGCCCGCGAGCGCCGCGAGCTGATGGCGCGCGAGCTGAATCGTTTCCTTATAGATATCGACCTGACGCTCGTACTCGGGCAGCGGCGCTTCGGCCTGACTCACTTCGAGCTGCGTGCCGAGCCCGCCCTTGAGCCGGCGACGCGCCAGTTCCGCGATGCGTTCCTGCTGCGCGAGCGTCTCCTGCGCGATGTCGAGAAGCGCGAACACCTGCGACATGCCGATGTACGCGCGCACGATGTTCGTTTCGAGTTCGAGCTGCGCCGCGCGGGCGTCGGCGGCGCGGACGTGCGCCACGTCGAGCGCGCGTCGCGCGGAATTCTCGTCGCGGCCCCAGAGGTCGAGGTCGTAGGAGAGGGAAACGCCCCCGGTGTTGTCCCAGGTCGTCGCGCCGGCGTAGGGGCCGGGGCCGTAGAAGGCGTTGTCCGGCCAGTCCTTGCGCGTGACGTCCATGTTCCCGTCGACGTGCGGCAGGAGCGCCGAGTGCGCGACGCCCGCTTGTTCGCGGGCCTCGCGCACGCGCGCGGCCGCCATCGCGAGCGTCGGGCTGCCCGCCGTTGCGCGGGCGATCCACGCGTCGAGCTGCGGATCGCGATAGGCGCGCCACCATTGCTGTTCGGGCCACGCGGCGTCGGCGTTCGCGCGCGCGGCGGCATCGATCGCGCTGCCCGCATCGAGCGCCGATGCGTCCTTCATCGAATCCTGCGGTGCGATCTTGCCCGTGCTGGCGCAGCCGGCCATCGTTAATATTGTTGTAAGCGCCGCGGCGCAAGCAGCGCGTCTAAACCCCCGGCCTCGCACGTTGTTCTCCTAAACCCGAATTGACTTTTGAGCGCTGATTATATTTTTGCAACGATTCTCAAATAACCGGCGCTTGAATAAAGCATTCTTACGAGGCGCGTGATAATCCGTCTTGCTCGGCGTGCAACAATGCACGCGGCAGTGGATCGGACAACTCATCGAAAAAGAAGCGATGGATACGCTACAAAACATGCGCGTCTTCGTGCGCGTCGTCGAAGCGGGCAGCTTTACGGCTGCGGCGCAGTACCTGAATACGACTACCGCACAGGCGTCGCGCGCGGTGTCGGACCTGGAGGCGCATCTGCGAACGCGCCTCTTGAATCGCACGACGCGCCGCATCGCGCTCACGCAGGCGGGCGAGCGCTACCTGCAACGCTGCGAGCAGATTCTCGCGTATGTGGAGCAGGCCGAAGCCGAAGCGGGCGACGCCCATGCGCGCCCGGCCGGCCGCCTGAAAGTGCACGCGATGACGAGCTTCGGCCAGCACTACGTCGTACCGATGATTTCGCGCTACCAGGAGCGGCATCCGTCCGTTCAGGTGGATCTGACGCTCGCGCAGCGCGTGCCCGATCTGCTCGACGAAGGCTACGACGTGTCGCTCGTGCTGGCGTCGGACTTGCCGGACTCCGGGTTGGTATCCGCGCGGCTCGGCTCGGCGTTCAGCATCGCGTGCGCGTCGCCGGCGTATATCGAGAAACACGGCGCGCCGCACGTGCTCTCGGACCTCGTGCGCCATACCTGCCTGCACCTCATCACGCCCGTGTTCCCGCCGGGGCGCTGGGTGTTCGACGGCCCGAACGGACAGGAGACGGTGAGCCTCGGTCCGTCGACGTTCACGGTGAACGTGGCCGAGGCGATGGTCGTCGCGATTCGCGAGGGCATGGGAATCGGCGTGCTGCCGACGTCGTCGGCGCTGCCCGCCTTGCGCGCGGGCACGCTCGTGCGCGTGCTGCCGCAATACACGCTGCAGGAACTCAACGTCTATGCGCTCTATGCGTCGCGCCAGTATCTCGACGCGAAGATCCGGACGTGGGTCGAGTTCCTGCGCGAGGCGCTGCCCGAAACGCTCGCGGCCGATTGCGAGTCGCTGAAGGAATTCGTCGCGACGTGAATCGCGACGGGCGCGTCGGCGCTTTTGTCATTCCCGTTACGAAATTGCGCGCGGCGCAACACTTGCTTACTCCCGATTCGACCGCAGCTTGCTACTGTCTGCACTCGTCACAACCGTTTCTCTCGGAAAACGTCACATGAGCACGCCTCTCCTGTTCGCGCTCGCCGCGCTCCTCGTTCTCATCGCCGTGCCCGCCTCACGCGATCTCTTCAACGCGATGCGCGCCCAATCCGAACGCGCGGCGAAGCGCCGCCTCGTGCCCGTGCGCATCGACGACGAGCGCGATCGTTATCGGCGCTGATTATCGCGGCGCTTCGATCGGCTCGATGAGGCGCGGCTCGTCGTTCGCGGTGCGATTGACGTCGCTCGATACGCGATACCACACGAAGCGCGACGCCGGCTCGCCATCGGTGCCGACGAGCGATTGAAGCTCGGCCGGCGTCGTCGCGGCGTCGAGCCATCGCCGGCCGGCCGAGGCCGAAAAGACGAGCGGGCGGCGATCGTGCACGTCGACGAGGCCTTCGTCCGCCTTCGACGTCACGATGACGAAGCCCGCGCCCGGCACGCCGGCGTGTTCGTCGCGCGTGACGCTCGTGAGCGCGGCGAGAAACATCGGCTCGCCATCGGCGCGCCGGATGAAATACGGCTGCTTGACGGGCCGGGCGGCCGGGTCGCCCGCGCGCGGCTCGACGCGCCACTCGAACCAGCCGTCGGCGGGCACCAGAACGCGCGCCTTTCTCCACAACTCGCGGAAATACGCACTCGTCGAAGCAGTTTCGACGCGCGCGTTGATGGTCTGCGGCAGTTTCTTTTCTCTGGCCCACGGCGGGCAATAGCCCCAATGCACGGCGCGGATGCTTTCGTCCGGATAGACGGCGAGCGGGTGCGTGCCCGGCGACAGGTTATAGCCCGGGCGGCGATCGTCGGCATCGACGAGCACGAACGGGTTTTTCAGATGCAGGCGTTGCGCGTAGTGCATCGGCAACCGGTACTGGCTGATTCGGCCGCACATGGCGTTCCTCCGCTTGCGCGTCAGATTTCGACGACCTTGTCCCACGCGAACGCGGCGTTTTCCCACTGGCGCGTGCGTTTGTCGAAGTAGCCGCGCGGATTGCAGACGACGCGCGTGCCGTTCACGGTGTAATCGAAAGCGGTGTGCGTGTGACCGTGAATCCACAGCGCGACGGGCGAGCGCGTGAGCGTCGGCAAGTGATTGATGAAGCCCGCCGATACGATGTCTTCCGCGTAGCGCGGCGCGAGGCTTTCGCGCATCGGCGCGTGATGCGTGACGACGATGGTCTGCCCCGCGAACGGTTTCGCCAGTTCGCTTTCGAGCCACGCGCGCGCCTGAACGTGCAGCGCGAGGAAATCGTCGGGCGCGAAGGCGCGCGGCTCGCCGTCCGGCTCTGGCCACGCGAGTTGAATCAGTCCGCGATAGTCCAGCATGACTTGTGTGCAGGCGTACTTCGCTTTTTCGATGTCGTGCTCGCTCGCGCCGAAGAGCGCGAAGTCGGTCCAGAGTGTGGTGCCGAGCACGCGCCACGCGCCGCGGCGATCGACGAGCGCCGCGTTGTTCAGAAAATGCACGTTGTCGACGCTGCGCGCGGCGGCGTGCATCGCGGCTTCCATCGCGCCGAATTCGCCGTCGTAATATTCGTGGTTGCCGGGAACGTAGATGACGGGCGCGTCGCTATCGAAGTTCTCCGCCGCCCAGCGCAAGCCTTCGGCGTGATTGTGGATGTCGCCCGCCAGCACGACGAGATCGGCCTCGGCATACGGAACGGCGAGCGGCTCGTCGCACTCCAGATGCAGGTCGGACAGCACGCGGATTTTCATGCGGCGTTCTCCTTGCCGGCCTGCGCATTCCAGTGCACGACCTTGCCGGGGTTCATCAGGTTGTCAGGATCGAGCGCGGCCTTGATCGTCTGCATGAGGCGCACCTCGACCGGCGACTTGAAGTGCATGGCCTCGTCCACCTTCAGTTGCCCGAGGCCATGTTCGGCGCTGATGCTGCCGCGATGCTTGTGCACTTCTTCGTACACGAGCGCGTTGATCGGCGCCTGAAATTCCACCAGAAACTGCTTCTGATCGACGCCTTCCGGCGCCTGCACGTTGTAATGCAGGTTGCCGTCACCGAGGTGGCCGAACGTCACCATGCGCGCGCCGGGCGCGGCCTTCGCGATGATCGCGTCGGTTTCCTCGATGAATCGGCCGATACTCGAAATGGGCACCGCGATGTCATGCTTGATGTTCAGCCCTTCTTCGGCCTGCGCGAGCGGAATGTGTTCGCGCAGGTCCCAGAATGCCTGCGATTGCGCGAGATTTTCGGCGACGACGGCATCCTCCACGATGCCTTTTTCCAGCGCCTCTTCCATCAGCCGCTCGAAGAGCGCGCGGGCGTGCGCGTCGCTCTCGCTGTCCGAAAGTTCGAGCAGCACGGTCTGCGCGTGCGGCTCGCCGAACGGATAGCGCAGTTGCGGAAAGTGGCGGCCGACGAGCCGCATCGAAAAATCCGACATCAGCTCGAAGCCGGTCAGAAGCGCGCCGGCGTGACGTTGCGCCATCGCGAGGAAATCCAGCGCAGCGTGCGGCGACGCGAGGCCCGCAAGCGCCGTGACCTTCCCGACCGGCGCGGGATGCAGCTTCATGACCGCCGCCGTGATGATGCCGAGCGTGCCTTCGGCGCCGATGAAGAGATCGCGCAAGTCGTAGCCGGTGTTGTCCTTGCGCAGTCCGCGCAGGCCGTCCCAGATTTCGCCTTGCGGCGTCACCACTTCGAGACCGAGGCACAGTTCGCGCGTGTTGCCGTAGCGCAGCACGCCGGTGCCGCCGGCGTTGGTCGACAGATTGCCGCCGATGGTGCAACTGCCCTCGGCGGCGAGGCTCAGCGGGAAGAGGCGCTGCTCGCTCTCGGCCCGCGCCTGGATTTCGGCGAGTACGACGCCCGCTTCGACGGTGATCGTGTTGTTGTGCGGATCGATGCCGCGGATGCGGTTCAGGCGCCTGAGGCTCACGAGCGCCTGCGCGCCGCTCGCATCCGGCGTCGCGCCGCCGGCAAGCCCGGTGTTGCCGCCCTGCGGCACGAGCGCCACGCGATGCTCCCGCGCGAGCCGCACGATGCCGGCGACCTGCTGCGCGTCGGCGGGCAGGAGCACCGCACACGCGTTGCCGCGATAGCGCTTGCGCCAGTCGACGAGGTACGGCTCGGTATCGTGCGTATCGGTGAGAACGTGGGACGCGCCGATGAGTCGGGCGCAGGCGTCGATGAAGGGGGCGGCGAAAGCGGTCATGGGCGAGGGGAGATCCGGTAGAACGTAGCCGACAGTATCGCGCAGAGACGCGATGCGAGGCATCGGCCGAATGGCATAGGCAGGCGCGCGTCGTGCGATTCGCGCTGCGATTCGTGCTACAAAGCACCACGCCGCCCCACGAATCGAAGCGAACCGTGAACGGCGCGGGCTAGCGTTTCTTCTCGCGTGCGAGACGGCGGGCGGCACGCTTGAACGGCGCGACATACGCGAGCGCGCAGAGGAAGAACCCGAGCGCCAAGAGCGCCTCCATCCACGCGAGACGCGCCGAGAGGCCCGCATCCGTCATGCCGCGCACGATGCCTTCGGCGAAATAGACGAGAGCGAGCATCGACGCCCATTGCAGCGTATAGACGTTGCGCCTGGCGACGCCGGGCATTGCGCATGCGAGCGGCAGCGCCTTCAAGGCGAGCACCCACGCGCCGGGGCGCAGCGGCGCGAGCCACAGTTCCCACAGAAGCGTGAGCACGACGAGGGCGCAAAGGCACGCGAACGCGCCGGATGCAAAGCCGCGCGAGGCGGTGGTGTCGGCGGGGCGCGTGTTCATGGCGCGCTCAGTTCTTCTCAGCGCCGCGAACGAGGTCGCGTGCCGTACGCGCGAGGCGCGCGCCGAGCGCTATCGCGAGCGCTTTTTCGTCGGCCGAGATGCCGTGGCGATTGGCGTCGTCGCCTGTGCGCGCATGGTGCGACGCGCCGTAGGGCGTGCCGCCGGTTTGCGTCGTCGTGAGGCGCGATTCGGTGTACGGAATGCCGACGATCATCATGCCGTGGTGCAGAAGCGGCAGCATCATCGAGAGCAGGGTGGTTTCCTGGCCGCCGTGGAGACTGCCGGTGGACGTGAAGACGCAAGCGGGCTTGCCGGAGAGCGCGCCCGAGAGCCATTGCGGCGTGGTGCCGTCGAGGAAGTATTTGAGCGGCGCGGCCATGTTGCCGAAGCGCGTCGGGGAACCGAGCGCCACGCCCGCGCATTCTTCGAGATCGCGCAGTTCGGCATACGGCGGGCCGTCGGCGGGAATGTCGGGCTGCGTGGCTTCGCAGACGGCCGAGACCGGCGGCACCGTGCGCACGCGCGCCTGCATGCCGGGGACGCTGTCGACGCCCTGGGCGATGGCGAGCGCGAGTTCGCGCGTCGCACCGTGGCGGCTGTAATAGAGCACGAGGATGTCGTTCATATGAGCTTTTCAGTGAACGGCTATTATAGGGATTGGGTTTGCGCCCCGCGCGCGGCTCGCTCGTCAGGAGAAGACTTTTGCAGCACCTTTCCATCGATTTCGCCGCAGTCAAGCGCCTCGCCGGATTCGTCGCGCGGCGCATCGGCGAGGATCGCGTCGCGCAAGTGGCCGGCAGCCTCACGTTCACGAGCGTGCTGTCGCTCGTGCCGCTCGCCACTGTCGCTTTCGCGCTGTTGACGGCGTTTCCCATCTTCAGTTCGTTCCAGGCTTCGCTGCAGGACTTTCTCGCGGATCACCTGATGCCCGCGCAGATCAATAGCCAGATCTTCAAGTACCTGAACGAATTCGCATCGAAGGCGAAGGGGCTCACCACCGTCGGCATGATCATCCTGTTCGTCACGTCGGTCATGACGATGATGACGGTCGAATCCGCGTTCAACGTCATCTGGCGCGTGAAGAAGTCGCGGCCCTTCGCGCAGCGCGTGCTCGTCTATTGGTCGATCATCACGCTCGGGCCGATTCTCTTCGGCTGCAGCCTTTCCATTTCGTCTTACGTGTTTGCGCATTCGGTCGCGTTCGCGGGCTCGCACAACCTGATGCCGCCCGTCGTCGAATGGCTGCTGACGGGCGTTTCGCTGCCGCTCACCGTGTTCGGCTTCACGATCACTTACGTCTACATGCCGAACTGCAAGGTCGAATGGCGCGATGCCGTCATCGGCGGACTCATTGCCGCGGTCGCGTTCGAGCTCGGCAAGCGCGGCTTCGGCCTGTACGTGCGGCGCATTCCGACCTACACCGCCGTGTACGGCGCGTTCGCGTCGCTGCCGGTGTTCCTGCTCTGGGTGTATCTGTGCTGGATGATCGCGCTCGTCGGCGCCATGGTCACGTCCGCGCTGCCGGCCATTCGCATCGGGCAGTATCACCGGCGCGCGTTTCCGGGCAGCGATCTGCTCGATGCGCTCGAAATTCTCGCGCGCCTGGTCGAAGCCCGCGACGAAGGCAAGCCGGGTTACACGGCGCTCGAATTGTCGAAAATGGTCCGCTGCGACGTCGATACATCCACGCGCATCATCGCGCGGCTGGACGCGCTCGGCTGGATCGGCCGTCTGGAGGATGCGCGCATGCCGCGCTATGTGCTGATCGCTAATCCGAGCCAGATCACGCTGACAATGCTTTTCCAGGAATTCGTCGTCGATCGCGAGGAACTGGACTATCAGTTACGGCTCGACGCGACGCAAATCGAGCGCGACACGCTCATGAACGCGCTCGAGAACGAGAAGCTGCAGGTCACGCTCGCCTCGCTGATCGCCGCGCGAACGCAGGCGCTCGCCAACGCGCGGCTGCGCGAGAGTGAGACGGCGCGCTCGCCGATGCCGCAGCAGCCGGCTTGAGCGCCGCGCTCACAGTGAGATCCTGCCGATGCAGATGTCCTTGAACATCACCCAGTCGCCCATGAGGCTGTAGAGCGGATGGCGAAACGTGGCCGGACGGTTTTTCTCGAAGAAGAAGTGCCCGATCCACGCGAAGCCATAGCCGCACACGATGGCCGCGGGCAGCCACAGCCAGTCGCCGGTGGCGAGCGCCATCGCGAGGCATCCGATCACGCCCAGCGAGCCGATGAAATGCAGCCTGCGCGATACGGGATGCCGATGCTCGTCCAGATAGTACGGATAGAACTCGGCGAAATTCGCGAAATGCTCTCCGTGTGCGGTGTGCGCCATGATGCCCTCCGTGCCGGTCACGAGGATGCCGCCGGCCGATCTGTCTGACGACTGCAGCAAAATTCATTCTGCGACGACGCGCCGTGCCGCGCAAGCGTCGTCCGCTCAGGCGCCTTTCGCGCAGTCGAGGGCGAACGCGAAGAGGGTATCGAGGACGGCGTCGGGTTGCTCCGTCATCAGCGCGTGGCCGCCGTCGAGCTCCGTTGTGCGCACGGCGGCGCCCGCTTCGCGCATGGCGTCCACGAGCGCGCGGGCAGCGCGCGGCGGCGTCATCACGTCGCGCTTGCCGCTCAGTACGCACACGGGGCAGCGCACGGACGCGGCGCGGTCGAGCGCACCGGCGTAGCCGTTGCACGCGCTGAAATCCGTGTGGAACAGTTGCGCCTCGCCCGTTGCGCCGATGCGCTCCATCAGACGCTGATTCACGCCCTGAAGCCAGAAGCCGGGCGCGGGGCTGGATGGCTTCGCGGCGATCGTCGAATGCGACCACTGGTTCACCATGCCGATGGCTTCCGGCTCGCGTTCGCGGGCGGCGTCGAGAAGGGCGTCGGAGACGGTCATCGGCGCGGCGGTGGCAACGAGCGCAAGCCCGGCGGCGCGCTCGGGATGGCGCGCGGCCGCATCCAGCGCGATCAGCGAGCCCATGCTGTGTCCGGCGAAAATCGCCTGTTGCACGCCCGCTGCGTCGAGCACGCGGATCAGCCAGTCGGCCATTGCGCCGATGTCGCGCAGCGCGGGACCGTCGCTGCGCCCGTGGCCGGGAAGATCGAGCGCGAGCACGCCGAAGCCGTGATGCGCGAAGTAGCGTGTTTGCAGTCCCCACACGCTATGGTCGTGCTGCGCGCCGTGAACGAAGACGACGGCGGGCCGCGCCGCGTCGAAAGGCTTGCCGCCGGTGTACGCGTAAGCGCGGCGGCCGTCGAGGTCGAGGATCATGCGCGGCTCCCGAGCGGGCTTTTCGCGGTGCTTCCGGTGCCGCTTTCCGCGGCCTTTTGCGCGGCTTTGAGACCGCGCTTCAGATCGTCGATGAGATCGTCGGCGTCTTCCAGCCCGATCGACAGACGAATGCGCCCCGGCCCGATGCCCGCGGCGGCGAGCGCGGCCGCGTCCATGCGAAAGTGCGTCGTCGAGGCGGGATGGATCACGAGCGAGCGCGCGTCGCCGACATTCGCGAGATGCGAGAAAAGCGACAGCGATTCGATGAACCGGCGCGCGGCCGGCACGCCGCCGCGCAAGTCGAAGCTGAACACCGCGCCCGCGCCACGCGGCAGCAGGCGTTGCGCGAGCGCGTGATCGCGATGCGTCGGCAGTTCGGGATAAGCCACGCCTTCCACGGCCGGCGAACCCAGCAGGAAGTCGATGACCTTGCGCGTATTCGCGACATGCCGATCCATGCGCAACGGCAAGGTCTCGATGCCCTGAAGCAACTGCCACGCGGCCTGCGGATGCAGGCATGCGCCGAAGTCGCGCAAGCCCTCGCGACGCGCGCGAAGCAGGAACGGCGCGACCGTGCTCTCTTCGGCGAACACCATGCCGTGAAAGCCGTCGTAGGGCTCGGTGAATTCGGGAAAGCGGCCGCTTGCGGCGAAGTCGAACGTGCCGCCATCCACGAGCACGCCGCCGATCGTCGTGCCGTGACCGCCGAGAAACTTCGTCGCCGAGTGATAGACCAGGTCCGCGCCGTGCTCGAACGGACGCAGCAGATAAGGCGTCGTGAACGTGGAATCGACGAGGAGCGGCGCGCCGTGCGCGTGCGCGATCTGCGCGACGCGCTCGATGTCGAGCACGTCGAGGCCGGGATTGCCGAGCGTCTCGCCGAAGAACAGCCGCGTGTTCGGCCGCGCCGCCGCGCGCCAGGCGTCGAGGTCGTGCGGCGGCACGAAAGTCGTTTCGATGCCGAAGCGCCGCAGCGTGTAGTGAAGCAGATTGTGCGAGCCGCCGTAAAGCGCGCTCGACGCGACGACATGCGAGCCCGCGCCCATCAGCGTGGCGATGGCTAGATGCAGCGCCGCCTGTCCGCTCGCCGTGCCGATGGCGCCGACGCCGTTCTCCAGCGCCGCGACGCGCTCCTCGAACACCGCGACCGTCGGGTTCGATATGCGCGAATAGACGTGCCCCGAGCGCTCCATGTTGAAGAGCGCGGCGGCGTGGTCGGTGTCGCGGAAAGTGAACGAGGTGGTCTGGTAGATCGGCGTGGCGCGCGCGCCGGTGACGGGATCGGGCGCGGCGCCCGCGTGCAGCGCGAGCGTATCGAAACGGTTGGCTGGCATCGTCGGCGGCCGGGCGCGTCAGCATCCGGCGTAAATGTGGGCCGATCATCGTAGCATTCGGGCGGCACGCGCAAACCTAGGGCGAACGCGTGCGTAAAAGGCGCGACGCGCGGCGCGAAGCCTTGTCCGAACGGCCAGGGCGGGCGTCGCTTGCTTTCCTTTTGCGAGCCTTTCCGATAGCATCGACGCATGGTTTCACGAACGATTCAGCATCCGTACCGGCATTTCGCAAGGAGAAAGTCATGCGAGTCAGCGACATTCTGAAGGTGAAGGGCAACGCGCTGTTCACCGTTACGCCCGATACGCCGCTCTCCGACGCGATCAACGTGATGGCGGCGCACGATATCGGCTCGCTCGTCGTCATGGAATATGGCGATCTCGTCGGCATGCTGACTTTCCGGGAGATCATCGTCACTTTGCGCGACAACGGCGGCGGCGTCGGCACCACGACCATCCGCAAGGTCATGGACGACCATCCGCTCACCTGCACGCCGGAAACGGACGTGAACGAAGTCCGCCGCATGATGCTGGAACATCACGTCCGTTATCTGCCCGTCATGGAAAAGCGCGCGCTGATGGGCGTCATCTCGTTCTACGACGTGGCGAAGGCCGTGGTCGAGGAGCAAGGTTTCGAAAATCGCATGTTGAAGGCGTATATCCGCGACTGGCCGGAAGAGCAGCAGCAACAGCAGCAGGACGCCGCCCGCTGAAATCGTCGCGTCACGGGGCACCGGTATCGTTCCGTGTGCGCCTTCTCAACCACTGAATTCAAACCGAGGCTGTCATCCGCAGCGCGCCCGAAACGGCGCGTTTTTTTTCGCCTGACGTTCGCGTACAAAAAGCTACGTTTTCATTTTTCTTCAGATTCGATCGCGGCAACGCGTGGTGCGCCGCCATGCGATCAACACTGGAGCCATTACGCTGAGAATCCCATGAGTGAAAATCCGTTGCCCGCTTCGCAAGACGCGCCGGCGCCTGCTTCCGGCGCTCGCCACGGCGAAGGCGGAGGCCAGTTCGGGCTTTTGCGCGAGCGTCGTTTCGCGCCGTTTTTCTGGACGCAGTTTCTGGGCGCGATGAACGACAACGTCTTCAAGGTCGGCTTCACGTCGCTTGTCACGTTCCAGTCCGCGCGCTTCTCTGGCGTCGATCCGAAGACGGCCGCGTTCCTGATTTCCGCCATCTTCATCGTGCCATTCGTGCTGTTTTCCGCGACTTCCGGGCAAATCGCCGACAAGTTCGACAAGGCCGTGCTCGCGCGGCTCGTGAAGAGCTTCGAGATCGTCGTGATGCTGATCGGCGGCGCGGGATTCGTGCTGCACAGCGCGCCGTTGCTCTACCTCTGCACGTTCCTCATGGGCGTGCATTCCACCGTCTTCGGGCCTGTGAAGTACGCCTACCTGCCGCAACATCTGCGCGACGACGAACTCGTCGGCGGCAACGGGCTCGTCGAAATGGGCACGTTCGTCGCGATATTGATCGGCACGATCGTCGGCGGCGCGGCGGCGGGCGAGGCCGGGCATGGCGCGCTGCTGCTCGCGCTCGCGTGTCTCGCGTTGGCGATTATCGGGCGTGTCGCGTCGGTCTTCGTGCCGAAGTCGGAGCCGTCGCAGCCGGATTTGCGCATCAACTGGAATCCGGTCTCGGAAACGTGGCGCAATCTCAAGCTGGCAAAAGCGGACCGCACCGTTTTTCTCAGCCTGCTCGGGATTTCGTGGCTGTGGTTCGTCGGCGCGACGTTTCTCACGTCGTTTTTCAGTTTCGCGAAGGACGTGCTCTCCGCGAATCCCGATGTGGTGACGATTCTGCTTGCGACCTTCTCGCTCGGCATCGGCTCGGGCTCGCTGCTGTGCGAACGGCTCTCCAGGCGGCGCGTCGAGATCGGGCTGGTGCCGCTCGGCTCCATCGGCATCAGCGTGTTCGCCATCGACCTGTTTTTCGCGAGTCATCGCATCGCGCCGGCTACGCATCTGCTGAACGTCGGCGAGTTCCTTCTCGCGCTGCCGCACTGGCGCATTCTCGCGGACCTCTTTCTGCTCGCGATGTTCGGCGGCTTCTACAGCGTGCCGCTTTACGCGCTGATTCAGGCGCGCAGCCCGCAGACGCATCGCGCGCGCATCATCGCGGCGAACAATATTCTTAATTCGTTCTTCATGATCGTTTCGTCGCTGATGGCGCTTGCGCTCACGTCGATGGGCGTCGGCATTCCCGGGCTCTTTCTCGTCACCGCGCTGCTGAACGTGGTCGTCGCGGTGTATATCTATTCGCTCGTGCCGGAGTTTCTGCTGCGCTTCGTGGCGTGGGTGCTCGCGCACACGTTCTATCGCATCCGCCTCGTCGATGCGGCGCGCATCCCGTCGCACGGCGCGGCGGTGCTCGTCTGCAATCACGTCAGTTTCGTCGATGCCGTCGTCATCATGGCCGAAAGCCCGCGCCCGATCCGCTTCGTGATGGATCACCGCATCTTTCGCACGCCGTTCGTCGGCTGGCTCTTCAGGCACGCGAAAGCCATTCCGATCGCGCCCGCGCACGAAGACGCGCCGATGCTCGAACGCGCGTATCGATCCTGCCAGCGCGCGCTCGACGAGGGCGATCTCGTTTGCATCTTCCCCGAGGGCAAGCTTACGCGGACCGGCGACATCAATCCGTTCAGGCATGGCGTGTCGGAGATTTTGCGGCGGCATCCGGCGCCCGTCGTGCCGATGGCGCTGCGCGGCCTGTGGGGAAGCGTGTTCTCGCGTCACCAGGACGCGCAGTGGCCGCGTCCGGTCAGGCGTGGCGTGATGACGCGTCTCACGCTCGCGGTCGGCGAGCCGATAGCGCCGGAAGACGCGACGCCGCAACGTCTGCAGGAGGCGGTGACGGCCTTGCGCGGCGCGCGCCGGTAGAAGGCCGCGAGCGCCTGCGCTGGCATAATAACGATCTCCCCCGACACTCCTCTCAGGTCTACTCATGTCCGGCAATACCCTTGGCACGCTCTTCACCGTCACGAATTTTGGCGAATCGCACGGTCCGGCGATCGGCTGCGTGATCGACGGCTGCCCGCCGGGCATGGCGCTGACCGAAGCCGATATTCAAGTGGAGCTGGACCGCCGTCGTCCCGGCACGTCGCGGCATGTCACGCAGCGGCAGGAAGCGGACCAAGTCGAGATTCTTTCTGGCGTATTCGAAGGCGTGACCACCGGCACGCCGATCGCGCTCCTGATTCGCAATACGGATCAACGCAGCAAGGACTACGGCAACATCGCCGAAACCTTTCGCCCCGGCCACGCGGATTACACGTACTGGCAGAAATACGGCGTGCGCGATTATCGCGGCGGCGGCCGCTCGTCCGCGCGGCTGACGGCGCCGACGGTCGCGGCGGGCGCGGTCGCCAAGAAATGGCTGCGCGAGAAGTTCGGCATCGAGACGCGCGGGTACATGAGCGCGCTGGGCGAGATTCCCATTCCGTTCGTCGGCTGGGACGCTGTACGCGAGAATCCGTTCTTTGCGCCGAACGCGGACATCGTGCCGCAACTGGAAGCGTACATGGACGGGCTGCGCCGCGATGGCGACTCGGTCGGCGCGCGCATCGAAGTGGTGGCGAGCGGCGTGCCGGTCGGCCTCGGCGAGCCGCTGTACGACCGGCTCGACGCCGACATCGCGCACGCGATGATGGGCATCAATGCGGTCAAGGGCGTCGAGATCGGCGCGGGCTTTGCGAGCGTTTCGCAGCGCGGTTCGCAGCACGGCGACGAGATGACGTCCGAAGGCTTCGCGACGAATAACGCGGGCGGCATTCTCGGCGGCATTTCGAGCGGGCAGGACATCACCGTGTCCATCGCGATCAAGCCGACGTCGAGCATCCGCACGCCGCGCCAGTCGATCGACAAGGCCGGCGCGCCCGCAACCGTCGAAACGTTCGGCCGGCACGATCCCTGTGTCGGCATTCGCGCGACGCCCATCGCGGAAGCGCTGCTCGCGCTCGTGCTGATCGACCACGCGCTGCGGCATCGCGCGCAATGTGGCGATGTGGCCGTCGATACCCCCAGAATCGCGGCGCACGCACCGCGCGAGTGACGCACGCATGAAAAAAGGGCGCCGGTCGATGAGACCGGCGCCCTTTTTCGTTTACCGCTTATGCGTTACATGTTCGGATAGTTCGGCCCGCCGCCGCCTTCCGGCGTGACCCAGACGATGTTCTGCGTCGGGTCCTTGATGTCGCACGTCTTGCAGTGCACGCAGTTCTGGGCGTTGATCTGCAGGCGGTCGCTGCCGTCGTCCGACTTCACGAATTCGTAGACGGCGGCCGGACAATACCGGCCTTCGGGTCCGGCATACGTGCGCAAGTTGACGTTGACCGGCACGCTCGGGTCCTTGAGCGTGAGGTGCGCGGGCTGATTCTCTTCGTGATTCGTGTTCGAAATGAAAACGGACGAAAGACGATCGAACGTGAGCTTGCCGTCCGGCTTTGGATAAATGATCGGCTTGGACTGGGACGCCGGCTTCAGCATCTCATGGTCCCAGTGCTGATGATGCAGCGTCCACGGAACGTTGCCGCCCATCACTTTCTGTTCGAGGCCGACCATGAACGTGCCGAGATACAGGCCCTTGCTCATCCATTGCTTGAAATTACGCGCGCGGTAAAGCTCGGTCTTGAGCCAGGAGTTGTCGAACGCTTCCGGGTAGGCTGTCAGTTCGTCGCCCTGACGTCCGGCCTGCACGGCGTCGAACGCGGCTTCGGCGGCCATCTTGCCGGACTTGATCGCCCCGTGACTGCCCTTGATGCGCGATGCGTTCAAAAAGCCCGCGTCGTCGCCGGCGAGCGCGCCGCCCGGAAACACCAGCTTCGGCAGCGACATCAGCCCGCCCGCGGTGATCGCGCGCGCGCCGTAGGAAATGCGCTTGCCGCCTTCGAGAAACGCGCGGATCGACGGATGCGTCTTGTAGCGCTGGAACTCCTCGAACGGCGACAAGTACGGATTCGAGTACCCGAGCCCGACCACGAAGCCGACCACCACCTGGTTGTTGTCCATGTGATAGAGGAACGAGCCGCCATAGGTGTCCGGCTCGAGCGGCCAGCCCGCCGTGTGGATGACGAGCCCCGGCTTGTGCTTGACCGGATCGATCTCCCACAATTCCTTGATGCCGATGCCGTACACCTGCGGATCGGCGTTCTGGTTGAGCCTAAACTTCTCCATCAGCTGACGGCCGAGATGCCCGCGCGCGCCTTCGCAGAAGATCGTGTACTTGGCATGCAATTCCATGCCGAGCTGGAAATTCTCGGTCGGCTCGCCGTCCTTGCCGACGCCCATGTTGCCCGTGATGACGCCGCGCACCGAGCCGTCTTCGGCGTAGAGCACTTCGGCGGCGGGAAAGCCCGGAAATATCTCGACGCCCAGCGCTTCGGCCTGTTGACCGAGCCAGCGCGTGACGTTGCCGAGGCTGATAACGTAGTTGCCGTGATTCTTGAAGTTGTCGGGAAGCAGCCAGTTGGGAACTTGCTTCGCGCCCGTCGGCGACAGAAAGAGAAAGCGGTCTTCGGTCACTTCGACGTCGAGCGGCGCGCCTTTTTCCTTCCACTCGGGAATCAGTTCCGAGAGGCCGCGCGGGTCCATCACCGCGCCCGACAGGATGTGCGCGCCGATCTCCGAGCCTTTTTCCAGCACGCAGACGCCGATTTCGACGCCTTTCTCCTCGGCCAGTTGCTTCAGGCGGATCGCGGCCGACAAACCGGCTGGCCCGCCGCCGACGATCACGACGTCGTATTCCATCGATTCGCGGGGACCGTACTGGTCGATAAGGCTCGCCGGGGTCATCAATGCTCCTCTCTACCGTTAGAATGGCCTTTCAGGATCGCGTATTGTCAGCGAACGTCAGGCGGGCTGCAACCGAAGGTGTCCGGATTGGCACGAGCGTACTATTTTTCGTGACGCCGCCATATCGGTGTGAACGCCATGTCTCCCCGCGGCGCGCGTCGTGCTGGCCACGCTCACGCCAAGGCTGAATCAACCGTAAAAGAAGGAAGCACAATGGGCCGTTCGATCAACCTGGAAGGCAAGGTCGCGCTGATCACCGGCGCGTCCAGTGGACTTGGCAAGCGTTTCGCGCAGGTGCTCTCGCAGGCGGGCGCAAAGGTCGTGCTCGCGAGCCGCCGCACGGAGCGGCTCAAGGAACTGCGCGCGGAGATCGAGGCGTCCGGCGGCGCGGCGCATGTCGTCTCGCTCGACGTCACCGATTACCAGAGCGTGAAGGCCGCGGTCGCGCACGCCGAGACGGAAGCCGGTACCATCGACATTCTCGTGAATAACTCGGGCGTCTCGACCACGCAGAAGCTGACCGAGGTCACGCCCGCCGACTTCGAATTCGTCTTCGGCACCAACGTGCGCGGCGCGTTCTTCGTCGCGCAGGAAGTCGCCAAGCGCATGATCATGCGCGGCAACGGACCGTCGAAGCCGGCGTACCGGATCATCAACGTGGCGTCGGTGGCCGGCTTGCGCGTGTTTCCGCAAATCGGTCTCTATTCGATGAGCAAGGCCGCCGTCGTGCAAATGACCAAGGCAATGGCGCTGGAATGGGGCCGCCACGGCATCAACGTGAACGCGATCTGCCCGGGTTATATCGACACCGAGATCAATCATCACCACTGGAAGACCGAGCAGGGCCAGAAGCTCGTGTCGATGCTGCCGCGCCGGCGCGTCGGCGCGCCCGAGGACCTCGACGGCCTGCTGCTGCTGCTCGCGGCGGACGAATCGCAGTTCATGAACGGCTCGGTGATCTCGGCGGACGACGGTTTTTCACTCTGAGCGTCGCGTGCATGGTTCGTCCAGTGCCGCGCCGCCCTGTTTTCGACACTGGAACGACCACGCAATGAGCACTACCGCCACATCCGCAAGCACCAACACAGAAAGCGACTTTCACACCGTCTTCGAGATGTCCATGCCGATCCGCTGGGGCGACATGGACGCCTTCGGGCACGTCAACAACACCGTCTATTTCCGCTACATGGAGCAAGTGCGGATTTCCTGGTTCGAGCGCCTCGGCATCGCGGGCGGCAACGGCGAAGGGCAGGGGCCGGTGATCGTAAATGCGTCGATGGAGTTTCTGAAGCAGTTGCATTATCCCGGCGATGTCATCGCGCGCATGTCGGTCGGCAAGCCCGGCCGCAGCAGTTTCGACACGCGCTTCGAGCTGTATCGCGCCGATGCGCCCGGCACGCCCTACGCGCGCGGCGCGGCCAAAATCGTGTGGATCGACTATGCGGCCGGAAAGTCGGTGCCGATCCCTGATCTGCTGCGCCAGATCATCGAGACGGGCGCGGCCGTCGAACTCTAATCGCGAATTAGTTGCCGAGCAGCCGCTGAAGCAGCTCGGTCGCGTTGCCCGTGTCGTACTTGCGCATGAGCCGCGCGCGGTAAATGTCCACGGTGCGCGGGCTGATATCCAGCACGCGGCCGATCTGCTTGCTCGTCTTCCCCGTTACGAGCTGCGCGGCGATTTCCCGCTCGCGCGGCGTCAGTTCGATCGCGACCCGCCGCGTCGCGCTCAAATCCTCGAAAGTCCAGACGCCCGCGGCATGGGGCGCTGCGCGGTCGAGCGCGCGGCCCGTCACATGGCACCAGAACAGTTCGCCGTTCGATCGCTTCATGATGCGGTCGTCGCTGTAGGTGCCGCGGCTCGTGATATGCGCGGCGATCCGCTCGCCGATGCGCGCGAACTCGTCGGGCGTCGGATAGATCACCTCGAACGACTGGCCGATGAGCGCTTCCCGCGCGAAGCCGAAGATCGCGCAAAGCTGCTCGTTGCAATCCTCGATGATGCGCTCGCGCGAAAGCACGAGGCCGACGGGCGCGAGATGAAACGCGGTTTGATAATCCAGTTCACGCATGTGGAATCGGCGCTCGCGCGCGCCCCGCAAGGAATCGGCGGGCGCGGGCAAAGACTTATGTATTTTTGCGTATTGTGCCGGATCGACCGCGCGGCGTACCCTTTTGCGCGAGTCATCACGCCGCCGGGACGCTTTCCGTGGCGTACAAGAAAAGATTCTCAGTCGGGTTCAACATGGAAGGGACATACAGATGAACAAGGTCTATCCCAGCGCGAAAGCGGCGCTCGATGGCATCGTCAGAGACGGGCAGACATTCGCCGTCGGCGGATTCGGGCTGTGCGGGATTCCCGAAGCGCTGATCGCCGCCCTGCGCGATTCGCGCGTGAAGGACATTACGTGCATCAGCAATAACGCGGGCGTCGATGGCTTCGGGCTCGGCCTGCTGCTCGAAACGCGCCAGATCAAGAAGATGATTTCGTCCTACGTGGGCGAAAACAAGGAATTCGAGCGGCAATATCTCGCTGGCGAACTCGAACTCGAATTCACGCCGCAAGGCACGCTCGCCGAGAAACTGCGCGCGGGCGGCGCGGGCATTCCGGCGTTCTTCACGAACACCGGCTACGGCACCGTGATCGCGGACGGCAAGGAAACGCGCCAGTTCGGCGAGAACCATTACGTGCTCGAACATTCGCTGACGGCGGACATCGGTCTCGTCAAGGCGTGGAAGGCCGACAAGTCGGGCAACCTGATCTATCGCCGCACGGCGCGCAACTTCAATCCGATGTGCGCGATGGCCGGGAAGATCACCGTCGCCGAAGTGGAAGAGATCGTCGAAGTCGGCGAACTCGATCCGGACGCGATCCACACGCCGGGCATTTTCGTGCAACGGCTCGTGCTGAACGCGCATCCGGAAAAGCGCATCGAACAACGCATCGTCCGCGCGAAAGGAGAGTAATGATGGCTTGGACTCGTGACCAGATGGCCGCGCGCGCGGCGAAGGAACTGCAGGACGGCTTCTACGTGAACCTGGGCATCGGCTTGCCGACGCTCGTCGCCAATCATGTGCCGCAGGGCGTCGAAGTGTGGCTGCAGTCGGAGAACGGACTGCTCGGTATCGGACCGTCGCCGTATGACGACGAGGTCGACGCCGATCTCATCAACGCCGGCAAGCAGACGGTGACGACGCTGCCGGGCTCGTCGATCTTTTCGTCGGCGGATTCGTTCGCCATGATCCGCGGCGGCCACATCAATCTCGCGATTCTCGGCGCGATGCAGATCAGCAAGACGGGCGATCTGGCCAACTGGATGATCCCCGGCAAGATGATCAAGGGCATGGGCGGCGCGATGGATCTCGTCGCGGGCGTGAAGCGCGTCGTCGTGCTGATGGAGCACGTCGCGAAGGGCGACCAGCACAAGATTCTCGAAGAGTGCATGCTGCCGCTCACGGGCGTGGGCGTCGTCGATCGCATCATCACGGATCTCGGCGTGATCGACGTCACCGAAGGTGGCCTGAAGCTCGTCGAACTCGCCGATGGCGTGACCGTCGAGGAGATTCAGCGCAAGACCGGCGCACCGCTCGATGTCAGCGACGTGAAGTGAGCTCGCGCTAGCGCGCGGACCGAAGCGGGCGAGGCAATGGCTTCGCCCGTTTCGTTTTGGGCGCGCCATCGTCCGTTCGGCCAACGCGCACTTTCCCGCGCGCCGGACGTTTAGAATCGTTTGGACATCTTCCACGAAGGACATTTCATGAGCGCATCCATCGTCGTCGAGGCATCGCATTCCACGCACACCGAGCCGCGCCAGCGCTTCGTCCAGTGCGCGAGCCCGGCGGGACTGCATCGCGTCGCCTACACCGAATGGGGCGATCCGGCCAATCCGCGCGTGCTCTTGTGCGTGCATGGGCTGACGCGCTCGGGCCGCGATTTCGACGAGGTCGCGAGAGCGTTCGCGGGCGACTATCGCGTCGTGTGCCCGGATGTCGTGGGCCGCGGTTTATCGGACTGGCTCGCGGATGCTCGCTATTACGGCGTCGCGCAGTACGTCTCGGACATGGTCACGCTGATCGCGCGGCTCAACGTCGAGACGGTGGACTGGTTCGGCACGTCGATGGGCGGGCTGATCGGCATGGCGCTCGGCGGGCTCCCGAATACGCCGATCCGCAAGATGCTGCTGAACGATGTGGGGCCGCATATCGAACCGGTCGCGCTCGAGCGCATCCGCAGCTACCTCGGCAAGCCCGCGCGCTTTGCGTCGCTCGAGGAAGGCGTGCGCCACGCGGCGGCGCTCGCGGCTTCGTTCGGCCCGCTCACGGACGACGAGTGGACGCGCATCAACACGCCGCTTCTGCACGAGCGCGACGGCGCGTGGACTTTCCGCTACGACCCCGACATTGCCGCGCCGTTTTCCGCGAGCACCGACGAAGACCACGCCGCGGGCGAAGCGTTCCTGTGGCACTCGCTCGCGTCGATCGAAACGCCGGTGCTCGTCGTGCGCGGCGAAAGCTCCGACCTGCTCTCGCGCGAGACCGTCAGGCAGATGGTCGAGAAAGGGCAGGCCGTGACGAGCGCCGAAGTGCCGAACGCGGGTCACGCGCCCGCGTTTCTCGCAGCGGACCAGATTGCCATCGCGCGGGCGTTCTTTCTCGAAAACAACGGCAGCCGGGCATAATATGGGGCCGGGCGCCCGTCGCTCGCCCCGCTTTTTGTCACCCCGTTTTTATCACCCCATAAGGACCGGATATTCTCATGGCAGTTACTCGTCATCACGTCGGCGCGCGGCTTTCCGAGATCGCGATTCACAACGGCACCGTGTATCTCGCGGGGCAGATCGCGGAAGACACGAACCAGGACATCGCGGGCCAGACGCGCGAAGTGCTGGGTCATATCGACCGTCTGCTCGAGGAGGCGAACAGCGACAAGTCGCATCTGCTGTCGGTGCAGATCTACATCTCGGACATGGAGCACTTCGCCGGCATGAACGCCGTCTGGGACGCGTGGGTGGCGCCCGGCCACACGCCGCCGCGCGCGACCGTCGAGGCGAAGCTCGCGAACCCCGCTTGCCTCGTGGAAGTCGTCGTGGTGGCGGCGCAGCGCAGCTAAAGCACGTCCGCCGCCGTAGTGTGCCCGCATGACCGAGACCGCCGTCCCCGCCGATACGTTGCCTGAGCCGTCCATCGACGACGCGCTCGCGTTCGTGCGCGATCACGCGAAGGATGCGCGGCTCTCGACCGGCGAACTGCTCGCCGAACATGCGGCCGGCACCGCGCGCATCATGCAGACGCTCAACGTCGATCCGCACGCGATCGCCGCCGCCGCGCTCTTCGCGCTCGCGCCGCATCTCGACGATCCGGAGAAGCTGATCGCGGAGCGCTTCGGTGCGGAAGTGCAGCGGCTCGTCGGCGACGTGCGCAAGCTCTTGCGGCTCGGCTCGCTGAGTTCCCGCGCGACGCTCGCCGAACTGCCGCACAACACGCGCGATGCGCAGGCGGCGCGGCGCGCGCAAGTCGAATCGCTGCGCAAGATGCTGCTTGCCTTCGCGCAGGACATACGCGTGGTGCTGATCCGCCTCGCGTCCCGCTTGCAGACGCTGCGCTACCACGCGGCGCACAAGACCGACCCGTCGCCCGACGTGCCGCGCGAGACGCTCGAAATCTACGCGCCGCTTGCCAACCGGCTCGGCATCTGGCAACTGAAATGGGAACTCGAAGACCTGTCGTTCCGCTTCGAGGACCCCGTCACCTACAAGCGCATCGCGAAGCTGCTCGATGAGAAACGCGTCGAGCGCGAATCGTATGTGACCGGCGCCATCGCGCGGCTGCAAAAGGAACTGGACACCGCGCAGATCAAGGCCGAGGTGAGCGGCCGGCCCAAGCACATCTACAGCATCTGGAAGAAGATGCGCGGCAAGCATCTCGACTTCTCGGAGCTTAACGACGTGCGCGCGTTTCGCGTGATCGTCGGCGATATCAAGGATTGCTACACGGTGCTCGGCATCGTGCACAACCTGTGGCAGCCGGTGCCGCGCGAATTCGACGACTACATCTCGCGGCCGAAGCCGAACGGCTACAAGTCGCTGCATACGGTGGTCGTCGGCGACGATGGCCGCGCGTTCGAAGTGCAAATCCGCACGCACGAGATGCATCAGTTCGCCGAATACGGCGTGGCCGCCCACTGGCGCTACAAGGAAGCCGGCGCGCGCGGCTACGCGGGCCAGGTCACGGCGAACGAGAAATACGACGAGAAGATCGCGTGGCTGCGCCAGCTTCTCGCATGGAAAGACGATGTCGAAGGCGATCGTCCCGGCTGGCAGCATCTGCGCGACGCCACGCTCGACGACGATCACATCTATGTCCTGACGCCTCAGGCGCGCGTGATCGCACTGCCGCAGGGCGCGACCGCCGTCGATTTCGCATATCACCTGCATAGCGAACTCGGGCATCGCTGCCGCGGGGCGCGCGTCGACGGCGCGATGGTGCCGCTCAACACACCGCTGCAGAACGGGCAGACCGTCGAAATCATCGCGGTGAAGGAGGGCGGGCCTTCGCGAGACTGGCTCAACCCGCAGCTCGGCTATCTGCAGAGCCCGCGCGCGCGGCAGAAGGTGCGCGCGTGGTTCAACGCGGTCGATGCCGAAGAGAACATCGCGCAGGGCCGCGCGATCGTCGAAAAGACGCTGCAGCGCGAGGGCAAGACGTCCGTCAATCTGGATCAGCTCGCGGCCAAGCTCGGGTTCAAGGCGCCGGAAGAGTTATACGCGGTCGTCGCGAAGGACGAGTTCAGCCTGCGCAACATCGAACACGCGCTTTCCGACACACCGCCGCCCGAGCCCGCACCCGAAGCGCCCGCGCACTTCGAAAAGCGCAGCAGCGGGCAGAGCGTGGCCCACGGCGCGTCGACGGGCGTGCTCGTCGTCGGCGTCGACGCGCTGCTCACGCAGCTCGCGCGCTGCTGCCGTCCGGCGCCGCCCGATCCGATCGCGGGGTTCGTGACGCGCGGCAAGGGCATGTCGATTCATCGCACCGACTGCGCGACGTTCCAGCGCATGGCGCAGCGCTCGCCCGAGCGCGTGCTGCATACGACGTGGTCGGCGGATGTGCTCAACGGGCGCGGATCGTCGGTGTATCCGGTCGATCTTGCGGTCGAGTCGGCGGATCGGCAGGGGCTTCTGCGGGATATTTCGGAGGTCTTCGCGCGCGAGAAGATCAACGTGATCGGCGTGAAAAGCCAGAGCCGCAGGAACGTCGCGTACATGCAGTTCACCGTCGAGGTGTCGAGCGCTGCGCAGATACAGCGCGCGTGCACGTTGCTCGCGGAGATCGGCGGGGTGATACGGGCGTCGCGGCGTGCTTGAGCCGCATGACGCGAGGACTTGGGCGTTTCTGCGGTTGAATCTCGAATTCGTGTTCAGAAAGACTTGCCAAGATTCGAAACGCTCCATATAATCTCACTTCTTTCAGGCTCGTAGCTCAGCTGGTTAGAGCACCACCTTGACATGGTGGGGGTCGTTGGTTCGAGTCCAATCGAGCCTACCAACGAAAAGCGAAGTCCCGGTTCTCCGAGGCTTCAATCCGCAAGAAGCGCATTGCGCAAAAGGCGATACGAAAATGGCACGTCGAACGTTGACCGAAACAACTTCGGAGCGACGCTAGTCGAGGACCTAATTCGCCTTGTGCCAAATTGTCTCGCGGTATGTAAAAAGTGAATGCGGCCCCTCGGTAGTGGGGCCGCATTTTTTTTGTTCCTCGATTTCCGTTTCATCGATGTCGCGGGGCAGTGGTTATTCGAATTCGCTCGGCGTGCGCCGGCGTCCTGGAGAACGAAATGGTTTCGGTACGTTTGCCTGATGGGTCGGTCCGCCAATACGACCACCCGGTGACCGTCGCGGAAGTCGCGGCATCGATCGGCGCGGGCCTCGCCAAGGCGGCGCTCGCCGGCAAGCTGAACGGCGAGCTCGTCGATACATCTTTCGTGATCGACCGCGATTCGTCGCTCGCCATCGTCACCGACAAAGACCCGGAAGGCGTCGATGTCGTTCGTCACTCCACCGCGCACCTTCTGGCCTACGCGGTCAAGGACCTGTTTCCCGAGGCGCAGGTCACCATCGGACCGGTCATCGACAACGGCTTCTACTACGACTTCGCGTACAGCCGTCCCTTCACGCCCGAAGATCTGGAAAAGATCGAAAAGCGCATGCAGGAGCTCGTGAAGAAAGACGAGCCGGTGTCGCGCCGCGTCGTTTCGCGCGACGAGGCCGTCGACTACTTCAAGAGCATCGGCGAAAAGTACAAGGCGGAGATCATCGAGTCGATTCCCGCCAGCGACGAAATCAAGCTCTACTCTCACGGCGGTTTCACCGACCTGTGCCGTGGCCCGCACGTACCGTCCACCGGCAAGCTCAAGGTTTTCAAGCTGATGAAGCTCGCGGGCGCGTACTGGCGCGGCGATTCGAAGAACGAGCAACTGCAGCGCATCTACGGCACCGCCTGGACGAAGAAGGAAGACCAGGACGCGTACCTGCACATGCTCGAGGAAGCGGAGAAGCGCGACCACCGCAAGCTCGGCAAGCAGCTCGACCTGTTCCATCTGCAGGACGAGGCGCCGGGCATGGTGTTCTGGCATCCGAAGGGCTGGTCGCTGTGGCAGCAGGTCGAGCAGTACATGCGCCGCCGCGTGAACGAGGCCGGTTATCTCGAAATCAAGACGCCGATGGTCATGGACCGGTCGCTCTGGGAAGCGTCGGGCCACTGGCAGAACTATCGTGAAAACATGTTCACGACCGAATCGGAAAAGCGCGACTACGCCATCAAGCCGATGAACTGCCCCGGCCACGTCCAGGTGTTCAACCACGGTCTGCGCTCGTACCGCGATCTGCCGCTGCGTTACGCGGAATTTGGCTCGTGCCACCGCAACGAGCCGTCGGGCGCGCTGCACGGGCTCATGCGCGTGCGCGGTTTCGTGCAGGACGACGCACACATCTTCTGTACCGAAGACCAGTTCATCGCGGAATCGATCGCGTTCAACACGCTCGCGATGAGCGTCTACAAGGACTTCGGCTTCGAGCACATCGACATCAAGCTGTCGTTGCGCCCGGAGCAGCGCGCGGGCACCGACGAAACCTGGGATCGCGCGGAACAGGGTCTGCGCGAGGCGCTCACCGCGTGCGGGCTACAGTGGGAAGAGCTCGCGGGCGAAGGCGCGTTCTACGGTCCGAAGATCGAGTACCACATCAAGGATGCGCTCGGACGGTCCTGGCAATGCGGCACGCTGCAGCTCGACATGGTGCTGCCGGAGCGTCTCGGCGCGGAGTATGTCGCGGAAGACAATAGCCGCCGTCGTCCGGTGATGCTTCACCGCGCGATAGTCGGGTCGATGGAGCGCTTCCTCGGCATTCTGATCGAGCACCACGCCGGGGCAATGCCTCCGTGGCTCGCGCCCGTGCAGGCTGTCGTGCTGAATATTGCCGAAAGTCAGGCCGAATATGCTGCTTCTCTCGCCCAATCGTTGCAAAAACAAGGGCTTAGAGTTGAGAGCGATTTGCGCAACGAGAAGATTAGCTATAAAATACGCGAGCACACGCTGCAAAAGGTTCCCTATTTGCTGGTCGTCGGGGACAAGGAGCGTGAGGCACAAACCGTAGCCGTGCGTGCTCGTGGCGGTGTCGATCTGGGCGTCATGCCGGTCGGCGCATTCCTCGAACGTCTGCAAGAGGAAGTGCGGGCGTTCAAGTAAGTCACTCGCAGCGCGGCTTGTTTTTTCATTTTTAGAGGAAACGTAACATCGCTACTGATAAGTCGTCACATCGCATCAACGGTGAAATTTCCGCACCGGAAGTGCGCTTGGTCGGAGTGGACAACGAGCCGCTCGGGATCGTGAAACTGGCCGAGGCGTTCCGTCAATCGGAACAGCTCGATGTGGATCTCGTCGAAATCGCGCCGCAGGCCTCACCGCCTGTCTGCCGTTTGATGGACTACGGCAAGTTCAAGTACTCGGAAGCGAAGAAGCAGCACGAGGCGAAGCTCAAGCAGAAGATCGTGCAGGTGAAGGAAGTCAAATTCCGCCCCGGCACGGATGACGGTGACTACAACGTCAAGCTGCGCAACCTCACGCGCTTCCTCGAAGACGGCGACAAGACGAAAATCACGCTGCGTTTTCGCGGCCGCGAAATGGCGCACCAGGAAATTGGCATGCGCATGCTCGAACGCCTGAAGTCGGACCTGGACGAAGTCGGCCAGGTCGAGCAGATGCCGAAGATGGAAGGCCGCCAGATGATCATGGTCCTGGCGCCGAAGAAGAAGGGCAAGTAAGGAAGCAAGAGCAATGGATCGCGCGCCGTCGCAAGACGGCTGCCGCGGCATTGCCGGAAAGTTCAGAAGGGCGTCGCGTCAAGCGGCGCCGTTCATGAAGGCGGCGGTCCTAGTAGACCGTTCGCACACAAGTGGAGCGTGGGTTTCGAAGGGCGGAAAGGGGTTCTGGCCGGTACGGAGGGATCAACCGCACACCCATGACCATCTAATAAACTGGAGTTGTCATGCCGAAGATGAAGACCAAGAAGAGTGCTGCAAAGCGCTTCGTGGTGCGTCCGGGCGGTACCGTCAAGCGCGGTCAGGCCTTCAAGCGCCACATTCTTACCAAGAAAACCACCAAGAACAAACGCCATCTGCGTGGCGCCACGGCTGTTCACGATTCCGATCTGAACTCCGTCCGCGCAATGCTGCCGTTCGCGTAACCTCAACTAACACTCAAAGGAGAGCAACATGCCTCGAGTAAAACGTGGGGTTACCGCACGGGCCCGTCACAAGAAGATCATCCGTCTGGCCAAGGGTTACCGCGGCCGTCGCAATAACGTCTATCGCATCGCCAAGCAGGCGGTCATGCGCGCAGGCCAGTACGCCTATCGCGATCGCCGCAACAAGAAGCGTGTGTTCCGCGCATTGTGGATCACGCGTATCAACGCGGCGGTGCGTCAGCACGACATGACCTACAGCGTGTTCATCAACGGCCTGAAGAAGGCGTCGATCGAACTCGACCGCAAGGTGCTGGCTGACATGGCTGTGTTCGACAAGGCTGCTTTTGCTGCGATCGTCAAGCAGGTGAAAGCCGCCGTTGCAGCCTAATTGCGAAATTAGTACTGCGTGGTTCGCCTTTTCGTCGCCGGGTTGTTGACGGCGGCGCAAGGGCAGAAAACGGGGCTCTCACCGAGCCCCGTTTTTGTTGGTCGGACGGTTTTGCGCGCGGCTTGAACATCGCCAGGACGCGCGCAAAACCGCATTCAGTCAGAACTTGGAAAGATGGGATCAATGGATCTGGACCAGATTGTCGCCGACGCGAAAAGCGCCTTTGAAAACGCCACGGATGCCACCACGCTCGAAAACGAGAAGGCTCGCTTTCTCGGCAAGGCGGGCGCGCTGACGGAGCTGCTGAAGGGCCTGGGCAAGCTCGATCCGGACGCGAAGAAGACGGAAGGCGCGCGCATCAACGTAGCGAAGCAGCAGGTCGAGGCGGCGCTCAATGCGCGTCGTCAGGCGCTGGCCGATGCGCTTCTGAACCAGCGGCTCGCAGCCGAAGCCATCGACGTGACGCTGCCCGGGCGCGGCGCTGGCGCGGGCACGCTGCATCCGGTGATGCGAACCTGGGAGCGCGTCGAGAAAATCTTCGGCTCGATCGGCTTCGACGTTGCCGACGGTCCCGAGATCGAGACGGACTGGTACAACTTCACCGCGCTGAACAGCCCCGAGAACCATCCGGCGCGCTCGATGCAGGACACCTTCTACGTCAACGGGAAGGACGCCGAAGGACGCCCGCTTCTGCTTCGCACGCACACGAGCCCCATGCAGGTGCGCTACGCGCGCATGAACAAGCCGCCGATCAAGGTGATCGTGCCCGGCCGCACGTATCGCGTGGACAGCGACGCCACCCATTCGCCGATGTTCAATCAGGTGGAAGGCCTGTGGATCGAGGAGAACATCAGCTTTGCGGACCTGAAGGGCGTCTACACCGATTTCCTCAAGAAGTTCTTCGAGCGCGACGACATTCTCGTGCGTTTCCGTCCGTCGTACTTTCCGTTCACCGAGCCGTCGGCCGAGATCGACATGATGTTCGAGCACGGCAAGAACGCGGGCAAGTGGCTGGAGATTTCGGGCTCGGGTCAGGTGCATCCGACCGTCATCCGCAACATGGGCCTCGATCCCGAGCGCTATATCGGCTTTGCGTTCGGCAGCGGCCTCGAGCGTCTGACGATGCTGCGTTACGGCGTCCAGGACTTGCGCCTCTTCTTCGAAAACGATCTGCGCTTCCTTCGACAGTTCGCCTGAAACGCCCGCGCGCCATGCGACGTCCGGCCACGCGGCACGCGCCGGACGAGAACTCCACATTTCGAACGTAGACACACATGCAATTCCCCGAATCCTGGCTCCGCAGCTTCGTCGATCCCAAGCTCTCCACCGACGAACTCGCTCACGCGCTGACGATGGCCGGTCTCGAAGTCGAAGACCTGCGGCCGGTCGCGCCGCCGACCACCAAGATCGTCGTCGGGCAAGTGCTGGAAGTGGCCAAGCATCCGAACGCCGACAAGCTCAACGTCTGCCAGGTCGACGCCGGCACGGGCGAGCGTCTGAACATCGTCTGCGGCGCGCCGAACGTGTCGCCGGGCATCAAGGTGCCGGTCGCGCTGATCGGCGCGGTTCTGCCGCCGGTCGAGGCGGGCGGCGAGCCATTCGCCATCAAGCCGGCGAAGCTGCGCGGCGTCGATAGCCAGGGCATGCTGTGCTCGGCGCGCGAACTCAAGCTGTCCGAAGATCACAGCGGCCTGCTGATCCTGTCCGCCGACGCGAAGATCGGGCAGGACATCCGCGAGGCGCTCAGTCTCGACGACACTGTTTTCGAGATCAAGCTGACGCCGAACAAGGCGGACTGTCTCTCGGTGTTCGGCGTCGCGCGCGAAACCGCGGCGATCACCGGCGCACCGCTGAAGGCGCTCGACATGCCGCCCGTCAAGACGACGCTCGACGAAAAGCTGCCCGTCAAGGTGCTCGCGCCCGACCTGTGCGGCCGCTTCTCGGGCCGCGTGATCCGTGGCGTCAACGCACACGGGAAGACGCCGCAATGGATGGTCGAGCGTCTCGAACGCTCGGGCCAGCGCAGCATTTCCGCGCTCGTCGATATTTCGAACTACGTGATGCTCGAGCTCGGTCGCCCGACGCACGTCTTCGATCTCGACAAGATTCACGGCGGGATCGAAGTGCGTTGGGGCAGACAAGGCGAGTCGCTCAAGCTGCTTAACGGCAATACTGTCGAGCTGGATGAAACCGTCGGCGTGATCGCGGACGATCGCCACGTCGAAAGTCTCGCCGGCATCATGGGCGGCGACAGCACCGCCGTATCGCTCGATACGGCCAACATCTATCTGGAAGCCGCGTTCTGGTGGCCGGACGCCATTCGCGGCCGTGCGCGCAAGTACAACTTCTCGACGGATGCGGCGCACCGCTTCGAGCGCGGCGTCGATTACGCGACGACGGTCGAGCACATCGAGCGCATCTCGCAACTGATCCTCGATATCTGCGGCGGCGAAGCCGGTCCCGTCGACGATCAGATCCTCAACGTGCCCGAGCGCCGTCCGGTTTCGATGCGCGTCTCGCGCGCGCATCGCATCATCGGTGTCGAGATCGGCGCGGAAGAGATCGCGCAGATTTTCACGCGGCTGAATCTCGCGTTCGAGCGCGACGGCGACACGTTCAAGGTGACGCCGCCGCCGTATCGCTTCGACATCGAGATCGAGGAAGACCTCATCGAGGAAGTCGCGCGCATTTACGGCTTCGAAAAGATTCCCGCGCGTCCGCCGGTGGCGGCGAGCGAGATGCGTCGCACCGACGAGACCAAGCGTTCCATCCACGCGCTGCGTCATGCCGTGGCCGCGCGCGATTACGCGGAGACCGTGAACTTCAGTTTCGTCGATGCGCAGTGGGAGCAGGACTTCGCCGGCAACGACAATCCGGTGAAGCTCGTCAATCCGATCGCGAGCCAGCATTCGGTCATGCGAACGACGCTGTTCGGCAGCCTCATCGACGTGTTGCGCTACAACCTGAATCGTCGCGCGGATCGCATCCGCGTGTTCGAGGCGGGGCGCGTGTTCCTGCGCGATGCGTCGGTGAAGGCGGGCGAACTGGCAGTCGAAGGCTTCGCGCAGCCGAAGATGATCGGCGCGCTCGCGTATGGTCCGGCGCTCGACGAGCAATGGGGCGTGGCCTCGCGCAACGTGGACTTCTTCGACGTGAAGGGCGACGTCGAAGCGCTCTTCGCGCCGGTCGCGCCGCGTTTCGTGAAGGCCGAGCATTCGGCGCTGCATCCGGGACGCAGCGCGCGCATCGAAGTAGCGGGGCGCGCGGTCGGCTGGATCGGCGAACTGCATCCGCGCTGGCTGCAGAAATACGATCTGCCGCACGCGCCGATTCTCTTCGAGGTCGAAGCCGACGCGCTGATGGACCGCGCACTGCCGACGCCTTCCGAGGTATCGAAATTCCCGCCGGTGCGACGCGATATCGCGGTCGTCGTCGACCAGTCCGTGCCGGTGCAGGCGCTGCTGGACGAGCTGGAAAACGCGCGTTCGGAGCCTGCCTGCAAGCATGTGACGAGGGTTGCGCTTTTCGACGAATTCCGTCCAAAATCAAACACTTCCGGCGGTTTGGGAGTGCATGAGAAAAGTCTTGCCTTCCGTGTAACGTTGCAAGATACTGGCGGCACGCTTCAGGACGAAACGGTCGATACGGCTATCAAAACGCTGGTGGATCGCCTGGCTCGAGTACACGGCGCGCGGCTGCGCGGATAGCCTGCAATGAGGCCTCCGTCTCAATCCTCAAGTCTGAAAATGTGTCGCGCCGTCTTACCGATATGAACCAAATGAACTCGAGTGATTTCGAAGCCCTTCTTTCGGCGCAGCGCAGCGCCATGACCCGAGACAACACGACTTCGGGCGCGGTGTCGAACGACACGCCGACGCTCACCAAAGCCGAGCTCGCGGAAATGCTGTTCGACCACGTCGGTCTGAACAAGCGCGAAGCGAAGGACATGGTCGAAGCGTTCTTCGAAGTCATCCGCGATGCGCTTGAAAGCGGCGACAGCGTCAAGCTGTCCGGCTTCGGCAACTTCCAGTTGCGCGACAAGCCGCAGCGCCCGGGCCGCAATCCCAAGACCGGCGAAGCCATTCCCATTGCGGCGCGTCGCGTCGTCACATTTCATGCAAGCCAGAAACTGAAGGCGCTGGTCGAAACCGGAGCGGAGACGAGTCTTTCCCGTTGACGCGTTTCCTGCGCCGGTGCGTGAGCGCATCGCTCTTCGACTGCCGTGCTTCAATCGACATCACTCAAACGATGGTTGATCGACGATGGAAAAAGTCGTCTTGCCTCCGATCCCAGCCAAGCGTTATTTCACGATTGGCGAAGTCAGCGAACTATGCGGCGTCAAACCGCATGTGCTGCGCTATTGGGAGCAGGAGTTCACGCAACTGCGGCCGGTCAAGCGACGCGGGAATCGCCGGTACTATCAGCATCATGAAGTCCTGCTGATCCGGCGCATTCGTGAGCTGCTGTACGAACAGGGCTTCACGATCAACGGCGCGCGCAATCGCCTCGATGCGCAAGGGCGCGCCAACGGCGACGCCGCCGAGATGGACGAGTCGCCCGGAGCCGCACAGGCGCAGCAGCCCGCCGTCGATGTCGATCAGTTGCGCAGCGAGATCATGCAGGTGATCGATCTCCTGGGCGGATGAGTTCGACGCCCGATATACGCACCATGTAAATGCCGCGATCGCGTATCGCGGCATTTTTTTTGTCGCTGCCCCAACGAGCGCGAAGCGGGCGAGGGCGGTAGCATGATCGCTGTCTATCTCTGTCGTTCTATCTTCAGGAGGCCTTATGCGAGTGCTGATCGTGGGTGCAACGGGATTGCTGGGCACGCAGATCGCGCGATTGCTCGAAGCCGAGCACGAGATCGTCACGGCGAGCCGCAAGGGTTCGGATGTCGCGGTCGACTTGTCGGACAAAGCGAGCATCGCGGCGATGTTCGCGCAAGTAAGAAAGGTCGGCGCGGTCTTGTGCGTCGGCGGCACGGCGAAGTTTGCGCCGCTCGATACGCTCTCGGACGACGACTACGCGTTCAGTCTCGCCAACAAGCTGATGGGTCAGGTGAACCTCGTGCGCTGCGCGACGGGCCACGTCGATGAGGGCGGCGCCATCACATTGACGAGCGGCGTCCTCGCGCAGCAACCGATGGTCGGCAGCGCGGCGGTGAGCATCGTCAACGCGGGCGTCGAAGCATTCGCGCGCGTGGCCGCGCTGGAGCTTCACGGCAGGATGCGAGTGAATGTCGTGAGTCCCGGATGGGTCGCGGAGACGCTCGAAGCGATGGGCAAGGACGCGTCGCAGGGCATTGCGGCGGCGGAAGTCGCCAAGGCATACAAGCGCACGATCGACGAAGCGATCACCGGGCAGGTACTTCTCGCAGCGAAGTCGTGAGATCGTTAGCCGGGCGCTGCCTTTGCATCGGTTGCGCCCGTTGTGCCCGTTGCGCTGGCTGTTGGCGCTGCGATCGAGCAGTACACGATGCTCGGCCCGACGCCGGCCGGCGGGTAGACGCGCCAGTCGCTTTTTCCGTGATGGAAGAAGTAGAGCGAATGGGAGCCGCCGCGAACGCGGTCCGGCGCGCTCACGCACACATAGCGGCTACCGCCCAAGTAGATGCGTCCGAAGCGCGTGACCCGCGCTGAGCTTTCGGCGTCGAACCACTTTGCGATTTCGGCGCGCAGCGAAGAGGCGCCGCGATCGGGCGGCGCGTGCCTTCGCCGGGAAGGGGCACGAACTGACGAAAGCATCGAAGGGGCGCTCCTTATGTGTCGCTTGAAGAATAGAGGTTAAGACGATGACACACAAGTGATTTTCCGGCGCTGCGCAGCCAGAATTGCGTTTTTTGGACGCCGGCTCTAAGGTGATCGGTCGGCGGGTGAATCGAGCGGATCGATCGGACGCGCGTTCGCCCTTATACGACTTTTTGCCGAGCGTTTTCCTTGTTGATCGCGTGCGGATGTTATCGGTCTTCTGCGGAAGTGAGCGGATAGCGCGTGGCCATGTCGGGAGGCGTGAGCCAGGCAAATGTCTTCATCGTCTCGCCGTCGAAGGTGCATTCGACTGCGGCGGCGCCCTCCGAAGTCTTTCGCTTGACGAGCGTCTTCTCAGCGGAGCTATTCCCGACCGGGATTTTATAAGTGGCCTGAACGACGACGCGCACGCCACGGTTGGCCGTCTTCGCCTGGTCATAGGTGAGCTTCGGAGCCGTGTTCGGATAAGTTGCGATCATCCGTTGCTTGCACAGATCGGCGTTCTTATAGCCGACGGTGCAGCCGGCACAGAGAAGCAGTAGAAGAAGGACTGGAGAGAGGCGTCGCGAGAGCGTCATCGGCGAGTGGGGAACGGGGAAGGTGACCAATTGCGCGGAGTCTACCGTAAACGTTGGGGCTGTTTTCCGCGCGGAGGAGCGGCGCTGCGGTTCCATCGGCTGCGTGGGCAGCGCAATTGTTTGTCGAACGGCGGCTTGTCTTCATCGCGCTGATAGACGAGTGCGCGTAGCGAGAGCGGGGCGCAATGGATGACGCACCCCATCAGAGCAATAAAAGCCTTCCCATCGCCCGAAAGAGAAAACCCGCGTCAGCATGAACTGGCGCGTGGCTCTTGTCTGGTCACAGTCCCCTCGAAACGTTGATGTCAGTCGGGACTCAACATCTTGAGCACTGGGACTTTCTGTATCGTCCAGACGAGCGCCCCGCTTAGAATCAGGGCGCCAATGGTCGCACCTGGAAACCATATCCACGCGCCGATTTGATCGATGTAAAGGAAATCGCCTTTCGCATAGGTGAAGTAGAACTGGAAAAGCAGAAAGTGAGACAGGTAGATCCCGAACGTCCGGCGCGCGAAGAAAGAAACGGTAGATCGAATCCACGAGATGGCCACGCGGTCGAACATGAGCTGCAGCGCGACGAATAAGGCTATGGCTGCGACAACAGTCAGGGGTGACTGGTAATCGAAAAAAACGGTTGATGTCGACCGATGTGACACGGGCCAAGCCCACGTCAGTCGAATTGCCGCGCATAAGGCTATAAGCGCGAGTGTGCATGAAATGAGCATCCAATGGCGGTCGCGGTGATTCTCAAGCCAGCGATATAAAACCGCTCCCAAGATCACGTACCCGCTATAGAGCGGAGCGTATGAAAGATCAATGGCGATGATCGGATGACCGAAGACTCTGCTTGAGAATTGGTTCAGGCTTGCACCGATGAACCAAGCTGCCAAGAAAATCGCCTTTTGCCCGGCGGTGGATTGCGTGTAAAAAACCGCAAGGACCGGCAGGAATATATACAAGCCAATAATCGCGTATACGAACCAAAGGTGTGCCGCCGCCCTATTCAGGAGAATTGCCAGCAGCCAGTTTCCGACCTTTGCATCCAAAGCGAATTGGTACCACGCTAAGTATATGCATGACCAAAGTACTAAAGGCACGCCGACGCGAGCGATTCTCTTCAGGCTTGATAAAAGCGAGGTGGGACGGTCAAGGATCACCGCGCCCGTCGCCATAAAGAACAGTGGTACGCAAGCTGCCGATATGCATCGATACGCTGACGCGGCATGCCACCAATCTCTCAGCGGGTAAAGAAATCCTACCGCTGTGACGTGGACCATTATCACCAAGATGATCGCGACGAACTTCACGAAGTCTAGAGACGGATCGCGGCTCCGCGGGATTCTCTTGATGTCTGTCGTCAATTTGTAATGGTCGTAAATTCTTCGGCGCACACATCTTACTTCAAGCAGGTTTGACGGCGTCGAATGCAAGTGCACTCAGCCGCCTTCGGGCGGCTCTTGAGGGATTGCATGACTGAACCGGTTTCACCAGCTGAGCCGGCTTGAGTTTCTTGTCGTTCAGCTGCGACTTGTGGAGGTATTGACCAGCCAACTTCGGAAGCGGTGCAAGATATGGAGCGAGTCCTCTTGCTGACTCGGGAAGATGCGTCTAGCCGGCTGCGCCTTCACTTGCTCGCTGTCACCACGCAAGCAAAAGAGCACGACCTCGAACGATGCCATGGCATTGACCCGCACCGTATATGCGTACGGTAGTGCCAGCTCCTGACCGGCGGTTTGTTTTGGAAGACTTCCAAAATGCCCCATTCTTGGGCGGACGTGCAAAGCAATAAGCCCGCGTAATCTGTTGATTACGCGGGCTTATTCTGGTCGGGGCGAGAGGATTTGAACCTCCGACCACCTGCACCCCATGCAGGTACGCTACCAGGCTGCGCTACGCCCCGAAAGAGCGAAAGTATATCAGAGAGAAACGAAATGTAGAACTGCTTCTGCGTTTTGTACGGCGTTATTCGTTGATTTCACTTCCGCGAGCCGGTTCATCACGATGCCGCTTGCGACGGCGCGTAAGACGCGTCCGCAGATTCACCCGCCGAATGCGGCTTTGCCGATCGCTGGCGCTTGCGGAAGCTGCGTGCCAGCACGAGCGACACGGCGCACGGAATCACGTAGCCGAGAATGCGATCGCTCCAGGCCGTGCGCGAGGCGAGCCGCTCATATTGAATGTTGTCGTGAAAGCTCGCGGACGCGAAGATCATCGTCAACGCGAAGTCCAGCGCCATCGCGAGCACGGCGAAGACGAAGTAGATGAGCGCGCCGTTCCACAGGAGCTGGCCGTTCGCCGCGTTGATCGTGCGGCAGACGAACAGCACGATGCCGAGCATCACCATATTGAAAATCAACGGAATCCAGGGGAAGTCCATGTGCGCGAGAGCCTATGCAATGAAGAAGGTCGGCCGTCCGGGTAACGGAGGCCGGCGCGATCTTCACACGCAGCAAACTTCGCTTGAATAAGAGTATTCCTAATCAGTTTGGCGGGTCGGCGAGCGACTCGGAGAGAAAGTCGATGAACGTGCGGACCTTCGTCGTCATGTATTTGCGGCTCGTGTAGACGGCATAGACCGATGGCGCGAACGCCGAATAAGCCGGCAGCACGCGCACCAGTGCCCCGGAAGCCAACTCCGGCTCCACGATCCACGCCGGAAAATAGGCGAGCCCGATGCCCGCGCGCACCAATTGCATCGCCATCGAGGTGTCGTTCGTTTTCAACACCGCATGATTTTTTACGATGAACGCGCCGTCCGGGCCGGTCAGCGTGACGGAATCGATGTTCGCATACGTCGGCAAGACAATGCGATGCCGCGCCACATCGTCCGGATGGAGCAAGTCGCCGTGGCGGTCCAGATAGGCGCGCGAGCCGGCCAGAAGGAACGGCATGCTGCACAGCGGCCGCACGATCAGCGAAGGCGAAGGCTCGGACGTCGCGCGCAGGGCCATGTCGTAGCCTTCCTCGACGAGATCGACGATGCGGTTTTCGAGCCGCAAGTCCACGAGCACGCCCGGATAGCGCGCCTGATACCCGACGAGCAAATCCGCGAAGCGCCGGTTCGCGAACCAGCCCGGCGCCGTCACCTTGAGGACGCCCTGCGGCTCGGCCGTCTGCGCGCCGACCGCACCGACGGCGGCCTCGGCCGCCCGCAGGATGTCGAGCGCCTCGCGGCACTGTTCGTAATAGACGTTGCCCGCTTCGGTCAGGCTCAGGTGGCGCGTCGTGCGGTTGAGCAGGCGCACGCCCAGTTGACGTTCGAGATTGGCGAGGTGCTTGCTCGTCATCGCCGTCGAGATATCGAGCCGCTCGGCAGCCTTCACGAAGCTGCCGGCTTCGACGACCTCGCGAAACACGCGCAGGCTGGTGAGCGCATCCATCGATCGGTGTCCGCCTCGGAATAAAACGGCGATGTTAGCCCGATTCCCCGCGCGACGATTACTTCGGCCATTCGTCGAGCGCGTCGTTGAAGAGCGACGCGACGACGCCGCGCAGCCACGTCGTGCGCGGATCGTTATGAAACTTGCGATGCCAGTGCTGCCTCAGATCGAAGCGCGGCAGCGGAAACGGCGGCTCCGCGAGCGTGATCGACGCGTGTTCGGCGACATACGCGAAGCCGATCGCGTGCGGCACGGTCGCGATCAGATCGGTGCGCGACAGGATGAACGGCAGGCTCATGAAGTGCGGCGTCTCCAGCACGGCGCGCCGGCGCACGCGCTCCTTGTCGAGATAATTCTCAAGAATTTCCTGGCTGCGGCCTTCGGCGCGGACCACCGCATGCCCGCACTCGACAAAACGCTCGACGGTGAGCGGCGCATTCGCGAACGGATGGTCGCGCCGCATGAGACAGATGAAGCGATGCGAGAAGAGCCGCTGCTGGAAAAAATTGTTGCCGTGAAGGTCGGGAAAATAGCCGACGGCCAGATCGATGTCGCCGGACTCCAGCCCGCGTTCCACTTCGCCGTGCGACGCCGACACCGAGCGCAGATTCGCGCGGGGCGCGTTCTTCGCGAAGGCTTGCAACAGGCGCGGCAGGAACACGATCTCGCCGACATCGGACAGAGCGATCGCGAACGTATCCGTGCTCGAGGCGGGATCGAAGTGCTGCGTATCGAGAAGACCGCGCTCGATACGCACGAGCGCCTCGCGTGCCGCGGGCACGATGACGAGCGCGCGCGGCGTCGGTTCCATGCCGCGCGAGGTTCGCACGAAGAGCGGGTCGTTGAAGTACTCGCGCAGCCGCCCGAGCGCCGTCGATACGCGCGGCTGGCTCACGCCCAGCCGTTCGGCGGCGCGGCTCACGTTGCGCGTATCGTCGATGGCGACGAGAAACGGGATCAGGTTCAGGTCGAGATCGTTCATGACATGTGCATGGCGGCTCGCGTCAGCCGCGCCGCGCGACCATGTCCGACACGCGCTGCGCCGCGTCCTGCAGCGGTTCCAGGAAAGCCTTCGCCATCTGTTTCGCGTTCTTGCGCTGCGCGTTGCCGCTGATGTTGAGCGCGGCGATCACGCGGCCTTGCCGGTCGCGGATCGGCGCGGACATCGAAATCAGTCCTTCTTCGAGTTCCTGATCGACGATCGCCCAACCTTGCCGGCGCACGACGGCGATCGCGTCCTTCAGCGCATCGCGATCGGTGATCGTGTGCGGCGTGCGCGCGACGATGTCGCTCGCGTCGAGCGCCGCGTCGAGGCGGTCATCATCGAGCGCGGACAGAAGCACGCGGCCCATCGACGTGCAAAACGCGGGCAGGCGGCTGCCGATCGACAGATTCTGCGTGATGATCTTGTGCGTCGGCACACGCAGCACGTAGACGATTTCCGCGCCGTTTAGCACTGCCGCCGAGCAGCTTTCGTGCACCTGTTCGACGAGGTCTTCCATGACCGGTTCCGCGAGGTTCCAGAACGGCATCGACGTGAGATAGGCGAAGCCGAGGTCGAGAATCTTCGGCGTGAGCTGAAAGAGCCGGCCGTCGGCGTCCACGTAGCCGAGCGATTGCAGCGTCAGCAGAATGCGCCGCGCGCCGGCGCGCGTGAGGCCCGTTGCGGCGGCGACATCGGTGAGCGTCTGCGCGGGACGGCTCGCATCGAACGAACGGATGACCGCGAGCCCGCGCGCGAACGACTGCACATAGGCATCGCCGGGGCGGGAGGGCGCGTCTTGTGCGTCTTGTGCGTCTCGTGCGTCGGCGTCGAGAGAGGGCGTCGAAAACTTCTTCATGACATTCTTTAATAGAGCGAGGCTCCGTACAAACCCGCGATTTGCGCGGGCTTCGTTGACACGGCAACGAACGCGGGACTACCATGCCGATGTTCGCTAAACGAATCCATGTTCGCATGACGAACATTTCCATGCAAGCGTCATCGACGCGCAGGTAAACCCGAAGTTCGAAGCGCCGAGCGGGCTCTTTCGAACGGGACCGGAGAACAACGGCAATGATCAACAAGATTTTCGATTCGCTCGCGTCCGCCGTCGCGGATGTCCACGACGGCGCGACCATCATGATCGGCGGTTTCGGCACGGCAGGTATGCCGTCCGAGCTGATCGACGCGCTCATCGAGCAGGGCGCGCGCGAGCTGACCATCGTGAACAACAACGCAGGCAACGGCGACACGGGCCTCGCCGCGCTTCTGAAGGCCAGGCGGGTGCGCAAGATCATCTGCTCGTTTCCGCGTCAGACGGATTCGCACGTGTTCGACGCGCTCTACCGCGCCGGCGAAATCGAACTGGAACTCGTGCCGCAGGGCAATCTCGCCGAGCGCATCCGCGCGGCGGGCGCGGGCATCGGCGGTTTCTTCACGCCGACGGGCTACGGCACGAAGCTCGCCGAAGGCAAGGAAACGCGTGAGATCGACGGAAAGCATTACGTGCTGGAGTCGCCGCTGCACGCGGATTTCGCGCTCGTGAAGGCGTTCAGGGGCGACCGCTGGGGCAATCTCGTCTATCGTAAAACTGCGCGCAATTTCGGGCCGATCATGGCGAGCGCCGCGAAGACGGCCATCGTGCAGGTGTCGAAGGTGGTGCCGCTCGGCGAACTCGACCCGGAAAACATCGTGACGCCCGGCATCTTCGTGCAGCGCGTCGTGGAAGTGCCGCAAGCCGTGCACGCGGCCGAACTCGCTGCTTAAAGGAACGAAGCCATGAAGAAACTGACTCGCGACGAAATGGCCAGGCGCGTGGCCGCGGACATCCCCGAAGGCGCTTACGTGAATTTGGGCATCGGCGTGCCGACGCTCGTCGCCAATCATCTCGCGGCGGACCGCGAAATCTTCCTGCACAGCGAGAACGGTCTGCTCGGCATGGGCCCCGCGCCCGCGAAGGGCGAGGAAGACGACGAACTCATCAACGCAGGCAAGCAGCACGTCACGCTCCTCACGGGCGGCGCATTCTTCCATCACGCGGATTCGTTCGCGATGATGCGCGGCGGCCATCTCGACTTCTGCGTACTGGGCGCGTTCCAGGTGTCGGCCAAGGGCGACCTCGCGAACTGGCACACCGGCGCACCGGATGCGATTCCGGCCGTCGGCGGTGCGATGGATCTCGCCATCGGCGCCAAACAGGTCTACGTGATGATGGAACTGCTCACGAAGCAGGGCGAAAGCAAGCTCGTCGCCGAGTGCTCGTATCCGGTGACGGGCGTGCAGTGCGTGGACCGCGTCTATACCGATCTCGCCGTCTTCGACGTGACGCCGCAAGGCTTCGTCGTGCGAGAAATCGTGGACGGCCTGTCGTTCGAGGAGCTGCAAAAGCTCGCGAACGTGCCGCTGCAATACGCGCCGGTTTCCGAGGCAGCGTGAGAGACACAACAATCTGGAGCAAGCGATGAAAGAAGCATTCGTATGTGACGCGATCCGCACGCCGTTCGGCCGCTACGCCGGTTCGCTGTCGTCGGTGCGCGCCGACGATCTGGGCGCGGTGCCGCTGCGCGCGCTGATGGAGCGCAACAAGGAAGTGGACTGGGAAGCGGTCGAGGAAGTCATCTACGGCTGCGCGAACCAGGCGGGCGAAGACAACCGCAACGTCGCGCGCATGTCGGCGCTGCTCGCGGGGCTGCCGGTCGGCGTGCCCGGCTCGACGGTGAATCGTCTGTGCGGTTCGGGCATGGACGCGATCGGCACCGCGGCGCGCGCGATCAAGTCGGGCGAAGCGGGGCTGCTCATCGCAGGCGGCGTCGAAAGCATGAGCCGCGCGCCGTTCGTCATGGGCAAGGCGACGAGCGCGTTCTCGCGCGCCGCCGAAATCCACGATACGACCATCGGCTGGCGCTTCGTCAATCCGCTGATGAAGAAGCAGTACGGCGTCGATTCGATGCCCGAGACCGCCGAGAACGTCGCGGACGACTACAAGGTGAGCCGCGAAGATCAGGACGCGTTCGCGCTGCGCAGCCAGCAGAAGGCGGCGCGCGGCCAGAAGGACGGTACGCTCGCGCAGGAAATCACGCCGGTCACGATCCCGCAGAAAAAGGGCGATGCGATCGTCGTCGACCGCGACGAACATCCGCGCGAAACGACGCTGGAAGCGCTCGCGAAGCTGAAGGGCGTCGTGCGTCCCGACGGCAGCGTGACGGCGGGCAACGCGTCCGGCGTGAACGACGGCGCGTGCGCGCTCCTGATCGCCGACGAAGACAGCGCGAAGCGCCACGGCCTCACGCCGCGCGCGCGCATTCTCGGCATGGCGACGGCGGGCGTCCCGCCGCGCGTGATGGGCATCGGCCCGGCGCCGGCGTCGCAGAAGCTGCTCGCGCGCCTCGGCATGACCATCGACCAGATGGACGTGATCGAGCTGAACGAAGCGTTCGCGTCGCAAGGTCTCGCGGTGCTGCGCATGCTCGGCGTCGCCGACGACGACGCACGCGTGAACCCGAACGGCGGCGCGATCGCGCTCGGGCATCCGCTCGGCGCGTCGGGTGCGCGGCTCGTCACGGCGGCGACGTACCAGCTCGAGCGCACCGGCGGGCGCTTTGCGCTCTGCACGATGTGCATCGGCGTGGGACAGGGCATCGCGATGGTCATCGAGCGCGTCTAAGACATGTTCGAATCCACCGGACGTCTGACCGATCTGATCTGCGGCAGCGAAGCGGCGAACGCGATATGGTCGCCGCGCGCGACGGTGCAGGCCATGCTGGATGTCGAAGCGGCGCTCGCGCGCGCATCGGCGAAAGCGGGCGTGATCCCGGCGAGCGCGGTCGATTCCATCGTCGCCGCGTGCAACGCCGACAACATCGACGCCGCCGCGCTCATGACCGGCGCGGCAGCCGGCGGCAATCTCGCGATTCCGCTCGTCAAGCAGCTCACGGCCGTCGTGAAGGCGCGCGACGCCGAGGCCGCGAAGTACGTGCACTGGGGCGCGACGAGCCAGGACATCATCGATACGGGCGTCGTGCTGCAACTGCGCGCCGCGCTCGATCTGCTCGACGCCGACTTGCGCGCGCTCGGCGATTCGCTCGCGGATCAGGCGCACAAGCATCGCGCGACGCCGATGATCGGCCGCACGTGGCTTCAGCAGGCGCTGCCGATCACGCTCGGCCTCAAGTTCGCGCAATGGCTCGATGCGATCACGCGGCATCGCGCGCGTCTCACCGAACTTCGCGCTCGCGCGCTCGTGCTGCAATTCGGCGGCGCGGCGGGCACGCTCGCGAGCCTGCGCGACAAGGCGTTGCCGACCGCGCGCGCGCTCGCCGACGATCTCGGCCTCGCGCTGCCCGCGCTGCCGTGGCACACCGAGCGCGATCGCATCGCGGAGAGCGCGTCGTTTCTCGGCATGCTGACGGGCACGCTCGGCAAGATCGCGCGCGACATCTCGCTCATGATGCAGACGGAACTCGGCGAAGTGGCCGAACCCGCTGCCGCGGGCAAGGGCGGTTCGTCGACGATGCCGCACAAGCGCAATCCGGTCGGCTGCGCGGCCGTGCTGACGGCGGCGACGCGCGCGCCGAATCTCGTCGCGACGATTTTCGCGGGCATGGTGCAGGAGCACGAGCGCGCGCTCGGCGGCTGGCAGGCCGAATGGGAAGCGTTGCCCGATCTTGCGCGGCTCTCGGCGGGCGCGTTGTCGAACATGCTGGCGATCGTGCCTTCGATGGAAGTGAACGTCGCGCGGCTCGCGGCGAACCTCGACGCGACCAACGGCCTCGTTCTCGGCGAAGCGGTGATGCTCGCGCTCGGCGACGCCATCGGCCGGCTCGACGCGCACAAGCTCGTCGAGGGCGCGTCGAAGGCGGCGGTCGCGAGCGGGCAATCGCTCTTCGACGTGCTCGCCGCCGATGAGACCGTCAGCGCGCATCTTTCGCAGGACCGGTTGCAGCAGTTGCTCGATCCGGCGAACTACGTCGGTCAGGCTCAGGCGTTCGTGGATGCGGCGATCGCGCTGCATCGTCAGAATGGAACTATGGAGCAATAAGAACATGCCTCTCGCCGCTATAAACGGAACCCGCATTCACTACCGCGTCGACGCGACCGCCGGTGACCAGGCGCCGTGGCTCGTGCTGTCGAATTCGCTCGGCGCCGATGTCTCGATGTGGACGCCGCAGATCGAAGCGTTCGCCAAGCGCTTTCGCGTCGTGCGCTACGACACGCGCGGCCACGGCCATTCCGACGCGCCGCAAGGCCCGTACACGATCGACCAGTTGATCGGCGACGTGATCGGCCTCATGGATCACCTCGGCATCGAGCGCGCGAACTACTGCGGCTTGTCGATGGGCGGACTGACGGGCATCGGTCTTGCCGCGCGTCATCCGGAGCGCTTTTCGCGCGTCGTGCTCTCGAACACGGCCGCGCAGATCGGTTCGGACGCCGTCTGGACGCCGCGCGCAGCCAAGGCGCGCGAGCACGACGGCATGGCCGCGCTGACCGACAGCGTGATCGCGCGCTGGTTCACCGCGCCGTTCATCGAGCGCGAGCGGCTCGTGCTCGCGAATATCCGCGACGTGTTCCGTCATACGTCCGGCGAGGGCTACGCATCGAACTGCGAAGCGATCCGCGACGCCGACCTTCGCGAGGAAGCGAAGGGCATCGCGCTGCCGGTGCTCGTCATCGCCGGCACGCACGATCTCTCGACCACGGCGGCGCAGGGCCGCGAACTGGCGGGTTATATCGAAGGCGCGCGCTTTGTCGAACTGGACGCCGCGCACTTGTCGAACATCGAGAAACACGACGACTACACGCACGCCGTGCTCGACTTCCTCGGAGAGCAACGATGACTGATGACGAACGTTACGAAGCCGGCATGCAGGTGCGCCGCGCGGTGCTGTCGGACGCGCATGTGGACCGGTCGCTCGCGAACCGCACAGAACTCACGACCGAATTTCAGAACTTCATCACGCGCTATGCGTGGGGCGAGATCTGGACGCGCGACGGCTTGCCGCGCCATACGCGCAGTCTCATCACCATCGCGATGATGGTCGCGCTCAATCGCAACGAGGAACTCGCGCTGCATCTGCGCGCCGCGAAGAACAACGGCGTCACGCAGGATCAGATCAAGGAAGTGCTGCTGCAAACCGCGGTCTATTGCGGCGTGCCGGCGGCCAACTCGGCGTTCCATCTCGCGCAGAAAATCTTCGACGAGGAGAAGAGCGCGGGCGGACAGTGAGCGGTTGAATCGCGCGCTCGACGCAGTCAGGAAAGCCGTCTCCGGCATGCGGGAGACGGCTTTTTCGTTTTCAGAAGGCGTAGTACGGCCCGTTCCCCGCTGGCGTCGCGCGGCCTTCGAGCGCCGTGAACACGCGCCTGCCGTAGAAGAACGGCAGTCCCCAGTCGAAGAAGCCGTTCGCCGGCCCCGCCAAATTGCTGAACGCGTTGTTGCCGCTCGTCAGCAGACCCGTGGACGCGGCGACGCTGAACGATACGTCGGCCGTGACGCCGCTCGTCGAACGCAGCGTCGCGCTGAACGATTGCGGCGTGGCCGGGCAGTACCACGCGCCGCAGCTCTTGAGCGTCGTCGAGGGAAAGAAGAGGCCGTTCGAACCGCTGTCGATGAAGCTCGACGCGTACTGGTTCGCGGAGAAGCTCGTCGTGACGTAGCCCGTGATCGAGTTGGATTTCAGCACCGTCGCGGAGCCGAGCGCGTTGTTCGCCTGCGATCCGATGCCGAATGTCATCGTGCCCGCCACGGCCGATGCGCCCTCCGGCGGCACGGCGGGCAACTCGATCAGCACGCCGTTGTTGTCGGCGGCAAAGCGCGCGATCGGGTTGGTCACCTGCTGGTCGGCTGCGAGCGCGCTCGCGGAACACGCGCCCGATGCGCATGCGTAGTACCAGCGCGGCATCGCGGACGCCGCGCACCCGCCGCCACAATCGGCGACGAACGGGCCGACGCCGAGAATGCCGTTGCCGCGCAGGCTCGACGCGGTGAGCATCGGCAGGCCGGACTGGCTGCAATCGGCCGCCGTCGCGGGCACGGCGGAATCGCTGATCGACTGAACCGATATCGAACTCGCGAGCTGTCCGGCGAGCCGCACGTCCGCCTGGCGCACGGCGCCCCATGTGTAGCCGGAGCCGAACACCGAGCATTCGGCGAGCGCGGCGCCCGACGCGCCGGCCTTGACGAGCGGCAGCGCGATCGCCGGATCGAGCGCCGATGCCAGCACGCGCAGCCCCTGCGATCCGGTGTCGACCTGAATGTTGTCGATGGTCTGACATGTGTTCGTGCCCGGCACGCACAGCGTCACGCTCGTCTGAAGCATGTTGCGGGTGCCGGTCGCGATTTTCGTGACCTGGATCGGCTGCACGTTGGGCGTCGTCGACTGAGCGACCGCGTTGCTGGCTGCAACGGGGGCGCTTGCGGTGGCTGGCGCGCTGGCCTGCACCGGCGTGCTGGCGGCGGGCGGGGCGCTCGGCGATGCCGTGGGAGCGTCCGATCCGCCGCCGCCGCATCCGTGGAGCGCGAAGCAGAGCAAGATCGAGGAGAAGAGGCGAAGCGTGCGAGTCGTCATTTTTGGTCTCCCGCGCTTACTGGATATCGGCGGGCGTTACGCCCGGCGGCAGCGCATTCGCGAGCCACGCGCGCCCGCTGAATTCGCGCAGCCGCGCACGGTTTTCGGCGACGAGATCGCCGTCGGCGACGCGCGTCATGTGCAAGCCGGCATCCGCTGCGGATGCGCTCGCGCCGTCTCGGAAGCGCTGGAAGTAGCTGCCGAGCAGCGCCTGCACGTTCGGCATCGAAGGGCCGCGCCACGAGACGGCGTACACGGTGCCGGCCGGATCGACGTATTCGCGCACGACGGTCCCGTACGCGTCGGTGGTCTCCCGGTAGGCAAGCAGCCCGTCTTGCGCGTGATGCATGACCGCACCATCCGATGCATTCGCCGGCGAAGTCGCGCCGAGCTGTGCGTGGCATAGCGCGCTTGCCCCGAGCGCGAGCACCGCCAGAGCCGCCCCGATGTAGTGAGGATGTCTTATGTTTCGCATCGTCTCTCCGAATGTTTTGGGAGTAGTCCTATTTTTGAGATTGGATTCTAGGACGAATGCGTGATCCGCCGATACGGGGACAAAGGCGTCAAAAAAGCCGGTGATCGCTGATGCGGGAAGGCGAATGCTTCGACAAAACAAGACGTTGCGAAAATCGGCGCGGCCCGTTGACGATTTTCGCGAGTGTCATAAATTGTCAATTCTTGGCCGGAGGAGTGTAATCGTCATGGCGAGGGCGGACTTTGCTCGCGACCGAATGCGCGATGACGCAAGGCGCGACGAACATGCAATTGACGAATCGCAGCGATTTTCCGGATGCCGGCGCGCAAGACGCTCAACCGTGTTTTTGCACGGCGCTGCGCGGGACCGGTAAAATGCTGGGTTGATCCACGGACGAACCCGTGGCGTAGCGGAAGGACTTTCCAGACATGACAGATTTTCGTGTAACCAAGCGGGTGGCTGCGCTCTTTACGGTGGCCGGAATCGTGGCGGGATGCGGCACGTCTTCCCCCACCGCGATCAACTACAAGAGCGATCAGCGCTCGAAGCAATCGTCGCTCGCCGTTCCGCCGAACCTTCTCGACGAAGCGGTCGACCAGCGCTCGCTGCCGCCGCAAAGCGGACAGGCGTCGCTGTCGGACCTCCAGCAGGTTCAGAAAGTCGCGCCGAGCGCGCCCACCGTGGTGCCGCCCGTCTCGGGCCTGCGTATTCAGCGCGACGGCGCCGAGCGCTGGCTCGTCGTGGACGGCAAGTCGCCCGATCAGGTCTGGCCGCAGATTCGCCGTTTCTGGCAGGAGCAGGGCTTTCTGCTCGTCGTCGATTCGCGCGACAAGGGCGTGATGGAGACCGACTGGAACGAAACGCATCCGCAGATTTCGGACGGCCTCATTCGCGACACGCTCGCGAAGGCCACGGGCAATTCGTATGTCACGGCCGAGCGCAACAAGTACCGCACGCGTCTCGAAGCCGCGCCGAACGGCGGCACCTACGTGTTCATCAGCCAGAAGGGGATGCGTGAGGCGTTGACGGGCGTCAACAACGATTCGAGCCAGTGGCAAGCCCGCCCGAACGATCCGGCGCTCGAGAACGAATATCTGAAGCGCATGATGTCGTCGCTCGCCATGGCGGATTCGCGTCAGGCGTCGGGCGCCGCCGGCGCGACCGATTCGGGCGCTTCGGCCAACGCCGGTAGCACGGCGAACGCCGGTAATGCGCAACAGGCGAAGGCCGGCGATGCGAAAGCCGCCGCTATCGCCGCGCAAAACGTGACGAACGCGGCCAATAGCCCGGTCAATAATGAGGCCGTGCCCGCCGCCACGTCCGCGCAAATGACCTTGCCGGAAGCCTACGACCGCGCGTGGCTGCACGTGGGCACCGCGCTCGATCGTGCGAACTTCACGGTGGACGATCGCGACCGCGCGCGCGGCGTGTATTACGTGCGCTATGTCGATCCGAACGACAAGTCCGCTCGCGAACAGGGCTTCTGGAGCCAGGTCTTTCATGGCCGCATGGAGATCAAGGCCAAGCAATATCAGGTGAACGTGCGAGCGATCACGGAAGGTCAAACGCGCGTCGCGATTGTCGACGACAAGGGGCAGGTGGATTCCTCGCCTCAAGCCCGGCAGATCATGGCGCTGCTGGCAGGCCAGATCAGCTGAGCGCGTCGGCTTCGCGCGTTTCGACTCGCGCGTTGCCGCTGCCATCGCATGCGAACCGCCTCCTCGCGAGGCGGTTTTTTTATGCGTTCCTTTCTTCGCACGACATTTCGAAGCTATGGCCGCGGATTAAAGCTTTTGATATGCCTGCTATGCATTTCTGCTCGCATATTGCGCAGAGGATTCTTTTTATCGCGAAATGTGCGCAATAGCTTATAAAAAAATCGGCGGGGCCAGTACATTGCGTGCATGGCGCGATTCGCTCGATGCGGCGCACCAGAACCTTCAGTCAAGCATTCCGAATCAGACAACAGATGACGGCTCGTGGCACGCGAGCCCCGATGGCCCCGTCGCCTATCCTCGTAGGGCGACGGCTTTTGCCCGCGTTTCATCGAAACGCGGGCTTTTTCTTTTCCGCGCATTAAACGGCGCGCAGGCGCGCTTTTCAGCCCGCGTTTATGCTTCCGGTTTTAATTGCTTTTGAAAGAGGAGAAACGTATGCAGGAAGTCGCCGTCGTGGCCATATTCGTGGCCAAGCCCGGAAAGGAAGAGGAACTGAGGAAAGTGCTGGAAGCCAACGTCGAACCGACGCGCAAGGAACGCGGCGCGCTCCAGTACGACCTGCATCGGGACATCAAGGAGCCGCGCCGGTTCATTTTCGTCGAGCGCTGGGAAAGCGAAGCCGCGCTCGCGGAGCACGGCCAGTCGGCGCACATTCAGGCGTTCCGCGCGAAGGCGCCCGAGCTTTACGAACACGGCGAAGTGCACGTCGCCGGCAAACTGCTCTAAGCGGAGCGAAACGCGCGCGTCAGTGCGTCTCGTGCGGGACGTCGAGGATCAGAATGATGGTCCAGTCGGCGTCGCCGTCGTGATGATACTGACGCTCGGCAACGATGAACGGCTGCTGCTTGCCGGTCGGCCCGAGAAAGAGCACATCGCCTTCCATCGGCAGGCATTCGACCGGCGGCAGCGCCAGATACGCGTCCTTGTTCGCATTGCGCGGCATCAGTTTTTCGATTTTGCGCGATGCCGCTTCGGTCCATTCGATATCGAGCTGGATATTGCTCATGCTGTCGTTCGCACGCGAGTGCGCTCCACGGTTGAATCGTTGAAAAAGACGATGCGCAATGTAGCACACGCCATGCTCCGTCCGTGGCGCGCGCCGCATGAACAAACGGCTCGCGGGCGCGAACCCGCGAGCCGTTCATCGCGACGCGGCTCCTCGCGCGCGTTTCAGATTTCCTCGTACAGCGGCAGCGTCAGAAATTCGGTGAACTGTTCCGACGTGGACATCGTTTCGAAGATTTTCGCCGCGCGTTCATACGGTTTCGTGACGCTTGCCCCGCCGCCGACGCTCTGCTTCACTTTTTCCAGTTCGTCGATGATGATCTCGCGCACCATCGCCGCCGTGACCTTGCGACCGTCATCGAGTTTGCCCTTCGGCGAGCGAATCCATTGCCACACTTGCGAGCGCGAGATTTCGGCGGTCGCGGCGTCTTCCATCAGGTTGTGGATCGGCACGCAGCCATTGCCGGCGAGCCACGACCCGAGATAGTGAATGCCGACGTTCACGTTGTTGCGCAGGCCGGCCTCGGTGATGGGCGCTTCGGGACGGAAGTCGAGCAGATCGTGTGCCGTCACCTGCACATCGGGACGCTGCTTGTCGATCTGATTCGGCCTGTCGCCGAGCACCTTCACGAACTCTTCCATCGCAACCGGCACGAGACCCGGATGCGCAACCCAGCCGCCGTCGTAGCCGTCGGTGGCGTCGCGTGCCTTGTCCGAGCGCACGCCGCCCATCGCCTTGTCGTTCGCGGCGGGATCGTTCTTGATCGGAATGAGCGCGGACATGCCGCCGATCGCCGGCGCCTGGCGCTTGTGGCACGTCTTGAGCAGTTCGAGCGCGTAGGCGCGCATGAAGGGCACCGTCATCGTGATCTGGGAGCGGTCCGCGAGGCAGAACTCGGGATCGCTCTTGAACTTCTTGATCGCCGAAAAGATGTAATCCCAGCGGCCCGCATTGAGCCCCGAACTGTGCTCGCGAAGCTCGTACAGAATTTCGTCCATCTCGAACGCGGCCAGAATGGTCTCGACGAGCACGGTCGCGCGGATCGTGCCGCGCGCGATGCCGACGCCTTCCTGCGCCGCGACGAAAATGTTGTTCCACAGGCGCGCTTCCAGATGGCTCTCCATCTTCGGCAGATAGAAGTAAGGCCCGCTGCCGCGCGCGATCAGTTCCTTCGCGTTGTGAAAGAGAAAGAGCGCGAAGTCGAAGATGCCGCCCGACACGCGCTGGCCGTCTACCGTGACATGCTTTTCGTCGAGATGCCAGCCGCGCGGACGCACGATCAGCGTCGCGACCTTGTCGTTCAGCGCGTACGACTTGCCGTTCTGTTCGAGCGAAATCGTGCGGCGCACGGCTTCCTTGAGATTGATCTGGCCGACGATCTGGTTTCCCCAGACGGGCGCGTTCGAATCCTCGAAGTCCGTCATGTACGAATCCGCGCCGGAATTGAGCGCGTTGATGATCATCTTGCGCTCGACCGGCCCGGTGATCTCCACGCGGCGGCATTGCAGATCCTTCGGCAGCGGTGCGACCTTCCAGTCGCCTTCGCGGATAGCTTTCGTTTCCTCGAGAAAGCCGGGGCGTTCGCCGGCGTCGAGCCGTTTCGTGCGCTCGACGCGCGCGGCGAGCAGCTCCTGGCGACGCGGTTCGAACTGGCGATGCAGCGCGGCGACGAACGCGAGCGCCTCGGGCGTGAGGATCGCGTCGAAACCGGGCGCGATGTCCCCGGAAATCGCCATGCCTTGCGGAAGCGCGATGGAAGCCGATGATTGCGTCATGTGGTTTTCTCCTTGGTCGGTCAGACGGTTCTGGTTGGGATTATTAAGTGCCGGCGCCCGGCGTCTGCCGAGCGCCCGTTGTCTCGCAGCCGCCTTCGATGAACGCGACGAGTTCGCTCATGTCGCGGCCCGTCGCGCGCGGCCGGATGCCGAGTTCCTCGACCGGCAAGCCCGCGCGATCGAGCCAGAACGTCGCGTAGCCGTACCAGCCCGCGCCCGCGACGTCCCAGCCGTTCGACGACACGAAGACGATCTCCCGCGCCGCCGCGCCGAACGCGCGCACGCCGAGTTCATAGGCGGCCGGTGCGGGCTTGTACGCGCGCACGGAATCGACGGATAGGACGTGGTCGAACAGTCCGGTCATGCCGGCGCTTTTCACGGCGATGTCGAGCATCGGCGGATTGCCGTTCGACAGGATGCCGAGCGGCAGGCCGAAGCGTTCGCGCAGATCGTTGAGCGCGGGCAGCGCGTCGGGGAACGCGGAGAGGCATGCGTACTCGTCCATCAGGCGCTTTTCGGCCGTGGCGGTCAGCGAGCGCGCGAGGCCGAGCCGCGCGGCGGCGTGACGCAGCGCGTCGATCGTGATGTCCCAGAACGGCGCGTAGCGGCGACCGGACGGATCGGCGAGCGTGCGAACCTGGCTGTATTCGATCTGCTTCTGACGCCAAAGCTGTGACAGCGCGCTGCCGTTGCCGGGAAAAAGCTGCTCGGCGGCGGCCATGACGGAGTGAACGTCGAAGAGCGTGCCGTAGGCGTCGAAGATGACTGCGCGGGGAAGGGCGGGCGAACCGGATGACGATGCGTGTGTCGTTATGGCCGACATAGCCGTGCGCTCCATGAAGAGGTCGGGGTCGATTCTATTGGTGATCGAAGTGATGGAAAAAGCATCGACGGATCACTTGATCTTTTACTTTTACATACCTAATCTGTTCGCGATGACACGCATTGACGAACAAGACGCATGGATCGGTTCAAACAGATAGAGACGTTCGCCTCGGTTGCGGCGAAGGGCAGCTTGTCGGCGGCGGCGCAGGCAGAGGGCATCGCGCCGGCCGTCATCGGCAGGAGACTGGACGCGCTCGAGGAGCGGCTCGGCGTCAAGCTCCTCGTGCGAACGACGCGCAAGATCACGCTCACGTTCGAAGGCTCGGCTTTTCTCGAAGACTGCCAGCGCATCATCAACGACATGCAGAACGCGGAGGCGAGCGTGTCGGCGGGCGGCGTGAAGGCGAGCGGCCACTTGCGCGTGTCCGCGCCCGCGGGCTTCGGGCGGCGTCACGTCGCGTCGCTCGTGCCCAGATTCACGACGCTGCACCCAGACGTCTCCGTGAGCCTCGATCTCACGGACCGCATGGTCGATCTCGTCAACGAGGGCTTCGATTGCGCGGTGCGGCTCGGCGACCTGCCGGATTCGTCGCTCGTGTCGCTCAAGCTGGGCGAAAACCGGCGCGTGTGCGTCGCGTCGCCCGACTATCTCGCGCGACGCGGCAATCCGGCGACACTCGCCGCGCTCGCCGATCACAACTGCCTTGCGCTCGGGGCGTCGGCCAATCAGCAGCGCGGCTGGGTATTCCAGCAAGACGGCAAGGTCGTGACGATCAAGGTGTCCGGAACGATGGAATGCTCCGACGGCGCGGTGCTCCACGAATGGTGTATCGAAGGGCGCGGTCTTGCATGGCGGTCGTGGTGGGAAGTGGGCGCGGATATCGGCGCGGGACGGCTCGTTACGGTACTCGACGCCTTCGCCGCGCCGCCGATCGGCATTCATGCGGTGTTCCCCCAGAGGCGGCATTTGCCGTTGCGCGTGCGGCTCTTTCTCGATCTCCTGAAACATACGTATAGCGCTCCGGGGTATTGGGGCGAAGGTATCCAATAGTGCGGATTCCTATGCGTCTGGCGCCTTCCGCCGAAATCGAGTTCTGTTGCCGAGTCCGCTGCCTGACTACAATGAAACGTGACCCGACGTTCGAAGGAGGACGCCATGTTCAAGCACATTCTGGTGCCGACCGACGGCTCCGAACTGTCGCAGAAGGCCATCGACGGCGCCATCGACCTGGCGCAATCGGTCGGTGCCCGCATCACCGCGTACGCGTGCCTGCCGCAGTATCCGTATTCGCCGTTCGCGGACGTCGCCGTCGAGCCGCCCGACGACTTCCACGCACGCGCCGAACGCGAGGCGCGCGACCATCTGCAGGCCGTCGAACGCGCGGCGGAAGTCGCGGGCGTCGCGTGTACGAGCGTGACGAGCATCGAGGCCGCGCCTTACATCGGCATCATCGACGCCGCCGAGCAGAACGGCTGTGACGTCATCCTCATGGCGTCGCACGGTCGTCGCGGGCTCGGCAGCCTTCTCATCGGCAGCGAAACGCAGCGCGTACTCACGCATACGAAGATTCCCGTCATCGTGTATCGCTGATGTGAAACGGCGGTGCGCGGCGCGCGTTCAAGCTGTCGCGCCAAGCACCGCCGCTCTGTTCACCGCTCTCCCTGATTCAGCCTGCCATTAAGCCACTTTCTTGTCGAAGAACTGCTCGTCTTCCGTCGAGCCGTGCAGCGCGGTCGTCGATGCCTCGCGCTCGACCGTCTGCGTGACCGCGTCGAAATAGCCGGTGCCTACTTCGCGCTGGTGCTTGACCGCCGTGAAGCCCTTGTCGGCGGCGGCGAACTCGGCCTGCTGCAATTCGACGAACGCGCTCATCTGCGTGCGCGCGTAGCCGTGCGCGAGGTTGAACATCGAGTAATTGAGCGCGTGGAAGCCCGCGAGCGTGATGAACTGGAACTTGTAGCCCATCGCGCCCAGTTCGCGCTGGAACTTGGCGATGGTCGCGTCGTCCAGATTCTTCCTCCAGTTGAAGGACGGCGAGCAGTTGTACGAGAGCAGCTTGCCGGGGAATTCCCTGTGGATGGCTTCGGCGAAGTGCTTCGCGTATTCGAGGTCTGGCTTGCCCGTTTCGCACCAGACGAGGTCCGCATACGGCGCATAGGCGAGGCCGCGCGAGATGGCCTGATCGATGCCCGGCCGCGTGCGGTAGAAGCCTTCGACCGTGCGCTCGCCGGTGAGGAACGGCTTGTCGTTTTCGTCGATGTCCGACGTCACGAGATCGGCGGCTTCCGCGTCCGTGCGGGCGACGAGCAGCGTCGGCGTGCCGCAGACATCGGCGGCGAGACGCGCAGCGACCAGTTTCGCGACGTTTTCGCGCGTCGGCACGAGCACCTTGCCGCCCATGTGGCCGCACTTCTTGACCGACGCCAGTTGATCTTCGAAGTGGACGCCCGCGGCGCCGGCTTCGATCATCGCCTTCATCAGCTCGAACGCGTTGAGCACGCCGCCGAAACCCGCTTCCGCATCGGCGACGATCGGCGCGAAGTAGTCGATATAGCCTTCGTCGCCCGGATTCTTGCCTTCGGACCACTGGATCTGGTCGGCGCGCGTGAACGTGTTGTTGATGCGCTTCACGACGAGCGGCACAGAGTTCGCCGGATACAGCGACTGATCCGGATACATTTCGCCCGCGATGTTCGCGTCGCCCGCCACTTGCCAGCCCGACAGATAGATCGCCTTCAGGCCGGCCTTGACCTGCTGCATCGCCTGATTGCCGGTGAGCGCGCCGAGCGCGTTGACGAACGGCTCATCGTGAATCAGCGCCCAGAGCTTCTCGGCGCCACGGCGCGCGAGCGTATGTTCGACCGGCACCGATCCGCGCAGGCGCACGACATCCTCCGCCGAATAGCCGCGCTTGATGCCTTTCCAGCGGGCATCGGTTTCCCACTGCTGATGGAGTTGCTGGGCCTGCTGTTGACGTGACGTCATGGCGTTTCTCCTTGAGATTGGGCGTTACGACGAAACCTGTTTCGAAGCGGTTGAGCTTTGAGCGTCGCGGCCCCGTGGTCGGCGGCGTGCGTTTGCTGAACTCTTATATAAGAGTCTAGGGAAGTCGGAACGCGAAAAGAAGCGGTCTTTCGGAGAATTCGCTACGAAATTAGGCTCGTATAATCAACAGCTTGAACGTGGAGTTGCATAATGTGAAAACGGCTTTCCCATGACGCAAGGGAAGCCGTTGTGCCGCGCAGCACGTCTTTTGCGACCCAAAAAGCCGTTGCATATCGTGAAATAAAGCGACGGACGAAAAAAAACCGATGCGCAAGGCATCGGTTTTCTTTGAGTATCGAGGAGGGCGTCGAAGCCCTCCAGTGATCGACCGTTACGCGGCCCGATCAGCTGCCACGACGCGGCGCGCGCGGACCGTCGTTGCGGCGTGCGCTGTAGCCGTCGCGCTGGCCGAAACCGCCTTCGCGATTGCCACCGCGATAACCGCCGTCGCGATCGCCGCTGCCCGCGTTGCTGCCGCGATAGCCGCCATCGCGATAACCGCCTTCACGATAGCCACCTTCGCGCGACCCGGTGTTCGACTTGTTGCCGTAGCCGCTCGCATTGCCCGGGCCGTAGCCGCGCCCGTTGCCACCGCCGTTGCTGCTGCTGCCGCTGCCGAAGCGGCGACCGCCGTTGCTGCCGCCCGGACGGCCGCGGCCGCCGAAGCCGCTCTTGGGCGGCGACTTGCGCGGTTCGAAACCGACGACGACGTTCACCGGCAACGGCGCGCGCACGAAGCGCTCGATGCGCTTCAACGCACCCGTTTCGGCGTGATGCACGAGGCTCACCGCCGTGCCGCTGCGTCCCGCGCGACCCGTGCGGCCGATGCGGTGCACGTAGTCTTCGGCGAACTTCGGCAGGTCGTAGTTGAAAACGTGCGTGATGCCCGGAATGTCGATACCGCGCGCGGCCACGTCCGTTGCCACCAGCACGCGCACGCGCCGCTCGCGCAGCGCGCGGATCGTGCGATTGCGCGCGCCTTGCGGCAGGTCGCCGTGCAGCGCGGCAGATTCGAAACCCGCGTCGGAGAGACGATTGGCGATCAGGTCCGCATCGCTCTTGGTCGCCGTGAACACGATGGCCTGATCCAGCCCGGCGTCGCGCAGCAGATGGTCGAGCAGGCGATCCTTATGATCGCGGTCATCGACGTAATGCACGGTCTGCGCGATGTTCGTGCGCGCTTCGAGTTTCTGCACGATCTCGATGCGCTCGGGATCCTTCAGGAGACGGCCCGTGAGCGACGAGATCTTGCCGTCGATGGTCGCCGAGAAAAGCAGCGTCTGGCGCGAAGCCGGCGTTGCCGCGACGATCGTCTCGATGTCTTCGATGAAGCCCATGTCGAGCATGCGGTCGGCTTCGTCGAGCACGAGCATGTTGAGGCTCGACAGGTCGATACGGCCGCGCTCCAGATGGTCGATCAGACGGCCCGGCGTCGCGACGAGAATCTCGGGATTCTTTGCGAGCAGCATCAATTGCTGGCCATACGCGACACCGCCGAGAATGCTGACGGTGCGCAGGCGGCGCAGATGGCGGCCATACGTGGTCGCGGCAGCGGAGACCTGCATCGCGAGTTCGCGCGTCGGCGTGAGCACGAGCAGTTGCGGGCGGGCGACGGGCTGCGGGCGACGGCCCGGGCGCGCGTTCGGATCGCGCGGCTGGCGCGGCTGCTGCGCCGAGAGCTTCTCGAGTTGCGCGAACTTTTCGATCGCCGGCAGCATGAACGCCGCGGTCTTGCCCGAACCGGTCGGGCTCGACACGAGCAGGTCGCGTCCGGCGAGCGCAGCGGGAATCGCGCGCTGCTGCACGGGCGTCGGCGCCTGATAGCCGGCGGCCGTCAGTGCGGAAACGATATCGGCGGAAAGGCCGAGGGATTCGAAGGTGGGGCCGGCGGGGGCTTCGGCGGCCGGGGCTGCGGCGGGTGCATCCGTCGCGCGGGTGATGTCAAGCGCTTGTGCTGCGATGTTGTCCAACGGGCTTTGGGTGATGCTCGAAGTCATGTCGATCCTTGAAACGGGGAATGAGGCGTCGGCGCCAATCGGCATACCCAAGTCGTTGGATTCAGCGAGCGAAAAAACAGCGAGCAAATCGAAAAACGGGGGCAACTCGCACGAACGGAGGGCGAGTATCGTTGTTAGAAGCTGTATCGGATACGGCAGGCTCGGCAAGAGCGCTGACGTCAGCCTGGTGCATGACGGGCCGCGAATGAAGCAGCGCAAAAAACGGTGCGCTACGGCCTGGCAGGGAAGGGACAGTTTCTAAACTGGATTGGAGCAAAACGCTACGAAGCTCTTGTCGCGAGATTCCTGCTTTTTGGCGGGTAACTCGCAATCAATGCTTGACGAGCAGTATATCGTATTTTGCTGCACCGCGCCACATATTGACGCATCGCTCGCCATTGCGGGGCATGCGGGGCGCGGTGCGCGGCTTCAGGCGGCGTCGCCGCTTTTCAGCGATTCCACGAGTTCCACGTAATGCTGTTTCGCCGTGTCGGCGGGCGTGCCTTTGAGGGCGGCCCATGCCTCGTACTTGTACTTGCCGGCGATATCGGCGAAACCGGGCTTTTCGCCCTGCACGTCGCCGAGGCTCGCCTGCTTGTAAAGCGCATAGAGACGCAGCAGCGTGAGATTGCCGGGACGCTCGGGCAATTGCTGCACGTCGGCCTGGGCTTGAGCGAATTGCTGGTCGATGTCGGTCATGCGCGGGTCCTTTGCATCGTGATTGGCCGACGATCTTAGCAAGCGGTGCGCGAGCGGCCATGGAGTCTTTCCTCGAATCCGCGCCGGCATCTGGCGGTGGTGCGTCGCGCACCGGCAGCGCGAAAGCCGGGACGGTCCCGCATTACAATGTCGCCTATGACACGCTCCGTATTGCTCGCCCTCGATACATCGACGGAATTCTGCTCCGTCGCGCTCCTGCTCGACGATCCCGCCGCGCAATCTCCCGCCGCCGCGCCGCATTATGCGAACGGCGGCATTCATGTCTGGGTCCGCCACGAAGCGACCGGCGCGGTATCGAGCACGCGCCTTCTGCCCGCCGTGCGCGAATTGCTCGACGAAGCCGGACTCGCGCTCGCCGAATGCAACGCGATCGCGTTCGGCGCGGGGCCGGGGTCGTTCACCGGGCTGCGCACCGCGACGGGCGTCGCGCAAGGGCTCGCGTTCGGGCTGAACGTTCCGGTCGTGCCGGTGAGCACGCTGCTCGCGTGCGCGGAATTTGCGCGGCTTCGCGATCCTTCGCTGCCGCCGCGCGTGCTCGCCGCGCTCGATGCGCGCATGGACGAGGTCTACTGGGCGCAATACGAATATGCGTCCGGACCGGACGCGAGCAGTGACACCGGCGAATGGCGCACGATATTTCCCGCATCGCTCGATGCGCCCGCCGCGCTGCCGCTTCCCGATGCGCCTTTCGCGCTCGCCGGGAACGCAGCGGCGGCTTTCGGCGATCGACTGCCGGCGCTCGCCGCGGCATCGCACGTCGATCGCGACGCGCTGCCGCACGCGCTGCCCGTCGCACTGCTCGCGCTGCGGGCGTGGCGCGCCGGCCGCGCCATCGCGCCGGAACTGGCCGCGCCCGAGTACGTGCGCAACAAGGTTGCGCAAACAACCGCCGAGCGCACCGAGGCGCGCGCGGCTGCGGGCCGCAACGCACAGGCGTCGAATGAGGAGGCGCTGCGGTGAGCGGCGTCCTGCTCGCGGATCGGTATCTCACGCCGATGACCGAAGCCGACCTCGACGAAGTCGCCGCCGTCGAGAAGCTCGCCTACGAATTCCCGTGGAGCCGCGGCAATTTCCAGGACTCGCTGCGCAACGGTTATTACGGCGTGTGCCTGCGTCACGTCACCGGGACGCTCATCGGCTATTGCGTGCTGATGCCGGTCGTCGATGAGATGCATCTGCTCAACCTTTGCGTCGCGCCGTCCGCGCAGCGCGCCGGCGCGGGACTCACGCTGCTGCGCGAAGCGGTACGTATCGCGCGCGCCGAGAAGCTCGATGGCATGCTGCTCGAAGTGCGGCCCTCGAATCCGCGTGCGATCCAGCTTTACGAGCGCTTCGGGTTCACCGCCATCGGGCGCCGCAAGAACTATTACCCAGCGCGGCATCGATCGCGCGAGGACGCAATCGTCATGCGTCTGTCGTTCAAGGAGAGTGCGCATGGCGCTCGATGAATGGCTGGTCGAGGAACTCGGATTCGGTCCGGTGTGGGTCCGGCGAGGCACGCATGCCGATGCCGTTCCCGCGCCCGCCGGTTCCGGCGAAGCGCCTATTGAGACCCAACCCGCGCCAGTGCGCGCGGCAATGGAAGCCGAACCGGTCGCCGTGGAAAATCAAGCGGATACGGCCGATGCACGCGCGCCCGAGCCGCCGGTCGCACCCGACGACGATCTTCCGTGGACCGACGAAGCGCCATCGCATGCGCCGGCCGTCACCGTCGACGTTCCCGAGGACATCGACGCGCTCGACTGGGCCACGCTCTCCGAGCGCGTCGCGGGTTGCGAGCGCTGCCGCCTGTGCGAGCGCCGCACGAATACCGTGTTCGGCGTCGGCGATCCCGAAGCCGACTGGATGCTGATCGGCGAAGCGCCCGGCGAGAACGAGGACAAGCAAGGCGAGCCGTTTGTCGGGCAGGCGGGCAAGCTGCTCGACAACATGCTGCGCGCGCTGTCGCTGTCGCGCGAATCGAACGTCTATATCGCGAACGTCATCAAGTGCCGGCCGCCCGGCAACCGCAATCCCGAGCCGGATGAAGTCGCGCGCTGCGAGCCGTATCTGCGGCGTCAGGTGGAACTGGTCAAGCCGAAGGTGATCGTCGCGCTCGGGCGCTTCGCCGCGCAAAGTCTGCTCCGGAGCGAGGGAAGCATCGCGTCGCTGCGCGGGCAGGTGCATGAGTATCGCGGGGTGCCGGTCGTCGTCACCTATCACCCTGCTTATCTGCTGCGCAGCCTGCCGGACAAGGCGAAAGCCTGGGCCGATCTCTGCCTCGCGCGCAAGACCTACGCCGATGCGCTCGCCGCACTCGGCGTCGAAGCAGGAGCCGACAAGGCCGCGCGCCGATGACCGACCTGTCGCGTCTCGTCGATCGATTCGAGGACGCGACCGTGCGCGATCTCGCGTGGCTGCTTTTCTCGCCGGATCTTCTGCGCGCGCGCGCGGCGGGCGCGCCGCTCGCGCAGCCGTTCGAATCGGCAGAGGAGCGCGACGCGACGCTCGCCTGGCTCGCCGCGCTCGATGCCGCTCCGCAAGCGCTCCACGTCCGCTCGCGCAATCCCAAGTCCACGCGCCTCGGCATTTACGCCGAAAGTCTGCTCGAATTTTTCCTCGCGCAAGGGCCCGCCGCGCGGCTGATCGCGGCGAATGTTCCGCTCAGGCGCCAACGGCGGACCATCGGGGAGTGCGACTTCCTGCTGGAGACGGCGCGCGGCGCGCGGCTGCATTGGGAACTGGCGGTGAAGTTCTATCTGCATATCGGCGACGATGAGCGTTTATCCGCGCCGTTATCCGCGCGTTTATCCGATTACGTCGGCCCGAACCTGCAGGACCGCTTCGACCTCAAGCACGCGCGCTTGCTGACGCATCAGCTCGCGCTGACGTCGCGCCCGGAGTTCGCCGCGCTCGGCCTCGGTGGGCCGTGGCAGGCGCAGGCGTTCGTCAAGGGGCGGCTCTTTTATCGCGATGAAGCCGTCGAGCCCGCGCCGGAAGTCGGCGCGCAGCATGTGCGCGGCTGGTGGCTGACGGCGTCGGAATGGAGCGAGCGCAACGACGTGATCGACGACAGCCGCGCGTGGGTGGTTCAGCCGCGTCTCGCGTGGCTCGCTTCGCGCCGTCTGCACGCGGACGACGCCAAATCGCTCACGCGCGACGCCGCTGCGATCCGCGCGCATCTGACGGCGGTGTCGTCGCCGACGATGGTTGCCGCCTACGTCCGCGATGGCGCCGGCTGGCGCGAGGAATCGCGCGGATTCATCGTGCCCGACGACTGGCCCGAACGCGCGAGGGCGTTCGCCGCATCGCCCGTGATGGCTGAGTAATTACCACCACCGGAAGAAGTGATGCACCGGCCCGACGCCGTGCCCGACGTCGAGCCGCGCGCTCGCTTCGATTGCGCCGCTCAGGTAACGCTTCGCCTCGGCGGTCGCGCTCGCGAGGTCGTCGGTCTGCGGAATCAGCGCGGCGATGGCCGACGACAGCGTGCAGCCGGTTCCATGCGTGTTCTTCAGTGCGATGCGCGCGCCGGGCAGCCGCAGCGCGCCTGCGGCCTCGATGAGCCAGTCCGGGCTTTCCGTCGACGCGAGATGACCGCCCTTCATCAGCACGGCGCGCGCGCCCGCCGAGAGCAGCGCTTCGCCCTGGCGCACCATCGCCTCTTCGTCGGCGGCGGGCTCGGCGCCCAGCAGCGCGGCCGCTTCGGGCAGATTCGGCGTGACGAGCGTCGCGAGCGGCAGCAATTCGTCGCGCAACGCGGCGACGGCTTCCGGCGCGAGCAGCGCGTGGTTGCTCTTCGAGATCATGACGGTATCGAGCACGACGTGCGCCGGGCGATGGCGCCTGAGCGCATCCGCGACGGCGCGCACGATGCCCGCGTTCGCCAGCATGCCGATCTTGACCGCATCGATGCGGATGTCGTCGAACACGGCGTCGAGTTGCGCGGCGACGAACGACGGGTCCGGCGCGTGCACCGCCGTGACGCCGCGCGTGTTCTGCGCGGTCAGCGCCGTGACGACGCTCGCGCCGTATGCGCCGAGCGCCGAGAAAGCCTTGAGGTCGGCCTGAATGCCCGCGCCGCCGCCGGAATCGGAACCGGCGACCGTCAGGAGGTTGGGAATGCGTTGTGTCGAAGCCATGAGAGAAATTAGGATTGAGCGCGCGCGATCGTTTCGCGCAACAGACGAGCGGCGTCGCGCGGATCGCGCGCCTTGCAGATCGCGGACACGACCGCGAGCCCCGCCGGATTCGCGCGCATCACGTCGGCGGCGTTGTGCGCCTGGATGCCGCCGATCGCGACCGTCGGGAAACGCGACTGCGCGCACATCGCCGCGAGACCGTCGATGCCGCCCGGCGCCGACGCGTCGGTTTTGGTCGGCGTCGCGTAGACCGGGCCCGCGCCGAGATAATCGACGATGCCTTCGAGCCGGTTCGCATCGGCGACTTCGGTCAGGTTCGACACCGACAGGCCGATCAGCGCGTCAGGCCCGAGCAGCCGCCGCGCGAGTTCCGCAGGCAGATCGCGCTGGCCGACATGCACGCCATCGGCGCCCGAGGCGAGCGCGACATCGACGTGATCATTTATCACGAGCGGCACGCCGTGCGCGCGCGTGAGCGGCAGGAGATCGAGCGCGAGCGCGAGCCACGCGCGCTTGTGCCACTCGGGCGCGCGCAGTTGCACGAGCGTCGCGCCGCCCTCGAGCGCGGCAGCGGCGACGGCGAGCGCCGCGTCGTGTCCGCCGCACTGCACCGGATCGAGCACGAGATAGAGCGAAAGGTCGAAGGTTTGCCGCATGGCTGGCGCGCGTCAGGAAAGCGCGACATCGCGCTGCACGAGCGTCGCGTCGAACGTGTGCGCGTCGACGGACGCGAGGCGATCGAGATACGCGACCGCGAAACTGCCGGGCAGCGCGGCGTCGCGCGAGGCGAGTTCGCCGGCCACCGTCGAATAGGCGATGGCCGCGACCGTCGCCGCCCAGTGCTCATCGCGCGATGCGGCCACGCCGACGAACGCTGCGACCGTCGCCGAAAGCGCGCAGCCGACGCCGGTCACGCGCGTCATCAAGGGCGAGCCGTTCGAGAGCGCGATCACGCGCCGGCCATCGGTGACGTAGTCCGTTTCGCCCGTCACGGCGACGACCGCCTGCGTTTCCAGCGCGAGGATTTGCGCGGCATCGAGCGCGGCGTCCGTGGCGGCGGTGCTGTCCACGCCGCGTCCGCTCGCGGTTCCACCGGACAGGCTGATGATCTCCGACGCGTTGCCGCGAATCGCGGCGGGCTTCGCTTCGAGCAGTTCCTGCGCGAACTGCGTGCGAAACGCGAGCGGGCCGACCGCGACCGGATCCAGCACCCACGGCGTGCCCGCGCCGTTGGCCGCTTCGACGGCGGCGCGGATCGCGCGCGTCTGCGGGACATCGAGCGTGCCGAGATTGACCAGGAGCGCATTCGCGACCGGCGCGAACTCGGCGACTTCTTCGCGCGCGACGACCATCGCGGGCGCGGCGCCGATCGCGAGCAGCACGTTCGCGGTGAAATTCGTGACGACGAGGTTCGTCAGGCAATGCACGAGCGGCGCGCGCTCGCGCAGGCGCGTGACGAACGAGAAGAGATCGGCTGATTGCATGATGAAAAGAGATTAGCCGATACGCGCAACGCGCGCGGGAACGAATCAGTGATGCGCTTCGCCGATGAGCGCGACCGAATCGAACGCGCGCTGATTCGCCTGATGGCGACGCATGACGAAGTACATCATGAGGCACACGAACGAGCCGAACAGCACGATCACGAATTGAATCGGCACGTCGAGCCAGACGAGCACCGCATAAAGACACAGCATGACGAGCACCGACAGGTTCTCGTTGAAGTTCTGCACGGCAATCGAGTGTCCCGCCGACAGCAGCACATGCCCGCGATGCTGAAGCAGCGCGTTCATCGGCACCACGAAGAAGCCGGACAGACCGCCGACGATCATCAGGAACAGATACGCAATCAGCAGATAACCGGGGAAATGGAGCTTGCCGAAATAGATGCCCCAGTGCGCGGGAAAGAGATGGCGCGTGTAGAACGCCATCAGCATGACGGCGATGCCCATCATGATGCCGACCGGCAGCACCGACAGCGAGCGCTTGAGCGGCACGCGCGCCGCCGCGAGCACCGCGCCCACCGCGACCCCGACCGCGATCACCGCCTGCAGGATGGCCGCTTGCGAGAGCGTCATGCCGAGCGAGACTTCCGCCCATTTCAGCACGATGAACTGAAGCGTCGCGCCCGCGCCCCAAAAGAGCGTCGTGACGGCGAGCGAAATCTGGCCGAGCTTGTCGCGCCAGAGCGTGAGGAAACAGTCGGCGAAATCGGTGATGAGCTTGACCGGCCGCGTTTCCTGCTTGGGATAGCGCGCGCCGGTGTCGGGAATGCGCAGGTTGAAGATCGCGGCGACGACGTACATCGTCATGATGACGAGCATCGCGGCTTCGGCGGGCGTCTTGATGCGCGGAATGTGCAGGCTTAGAAGATGGCTCGCGATATGCGGGCTGATGAGCGCGCCGCCCATCACGGTGCCGAGAATGATGGAGCCGACCGTCGTGCCTTCGATCCATCCGTTCGCCGCGACGAGCCGGTCGGGCGGCAGGAGTTCGGTGAGAATGCCGTACTTCGCGGGCGAATACGCCGCCGCCCCGAAGCCGACGATGCCATAAGCGAGCAGCGGATGCGCGCCAAAGAGCATCGTGATGCAGCCGACTACCTTGATGGAATTGGTCACGAACATCACGCGGCCCTTGGGCCGGGAATCCGCGAAAGCGCCGACGAACGCCGCGAGAACCACATAGGAGAGCACGAAGAACAGCTTGAGCAGCGGCGTCATCCAGTTCGGCGCGTGAAGGTCTTTCAGCAGTGCGATGGCAGCGATCAGTAGTGCGTTATCGGCCAGCGATGAGAAAAACTGCGCGGCCATGATGGTGTAAAAACCTTTTTTCATCTGATCCGAAGCTTTCCTCACTGCGGGTGATCCGCCCCCGACGCTCCGGATACCGCCGGTCTTGCGTTCGGGCTTATGCCGTTCGAAATGGGTTGTGTGCACGGCTTTATAACACGAAAATAGGCGCATTCTGACTAGCAGTAATCTCGATCGCGTGCGAACTGAAGGCTCCGCGCGCGAAATTCGTCATAAGGTACTGATTCCCAAGGTGTCTTGATCGGCGCAGCGGCCCATCGCCCCGATGGCGTATGCTTGCCTTTCCGCCTGAACCGTATTTCCATTGAACGCTCATGCCGCGCCCCCTTTCAGCCACAATTCATACCCCTGCACTTGCCAATAATCTCGCCGTTGCGCGCAAGTACGCGCCGAAATCCAAGATCTGGGCCGTCGTCAAGGCTAATGCGTATGGCCACGGACTCGCGCGAGTGTTCCCCGGACTTCGCGCGACGGACGGCTTCGGCCTCCTGGACCTGGAAGAAGCCGCGAAGTTGCGCGAGCTCGGCTGGGCCGGCCCGATCCTGCTGCTCGAAGGCTTTTTCCGTCCGACCGACATCGACGTGATCGACCGCTACAGCCTGACCACGGCGGTTCACTGCGACGAACAGCTGCGCATGCTCGAGATGGCGCGGCTCTCGAAGCCCGTCAACATCCAGCTCAAGATGAATAGCGGCATGAACCGCCTCGGCTATACGCCGGAGCGTTATCGCGCCGCGTGGGAGCGGGCGCGCGCGTGTCAGGGCGTCGGGCAGATTACGCTCATGACCCATTTTTCGGACGCCGACAGCGAGCGCGGCATCGCGCACCAGCTCGAAGCGTTCGAGCGGGGCGCGGAAGGCATCGCGGGCGCGCGCAGCCTGTCGAATTCGGCGGCGGTGCTGTGGCATCCGTCCGCGCATTTCGACTGGGTGCGGCCCGGCATCATCTTGTATGGCGCGTCGCCCTCGGGCGTGACCGCCGACATCGCCGATACCGGCCTCAAGCCCGCGATGACGCTCGGCTCGGAACTGATCGCGGTGCAGACGGTGCAAGCGGGGCATAGCATCGGCTACGGCTCGACCTACACGGCAAGCCGGCCGATGCGCATCGGCGTCGTCGCGTGCGGCTACGCGGACGGTTATCCTCGCGTCGCGCCCGAAGGCACGCCGGTCATCGTCGATGGCGTGAGAACGGCGCTCGTCGGCCGCGTCTCGATGGACATGCTCACCGTCGATCTCACGCCGTGCCAGGGCGCGGGCGTCGGTTCGCGCGTCGAACTGTGGGGCGCGAATCTGCCCATCGACGACGTGGCGAGCGCATGCGGCACTATCGGCTACGAGTTGATGTGCGCCATCGCCCAGCGCGTGCCGGTGCGGGCGGAATAAGCGCGGGCGACTGATCCGCGCGAAAGAATCGAATACGAAAAAAGGCAATACGTGGCGAAAGCAGCAAAGGGAAAAGCGCTCTATATCTGTAGCGAATGCGGCGCGCAATCGCCGAAGTGGACGGGGCAGTGCGCGTCGTGCGGCGCGTGGAACACACTGGTGGAATCGGTGGAGCAGGCGCCCTCGGCGCATCGCTTTCAGGCGCTCGCGAAGAACTCGCCGGTGCAGCGTCTCGCCGATATCGAAGCGTCGGACGTGCCGCGCTTCACCACCGGCGTTGGCGAATTCGACCGCGTGCTCGGCGGCGGTCTCGTGGCGGGCGGCGTGGTGCTGATCGGCGGCGATCCGGGCATCGGCAAGTCCACGTTGCTCCTGCAATCGCTCGCGGAAATCGCGCGCGAGCGGCCAGCGCTCTATATCAGTGGAGAAGAATCCGGCGCGCAGATCGCGCTGCGGGCGCAGCGGCTCGGACTGCTCGGCGGTTCGGCGAGCGCGGCGGCCGATCTTTCGCTGCTCGCGGAAATCCAGCTCGAAAAGATTCAGGCGACGATCGACGAGCAACGTCCGGAAGTCGCCGTCATCGATTCCATCCAGACGATTTACTCCGAAGCGCTCACGTCCGCGCCGGGTTCCGTCGCGCAGGTCCGCGAATGCGCGGCGCAACTGACGCGCATCGCCAAGCAGACGGGCACCTCGATCATCATGGTCGGCCATGTGACGAAGGAAGGCAGTCTCGCGGGACCGCGCGTGCTGGAGCATATCGTCGATACCGTGCTGTACTTCGAAGGCGACACGCACTCGTCTTTCCGCCTCGTGCGCGCATTCAAGAACCGCTTCGGCGCGGTGAACGAACTCGGCGTCTTCGCGATGACGGAGAAGGGCTTGCGCGGCGTGGCGAATCCTTCGGCGCTTTTTCTGTCGCAGCACGAGCAGAGCGTCGCGGGATCGTGCGTGCTCGTCACGCAGGAAGGCTCGCGGCCGCTGCTCGTGGAAGTGCAGGCGCTCGTCGATACCGCGCATGTGCCGAATCCCCGGCGACTCGCGGTGGGCCTCGAACAGAACCGGCTCGCGCTGCTGCTCGCGGTGCTGCATCGGCATGCGGGCATCGCGTGTTTCGATCAGGACGTGTTCCTGAACGCCGTCGGCGGCGTGAAGATAACCGAGCCTGCCGCCGACCTCGCGGTGCTGCTCGCGATTCACTCGTCGATGCGCAACAAGCCGCTGCCCAAAGGCCTCATCACGTTCGGCGAAGTCGGGCTTGCCGGTGAGATCCGTCCTTCGCCGCGCGGGCAGGATCGTCTGAAGGAGGCAGCCAAGCTGGGCTTTTCGGTGGCGTTGATTCCGAAGGCCAACGCGCCGAAGCAGCCTGTCGAAGGCCTCGAGGTGATTGCGGTCGACCGCATCGAGGAAGCGATCGATCGCGTGCGTGATCTCGAATGATCTCGCCGCGCGCGATGAACGGATCGGACCCTCGGTAACGGGCCGTAAGAAAGTCGCGCGGCGCTGTAACCCAACGCACGCGCGGTTTTCATATGCTTTCGGGGCTGCGGACGCAGTGAAACCGCAGCGACTGGACGCATCGAGAGGACCACGCTTTGAAACATGCCAAAACTGCCCGGCCGACGCCCGCGTTTCATCTGCGCGGATGCCGCGTTTCGGCGCCCTTGCAGCAGCCGTGGGGCAGCGGTTGCCGGATCGTGGAATGGATCGACGGCGAAGGGCAGATTTCGCGGCGCGTCGTGGCTGCGGACGTGACCGAGGACGAAGTCGTCGCCACCATTCGCCGTCACGTCACGGGGCGCAAGCACGTACTCGTCGACGACGAGCGCCAGCCGCGACAGACCTTGCCGCGACGCTAGGCTTCGCGGCCCGCGAAGAGCGGATGCACTGCGGCTTCGGCGGGCGAGAGCACGGGCGCCACGCAGCAGTCGAGCGGTTCGAGAAGTGCGATCCATTGGTCGCGCGTGCGCTCGGCGAAGCGCGCGGCGACTTGCGCGGTCAGCGCTTTCGCGTCCGCGCCGCCGATGGCTTGACCAAGACTCCAATGTTGCGCGGCCCAGTGCGGCCGTCCGAGCGCCTGACACAGGTTTTGCCAGAACTTCAGTTCGAGCGCGCCCACCGCGACGAAGCGCTCATCCCGCGTGCGATACACGTTGTAGCAGGGCACGCCGCCGTTGAGCAGGCCGGCGCCCGCGCGCGTGCTTGCCTCGTTGCCATTGGCGAGCGCGATGTGCGCCATGACGTTGTGCGCATGGACGGCGTGGGTCATCGATATATCGATGCGGCGCCCGTCGCCGCCGCGCGCGACGTGCCAGAGCGCCGCGAGCGTTTCCACGACTGCCGCGAGCGCACCGCCGAGCAAGTCGGCAAGCTGGAAGTTCGGCACGATGGGCGAACCATCGGGCGCAGCGAGCTGGTCGAGCACGCCCGCATACGCGATGTAATCGAGGTCGTGTCCGGCCTTGTCCGCGAACGGGCCTTCGCTGCCGAAGCCCGTGATCGCGCAGTACACGAGCTTCGGATTTGCCTCACGCAGCACGTCGTAGCCGACGCCGAGCCGCGTCATGACCGATGGCCGGAAGCTCTCCATGAGCACGTCGGCGTCGCGCGCCAGTTCGATCAGCTTCGCGCGGCCTTCCGCGCTCTTGAGATCGAGCGTGAGCGACCGCTTGCCGCGATTCACGATGCGATAGAACGCGCTGGGCGTCCCGCTCTTTCGGTCGGCGTCGCTTTGCAGCATCGCGCGCGCGTAGTCGCCCTCGCCGGGCGGCTCGATCTTGAGCACGTCCGCGCCCAGTTCAGCGAGGCGCAGCGTCGCGACGGGGCCGGGCAAAAGCCGCGTCAAGTCCAGAACACGAAGGCCGGCGAGGGCGGGAGGATTCGTCAAGTCGCAGGTCTCCGTGGGTCCTTATGAACCGATCTGTTCCAGTTCCTCGTGCGCTTCGAGCCAGGCCATTTCGAGCGTTTCGAGCCGGGCGTTGACTTCGCCCTGACGCCGAATCGTCTCCGTCAGCTTGGCTTTTTGCGCGGCTTCGTAGCTCGCGGGATCGGCGACGAACGCATCGAGCGCCGACTTCTCCGCGTTGAGCGTCTCCATTTCCTTCTCGATTTTCGCGATGCGCGATTGCAGCGGCTTTTTCAGATGCGACAGCTTTTGCCGCTCCTGCGCCTCCAGCCTGCGCTGCTCCTTCCGATTTTGCGCGCTGTCCTGCGCATCGCCCGCGGCTGAAGCCGCGCCGCTCGCTTCCTTCGCCGCCGCGCGGGTTTCGGCGGCGTGCTGCAGGAGCCAGTCGCGATAGTCGTCGAGATCGCCGTCGAACGGACTCAGCCGATGTTTCGCGACGAGCATGAACGTGTCGGTGGTCGCGCGCAGCAAGTGCCGGTCGTGCGACACGAGAATAAGCGTGCCTTCGAACTGCGCGAGCGCCATGGTTAGCGCGTGACGCGTTTCGAGATCGAGGTGATTGGTCGGCTCGTCGAGCAGAAGCAGATTCGGCTTCTGCCAGATGATGAGCGCAAGCGCGAGCCGCGCCTTTTCGCCGCCGGAAAACGGCGCGATCTTCGCGGTGGCCATATCGCCCGAGAAATTGAAGCTGCCGAGAAAGTCGCGCAATTCCTGTTCGCGCGTGTCCGGTGCGAGGCGCGCGAGATGAGCGAGCGCGGAATCGTCGGGGCGCAGCGTCTCCAGTTGATGCTGCGCGAAGTAGCCGATTTGCAGGCCCTTGCCCTGCCGGACATGGCCCGAGAGCGGTTCGATCGTGCCCGCGAGTGTCTTGATGAGCGTCGATTTGCCCTGACCGTTCGCGCCCAGCAAGCCGATGCGCTGGCCGTTCTGGATCGAAAGCGTGACGCCCTCGACGATCGGAATCTCGGCGCCTTCATCGCTTCGATAACCGCAGCGCACGCTTTCCATCACCATCATCGGATTGGGCGCGGCATCGGGCGTGCGGAATTCGAATGTGAACGGCGAACTCGCATGCGCGGGCGCGATCAGCTCCATCTTCTCGAGCGCCTTCACGCGGCTTTGCGCCTGCTTCGCCTTCGTCGCCTTCGCCTTGAAGCGGTCGATGAAGCTCTGCAGATGCGCGACCGTTTTCTGCTGCTTTTCGTAGGCGCTCTGCTGCAACGCCAGTTGTTGCGCGCGCAGCACTTCGAACTGGCTGTAGTTGCCGCCGTAGCGCTTCACCTGCCGGTTCTCCAGGTGCAGCGTGACGTTGCAGACGGAATCGAGGAATTCGCGGTCGTGCGAGATGACCACGAGCGTGCCCGGATAGCGGCCGAGCCAGTCTTCCAGCCAGACGATCGCGTCGAGGTCCAGGTGGTTGGTCGGCTCGTCGAGAAGCAGCAGGTCCGACGGGCACATCAGCGCCTGCGCGAGGTTCAGGCGCATGCGCCAGCCGCCCGAAAAGCTCGTGACCGGCTCGCGCGTCTGTTCCAGCGTGAAGCCGAGGCCCAGCAGCAACGTTTCGGCGCGCGCGGGCGCGGTGTAGCCGTCGGCGTCGGCGAAAGCGGCGTGCGCTTCCGCTTCGGCGGCGCCGTCGTGGGACGCGGACGCCGCCGCGATGCGCGCCTCGATGGCCCGCAGATTCGTGTCGCCGTCGAGCGTGTAGTCGAGCGCGGAACGATCGACGGCAGGCGTTTCCTGCGCGACGTGCGCGATACGCCACGACGGCGGCATCGAAAAATCGCCGCCGTCCGCGTGCAGCTCGCCGCGCAGCACGGCGAAAAGTGTGGACTTGCCCGCGCCGTTCGCGCCGACGAGCCCGGCTTTCTCGCCCGGATTGAGCGTGAAGCTCGTCTCTTCGAAAAGCGGCTTCGTGCCGCGGGACAGGCTGAACTGGTTGAAGCGAATCACGTCGGGATGGCGGCGAAAGGGCGCGGACTGGAGGAAAGCGCTATTTTAGACCGGGCGGGCGGCTCGCCGAGGATCGTCCGTTCGGCCGATGGCGGGCGAACGCGCGCGGTAGTAGCATCGCCTGACTTTGACATTTCACTGCGCGGAGCATGGCATGAGTTCAACTACCGACAGCATCTATGGCTTCACGGCCGAAACGCTCGACGGCGCGACCGTCGGCCTCGACGCATATCGCGGCAAGGTGCTGCTCATCGTGAACACGGCGAGCGAATGCGGATTCACGCCGCAATACAAGGGCTTGCAGGAGTTGTACACCTTGTATGCCGCGCGCGGCTTCGAAGTGCTCGGCTTCCCGTGCAATCAGTTCGGCAAGCAGGAACCCGGCGACGCCGCGCAGATCGGCAGCTTCTGCGAGACGAATTACGGCGTGAGCTTTCCGATGTTCGCGAAGATCGACGTCAACGGACCGAAGGCGCACCCGCTCTTCAAGTATCTGACGCAGAGCCAGCCCGGCGTGCTCGGTCTCGAGGCGATCAAATGGAACTTCACGAAGTTCCTGATCGACCGCGACGGCCGGATCGTGAAGCGCTATGCGCCGATCACGAAGCCCGATTCGATCGCGGACGACGTCGAAAAGCTGCTCTGAGCGAGTTAGAGGATCGGCGAGAAAAGCCGCGCGACGTGCATCGCCATGCGCCGCCAGAACGCGGCGCCGCGATAATCGTCGCCGTCGATTTCATACGCATGCGCGAAGTCCGCGAGCAGCATGCGCCCGACTTCGCGCGCGAAATGACGGTCGACCGTCAGCACGGTGATCTCGAAGTTGAGGCGGAACGAGCGGTTATCGAGATTGGCGCTGCCTACCGAGGCGGCGATGTCGTCGACGAGCACGACCTTCTGGTGCAGGAACCCCGGCACGTAACGGAAGATTCGCACGCCCGCCAGCACGAGGTCGTAGGCGTAGAGCTTCGATGCGGCGAACACGACGCGATGATCGCGCCGGCTCGGGATCAGGATACGGACGTCCACGCCGCGCATCACGGCGAGCCTCAGCGCGGAAAACACGGCTTCGTCCGGGATCAAATACGGCGACGTGATCCAGATGCGCTCGCGCGCCGCGTTGATCGCCTCGACGAAGAAGAGCGAGCAGGTCTCCTGCTTGTCGGCGGGACCGCTCGACAGCACCATGCAGTGCATGTTGTCGTCGGCGTGCGGAGCGGGGCCGAGTTCGGGAAGGCGCTGCGTCGCCCAGTACCAGTCTTCCGTGAACACGAACTGGATGCTCGCGATGGCCGGCCCGCGCACTTCGACGTGCGTGTCGCGCCAGGGCGAGAGACGCGGATTGCCGCCGAGATATTCGACGCCCACGTTGTGCCCGCCGACGAACGCGCGCTTGCCGTCCACCACGACGATCTTCCGATGATTGCGGAAGTTGATCTGAAAGCGGTTCACGAACTTGCGCTTGGTCGCGAACGGATGCGCCTCGACGCCGCCCGCGCGCAGCGCATGCACGTAGCGATGCGGCAGGTCGAAGCTGCCAATGCTGTCGTAGAGGAAATAGACGCGCACACCGGCCTTGGCCTTCGCGATGAGCGCGTCCTTCAGCAACTCGCCGAGCGCATCCGCGCGCACGATGAAGAACTGCACGACGACATAGCGCTCGGCGGCTTCGATCGCTTCGAGGATCGCGGCGAACGTGGCGTCCCCGTTGACGAGCACGCGCACCGAGTTGCCGTGCAAAAACGGCATGCCGGAGAGCCGTTGCAGCGTTCGAATAGTGGGATTGCCGAGATATTCGGCTGGCCCCGGCGCGAGTTCGCCGCGCACGCCCGAAGCATCGGCGAGCGCCAGGTCGCCGTGCGAGGCATCGCTGCGCTCGGGCGATTCCCACTCCACCGGCTTCGAGCGATTGCGCAGGATTTCAATTTCGAGGCGGCGCGCGTCGATGTAACCCGCGAACTTGCTGCGGCCGAGAAAGAGATAAGGAATGAGCGTGAGATAAGGCATCGCGACGAGCGACACCGCCCACGCGACCGCGCCCTGCGAGGTGCGGGTATTGATGATCGCATGCACGGCGGCGATGACGCCGAGCACATGCGCGGCCATCACGAGCGTGCCGACGTGGAGCCAGTCTGCTGCTTGCATAGAGATGCGCTGGTTCGAAACGCTGCGCGCAGTGCGCGCGCAGCGGGATGACGAACGCCGCCCGAAGCGGCGATGCGTCATCTTACCGAACGTCGAGCGCGCGACGCCGTCGAAATGCGTCGGCGCGTTTGGTCAGGTGGGCAGATCGGCCGCCTGGATGAGAAACACGTTGTCGTCGCCGGCGCTCGTCGAAAGCCAGACAAGTTCGAGGCCGCCCAGCGCCGCTTCCACGTTCGCGCGCTCGTTGCCGATTTCCACGACGAGCACGCCATCTTCCGTGAGCCACTTGCCGGCATCGCGCACGATGCGCCGCACGACGTCCATGCCGTCCGCGCCGCCCGCGAGCGCGAGTTCCGGCTCGTGACGATATTCCTCGGGCAGCGATTGCATCGCCGTCGCGTTGACATACGGCGGGTTCGTGACGATGACTTCGTAGCGCGCGGCGGACAGCGGCGCGTAAAGGTCGCCTTCGTGAAGCGTCACGCGGTCTTGCAGCGCGTAGTCGTCGATATTGCGGCGTGCGACGGCGAGCGCATCGGCGGAGATGTCGACGGCATCGACATCGGCGTTCTCGAAGGCCTGCGCCGCGAGAATCGCGAGACATCCAGAGCCGGTGCAAAGCTCGAGCACGCGTGTGACGTGGTCCGGGTCCGGCACATAGGGCTGCAAGCCGTCCTGCAGCAACTCGCCGATGAACGAACGCGGCACGATCACGCGCTCGTCCACATAGAAGCGCCGGCCGTGCATCCACGCTTCCTGCGTGATGTACGCGGCAGGCACGCGCTCTTTCGCCCGGCGCTCGATGACCTGCATCACGGCGTCGATTTCGGTGTCGAGCAGGCGCGCGTCGAGGAAAGGTTCGAGCGTGTCGAGCGGCAGGTGCAGCGTATGCAGGATGAGGTACGCGGCTTCGTCGTAGGCGTTGGTCGAGCCATGACCGAACGACAAGCCCGCCTCGGTGAAGCGCGATACGCCGAAGCGAAGCAGGTCGCGAAGAGTGGTGAAAGGTAGCGCCATCGCAGGCTCCTTGTTCTTTTGCGGGTGAGGATTCAGGCGATCAGTTCTTCGAGCACGCGGCGGTACACGTTCTTGAGCGGCTCGATGAATCGTACTTCGACATGTTCGTCGATTTTGTGGATGCTGCCGTTGGGCGGACCGAATTCGACGACCTGCTCGCAGATGCGCGCGATGAAGCGTCCATCCGACGTGCCGCCTGTCGTCGACAATTCCGGACGCACGCCGGTTTCGTCATGGATGGCTTTTTCGAGCGCGTTCGACAGCGCGCCGCGCGGCGTCAGAAACGGCAGGCCGCTAACCGTCCATGCGAGTTCGTAGTCGAGCGCGTGCTTGTCGAGAATCGCGTGCACGCGGCTTTGCAGGTCTTCGACGGTGCTCGCTGTCGAGAAGCGGAAGTTGAACATCAGCTCGGCATGGCCGGGAATCACGTTCGTCGCGCCCGTGCCCGAGCGCAGGTTCGACACTTGCCAGGTCGTCGGCGGAAAGTATTCGTTGCCGTCGTCCCAACGCTGCCCGACGAGTTCGGCGAGCGCGGGCGCAAGCAGATGAATCGGATTCTTCGCGAGATGCGGATACGCAATGTGTCCCTGCACGCCCTTCACGACGAGCTTGCCGGACATCGAGCCGCGCCGCCCGTTTTTCACCATGTCGCCGAGCGTTTCGTTGGACGTGGGCTCGCCGACGATGCAGTAGTCGAGCCGCTCGCCGCGCGCCTTCAGCGCTTCGACGACCTTGACGGTGCCGTCGGTGGCGGGGCCTTCCTCGTCGCTCGTGATGAGCAGCGCGAGCGAGCCGCGATGCCGCGGATGCCGCGCGACGAATTCCTCGCTCGATATGACGAACGCCGCGAGCGATGCCTTCATGTCCGCCGCGCCGCGCCCGTAGAGCTTGCCGTCGCGATGCGTCGGCGTGAAGGGCGGCGAGCTCCATTGTTCGACGGGGCCGGTCGGCACGACATCGGTGTGTCCGGCGAACGCGAGCAGCTTGCCTTGCGCGCCGTCCGTGCCGCGCTTCACCGCCCACAGATTCGTGACGCCGGCCGACGCGATGGTCTCGCAGTCGAAGCCAATGGCGGACAAGCGCTCGATCATGAGCGACTGGCATTCGCGATCGTCGGGCGTGACGGACGCGCGCCCGATCAGGGCTTCGGTGAGGGAGAGTGTGCCGGACATGGTTGGAGCCTGCTTCCTGGACAGCGATAAAAAATGCCGGCGCGCGGCCGGCAGGCGATTCGGCGTCGGTGCAATGCGTGCGATGGCATGACGTTCGCAGCCATCGCACGCGCTCACGCGAAGAGCGTCTCGTACTGCTCGGCCGAAAAACCGAGCGTCTTGACGCGTCCATTCACGACCACGACTGGCCGCTTGATGATCGACGGCTTGTGGATCATCAGCGCGATTGCGCCCGAGGTGGTGTCGGCTTCGGCCTTGTGCACATCCGACAAGCCGCGCCACGTCGTGCCGCGCTTGTTGATGAGCTGGTCGAGCGACACGTCCTTCAGCCAGTCCTGAAGCAGCGCATTCGAGACGCCGGCTTTCTTGAAATCGTGAAACTCGAAGGGCACGCCGTGCTCTTCGAGCCAGACGCGCGCCTTCTTCACGGTGTCGCAGTTGGGAATGCCGTAGACGACGGTTGTCGCAGCGGATCGCGCCACGGTCAGTCGCCTCGCAGCAGTTCGTTCAGGCCGACTTTCGCGCGCGTCTTGGCGTCGACCTTCTTCACGATGACCGCGCAGTACAGGCTGTGCGAGCCGTCCTTCGAGGGCAGATTGCCCGCGACCACGACCGAGCCCGCCGGAATGCGGCCGTAGCTGACTTCGCCCGTTTCGCGATCGTAGATCTTCGTGCTCTGTCCGAGGTACACGCCCATCGAAATGACCGAGTTCTCTTCGACGATCACGCCTTCCACCACTTCCGAGCGCGCGCCGATGAAGCAGTTGTCCTCGATGATGACCGGGTTCGCCTGCAGCGGCTCCAGCACGCCGCCGATGCCGACGCCGCCCGACAGGTGCACGTTTTTGCCGATCTGCGCGCACGAGCCGACGGTGGCCCACGTATCGACCATCGTGCCTTCGTCGACGTAAGCGCCGATGTTCGTGTACGACGGCATCAGCACCACGTTCTTCGCAATGAACGAGCCGCGGCGCGCGATGGCGGGCGGCACCACGCGAAAGCCGCCTGCCGCGAAGTCTTCGGCGGTGTAGTTCGCGAACTTCGAGGGCACTTTGTCGTAAAACTGCGAGTAGCCGCCCGCGGGCATCGGCACGTTGTCTTCGAGACGGAACGAGAGCAGCACCGCTTTCTTGAGCCACTGGTTGACAACCCAGTCGCCGTCGCGCTTCTCGGCGACGCGCAGCGCGCCCTTGTCGAGTTGTTCGATGGCATGCGAGACGGCGTCGCGCACGTCGGCGGGCGCGGCTTTGGCCGACAGCTCCGCGCGGTTTTCCCAGGCGTTGTCGATGATGCTCTGAAGTTGTTCCGACATAGTGATATCAAGAATGGAGAGTTGGACCGGCAGCGCGTCAGGAAGGAAGCGTGCGGCAAAATTCGACGATGCGGCGGGCGCCTTCGATACATTCCCCGGTCCCGGCGACGAGCGCGATGCGGACGAACCCCTCGCCGGGATTCGTGCCATGCGCGGGACGAGCGAGGTAGGAGCCCGGCAGAACCGTCACATTATAGTCGGCGTAGAGGCGCGCCGCGAACTCGGTGTCGCTGAGTCCGGTGCGCGAAACGTTCGCCCAGAGATAGAACGCGGCATCGGGCAGACGCACGTCGAGGACGTCCGCGAGCATCGGCGTGACCGTCTGGAACTTGCTCAGATAGAGCGCGCGGTTCTCGCGCACGTGCGCCTCGTCCTGCCAGGCCGCGATGCTCGCGCGCTGAAACACGGTCGAGAGCGCCGCGCCGTGATACGTGCGATACAGCAGGAAACTCTTGAGCACCGACGCGTCGCCGGCGACGAAGCCCGAGCGCATGCCCGGCACGTTCGAGCGCTTCGACAGGCTCGACAACATGACGAGCCGCTCGAAGCCGCGACCGAGCAGGCGCGCGGCTTCGAGGCCGCCGAGCGGCGGATGCGCTTCGTCGAAATAGATCTCCGAATAGCATTCGTCGGATGCGATCACGAAGCCGTGCTTGTCGGAGAGCGCGAAGAGTTCGCGCCAGTTGTCGAGCGTGAGCACCGCGCCCGTGGGGTTGCCCGGCGAGCAGACATAGAGCAGTTGCGTGCGCGCCCAGACATCCTCGGGCACGGTCGAGTAGTCGCACGCGAAGTTGCGCGCCGGATCGCTATTGACGAAGAAGGGTTGCGCGCCCGCGAGCAGCGCCGCGCCTTCATAGATTTGGTAGAACGGGTTCGGGCAGAGTACGATCGGCGGTTGGCCGCCCGACAACGCGGGCGTGCTGCGGCTGTCGATGACCGTCTGCGCGAGCGCGAACAAGGCTTCGCGCGAGCCGGAAACCGGCAGCACTTCGGTCGCGGCATCGATGGAAGCGAGCCCGTAGCGCGCCTTGACCCACGCGGCGATGGCTTCGCGCAGCGGCTCGCTGCCGAGCGTGGCGGGATATGCGGCGAGGCCGTCGAGCGCGTTGACGACGGCATCGCGGATGAACGCGGGCGTCGGATGCTTCGGCTCGCCGATGCCGAAGCTGATCGGCGTGAATCCGGCGCGCGGCTCGATGCCCTTGAACAGCACGCGAAGTTTTTCGAATGGATACGACTGGAGTGTCTGAAGAAGTGGATTCACGGCGTGTCGGTTTGAGCGATGAACGTCGGGCGGCGCGCAGGCGCCATGCGCGCCGCTGCGGATGCGCCCGAACGCGCGGCGCGGCGGCATGAAAAAGACAGCAGGGAAGCGGGTGATAATCGGACGATAAGCGGGCGATTATACCGCGCGCCCTTCGCGCCCGAAGGCGCACGGCGGCAAAAACCGGATACGGCATGACGAGCTTCGAATCGACAAAAACCACGCGCGCGGGAGCGCATCCATGACGCGCCGTGTTCACGACGCGCTGCCGACGCTCGCGATCATGCTCGGCGCATCGGTATGGGGCTTCGTCTGGTATCCGATGCGCCTGCTCGCGTCGATGGGGCTCACCGGCACGGCCGCCAGCGCGACGACGAGCGGCGCCGCGTGCCTCTTCGTGCTCGCGCTGAAACACCGCTCGATCCGCACGATTTCATGGCACTGGCTGCTCGTGTGCCTGGGCATCGCGGCGGGCGTGACGAGCGTCGGCTTCGTGTGGGGAGCGATCCACGGCCAGGTGATGCGCGTGCTGCTGCTCTTCTATCTGACGCCGGCGTGGACCGCGATCTTCGCGCATTTCATCCTGAAGGACCGCCTCACGCGCGCCGACGCCGCGCTTTCGCTGCTGTCGCTCGCGGGCGCGGTCACGATGCTCTGGTCGCCCGAACTCGGCATGCCGCTGCCGGCGAATGCGGCGGAATGGGCCGGTCTCGCGGGCGGCATGGGCTTCGCGATGAGCAACGTGCTCGTCGTCAGGATCACGCGGACCTTGCCCCGCATGAAGCCCGAAATGCGAACGGCCGTGATCTTCGGCGGCGCGGCCATCGTCGCGACGCTCGCGAGCTTCTTCGAGCCGATGCGCGCCGCGCCCGCCGCCTCGCAGATGGGCGTCGTTTTGTTCATCGTGATGGGGCTCGGCGTCGTGCTCGCGGTCAACAACGTAATCGTGCAGATCGGGCTCGCGCGCGTGCCGGCCAATCGCGCGTCCATCATCATGCTGTTCGAACTGGTGGTCACGGCGCTCTCGTCGTGGCTCATCGCGAACGAGGCGCCGGGGCCGCGCGAATGGGCCGGCGGCGCATGCATCGTGGCCGCCTGCGTGCTGTCGGCGTGGGTGCATCGACCGCGCGGCGAGCCTTCGCAGAGGCCGCCGCACGACCCTGAAGGCAAAAAGAAATCGACACGCGCGATGGTATGATGGTGTCCGCTCGCGCCGCGGCCGGCAGGCTCAGGCGCACATGAGACGATCATCCGCGACGGGCCACGCCTCGGCCCGTCAGCCGTTCATCCTCCGTCATTCACTTCAAACAGCGATATCGCCGTGCGTCTCACTTCGATCAAACTCGCTGGTTTCAAGTCCTTCGTCGATCCCACGCATTTCCAGGTACCGGGCCAGCTCGTCGGCGTCGTCGGGCCGAATGGCTGCGGCAAGTCCAATATCATCGATGCCGTGCGCTGGGTGCTCGGCGAATCGCGTGCATCGGAGTTGCGCGGCGAGTCGATGCAGGACGTCATCTTCAACGGGTCGACCGCGCGCAAGCCCGGCAGCCGCGCAAGCGTCGAGCTGATCTTCGATAACGGCGACGGCCGCGCCGCCGGCCAGTGGAGCGCCTACGGCGAGATCGCGGTCAAGCGCGTGCTCACGCGCGACGGCACGTCCAGCTACTACATCAACAATCTGCCCGCGCGACGCCGCGACATTCAGGACATCTTCCTCGGCACGGGTCTCGGTCCGCGCGCCTACGCGATCATCGGGCAGGGCATGATTGCCCGCATCATCGAGGCGAAGCCGGAAGAGCTGCGCGTGTTTCTCGAAGAAGCGGCGGGCGTGTCGAAGTACAAGGAACGGCGGCGCGAGACGGAGAATCGTCTGCACGATACGCGGGAGAATCTCACGCGCGTGGAAGACATCGTGCGCGAGCTGACGGCCAATCTCGAGAAGCTGGAAGCGCAGGCTGTCGTCGCGACGAAATACAAGGCACTGCAGGCCGAGGGCGAAGAGAAGCAGCGCCTCCTGTGGCTGCTGCGCAAGAACGAAGCGGGCAACGAGGCCGAGCGCCAGCAGCGCGCGATTCGCGAGGCGCAGATCGAACTCGAAGCGCAGACCGCGCGTCTGCGCGAAGTCGAAGCGCAACTGGAGACGCTGCGCGTCGCGCACTACAGCGCAAGCGATGCCATGCAAGGCGCGCAGGGCGCGCTCTACGAAGCGAATGCCGAAGTGAGCCGGCTCGAAGCGGAAATTCGCTTCATCGTGGAGTCGCGCAATCGCGTGCAGGCGCAGATCGCCGCGCTCACCGCGCAGCGTGAACAATGGCAGATGCAGGCGCAGAAGGCGCGCGACGAAATCGAAAGCGCATCGGAAGCGCTCGCCGAAGGCGAAGAGCGAGCCGCCATCGCTACGGACGCCGCCGCCGCGAAGCACGACGCGCTGCCCGCGCTCGAAGCCCGCTGGCGCGATGCGCAGACGCAACTGAACGAAGAGCGCGCGGGCATCGCGCGCGCGGAGCAGGCGCTCAAGCTGGAAGCGGCGCATCAGCGCAACGCGGACCAGCAGCTTCAGCAATTGCAGCAACGTCAAGAACGCCTGAAGAACGAAGCCGGCGGACTGGACGCGCCGGACGAAGCGCAGCTCGAAGAATTGCGCATGCAGCTTGCCGAGAACGAAGAGATTCTCGCCGAAGCGCAGGCGCGCCTCGCCGACGCGCAGGAAACCGTGCCGCGCCTCGACGCCGAACGCCGCGCGGCGCAAGAGCGCGTGCAGGCGGAGAGCGCGCAGATTCATCAGCTCGAAGCGCGCCTTGCCGCGCTCAGGGCGCTGCAGGAAAGCGTGCAGACCGAGGGCAAAATCCAGCCGTGGCTCGACAAGCATGAACTCGGCGCGTTGCCGCGCCTCTGGAAGAAGCTGCACGTCGAAGCGGGCTGGGAGCCGGCGCTCGAAGCCGTGCTGCGCGAGCGTCTCTCCGCGCTCGAAGTCTCGAATCTCGACTGGATCAAGGCTTTCGCGACCGACGCGCCGCCCGCGAAGCTCGCCTTCTATGCGCCGCCCGCCGCTGGCAAGCCGCTCGACGCGCCGCCGGGCCTGCGGCCGCTGACATCGCTTTTGCGCATCGACGATCCGGGCATCCGCGCGGTGCTCAACGAATGGCTCGGCGCCACGTTCATCGCCGACGATATCGCGCAGGCGCTCGCGATGCGCAATCAGTTGCCCGAAGGCGGCGCGTTCGTCGTGAAAGCCGGCCATCTCGTGACGCGCGTCGGCGTGCAGCTTTATGCGTCGGATTCCGAGCAGTCGGGCATGCTCGCGCGTGCGCAGGAAATCGAAAATCTCGCCCGACAGGTGCGCGCACAAGCGCTTCTCGCCGACGAAGCGAAGGCCAGCGCGGTTCGCGCCGACGCCGCGCACACGCAGGCATCGCAAGTTCTCGCCGATGCGCGCGCCGCCGCCGATCGCGCCACGCAGCGCGTTCACGCCTTGCAGATGGACGCGCTCAAGCTCGCGCAGGCGCACGAGCGCTATACGCAGCGCACCACGCAGATCGGCGAGGAACTCGAGGAAATCGCCGCGCAGATCGAGGAACAGCGCGCGCTGCGCGCCGAATCCGAAGCCGCGTTCGAGCAGCACGACGGCGAGATCGCGCAATTGCAGGCGCGCTTCGAGGACAACCAGCTCGCCTTCGAAGCGCTCGACGAAACGCTCACCGGCGCGCGTCACGAACTGCGCGAACTCGAACGCGCGGCGAGCGATGCGAACTTCGCGGTGCGCGGTCTCGCGGCGAAGATCGAGGAATACGAGCGCAATATCGGCACGGCACAGGAGCAGAGCGAGCGTGTCGCGGGCGCGCTCGAAGACGCGCGCGCCGAACTCGAAACCATCAACGAGCAGACGGCGCACACCGGGCTGCAGGACGCGCTCGAAGTGCGCGCGGCTCGCGAGGAAGCGCTGCACGCGGCGCGCTTGGAACTGGACGATCTGACCGCGCGCCTGCGTCAGGCCGACGAGCAGCGTCTTTCTGTCGAGCGCTCGCTGCAACCGCTGCGCGACAAGATCAACGAATTGCAGTTGAAGGAGCAGGCGGCGCGCATCAGCGGCGAGCAGTTCGTCGAGCAGTTGCAGGCGGCGGGCGTCGACGAAGCCGAGTTGCAGGCGAAGCTCTCGCCGGACATGAAGCCGTCGTATCTGCAAGGCGAAGTCACGCGGCTGAACAACGCGATCGTCGCGCTCGGGCCGGTCAACATGGCCGCGCTCGAAGAACTGGCGGCGGCCACCGCGCGCAAGCACTTCCTCGACGCGCAATCGGCGGATCTGAACGACGCCATCGGCACGCTCGAGGACGCGATCCACAAGATCGACCAGGAAACGCGCGCGCTCCTGCAAGGCACGTTCGACGAGGTGAACCGTCACTTCGGCGAACTGTTCCCGCGGCTTTTCGGCGGCGGCCAGGCGAAGCTCATCATGACCGGCGACGAAATTCTCGATGCCGGCGTGCAGGTCATGGCGCAGCCGCCGGGCAAGAAGAATTCGACCATTCACCTGCTTTCGGGCGGCGAAAAGGCGCTCACCGCGACGGCGCTCGTCTTCGCGATGTTCCAGCTCAATCCCGCGCCGTTTTGTCTGCTCGACGAAGTGGACGCGCCGCTCGACGACGCGAATACCGAGCGCTTCGCCAATCTCGTGCGGGCGATGTCGAGCAAGACGCAATTCCTCTTCATCTCGCACAACAAGATCGCGATGGAGATGGCGCAGCAGTTGATTGGCGTGACGATGCAGGAGCAGGGCGTGTCGCGCATCGTCGCGGTGGACATGGAATCCGCCGCGGGCTTCGCACAGAACGGCTGACGCCGGTTCTTGAACGGATGAAAGGCCGGAGTTCGCATCCGGCCAGGCGCGCAGGCGCGGAGTGGCGTGCATCGGCGACGCGGCGAACAGGCCGGAACGCAAACGGATGCATGCGACAGATCGCGCGGCGCTTCTTAACTCAAAAGAATGATGGAGCGTGCATGGACGAGTTGACACTCGGTTTGATCGGAGCGGGCGCCGTGGTGGTGGGCGGCGTGGTGGTGTACAACGCATGGCAGACGGCGAAGGTGCGGCGCAAGATGCCCCGCCCGATGCCCGACGAAGCCGCCGATGCGCTCGCGCGCCAGGAAACCGACGACGAGCAGCCGTTCATCGAACCGGTGCGCCCGACGCGGCGCGAGCCGGTCGCGGGCGAACTCGCCGACGAAGCGCCGCGCGACGTGCGCGTCGAGCCGAGCTTCGGCGGCGCGCCCGAATCTAGTGAGCCGGCGGCCGTTGCCCCAGCCGTCGCGCCGGCGGATATGCCCGTCGATCTGCAGGCGGAAGCCACGTCCGCGAACGGCGTGGCCGATGAACCCGCGGTCATCGACGAGGAGCGCAGCGAGCCGGTGATGCCCGCCGCGACCACCGTTTCGTCGACGCCGCCCGCGGTCGTCGACCGGCGCATCGACTGCGTGGTGCCGGTTCGTCTCGCCGCGCCCGTCGCCGGAGATCGCGTGATTCCGCTCGCGCAGCGCCTGCGCCGCGCGGGAACCAAGCCCGTGACGATCGAAGGCAAGGCCGAAGGCGAGAACGCGTGGGAATTGCTGCGCCACGGCGTTCGATACGACGAGCTGCGCGCGGCCGCGCAGCTTGCGAACCGCAGCGGCCCGCTCAATGAACTGGAGTTTTCCGAATTCGTGACCGGCGTGCAGCGTCTCGCGGACGCCATCGACGGCGCGCCCGAATTTCCCGACATGATGGAAACCGTCGGCATGGCGCGCGAGCTGGACGCGTTCGCCGCGCAGTGCGACGCGCAACTCTCGATCAACATTCTCTCCGACGGCGCGCCGTGGTCCGCGAACTACGTGCAGGCGGTGGCGTCGCAAGACGGCCTGCTGCTCTCGCGCGACGGCACGCGTTTCGTGAAGCTCGACGGCAAGCAGAATCCGGTGTTCATGCTCCAGTTCGGCGACACGAACTTTCTGCGCGATGACCTGACGTACAAGGGCGGCCAGATGATCACGCTGGTGCTGGACGTGCCCGTCGCCGACGAAGACATTCTGCCGTTCCGTCTCATGTGCGATTACGCGAAGTCGCTGTCGGAGCGTATCGGGGCGCGCGTCGTCGACGATCAGCGCCGTCCGTTGCCCGAATCGGCGCTGCTCGCCATCGAGAAGCAGTTGATGACGCTCTACGCAAAGCTCGAGCAGGCAGGCATGCCGGCCGGCTCTGCCGCGACGCGCAGACTCTTTAGCCAGTAACGCCGCGTTTCACGCCCGATGCGCCGCATCGGGCGGCGCGTGTGGAAGTCCTGATTGCGCCCCTCGCCGGGGCGCTTTCCGTTTCCTGCGCGCCACCGCACGCTGCGCGCGGCCTATGCCGTCCGGCCGATGCCACGATTTACCGATCTTCTGAGACAATCGAACGGTCGGTTGACTGACTTACTTCATTCCCCGAAAGCCGCATGTCCGCAAAAACGAAAGCCGAATCCGCCGCGACCGCGCGGTCACACGCCGCCGTGCCGAGCGCCGACCGGCCGGCCGAGCGCGCGGCCTGGCTGCGCACGGAACTGGAGCGCGCGAACTACGCGTACTACGTGCTCGATCAGCCGGATTTGCCCGACGCCGAATACGACACGTTGTTCAAGGAACTGCAGAGCATCGAGGCGGAACATCCGGATCTCGTCACGCCGGATTCGCCCACTCAGCGCGTCGGTGGGAAAGTCGCCGAGGGCTTTGCGCCGGTCGTCCATGACGTGCCCATGCTCTCGCTCAACAACGGTTTTGCGGACGAAGACATCGCCGCGTTCGACAAACGCGTATCGGACGCGCTGGGAACCGCGCCGGTCGAATACGCATGCGAACTCAAGTTCGACGGCCTCGCAATCTCGCTGCGCTACGACGACGGCCGCTTCGTGCAGGCTTCGACGCGCGGCGACGGCGCGACCGGCGAAGACGTCACCGCGAACGTACGCACGATCCGCTCGATCCCGCTCACGCTGAAAGGCGCGCGCGCGCCGAAGCGCGTCGACGTGCGCGGCGAAGTGCTTATGTTCAAGCGCGACTTCGAGCGTCTGAACGCGCGCCAGCGCGATGCCGGGCAACGCGAGTTCGCCAATCCGCGCAACGCGGCGGCGGGCAGCCTGCGCCAGCTCGACCCACGGATGACCGCGCAGCGGCCGCTGTCGTTTTTTGCGTATGGCATCGGCGTGCTCGAAGGCGCTGAAATGCCGGACACGCACGCGGCGCTGCTCGACTGGTACAAGGAAATGGGCCTGCCGGTGAACGCGGAGCGCGCCGTCGTGCAAGGCGCCGAAGGCTTGCTCGGCTTTTATCGCAAGACGGGCGAGAAGCGCGAGAAACTGCCTTACGACATCGACGGCGTCGTCTACAAGGTGAATCGTCGCGAGGAGCAGGAGCGGCTCGGCTTCGTCTCGCGCGCGCCGCGTTTCGCGCTCGCGCACAAATTTCCGGCGCAGGAAGCGCTCACTCAGCTGCTCGCCATCGACGTGCAGGTCGGCCGCACGGGTGCCATCACGCCGGTCGCGCGCCTCGCGCCGGTGTTCGTCGGCGGCGCGACCGTGACGAACGCCACGCTGCACAACGAAGACGAAGTGCGGCGCAAGGACATTCGCATCGGCGATACGGTCACGGTGCGTCGCGCGGGCGACGTGATTCCCGAAGTCGTCGGCGCGCTTCTCGATCGCCGTCCCGCCGATGCGCGCGAGTTCGTGATGCCGACCGAATGCCCGGTCTGCGGCTCGAAGATAGAGCGGCTGCCGGACGAATCGGTGGCGCGCTGCACGGGCGGGCTTTTTTGTCCGGCGCAGCGCAAGCAGGCGCTCTGGCACTTCGCGCAGCGCCGCGCGCTCGATATCGACGGTCTCGGCGAAAAAATCATCGATCAACTGGTCGAGCAGAATCTGGTTCGCACGCCGGCCGACCTCTTCCATCTCGGCTTCTCGACGCTCGCGGCGCTCGACCGTTTCGCCGACAAATCGGCGCAGAATCTGCTGGGTTCACTCGAGAAGGCGCGCCATACGACGCTCGCGCGTTTCATTTACGCGCTCGGCATTCGGCATGTGGGCGAATCGACGGCGAAGGATCTCGCGAAGCACTTCGGATCGCTCGATCCGATCGTTTCGGCGTCCGTCGAGCAGTTGCTGGAAGTGAACGATGTCGGGCCGGTGGTCGCTGAGGCCATCCATAATTTCTTCAGCGAAGCGCACAACCAGCATGTCATCGAGCAGTTGCGCATGAAGGTGTCGTGGCCGGAGGGACCGCCCGCGCCGAAAGCGCCGCAGGGCGCGCTGGCCGGCAAGACCGTCGTGCTGACGGGCACGTTGCCGACGCTTTCGCGGGAAGAAGCGAAGGAAATGCTGGAAGCGGCCGGCGCGAAAGTGTCCGGCTCCGTATCGAAAAAGACCGACTACGTCGTGGCGGGCGCCGAAGCGGGCAGCAAACTCGCGAAGGCGGAGGAACTCGGGGTTCCCGTTGTCGACGAAGACGGCATGAAGAAGCTTTTGGAAGGAGTCACGCCATGATCCGAGAAATCCTGAAGATGGGCGATCCGCGCCTGTTGCGCATTGCTCAGCCTGTCGAACATTTCGACACGCCGGAACTGCACACGCTCGTGCAGGACATGTTCGACACGATGCGCGACGCGAACGGCGCGGGGCTCGCGGCACCGCAGATCGGTGTCGACCTGCAGGTCGTCATCTTCGGTTTCGGACACAACGAGCGTTATCCCGACGCGCCGCCGGTGCCCGAGACGGTGCTCATCAACCCGATCATCACGCCGAACGGGCACGACATGGAGGAGGGCTGGGAAGGGTGCCTGTCCGTGCCGGGGCTGCGCGGCGCGGTGCAGCGGTTTTCCATGATCCGCTATCAGGGTTTCGATCAGTACGGCAACGCGATCGAGCGGCTCGCCGAAGGCTTTCACGCGCGCGTCGTGCAGCACGAGTGCGATCATCTGATCGGCAAGCTGTATCCCATGCGTATCACCGACTTCTCGAAGTTCGGGTTCACCGACGTGCTGTTTCCCGGACTCGACCCGGCGCGCGACGACTGACCGAAACGGCCGCGCAAGACTTTCTTTTGCGAGAGACCCGCTCCCCGCGAGCGGGTTTTTCTTTAGGCGAACGTTTTCGCGTTGCCGCTCGTATCGGGTTGGCGAAAGAGAGCGACATGCTCGGGCTTGGCCGAACCCTGCAGGCGCCCATTGGGCAGACGCGCGATCACCATTTCCCCAATGCCGGGACTCGTCACGACGACCTCGTCGCGCAGGGCGAGCAAGGCGTCGAGCCGTCGTTGGCCGCTGACGATTTCGAGACCGGTTCTCGTCTCGCGGATGATGATCTGTACTGACATCGTTATTCTCCTGAAGCCGTGCTGATTGCCAATGCTGTTGCGCGACGACGCCGACAGCCGCGCATCACGCGTCGCGTGCGGACCGCGGGAATCGCCGCCCACACTGATGCCTAACGGACGCGCGGGGCATTTTCTTTAGCCAGGATGCGGACAAAAAAACGGCGCCGTTCGCGTAAGCGAAAGCGCCGTTCGATGCAATCAGGCTTCGTCTTTTCGCGACGAACGGATGTTCGCCGCTCGCCGCGTCAGAAGGTCTCGTTCGGACCGAGATAGCGCCACTGGCCGGGCGGAAGGGCGCCGAGCGTGACGTGCCCCATGCGAATGCGCTTGAGCCCGACGACTTCCAGGCCGACGAGCTCGCACATGCGCCGAATCTGGCGCTTCTTGCCTTCGCGCAGCACGAAGCGAAGCTGCTCGCCGTTTTGCCAGCTCACCTGCGCGGTCTTGAGCGGCACGCCGTCGAGTTCCAGACCGTGACGCAGCAGCGCGAGCTTGTCTTCGGGGAAATGCCGGTCGATGTCGACGGTATGCTCGCCGTAACGCACGCGCACGAGGTATTCCTTGTCCACTTCCGAGTGCCCGCCGATCAGTTGCTTCGCGATGCGGCCGTCTTGCGTGAGGACGAGCAGCCCGGTCGAGTCGATATCGAGACGGCCGGCCGGCGCGAGCGTGCGCAAGTGTCCGGGCGCGAAGCGGATGCCCGCGCGGTCTTCGTCCCAATGGTTCGCGGGATTGACGAGCGTGACGGCGGGCTCGTACCCATCTTCGGCCTGGCCGGACACATAGCCGACCGGCTTGTGCAGAAGAATCGTGACCAGTTGCGATTGCGCCGAGCGTGCGGCGGGCAGCACCTCGATGTTCTGCTCGGGACGGATGCGCGTGCCGAGCGTGTCGATGACTTCGCCATCGACGAGCACCCAGCCTTTCTCGATCCATTCGTCCGCTTCCCGGCGCGAGCAGAGACCCATTTCCGACATGATCTTCGACAGGCGCACGAGGCCGTCGCCGTGCGCGTGGGCTTTGGGAGCTTGTGTCGTTGGACTGGCGCGGTCGGTGTCGTCGCGATGCGGCGCGCGTCCTTCGGGCGATTTGCGCGGACCGCGATCGCCGAATGCGGGGCGCGAATCGTCGCCGCGCGGCTTGAAAGGACGGCGTTCGTCGGAGCGGGAGTCGCGGTCGCCGCGAACGGGCGCGCGTCCTTCGGTCGAGTTGCGCGGACCGCGATCGCCGAAGGCGGGGCGCGAATCGTCGCCGCGCGGCTTGAAGGTGCGGCGTTCGTCGGAGCGGGAGTCGCGGTCGCCGCGAACGGGCGCGCGTCCTTCGGTCGAGTTGCGCGGACCGCGATCGCCGAAGGCGGGGCGCGAATCGTCGCCGCGCGGCTTGAAGGTGCGGCGTTCGTCGGAGCGGGAGTCACGGTCGCCGCGAACAGGCGCGCGTCCTTCGGTCGATTTGCGCGGGCCGCGATCGCCGAACGCGGGGCGTGCGTCGTCGCCGCGCGGCTTGAAAGGGCGGCGTTCGTCGGAGCGAGAGTCGCGCTCGCCGCGAACGGGCGCGCGTCCTTCGGTCGATTTACGCGGACCGCGATCGCCGAACGCGGGGCGCGAATCGTCGCCGCGCGGCTTGAGGGTGCGGCGTTCGTCGGAGCGGGAGTCGCGGTCGCCGCGATGCGGCGCGCGTCCTTCGGTCGAGTTGCGCGGACCGCGATCACCGAGCGCGGGGCGTGAATCGTCGCCGCGCGGCTTGAAGGTGCGGCGTTCGTCGGAGCGGGAGTCGCGGTCGCCGCGAACGGGCGCGCGTCCTTCGGTCGGTTTGCGCGGGCCGCGATCGCCGAAGCCCGCGCGCGAATCGTCGCCGCGCGGCTTGAAAGGGCGGCGTTCGTCGGAGCGAGAGTCGCGCTCGCCGCGAACAGGCGCGCGTCCTTCGGTCGATTTGCGCGGGCCGCGATCACCAAATGCCGGGCGGGAATCGTCGCCGCGCGACTTGAACGGCCGCCGTTCGTCGCTGCGGCCGGTGGACGTGCCACGCGCATCCGCGGGCTTTCCGCGTTTGACCGGCGCCTGCGCGGGCGGCTGTTCGCGCACCGGCTTGCGCCCGGTGGATGTGCCGGAGCGAACCGGCGATCGCGTCGCCGACGTGGGACGCGGATGTTTGGCTGTCAGTTTGACGCGCATAAAGTCTCAGGCTGCGATCGCGCGCAGCAGTTCGGTTTCGACCTGGATCTGGGTGCGGTTCGACGACAGGCTCTTGCCATCGAGCAGAAACACGTCTTCGACGCGTTCGCCGAGCGTGTTGATGCGCGCCGCCTGCACGCCGATCCGGTGTTGCGCGAGCACGCGCGCGATCGAATAAAGAAGGCCCTGCCGGTCGTTCGCCGACACGGACAGGATGTAGTACTGGCCACGCTCGTCGGGACGCAAGTCCACGCGCGGCGTGACCGGGAAAGTGCGCACGAGCCGCGACACACGGCCCTTCGACGGCTCCGGCAGAATGCTTTCGTCCGTCAGTCGCGCGCTCAGTTGCTGCTCGACGAGATTGGCGATGTCGCGATAACTTCCGTCGTGGTCCGGGTGCGCCACGAGAAAGTTGTCGAGCGCGTAGCCGTGGCGCGTGGTGGTGATGCGCGCATCGAGCACGGACAGGCCGTTCTTGTCGAAATACGCGCAGATGCCGGCGAAGAGGTCCGGCCGGTCCTTCACGTAGACGAGCACTTGCAGCGCCGCGCCGATGGGCGAGGGCCGGGCGCGCACGATCGGCGCTTCGCTTTCGACGTGCCGGTACAGCACGCGCGTCTGCCAAGCAATGTCCGCGGGATCGTGACGCAGGAAATAACCGACGTCGAGCTGGTCCCAAAGCCGCTTTTGCGCGCCTTCGGGCACCGTTTCGAGCCGCAGCAGCGCAAGCGCCGACTCCTGGCGCGACTTGAGTTCCGAATGCGCGTCCGGCTGCGCGCCGCCCAGCACGGCGAGCGTCGCGCGAAAGAGGTCCTCCAGCAGCTTGCCCTTCCAGTTGTTCCAGACTTTCGGGCTCGTGCCGCGAATGTCCGCCACCGTCAGGAGATAGAGCGCGGTCAGCCGCCGCTCGGTTTTCACGACCGACGCGAATTGCTTAATGACTTCGGGATCGCTCGTGTCCTGCTTCTGCGCGACGTGGCTCATCGTCAGATGCTGCTGCACGAGCCACACGACGAGTTCGGTGTCTTCGTGGCCGATCTCGTGCTCGCGGCAGAAGCGGCGCGCGTCAGCCATGCCGAGGGTCGAGTGGTCGCCGCCGCGTCCTTTCGCGATGTCATGAAAAAGCGCCGCCACGTAAAGCACCCACGGCCGCTCGAAGTTGCCCATCAACTGACTGCAGAACGGATACTCGTGCGCGTGTTCCGCAATGGCGAAGCGGCGCAGGTTGCGCAACACCATCAGGATGTGCTGATCGACCGTGTAGACGTGGTAGAGGTCGTGCTGCATCTGCCCGACGATGCGCCGGAAGTTGATCAGATACCGCCCGAGCACGCTCGTCTGATTCATGAGCCTGAGCGCATGCGTGATGCCCTCGGGCTGCTTGAGAATCTCCATGAATACGCGCCGGTTCTTCGGATCGCGCCGCCAGTTGCGGTCCATGAGATCGCGCGCGTTGTAGATCGCGCGCAGCGTGCGCGCCGACAGCCCCTTGACGCCGCGCGTCTGCTCGTAAAGCAGGAAGGCTTCGAGGATGGCGTGCGGCTCGCGCGCGAAGACGTCGTCGTCGGCGATTTCGAGCATGCCCTGCTTTTCGACGAAGCGCTCCGAAAGAACGCGCGTGACGCCCGAAGTCGACGGAAAAAGCTGGGCTTCGACGTTCTGAATCAGGATGGTCGCGAGTTGCGTGACCGCTTTGGCCGCCCAATAGTAGCGGCGCATCATCTGCTCGCTCGCGCGCTTGGCGGCGGTCGCGTTGAAGCCGAAGCTCTCGGCGAGCGGCGTCTGAAGATCGAATACGAGAATGTCCTGGCGACGCTTCGCGATCACATGCAGCCGCGCGCGCAGGCTTTTCAGAAAAGCCTCGTTGCGCCGAAGCTCGCGGGCTTCGCGCTCGGTGATGAGACCGCGCGCATCGAGTTCGCGCCAACTCGAACCGAAGCCCGCCGCGCGCGTGATCCAGAGAATCAGCTGCAAGTCGCGCAGCCCGCCGGGGCTTTCCTTGATGTTCGGCTCGAGGCTGTAGGGCGTGTCCTGAAACTTCGCGTGCCGCTGGCGCATTTCCAGCACTTTCGCCTGGAAAAAGCCGCGCGGGTCCAGCGTCTCGCGGTAGCGCTCCGCGAAGCGTCCGAAGAGCGCCGCGTCGCCGCAGATACGCCGCGCCTCGAGCAGCGACGTCAGCACCGTCACGTCGCTGGCTGCCTCGTCGATGCATTGCGCAACCGACCGGACGCTGCTGCCGATATCGAGCCCGAGGTCCCACGCCATGCCGATGAAGCGCTCGACGCGCGCGTCGATGCCGTCGATCGCCGCGTCGCCCGGCTGCGATGCGTCTGGAAGCAGCACGAGAATGTCGACGTCGGAGTAGGGCGCGAGTTCGCCGCGCCCGTAGCCGCCGACCGCGACGAGCGCGACCTCGGCCGGCATGTCGCATGCGGACCAGGCGCCTTTCAGGGCGTCGTCGGTCGCGCGGGCGAGCGCCTGCATCAACGGTTCGACGCTCGACGCCGTCCGGAAACGTTCGATGAGCGCGGCCTTCGCCGTCTTGTAGGCGGCGCGCAGCGTTTCGCAAGGCGTGGCGACGGCAGTGACGCTCATGGGGCGATAGAGACGAAGAGGTCCAGTAACGCGCCGGCCACTAGTGACGAACGGCGGGCGCAAGCAATAAGGCGAAGCGGGGTAATCAGGCCGTCGCCGCGATCAGTTGCGAGGGCGCCTGCGTGCCGGCCGACACGGTCAGCACTTCATAGCCCGTCGACGTGACGAGCACCGTGTGCTCCCATTGCGCCGACAGACTGCGATCGCGCGTCTTGACGGTCCACTGGTCGGGCATCGTGCGGATTTCGCGGCGGCCGGCGTTGATCATCGGCTCGACAGTGAAAATCATGCCCGGTTGCAGTTCGATGCCCGTGCCCGCGCGCCCGTAATGGAGCACTTGCGGCTCTTCGTGAAACACCTGGCCGATGCCGTGGCCGCAATATTCGCGCACGACGCTATAGCCTTGCGCTTCCGCATGCTTCTGAATAGCTGCGCCGATGTCGCCGAGATGCGCGCCCGGGCGCACCTGATCGATGCCGAGCCACATGCAGTCGAACGTCGTCTGCACGAGGCGCTTCGCCAGAATCGACCCTTCCCCGACGATGAACATGCGGCTCGTGTCGCCGAAATAGCCGTTCTTGATGACGGTGATGTCGATATTGAGCGCATCGCCGTTTTTCAGCACCTTCTCGCCGGGAATGCCGTGGCAGATGACGTCGTTCACCGAGATGCACGTCGCCTTCGGGTACGGCGGGTAGCCGGGCGGCTGATAATTCAGCGGTGCGGGAACCGTGCCCTGTTCCTTCACCATATATTCGTGGCAGAGGCGGTCGAGTTCCTCGGTCGTCACGCCGGGAACGATATGCGGCGTGATGAAATCGAGCACTTCGCTGGCGAGCCGGCAGGCGACGCGCATCTGCGCGATATCGTGATCGTTCTTGAACGTGATGGACATGACTTGGCTCGAAATGCGCAGGATTGGCGTGAGACGCGGACGCGAGCCGCGAAACCGGCATTATCGCACCTGGAAAGAGGTGGCGCAGGGCGTTCATGGCAAACCAACCCGCTGCTTGCGCTCATTCGGAAGCGGCAAGCGCCTTGAGCGGTGTAATCGTCACATGCTATACTCTTCGGCTAAGTCTTGGTCCATCCCGTATTGCTGCCGTGTGGCAAGGAAGCGGCAAAGAGCGGCAAAAAAGCGCGGCAGCCGCGCGGATGGCCCGGACTTCGGAAGCGCCGGTATTGTTCAGCGGCGCTTTTTTAGACACTCAAGCCGGCGCACCCAGGGTGTCCGGCGTCCGGGAAACGATTCCGGGCGCGGGATGCGGCAGCCGGCTTAAGACCCAACCCTCGCGGAGAATTTCATGGCAGTCACGATGCGTCAAATGCTGGAAGCCGGTGTCCACTTCGGTCACCAAACGCGCTTCTGGAACCCCAAGATGGCCCCGTACATCTTCGGTCATCGCAACAAGATTCACATCATCAACCTCGAAAAGACGCTGCCGCTCTACAACGACGCGCTGAAGTACGTGCGCCAGTTGGCAGCGAATCGCGGCACGATCCTTTTCGTCGGCACGAAGCGCCAGTCGCGCGACACCATCGCGCAAGAAGCAGCGCGCGCCGGCATGCCTTTCGTCAACGCCCGCTGGCTCGGCGGCATGATGACCAACTTCAAGACGCTGAAGGTCTCGATCAAGCGCCTGAAGGACATGGAAGCGGCGCTGGAATCGGGCGAAACCGAGCGCATGAGCAAGAAGGAAGCGCTTCTGTTCGAACGCGAAATGGTCAAGCTGCAAAAGTCGATCGGCGGCGTGAAGGACATGGGCGGCATTCCTGACGCAATGTTCGTCATCGACGTCGGCTATCACAAGATTGCCGTGACCGAAGCGAAGAAGCTCGGCATTCCGGTCATCGCCGTGGTCGACACGAACCACTCGCCGGAAGGCATCGACTACGTCATCCCGGGTAACGACGACGCGAGCAAGGCCGTGGCGCTGTACGCGCAAGGCGTGGCGGACGCGATCCTCGAAGGCCGCGCGAACGCGGTGAACGACGTCGTTCAGGCCGTGCGTAACGGTGAAGGCGACGAGTTCGTCGAGGTCAACGCAGAGGCGTAATCGCGCCCTGCGGCTGGCACAAAAGGGGGCTTTGCGAAAGGCCCCTTTTTTTTAAGCCGGCGCGATAGACATGCCATTTTTTTCTGCCGCGGCGAGCTGGAAGGCCGGCGGCACGTATCAAACAGACTCAAGGAGCGAATGATGGCGGCAATTACCGCAAGCATGGTGGCAGAACTGCGCGCGAAGACCGATGCGCCGATGATGGAATGCAAGAAGGCGCTGACCGAAGCCGATGGCGACATGGCGCGTGCTGAAGAGCTTCTGCGCGTGAAGCTCGGCAACAAGGCGAGCAAGGCGGCATCGCGCGTGACGGCTGAAGGCATCGTCGTCGCGCACGTCGAAGGCGGCGTGGGCGCACTCGTCGAGCTGAACTGCGAAACCGACTTCGTCGCGAAGAACGACGACTTCATGGCGTTCGCCAAGGGCATCGCCGCGCTCGTCGCGAAGAGCAATCCGGCCGACGTGGCCGCGCTGTCGGCGCTGCCGCTCGAAAGCACGACGGTCGACGCAGTGCGTCTCGCGCTCGTCGGTAAGATCGGCGAGAACCTGTCGATCCGCCGCTTCGTGCGCTTCGAAACCACGAACAAGCTCGCGTCGTACCTGCACGGCACGCGCATCGGCGTGCTGGTCGAGTTCACCGGCGCGGACGAGCAAGTCGGCAAGGACGTGGCGATGCACATCGCCGCGATGAAGCCGGTCTCGCTGTCGTCGGACGAAGTGCCGGCCGACCTGATCGCGAAGGAACGCAGCATCGCGGAGCAGAAAGCGGCAGAATCCGGCAAGCCGGCTGAAATCGTCGCAAAGATGGTCGACGGTTCCGTTCAGAAGTATCTGAAGGAAGTGTCGCTGCTGAACCAGCCGTTCGTGAAGAACGACAAGCAGACGATCGAGCAGATGCTGAAGGCGGCCAACGCGTCGGTGCAGAAGTTCGCGCTGTTCGTGGTGGGCGAGGGCATCGAAAAGCGCCAGGACGACTTCGCGGCGGAAGTGGCGGCTCAGGTCGCGGCGGCCAAGCAGTCGTAAGGCGTTCTGCGGCGCCTGCGCTGATTCAACGCAGCCAGGCGCTAAAGCAGTATTCGCGGCGGATTGCGTCCGCCGCAGCAGTGAAGCGATCGGATCGCATCGAACGGCGGGCGCGGCGAGTTCGGGTTTTCCCGTACGCGCCGCGCCCGTCGTCCCGACCGGGCCGCTTGCGGTAATGATTGTTTCACCCCTACAGTTCTACGTTGTTGCAACCCTCCTCGGCGCGATCGGAAACTCATATGCCCACAGCCTACAAACGCGTACTCCTCAAACTCTCCGGCGAAGCCCTGATGGGCGACGATGCTTTCGGCATCAATCGCGCAACGATCGAAAGGATGGTGGCGGACGTCGCTGAAGTGGTGCGGTTGGGCACGCAATTGGCCGTCGTGATCGGCGGCGGCAATATCTTTCGCGGCGTCGCGGGCGGCGCGGCCGGCATGGATCGCGCAACCGCGGATTACATGGGCATGCTCGCCACCATGATGAACGCGCTCGCGCTGCAGGACGCGATGCGTCATGCGGGCATCGAGGCGCGCGTGCAGTCGGCGCTGCGCATGGATCAGGTGGTCGAGCCGTATATTCGTCCGCGCGCCATTCGCCAGCTGGAAGAGGGCAAGGTCGTCATTTTCGCGGCCGGTACGGGCAACCCGTTTTTCACGACGGATACGGCGGCTGCGCTGCGCGGCTCGGAAATCGGCGCCGAAGTGGTGTTGAAGGCGACGAAGGTCGATGGCGTATACTCCGCCGACCCGAAGAAAGACCCGAGCGCGACGCGCTACAGCACGATCAGCTTCGACGAGGCGATCGGCCGCAATCTTCAGGTCATGGACGCCACCGCGTTCGCGCTGTGCCGCGACCAGAAGCTGCCGATCCGCGTGTTCTCGATCATGAAAGCGGGCGCGCTGAAGCGCATCGTGCAGGGCGACGACGAAGGCACGCTCGTGCATGTGTAAACTCTCGCGGTATCGGCGCGGCGCGCCGTGGCATGGGCCATGCGCGCAAGACGCAGCTATCGCAGGTAAAACTCAGGTTTGGAGGTTCAAATGAGTGTGGCTGACATTAAAAAGGGCGTCGACCAGAAGATGCAGCGGTCGATCGAAGCATTCAAGGCCGATCTCGCCAAGATCCGCACGGGCCGCGCGCATACTGGCCTGCTCGATCACATCCAGGTCGACTACTACGGCTCGAACGTGCCCATCTCGCAAGTGGCGAACATGACGCTCGTCGATGCCCGCACGATCGGCGTGCAGCCGTGGGAAAAGAAGATGGTCCCGGTCGTCGAGAAAGCGATCCGCGAATCGGATCTCGGGCTGAACCCGGCGACGCAGGGCGACTTGATCCGCGTGCCGATGCCCGCGCTCACCGAAGAGCGCCGCCGCGAGCTGACCAAGGTCGTGAAAAGCGAAGGCGAGTCGGCGAAAATCGCTGTGCGCAATCTGCGCCGCGACGCCAACGAGCAATTGAAAAAGCTCGTGAAGGACAAGGAAATCTCGGAAGACGACGAGCGCCGCGCAAGCGACGACGTGCAGAAGTTCACCGACAAGTTCGTCGCCGAAATCGACAAGCTCGTTCAGACGAAAGAAGCCGAAATCATGACGGTGTGAGGCCGTAACCGGTCCTGCCGGCCGCGCGCTCATGCCCGCAGGCTGGCGTTTCACTTCCCGTCGATTACAAGATTCAGCGGCCATGACCTATACCAGCTCTACCGTTCGCGTGCCCGATGTCGCGGCTGTCCCGCGCCACGTCGCGATCATCATGGACGGCAATGGCCGTTGGGCGACCGAGCGGCGTTTGCCGCGCGTCGCCGGTCATACGCGCGGCGTGGATGCCGTGCGCGCCACCGTCGAAAGCTGCGCGCGGCGCGGCGTCGAGTTCGTGACGCTCTTCGCGTTCAGTTCCGAGAACTGGCGCCGTCCAACGGAAGAAGTGTCGTTTCTGATGCGCCTGTTCGTGACCGCGCTCGAGCGCGAAATCGGCAAGCTGCACGCGAACGGCATCCGTCTGCGCGTGGTCGGCGACGTTGCGATGTTCGATGACCGCATCCGTGCGCTCATTCAGCGCGCCGAAACCAAGACCGCACGCAATACGCGCCTGACGCTCACCATCGCCGCCAATTACGGCGGGCGCTGGGACATCATGCAGGCGACGAAAAAGCTCATCGCGCAATCGCTCGAACAGGGCACGCCCGCGCGCGTGGACGACGAGTCCTTTGCCGAACATCTCGCGATGGCTTACGCGCCCGAGCCGGATCTCTTCATCCGCACGGGCGGCGAGCAGCGCATCAGCAATTTCCTGCTGTGGCAGCTTGCCTACACCGAGTTCTATTTCACCGATACCTACTGGCCCGATTTCGACGCCGACGCGCTCGACCGCGCGATCGCATCGTATGGCGACCGTGAGCGCCGCTTCGGGCGCACCAGCGCGCAACTCGCTTCCCAATCGCAGAAGGCCGACACCCTTTCATGCTAAAGACGCGTGTCATCACGGCAATCGTCCTCCTCGCGATCCTCGTGCCAGTCACGCTGTTTGCGCCGATCGGCGCCTTCGGCGCGCTGATCGGGTTCGTCGTCGTGTTCGCGGCGTGGGAGTGGGGGCGCCTGCTCAAGCTCAACGGCGCCGGCCCGGTGGCTTATGCGCTGGTCGCGGGACTCGCACTCATTTTCAGCACCTATCTCGGCGTCGCGCCGAAAGCGGTGTTTCAGATGGCCGCGATTTTCTGGGTGCTGGCGGGGCCTTATGCGCTCTTGCGTAAGCCGGTGCTCGCGGGCGGCGCGTGGCGCGCATTTTTGCTGTTCGCCGGGATCGTCGTGTTCGTCGCGTGCTGGCACGCCGTTGTCGCGGCGCGCACGGTCGGCGTGGCTTTTGTGCTATCGCTTCTACTAGTCGTCTGGCTGGCGGACATAGGCGCATACTTCGCCGGAAAAGCATTGGGCCGCCACAAGCTCGCGCCGTCGATCAGTCCCGGCAAAACGTGGGAAGGCGCAATGGGCGGCTGGTTGGCCGTCATGGTGATCGGCTCGCTGGCTGCCGCCACCGGCCTGTACGCGCCGACTTTGTTCACCGCATTCGTCGGACATCTCGGCTGGGCGCGCGCGCTGGTCGCGCTGACCGTGCTCGTCGCGTTCAGCGTGGTCGGCGATCTGTTCGAATCGCTCCTGAAGCGCCAGGCGGGCGTGAAGGATTCGAGCGGTCTTCTGCCCGGCCACGGCGGGGTGCTCGACCGCATCGACGCACTATTGCCTGTATTGCCGATTGCCTTGTTGATGCTCGGCTGATTCGGCTAGAGAAGAATTCATGCAAAAACGTCTTACATTGCTCGGCTCCACGGGCTCGATCGGCGACAGCACGCTCGACGTCGTGGCGCGGCATCCCGACCGGTTCTCGGTCTACGCGCTCACCGCTCACCGAAACGGCGACAAGCTCGTCGCGCAATGCTTGCGATTTGCGCCCGAAGTGGCGGTCGTCGGCGACGCCGAAACCGCCGCGCGCGTGGCCGCGGCATTGCGCGCGGCCGGCTGCAAGACCGAGGTGACGCACGGTCCCGACGCGCTCGTCGACGTGGCGCGTTCTTCGCAGTGCGATACGGTCGTCGCGGCGATCGTCGGCGCAGCGGGCCTCGCGCCCAGTCTCGCGGCAGCCCGCGCCGGCAAGCGCATTTTGCTGGCGAACAAGGAAGCGCTCGTCATGTCCGGGCAGATCTTCATGGACGCGGTGCGCGACAACGGCGCCGTCCTGCTGCCGGTCGACAGCGAGCACAACGCCGTGTTCCAGTGCCTGCCGCCTTGCGGCGAGAAGGAGGCGCAACTCCACGGCGGTGTCTCCAAGATCATTCTGACCGCGTCGGGCGGCCCGTTCCGCACGCGTGAGCCGGCCACGCTCGTCGACGTCACGCCCGACGAAGCCTGCAAGCATCCGAACTGGGCGATGGGCCGCAAAATCTCCGTCGATTCCGCGACGATGATGAACAAGGGTCTGGAAGTGATCGAAGCGCACTGGCTCTTCAATGTGCCCGGTTCGCGCATCGAAGTGCTGATTCATCCTCAGAGCGTGATCCATTCGATGGTGTCCTACGCCGACGGCTCCGTGCTCGCGCAGCTCGGCAATCCGGACATGCGCACGCCCATCGCGCACGCGCTGGCGTTCCCTGAGCGCGTCGATTCGGGCGTCGCGCCGCTCGACCTGGCGCAAATCGCATCGCTCACGTTCGAGAAGCCGGACTTCGCGCGCTTTCCGTGCCTCGCGCTTGCCATCGAAGCGCTCGAAGCGGGCGGCACCGCGAGCGCCGCACTGAACGCCGCGAACGAAATCGCCGTCGAAGCCTTCCTCGCGCGCCGCATCGGATTCATGTCGATCGGCGGCGTCGTGGAGCGCGTGCTGAACGCGCTGCCGAACGCGAGCGCCGCCACGCTCGACGACGTCATCGCCGCCGATGCGAACGCGCGCCGTCTCGCGTCCGGTTTCGTCGCGGAACTCACTGCGAGCGCGTCCGGCGCCGAACCCATCGCCCATTGAGGCCGTCATGAACTTCCTGACCGAAATCGTCGCCTTCGTCGTCGCGATAGGCGTGCTCGTCGTCGTCCACGAATTCGGTCACTACAGCGTCGCCCGAATGTGCGGCGTGAAGGTGCTGCGCTTTTCGGTGGGCTTCGGCAAGCCGCTCGTGCGCTGGGTCAGCAGGAAAACGGGCGTCGAATGGACGATCTCCGCGCTGCCGCTCGGCGGCTACGTGAAGATGCTCGACGAGCGCGAAGCGGAAGACGGCATTGCGCCGGAAGACCTGCCGCGCGCGTTCAACCGGCAGCCGGTCATCAAGCGCATCGCCATCGTCGTGGCTGGACCGGCCGCGAATTTTCTGCTCGCGATCGCGCTCTTTTCCGCGGTGTTCGCGGGCGGCGTGACGGAGCCGCAGGCGATTGTCTCCGCGCCCGCGCCCGGCACGGCAGCCGCGCGCGCAGGCTTCGAAGGCGGCGAGAAGATCGTGTCGATGCGCGATTCGCAAGGCGGCGAGACACACCCCATCCGCTCGTGGTCCGACCTGCGCTGGAAGCTGCTCGATGCGTCGTTCGATCATCGGCGCATCGTGCTGACGGCGAAGACGCACGAAGGCACGTTCGACTTTCCGGTCAGCGTCGCGGGCATCACCGACCCGGACGCCGATCAGGACTTCATGGACAAGCTCGGCTTTGCGCCGGGCGGCGGCACGCTGACGGTCGCGGGCGTCGAGCCGGGCAGCGCGGCGCAGAAGAGCGGGCTCGCCGCCGGCGACAAGCTGCGCGCGATCGACGGCCGCGCGGTCGATAACGCCACGAGCTTCATCGACTACGTGAAGGCGCACGGCGGCAAACCAGTCACGCTTCTGATCGAACGCGGCGCGGGCAACGGCATCAAAAGCGAGTCGGTGCAGATCGTGCCGGACGTGAAACGCGACGCGTCGACGGGCAAAGACATCGGGCGCATCGGCGCGGCGCTCGCCAACCAGTTGCCGACGGTCGACGTGCGTTACGGCCCGATCGAAAGCCTGCGTCTCGGCGTGAACCGCACATGGGACATCAGCGTGTACTCGCTGCGCATGTTCGGGCGGATGATCGTCGGGGAAGCGTCGCTCAAGAACCTCTCAGGGCCCGTGACCATCGCGGACTACGCGGGCAAGAGCGCGCGGCTCGGCGTGACGGCGTTCGTGTCGTTTCTGGCGCTCGTGAGCATCAGTCTGGGTGTGTTGAACTTGTTACCGATTCCGGTTCTGGACGGTGGGCATCTGTTATATTATTTGGTTGAAGCCGTTACCGGCAAGGCGGTGTCCGATCGCTGGCAGCTGGTTCTGCAGCGGGCGGGGTTGGTCTGCATCGTCGCTCTGTCGATGATCGCGCTGTTCAACGACCTCACGCGCCTGATCCGTTTCTGATCCACTTTGATAATTTCTGGCGGCGCTCGCGAAGCGCCCGCCGGAACGAATGCAGCTTTAATACTGGGGAAGCACGTTGTTCAAACCTCATCGCTTTGTTCCTAAGTCGGCTGTGGCCGCGGCGCTCGCCGCAACGGGCATGGCGGCACACGCCACCACGCCGTTCGTCGTGCAGGATATCCGGATCGAAGGTCTTCAACGCATCGAGCCGGGCTCCGTATTCGCTTACCTGCCGATCAAGCAAGGCGACACGTTCACCGACGACAAGGCCTCCGAAGCGATTCGCGCGCTGTACGCAACGGGCTTCTTCAACGACGTCCAGGTCGCAACGGAAGGCAACGTCGTGGTGGTGCAGGTACAGGAGCGGCCGGCCATCTCGGACATCGAATTCTCGGGCCTGCACGAATTCGACAAAGATACGATCACCAAGGCGCTGCGTTCGGTGGGTCTCTCGCAGGGCCGCTCGTACGACAAGTCGCTGCTCGACAAGGCCGAGCAGGAACTCAAGCGCCAGTACCTGACGCGCGGCTACTACGCGGCGGAAGTCACGACGACGGTCACGCCGGTGGACCGCAACCGCGTGTCGATTCTTTTCTCGGTGGCCGAAGGCCCGAGCGCGAAGATTCGCCAGATCAACTTCGTCGGCAACAAGGCGGTCAGCACGGGCACGCTGCTCGGCGAGATGCAGCTTTCGACGCCGAACTGGTTCTCCTGGTACACCAAGAGCGATCTCTACGCGAAAGAGAAACTGACGGGCGACCTCGAGAACGTCCGCTCGTATTATCTGAATCACGGCTACCTGGAGTTCAGCATCGACTCCACGCAGGTGTCGATTTCGCCGGACAAGAAGGACATGTACCTGACGGTCGCCGTGCACGAAGGCGAGCCGTACAAGGTCAGCAGCGTGAAGCTCTCGGGCAATCTGCTCGACCGCGAAGCCGAGCTCAACAAGCTCATCACCGTGAAGCCGGGGCAACTGTTCTCGGCTGAAAAGCTGCAGGCCACCACGAAGGCCATCGTCGACAAGCTCGGCGAATACGGCTATGCGTTCGCTCAGGTCAACGCGCAGCCGGAGATCGACCAGGCGCATCACACCGTGGCGCTGACGCTGCAGGTGGACCCGAGCCGCCGCGTGTATGTGCGTCGCGTGAACATCGTCGGCAATACGCGCACGCGCGATGAAGTGGTGCGCCGCGAAATGCGCCAGCTCGAAAGCTCCTGGTTCGATTCGAGCCGCCTCGCGCTGTCGAAGGACCGCGTCAATCGTCTCGGCTACTTCACGGACGTGGATGTCACCACGTCGCCGGTCGAAGGCACGAACGACCAGGTGGACGTCGACGTCAAGGTGGCCGAAAAGCCGACCGGCGCGATCACGCTGGGCGCGGGCTTCTCGTCGACGGACAAGGTGGTGCTCTCGGCGGGCGTGTCGCAGGACAACGTGTTCGGTTCGGGCACGAGCCTTTCCGTCAACGTGAATACGGCGAAGACGTACCGCACGCTGACCGTCACGCAAGTCGATCCGTACTTCACCATCGACGGCATCAAGCGCATTACGGACGCCTACTACCGCACGTATCAGCCGCTCTACTACTCGACGGATTCGAGCTTCAAGATCGTGACGATGGGCGCCGACACGAAGTTCGGCATCCCGTTCTCGGAGCAGGACACGGTGTTCTTCGGCGTTGGCGCCGAGCAGAACACGATGGACACCGATTCGTCGACGCCGCAGTCGTACATCAACTACGTCCACGAGTTCGGACGCGTGGTGAACAACTATCCGTTGACGGTGGGCTGGTCGCGCGACAATCGCGACAGCGCGCTGGTTCCGAGCCGCGGGTACTACCTGCAGTCGAACGCGGAATACGGCACGCCGCTCGGCAACACGACCTACGCGAAGTTCGACGCGCAGTTCCAGTACTACTACTCGTTCGCGCGCGGCTTCGTGCTCGGCTTCAACCTGCAAGGCGGCTACGGCAAGGGCCTGGACGGGCAGACGTACCCTATCTTCAAGAACTACTACGCGGGCGGTATCGGTTCGGTGCGCGGCTACTCGCCGAGTTCGCTCGGTCCGCGCGACTCGAAGACGAACGACCCGATCGGCGGTTCGCGCATGGCGGTCGGCAATATCGAACTGACGTTCCCGTTGCCGGGCACGGGCTACGACCGCACGCTGCGCGTGTTCACGTTCCTCGATGCCGGTAACGTCTGGGGCGATCCGAACCAGGGCGGCACGACTTCGGGCGCGAACGGGCTGCGCTACGGCTACGGTCTGGGTCTCGCGTGGATTTCGCCGATCGGCCCGCTGAAACTGAGCCTCGGCTTCCCGCTGCAGAAGCATACGGGCGACCAGTACCAGAAGTTCCAGTTCCAGATCGGTACAGCGTTCTAAGCGGACGCGTGACGCGAACGAACTTCATTATTTCGACGTAACGTGAGGAACACTTTGCGAACCGGTAAGCTTTCGAAACATGCGGCGCTCGCGCTCGCGTTGTCGATGGTCCTCGGCCTGGGCGCGGTCGCGAAAGCGGACGCTCAGGAAGCGCGCATCGCAGCGGTCAATTCCGATCGCATCCTGCGCGAGTCGTCGGCGGCGAAGGCCGCGCAGACGAAGCTGGAACAGGAGTTCTCCAAGCGCGACAAGGCGCTGCAGGACATGGCGCAGCGGCTCAAGGCGATGTCGGACAACATCGACAAGAACGGCCCGTCGATGGCGCCGACCGACCGCGCCGCGCGTCAACGCGATCTCGCGCAGCTCGACACCGACTTCCAGCGCAAGCAGCGTGAATTCCGCGAAGACCTCAATCAGCGCCGCAACGAAGAACTGGCGGCGGTGCTGGATCGCGCGAACAAGGTCATCAAGCAGATTGCCGAGCAGCAGCATTACGATCTGATCGTGCAGGAAGCGGTCTACGTGAGCCCGCGCATCGACATTACCGATCAGGTGCTGAAGGCGCTCGCAGCCACGACGCAGAACGGCGGCGCGAGCCCGAACTGACGAGGAGTTCTCATACGCATGGCATCAGGCATGGCGATCACGCTCGACGAACTGGTCAAGCGCTTTGGCGGCGAGGTGGTCGGCCAGGGCGCGCATCGCGTCGAAGGCCTTGCGCCGCTCGACAAGGCCGGGCCCGCGCAGCTCGCGTTCCTCGCGAATCAGAAGTATCTGCCGCAGGTCGAAACGACCCGCGCGGGCGCCGTCCTCATTTCGCGCGCGGATCTCGACAAGCTCGCGACGCCGCGCGCGGACAGTAATTTCATCGTCACGCCGAATCCTTACGCCTATTTCGCGCGCGTCGCGCAGGCGTTCATCGATCTGACGGCGCCGAAAGCGATACCGGGCGTGCATCCGACCGCGTACATCGATCCGGCCGCGAAAGTCGCGGCGAGCGCGGTCATCGGGCCGCACGTCAGCGTGGAAGCGGGCGCGGTCGTCGGCGAGCGCGTGAAGCTGAACGCGGGCGTTTCGATTGGCCGCGGCGTGACGCTCGGCGATGATGTGCATCTGTATCCCAACGTCACCGTCTATCATGGTTGCAAGTTGGGCGCGCGCGTGATCGTTCACGCGGGCTCGGTGATCGGCGCGGACGGTTTCGGATTCGCGCCGGATTTCGTCGGTGAAGGCGATGCGCGCACCGGAAGCTGGGTGAAGATTCCGCAGGTCGGCGCGGTGAATATCGGCGACGACGTGGAAATCGGCGCGAATACGACGATCGATCGCGGCGCAATGGCCGATACGGTCATCGAAGAAAGCGTGAAGATCGACAATCTGGTGCAGATCGGACACAACTGCCGCATCGGCGCGTACACGGTCATCGCCGGTTGCTCGGGCATCGCGGGCAGCACGAACATCGGGCGGCATTGCATGATCGGCGGGGCAGTGGGCATCGCGGGTCACGTCACGCTGGCGGATTACGTGATCGTCACCGCGCAGTCGGGCGTGTCGAAATCGCTCAACAAGCCCGGCATGTACACGAGCGCGTTCCCCGCGGTGAGCCACGCCGACTGGAACAAGAGCGCGGCGCTCGTGCGCAATCTGGACAAGCTGCGCGATCGCATCAAGGCGCTCGAAGCCGCGCTGGACGACAAAAAGAGCGATGATGCCTGAGCGCCTGGCCGCATAGCCGGCGCGCACGCAATCACCGGGCGACACAAGGACAGTTTTTCACGCGGGCGCACGGCGTCCGCAGTCACTATCGCGCACGAGACGCGCGTGAGCAGAACGACCATGAGCACAGAAAAAATCAACCTCGATATCCATAAGATCCTCACGCTGCTGCCGCATCGCTATCCGATCCTGCTCGTGGACCGCGTGCTCGAACTCGAGCCGCACAAGAGCATCAAAGCGCTGAAGAACGTGACGATCAACGAGCCGTTTTTCCAGGGACACTTCCCGACGCGGCCCGTGATGCCCGGCGTGCTGATTCTCGAAGCGCTCGCGCAAACCGCGGCGCTCCTCACTTTCGCCGAAGAGCCGCACGATCCGACGACCACGCTGTATTACTTCGTCGGCATCGATGGCGCGCGCTTCAAGCGCGTGGTGGAGCCGGGCGATCAACTGATCCTCAACGTCGACTTCGAACGGTACATGCGAGGCATCTGGAAGTTCAAGGCGCGCGCCGAAGTGGATGGCGTGGTGGCCGCGGAAGCCGTGCTGATGTGTACCGTGAAGAACACGGACGCGAGCGCGTAATCGCCCGCGTAATCGGGCGACGCGGCATGGAAACACAGCATTCAGAGGCGAGGCGCATGACCATCATTCACCCCACCGCGATCATCGAGCCGGGCGCGCAACTGGACGATTCCGTCGAGATCGGCCCGTATGCGATCGTCGGCGCGCATGTCGTCATCGGCGCGGGCACGACCATCGGTTCGCATAGCGTGATCGAGGGGCACACGACCATCGGGCGCGATAACCGCATCGGCCATTACGCGTCGGTCGGCGGCCGTCCGCAGGACATGAAGTACAAGGACGAGCCGACGCGGCTGGAAATCGGTGACCGCAATACCATCCGCGAATTCACCACGCTGCATACCGGCACGGTGCAGGATCAGGGCTTGACGTCGATCGGCGACGACTGCTGGATCATGGCTTACGTGCATGTCGGCCATGATTGCCGTCTAGGCAACAACGTCATCATGTCGAGCAACGCGCAGCTCGCGGGGCACGTCACGGTGGGCGACCACGCGATCGTCGGCGGCATGTCGGGCGTGCACCAGTTCGTGCGCATCGGCGCGCATTCGATGCTCGGCGGCGCGTCCGCGCTCGTGCAGGACGTGCCGCCGTTCGTCATCGCGGCGGGCAACAAGGCGGAGCCGCACGGCATCAACGTGGAGGGCCTGCGTCGCCGTGGCTTCACGCCCGACGCCATTTCCGCGTTGCGTTCGGCGTATCGCATCGTCTACAAGAGCGGCCTGTCGCTCGAGGAAGCCAAGGCGCAACTCAGGGAACTGAGCACGGCGGGCGGCGAGGGCGACGCACCCGTCAAGGCATTCACCGACTTCATCGCGACGTCGCAGCGCGGCATCATCCGCTGAACGCAATTCCTAGATGACGCTCATCACCACTGCACCGCGTATCGCGATGGTCGCGGGCGAGCCTTCCGGCGACTTGCTCGCGGCTTCGCTGCTCAAAGGGCTGCAAGAGCGGCTGCCGGCCGGCACGCGTTACAGCGGCATCGGCGGGCCGCGCATGACATCGGCGGGCTTCGAAGCGCACTGGCCGATGGACAAGCTCACCGTGCGCGGCTATGTCGAAGCGCTGCGGCACATTCCCGAAATTCTCGGCATTCGCAACGAAATCAAGCGCCAGTTGTTGGCGGAGCCGCCGTCGGTGTTTATCGGCGTGGACGCGCCGGATTTCAACTTCGGGCTGGAGCAGCCGCTGCGCGAAGCGGGCATTCCGACGGTGCATTTCGTGTGTCCGTCGATCTGGGCGTGGCGCGGCGGGCGCATCAAGAAGATCGTGAAGGCCGTCGATCACATGCTCTGCGTGTTTCCGTTCGAAACGGCGCTGCTCGAAAAATCGGGCGTGAAGGCGAGCTATGTCGGCCATCCGCTCGCCGATGAAATCCCGCTCGAACCGGATGTCGCGGGCGCGCGGCGTGAACTGGGCATCACGGAAGGCGGCCCGGTGATCGCGGTGCTTCCTGGCAGCCGCCGTTCCGAGATCGCGCTGATCGGCCCGACCTTTTTCGACGCGATGGAACTGATGCAGCTTCGCGAGCCGGGCGTGCGTTTTCTGATGCCCGCCGCGAATCCGGCGCTGCGCGAGTTGCTGCAGCCGCTCGTGGCCGCGCATCCGCACCTGTCGCTGACCATTACCGATGGCCGCGCGCAAGCCGCCATGACCGCCGCGGACGCGATACTCGTGAAAAGCGGGACGGTCACGCTGGAGGCCGCGCTGCTCAAGAAGCCGATGGTGATTTCGTACAAGGTGCCCTGGCTCACCGGGCAGATCATGAAGCGGCAGGGGTATTTGCCCTACGTGGGCTTGCCGAACATTCTGGCGGGGCGTTTCGTCGTGCCGGAAATTCTCCAGCACTTCGCGACACCCGAAGCGCTCGCCGACGCCACGCTGAAACAGTTGAACGACGACGCAAACCGCCGTACCCTGACCGAGATTTTCACCGACATGCACATCGCGCTGCGCCAGAACACGTCGCAGCGAGCGGCCGAAGCCGTGGCGCGGGTGCTCGAATCGCGGAGGCCGTCATGAAAGCGGCGAAACGTTCGGCGCAGCACGGCCTCGACTTCAGTTCGCCGTTCGACATCGTGTGCGGCGTGGACGAAGCCGGGCGCGGGCCGCTCGCCGGGCCGGTGGTCGCGGCGGCGGTCATCTTCGATCCCGCGAAACCGCGCATCAACGGATTGGACGATTCCAAAGCGCTGTCCGCGAAGAGGCGCGAGGAGCTGTTCGAGAAGATCGTCGATCGCGCGCTCGCTTATTGCATCGCATCCGCGAGCGTGGAGGAGATCGACACGATCAACATCCTGCACGCGTCGATGCTCGCGATGAAGCGCGCGGTGGAAGGCTTGTCCGTCGCGCCGACGCTCGTGAAGGTGGACGGCAACCGCTGCCCGATGCTGTCGATTCGCTCGGAAGCGGTCATCGGCGGCGACGCGCTCGTCAAGCAGATCTCGGCGGCGTCGATTCTCGCGAAGGTCACGCGCGACCGCATGCTCGTCGAGTTGCACGAAGTGCATCCGATGTATGGATTCAACGTTCATTCCGGCTATGGCACGCCGCAGCACCTCGCGGCGCTGCGCGAGCATGGCCCGTGCGAGCATCATCGCCGCTCGTTTGCGCCGGTGCGTGAGGCGCATATCCGCTTCGGCTCCGTGTTGCCCGACATTGCGCCCGAAGTCATCCAGGCCGCCGCCGCGCTCGATGCCGACGCCGACGCGCTTCCGTTCTGAGCGGCCTCGCCGTTTCATTCCAACGTGAAATCCATCACTTCGCGGGACAATCCGCTCTACAAGCGCCTGAAGGCGCTCGCCGGCTCGACCGCGCAGCAGCGCAGAAGCGGCCACGCGCTGCTCGAAGGGCTGCATCTGGCCGCCGCTTATCTCGATGCGGCCGGCCAACCGGAAACCTGCGTCGTCACCGAGGGCGCGCTCGCGCACGCGGAGGCACGCGATATCGTCGCGCGCATCGAGGACAAGCGTGTGATGGTTCTACCGGACGCGCTCTTCGGGCAGCTTTCGAGCGTCGTGCACGGCGTCGGCATGTTGCTGCTGGTCGAGAAAATCGAAGCCGCGTGGCCGGAGCGAGTCGGCGATACGTGCGTGATTCTCGACGGCGTACAGGACGCCGGCAATGTCGGCTCGATTCTGCGCAGCGCGGCCGCCGCGGGCATCGCGCGTGTGTTCTGCGCGCCGGGGACCGCGTATGCGTGGTCGTCGAAGGTGCTGCGCTCGGGCATGGGCGCGCATTTTCTGCTGGATGTATTCGAAGACGTCGAGCCCGCCGATCTGATCGCGCGGCTCGACGTGCCCGTGACGATCACCGATTCTCACGGCGCGGTGGCCATCTACGATTGCAATCTCGCGTCGCCGCTCGCGTGGGTGTTCGGCAACGAAGGCGCGGGCGTTTCGCAGATATGGCGCGATGCCGTCACGCACCGCGTCACGATCCCGCAGCCCGGCGGCATGGAATCGCTCAACGTCGCGGCTGCCGCGGCGATCTGTCTTTTCGAACAGTGCCGCCAGCAGCGCGGACTCAATCGCTGACTCGATCGCTGACTCAATAATACGAAGGCCGTTCCGGCTTGATTTCCTGAAGAATCGTCGTGGCGATTTCCTCGATCGACTTGTGCGTCGACGAGAGCCACTTGACGCCTTCGCGCTTCATCATGCTTTCCGCCTCGTTGATCTCATAGCGGCAGTTCTCCAGCGCGGCGTACTTGCTTCCCGGTCGGCGCTCGTTGCGAATCTCGGCGAGCCGCTGCGGGTCGATCGACAGCCCGAACATCTTGTCGCGATGCTCGAGAAGCGGCGTCGGCAGCTTGCCGCGTTCGAAGTCTTCCGGAATCAGCGGATAGTTCGCTGCCTTGACGCCGTATTGCATGGCGAGATAGAGGCTCGTCGGCGTCTTGCCGCTGCGCGACACGCCGACCAGAATCACGTCCGCTTCGGTCAGATTGCGGTTCGACTGGCCGTCGTCGTGCGCGAGCGAGAAGTTGATCGCCTCGATGCGATTCTTGTATTCCTCGGTATCCGCGTTCTGGTGAACCCGGCCCATTGCGTGCGTCGACTTGATATCCAGTTCGATCTCGAGCGGCTCGATGAAGGTCTGGAACATGTCGAGCACGAGCGCGTTGCAGCGCTTGACGATCTCGTTGGACGCGCTGTCCACGAGCGTCGTGAAGACGATCGGGCGCCGGCCATCGAGGGACACGACCTCGTTGATCTTCTCGACGGTGGCATGCGCCTTGTCGATGGAATCGACGAACGGCACGCGCACGAGCCGGAACTTTTGGTCGAACTGGGCGAGGATCGAATGCGCGAACGTTTCGGCGGTGATCCCGGTACCGTCGGAAACGATGAATACGGAAGGCGGCATCGGCGGGTGAACCAGTGGGAACGAGTTGGGAGCGGTGTGCTCAAACGGTAACGCCAGGCGTCCGGCGTGCATGCAAAGGCCTGTGTTACATTGGGCGGCCCTAGCGTGTGCAGGCGAACATGAGGCGTCAAAGACCTTGATTTTGCCGTGGAATTACTGTCTGTGCCGAGACAAAATCAAGAATCGGCACGGTAGAATAGCGGCAAACCTGTTCGATAAGCAATTGCGGACAATTTGAGCCGGATTTTCGTCGATTTACCGGTAGTTGTGGGTTTTTGCCGCACGAACCCGCCGCAACCGGTCGAAATCGTCGTTCGGATCAAGCGTTGAGCGAAGGCTTATCAAACAGGTTGCACGAGATGCGGCGGCGCTTCCAATGAGCGCCCCGCATGCGAGCCCACTCGTGCAATCGTGAATTCCATCCACCTTAGGGGCTTGTATGACTAACGCAGTCAATGTTGCGAACGATGTCGCAAAGGATCAGGCGTATGTAGTTCCATTCGAGCAGTTGCGAATGATCGACGTGGAGATCGTCGGTGGCAAGAACGCGTCGCTCGGCGAAATGATCAGCCAGCTTTCCGAAGCCGGCGTCAGCGTGCCGACGGGCTTTGCCACCACCGCGCTCGCGTTTCGCGATTTTCTCCAGCATAACGACCTGACCGATCGCATCGCCAAGCGTCTCGAGACGCTCGACGTCGACGACGTGAAGGCGCTCGCCGAAGCGGGCAAGGAAATCCGTCAGTGGATCGTCGACGCGCCGCTGCAGCCGCGTCTCGAAGACGAAATCCGCCGTCAGTTCGAAGTCTTGCAAAAGGGCTCGCCGGAAGAGCTTTCGTTCGCCGTGCGTTCGTCGGCAACAGCGGAAGACTTGCCCGACGCATCGTTCGCGGGTCAGCAGGAAAGCTATCTGAACGTGGTCGGCGTCGAAGACGTGCTCGATCGCATGAAGCACGTTTTCGCGTCGCTCTACAATGACCGCGCCATCTCCTATCGCGTCCACAAGGGCTTCACGCATGCCGAAGTCGCGTTGTCGGCGGGCGTGCAGCGCATGGTCCGCTCGGACGTCGGCGCGGCGGGCGTGATGTTCACGATCGACACCGAATCCGGCTTCAAGGAAACGGTGTTCATCACGTCGAGCTACGGCCTCGGTGAGACCGTCGTGCAGGGCGCGGTCAATCCGGACGAGTTCCACGTTTTCAAGACCACGCTCGAACAGGGCAAGTACCCGATCATCCGCCGCTCCATCGGCTCCAAGCTCATCAAGATGGAGTTCACGCAGCCGGGCGAGCCGGGCCGCGTGAAGACCGTCGATGTCGCGCACGAGCAGCGCAACCGCTTCTCGATCTCGGACGAAGACGTGATCGAGCTGGCGAGATACGCGGTCATCATCGAGAAGCACTATCAGCGTCCGATGGACATCGAGTGGGGCAAGGACGGCCGCGACGGCAAGCTGTTCATTCTCCAGGCGCGTCCCGAAACGGTGAAGAGCCAGGCCGCGGGCAAGGCCGAAATGCGCTTCAAGCTGAAAGGGCAATCGAACGTGGTGGCTACGGGCCGTGCGATCGGCCAGAAGATCGGAGCGGGCCCCGTGCGCGTGATCTACGATCCGTCCGAGATGGAACGCGTGCAGCCGGGCGACGTGCTCGTCGCGGACATGACCGACCCGAACTGGGAACCGGTGATGAAGCGCGCATCGGCCATCGTGACGAACCGCGGCGGGCGCACCTGCCACGCGGCGATCATCGCGCGTGAGCTGGGCGTGCCGGCGGTGGTCGGCTGCGGCGACGCAACGGACGTGCTGAAGGACGGCGCGCTCGTCACCGTGTCGTGCGCGGAAGGCGACGAAGGCAAGATCTACGACGGCCTGCTCGAAACCGAAGTGACCGAAGTCCAGCGCGGCGAACTGCCGGAGATTCCGGTCAAGATCATGATGAACGTCGGCAATCCGCAACTCGCGTTCGACTTCGCGCAGTTGCCGAACGCGGGCGTCGGTCTCGCGCGGCTCGAGTTCATCATCAACAACAACATCGGCGTGCATCCGAAGGCGATTCTGGAGTACCCGAACGTCGATGCGGATCTCAAGAAGGCGGTCGAAAGCGTCGCGCGCGGTCATGCGTCGCCGCGTGCGTTCTACGTCGACAAGCTGACCGAAGGCATCGCCACCATTGCGGCGGCGTTTTATCCGAAGCCCGTCATCGTGCGTCTGTCGGACTTCAAGTCGAACGAGTACAAGAAGCTGATCGGCGGTTCGCGCTACGAGCCGGACGAAGAGAACCCGATGCTCGGCTTCCGTGGCGCGTCGCGCTATATCGCGGAAGACTTCGCCGAGGCGTTCCATATGGAGTGCATCGCGCTCAAGAAGGTGCGCGAGGAGATGGGCCTCGACAACGTCGAAATCATGGTGCCGTTCGTTCGCACGCTGAAGCAGGCGGAGCGCGTGGTCGGGCTGCTGGAGAAGTTCGGCCTGAAGCGCGGCGTCAACGGTCTCAAGCTCGTGATGATGTGCGAGGTGCCGAGCAACGCGATTCTCGCCGAACAGTTCCTGCAGTACTTCGACGGCTTCTCGATCGGTTCGAACGATCTGACGCAGTTGACGCTCGGCCTCGACCGCGACTCGGGCATGGAACTGCTCGCGGCCGACTTCGACGAGCGCGACGAAGCCGTGCAGTTCATGCTCAAGCGCGCCATCGAAACGTGCCTCAAGCTGAACAAGTACGTGGGCATCTGCGGTCAGGGTCCGTCGGATCATCCGGACCTCGCCGAGTGGCTGGCGAAGCAGGGCATCGAATCGATGTCGCTGAATCCGGACACGATCATCGACACCTGGAATCAGCTCGCGACGACCTTGTCAAAATAAGTGCGTCGCGGCTTTCCCGATGCTTTCGGTGAGACGCCGCATGCTATAAAAAACACCCCGGACTTTCCGGGGTGTTTTCGTTTGGAGACTGGCATGGCGACCAATGGACTCATCTGGTGGATTGCAGCCGGCGCGCTGATCGTCACCGAGCTTTTCACCGGCACCTTTTATCTGTTGATGATCGCGCTCGGGCTGATCGCGGGCGGCATTGCGTTCGCGGTCGGGCTCGCGCTGCATGTGCAGCTTGGCGTGGCGGCGCTGGTCGCGCTGATCGCTGTCGTCGCGCTGCGCCGTTCGCGCTTCGGAAGCTGGAAGCGGCGCGATGCTTCGCGCGATTCCGCGGTGAATCTCGATATCGGCGCGACGCTGGAAGTCGCCGAATGGCACGATGGCCGCGCCCGCGCGATGTATCGAGGCGCACAGTGGGATGTCGAGCTTGCGCCGGGCGAATCGGAAGGCGCGCGCTGGTACCGCATCACCGCGCTCGACGGAAGCCGGCTCGTGGTCGCCGCCAAACGCTGAACACGCACGTCCGCTATAGAACCGAAGGAGTCACACAATGATTTACGCCGCTGTCCTGCTCGTGATCGCAATCGTGATCGTGGTCAATACCGTTAAGATCGTCCCGCAGCAGCACGCGTGGGTGCTGGAACGGCTCGGGCGCTACCACGGTACGCTTACGCCCGGTCTCAACATCGTGCTGCCGTTCGTCGATCGCATCGCGTACAAGCACGTCCTCAAGGAGATCCCGCTCGACGTGCCGAGCCAGGTTTGCATCACGCGCGACAACACGCAGCTTCAGGTCGACGGCGTCCTGTATTTCCAGGTCACAGACCCGATGAAGGCATCGTATGGATCGAGCAACTTCGTGCTCGCCATCACGCAGCTTTCGCAGACGACGCTGCGTTCGGTCATCGGCAAACTGGAACTGGACAAGACGTTCGAGGAGCGCAATTTCATCAACCAGAGCATCGTCAATTCGCTCGATGAAGCCGCGTCGAACTGGGGCGTGAAGGTGCTGCGCTACGAGATCAAGGACCTGACGCCGCCCAAGGAAATTCTCCACGCGATGCAGGCGCAGATCACCGCCGAGCGCGAAAAGCGCGCGCTGATCGCGGCATCGGAAGGGCGCAAGCAGGAGCAGATCAACCTCGCGTCGGGTGCGCGCGAAGCCGCGATCCAGAAGTCGGAAGGCGAGCGTCAGGCGGCGATCAATCAGGCGCAGGGCGAGGCATCGGCGATTCTGGCCGTCGCGGAAGCGAATGCGCAGGCCATCGAGAAGATCGGCACGGCTATTCAGGCGGCGGGCGGCATGCAGGCCGTGAACCTCAAGGTCGCGGAACAGTATGTGGGCGCGTTCGCGAACATTGCGAAGGCCGGGAATACGCTGATCGTGCCGGGCAACATGTCGGACATGAGCTCGATGATCGCGTCGGCGCTTGCCATCGTGAAAGGCGAGGGCGGCGGGGTTATCAAAAAAGTTTGATGCAGCAATGCAATCGGGGCGCTAAAGAGCGCCCCGATGTGTCTCAACGCGTCGCCGAGCGCATCAGGCGTGCGCGTTCGCGATCCCAATCGCGTTTCTTTTCGGTCTCGCGCTTGTCGTGCAGCTTCTTGCCTTTCGCGAGGCCAATCTCGCACTTCACGCGGCCTTCCTTGTAATGGAAGTTCAGCGGCACGAGTGTGTGCCCGCGTTGCTCGACCTTGCCGATCAGCTTGTCGATCTGCTCGCGATGCAAGAGCAGCTTGCGCGTGCGCACCGGGTCCAGGTTGGCGAACTTCGACGCCTCGGGCAGCGGGCTGATATGCGTGCCGATCAGATACAGCTCGCCGTTCTTGATCACGACATAGCCTTCCTTGATCTGTCCGCGGCCCGCACGCAGCGCCTTGACTTCCCAGCCTTCGAGCACGAGACCGGCCTCGTAGCGTTCCTCGATGAAGTAATCGAAGAAGGCTTTTCTGTTGTCAATGATGCTCATGAATGGAAAGTGCCCAACTCGTTTAAAATCACGATTTTAGCAGCGCGTTGCCCGGCGCACGAAGCCAGACGCCCGGGCCGCATGCGCCGCCACTCATTCAAGCCACCGCTGCGCCCTTATGGCCGACGTCCAGAAAACCGTATTGATCCGCCATTCAGCGGAAGAAATGTTCGACCTCGTCACCGATGTCGCCGACTACCCGAACTTCCTGCCATGGTGCGGCGGCGTCGAAATCGGGCGTCAGGACGAGAGCGGCATGGAAGCGAAGATCGACATCAACTTCAAGGGCATCCGGCAGCACTTCGCGACGCGCAACGTGCAAAAGCGGCCGACGCATATCGATATGGAGTTTCTGAGCGGCCCGTTCAAGAGGTTTACGGGCTATTGGCGCTTCACGCCGTTGCGCGCCGACGCGTGCAAGATCGAGTTCGCGCTGCACTACGAGTTTTCCAATCTGATTCTGGAGAAGATCATTGGGCCGGTGTTCAGCCATATCGCCAACACGTTCGTCGATTCCTTCGTGAAGCGCGCCGACCAGCGTTACGGAAAGAAATGAATCTGCATATCGATGTCTGCTACGGACTGCCCGGCGGCGATAATTTCTTCGCGCACGTCGATCTCGGCGACGGTGCGACCGTGCAGGACGCGATTGCGGCGAGCGGCGTGCTCGCGGCGCATCCGGAAATCGATCTGACGACGCAGAAAGTCGGCGTTTTTGGCAAGCTGAAGACGCTCGACGCAGCGCTCGCGGATTTCGACCGCGTCGAGATTTACCGGCCGCTGAAGGTCGACCCGAAGACGGCGCGCCAGCGCCGCGTCGAGAAAACGCGCAAGGCGGGATCGATCGAAGGGCGCAAGTGGCAGTCGAAGGATTCGCGCTAACGGTGAAGCGCATCAATGCGCCGGTGCTTCTTTCCCATCCGCCGCAGGCTCGACGGCATGTTGCCGCACCGACCAGCTCACGCCCGCGAGCAGCAGCACGATAGCCAGCACTTCCGGCACGCGCGGCCAGCGCCCGTCATAGACAAACGCGTAAAGCAGCGCGAATAGCGTCTCGAAGGCGATCATCTGACCGGAGAGCGTGAGCGGCAGCCGCTTCGACGCCGCGTTCCAGAGCATGTTGCCGAGCCACGATCCGCCGCTCGCCAGCGCAAAACACACGATCCAGTAGAGATGCCAGCGCGCGGCGGGCAGGCTCGCCTGCACGGTGCCGGCGGGCAGCATCCACAGCAGCGCGCCCAGCGCCGCGCCGAGCACGCCGGTGACGATGCCCCACAGCACGGACCATTCGTTGCCGTCGAAGTGGCGATTGGCCTGCAGATAACGCGCGTTGACGACCGCGTACCACGTCCACGACGCGAGCGCGCCGAGCGCGCACGCGAGCCCGGCGATGCGCGTGAGCACGCTCGCGGCCGGCGCGTCGGCGTGATGCGTGAGCACGTCGCGGAATACGTCGAGATTGATGCACGCGATGCCCGCGAGCACGAGCAGGAGCGGCCCGCCGAGCCGCCGCAGATCGACGGCGCCGTGATCGCGCCGCCCGGCGAGCGTGACGGTCACGGGCAGAATGCCGACGATCAGCGACGACGGCGCCACGCCGACCAGTTGCACCGCGCTCGCGAGCAGCACGTAGTACAGCAGATTGCCGACGAGCGCCAGCTTCACGAGCGCGACGACATCGGCGCGCGTGAGCTTTGCCGCGAGCCGCCGCGCGAAGGGCAGCGCGACCGCGAGCGAAACGACGCCGTACATCACGTAGCGCCCGACGCTCAGCGCGAGCGGCGAGAAGTCAGGCAGCAGGCGCGGCGCGAGAAAAATGAACCCCCAGATGGCTCCCGCCAGCATTCCGTACATCACACCGCGCTGCATCGACCGGCTCCCGACTTTCCAATTCCGTGACGGCGCACATTAGCAATGCCGCACTCGCGCGTCTTGTTTAAACGTGCAACGAAGCGGCGTCGACCGGGGTCCGCTTTTTGCGCAGGCATGCCCTAACCTGCTGTTCGGGCAGTGAAAATGCGGGGAACTATCGGTATAATCTGCTTTTGCGCCCATAGGATTTGCCATGCGTCTGATCCAGAAAGCACTCACGTTCGATGATGTGCTCCTCGTGCCCGCGTTCTCCAGCGTTCTTCCCCGCGACACCAGCCTGAAATCGCAGCTGACTCGCAACATCTCCCTGAACATGCCCCTCGTGTCCGCCGCCATGGACACGGTCACCGAAGGCCGGCTCGCCATCGCAATGGCGCAGATGGGCGGCATCGGCATCGTCCACAAGAATCTCACGGCGAAGGAACAGGCGCGCGAAGTCGCCAAGGTCAAGCGTTTCGAATCCGGCGTCGTGCGCGATCCGATCACCGTGCCGCCGCAGATGCGCGTGCGCGATGTCATCGCGCTCACGCAGCAGCACGGCATTTCGGGCTTTCCGGTCGTCGAGGGCGCGCAACTCATCGGCATCGTCACCAACCGCGATCTGCGTTTCGAGGAGCGTCTCGATGAGCCGGTGCGCAACATCATGACGCCGCGCGAGCGTCTCGTGACGGTGCGCGAAGGCACGTCGCTCGCAGAGGCGAAGGCGCTGATGCACAGCCATCGCCTGGAGCGCGTGCTCGTCGTCAACGACGCGTTCGAACTGCGCGGCCTGATGACGGTGAAGGACATCACCAAGCAGACCGAGAATCCGGACGCGTGCAAGGACGAAGACGGCAAGCTGCGCGTGGGCGCGGCGGTCGGCGTGGGTCCCGACAACGAAGAGCGCGTCGACCTGCTCGCGCAGGCGGGCGTGGACGTGATCGTCGTGGATACCGCGCACGGCCATAGCCAGGGCGTGCTGGAACGCGTGCGCTGGGTCAAGCAGAACTATCCGCGCGTGCAGGTCATCGGCGGCAATATCGCGACGGCGGCGGCGGCGAAGGCGCTCGTCGAGTACGGCGCGGATGCCGTGAAGGTCGGCATCGGTCCGGGCTCCATCTGCACCACGCGCATCGTCGCGGGCGTGGGCGTGCCGCAGATCACCGCGATCGCGAACGTGTCGGATGCGCTGCGCGGCAGCGGCGTGCCGGTCATCGCGGACGGCGGCGTGCGCTTCTCCGGCGACGTTTCGAAGGCGCTGGCAGCGGGCGCGAATGTCGTGATGATGGGCAGCATGCTCGCGGGCACCGAAGAGTCGCCCGGCGACGTGTTCCTGTTCCAGGGCCGCCAGTACAAGGCGTATCGCGGCATGGGTTCGGTCGGCGCGATGAAGGACGGCGCGGCGGACCGCTACTTCCAGGACAACTCCGCGAACATCGACAAGCTCGTGCCGGAAGGCATCGAAGGCCGCGTGGCCTACAAGGGCTCGGTCAACGCCATCCTGTTCCAGGTCGTCGGCGGCGTGCGCGCGAGCATGGGCTATTGCGGCTGCCGCACCATCGCGGAACTGCATGAGAAAGCGGAATTCGTGCAGATCACGGCGGCCGGCATGCGCGAATCGCATGTGCATGACGTCCAGATCACGAAGGAAGCGCCGAACTATCACGTCGACTAAACCGGTCGAATAGACCACTGGACTGATCATGAAACCGTTGCTGCGGGTCGTGCTGGTCGTCAATGCCCTTATTTTCGTGGTGTTCGGCGTGCTGTTTCTGCTGACGCCCTGGGCCGGTCTGTACGACGCGCTGCAACTCGGCGCGATGCGCGTCGAGCCCGCGTTCGCCGGGCAACTGCTCGGCATCGCGCTGATCGGTCTGTCGTGGCTCTCGCTGCACGCCGCGATCGACGGCGCGCTGACCGCCGCAGCGGCGAAGGTGTCGGGCCATGTGCAATGGCTGTCGGGCATCGTCGTGCTGGTCTGGTTGCTCGGGCTGCGCGCTCCGGATGTCGATGCGTTGGGGCAGGTCGGTGCGGCGGCCGTCGGTATCGTGCTGCTGGTGCTCGGGCTCGGCAGCGTGAGGCTGTCGTCGGCGGTGCGTCGGCGCGAGCGTGCGGCGCTGGCGGGCGCGGCATCGGCGGAGCGCGCGGAGAAGAAGGCGGCGCAAAAGCACGATGTAAAGCGCGACGGAATGCCAGATGAAGCGCGGCCGCCCGCAACGACGGTTGCGCCGCCGCCCGATATCGCCACGCGCCCGACGGCGCGCGCGCCGGGTGCGACGGCCATCGATCCCGCAACCGGGCGCACGGTCGAAGCGCCGGTTGGCGCATCGGCGAGCGCAACGCCGCTGCGCTCGCGCACCGAAGCCGGCGTGGTCGATCCGGTCACGGGCCGCACCATCGATCCGCAGACGGGCCGCGAGATCGACCCGGTCACCGGAAAGCGCATCGATCCGGTGATAGGCGGCGATATCGATCCGGCAACGGGCCGTCGCGTCGATCCGCTCACGGGCCGCGTCGTCCCCGACCCGACCAGCGGCGCGCCGCGCTGACGCCTGCCGCGAGAAGCGTGGCAAGCCAGTCGCGCCAGTCGCGCGCAAGCAGGAAAGACAAGCACGGTCGGCCTTCGCGCCGGCCGTCGATTTATTGGCAGGACGGACCTTGCAGCATCGGGCCGGCATGACATACCACACTCGTTCACTTAGCCTTTGGCCGCAGCCATGCACGACAAAATCCTGATTCTCGATTTCGGCTCTCAAGTCACCCAGCTGATCGCCCGGCGCATCCGCGAGTCGCACGTCTACTCGGAGATTCATCCGTATGACGTCGACGAGACGTTCATCCGCGAGTTCGCGCCGAAGGGCATCATCCTGTCGGGCGGGCCGAATTCGGTCACCGAGGCGAAGTCGCCGCGCGCGCCGCAGATCGTCTTCGACCTCGGCGTGCCGGTGCTCGGCATCTGTTACGGCATGCAGACGATGGCCGATCAGCTCGGCGGCAAGGTGGAACTCGGCAAGGTGCGCGAGTTCGGCTATGCGGAAGTCGAGGCGCTGAATCACACGGGCTTTCTCGAAGGCATCGAAGACTTCACGGATCAGAACGGCGCGTCGATGCTCAAGGTCTGGATGAGCCACGGCGACAAGGTGGCCGACCTGCCGGCCGGTTTCAAGCTGATGGCTTCGACGCCCGCGTGCCCGATCGCCGCGATGGCCGACGACGACCGCCGCTTCTACGGCGTGCAATGGCATCCGGAAGTCACGCATACGGTGCAGGGCCGCGCGATGCTCGACCGTTTCGTGCTCGAACTGTGCGGCGCGCAAGCGGACTGGGAGATGGGCCATTACATCGACGAAGCGGTGGAAAAAATCCGCGCGCAAGTCGGCGGCGAGCATGTGATTCTCGGCTTGTCGGGCGGCGTGGATTCGTCGGTGGCGGCGGCGCTGCTGCATCGCGCGATCGGCGATCAGCTGACCTGCGTGTTCGTCGATCACGGACTCTTGCGCGAAAACGAGGCCGAACAGGTGATGTCCACGTTCGCGGATCACCTCGGCGTGAAGGTCATTCATGTCGATGCGAGCGAAGTGTTCCTCAAGAAGCTTGCGGGCGTGACCGATCCGGAGGCGAAGCGCAAGATCATCGGCGCGGAGTTCGTCGAAGTGTTCCACGCGGAGTCGGAAAAACTGACGGACGCCAAATGGCTCGCGCAGGGCACCATCTATCCGGACGTGATCGAATCGGCGGGCAAGGGCAAGAAGGGCGCGCACACGATCAAGAGCCACCACAACGTCGGCGGGCTGCCCGAGACGCTGAACCTCAAGCTGCTCGAACCGCTGCGCGAACTCTTCAAGGACGAAGTGCGCGAACTGGGCGTGAAGCTCGGCCTGCCGCCCGCGATGGTGTATCGCCATCCGTTCCCCGGTCCCGGCCTTGGCGTGCGCATTCTCGGCGAAGTGAAGCGCGAGTTCGCGGACTTGCTGCGCCGCGCCGATGCGATTTTCATCGAGACGCTGCGCAATACCATCGACAAGGAGACGGGCAAGTCGTGGTACGACCTGACGAGCCAGGCCTTCGCGGTGTTCCTGCCGGTGAAGAGCGTCGGCGTGATGGGCGACGGCCGCACCTACGAGTACGTGGTCGCGCTGCGCGCCGTGCAGACGATGGACTTCATGACCGCGCATTGGGCGCACTTGCCGCACGAACTGCTCGGGCATGTGAGCAACCGCATCATCAATGAAGTGCGCGGGATCAATCGCGTGGTGTACGACATCTCGGGCAAGCCGCCCGCGACGATCGAGTGGGAGTGAGCGCGCTTCCCCCGAACTGAAAGGGAGCGGAACGCATGGCGACGGTTGAAACGCAACGCGTCACCGACTCCCTTTTCTTCGCCGTCTATCCCGATGCCGCCGCCGCCGCGCGCATCGGGAAAGAAGCGGCGCGCGTTCGCGCGGAACACGCGCTGAAGGCGAGGCCCATTCCCGCCGACCGCTTGCACATCACGCTGCATTACCTCGGCGCGTTCGCGGGCGTGCCCGCCGATACCCTCGCGCGGGCGCGAGCCGCTGCCGTATCCATCGCGGCGCCGCCGTTCGACGTGACGCTCGATCGCGTCGAGACCTTCGCGAGCCGCCGTCCGAAGCGCCCGCTCGTAATCGCCGGCGAGCCGAACGCGGGGTTCAGCGCCTTCGTCGATCAACTCGACCGCGCGCTGCAAGCGAACGGCATCTTCGTCAAATCGCATCCCCATTTCATTCCGCACGCGACCTTGCTCTACGATGGGCATCGCGTGGCGCGAGAGGCCATCGAGCCGATCGCATGGACCGTGCGCGAGTTCGCGCTCGTGCAAAGCCTGCTCGGGCGCTCGGAGCATCGCGTGCTGGCACGCTGGCCGCTTGTGGTTTAGCGCCCAGAATTATCGGATTAAACGTTTCGCGAATTTTTCGTCCGGGTTATGGTTGACGGGCTGATGCACGACGCAATCCCGATGGGTAACGCGTATCGCGCATCGCACGATCCAATAACAAGCGCCGCATGCAGGGCCGCTACGCCAGGATTCCGATTAAATGACCCGATCCCGCCTGTTGCCTATCACGCCTGAGTCCCATCGCGTTCAGATCGATCTCGTCTACGCGACCGATCGCAATTTCACGGGCAAGCCCATTTTCAAAGCCGCGCATTGCCTGTTGCTGGAGCCGGCGGAGGCCGCCTTGCGCAAAGCCGTCGCAATGGCCGCGAGCTTCGGCATGACGCTGCGCATTTTCGACGCCTACCGGCCGCCGCAGGCGCAGCAGGCGCTCTGGGACTTCCTGCCCGATGCCACGTTCATCGCGCCGCTCGACCGCGGCTCAAATCATAGCCGCGGCACGGCGGTTGACCTGACGCTCGTCGATGCCGATGGCATCGAACTCGACATGGGCACCGCCTTCGACGCGATGCTGCCCGAGTCCGGGCATTTCCACGCGGGCTTGCCGGCGCATGTCCAGCGCAATCGCACGCTGCTGCTCGGCGTGATGCTCGGCGCGGGATTCACGCATATTGCGAGCGAGTGGTGGCATTACGAATTGCCAGGCTCGCGCGATCTTGCTTTGATCGACAACGAAGAAAGCGGCCCTTTCAGGCTGATGTGAGGGAATATCGACTATGAGATCGAGCGCACGAAAGGCACTGGCAGCGATCGCGCTGGGGTTGGCGTCCACGATGACGTTCACGAGCGCGGCGCACGCGGCGACACCGAAAGACATGTTCGTGATGGCGACGCTGCTCGACGAATTCACCACGCTCGATCCCGGCGAAATCTACGAACTGGTGCCGGAAGAGTACGTCGCCAATACGTATGACCGGCTGGTGCGCGTCGATCTGAAAGACCCGTCGAATTTCAATGGCGATGTCGCGCAGTCGTGGACGGTGAGCCCCGACGGACTCACGTTCACGTTCAAGATCCGGCCCGGCCTCAAGTTCCATTCGGGCAATCCGCTCACCGCCGACGACGTCGCGTGGTCCATCCAGCGCACCGCGCTTCTGGACAAGGGCGCGGCGGCGGTGCTCGCGGGCATCGGCGTCACAAAGGCCAACGCGCTCGCGAACGTGAAGAAGATCGACGACACGACGGTCGCCATCACCACCGATCAACGTTACGCGCCGACCTTCGTGCTTAACGTGCTCGGATCGTGGCCGGCATCGGTAGTGGATCGCAAGGTCGTCGAATCGCATCAGAAGGGCAGCGACTACGGCAACGAATGGCTGAAGACCAACGAGGCCGGATCGGGCGCGTACAGGCTCGTCAAATGGACCGCGAATGAGAGCATCGTGCTGCAGCGCTTCGACGGCTATCGCTTGCCGCTCGCGATGAAACGCATCGTGCTGCGTCACGTCACCGAAGCCGCGAGCCAGCGTCTGATGATCCAGAACGGCGACATCGACGTGGCACGCGATCTCTCTCCCGACGACCTCGACACGCTCTCGAAGAACGGCGTCATCAAGGCAACGGCCGTGCCGCAGGCCACGCTGATGTATCTCGGCCTCAACAACAAGAATCCGTATCTTGCGAAGCCCGAAGTGTGGGAAGCGATGAAGTGGCTGATCGACTATCAGGGCATTCAGAAGAACGTCATCCGCACGACGTACAAGGTGCATGAGACGTTTTTGCCCGAAGGCTTTCTCGGCGCGCTCAACGAGAACCCGTATCACCAGGATGTCGCGAAAGCGAAGGCGCTGCTCGCGAAAGCCGGCCTCGCGGATGGCTTCACGGTGAAGATGGACGTGCGCAACGACTATCCGTACAGCGAAATCGCGCAGGCGGTGCAGGCGAATCTCGCGCTCGCGAACATCAAGGTGCAACTCGTTCCGAGCGACAACAAGCAGACGCTCGGACGCTATCGCGCGCGCGCCCACGACATCTATATCGGCGAATGGTCGGCAGACTATATCGATCCGCACAGCAACGCGCAGGGCTTCGCGTGGAATCCGGACAACTCGGATGCATCCAGCTACAAGATGCTCGCGTGGCGCAACGCGTGGAACATTCCCGATCTCACGAAGGAAACCAACGCGGCGCTCGCGGAAGGCTCGACCGCAAAACGCGCGCAAATGTACGAGAAGATGCAGCGCGAGATGCTGGCTAAGTCGCCGTTCGTCATCATGTTCCAGAAGGTGTCGCAGGTGGCGGCGCGTCCGGGCGTGAGCGGCCTCGAAGTCGGGCCGATCAACGATCTCGTGTCGTATCGGAACCTGAAGAAGCAGTGAGCACGGCGGCGTTTCTCGACCGATTGCGCGCGGCGCGCGCTCAGAAGACCGGCGTGCGGGCGTTGCTCGCGCTCGCACGATGGATCGCGATGCTCGCCGTCACCTTCGCCGGGCTGCTTGCCATCACGTTCTTCATCGGCCGCAAGATTCCGATCGATCCCGTGCTCGCCATTCTCGGCGATCGCGCGTCCGCTGCTGCTTATGCGGCGGCGCGCGTGCAGCTCGGGCTCGACAAGCCGCTCGTCGAGCAATTCCTGATCTACGCGCGCGACGTGCTGCACGGCAATCTCGGCGTATCGCTGCTGACGGCCAATCCCGTCATCGACGACATCCGCCGCGTCTTTCCCGCGACGCTCGAACTCGCGACACTTTCCACGTTCATCGGCGTGATGATCGGCGTGCCGCTCGGCGTGATCGCGGCGGTGCGCCACAACCGCATCGTCGATCATCTCGCGCGCGTGATCGGTCTCGCGGGAAGCTCCGTGCCGGTGTTCTGGCTCGCGCTGATGGGCCTGCTCCTTTTCTACGCGCGGCTGCATTGGGTGTCGGGGCCGGGGCGCATCGATCCGCTTTACGACGGCATGGTCGATACGCGCACCGGCAGCCTGCTGATCGATGCGCTGATCGCGCGCGAATGGGACGTGTTCGCCAACGCGTTTTCGCATATCGCGCTGCCGGCGGCCGTGCTCGCGTTCTATTCGATCGCTTATCTTTCGCGCATGACGCGCTCGTTCATGCTCGAGCAACTGAGCCAGGAGTACGTGACGACCGCGCGCGCGAAGGGCCTGCCCGAGCGTCGCGTGATCTGGCGTCACGCGTTCGGCAATATCGCGGTGCCGCTTCTCACGGTCATCGCGCTCGCCTACAGCTATTTGCTCGAAGGCTCGGTGCTCACCGAAATCGTGTTCGCGTGGCCGGGCATCGGCTCGTATTTGACGGGCGCGCTTCTGAACGCCGACATGAACGCGGTGCTCGGCAGCACGCTCGTGATCGGCGCGACCTTCATCGCACTCAACTTGCTGACGGATGCGCTCTACCGCGTATTCGATCCGCGCGCACGCTGACATGGACAACGTTTCCGTATGCAAGAGCCCATGAACCGCGCGAACGCATCGTGGCGCGCGTGGCTGCTCACCGATACGCCCGGCTCGCCGCGGCAGGCCGCGCTCGGCCGCGCGTATCGGCGCTGGCGGCGATTCTCGTCGAATCCGCTGAGCATGTTGGGGCTCGCGATCTTGCTGCTGCTCGTCGTCGTGGCGGCAATCGGGCCGTTCGTCGTCGCGCAGGACCCGTTGCGGCAAGTGCTCGCCGAGCGCCTCACGCCGCCCGGCGCCGCGCACTGGTTCGGCACCGATCAGCTCGGCCGCGACATCCTGTCGCGACTCGTGCACGGCTCGCGGCTCACGCTGAGCATCGCGATGCTCGTCGTGGTGCTCGTCGTGCCCGTGGGTCTTCTGATCGGCACGCTGGCGGGCTATTGCGGCGGTTTCGTCGATACGGCGCTCATGCGCGTGACCGATGTCGCGCTCGCGTTCCCGAAGATCGTGCTCGCGCTCGCGTTCGCGGCGGCGCTCGGGCCGGGTGTGCTGAACGCGGTCATCGCAATCTCGATTACCGCGTGGCCGCCGTACGCGCGGCTCGCGCGCGCCGAATCGCTGCGGCTCGCGCAGGCGGACTTCATCCACGCGGCGCGGCTCTCGGGCGCGTCGCATACGCGCATTCTGCTGCGCTATATCGTGCCGCTGTGCTCGTCGTCGGTGATCGTGCGCGCGACGCTCGACATGGCCGGCATCATTCTCGCCGTCGCGGGTCTCGGCTTTCTGGGACTGGGCGCGCAGCCGCCGAGTCCGGAGTGGGGCTACATGGTCGCGTCGGGCCGCAACGTGCTGCTCGACGCGTGGTGGGTCGCGACGATTCCCGGCCTCGCGATTCTCGCGGTGAGCCTCGCGTTCAACCTGCTCGGCGACGGTCTGCGCGACGTCTTCGACCCGCGTCACGGAGGCTAACATGGCGTCTGAGACGAACCCGCCGCTCGCGGAAATCGACGGTCTCGAAGTGGCGTTCCCAGGACACGACGGGCTCGCCATGCCCGCCGTGCGCGGGGTTTCGCTGAGCGTGCGGCGCGGCGAGCGGCTCGGCATCGTCGGCGAGTCGGGGTCGGGGAAGTCTCTGACGGGGCGCGCGTTGCTTGGTCTGCTGCCGCCCGAGGCGAAGTGGTCCGCGAAAGGCTTGCGCTTCGACGGCCACGACCTGCTCGCGATGAAGCCGAAAGCGCGCCGGCGGCTCTGCGGCACGCAGATGAGCATGATCCTGCAAGACCCGAAGTTTTCGCTGAATCCGGTGATGACCGTCGCGCAGCAAATGCGCGAGACCATCGCGCGTCAGGGCGAACGTCTGAGCCGCCGCGCGATGCGCGCGCGCATCGTCGAGGCGCTCGGCGCCGTGCATATCCGCGATCCCGAGCGCGTCGCCAACGCGTATCCGCACGAACTGTCGGGCGGCATGGGCCAGCGCGTGATGATCGCGATGATGGTGAGCGCCGGCCCGCGTCTTTTGATCGCCGACGAACCGACGAGCGCGCTCGACGTGCTCGTCTCCTTGCAGGTGCTTTCCGTGCTCGACGAGATGATCGAGCGGCATCGCACCGGGCTCGTCTTCATCAGCCACGACTTGCCGCTCGTGATGTCCTTCTGCGACCGCGTCGCGGTGATGTACGGCGGGCGCATCGTCGAAACGTGCGCCGCGCGCGATCTCGGGAACGCGCGGCATCCGTACACGCGCGGGCTGCTCGCGGCCAGTCCGCCGCTCGTGAACCCGCCCGACGCGCTGCCGACGTTGCAGCGCGATCCGTCGTGGCTCACCGAAACGTTCGGGGATGCGTCGCGATGATCGAGATCGACCGCGCGCATATCCGCTTTCGCACGGCGACCGGCCACGTCGACGCCGTGCGCGATGTGTCGCTCGGCATCGAAGAGGGCGAAGTGTTCGGCCTCGTCGGGGAATCCGGCAGCGGGAAATCGACGCTCCTGCGCGCGCTCGCGGGCCTCGTCCCGCTTGCGGGCGGCGCGATGCGTATCGGCGGCGCGGCGTCGGCGCGCCTTCCGCGACGCGATGTGCAGATGGTGTTTCAGGACCCGTATGGCTCGCTGCATCCGCGCTTCACGGTCGACAAGACCTTGCGCGAGCCGCTCGCGATCAGCCGCATCGGCGATGAAGACGCGCGCATTCTTCATGCGCTCGCGGAAGTCGGACTCGGTCCGGCGTTTCGCTTTCGTTACCCGCATCAGTTGTCGGGCGGGCAGCGGCAGCGCGTGTCGATTGCGCGTGCGCTGATCGTCGAGCCGCGCGTGCTGCTGCTCGACGAGCCCACGTCCGCGCTCGATGTCTCCGTGCAGGCCGAAATCCTGAACCTGCTGCGGCGTCTGCATCGCGAGCGCAAGCTCACGATGATCCTCGTGAGCCACAATCTCGCGGTCGTCGGCTTTCTGTGCCAGCGGGTCGCGGTCATGCGCAACGGCGAAGTCGTCGAGCAACTGGGCATCGAAGCGGTGAGGGCGCGCGAGGTGGAACACGAGTACACGCTGCGGCTGCTGCAGGCGACGCAAGGCTACGCGCGCTCATAAGCACACTTTCGCGCGCTGCGCCAATCGCTGTGGCGCAAAAGCGGCATCGCCGCGCTATCTCGCGAACGACTCCGAACGGCCGTGCGCGCGCCGAAACGACTGCGGTAGCCGCTGATAGAATACGAGATGGATTGTCGAGACGTGCCGAACAACGCGTGAGCGTGGTATTCCGGCTGCCTTCCGACTTCAGGCTAACCCACGCAAATCGTGACAGACCGCTCCCGTTCAGGTGAAAGCAGGTCGTAATCCCCGATGAAATTGCTAGATGCTCTAGTCGAACAGCGGATCAACGAAGCCGTGGCTCGCGGCGACCTCGACGGCTTGCCCGGCAGAGGCGCTCCGCTTCACTTCGACGACGATCTCCTCGTTCCCGAGGAAGTTCGCGTCGCCAATCGTATCCTCAAGAATGCGGGCTTCGTTCCGCCCGCCGTCGAGCAGCTACGCGCGCTGCGCGGCCTGCAGGACGAACTCGACGAGGTCACGGACCCCGCCGCGCGCTGCCGCATGCAGGCGAAGATGCTCGCGCTCGACATGGCGATCGAATCGCTGCGCGGCGGCTGCTGCGTGCCGCACGAGTACCGCCGCCGCATCGCGGAGCGGCTGTCGGAGCGCGCCGCCGCGCGTGGCGACACCGAGCCGGACCCATCTTGACGCCGACCGAGCCGCCCGGCGCTTTCCTCGAATCGTCCGCGGACGCCGCTTTCGCGAGCGAGCGCGATCGCCGCTTCATGGCGCTCGCGCAGCGCGCCGCCGACGAAGCGCGGCGCGCGGGGGAAGTGCCGGTGGGCGCGGTCATCGTTTCCGGCGATGATGTCATCGCCACCGGATTCAATCATCCGATTCGCGGGCACGATCCGTCCGCGCATGCGGAGATGGTCGCGCTGCGCGCCGCGGCGCAGGCGCTCGAAAATTACCGTCTGCCCGGCTGCGAGCTGTATGTGACGCTCGAGCCGTGCCTGATGTGCGCGGGCGCGATCATGCACGCGCGCATCGCGCGGGTCGTCTACGGCGCCGCCGATCCGAAGACCGGTGCGTGCGGCAGTGTCGTCGACGTGTTCGCGAACGAGCGGCTCAATCACCATACGGCGGTCACGGGCGGCGTGCTCGCCGACGAATGCGGGCACATGCTGAAGAACTTCTTCGCGGAGCGCCGCCGCCTCGCACGCGAAGAACGCGCCGCGCGCGCCGCCCGCGAGGCACATCCGGACGGTGCCGCCGCCGATTCCCTCACCAGAACGAACTGAACATCGTGAAATCACGCACCATCGATCTCATCGCGCCTTCCGGTTATCCGCACGATCCAGCGGCCGTCGAACGGGGCATCGGGCGATTGCGGGCGCAAGGTCATCGGCTGGAAAATCTCGATGCGACCCGGCGGCGCTATCAGCGCTTCGGCGGCACCGACAGCGAGCGCGCCGCGGATCTCAACCGCCTCGCGGACCAATCGCGGCCGCTGCCGGACATCGTGCTGGCGGTGCGCGGCGGCTACGGCGCATCGCGCATCCTTCATGGACTCGACTACGACGGCTTGCGGCGGCTCGCGGATCAGCCGGTCGCGCTCGTCGGCCATAGCGATTTCACCGCGATTCAATGCGCGCTCTACGCGCAATCGGCCGTGAAGAGCTTCGGCGGCCCGATGTTCGCGGGCGATTTCGGCGCGGAGCACGTCAGCGCGTTCACGATGCAGAACTTCTGGCACGCGATCTCGCAGCCGAGCTTCACGGTCACGAGCCACACGCCGCAGCGCCAGTCCGTCGATGCGACCGGCATGCTGTGGGGCGGCAATCTCGCGATGCTGGCCGCGCTCGTCGGCACGCCGTATCTGCCGCCCGTCGATGGCGGCATCCTTTTCATCGAGGACGTGAACGAGCATCCGTTTCGCATCGAACGGATGATTTATCAGCTTCATCAGGCCGGCGTGCTCGGACGGCAGCAGGCCGTCGTGATGGGCGAATTCTCGGGCGGGCGCCTGTCCGACTACGACAACGGTTACACGCTCGACGCGATGATCGAGCAGGTGAGGGCGGCGACGGGCGTGCCGTTCGTCACCGGCCTGCAGTTCGGGCACGTCGACAATCTGCTGACGCTGCCTTTTGGTGCGACCGCGCATCTGGTCGCCAACGAGCGCGGATTCACGCTGGCGATGTCGGACTATCCGCATCTGGCGTGACGCAGACAGGGAAGGCGCTCAGTACGAGCGCCTTTCTATGGACCGCTTCTCGCAACTAACGGTCTTTTGATTGCACCACCCGCATATCGCGACGCACCAATTCGCGGCGTTGATTGTCAACAAAACGGTGCGAGCAATGCTAACAAAGAGTGCGCTAATCGGCTGTAACGCCCGTGTTTAAAGCATTCAGACGACCGGCAGCCCGGCGCAACCGTCCATCGACGCCTTCCTTTTAATTTAAATTGTTGACAATCTTTATGTCGCTTCTAAGATAGTCAACATGCAAGCGAGCACATCAATGTCCGAACGTAAATCGAGCGCTTCAGCCGGATCGGTGAGCGCGGCATCGGGAGCCAATGCAGAGTCGATCGCCGAGAACATCCGCGCCGCGATCCTCGAACATCGGCTCGCGCCGGGCGCGAAGCTCACCGAAGCGCAGTTGTGCGACGTGTTCGACGTGAAGCGCGGACCGGTTCGCCAGGCGCTCGCGCAGTTGTCGAACGAACGGCTCGTCGATCTCGAACCGAATCGCGGCGCCTTTGTCGCCAGCCCGTCGCTACAGGAAGTCCACGAAGTCTTCGAGATGCGGCGGATCATCGAATTGGCGGTGGTGGAGCGCATCTGCAAGGGGCATGGCATGCGGCGTCTGAAGTCGATCAGCGCAACGATCGGCAGAGAGAAGCGGGCTTTCGAAAGCCACGATTTTTCCTCGTGGATTCGTCTCTCGGGCGAATTCCACACCGAACTCGCGGCGCTCACCGGCAACACGGTGTTGTGCGATTGCCTGTCCGGCCTCGTCGCGCGCTCGACGCTGATTTCAGCGCTGTACGAATCGCTCGGCAAGAGTTCGTGCTCGTTCGAGGATCACGAAGCGATTCTCGCCGCGCTCGACGCCGGCAACGCAGCGAAAGCCGCGGACTTGATGGCGCAACATCTGCGCGACGTCGAATTGAAGATGCTGGAGCGGCCCGCACGCGGCGCCGTCGATCTAAAAGAAGTGTTTGCACGGCCCGTCGAATCGTAAGAGCCTTCTGGCAAATCTGCGAGCCGTAGCACGAAGACAAGAAACTGGAGACCGCGCCCCGCGCTCATGCGCCGGGCGCGTGGCAAGACGCATGCGCGACGAAGCTCGCAGCATGCGCGGCACTGAACGAAACGCTCGAAAAGAGCGTGCAATGAAAACCGCCTCGCGGCGAGCAATGGGCAGAAGCCCGTTCGCTCTCCGAATCATGCCGCAGGCGTTGAAGCGAATCCGAAGAGTACTGCGCGAGCCTTGGCCTTTCTCGAAGAGCCGGCGCTGCGAAGGTATCGAATCGACGCTCGTCACCGCGAGCGATTGCCGCTTTTTCATTACGCAAGCCGCCCATCGAAGGAGATGTCATGGCCCAGTTCAGTGCAACGCCCGGCAGCTCGGCACTGCCGCCGTATGAATCGCAGTACGAAGGACAATCCCCCGAACATGACGCTGGCATGCCCGCCGGTTACAGCGATCGTCTGTACAACGAAGACCTCGCGCCGCTGAAAAATCAGACCTGGGGCGCGTACAACATCTTTGCGTTCTGGATGTCGGACGTGCACAGCGTCGGCGGTTATGTGTTCGCGGGCAGTCTTTTCGCGCTGGGCCTGACCAGTTGGCAAGTGCTCGTGTCGCTGCTCATCGGCATCGGTCTCGTGAATGTGCTGTGCAACCTCATCGCGAAGCCGAGCCAGGTCGCGGGCGTGCCGTATCCGGTTGCATGCCGCGCGACGTTCGGCGTGCTCGGCGCGAACATTCCGGCCGTGATTCGCGGCCTGATCGCGGTGGCGTGGTATGGCATTCAGACGTATCTGGCGTCGAGCGCGCTCGTGATCGTCGTGCTCAAGTTCGTGCCCTCGCTGATGCCGTATGCGGACGTGCATCGCTACGGCTTCGTCGGCCTGTCGGCGCTCGGCTGGGCGGGCTTCATGCTGCTGTGGGTGCTGCAGGCCATCGTGTTTTGGCGCGGCATGGAGATGATCAAGAAGTTCATCGACTTCGCCGGTCCCGCCGTTTATGTCGTCATGTTCCTGCTTGCCGGCTATATGGTCTGGCGCGCGGGCATCAAGAACATCGGCCTGAATCTCGGCGGCGTGAAGTATCACGGCATGGAAGTGGTGCCGGTGATGATTACCGCGATTTCGCTCGTCGTTTCGTACTTCTCGGGTCCGATGCTCAACTTCGGCGACTTCTCGCGCTACGGCAAGAGCTTTCGCAGCGTGAAGCGCGGCAATTTCTGGGGCCTGCCGGTGAACTTCCTCGCGTTCTCGCTCGTGACGGTCATCACGACAGCCGCGACGCTGCCGGTGTTCGGACAACTGATTACCGATCCGGTCGAAACGGTCGGCCGCATCGATCATCCGACGGCGGTCATTCTCGGCGCGCTCACGTTCACCATCGCGACCATCGGCATCAATATCGTGGCGAACTTCGTCTCGCCGGCCTTCGACTTCTCGAACGTCGCGCCGCGCCTCATCAGCTGGCGCATGGGCGGGATGATGGCCGCGACCGCATCCATCTTCATCACGCCGTGGAATCTCTTCAACAATCCGGCGGTGATCCATTACACGCTCGACATTCTCGGCAGCTTCATCGGGCCGTTGTATGGCGTGCTGATTCTCGATTTCTATCTGGTGAAGCGCGGCAAGCTCGCCGTCGACGATCTCTACACGATCTCCGAAACCGGGAAGTACTGGTACACGAAGGGCGTGAATCGCCGCGCGGTGATGGCGCTCCTGCCCGCCGCCGTAATCGCGATTCTCTGCGTGATGCTGCCGTCGCTCGCTGGCGCCGCCAACTTCTCGTGGTTCATCGGCGCGGGGCTGGGTGCGTTGTTCTACGCGATGCTGGCGGATCGCAAGCGCGCGGCGTGAAGCGCGCAAAGTCAGGGAACATGAGAGCACGACAGACGAGCTGCCGCCAGCACGCCATGCAGCGGCGCTCAAAGCAGAAGGAGAAGGCAATGCGCATCAAACTCATCAATCCGAACACGACGCAACGCATGACCGAATCGATGGCCCGCTGCGCGCGGGAAGTCGCCGCGCCGGGGACGGAAATCGTCGCGGTCAGTCCGACGATGGGCCCGCCTTCCATCGAAGGCTATTACGACGAAGCCGTTGCCTCGCTCGGGCTGCTCGCCGAAGTGGAAGCGGGCGAGCGGCAAGGCTTCGACGGCTACGTGATCGCGTGTTTCGGCGATCCGGCGCTCTACGCGGCGCGCGAGCTGGCGCGCGGGCCGGTCATCGGCATCGCGGAAGCGGCGATGCATGCGGCGAGCGTGATCGCGCCGGGGTTTTCCGTCGTGACGACGCTGCGGCGCACGTGCGGCATGGCGTGGCATTTGGCGGAGCGCTACGGCATGGCGCGTTTTTGCAAGAACGTGCGTGCGACGGACGTTGCCGTGCTGGAACTCGACGAGCCGGGGTCGGCCGCGCGGCAGACGATCATCGACGAATGCCGGCGCGCGCTGGCCGAAGACGGGTCGGATGCCATCGTGCTCGGCTGCGCGGGCATGGCCGAGTTCTGCCGCGAAGTCGAGGACGCGATTGGCGCGCCGGTGGTCGAAGGCGTGACAGCCGCGGTCAAGTGGACGGAGGCGCTCGTCGCGCTCAAGTTGAACACGGCGAAACGCGGTGACTTCGCGCGGCCGCTCGCGAAACGTTACGACGGCGTGCTCTCGGATTTCAGTCCGCGCTGATGGCGGGAAATCCCGAACACATACCGGCGACGTGACCCGCAATATCTGCGCCGCTGTATGGGCGCGCCAGGGTGTTTTCGCTACACTGAATCGTCGACCATCCGTCATTCAACGCCTATCGCCATGTCACTCGATCCGAACTATCCACGCGACCTGATCGGCTACGGTCGCCATCCCGTGCACGCGAACTGGCCGGGGGGCGCGCGCGTCGCCGTGCAATTCGTGCTGAATTACGAAGAAGGCGGCGAAAACTGCGTGCTGCACGGCGATGCCGGTTCCGAGCAGTTCCTGTCGGAGATCGTGGGCGCGGCGTCGTATCCGGCGCGTCACATGAGCATGGAATCGATCTACGAATACGGCTCGCGCGCGGGCGTCTGGCGCATCCTGCGCGAGTTCGAGAAGCGCGGTCTGCCGCTCACCGTCTTCGGCGTCGGCATGGCCATCGAGCGGCATCCCGACGTGGCGCGCGCCTTTGTCGAACTGGGACATGAGATCGCGTGTCACGGGTATCGCTGGATTCACTATCAGGACATGTCGCCGGAGCGCGAAGCCGAACACATGCGCCTCGGCATGGAAGCGATCGAGCGCGTGACGGGCGTGCGTCCGCTCGGCTGGTACACGGGCCGCGACAGCCCGAACACGCATCGGCTGGTGGCGGAATACGGCGGCTTTTTGTACGACTCCGACTATTACGGCGACGACCTGCCGTTCTGGATGGACGTCGAAACGGCGGGCGGCAAGACCACGCCGCAACTGATCGTGCCGTACACGCTCGACACCAACGACATGCGCTTCGCCACGCCGCAGGGCTTCAACACGGGCGAGCACTTCTTCACGTATCTGCGCGACGCGTTCGACGTCCTCTACGAAGAGGGCGAAGAGACGCCGAAGATGCTTTCCATCGGCATGCATTGCCGGCTGCTCGGCAGGCCGGGGCGCTTGCGCGGACTGCAGAAGTTCCTCGATCACATCGAAAAGCACGACCGCGTGTGGGTGACGCGGCGCGTCGATATCGCGCGGCACTGGCGCGAGCATCATCCTTACGAACAGGCGCAGCGCGCCGACAACGGGACGACGGCATGAAGGCGATGCAAACCACACTCGACCAACTCAACACCATGCCCGCCGATGCGTTCGTGACCGTGCTCGGCGGCATCTTCGAGCACTCGCCGTGGGTCGCGGAGATCGCGGCGGCCAGGCGCCCGTTTTCGAGCATCGACGAATTGCACGCGACCATGTCGCAAACAGTCGAAACGGCGGGCGAAGACAAGCAGCTCGCGCTCATCAACGCGCACCCGGAACTTGCGGGCAAGGCGGCGGTGCGCGGCGAACTGACGGCCGAATCGACACGCGAACAAAGCGGCGCGGGCCTCAACCTCTGCACGCAGGAAGAGTTCGACAAGCTGCAGTCGCTCAACCGCGCGTATCGCGAGAAGTTCGGCTTCCCGTTCATTCTGGCGGTGCGCGGGTACGACCGTCACGGCATCATCGCGAACTTCGAAGCGCGCGTGAATCACAGCCGCGCCGAAGAGCTTCGCACGAGTCTCGAACAGATTTACCGGATCGCGCGCTTCAGGCTCGACGACCTGATTGCGCAGTGAGCCGCATTCCATCGTAAAGACAAGGACGAAGACAATGGCAATTCCGACACTCGACCCCAACGCGCCGGATTTCACGCGCCGCTATGTGAATCTCGCGGACCCGCGTCTGGGCGCGCAGGCGCTCGAGGCGAGCGACGATTTCTTCGCGCCGAAGGAACGCATGCTGAACCCCGAGCCGGCCGTGTTCATCCCCGGCAAATACGACGAGCATGGCAAGTGGATGGACGGCTGGGAAACGCGGCGCAAGCGCACGACGGGCTACGACTGGTGCATCGTCAAGCTGGCGCGGCCGGGCGTGATTCAGGGCATCGATCTGGATACGAGCCACTTCACGGGCAATTTCCCGCCGGCGGCGTCGATCGAAGGCGCGCATGTGACGGACGGCGCGCCGAACCAGTCGACGCAATGGACGGAGATCGTCCCTTCGACGACGCTGCAGGGCAATAGCCACCACTACCTCGAAGTCGCCTCCGACGAGCCGTTTACGCATTTGCGCGTGAACATTTATCCGGATGGCGGGATCGCGCGGCTGCGGGTGTACGGCCAGCCGCAGCTCGACTGGCGCAACGCGGATCGCAACGAACTGTTCGACCTCGCCGCGATGGAAAACGGCGCGTACATGGTCGGCACGAACAATCAGCACTTCGGCCTCGCGTCGACACTGCTGATGCCGGGCCGCGGCGTGAACATGGGCGATGGCTGGGAAACGCGCCGTCGCCGCGAACCGGGCAACGACTGGTGCATCGTCGCGCTGGCGCAGCCGGGCATCATCAAGAAAGTCGAAGTGGATACCGCGCACTTCAAGGGCAACTTCCCGGACCGCTGCTCGCTGCAGGCGGCCTATGTCAAAGGCGGCACGGACAGCTCGCTCGTGACGCAAGCCATGTTCTGGCCGGTGCTGCTCAGCGAGCAGAAACTGCAGATGGACAAGCAGCACTTCTTCGAGTCCGAACTGGCGGCGCTCGGGCCGGTGACGCACGTGCGTTTCAACATTTACCCGGACGGCGGCGTGTCGCGCCTGCGTCTTTTCGGAACGCTTGCATGATGAAGACGCTCGCGATCGAACCGTTGACGCGCGCGGCGTTCGAGCCTTTCGGCGATGTGATCGAACTCGACGGCGCGAAGCAGATCCCGATCAACCTCGGCACGACGATCCGCTTTCACGATCTCTGCAAGGTCGACGTGACCGACGAGGGCGGCCGTGCGCTCGTCAATCTCTTTCGCGGACAGCCGCGCGTGCTGCCGTTCGAAGTGAAGATGATGGAGCGGCATCCGCTCGGCTCGCAGGCGTTCGTGCCGCTCAACGACCGGCCGTATCTCGTCGTCGTCGCGCCGGCGGGCAAGCTGGACGAATCGGAGATTCGCGCGTTCGTCACGCGCGGCTGGCAGGGCGTGAACTACGCGAAGGGCGTCTGGCATCATCCGCTGATCGCGCTTGGCGAGGTCAGCGATTTCATCGTCGTCGATCGCGGCGGAGAAGGGACGAATCTGAACGAGCAGGACCTGAGAGAAACGTTGTGGCTGACAAGCGAGGCCTTGCAATGAGTTGATCGCGCGCTGCGCCGAGGCATCGACCACAGAATGACCGGCGCCTCGTGCGGGGCTTTTTATAACTGATGTCGCTCGTAGGGCTCGATCGACTGAACGATTACTTCCTCACAAAGCAACACGAGATCGAGGCCGATGTTGGGGTTCAAGTCGAACTTCACCAATCCGTTTTCTGCCTTCGTCAAGGTGATGTCCCGGATCCACGCTTCCTCTAGCATTGCGTTCAAGTCGATCTCGCCAGACCGCACCGTGCGTAATTGCAACTTCACAATGTAGTCCGGTTGACCGGTTTCAGGACGCGGCCCGTAACGGTTGTGCAAGATTTCAAGGCTGACATCAACCAGATCGCGTGACTGCCCCGGCAGTAACGCCTCGCCGTTCTCATCCCTGTATGACAGTCGTGCGCGTTGTATGGTAAGTGCTCTGACGGCTGAATCGTGAAATGACGGGTATGAACCTAGCACCTTGCGCAGCAGATCTCCGTACTTTGCCAGTTCCCAACCGAATGTATTTTCGTCGTCGTTCATCGTAATCAATTCCAGCGGATTGGAGACATCGGCAAGTGGGTGTCGTCTCGCTTGCCGTTATCGAAATTGTGCCCATGCTCAGCACCATGACTCTCATGGTACTGAGCGGATAGATTGCCGTTACCGTCGAAATAGTCGGTATCGAGTCCGTTCGGATTGAGTCGAAATCCGCCCGGTTCATTGCCAGTCATCTTGACTCCGCGCGCGGCGACCTCGAGCACATCGTCGCTGAGTCCATCAGGCACATAGTCGAACGAATTCGCATCCGATAGCGGTGTATCACCATCCGAAAGACTCTTCAGCAACGGATTTCCGCTTTCAACATCGGTCGTGCCGGGCATTTCTTCGGCTACCGTGCTAGCCACTTCTAGTGCTGTGCCCAGCCAGTCCGTTCCCGCCGAACGGATGCGGCCTACCGTGGCACCGAAACGATCAGACGCGGACGCGGCAGCCTCCAGCCCCGCAGCCTTCGATGAAAGGTCCGATACGCTGATAAGGGACGCGCCTAATTCGCCATGGGCTTCGCGAAGTGCGGAGAACTCGGCCCAAGAGATGGATTTAATCGACTTGGCGCTGCGTAGACCGCCTCCAAATGCCGGCCAGCGTTGGGGCGCGTAGTGTCGACATACCTTTCTGTTCCCCGAGTAATTACGATTCATCACCGCGATCAGCCGGCCATCGCGAACGGCATCTTTCAGAATGCGCGCGATACCTGCGCCATCGACCGGCATATTCCATCTCGAGAGTCTTAGACGATCTCGTAGGAAACGCATGTAGTGGTCTGATTCATAGGACCCGCGGCTCTCTCGTTCGTCGATTCTTACATCAAACCACTGTATGAAGTCGTCACGGTCGAGTTTCAGCCGGTTCGTCATCCACAGTTCGCTTCCATCATCTTCATCAAGAGTCGAGTAGCCCCAAGATGAGGACCGGTATCGAGAGGGTGTCTTGAAAGGCTGAGATTGAGCTGAGTAGCGATAGTTGCGGACGAGCCGCACCTTTTTCTCGAATTGGTTCCGCGAGCGGCGTTGCAAGGCACTTTGAATCTCACTTGGCACCATCAAAGCGCATTGCCAGGTATTGCGGCCGATTGGCACGTAAAGCGCGCTATAGGAGAATCCCCAATCTGGATACACGTCTTTCTCTCCAACAGAGACAGAATCACGAATCGTAGGATAACGAACGAATTCGGATTCGAACGCGACAAAATTTGAATTTGGCCGGTCTTTTCAATTGCGCGCTACCATAAGCAATTTCCCCCCGACGAGCGACCCACGATGCCCGAACGCATGATCGATCTACGCAGCGATACCGTCACCCGCCCGAGCCAGGCGATGCTCGCCGCCATGTCCGCAGCCCAAGTCGGCGACGACGTCTGGGGCGACGATCCGACCGTGCTGAAACTCCAGGCGACGCTTGCCGAGCGCACCGGCAAGGAAGCGGGCCTTTTCTTTCCGAGCGGCACGCAAAGCAACCTCGCCGCGCTGATGGCGCATTGCGCGCGCGGCGACGAGTACATCGTCGGGCAGGCGGCGCACACGTACAAATACGAAGGCGGCGGCGCGGCGGTGCTCGGCAGCATCCAGCCGCAGCCGGTCGAGAATGCGCCGGACGGCAGCTTGCCGCTCGAGAAGATCGCGGCGGCCATCAAGCCCATCGACGATCACTTCGCGCGCACGAAACTGCTTGCGCTGGAGAACACCATCGGCGGCAAGGTGCTGCCGGCGTCGTATGTGAAGGAAGCGACGCAGCTCGCGCGCGGTCACGGCCTCTCGACGCATCTGGACGGCGCGCGCCTCTTCAACGCGGTCGTGGCGTCCGACCGGCCGGCGAGCGAACTGTGCGCGCCGTTCGATACCGTTTCCATCTGCTGCTCGAAGGGGCTGGGCGCGCCCGTCGGCTCGGTGCTGGTCGGCAGCAAGGCGCTCGTCGATGTCGCGCATCGCTGGCGCAAGGTGCTGGGCGGCGGCATGCGGCAGGCGGGCGTGCTCGCGGCGGCGTGTCTTTACGCGCTCGATCATCACGTCGACGGACTCGCGCAGGATCACGACAATGCGGCGCGGCTGGCGGCGGGGCTCGCGGGCATCGACGGCATCGTGATTCAGTCGCACGCCACCAACATGGTGTTCGCGCAGATCGCGAAAGCGCACTGCGCGCCGCTCGAAACGTGGCTGAAGGACCGGGGCATTCTCACGCAGATGCTCTATGCATCGCGCTTCGTCACGCATCGCGATGTGTCGCGCGCGGATATCGACACGGTCGTCGGCGCGGTGAAAGCGTACTTCGCCGCGCAATGAGAAATGGCCCGGCCGGCGCAAACCGGTCGGGCCATTTTCTTTGGAGCGCGAGACTTTACTGCACCGCGCCCGAATCGAACCACGCGGCGATCTTCTGACGCTCCGCGTCCGTCATCTGGGTGACATTGCCAAGCGGCATCGCCTTCAGCGTGACGGCCTGCTGATGCACGCGCTGCGCGTTCTGCTTGATCTCGGCGGGCGTGTCGAGCACGACGCCGGCGGGCGCGCTGCCCATCATCGTCGGATGCGCGGAATGGCACACCGCGCAGCGCTGCTGGATGATCGGCTGGATATCGGCGACCTTGATCGACGGAGCGCCCGCGGCTTGCGCCACCGGCACGGTCGGCGCGGGCATCGTCCAGGCGAACGCGCCCAGCACGAGCACGAGACCGGCGAGCGGCATGTACCACAGCACTTGTCCGCGATGCCGCATCACGAAGAACTGACGGATCAGCGCGCCCGCCAGCATGATGAGCACGAGAATCACCCAGTTGAACTTGTGCGTGTAGGTCATCGCGTAGTGGTTCGACAGCATCGCGAAGACGACCGGCAGCGTGAAATACGTGTTGTGCACCGAGCGCTGCTTGCCGCGCTTGCCGTAGATCGCGTTCGGCGTTTCGCCCTCGAGCATCGCGGCGACCATCTTGCGCTGGCCCGGGATGATGACGAAGAACACATTCGCCGACATGATCGTCGCGATCATCGCGCCCGTGATCAGATACGCGGCGCGGCCCGAGAACACGTGACACGCGACGAACGCCGCGATCAGCACGTACACGCCGACGCAAATGCCGAGCAGACGGTCGTTGTTGCCGAGCAGACGGCACAGCGAGTCATACACGATCCAGCCGGCCATCAGAAAGCCGAGCGCGGCGGCGACCGCAACCACGGGCCCCATGTCGAGCACGTTCTTGTCGATGAGATACGTGCTCGGCGAGAGCAGATACAGCACGAAGAAGAGGCCGAAGCCGGACATCCACGTGGTGTAGGACGGCCAGAACGACCAGTGCAGGCTCTCCGGCATGTCCTGCGGCGCGACGGAATACTTCTGCATGTGATAGAAACCGCCGCCGTGGACGTGCCAGAAGTCGCCGAAGACGCCGCGCCGCCGCGCGTTCGGGTCCTGCGGCGGTTTCAGGCTGTTGTCGAGCGCGACGAAGTAGAACGATTCGCCGATCCACGCGATTGCGACGATGACGTGCAGACAGCGCAACGCGAGGTTGAGCCAGTCGGTGATAAAGCCTTCCATGTACTCCTCCACTACCGATTCGTTATATGCGCGCTCTTGCGAGTGTCTTTTAGCTGCCGCGATACGTGCTGTACGCCCAGGGCGACACGAGTAGCGGCACGTGATAGTGCGCGGCGGCATCCGCGACGCCGAAGCGCAGCACCACGCGATCGACGAAGCGCGGCTCGGGCACCGTCACGCCGAGCGAGGCGAAATAATCGCCCGCATGAAAGACGAGTTCGTACTCGCCGGCTTCGAGTTCCGCGCCTTCGAGCAGCGGCGAATCGCAGCGGCCATCGTCGTTGGTGAGGGTGGTCTTGATCGCGCGCCGGGTGTCGCCGGAGAGCGCGAACAGCTCGACTTTGATGTTCGCGCCGGGGCGGCCGTGCGCGGTGTCGAGGACGTGGGTGGTGAGCTTGCCCATTCGCATGTTCCTTGTGTTGTGCGATGTCCGGCTCGCGCATCGATCCGAAATCCGCACTGGGGACGAGTGCGGCGGCGGCGGATCGAGGCTCCACGTCAGTGGCTACATACCCGTCGGCGTTTCAGATGCGCGCCGTGTACAGCATTGTAGAAATTCGAGATGCGCTGTGCGCGCGCGATAGGAAAGATAATGCCGGGCGCATGAGCGCCGGGCCGCGCGCAAACGTCCGGCGTCGCGGCTTCCGGTGCGATGCTACCCGCGCCAAAATTCGCGAATATATTGCTGGCCTGAATACGACCATGACGGCCCGGTGATTGCGGCTGTGTTTTTGGCTGCGGACAGTGACACGGCGCGCACTCATGCCGCGTCCCGAAGACGGCGTCCGACGCTGGGTAACCGGGGCTTTCACGGTCCTTGGTTCCCTGTTTCAACCGTCTTTTGGAGAAAGAGTTCGATGATGCCGACACCGCACAGCCTGCTCGTCAAGAACGCTCACATGCTCGTCACGATGGACGCGCAACGCCGCGAAATCGCCGATGGCGGGCTTTATATCGAAGGCAACCGCATCGTCGCGGCCGGGCCGACGAGCGAACTGCCGCAAACCGCCGACGACGTGCTCGACATGCGCGGGCATCTCGTGATTCCGGGCCTCGTCAATACGCATCACCACATGTATCAGAGCCTGACGCGCGCGATTCCCGCCGCGCAGAACGCCGAACTCTTCGGCTGGCTCACGAACCTCTACCGCATCTGGGCGCATCTGACGCCCGAAATGATCTCCGTCTCGACGACGACCGCGATGGCCGAACTGCTGCTCTCCGGCTGCACGACATCGAGTGATCACCTGTACATCTACCCAAACGGCAGCCGTCTCGACGACAGCATCGCGGCGGCGCGCGAGATCGGCATGCGCTTTCACGCGGCGCGCGGCAGCATGAGCGTCGGGCAAAAGGACGGCGGCTTGCCGCCCGATTCCGTCGTGGAAAAAGAAGACGCGATTCTGAAAGACTCGCAGCGCCTGATCGAGACGTATCACGACGAGGGCCGATACGCGATGCTGCGCGTGGTGGTCGCGCCGTGCTCGCCGTTCTCGGTGAGCCGCGAGTTGATGCGCGATGCCGCCGCGCTCGCACGCGAGTACGGCGTGTCGCTGCACACGCATCTGGCCGAGAACGTGAACGACGTCGCGTATAGCCGCGAGAAATTCGGCATGACGCCCGCGGAATATGCGCAGGACCTCGGCTGGGTCGGCCGCGACGTGTGGCACGCGCACTGCGTGCAGCTGGACAAGCCCGGCATCGAGCTTTTCGCGCGCACGGGAACCGGCGTCGCGCATTGTCCGTGCTCGAACATGCGGCTCGCGTCCGGCATCGCGCCGATCCGTGCGATGCGCGATGCGGGCGTGCCGGTCGGCCTCGGTGTGGACGGCTCCGCGTCGAACGATGGCGCGCAGATGGTCGCCGAAGTTCGGCAGGCGCTGTTGCTTCAGCGCGTGGGCTTCGGCCCCGACGCGATGACGGCGCGCGAAGCGCTCGAAATCGCGACGCTAGGCGGCGCGCGCGTGCTCAATCGCGATGACATCGGCGCGCTCGCGCCGGGCATGGCGGCGGATTTCGTCTCGTTCGATCTGTCTCAGCCCGCGTTTGCCGGCGCGCTGCACGATCCGGTCGCGGCGCTCGTGTTCTGCGCGCCGTCGCAGGTGGCGACGAGCGTCATCGATGGAAAGGTCGTGGTGAAGGAAGGGCGGCTGACGACGGTGGATTTGCGCGCGGTGATCGGGCGGCACAATGCGCTCGCCCGCGATCTGGCTAACCGCGCGCATTAACGAAATGCAGCGCGCGCGGCAGGCTCAGGGCTGATCGATGAGCGAGCGCGTCGCTTCGGCGACGAGTCCGCGCAGCCAGCGGACTTCGTCGGAATAGTGGCAGCGCTCGTGCCAGAGCTGGTAATACTGCATCGGCGGGAAGTCGAGCGGCGCGGGCACGACGGCGAGCGGCAGGAACTTCGCGTAATGATCGGCGAAGAGGCGCGTGGTCGTGAAGACGAGGTCCGACTTGATGAGCACGTAAGGCGCGAGATTGAAGTACGGCAGCGTCACGACCACATGCCGCTTCAGGCGCTCGCGCGCGAGATGCACGTCGATGGCGCCGCGCTGGCCGACGGAATAGGGCGTCGGCGCGAGATGCGGCGCGTTGAGATACTGGTCGAGCGTGAGGCCGCCGCGTTTGGCGAACGGATGCGTGTTGCTCACGAGACACACGATCTTGTCGACGAAAAGGTTCGACAGGTGCAATTGCTCGGGCGGCTCGGGCCAGTTCCCGACGACGATATCGAGCTTGCCGTCCTCGAGCGCGAGTTCGTAGTCGAACGCGGGGCCGAGCGAATGAAATTCGAGCGTCGCGTCCGGCGCGGCCTGACGAAAGCGCTCGACGACCGTCGGCACGAACAGCACGTTGAGATAATCCGGACAGCCGATGCGATAACACCGCACGGACGTCGACGGATCGAAGTTGTGCTGCTGAACCTTGATGCGCTCGATTTCGCGCAGCGCGTTCTGCGTCGGTTCGAGCAGGCGCAGGCCGTATTCGGTCGGCACCATGCCGGACTTGCCGCGCACGAGAAGCGGGTCGCCGGTGATGTCGCGCAGACGGCGCAGCGCGGCGCTGATGGCGGGTTGCGACTGATTGAGCTTGACGGCCGCGCGCGTGACGCTGCGCTCCATCAGCAAGGTATGCAGGACGCGTAGCAGGTACGTATCGATCGCCTCGCGTTGCTGACTCATGTTATCTCCACTATATGTTCTGGCTGATCGACGCAGGGACGCGACATATCGTTTTTAATATGGTCGCGAAATGGAGTCAAGGTGTGGCTAACCCGCAAGTGCTCGTTGCGCGGGGATATGCGCGCTATTTTGGAGATATCGACTTAGTGGCTCGAATTCTGTAAATTCTGCCCGCGATATGAGTTCGTGCGCGTAACCGGACGGTGGGCGCACAGAGCGCTCACGCTCGCGGTACTTTTTTCCAGTCCGGCCTGCTCGGTGGCCGGGCGCATCCTAAGAGCTCAATGGGCGACGCCATTTCCACGTCGACGACGCCACCGCGCCTGGCGTTGTCCGGCATCAGCAAGCAGTATCCGTCCGTCAAGGCCAACGACGGCGTGAACCTCGTCGTCATGCCGGGCGAGATCCATGCGGTTCTCGGTGAAAACGGCGCGGGCAAGTCCACGCTGATGAAGATCATCTACGGCGCGGTGCGTCCCGACGAAGGCGAGATCCGCTGGCAGGGCGAGGCCGTCGAGATCGGCAGCCCGGCCGCGGCGCGCAAGCTCGGCATCGGCATGGTGTTCCAGCACTTTTCGTTGTTCGAGACGCTGACGGTGGCCGAGAACATCGCGCTCGCGCTCGACGACAAGTTCGACATGCGAGCGCTCGGCAAGCGCATTCGCGAAGTGTCGAAGGATTACGGGCTCGACGTCGATCCGCAGCGGCACGTTCACAGCCTCACGGTGGGCGAGCGGCAGCGCGTGGAAATCGTGCGGTGCCTCCTGCAGAATCCGCGGCTGCTCATCATGGACGAGCCGACTTCCGTGCTCACGCCGCAAGCGGTGCAGAAGCTCTTCACGGTGCTGCGCCGGCTGGCGGCGGAAGGCTGCAGCATTCTCTACATCAGCCACAAGCTCGACGAAATCCAGGCGCTCTGCGAAAACGCCACCGTGATGCGCGGCGGCCGCGTGACCGGCAACGTCGATCCGCGCAAGGAAACGCACGCGTCGCTCGCGCAGTTGATGGTCGGCCATTCGCTGCCCGACTACACGCGCCGCGCCCACACGCCCGGCGACGTGCGGCTCGCGGTGAAAAACCTCTCGGTGGCAAGCCCCGACCCGTTCGGCACGTCGCTCGACAACGTGTCCTTCGACGTGCGCGCGGGCGAGATTTTCGGCATTGCGGGCGTGTCGGGCAACGGACAGGCGGAACTGCTCGCCGCGCTGTCGGGCGAAATCCGCGATCGCCGCGTCGCGCCGGATGCCGTTTCCATCTGCGGCACGCCGGCCGCGCGGCTGACGGCGGGCGCGCGGCGGCGGCTCGGCTTCGCGTTCGTGCCAGAAGAACGGCTCGGGCGCGGCGCGGTCCCGGCCATGTCGCTCGCGGAAAACGGCTTGCTCACCGCGCATCGGCAAAACATGGTGCGCGGCGGCTGGATTCGCTCGGGCGCGGTGCGCGGCTTCGCCGAGCGCTGCATCGAAGCGTTCGACGTGCGCTGCGGCGGCAGCGGCGCGCTCGCGCAAAGTCTCTCGGGCGGCAACTTGCAGAAGTTCATCGTCGGACGCGAGATATTGCAGGCGCCGAAGGCGCTCGTCGTCGCGCAGCCGACCTGGGGCGTCGATGTCGGCGCGGCCGGTTTCATCCGTCAGCAGTTGCTCGATCTCGCCTCGCGCGGCGTGGGGATTCTCGTCATCTCCGAAGAACTCGAAGAGCTTTTCGATATCTGCGACCGGCTCGCCGTGCTCGCGCGCGGCAAGCTCTCGCCGGTGCGCGCGACGGGCGAGACCAATGCCGAGGAAATCGGCCTCTTCATGGCGGGCCTCTTCGAAGGCCGGCGCGCGAGCGCAGCCGAACTCGATTCCCTGAGCAAATAAGCATGATCGTTCCCTATCGACTCGAAGCGCGCCCGACGCCCTCGCGCGTCATGCAGCTCGCCGTGCCGGTGATTGCCGCCGTGGCCACGCTCGTCATCGGCTTTCTGATTTTTAGCGTGGTCGGGCAGGACCCGCTGCGCGCGATGCACGCGTTCTTCATCGAACCGCTTTCGACCGTGAACGGCTGGTCCGAACTCGTGCTGAAGGCGTCGCCGCTGTGCCTGATCGGGCTCGGGCTCGCGCTCGGGTATCGCGCGAACGTGTGGAACATCGGCGCGGAAGGGCAAATGCTGCTCGGCGGCATCGTGGCGGGCGGCATCGCGATCCATGCGGGCGACGCGTCCGGCTGGTGGACGCTGCCGCTCATGGTCGCGGGCGGCGTCGTGGGCGGCATGGCGTGGGCGGCGATTCCCGCGCTGCTCAAGAGCCGCTTCAACACCAACGAGATTCTCACGAGCCTCATGCTCACCTACGTCGCGACGCAACTGCTCATTTATCTCGTCAGCGGGCCGTGGCGCGATCCGGAAGGCATGAACTTCCCGATTTCCGCGATGTTCGCCGACGACGCGCTCTTCCCGCGTCTCTACGGCGACTGGCACTGGACGTGGCTCAAGGGCACGCGCATCAACGCGTCGGTGTTCCTGACGGTGATCGCGATACCCCTCGTCTGGCTTTTCATGCGCAAGAGTTTCGCGGGCTTTCGCATGAACGTCGGCGGTCTCGCGCCGCTCGCCGCGCGCTACGCGGGCTTTTCCGACAAGAAGACGATCTGGACCTCGCTGCTCTTGTCCGGCGCTCTAGCGGGGCTGGCCGGGATGGGGGAGGTCGCCGGGCCGATCGGCCAGCTTCAGGCAGGCTGGTCGCCGGGCTACGGCTTCACCGCGATCATCGTCGTGTTCGTCGGGCGGCTGCATCCGGTGGGCATCGTGCTCGCGAGTCTCCTGATGGCGCTGCTGTATCTCGGCGGCGAGGCGGTGCAGACATCGCTGCAACTGCCGCAAGCGCTCGCGGGCGTGTTCCAGGGCTTGCTGCTTTTCTGTCTGCTCGGCTGCGACCTGTTCGTGAACTACCGCATCAGGCGCCGCACGAGCGCGCATCACGCCGCATAACGAGAACACGAAGATGGATATCAATCAAGCCAGCAATCTTGCGTCGAGCGCGGTCGTCGCGGCGATTCCGCTGATGTACGCGGGCGCGGGCGAACTCGTCGCGGAGAAGTCGGGCGTGCTCAATCTCGGCGTCGAAGGAATGATGCTGATGGGCGCGGTCACGGGCTACGCGGTGACGGCCGTCACCGGCAGTCCGTGGCTCGGCGTCGTCGCGTCGGTGTTCGCCGGGCTCGCGATGGCGCTGCTCTTCGGCTTTCTCACCATCACGATGCTCGCGAATCAGGTCGCCACCGGCCTTTCGCTGACGATCTTCGGCATCGGCTTTTCGGCGTATGTCGGCAAGCCGTACACGTCGGCTGCGGTGCGCGCGACCATCGACGTGATGCCCATTCCCGGTCTTTCGTCGATTCCCGTCCTCGGCCCCGCGATCTTCTCGCTCACGCCGCTCGGCTATCTCGCGTTCGTCATGTTCGGGCTGCTCGGCTGGTTCCTGTACAAGACGCGCGCGGGGCTCGTGTTGCGCTCGGTCGGCGAATCGCCGGCGGTCGCGCATTCGGTCGGGTTTCCGGTCGTCGGCGTGCGCTATGGCGCGACGCTCTTCGGCGGCGGCATGGCGGGCATCGCGGGCGGCTATTACTCGATCGTCTATCTGCACGTCTGGCAGGAGCAACTGACGTCGGGGCGCGGCTGGATCGCGCTTGCGCTCGTCGTCTTCGCGACGTGGCGGCCCGGGCGTCTTCTGATCGGCGCGCTGCTTTTCGGCGCGGTCATGGCGCTGCAGTTCTACGCGCAGGCCATCGGCGTGCCGGTGCCGACGCAGTTTCTCGCGATGCTGCCGTATCTCGCGACCATCGTCGTGCTCGTGCTGATTTCGCGCAATCCGAACACGATCAAGCTCAACGCGCCGGCATCGCTCGGCAAGCCCTTCTTCGGGGCGAACTGAGCGCGCGCTTCGCGGCTGTATCGCTCACATTTTTGGCCGACGACACTCGGTCACGGCTTACCCGTCTCGAATCACAACATCGATGAGGAGAATCACACGATGAATCAACCTTGGCTGAAGGCGATCACGGCCACTGTCGCGCTGTCCGCCACGCTGGCGGCCGCAAGCTCGCAAGCCGCCGATGCGCCGGGCGTCGCGTTCGTCTATCTCGGCAATCCGGGCGATGCGGGCTGGACCTTCGCGCACGACGCAGGCAGCAAGGAGGCCGAAGCGAAGTTCGGCAACAAGATCAAGATCACGCGCGTGGAGAACGTACCCGAGTCCGCGGATTCGGAGCGCGTGTTCCGCGATCTCGCGAACAAGGGCAACAAGGTCATCTTCGCCACGAGCTTCGGCTATCAGGATTTCGCGCTGAAGGTCGCGAAGGACTTTCCCGACACGATCTTCCTGACCGCGACCGGCTTCAAGAAGGCGAAGAACTTCGGCACCTATGATGTGCGCATGTATCAGGGCGCCTACCTCGCCGGCGTCGCCGCAGCCTACGTCACCAAGACGAACACGCTCGGTTTCGTCGCTTCGGTGCCGATTCCGGAAGTGGTGCGCAACATCAACGCGTACACGCTCGGCGCGCGTTCGGTGAATCCGAAGATCCACACGAAGGTCATCTGGATCAACAGTTGGTTCGATCCGGGCAAGGAAAAGCAGGCTGCCGAAACGCTGATCGGGCAGGGTGCGGACGTGCTGTTGCAGAACACGGATTCGAACGCGACGCTCAACACCGCGAACGAAAAGCATGTTCATGCGTTCGGCTGGGATTCGAACATGAAGAAGTTCGGCCCCGACGCGCATCTCGGCTCGGTCGTTGCGCACTGGGGCGTGTATTACAGCGACGTGATCCAGAAGGTGATCGACGGCAAGTGGAAGAACGATCCGGTTTGGCTCGGCATTCCGCAAAAGGCCGTGGACCTCGAAGACCTGAACACGGGCGCGATTCCGGCGAAAGCGGTGCAGGCCGTGTCCGCGAAACGCGACGAACTGCACTCGGGCAAGTGGGACGTGTTCAGCGGCCCGATCAAGGATCAGTCGGGCGCGGAAAAGATTCCGGCGGGCAAGACGCTGTCGGACCCGGAACTGCAGCGCATCAACTGGTATGTGGAAGGCGTGGACGGCTCGCTGCCGAAGTAAGCGGACGACCGATGCCCCATGAGAGAACCGCGCCTTCGGGCGCGGTTTTTTTGCAACTACGAGCGCGAGGGGGGCAGTCAGTCCTCGATGCGCAGGCCGACCTTGATCGTCACCTGCCAGTGCAGCACTTGCCCGTTCTCGATATGCCCCCGCGTCTCCGTCACTTCGAACCAGTGCATGTTGCGCAACGTCTTCGATGCCTTCGAGAGCGCGACGCGCACGGCGTCATCGCTCGATTGTGTCGACGAACCGGTGAGTTCGATCTGCTTATAGACGTGTTCCGACATGGTGTTCTCCTTGTGATGTGCTCGGGATGGCTCTACAGCAAGGCGCGCGCCATGATTGCGGCTCTGGATGCGCTCGCGCCGCTCACGAGCGCGGGCGCGTAGCTCCATTAAAGGACAGGAAAGCGCGGGAAAGAAGAGAAAGCGCGTCGAGGACTTCGGCGCGCATCGGACAGGGACCGTGTCCGCCGGTCAGCGCAGCGGGCGCGAAGCGGCGTCGCCCGCATCCTGACGGCGCGTGCCGCGACGCCTGCGCGCTGTCACCGTCGCGCCGAACTCGCTCAGAATCTGCGTGCGGGCGCGGCTCGCGAACACGAGAAAGCCGAAGCCGTTCGCCTCGTACCAGTAGCCGCCGTTCTCGAGCCCGTCGAGCGGCTGCTCGAGCGCATTCGTGATGGATTCGACGCAGCGCCTGTGCAGTTCGTCGATGGCAGGATACGGCGGCTGCGCGCCGCGCACGCTGCACAGGAGCACGTCGAGCCCCGGCAATACGTGTGCATACAGCACCGGTTCGTCCTGCGCGCGAGCGCGTGCAATCTTGGTGTCGAGCTGACCGAACGGCTTGAAATGCCGCAGCACGGCGAGGAAAGACTCATCGCCGTCGGCCTTCACGCGTCTACGCTTTTTCGGGAAGGACATAAAAACTCGCCTGAAAAAGAATTGCAAGAAACGCAGCGTCCTCATGCGGCCACTCCCGTTCTGCGTGCCGCACGTCGATCTTTTATAGCGCATCGATGTGATCGGGTCACGGTGAATCGGCCTTCAGGACGCCCGACCGGCTCATCGCCGATACGCATCCGGAGCGCACGAATCGTGCCGGTGACCAATTGGCGGCCCGCTGGCATCCCCTCGGTATCCTCTATGGGTACTATCCGACTTCTGTCTCAATAATAGTCCTGCTGCTAGCCGCGCGAATAGCCTTCACGAAGAAAAAAGCGGGCGGGCGAACCAAACGGGCGCGGCGCGTCGAGAAAGCGGCGCGCGCCGCCTGAGCGATGGCCGATGCGTGCGAACGAAAGGGCGATACGCGCTCTAGAGGCGCGGCGTCTTCTTCAGTTCATCGCGGATTTCGCGCAGCAGCAGCACGTCTTCGGGCGGCGCGGCCGGTGCAGCCGATTCGGCGGGCTTGCGCAGATTGTTGATGAACTTGACCATCAGAAAGATGATGAACGCGAGAATGATGAAATTGATGAGCACCGTGATGAACGAGCCGTATCCGAACACGGCGACGCCCGCGGTCTGCAGGTCCTTGTAGGAATCGGAATTGCCCTTGAACGTCGGCGGAATGTGACCGAGCCGGATGAAGAGATTGGAGAAGTCGAGGCCGCCCGTCGCGAGGCCGACCACCGGCATGATCAGATCCTTGACGATGGAGTTCACGATCGTCGAGAACGCGCCGCCGATGATGACGCCGACCGCAAGGTCCATGACGTTGCCCTTGAGGGCGAAGTTCTTGAATTCCTGGATCATGCTCATGCGGTGCTTCCTCCTGTTGAAGTCCGAAACGATTGACGAGCGCCGTGCGGCACGAACCGCCGCACGTTTCGCTCGCGGGCATGCCAATGATAGTCAATACGTTCGCGCGTCGCGCGGAACGTGACTGTTCAGACGAGACGCGTGAAGGCGCATGCGAGCGCGTTCATGCCGCCTTCAGGCCGCCTTCAAGCCGCCTTCACACGCCCGACGCTGATGGCCGCGCAGAACGCGGCATGGTCCGCGACCGTCTGCGCGCCGTAACGCTCGGCCCAGACCGCATAGGCGGCGTCGAGCTTGTCCGATGTGCCGCAATAGCCCGCAATGAGCGCCGCATCGCCGGTGCGGGCGTGCGCGCGGGCGAGCAGGAGTCCGAGGCACCACGCGTACAGATCGAAGGTCGCGCCGTGCAGCCAGTCGACGGGAATCGAGCCGCGAATCTGCTTCATCTGGCGCACGTAGAAATGGCGGCCGGCGATGGTCGTCCAGCCGAGCAGCGCATCGGAGGAGCTTTGCATCAGCCGCTGTCCATGCACGACGCGTCTTCCCTGATGACGAAACGGCTCGTCGAGCGGCGCAACGAAGGGCGCCGCAGCCGGCACGATGCCTTCCTTCACCTGCATGAAAAGCGGATCGCCGAGCGCGCGGCCCATCATCAGCACGAGATAGGCGCGCGTGCCGACGCTGCCCACGCCGACGACGCGGTGCGCGACATCCACCACGTCGTAGCGTTCGAGCATCATGCGCCACTCGCCCGCGATGGTCTGCAAATACGCCTTCAAGCCGTCGATGACGTGGTTCTTCTCGGCGGCGTCGAGCGCGGTGAGAATCGGCGGATCGACCTTGAAGCGCCAGCTCTGGCCGGCGGGCTCCGCGACTTTCGCGAGCATCGTCGCGTGCGAGCGCTTCATCGCGCGCTCGACTGTCTTTTCGACCGTGGCTTTCTCGTCGGCGGTGAGCTGCGTCGGCGCATCGATGTGCAGCGCGCTCGCGTAGGAGCGCATGTGCCAGAGGTCGTAGGGACTCACCTGGCGCAGCGCGGCCATCGACGTGCGATACGCCGCGCACGCCGAGCGCACGGCGCGCTCGCGGCCAGCACCGTCCACGCGGTTTTCGCGCGCCGCGACGTTGATGCTCGCCGTGAGGCGCTTCAAGTCCCATTCCCACGGCCCGACGAGGGTTTCGTCGAAGTCGTTCAGATCGAAGACGACGTCCTGACGCGGCGTGCGAAAGAGACCGAAGTTGTTGACGTGCGCGTCGCCGTCGATGATGACGTTGTGCCCAATCGAGGGCGACTTCGCCAGATCCCACGCCATGACGGTCGCCGAACCGCGCAGGAATGCGAACGGCGACTCCGCCATGCGCGCCATGCGCAGCGGGATGAGCCGCTGCTGCCGCCCGGCGTTGCCCGCGAGCACGCGCTCGACGGGGTCGGGGCGGTCCGGTTCGGGCTGCCAGTTCGCGTGCGCGTCGAACGGGATGGCGTCGCGCAGCGCGCGGCCGGCTTCGCGACTTTCGTCGGCGGTGCCGCTCGCGGGCGACATCGTCGAAATGGGGGTGAGGCGCGTGGACAAGCGGGCTCTCCTTCGGCGCGGCAAGCGGGCGATATCGTAGGTGAAGCAGAGCGAGCACGTTGCGCGCCTGTCGATTTTTACACTGCCCGCACGCCGCTTGCAGCGCGCCTGCACGCTGCGCGCCGGGCACAGTGCTTGCTCAAAGCGATTCCGCTTACGCCGTGCAATGCGGCCACCCATCATCCCGACGCATCGAGCGTCATTCTTGGTCGATCATCTCATGCCGAACGAATTCCGCATTGCCGAAGGATCCCCGTTTCCCCTTGGCGCGACGTGGGACGGAAAGGGCGTCAATTTCGCCCTGTTCTCAGCCAACGCGACGAAGGTGGAACTCTGCCTCTTCGACGATAAAGGCGAGAAAGAAACGCAGCGCATCGAGCTTCCCGAATACACCGACGAAGTCTGGCACGTCTACGTGCACGGTCTCGCGCCCGGCGCGGTGTACGGTTATCGCGTGCATGGGCCGTATGAGCCGGAGAACGGCCATCGCTTCAATCCGAACAAGCTGCTGCTCGACCCTTACGCGAAGGCGCACGTCGGCGAGCTGAAATGGGACCCGGCCGTGTTCGGCTACACGCTCAACGCGGAAGGCGACGATCTCACGTTCGACGAGCGCGACAGCGCGCCCTTCATGCAGAAATGCCAGGTGGTCGATCAGAGCTTCAGCTGGACGCACGCGACGCGCGTTCGCGTGCCGTGGGAACACACGATCTTCTACGAGACGCACGTTCGCGGCTACACGAAGCGGCATCCGGCCGTTCCAGAGCACATGCGCGGCACGTTCGAAGGACTCGGCCAAAAGGAAGTGGTCGACTACATCAAGAGCCTCGGCGTGACGTCGGTCGAACTGCTGCCGATTCACGCGTTCGTGAACGACAGCTATCTGCTCGACAAGGGCCTCACGAACTACTGGGGCTACAACACGATCGGCTTTTTCGCGGCCGATCCGCGCTTCTTCTCGCGCGGGCCGGGCGTCGTCGCGGAATTCAAGGAAATGGTCGACCGCCTGCACGAAGCCGGTCTCGAAGTCATTCTCGACGTGGTCTACAATCACACGGCCGAAGGCAACGAGCGCGGGCCGACGCTGTCGTTCCGCGGCATCGACAACGCGTCGTACTACCGGCTGATGCCCGATCAGACGCGCTACTACATCAACGATACGGGCACCGGCAACACGCTCAATCTCTCGCATCCGCGCGTGCTGCAGATGGTCACCGACAGCCTGCGCTACTGGGTGACGGAGATGAACGTGGACGGCTTCCGCTTCGATCTCGCGACGATCCTCGGGCGCGAGCCGTATGGCTTCGACGAAGGCGGCGGCTTTCTCGACAGTTGCCGCCAGGACCCGATTCTCTCGAGCGTGAAGCTCATCGCGGAGCCGTGGGATTGCGGTCCGGGCGGCTATCAGGTCGGCGGCTTCCCGCCCGGCTGGGCCGAGTGGAACGACCGCTATCGCGACACGGTGCGCGGGTTCTGGAAGGGCGACGAGGGCGAATCGGCGGAACTGGCGAAGCGCATCACGGCGTCGGGCGACAAGTTCAACAAGCGCGGGCGTCGTCCGTGGGCGAGCGTGAACTTCATCACCGCGCACGACGGCTTCACGCTCAACGATCTCGTCTCCTACAACGACAAGCACAACGACGCGAACGGCGAGAACAACAACGACGGTCATTCGGACAACAAATCGTGGAACTGCGGCGTCGAAGGCGCGACTGACGATGCCGAAATCCGCACGCTGCGCGAACGTCAAAAGCGCAATCTGCTCGCGACGCTGCTGTTCTCGCAAGGCACGCCGATGGTCCTCGCCGGCGACGAGTTCGGCCGCACGCAGCAGGGCAACAACAACGCGTACTGTCAGGACAACGAGATCAGCTGGGTGGACTGGGAGGGTATCGACGACGACGGCCGCGCGCTCACCGAATTCGTGCGCAAGCTGACGACGCTGCGTCACACGCTGCCGGTCTTGCGACGCCAGCGCTTTCTGACCGGCGAATTCCGCGAAGACCTGCAACTGGCCGACGTGCAATGGCTGAGTCCGAGCGGCACGCCGCTCACGCCCGAGCAATGGGACGATCCCGGCATGCACTGCTTCGGCCTCGTGATCGATGGCCGCGCGCAGGCAACGGGCATCCGCAAGCCGGCATCGGACGCGACGCTGCTGATGATTTTCAACGCGTATCACGATGTCGTCGACTTCACGCTGCCGGACATTCCCGGTCCCGATCAGTGGAGCTGTCTCATCGACACCAACGCGCCCGTGCGCGAGGAGTTGCCGCAATTCGATAGCGGCGACGTGTATCAAGTGACGGGGCGCTCGCTGCTGCTCTTCGCGCTGCAGGCGCGCGGCGCGACCAAGCGCGTGTTCGACCGGCTCGAAGAAGCGCTGACGGACGAAGTGCCGCCGGAGCAGGGCGGGGACACGTCCGGCGGCTGAGCGGGGTTCGCGCGGCGATTGCGTATGATGCGATTTTCGTAATCGCGACCGAGGCGGCGAAAGCCGCCTCTTTTCTTTGCACGATGCCTCTTTCAAGCAAGCCCGCATGATCCTGCACACGTTGATGCGCGTGGCGACCTGGGATCAGCTCGAACGCATCTGGGAATTCATCGTCGGGTTCTTCAAGTTCCTCTGGGCGCTGTTGCGGTTTCTCGGCGGCGGGTGAATTGCGTGCCAGCGCGCTTCTTCGGAACCAGCGCCGCGCTTTTTCAAATCCGTTGCCGCAATGAAAAGGCCCCGCGCGAGCGGGGCCTTCGGTGTGAAGCGACGCAACCGCGAAATCAGGTGTCGCGCCAGCCGTCGTCGTTGCTGCCGAGATCGAGGCCCGAGCCGCCGCTGCCGTCGTTCCAGTCGTTCGAGCCGCTGCCGAAGTCCAGGCCGCCGCCGTTGTTGTTGCCGAAGTCGAGGCCGCCGCCGTCATCGCGCTCGTTGCGCCGCTCGACCGGCACCTCGCGCTCGATCACGCGATCGCGTCCATGCGACATGGCTTCGCCGAGCAAGACACCCGTGAGAAGCCCGCCCATGCCGCCGCCAAATCCGCCGCCGCCTTGCTGAATGATGACGGGTGGCTGCTGCCCCGGCTGCGGCGGATACGGCCCTTGCTGCGGATACGGACCTTGCGGGCCATACGGCGGCTGGCTGCGTCCGAAGCGCTCGGCTTCCTGCGCGAACGGCGATTGCCCCTGCGGGCCGGCGTTCGACGCATTGGCCGCATTCGGATCGGGCCGGCCTTCGGCGCGCGCTTTCAGGCTCGCGACCTGATTCTCCAAGTCCTCGATCGCATACGGCGGCACGGGATTCTTCGCGTTCGACAACGCTTCGACCATTTCGCGCAGCTGCGTTTCCGCGCTTTCGACATCGCGCAGCAACGCTTCGTGGCCGGGCGCGGTGGACAGCTTCACGTCGAGCTTGAGCGTGCGAACGTCGTTGAGCAGTTCCGTTGCGCGCTTGATCTGCCCGCGGCGATCGTCCTCCGCGCGGCCGTCGTCGCGTGCGCGGGCGCGTCGCAGGCCCCAGCGCAGCACGAGCGCGATTGCGGCGATCAGCACGGCCAGGCCGATCCACATGCCCATCGACGGGCCATGTTTCTGCGGCGCGGCGGCCGCGCCCACATTGCCTTGATTGAACGGATTGAGCGCGACGGAACCGTTGGAACCGCGATTCGCCGTGGCATCGGCGCGGCCCGCGTCGTTGCGGATGCGCGCCTCGGTCGATGCGAACCGCGACGGATCGGTGAAGCTCAGGCTCGGATCGAGCGACTTCGCCTGTTGAAGCTGCGAGAGCGCATCGCTAGAGCGGCCTTCCCGGTCGAGCACCTGCGCGTAGAGATAGTGAGCGTGGGCGTTCTTCGGATGCGCGTCGAGCACTTCGCTCAACTGCGCGTCGGCTTGCCGCCAGTTGCCCTGCGTCATCGATTGCTCGACCTGCTGCGCGGTCGGAACCGCGAACGCGAGCGGCGATGCCACCGACAAGGCAAGCGACATCGATAAGGCAAGAGCCGTGAGAGTCTTTTTCATGTGCGGGCCGGGCGCATGGCGCCCGTCTCCATTCGAGCCAGCGATCGGTGTATGCCAGATCGTCGCAAGGCGAATACCTGTAAGGCATCCGTTCGCGACGGCCGGCATCCCCGCGTTACTGCGCCGGCGTGTTCAACTGCTTCTTCAGCGCTTCGAGACGGTCTTCCACGGACGGGCCGCGGTTGAGCGCCGCGAGCTTGTCCTCGAGCGCCTTGCCGGATTTCTGATCCGCCGAATTCAGGCGCGCGTCGGAGCGGGCGTTCGCGAGTTGCACCTTGTCTTCGAGCTTCTGGAAGTCTTCGGACAGATTTTTCCCGCCGATGCCGCCGAGCGCGGTGGCCGCCGTGTCCTTCGCTTGCGAGATCTGCTGCTTCGCCTGCAGGATGTTCGAGCGCGCGTTGAGGTCGTTGCGGCGCTGGCGCATGTCGCCGATCTGCTGCTTCAGGTGATCCACCGAAGGCACGAGCGTCTGCAGTTCGGCGGCGAGCGCATCGCGCTCGGTTTCCGCGTTCGCCTGCGCCGCGAGCGCCTCGCGCGCCAGGGCTTCGTCGCCGGATTGCAGCGCGCGCTTGGCGCCATCCTCGTACTTCCTGGCCTTCTCGGCGGCGGCGTCGCGCTTGCTTTGCTGCGTGGCGACCTGCGCCTCGATCTCGATCAGCGAGTTCTCCGCCTTCGCGATGCTGTCGTCCAGCTCGCGCACGATCTGGCGCGCGTCGCGGGAAGGGTCCTGCACCGTGTCGGCGGCATCGTTCAGAAGGCCTTTGACGGTGCGCGTGATGGAATCGAAAAGCGACATGTGTTTCTCCTTTGAAGACCGCGACGCGCCTGCTGCACGCCGTGCGCTGCATTTCTAATGCGACGTTGCGCGCGTCGAATGTGAGGCGTCCCGCGCGGATTGCAAGCGCACCGGCACTCGCTCGGCCGCAACGGGTTTACCCGCTTATTAGAGCATGCGGCGGCTTAGCGTGGAGTGAGCCAACGTTAAGGAGTGTAACGGCGCGCGAGCGCGCGCCGCGATGGGATGAAGCGTGCGACGCCGACGAAAAACGTCCGGCGCCTTTAGCGGCCGAGACGCCCTTCGCCGGTGAGCGAGGCATCTTCGCCGACGCTCTGAGGATTGTCCGCTTCGTCTGGATGAACGGGCGTCGCGGCCGCTTTCGCCGATGCAGCGCGCGCGAGGTTCTTGGTGGCGGTGGCCGCGGCTTCGCGCGCTTCGCGGGCGGCTGCCTTCGCAGCGACGCTGGCGAGCGCCACATTGAGCGGATCAGGTGCCTTCGGCGCGCGCAGCCGATCGACGATGCCCGCTACCTTGATCTGCTCGCTCGTCGCGTTGAAATTGAGCACCGCGCGCCGCATGAGTTCGCTCACGCTGATGCCGAGGTCGTCCGCGGTCTTGCTGATGGCGAGCTTCTGCGCGGGAGTCACGAAAACAACGATGCGTTCGGTAGGCTTGGTCGTCATGAGCGGCTCGCAAACAGTAAGGCGATTGCAAACATCGCAAGCGCGGTCCCGAATTCGGAACGGTTGCTTCTCTTACGCGGGTGCTGCGCCGGCCGGAGAACGCCGGGAAAGAATGTATCCATCATATCGGTTCGCGGGACCGCTGTGCGCGCCCGCGGCCTCGCATGACGAACCGTGCACGTCTTTCGGGGCAACGCTTGAGCGTGCGCGAAAAGAGCCGCCGGATCAACAGCTTGGCTATTTTCTCATAGGGTTGTCCACAAGGCTCTCAACAATTTCTGTGGGTAACCGCACACAGGTGCGTGCGGACGCCCGCGAGCCGGGGAAAGCGCGCCGAGCCGAATTTACTTACAAAAAAAGCGCGCGCGTTCTGTAGAGCGTCGCCCGAATTATTTAAAATGTGCTGTTACCCTTCGGTCGAAACCGACCCGCTCATCCGCTCGCCGCATGTCTGCCGCGCTGTGCTTCAGGCATTCGCGCAGGCATCGAGACGCGGCGCAGTGCGCGCGAAATAAGCGCGCTGAACGATCCCAGTCATGCCTATCATCAAACGTCCCGACTCTTCTCAATCATCGCGTCACGATCGCGAGCCCCGCTGGAACGACTCACGCAACGACTCGGGCGCGAGCCGCAACGGCGGCCGCGACGGCGGCCGCGACGGCGGCGGCAATGGCCGCAACGGTCGCGACGGTTCCAACGGCGGCGACGGACGCGACAGGCGCAATCGACCTAACGGACGCTCCATGTTCGGACGCATCGCGCTGTGGCTCGCGGGCATCGCGGCGATCGCGGCGGTGGTGGGCGCGCTCATCGTCGGCTACGCGCTCGTCGTGATGGAGCCGAACCTGCCTTCGCTCAACGCACTCATCGACTACCGGCCCAAGGTGCCGCTGCGCATCTATACGGCGGATCACGTGCTGATCGGCGAGTTCGGGGAAGAGCGGCGCAGCCTCGTGCGCTTTCAGGATATTCCCGATCAGATGAAAAAAGCGGTCCTCGCGATCGAGGACTACCGCTTCTACGATCACGGCGGCGTCGACTTCGTCGGCATCCTGCGCGCGGGCGTCACCGACCTGCTGCACGGCGGCGCGTCGCAGGGCGCGAGCACGATCACGATGCAGGTCGCGCGCAACTTCTTCCTGTCGAGCGAGAAGACGTACACGCGCAAGATCTACGAGATGCTGCTCGCATACAAGATCGAGCGCGCGCTCACGAAGGACCAGATTCTCGAGCTGTACATGAACCAGATTTATCTGGGCGAGCGCGCTTACGGCTTCTCGGCCGCCGCGCGCGTGTACTTCGGCAAGGACCTGAAGGACGTCACGCTCGCCGAGGCCGCGATGCTCGCGGGCTTGCCGAAGGCGCCGTCCGCGTATAACCCGGTCGTGAATCCGAAGCGCGCGAAGGTGCGCCAGCAGTACATCCTGAAGCGCATGCTCGATCTCAACTTCATCACGCGCGACCAGTACGATCAGGCCGTCGCCGAGGAAATCCATACGAAGTCGGCGGGCACCGAGTACGGCGTGCATGCCGAGTACGTCGCGGAAATGGTCCGGCAGATGATGTACGCGCAGTACAAGGAAGAGACGTACACGCGCGGCCTGACGGTCACGACGACCATCGATTCCGCCGATCAGGATGCCGCGTACCGCGCCGTGCGCAAGGGCGTGATGGATTACGAGCGACGCCACGGCTATCGCGGGCCGGAAGGCAGCGTCAATCTCCCGGCGGCGGCGGACGATCGCGCGGAAGCCATCGAAGACGCGCTCGTCGATCATCCGGACAACGGCGATCTCGTCGCGGCCGTGGTGACGGCGGCAAACGCGAAGCAGGTGACGGCGCAATTCGTCGGCGGCGATTCGGCGACCATCGCAGGCGACGGACTGCGCTTCGTGGCGGCGGCGCTGCGCGGCAACGCGTCGAAGGCGCTCGCGATCAGGCCCGGCTCCATCATCCGGCTCACGAAGGACGCGAAGAACAACTGGCAGATCACGCAATTGCCGCAAGTGGAGGGCGCGCTTGTCTCGATGGTCCCGCAGGACGGCGCGATTCGCGCGCTCATCGGCGGCTTCGACTTCAACAAGAACAAGTTTAATCACGTCACGCAGGCGTGGCGCCAGCCGGGTTCGAGCTTCAAGCCGTTCATCTATTCGGCGGCGCTCGACAAGGGCCTCGGACCGGCGACCATCATCAACGATGCGCCGCTGTACTTTCCCGCGCCGGCGGGCGGCGAGGCGTGGGAACCGAAGGACGACGACCAGCCCGACGGCCCGATGTCCATGCGCACCGGCCTGCAGAAGTCGAAAAATCTGGTGTCGATCCGCATTCTGTCCTTCATCGGAACCGGCTACGCGCAGGATTTCGTCACGCAGAAATTCGGCTTCGACAAGGACAAGACGCCGCCGTATCTGCCGCTCGCGCTCGGCGCGGGGCTCGTCACGCCGTTGCAACTGAGCGGCGCGTATTCCGTGTTCGCGAACGGCGGGTATCGCATCAATCCGTATCTGATCGCGCAGGTCGCCGATGCGCGCGGCACGGTCATTTCGCGCGCCGATCCGCTGACGGCGGGCGCGAATGCGCCGCAAACCCTCGAGCCGCGTAACGCCTACGTGATGAACAGCCTGCTGCATACCGTGGCGACGGCCGGCACCGGCTCGGGCACCAATGTGCTCAAGCGCAACGACTTGCAGGGCAAGACGGGTACGACCAACGACGCGAAGGACGGCTGGTTCGCGGGTTATCAGCATCAGCTCGTCGCGGTGGCGTGGATGGGATACGACCAGCCGAAATCGCTCGGCAGCAAGGAATTCGGCGCGCAACTCGCGTTGCCGATCTGGGTCGAGTACATGGGGCGCGCTCTGCGCGGCATTCCGCAGCAGCAGATGGACCGTCCGGATGGCGTGACGACCATCGACGGCGAACTGTTCTATGCGGACCGGACGCCGGGCGCGGGCTTCGTCGCGAGCATCGGCCTCGACAACAGCAATCCGATGGCGGGCGATTCGACGACGGCGGGCGGCGTAGGCCCTGCGGGAATGCAGGCGCCGCCGGTGCCGCAAGTCAACAGCGACGAGCGCAAGCAGATTATGGATCTCTTCAACCGGCCCTGAACGGGGCAGTCTTCAGCGCAATGAAAAACGCGCCGGCTTCGGTCCTACCGATGCCGGCGCGTTCTTTTGCGTGCGCCTTACTTGCCGAGCGTGGCCGCCGACTTGACGGCGCAATCCACCTTGACGCTGCTCTTGTCCGCGAAGGAAAGCGTGAGGGGAATGGTCGAGCCGATCTTGAGCGGCTTGCCCGGTTCTTCCATCATGAGGTGATAGCCCTTGGGCGCGAACTGCAACGTGCCGTGCGCGGGCACGTCGACGGACGCGACGGGCGACATGGTCGCGGTGCCGCCCTTGTTTTCCGACTTGTGCATCATCGTCATGCCGAATGCGGGCGTGTCGGCGGCTGTGAGCGTCGCGGGCTTGTCGCCGTCATTGGCGACGACGAAGTAGCCCGACGACGGCAGGTTCGGCGGCATCGCGCGGACCCAGCAGTCGCGCGCTTCGAGCGTGGCCGCGTGCGCGGTGGAGAACATGGCGGAGAAAGCGGCGAGCGCGCCGATGAATGCTGCGGTTTTTTTCATTGCGGCCTCACTTGACCGTGAAGTTGTAGTGACCTTGCGTGCGATGGCCGTCGGCGGCAACCGCCGTCCATTGCACCTTGTAGACGCCCGGCGCGAGATCGCCGAGCGCGACGCTCATGTGCTTCTTGTCGCCGTTATCGACGACGGATTTCGCCGTGTTCACCTGCGTGCCGCGCGCGTCGGTGACGAGCATGGAGCTGAAGGCCGGTTCCAGCGCTTCGCCGAATTCGATGGAGGCTTCATGCGGAGCGCTGACGGTCGCGCCGGGGCCGGGCTGTTGCTGCTTCGGAAGCGCGTGCGCGTGCGCGAGTTGCGTCGCGGCGACGAGTGCGAACGCGAGCGCGCCGCGCAATGCCGATGGAAACGTCATGTGTGTCCTTTCGTGAGCGGGATGTCGGCGCTTGCTCGCCTTTCATGCGGCGGGCAAGCGCGTGCGACGAGTGTGACGAGTGCGATAAGTGCGATGAGTGCGATGACTCAGGCGAAAGCGGGCGGGGCGCGCGGCCGGGCGTCGCCGAACAAGGGCCGACGCGGGGCGCTGGCGACATCGGCTGCAACGAACGAATCGCGCGCGAATCCGAAAGCAGGCGGTGCGTGGGAGACGATCGGCGGGGTGGGCGTGTGTGCGGCGAGATCGCAATAGCCGCAAGCATCTAGACGCGCGGACGTGTGGAGGTGCGTGTCGCCCGAGGCGTGCGTCGCCTGGGGCACGGAGGCGCACGTGGCTACGAGCCAGGCATCGACGTTCTGCGGGGCCAAGAGCCGCGATACGACGGGCGCGAGCGAGAGCAGCAGCATCGCGCAGAGCGCCGCGATACTGCCCGTCTTCCCGATGATGCCCCGACGCAGACGATGCATGCCGTGCTCTTGATAGCCTACGTTGACCGATGCAGCCAATGACGAACTTCGATGCCGCCGAGCCGCCGATTATGCCATGCACGGCAAGGCGGGTTTTGTGCGCGGGCGCGGGCGGCACGAGACGTTTCGACGCGGCGGGCTTCGATTGCAATGAAACGAGCGATTGCTTTTCATCTAACGATGCCCTATAATCTTTTCTTCGACGGACGCGGGGTGGAGCAGTCTGGCAGCTCGTCGGGCTCATAACCCGAAGGTCGTAGGTTCAAATCCTACCCCCGCAACCAACGCCAGCATGGTTGTCCGCGATTCAACGGCGCAAGTTCAAACACTCTGCGCAAGGCTTGAAAAGCCGCCATCACATCAAACCCGCTTCGGCGGGTTTTTTGTTTTCTTGCCCTTGCGCGGTCTTCGCGCACTTCTTGTGACTCCCCTACGCATTGGTCCGCTATCGACGCCTGCCCAGTCGCGCCAGCCCAACGTTCTGACGTCGCTTGAATCAAGCACTCAACGCGTGAACGGGTCCATCCGAGTCCAGAAAGCCGACTTCACCCCCATCAGAAATTAGCCGCCAACCCGAACGACACGCCTCGCACATTCCGCCCGAACACATAGCGCAGCATCGCGCGCGTCCGCGCGACGACGACCGGATACTTGCTGCTATCAAGCTCGAGCCCAACGCCAAGCGACGTCAGATCGTTGAAACCGAGCGCGCCGGCACTATCGCCGAAATAATGCGAATACGCAGTCTCGAGCACATAACGAACGGGCTTGTCGAGCGCGGTCAAACCCGTCGGCGCGCGCCATCGCGCCCACAAGCTGAGCTGTTGCGCGGTCGCCGAACCTTGCACCGCTTCGGACGACGAACCAAAACTGCGCAGATAAATATCGGTTGCGCGGAGTTCCGTATCGATCTCATAGTGCTCGCGGTAGTGCTCGAAATCGAGCATGAGCGAGCCGCCGATGCCATACGCGTTGATCGCGCCGTTCTTGAGAAACTGCAGGTCCGTATCCGCGAGGTAATTGAAAGCGGTCTGCGCGAGCCGCACATCGCTCGCGACGCGCCCGGCCATGCCGTTCACGATCGGCCGCAAGCGCAACTCCTCGGTGATCGGGAAGTCCCAGCCAATGCCGACCGTCGTGCTGAAGGTGTTCCATCTCGTCGGCAAGGCGCGCTGCTGGTGGCCGTCCGTCGCGACGAAGATGGGATCGTACCGGCTATAGGCGGCGGTGCCTTCGAGATAGAGCGGAAACGACTTGCTGACGGTAAAGCCGCCGCCGAACTGCGTCTGACCGAATCCCGGATTGCCGGTCGTGCCGTTGTCGATCGACAGGGAACTCGTCGTCACATCCGGCACGGCCGTGTACGACATGATGGCAAGCACGGCGTTCGCGCGGCTTCGCACGTTAGCGGCCACCAACGCGCGGTCCGGCGCGGCTGCGCGCGTGCTTTCGCCGAATGCAGGCTTCGGCACGGCGGCGAGCATCGGCAATAGCAAGGTGAATGGCAGTGCACGCAACAAGCGGGCAGGAAGGCACAAAGTCGGCATGTTCAACGCGCGTTCGCGCCGCGAGCTTTTGATAGTTGTCGATGAATGCGGCTGCGCGGAGGTGTCCATCGCACGCGAGGCCGTGGTCGCCTGCTTTATTCGTCGACCTAAGCGTTATTGTATCAAGCGCATTCGGTCTGCCAGCGATGCCCAACCTCGACGTTACCGACCGGCTACCGGTTCAAAGCAGCGGCGACGCCTGCAAGCGCATGTCAAAATCGCACATGGCTCGATTCGCCTCACGCACCCGCAACGGAGACGCCTCACTCATGGACATCACCCGCGACCTTCAGGTCATCGCGCATCAGGAAAACACGCTCGTCTTCCCGCAGTTTCACGCCGCCGACGCGTGGCAACTCGGTGCGCAGTTGAGGGAAATGGCGCTCGCACGCGACGCGGCGGTCGCCATCGACGTGCGCACGTTCGGACACCGTCTGTTTTTCGCGGCGCTCGACGGCGCGACGCCCGACAACGCGCGCTGGGCAGAGCGCAAAGCGAGGACCGTCGAACACTTCCGTCGCAGCTCGTATGCGATCGGCCTTACGTTGCAACAGGCCGGCACGACGCTCGCGCAGAAGTTCAGCCTCGATCCCGCGCATTACGCGGCTCACGGGGGCGCGTTCCCGATCCGCGTCGCGAGCGTGGGCGTCGTCGGCTCGGTCGCCGTGTCGGGACTGCCGCAGCGCAACGATCATCAGATGGTCGTCGAAGCGCTCTGTGCCGTGCTCGGCCAGAGCTTCGCCGCGCTGTCGCTCGATCACGTCTGATCGTCGCCCTCGCCGCAGGGAAAGGGCGGAGCGCGAGAGAAAGAAAAGGCGCCTATTTGCAGCGCACGATCATCGAGCGGTTTTTGACGTTGGCCGAGATGACGTTGCTGATGCCGCCGCCCGTGGGTCCGCCTTCCTCGTTGTCCTTCGACACGATGTCGTAACCCGTCGCGCCGCACGCCTTGCCCGCGAGCACGTAGCAGCTTGCCCAGCTCGATCCGGCGTCCGCGCCGCTGCAGTTGACGGCATAACCCGTCTGCCCATCGGGCAGGTTGATGAGCGATGCTTCGTTGGACGACGCGCACGCGCCCAGGCTCGCGATCGCCAAAGCCGCCGCGCCCAGCGCGGCTACGCGGGCGCAGCGCCCGGCGTCGAATAGGGCGCTCGCGCGCGTCGAAAGCCGGCGCATGGGCCGATCGTGTCGCTTCATCTTTACCTCGTCGAAAGCTGCCTGAACAAAACACATCGATGCATGCGCGCCACGGATCGAACGAGTCCGGCGCGCGTTTTGGAGATGCGCATTGTCCCATACGCTGCGAACGCGACGCGAAACCGCTCCGGGTGCGCGCATGCGGGCGCGGGGCTTGCGGAAGGCGTGAGAAGGCGTGTGAAGAGGCTCTGCATGAGGGTTGCGCGCTGAACTATTTCCCGCATCGCGCGCCTTATGCAACGCTGGACCCGTTGAATGCCCGCCGAGGCGTGGCGCCGCTTGCGCGCCATCTTGCCAACGCGCGATTCGAGAAAAGAGACATGACGACATCACGGAGGCACACCCAATGGCCGAAAGAGTGACGGGACCGTATCGGGGTTATTACATCAGCGCATCGGCGCGGCTCGTTCCGGCGCACGATGCCGGCGGCGCGCCCATCTACGTCGGCTCGGTGAATCTCGCGCAAGGTGGACCGGACGACGTGCATCGCTTCGAGGCGCTCGTCGATCTGGGACCCGAGCGGCGCTTCGCGACCGAGGAAGAAGCGCTCGCGCACGTCGAGGAAGCGGCGCGGCAATACATCGACCGGCTGCTGCAACCGACATGATGCGTCCGCTCCATCTGCGTCATCCCGCGCTCTATGACCTCGCGAGCTGCCTCGTCGATCTGTTCCCGGACGGCGCGGACATCATCGAAGTCGGAGCCGACGCGACGCCCGCGCTCTTCGTGAGCTGGCGCACGGGCGGGGTGGCGGACCATGCGGGCAACATTGCGTGGGGCGTGCACTACCGGTTCGATGCCCGCGTGCTGCACGGCTATCCGCATCTTCCGGACGACGCGCGGCAGCGCGTCTGCGAGCGCGTGCGTGAACTGAGCCGTCATCTGGACTTCGATTACGCCGATCCGCGCGCGAGTTCGCTGCTCGTCGTCGATGTCGGCGAGGACGTGCTGAATGCATAGGCGCATCGCTGGACCGGGCGGCGGCCGCGCGGGTACCATAGTCTGCTTGTCGCTGTTCGCATGATGCGCAGCGCTGAACGTCATCGCGCTGGCTTGTCGGGCCAGCCGCGCCCGAGTCACGAGATCATCATGGACATTCGCTTTCTCCCCGACGCGCCCGATTATCGCGAATCCAACCTCACCGTCGAATTCGCCGCGCTCGTCGACGGACGGCGTGTGCCGTGCGCCATTTCCGTCGAGGCCCTCGAAGACCATTTCGGCGCGCAGACGTATGACAGCACCGGCTGGATCGACGCGTTCATTCGAGGCCGCGCGCACATCGAGGCGGTCGCGCGCGAGCACCTGAGCGTGACGAACGGCATGCCCGTGCTTCTCAAGAGTGGGCATTTTCCGCCGGGACGCGTCATCGCCGGGTGAGGGCGCGCCTCTCTTACACGCATACGGTGTAAGGCCTGCATTGCGCCGAAGGAGCGATGTTGTTCACCGCGAAAACCTCGCTGGGCGTGCTTTCGCGCGCATCGCCATCGGAGTACCATGACGGCGTCAATATGCCGCACGCGATGCGATTCGCACGGCATGCAACTTGCTCGGCAGCCACTGCTGCACAGAGCATCCATTATAAAAATCGCCCGGGGTCGTCATGTTTCATTCCTTTCTCCACTCGCTCGCCGAGTCCAACGCGCTTTGGCTCATCTGGGCGGCTGTCGGTGTGCTGATTCTTGGCTTTTGCATCGTGTTTGCGTCGGTCGTTCTCGGCGATTCCGACGAGCCGCTGTATCGCGCGGCGTCCGCGGCACGCCGCGACGACGACGGCCCGATGATCGTCTGACGCGCGCGTGGGGCGTCGCGCATCGCAGTCCAGAACAGAGCCGATTCCCGAGCCGACTTCCACAACCGGCGTCAATATGGCGGTGCCGACAATGCCTCGCATGAGTCAGGACGTAGAGCGGACACGGCAATTGCGACAACATAAGCGGCAGCAGCGCGAGGCGCTCCGTGAGCGCATACTCGAAGTTTCGCGCGGCATCGTTCGAAGCGAGGGCCTCGCGTCGCTATCGATGCGCAAGCTCGCGGACGCCATCGACTACTCGCCGGCCGCGCTGTATCTTCATTTCGCGAGCCGCGCGGAAATCGCCCGGGCGCTGCGCGAAGAAGGGCACGCGCAACTGCGTGCCGCATTCGCGCCGCACGCGGGCATCGCCGATGCAGCGGCGCGCGTGAGGGCGCTGGCCCGCGCGTATGTCGTTTTCGGGCTTGCCGAGCCGGAAACGTATCGGCTCATGTTCATGGAGGCGGCAGAGCAGGCGGAAGACGCCGGCGGTGGAACGCTCGCCCTCGTCGCCGATGCTTTCGCGGAGTTGCGCAGAGCGGGCCGCCTGCCGCGCGATGCCGCGCCTGCCGCGTGGGCGCAGGCGCTTTGGGCGAATTTGCACGGCATCGTCGCGCTGGAATTGAGCGGTGCGGCGCTGCCCGGGACGACGGCGGGGCAGCTCGTCGAGTTGTCGCTCGATACATGGCTTGCCGCGTGCGCTTCGAATTGACCGAAGGAACGTTTCGACTTCAACACGATGACCACCGAAGACATCCGTATCGACACCGCCAACGGCATCGGCTTCATTGCGCTCGATCGTCCGAAGGCACTCAATGCGCTGACCGCGCCGATGCTGCGCGCCATCAGCGAGGCGTTGCGCTCATGGCGTCACGATCAGGCGATTCGCGCCGTGGTCGTCTATAGCCCGCACGTCCGCGCGTTTTGCGCGGGCGGCGATATCCGCTTTCTGCACGAAGCGGCGAAGGCGGGCGACCGCGATGCCATCGACGCGTTCTTCACCGACGAATACAAGCTCAATCACGCGATCTTCACGTTCCCGAAGCCCTACATCGCCGTGGTGAACGGCGTGGTGATGGGCGGCGGCATGGGCATCTCGCAGGGCGCGCACCATACGGGCGGCCTGCGCATCGTTACCCAGTCCACGAAGATGGCGATGCCCGAGACGCGCATCGGTTTCTTTCCGGACGTCGGCGTGACGTGGTTCCTGGCGCGCACGCCGGGTGCGATCGGCCGTTATCTCGCCGCCACGGGCGCGAGCATGGGCGCCGCCGACGCGCTGTATGCGCGCATGGCCGACGCCTATCTCGACGACGGCGCGCTGCCAGGTCTCGTCGAGTCGCTGCGGCATCAGCGTTTTCTCGATGGCGTGGATATCGTGCGCTTCGTCGAAAACGAGACGACGAAGCACAAGGTCGCGCCGATTCCCGACGCGAGCGCGCTCGCCCGGGCGCGCTCGCTCATCGACAAGCACTTCGCGGCCGGCAACGGCGCGGCGATACTGGCCTCGCTCCAGCGCGAAGCGGAGACGAGCGGTCACGAGTGGGCGCGGCGCACGGCGGCGGAGTTGCGCGAGCGTTCGCCGCTCTCGGTGGACGTGGCGCTTCAGCAGGTCGATCGCGCGCGCTTCTCGACGATGGCCGAAACGCTGCGCCGCGACCTCGATCTCGCGCGTTCGGTGTTCGCTCGCGGCGACGTGGCGGAGGGCATTCGCGCGCGCATCGTCGACAAGGACGATCAGCCGCGCTGGAAGGTCGCGTGCGCCGAGGATGTTCAGTCGCGAGACGTCGAGCGCATGTTCGAAAGTGCGTGGACGCCGGCGGCGCATCCGCTGCGGCTTTTGAAGGATTGAGGGAAGGGGGGGCGCGAAGCGTGCCGCCGGCTCAGTCGCGTTCGCTGCCTGCCATGAACGCGCGCATGAACACGAGCGCGCCCCAGCCCCAGATCGCGTTCGCGATAAAGCCTGGGGCCAGGCGCGGCAGCATGTTGCCGCTCGGCCAGATGCCGCGTACGGGGTCGATGACGAACACGCTCACCGCCGTCAGCACGATACCGCCGAACACGAGCGCACCGATCCACGGCGCGCGGCGCTCGGGCGCGACGCGCAGCAGCCAGGCCATCAGCACGGCGAAGACCGCGCTCCACAGCGCATTGGCGATGAACTCGGGCAGACCCAGCGGAAGAAACGGGGCGGTGGAGAAACCGGCCGGATCGATCAAGCCGGCAGCATGGAGAAGCGCGAGCGTCGATTCGCGGAAAAACAGGGCGGCAAGAAAACCGGAGACTAACGGCAGAATGAGTTTTTGCATGGGCTGGACCGCTTGCGGACGAGGGCGCGGTTCGCTCGATTAATGACGAGCGCCATTATAGGGGCGCGCGTTCGACCGCCGGCGGCCGTCACACCGGCTCACGGGCGCTTACTTCGCGATAGCGTCGCTCGCCGGGCTGTGATGCAGCATTCGATCGCTATTGGGCGGCGGCGCGGGCCGCTTGACGGGCATGTTGTCGGGATTATCCGGACGCGTCGCGCTGGCTGCGGGCGAGCCGGGCGCGTCCGGCGGCTTCACCATCGATGCGCCATCATCCGGGCGCGCGGTCTGCGCGTTTGCTGCCAGCGCTACGCAGAGCGCGGCGGTCGCCGCCATCAGTTGCTTCGTCATCTCTTTCTCCCGGACTCCGCGTGAGTGCCGCGCGATGCGCCGCACGTTCACGTGTGACAGCCGTCGGCGCGAAAGATTCGTCCCGCCGACGACCCGACGTGCGCTCGATCCGTTTTGGCGCGCTGCGGTAAAATTCTCGATTCGCCCGCAAAATCGACATCTCCCCTCGCCATGTCCGCAGTGTCCAAAAGCAGCCCCCGCCGCGTGTCCGTCGCGCCCATGATGGACTGGACGGATCGCCATTGCCGCTCGCTGCATCGGCTGATATCGCGTCATGCCTGGCTTTATACCGAAATGGTGACGACGGGCGCGCTCCTCTACGGCGACGTCGCGCGGCATCTCGCGTTCACGCCCGCAGAGGCGCCCGTCGCGCTGCAACTCGGCGGCAGCGAGCCGGAAGATCTCGCGAAATGCGCGAAGCTCGGCGAGCAATGGGGCTACGACGAGATCAACCTGAATTGCGGCTGCCCGTCCGAGCGCGTGCAGCGCGGCGCATTCGGCGCATGCCTGATGAAAGAGCCGCGGCTCGTCGCGGATTGCGTGAAGGCGATGCGCGACGCCGTGTCCGTTCCGGTGACGGTCAAGCATCGCATCGGCGTGGATGCCGTCGAGGACTATGCGTTCGTGCGCGACTTCGTGGGCACGGTCGCGGACGCGGGCTGCGAAGTGTTCATCGTCCACGCGCGCAATGCGATTTTGAAGGGACTGAGCCCGAAGGAGAATCGCGAAATTCCGCCGCTCAAGTACGACTATGCGTACCGATTGAAGCGCGATTTTCCGCATCTGGAGATTTCGATCAACGGCGGCATCAAGACGCTCGACGAAGTCGAAGAGCACCTGAAGCACGTCGATGGCGTCATGCTCGGGCGCGAGGCTTATCACAATCCGTATGTGCTCGCGGACGTCGACACGCGCTTTTACGGCGCCGCCACGCCCGTGCCGACGCGCGAGGAAATTGAGGCCGGGCTGATCGACTATGCGCGCGCGGAACTCGCACGCGGCACGTATCTCGGCGCGGTGACGCGTCATGCGCTCGGCTTGTATCGGGGCGTCGCGGGTGCACGGGGATGGCGGCGCGTGCTGTCGGACAGTCGCCGGCTGGCGAAGGGCGATCTCTCTATTTTCGACGAAGCGCGCAGTCACTTGCGCGATGCCGTCGAGGCGATCGAGTCGTAGAACCGCGGACGCGGATGTTATCGAGTCATCGAAAAACAATGCTCGCGAAGGGCTAGGCAACCGGAAAGTTTGTTCGTATAATCTCGCTTCTCGATCGGCAGGCAATCTTGTCGAAGGGAGAAGCAGTAGATCGTTGTTCAGTGGTGGCTGTAGCTCAGTTGGTAGAGTCCAGGATTGTGATTCCTGTCGTCGTGGGTTCGAGTCCCATCAGCCACCCCAAAGCATTCAAGCAAAAGCCCAGTCCGATGACTGGGCTTTTTGTTTTTCTGCTCTCGGCACGCGCTCCACGCCACTCCCGCCCCACCGTGCTAGCATCTTCGAACCACCACCCCGAACGACGACCATGGAGGCACCTATGGCTACTTTGGCGATCGACGGCGTGCGTTGGGTCAACGACCGCGTGACCAACGTCCGCTGGGGCAGCTTCGATTCCGCCACGAACAAGTGGGCGGCTCCGACCACCATCGTGGACGTCCGCCAAGTCGTGGACGCCATCAGGAGCGGCAAGGAAGTGCGCACGCTCTTCACGCTCGGCGGCCGGACCTTTCTCGGCCCAAAAGTCACCGCCTTGCCTTACGCGAACGGCCACGTCGGCATCGAGGCGCGCGTGCAGGAAGGGCAGATCGAAAAATCGCTCGAAGATTTGCCGCCGGTATGAGCATCGACCGGAGGAGCCACGTTGAATCGCGAACAGGCACTTAGCTTCGAAACGGAATGGATGCCGCGCATCGCCGAGCGCATCGCGCGGGAGTTGGGTCGCGCACTGCAAGTCGAGATCGTGCCGGGCGACTATCCACATCAGCCGACACGACTGCGCGTAAGCGCCGCGCCGCATCACGACGGCGAACGCGCGCGCCGCTATCCGTTCGATCTCAACGTGTATCTCACCTGGGACGACGACGAAATCGAGCGCCTTCTGCGCCCAGGCGGAGACGCGCGCCTGCAGCGGTATCTGGACGCGCTCGCCCGCAAGCTCGACGCCTGGGAAGGCGCGCGCGAAGTCGACATCGCGACGCGTTCGCAAAGCGAGCCGTCCGTGCTGCTCGGCGGCCTCGACTTCGAGGCGTGAACAGTATCGCTCGTATCGCCGTCAAACAGGTTCGTTCACCAGTTCGGAGGATGAAATGGCATCGTCGAATGAAGGGAAGCTGCGCGCATTCGTGCAAACGGCGGAGCAGGCGGGCGGTTTCGTGTGGGTTATCGCGCTCGTCGACTTCGCGGCGGGCGACGTCAAGCGCGCGATGGTCTCGGAAGAAAACTTCGCCACCGCCGACGCCGCCCGCGACGCCGGCAACGACCGCCTCAAGGCCATGTCGAGCGATCGCTGAGCGCGTCGGCGCGTTCGCAAGACGTTCGACGCCTTCGCACGAGTGCATCGCGAACGCCGCACGGCACGCGCGCAACGCCCGCCGATAATGCCTTCACACTGATCAACGTTCACAGGAGAACGTCATGAATCGCTTCGAAGGCAAGACGGTGCTCGTCACCGGCGGAAACAGCGGCATCGGGCTGGCAGCCGCGCAGGCGTTCGCGGCCGAAGGCGCGCGCGTCGTCATAACGGGCCGCGACGAGGCCTCGCTCGCGACGGCGCGCGCATCGCTCGGCCACGACGCCATCGCGATACGCAATGTCGCCGGCACGGTCGCGGCGGCGCGCAAGCTTGCCGAACATCTGAAAAACGAGGACGTGAGACTCGACGCGATGTTCGTCAACGCGGGCGTCGGCACGTTCGCTCCATTTTCCGAAATCGACGAACGCGCCTGGGACGAGACCTTCGCGATCAACGTCAAAGGCCCGTACTTCCAGATCCAGGCGCTCGTGCCGCTTTTCAACGACGGCGCGTCGATCGTGCTCAACGGGTCGATCAACGCGCATATCGGCATGCCGGCGTCGTCGGTGTATGCGGCGAGCAAGGCCGCGCTCGCGTCGCTCGCGAAGACGCTGTCGGCCGAACTGCTGCCGCGCGGCGTGCGGGTGAACGTCGTGAGCCCCGGTCCTGTCGCGACGCCGCTGCACGCGAAGCTCGGTCTCGTCGATGAAGCCGCCGCCGGCCTGAAAGCCCAGATTCCGCTCGGCCGCTTCGGCAAGGCGAGCGAAGTGGCGGCGACGGTGCTGCTGCTCGCATCGCAGGAAGCGGGGTTCATCGTCGGCACCGAAATCGTGATCGACGGCGGCATGAGTCAGCTCTGAGCGCGCGTCGCCGATCGCTCGCCGGGCGCTCTAGCCATATCGGGAAATCGCGGAGCCGTCGCGCGCGTTCATCGGCGCGACGACACAATCGCGAAAGGTCACGACAGGGCCAAGACGATGAGCGACGACGAAGCGAAAAAGAGAACGCAGGAAGGGCGACAGCGGCGCGACGAAGCAGTGGGCGAAGCGGCAATGCGCGCCGACGCCGAAGCATCCTCCGCCAGCGAGCGGCTGCGCGAGAACGAGGCCGCGCGTCAGGACGAACAGTTCCGCGCGATGTTCGCGTCGGTGTCGTCCGCGAACGATGCAGCGCGGCTCGCACGCGAGTCGGCCGAGGCGTCGCGCCGGTCCGCGTTCTGGACGATGATCGCCGCGCTCGCGGCGGCTGCCGGCGTGATCGTCAACGCGGCGATCGCGCTCGGATGGCTCGACGGGCTCAGGCGCTGAACGGCAGCAACGCGCGCCTGCCTAGAACGCCCACCACGCGCGCACGCTCGGTTCGCCGTCGAGGGCGCGCAGGAAGTCGTCGGCGAAGGCGTCGCTCACGGCTTTCCATTCCGGCGTGCCGCCTGGCACGTCGTCTGGATTCTTCAGTCCGCGCGCATGGCGGATGGCGGCGACCGCTTCGCTCAGCGCGGCGATCGAGTCGAGGCTTTGCAGGTTCATGGGCCGTTTAACGGCTGCCCGCGCCCATTCTTTAGCGTCCCTTCGCGTGTCCCGAAACCAGCGCACCGGCGTCCTTCGGCAGCCGCCGAAAGTCGACCACGCCCAGCGCGCCCACGATCGCCACGATCACGAACGCGACGTCGAAATCGTTCGCGGCGATGGAATGCGCGTCGTGTCCGTGCAGCCATTCGCCGATGCGCAGCGCGATCGCGCCGATGGCGACGCCCACGCCCATCGACATCTGAAAGAGCGTGCTCGAAAGCGCCGACGCGCCGCTCATCTGCGTTTTGGGGACGTCCGCGAAGCTGAGCGTGTTGATTGCCGTGAACTGCAGCGAGCGCGACAGGCCGCTCGCGAAGAGCACGGCGGCGATCAGGAGCTTCGGCGTGGATGGCGTGAGCAGGCTCATCGCGGCGAGCGAGAGGGCCGCGAGCGCGCCGTTCACCATCAGCACGGGCCGGAAGCCGAAGCGCCGCATGACCGGCGTGGTGACGACTTTCATCCCAAGATTGCCGGCGAACACGGCGAGCGTGAGCAGCCCGGATTCGAACGCGTTCATGCCGAATCCGACCTGGAACATGAGCGGCAGCAGAAACGGCGCGGCGCTGATCGCGATGCGGAAAAGCGAGCCGCCGCCCATCGCGACGGCGAAGGTCTGCACCTTCAGCGCCGACAGATCGACGACCGGCTGCGTCACGCGCCGCAGATGCCGCCATGACGCGAAGCCCGCCGCCACGCCCACGGCGACGAGCGCGCCGACAAGCGCCCACGGCGCGTCGTTGCGGCCGATGAGTTCCATCGCGTACAAGAGCGTCGTGCACGCGATGCCGCACAGCGCGAAGCCCGAGAAATCGAAGCGGCGCGTCGCGCCCTCGCGCACGTTGCCGACATGGCGCAGCGTCAGCAGCAAACCGATGATGCCGAGCGGCACGTTCAGATAGAAAATCCATCGCCACGACGAATAGGTCGTGATAAAGCCGCCGAGCGGCGGTCCGATGACCGGCGCGACAAGTCCCGGCCAGGTGATGATGGAGATCGCGCGCATGAGGCCGTCTTTCGGAGTCGCGCGCAGCACGGCGAGACGGCCGACGGGCACCATCATCGCGCCACCGATGCCCTGCAGCACGCGCGCCGCCGTGAACGCGGGCAATGTCGAAGTCGCGCCGCACAGCACGGACGCCGCCGTGAACACCGCGATCGCGCTGCCGAACACCGTGCGCAGACCGAAGCGGTCGGCGGCCCAGCCGCTGATCGGGATGAATACCGCGAGCGTCAGCAGATAGGACGTGATGCCGAGGCTCATGTCCGCGGGATGCACGTTAAACGAGCGCGCCATTTGCGGCAGCGCGGTCGCGATGATCGTGCCGTCGAGGTTCTCCATGAAGAACGTCGCGGCGACGAGCGTCACGATCAGCGACGAACCGCGCTTCGCGTCGTCGGGCTGCGGCTCGGTTGAGAGAGTGGAAGAGGACATCGTGTCGGATGCGCAATGTTCGGGCGGAAAGCCATCCGCAAGCTTCGCTCGCGAAGGCGGCTCGCCATTCTAGCCGCGGGAGCAGACCTCGCGCGCCTATGGTAGTTTCTGCGGTTGTCGGCAAAGTCTGCCGTGAACTTCGCCAGCGGGCGTCAACGAAAAAAGGAACGAAGCGATGAAGTATCGGAAACTGGGCGATTCGGGCGTCGACGTGAGCCTCATCGGGCTCGGCACCATGACCTGGGGCGAGCAGAACACCGAGAGCGAGGCGCACGAACAAATCGACTACGCGCTCGCGCAAGGCGTGAACCTGATCGATGCCGCCGAAATGTATCCGGTCCCGCCGCGCCCCGAGACGCAAGGCCGCACCGAGGAATACATCGGCACCTGGCTCGCGAAGAATCCGGGCAAGCGCGGCGATATCGTGCTCGCGACGAAGATCGCCGGTCCCGCGCGCCAGCCGCACAATCCGCGTCACATTCGCGGCGCGGGCAATCAGTTCGACCGCAAGAACATCGACGAAGCCGTCGACAGCAGCCTGAAGCGCCTGCAAACCGATTACGTCGACTTGTATCAGTTGCACTGGCCCGACCGCAGCACGATGACGTTCGGCCGCGCGGCGTACCCGTACATCGACGACGAATACACGGTGCCCATCGAGGAAACGCTCGACGCGCTCGGGCGTCTCGTGAAGGCGGGCAAGATTCGTCACATCGGCGTATCGAACGAAACGCCGTGGGGCGTCGCGCAATTCCTGCGCGCGGCTGAGAAGGCGGGCCTGCCGCGCATCGTCAGCATTCAGAATCCGTACAGCCTCGTGAACCGCACTTTCGAACTGGGCCTCTCCGAATTCACGCACAAGGAAGGCATCGGCCTGCTCGCGTATTCGCCGCTCGCGTTCGGCTGGCTGTCCGGCAAGTACGAGGGCGGAGCGCGTCCGGCGGGCGCGCGCATCACGCTTTTCGAGCGCTTCCAGCGTTACAGCAAGCCGCAGGCGATCGCCGCGACGTCGTCCTACGTGGAACTCGCGAAGCGCCACGGCCTTACGCCGGCGCAGCTCGCGCTCGCGTTCGTCAACTCGCGGCGTTTCACGACGAGCACGCTCATCGGCGCGACATCGATGGCGCAGTTGAAGGAGAATATCGCGAGCGTGGAAATCGAACTGTCCGATGAAATTCTCGCCGAGATCGACGCGCTGCACGAACGCCAGCCGAACCCGGCGCCGTGACGACAGCCGCTGTCACGCGACGCTGTCATGCGACGCTGTCACGCGAATCTGTCAGCATTGACGTATCCGGGCGTTGCCTCTTCACCGCATCACGCGATGAAAAACTCGCCCGGCTGATTCACCGGACGCGCACCTGAAAAGCGCGCGTCCGCGTCCTTCTGAAAGCCGCGCGCGCTCGACCGACCGGGCGCGCGGCTTCTCGCACCGGGTGCGGCGCGTGTTGCAAGGCACCGCACTTGCTCGATGGTCCTGGTTGCCCGCTGCGGCGCCCCTCGTGCCCCAGCGCGCTCTTAGCAAAGGAGTCGTCGCTCATGTCTCAAGCAACGCCGCAGTCCCAAGATCTGGATCGCCTGGCGATCGACACCATCCGCACGCTGTCGATGGACGCCGTGCAGAAAGCCAATTCCGGCCACCCCGGCACGCCGATGGCGCTCGCGCCGGTCGCGTTCCATCTCTGGCAGAACCATCTGCGCTACGACCCCGACGCGCCGCTCTGGCCGAACCGCGACCGCTTCGTGCTGTCGGTCGGGCACGCGTCGATGCTGCTCTATTCGCTGCTGCATCTCGCGGGCGTGAAGGAAGTGGACGAGCACGGCAATCCGACCGGCAAGCCCGCGGTGTCGATCGACGACATCAAGCAGTTCCGCCAGCTCGACAGCAAGACGCCGGGTCACCCCGAGTTCCGCATGACGTCGGGCGTCGAGACGACGACCGGACCGCTCGGCCAGGGTCTCGGCAACAGCGTCGGCATGGCGATGGCCGCGCGCTGGAAGGAGGCGCACTTCAACAAGTCGGGCGCGCCGCTTTTCGATTACCGCGTCTACGCGCTCTGCGGCGACGGCGACATGATGGAAGGCGTCTCGCACGAAGCGGCATCGCTCGCGGGGCATCTCCAGCTATCGAACCTCATCTGGATCTACGACAGCAACCGCGTGACCATCGAAGGCCACACCGATCTCGCCTACAGCGACGACGTCGAATCGCGCTTTCGCGGCTACAACTGGAACACGCTGCATGTCGACGACGCCAACGACGCCGCCGCGCTCGAAGCCGCGCTCAATCAGGCTAAGGCGACGACCGACAGGCCGACGCTGATCGTCGTGAAAAGCATCATCGGCTGGGGCGCGCCGAACAAGCAGGACACGGCGTCCGCGCACGGCGAGCCGCTCGGCGAAGAGGAAATCCGGCAGGCGAAGAAGTTCTACGGCTGGCCGGAGGACGCGCAGTTTCTCGTGCCCGAGGGCGTGATGCAGCACTTCGCCGACGGCATGGGCGCGCGCGGCAAGGCGGCGCACGCGCAATGGAAGCAGCGTTTCGACGATTACGAGAAGGAAAGCCCCGAACTCGCGAAGCAACTGTGGCAGATGCTGCAATCGAAGCTGCCCGACAACTGGGACGCGGACATTCCGACGTTCGAGCCGGATGCGAAAGGCATCGCGACGCGGGAATCGTCGGGCAAGGTGCTCAACGCGATCGCGCAACGCGTTCCGTGGATGATCGGCGGCGCGGCGGACCTGTCGCCATCGACGAAAACGAACCTCAAGTTCGAAGGCGCGGGCAGCTTCGAGCACGACAACTACGCCGGGCGCAACCTGCACTTCGGCATTCGCGAGCACGGCATGGGCTCGGTCGCGAACGGGCTCGCGCTTTCCAACATGCGGCCGTTCGCGTCGACGTTCCTGATTTTCAGCGACTACATGAAGCCGCCGATCCGCCTCTCCGCGATCATGGAAGTGCCGGTCATTTACGTGTTCACGCACGATTCCATCGGCGTGGGCGAAGACGGTCCGACGCATCAGCCGATCGAGCAGCTCGCCTCGTTGCGCGGCGTGCCGGGGCTATGCACGCTGCGTCCCGCCGATGCGAACGAAGTGGCCGAAGCATGGCGCGTCGCGCTGTCGTTTTCGAAGGAGCCGTCGTGCATCGTCGTGACGCGCCAGCCGCTGCCGACGTTCGACCGCACGAAGTACGCGTCGGCCGAAGGCGTGCGGCGCGGCGCCTACGTGCTCGCCGATGCCGACGGCGGCAAGAAGCCCGAGGTGCTGCTGCTCGCGACGGGCAGCGAAGTGTCGCTGTGCGTCGAGGCCTACGAGAAGCTGAAGAGCGAGGGCGTCGCGGCGCGCGTGGTGTCGATGCCGTCCTGGGACATCTTCGAGAAGCAGGACGACGCCTATAAGGATTCGGTGCTGCCGCCGGACGTACACGCGCGCGTCGCGGTGGAGCAGGCCGCGACGCTCGGCTGGGATCGCTACGTCGGGCGCTTCGGCGCGACCATCGTGATGCACACGTTCGGGGCATCGGCTCCGCTCAAGGCGCTCAAGACGAAGTTCGGCTTCACGCTCGAAGGCGTCTACGAGGCTGCGAAAAAGCAGCTCGAGCGCGTCAAGTCCAATCCGGCGGAGTAATCGACCATGCAAATCGGCATCGTAGGTTTGGGGCGTATGGGCGGCAATATCGGCAGACGTCTGATGCGCGGCGGACACGATTGCGTCGTGTACGACCACAATCCGCAGGCGACGGACGCGCTCGCAAGCGAAGGCGCGACCGGCACGGAAAACCTGGGCGATCTCGTCTCGAAGCTCGGCGCGCCGCGCGTGATCTGGCTGATGCTGCCCGCGGGCAAGATCACCGAGGACACGCTCGACGACCTGCACAACATCCTGCAGGCCGACGACGTGGTGATCGACGGCGGCAACAGCTTCTACAAGGACGACATCCGCCGCGCGGCGCGGTTTCGCGAGCAGGGCGTGCATTACGTGGATGTCGGCACGTCGGGCGGCGTCTGGGGCCTGACACGCGGCTACTGCATGATGATCGGCGGCGACGAAGCCGTCGTGCGCCGGCTCGATCCGATCCTCGCGACGCTCGCGCCGGGACGCGGCGACATTCCCGCGACGCCCAGCCGCGAAGGGCGCGATCCGCGCGTCGAGAACGGCTACATGCACTGCGGGCCGGTCGGATCGGGACACTTCGTGAAGATGGTGCACAACGGCATCGAGTACGGGCTGATGCAGGCGTATGCCGAAGGCTTCCACATCCTGAAGCACAAGGAATCGACGGATCTCGCCGAAAACGAGCGCTACACGCTCGATCTCGCCGATATCGCGGAAGTGTGGCGGCGCGGCAGCGTGGTGTCGTCGTGGCTGCTGGACTTGACGGCGGGCGCGCTCGCGGGCGATAGCGGGCTAGAACACTTCTCGGGCGAAGTGGCCGATAGCGGCGAGGGGCGCTGGACGATTCAGGCTGCCATCGAGGAAGCGGTGCCGGCGCAGGTGCTATCGGCGGCGCTGTACACGCGCTTCCGCTCGCGCGACGCCGACCTTTTTCCGGAGCGGCTGCTTTCCGCGATGCGCTTCGGCTTCGGCGGTCACAACGAGTTTCCGGTGAAGTAACGCGTCGTTTTTAGCTGCGATCGGGCGATGGACCGCGCGGGGCCATCGCCTTTTTCATTTCATCATGCGACGCCTGAAGAGCCATGCGCAGGCGAAAAAAGGCAGCACCGCATACGCGATCAGCACCCCCGCATGCAGCGCGACGTCGGTGAGAGGACGGCCGAGCATCGCGGGACGAATCAGTTCGACGGCGTGAAAGAGCGGCAGCGCTTCGGTCGCGCACCGCGCGAGCGCGGGCAGTTGCGCGACGGGAAAGAACACGCCGGAGAGAAGGAGCATCGGCGTGAGCGCGAGCGTCTGATAGAACATGAAGAAGTCGTAGCTCGGTGCGAGCGCGGTCACGATCATCGCCGTGCTCGCGAACGCAAGCCCCGTCAGCACAATCGCGGGCAGCGCGAGCAGCATCGACGGAAAACTCGCGTAGCCGAGCGCGCCCGCGACTAGCATGATCGCGACGCCCGAGAGCACCGACTTGCTCGCGGCCCAGACGATTTCGCCGAGCACGATGTCGCCGAGCGTGAGCGGCGTGTGCATGATCGCCTCCCACGTGCGCTGGACGTGCATGCGCGAAAAGCCCGAGTACATCGCTTCGAAGCTCGCGGACATCATCACGCTCGAGGCGACCGTGCCCGCCGCGAGAAACGCGATGTACGAGACGCCATCGACGTGTCCGACCATCAGGCCGAGGCCGAGCCCGAGACCGAAGAGATAGATCATCGGGTCGGCGAGATTGCCGATCATCGATGCAATCGCGAGCTTCTTCCACACGAGGTAATTGCGCCGCCAGACCGACATCCAGTGCGTCGCGTTGGCGGGCAGCGCAGCGGAGAAGGGCGTGGCGCTGTCCGCGTGCGGCATGCTGCGGCGAGGCTTTTTCGCGCCGACGCGCGCTTCGTCGAAAGTTTCCATCGCTGTTTGATCCACCCGTTTCTAGTCCGCCGGTTTTCAATCCACCATCTCGCGCCCGGTCAGGCGCAGGAATACATCTTCCAGATTCGCCGGACGATGCAGGTAGCGCACGCCGTCGCGTCCCTTGACGCGCGCGTGCACGGGCTGCGGATCGTCGACGTAGCAAAAAAGCGTCTCGCCGCTCACTTCGATGCGCTCGACGAGCGGCGCGAGTTCCACCGCGAGCGCCTGTGGATCGGGTCCGTAGATTTCGATCACGTCCGAGCCGATTACCGAAGCAATCAGGTCGTGCGGCCGGCCTTCCGCGATCTTGCGCCCTTCCTCGATCACGCAGAGCCGGTCGCACAGGCGCTCGGCTTCTTCCATGAAATGCGTCGTGAGAAGGATGGTCTTGCCGCGCGCGAGCAGTGAACGTAAGCGCTCCCAGATGAGATGGCGCGCCTGCGGATCGAGGCCCGTCGTGGGCTCGTCCATCACGAGCACATCGGGATCGTTGACGAGCGCGCGTGCGAGCGTGAGCCGCCGCTTCATGCCGCCCGACAGTTCGCCGACGCGCGCATCGGCCTTGCTCTCGAGCCGCGCGAATTCGAGCAGCGACGGCACGAGTGCGTTCATGCGCGCCCCGTCGATGCCGAAATAGCGGCCGAAGACCTGCAGATTTTCGCGGACGGTGAAATCGGGATCGAGATTGTCGAACTGCGGCACGACGCCGACGCGCTCGCGGGCGAAGCGCGCCCGCGACGGCACCGGTTCGCCGACGAGTCTGATCGCGCCGCCATCCGGCGACGTGATGCCGAGCAGCATCTTGAGCGTCGTCGTTTTGCCGGCGCCGTTCGGGCCGAGCAAGCCGAAGCATTCGCCCGGGCGCACGTCGAACGAAAGCCCGTCGACCACGTTTCTCGAGCCGTACTGTTTTCTGACTTCGCTGAATTCGATCGCGGGCGCGCTTGTTTCGTCCGCTGCGATTGGCCTGTTCGGGTTTGTCATGCGTTCGCCTGCCGAGCCTGACTGGGAAATACAGCGGGCTAGTGTAATCCAATGCACCAGGGCAACGCCGGCATGCAACCGCACGCTGCGCGCGCGAGTCGAATCGGTGCGGGACGCTTACGATGCGATGCGGCACGCGTAGCCGGCGCCTTGCCAGGCGGGGCTGTGCGGGTATCTGGCACGGCACAAGCTAGCGTCAAAAGGGCAGTCTCGCGCGCCCTCGCATTGGGTTAGCGTTTTCCATCGTTGCCACGCCTGCCGCGGCGCACGATGATGAGCTTACGCCGCAGTCAATCCGCGATGCGGCAGGGAGGCATGATGACAAGTTACAGAAAGATTCTGCTGTGCTACGACGGCTCCAGAGAAGGCCGCAAGGCACTGCGTCAGGGCGCTAATCTTGCGCTCGATCTCAACGCCGAAACGCACGTCCTCGCGGTCGTGGACATGCGCTCGAGCATTGCGCAAAGCGCCGGGCTCTTGACCGACGTGGCCTGCGGGCGTTTCGAGGACGCCGCGCGGGACATCCTGCAGGAGGGCGTCGAATGGCTGCGCGAGCGCGGCTTGCAGGCGCAAGGGCACTTCGCGTTCGGGCATCCGATCGACGAGATCGCGGCGCTGGCCGAAAACCTCAAGGTGGATCTCGTCGTCGTGGGGCATCGCTGCCGCAGCGGACTCGCGCGATGGTGGATGGGCGCGGGCAACACGCCCTTGCTCGACCGCGTCTCGTGCAGCATTCTCGTGGCCGTCTGCCAGGCCGGAGAATCCGCCGAAGCGGAAGACGAGGCGGCTTACGCGGCCAAGCCGGTGAAGGCCGAAGCCGGCGCGTGAGCCGTTCGCGCGTGCGTTCGGAGGCGCGTCAGCCGTTGAGATCGACGGCGACGAGCTTCCACGAAATCAGACCGCTGCGATGAAAGATGGCTGAATAGCGGGCATCGCCGACGCCGTGCTGATACGTCACCACGAACGTGTCGATGTCGCGATATCCGGCCGTCGTTTGCGGCGGTTGCTCCGCGTCAATTCCTGGCGCGCTGCCGGCGGTTGTCGGGCTATCGGTTTGCCGTGGCGCGGGCGGCCGTTCGCCGGGCTCGCCGCGAGGCGGGATGCCATTGAGAATGGCGGCTACGCCGTCCGGCGTCGCATATGAGTCCACTAGCGGCCCGACGAGCGCCGCGCCGATCATCGCGCCGATGATGGCGAGCGGATTGCCGTTCTTCTGCACATCGATGCGCCGGGTCAGGAGCGCCGCGACCTGATCCTTCAGGCTCGTGCGCAGCGCCGGAAAGTCGACGTACTCATTGACGGTCTGCGCGTCGCGCGCATCGGCAGCGCGCTTGACGCGCTCCAACGCGATATACGGCGACGCGTACACCAGTCCGAGCGCGGCGACGAGCGCAAGAACCGCAAGGCTGACGGCAATAGAACGGGTAGTGCGGGACATGCGGCGAAAGCGCCTCTTCGTGGATGCGGTTTTCCGATTGACCACACGCACGCGCGAACGATCCCGCGATTTAAACAAACGCGAAGTTACGCGAGCGTGCCGCCCGACAGCGCCGCGCGTTCCTCGTCGATACAGCGGTCGATCATGCGCGACACTTCGCCGATCTTCCCGACCATGATGAGCCGCGACTCGCTGCGGTACACGCGCACCGGGGCACGCGGCGCCGGTTCCGCATAGACGGGCTGAGCAAGCGATACACGCGCGAACGCGGGCTGCCGCGAAGGCAGCGCCGGCATTTCGTCGAAGAGATCAGGCGCGGCTTCGGCGCGCGGACGCGCTGTGGCACCGCAGGAGATCAACGCGCGCAGATGACGCAGGCGGCCGAACTGGCGGAAGGGCAGCAAACGGGCAAAACGTTCCATCATGACTCTCCAGACGATAGGACGCACTGCGGCGAGCCGCGTTCGGCTGCCGACCATGCTCGATGTATTCGAAACGCGCCGCGTCGTGCGTGGCGTGAGGTGAGGCGAACGCTCTCGGCGCGTCTTGCGTCGACGTCGCCGCTCGACCGTTAAAACTCGCCTGAGCGAATCAGGCCCACCGCGATGCCTTCGAGCGCGAACTCGCCGCTGCCCGAGCGCACGAAGATGTTCTCGTAGTCCGGGTTCTCCGCGATCAGTTCGACGCCATCCGGCAGGCGCTTCCAGCGCTTCACGGTGACGTCGTCGCCGATACGCGCGACGACGATCTGCCCGTCCTTCGCCTCCGTGCGCTTTTGCACGGCGAGCAGGTCGCCGTCGAGGATGCCGGCATCGCGCATGGACAGGCCGCGCACCTTCAGCAGATAGTCCGGCTTGCTGGAGAACAGCGCGGGATCGCACGCGTAGTGCTGCGCGATGTGCTCCTGGGCGAGGATAGGACTGCCCGCCGCGACACGCCCGACGAGTGGCAGGGACAACTGCATGATGCTCGGATGCGGCAGCGTGAACTGATGCGGCAGTTCCTCCGACCGGCTCGCTTCCGCGATCAGCCGGATGCCCCGCGATGAACCCGCCGCCAGTTCGATGACGCCCTTGCGCGCCAGTGCCCGCAGGTGTTCTTCCGCCGAATTCGCCGAACTGAAGCCCAATTCAGCGGCAATCTCCGCGCGCGTGGGCGGAAAGCCGGTGCGTTCGATCGCGCGCTGGATCAATTCGAAGACCTGCTGCTGCCGCGCGGTTAGTTTGGAGGTTCTGGTCACTGGCTCGGGCCTCTGTGCAACGGTGGAAGAACAATGACTGTATTTTTATACAGTATTTCGCGGTTTTCAAGCTTTACTTTAAGTTCTCGCCGCAGCGCCCGACGCACACCCGCCGCCGATCGCTCGTGAGATGTCGCTGCGGCCTTAGCATCATCGGATATAAAAAAGTGAAAAACGATTATTTCTGTTCATATAGGAGGCTCGTTAGACTGAATCCGTCAATTCGATAAGACGGAGAACGGGGAATGCAAAGCACGAGGACGGGATTGGGAACCAGCGCGAGGAAACTGCTGACGGCGCTCGCACTGACGGCGGCGAGCGTCGGCGCGACTGTGGGGGCGAGCGTTCCGGCGCATGCGGAGACGTCGTTTCTGAATGTCTCCTACGATCCCACGCGCGAGCTGTATCAGGACTTCAACCAGGCTTTCGCGAAGAAATGGAAAGCCGAGACCGGCGAAACGGTCACGTTCAAGCAGTCGCACGGCGGCTCGGGCGGTCAGGCGCGCGCGGTTCTGGACGGCTTGCAGGCCGACGTCGTGACGCTCGCGCTCGCCTACGACATCGACGCGCTCGCGAGCAAGGGTCTCGTCGGCGGCGACTGGCAGAAGCGTCTTCCGGACAACGCATCGCCCTATACCTCGACGATCGTCTTCCTCGTGCGCAAGGGCAATCCCAAGCACATCAAGGACTGGGACGATCTGACGAAGCCGGGCGTCTCCATCGTCACGCCGAACCCGAAAACGTCAGGCGGCGCGCGCTGGAACTATCTCGCGGCGTGGGCCTATGCGCAGCACAAGCCGGGCGGCAACGAGCAGACGGCGAAGGATTTCGTCGCGAAGCTGTACAAGAACGCCGGCGTGCTCGACTCGGGTGCGCGCGGCGCAACGACGAGCTTCGTGCAGCGCGGTCAGGGCGACGTGCTGATCGCGTGGGAAAACGAGGCGTTTCTCTCACTGAAGGAATTCGGTCCGGAGAAGTTCGAGATCGTGGTGCCGTCGGTGAGCATTCTGGCCGAGCCGCCGGTCGCAGTGGTCGACAAGGTCGTCGACAAGCACGGCACGCGCAAGCTCGCCGAGGCATATCTGAAGTATCTCTATAGCGACGAAGGCCAGCAGATCGCCGCGCGCAATTTCTATCGTCCGCGCTCGGACAAAGTGCCCGCCGAACTCACGAAGCAGTTCCCGAAGCTCAAGCTCTACACCATCGACGATACCTTCGGCGGCTGGGCGAAGGCTCAGAAGACGCATTTCGCGGATGGCGGCGTGTTCGATTCGATCTATCAGCCGCAGTAAGCGCGACCAGATGAGAAACCGAGCGGCGCGCCACGACGCCGCCGGCAACACAAGCCCGTAGCGACACGCGCTCCCCGGCGCACTGGAAATAGGACGTTCCAAGGATGACGACTTTCACTCTGCGCAAGCCGAGCGCACTGCCGGGCTTCGGCTTGACGCTCGGCATCACGCTCGCGTATCTGAGCCTCGTGGTGCTGATACCGCTCGCCGCGACCTTCGCCAAGACAGCGACGCTCGACTGGGCGCAATTCGTGCGCGCGGTCACGGCGCCGCGCGTGCTGGCTTCTTACCGGCTGACGTTCGGCGCGGCGCTCGGCGGGGCGCTCATCAACGCGGTGTTCGGCTTTCTGGTCGCGTGGGTGCTCGTGCGTTACACGTTCCCGATGAAGCGTATCGTCGATGCCATCGTCGATCTGCCGTTCGCGCTGCCGACGTCGGTTGCCGGCATCTCGCTCGCAGCGGTCTACGCGGGCAACGGATGGATCGGCCAGTATCTCGCGCCGCTCGGCATCAAGATCGCGTTCACGCCGCTCGGCGTGCTCGTTGCGCTCACGTTCATCGGGCTGCCGTTCGTCGTCCGCACAGTGCAGCCCGTGCTCGAAGACTTCGAGCGCGAGCAGGAAGAAGCCGCCGCGTGCCTCGGCGCGACGCGCTGGCTGACGTTTCGCCGCGTCGTTCTTCCCTCCGTGCTTCCGGCCTTGCTGACGGGTTTCGCGCTCGCGTTCGCGCGTGCGCTCGGCGAATACGGCTCGGTGATTTTTATCGCCGGCAACGTGCCGATGAAGTCCGAGATCACGTCGCTGCTCATCATCACGAAGCTCGAGCAATACGACTACGCGGGCGCGACCGCGCTCGCCGTCGTGATGCTGTGTGTGTCGTTTCTGATGCTGCTCCTCATCAACACGCTGCAATGGCTCCTGCAGCGGCGCACGAGCAGGACGGGCGCCGCGCCCGCGACCGCGCCGTCGCTTCATGTCGCGCGAGGTGACGCATGAGCAAGGTACTGCCGCTCGATACGAGCGCCGCGCGCAGCGCGCGCAAGCTCGATCCCGTCACCGAGCCGCGCGCCGTGCGCTGGCTGCTCACGGGCATTGCGCTCCTGTTTCTCGCGCTTTTTCTCGTCGTGCCGCTCGTCGCGGTGTTCGCGCAGGCGTTCGCGAAAGGCATCGGCTATTACTTCGAATCGCTGAAGGACCCGGACGCGTGGTCGGCCATCGAGCTCACGCTGACGACGGCCGCAATCGCGGTGCCGCTCAACGTCGTGTTCGGGCTGGCGGCGTCATGGGCAATCGCGAAGTTCGAGTTTCGCGGCAAGGCGCTCCTGACCACGCTCATCGACTTGCCGTTTTCGGTTTCGCCCGTGATTTCAGGCCTCATTTACGTGCTGATGTTCGGCGCGCAGGGCTGGTTCGGTCCGTGGCTCGCCGCGCATGACGTGCAGATCATCTTCGCGGTGCCGGGAATCGTGCTCGCCACCATCTTCGTGACGTTCCCGTTCGTCGCGCGCGAACTGATTCCCCTGATGCAGGCGCAAGGCAACGACGAGGAAGAAGCCGCGCACGTTCTCGGCGCGTCCGGCTGGCAGATCTTTCGCCGCGTCACGCTGCCGAACGTGCGCTGGGGCCTGCTCTATGGCGTGATTCTCTGCAACGCGCGCGCGATGGGCGAATTCGGCGCGGTATCGGTCGTCTCGGGCCATATTCGCGGGCAGACCGACACCATGCCGCTGCACGTCGAAATTCTCTATAACGAATACAACTTCTCGGCCGCGTTCGCAGTGGCCTCGCTGCTCGCGCTGCTTGCGCTCGTCACGCTCGGGCTCAAGCTGATCGCGGAGCGGCGCATGTCGCAATCGCTCGCCGATGTCGGCGCTGGCGCACAGAACCAAGGAACGCAATCATGAGCATCATCGTTCGCAATTTGCAGAAGCGCTTCGGCGATTTCACCGCCCTCGACAACGTCACGCTCGACTTTCGGGCGGGCGAACTCGTCGCGCTGCTCGGGCCATCGGGTTGCGGCAAGACCACGCTTTTGCGCGTGATTGCAGGCCTCGAACATGCCGATGCAGGCCAGGTCGTGCTGAATGGCGAAGACGTTGCGCAAGTCGGCGCGCGCGAACGGCAAGTTGGATTCGTGTTCCAGCATTACGCGCTGTTCCGGCATATGACGGTGTTCGAAAACGTCGCGTTCGGTTTGCGCGTGAAGCCGCGCCGCGAGCGTCCGTCGGAAGCGGCGATCCGCGAGAAAGTGCATGAACTGCTGAAGCTCGTGCAGCTCGACTGGCTCGCGCAGCGCTTTCCTTCCGAACTATCGGGCGGGCAGCGGCAACGTATCGCGCTTGCACGCGCGCTCGCGGTCGAACCGAAAGTGCTGCTGCTCGACGAGCCATTCGGCGCGCTCGACGCCAAGGTGCGCAAGGAACTGCGCAGCTGGCTGCGTCGTCTTCACGACGACCTGCATATCTCGACGCTTTTCGTCACGCACGATCAGGAAGAGGCGCTGGAAGTGGCGGACCGCATCGTCGTGATGAATCATGGGCGCGTGGAGCAGGTGGGCAGCCCGCAGGATGTGTACGATCATCCGCAGACCTCGTTCGTGTACGAGTTTCTCGGCGCGGCCAACCGCCTGCAGGGACACGTCGATGCAAACGGCTTCATCGCCGATGGCGCCGCGCAATCGATCCAGGCGCACGCCCATTTCAGCGGCCGGGCGCTTGCGTATGTGCGTCCTCACGATCTCGCGCTCTATCGCGCCGACGATGGCGCGGATCACGCGGATGACGCGCACCGCGACGGCATCGTGGTAGACGTGCGGCGCGTGGTCACGCTTGGCGGCTCTGTTCGCGTCGAACTGGAAGGCGCCGCGGGCGGCGTGCTCGAAGCCGAACTGGACCGCGAAGCATGGCGCGCATTGAAGCTCGGCATCGGCGACGGCGTGCGCGCCGTGCCGCGCGCGCTGCGCGTGTTTCCCGCGCAATGAACATTGATAAAACGGCATCAAAAAAGAGAGGCGGACAATGAACTTCCAGCAACTGCGCTTCGTGCGCGAGGCCGTGCGCCAGAACATGAATCTCACCGAAGTCGCGAACGTGCTCTATACGTCGCAATCGGGCGTATCGAAGCAGATCAAGGATCTCGAAGACGAACTCGGCGTCGATATCTTCGTTCGCCGTGGCAAGCGGCTCACGGGACTGACCGAACCGGGCAAGCAAGTGCATCAGTTCATCGAGCGCATGCTGCTCGATGCGGAGAATCTGCGCCGCGTCGCGCGCCAATTCGCGGATCAGGACAACGGCCACCTCGTCGTTGCGACGACGCACACGCAGGCCCGCTACGCCTTGCCGAAGGTCATCCGTCAGTTCACCGAAGTATTTCCGAAGGTGCATCTCGCGCTGCGGCAGGGCAGCCCGCAACAGATCGCGCAGATGATCGTCAATGGCGAAGCGGACATCGGCATCTCCACCGAAGCGCTCGACCGTTACCCGGATATCGTGACGTTTCCCTGCTATTCGTGGCATCACACGGTCGTGGTGCCGAAGGATCATCCGCTCGTCGGGCGGGAGAACATCACGCTCGAACAGATCGCGGAGTATCCGATCGTCACGTATGACCAGGACTTCACGGGGCGCTCTCACGTCGATCAGGCGTTCGCAAGCGCCGGCGCGATTCCCGACATCGTGCTGACCGCCATCGACGCCGATGTCATCAAGACGTATGTGGAGCTTGGCATGGGCATCGGCATCGTCGCGGCGATGGCGTATGACGCGAAGCGCGACACGGAACTCGTCGCGCTCGATACGCAGCATCTGTTCGAAGCGAGCACGACGCGCGTCGGCTTGCGCAAGGGCGCGTTCCTGCGCGCATACGCGTACCGGCTGATCGAGATGTTCGCGCCGCAACTCGACGAAGCGCAGATCGCCGCGCAGTTGCGCGAAGCCGCCTGATGCACGTCCGGGCGCGCATGCCGGCTGATTTACAATCGCTGGCATGAATACGCACACACTCTCACTTCCGCAAATCGCCGTGCTGGCGACGGGCGGCACCATCGCGGGCCGCGCCGGCGATGCATCGAAAACGGCGGGCTACAAAGCGGGCGTCGTCGGCGTGGACGATCTTCTCGATGCCGTGCCGGGACTCGACGCCGTCGCACGCATTCACGCGGAACAGATCGCGAGCATCGACAGCAAGGACATGAGCACCGCGCTCTGGACGACGCTGGCATCGCGAATCAACGCGCTGCTCGCGCAGGACGATATCGATGGCGTCGTCGTCACGCATGGCACCGATACGCTCGAAGAAACCGCGTACATGCTGCATCTGACGGTGAAGAGCGCGAAGCCTGTCGTGCTGACCGCCGCGATGCGTCCATCCACGGCGCTCTCCGCTGATGGCCCGCTCAATCTGCTCAACGCGGTGACGGTCGCGGCGTCGAACGATGCGGCGGGACAGGGCGTGCTCGTCGCGTTCAACAACCAGATTCATAGCGCGCGCGATGTGACGAAGATCAGCACTTACGCCGTCGATGCGTTTCGTTCCCCCGAGACCGGCGTGCTCGGTTTCGTGCAGGATGGCCGCGTGGAATTCCAGCGCTCGGTGACGAAGCCGCACACCACGGCAAGTCAGTTCGTCGTGACGGAAGCGTGGCCGATGGTCGAGATCGTCGCGAGCTACGCGGACGCTTCGCGCGTGACTGTGGATGCGCTCGTTGCGGCAGGCGTGAAGGGCATCGTCGTATCGGGCACAGGGAACGGCTCGATACACGCGACGCTCACGCAGGCGCTCATGGATGCGGTGAAGGCGGGCGTCGCCGTGGTGCGCGCGTCGCGCGTCGGCTCGGGGCATGTGATGCGAAACGGCGCGGCCTCCGACGATGCGCTCGGCACCGTCAGCGCGGGTACGCTCAATCCGTACAAGGCGCGCGTGCTGCTGATGCTCGCGCTTGCAGCCGGCAGCGAAGACGCAGTTGTCCTGCAACGTCTCTTCGATACGTACTGACGCGCATCGCGCATTGAAGCAAAACCCGCTGCAAGAATCCGACGCGGACACCCGACGGCGAACCGTCTGACCGACCAAGGCTTGACCGGCGCACCGCCGGGTGCCGCTCCCGGACCCTACGTGCCGCCCTCAGCCCAGAGCGGCATTTGTCCCGCGTGCCCATACGCGGGACGCCCCACGATTCAGGCAGCGATGCTCACGCAGCAGCCTTCGCCTGCTGCGGCTCTTGCGCCACCTGGAAGTTCGACATGATCTCGAGCGCACGCACGAGCGCCGAATGGTCCCACGCCTTGCCGCCGTTCGCCGCACATACGCTGAACAACTGCTGCGCGCTCGCGGTATGCGGCAGAGCGAGTCCCATCTTGCGCGCGCCATCGAGCGCAAGGTTCAGGTCCTTTTGATGCAGCTCGATGCGAAAGCCCGGATCGAACGTCCGCTTCGTCATGCGCTCGCCGTGCAACTCCAGAATGCGCGATGCAGCGAAGCCGCCCATCAACGCGCGACGCACGCGCTCCGGATCGGCGCCCGAGCGCGCGGCGAACAACAGCGCTTCCGCCACCGCTTCGATATTCAGCGCGACGATGATCTGATTGGCGACCTTGCACGTCTGACCCGCGCCGTTGTCGCCGATGAGCGAGATGTTCTTGCCCATCAGGTCGAAAAGCGGCTTGGCAATGGCGAACGACTTTTCCGGGCCGCCGACCATGATCGTGAGCGTTGCATCGCGTGCGCCGACTTCGCCGCCGGAAACGGGCGCATCGAGGTAATCGCAGCCGAGCGCGTTGATCTTCTTCGCGAAGTCCTGCGTGTCGAGCGGGTTGATCGAACTCATGTCGATCACGAGCTTGCCTTCGCTCAGTCCGTTGGCAATGCCGTCATCGGCGAACAATGCGTTGGCGACATCGGGCGTGTCGGGCACCATCGTGATGATGATCTCGCTAGCCTGTGCGACCGCGGTCGAATCCGCGAGCACTTGCGTTTGCGCACGGATATCGTCCGGCACCGGATACTTGCCGTTCACGACGAGCGCGTGTCCGCCCTTGATGAGATTGCGCGCCATGTGCGCGCCCATGATGCCGAGTCCGATGAAACCGATGGTTGCCATACTTCTCGCTCCTCCTGTGTGTCGGGTTTATGCCGTCGCGCGATGCTTCACGCCGCCGATGTTCTGCAGCCAGTTCAGGCCCGCTTCCGTTCCGTTGAGCGGCTTGTATTCGCAGCCGATCCAGCCGTCATAGCCGATCAAATCGAGCAGCTGGAACAGGAACGCATAGTTGATTTCGCCCGTGCCCGGCTCGTTGCGGCCGGGGTTGTCGGCGAGCTGGATATGCGCGATCGACGGCAGGTTCTTCTTGATGGTCGCGGCGAGTTCGCCTTCCATGCGCTGCATGTGATAGATGTCGTATTGCAGGAACAAATTGTCCGAACCGACTGCGCGAATGACGTCGAGTCCTTCATGCGAACGATTCAGCGCGAAGCCCGGAATGTCGTATGCGTTGCATGGTTCCACGAGCAGCTTGATCCCTTCCTGCTTCAGTGCATCGGCGGCAAAGCGCAAGTTCTCGACGATGGTCTCGCGCGCCTGCTGTGCCGAAACGCCCGCCGTCGGAATGCCGACGAGACAGTTCAGTTGCGGCACGTTCAGCGCCTTCGCATATTCGATTGCGCGCGGCACGCCCTCGCGAAATTCATCGACGCGATCGGGCAGGCACGCGATGCCGCGCTCGCCCGCTTCCCAATTGCCGGCGGGAAGGTTGTGCAGCACGATTTGCAGATCGTTGTCCTTCACGCGCGCCTCGAGATCGCGGATCGAATAGGCATACGGAAACAGGAACTCGACCGCCTTGAAGCCCGCATTCGCCGCTGCCGCGAAGCGGTCGAGGAATGGGACTTCGTTGAACAGCATGGTCAGGTTCGCGGCGAATTTCGGCATTATTGGTTGTCCTGATGGTCGGTCAGTGGAATGGCTTCAAGTTCAGTCGAGCGGCGTGACGGCCGTCGGCGCGTCCGCCTTGTTCTCAGCAAGCGCTTCGAACTCGTTGATCGCGTCGATCTCGGTGCCCATCGCGATGTTCGTCACGCGTTCGAGAATCATCTCGACGACGACCGGCACCTGGTGCTCCGCCATCAGCGCCTCTGCCTGCTTCAGTGCGGACGCGATGTCTTCGGGCTTGAACACGCGCAGCGCCTTGCATCCGAGCCCTTCTGCGACGGCGACGTGATCCACGCCATAGCCTTCGAGTTCGGGAGCGTTGATGTTGTCGAACGCGAGCTGCACGCAGTAGTCCATGTCGAAGCCGCGCTGCGCCTGACGAATCAGGCCGAGATACGAGTTGTTCACGACCACATGCACATACGGCAGCTTGAATTGCGCGCCCACCGCCAGCTCTTCGATCATGAATTGGAAGTCGTAATCGCCCGAAAGCGCGACGATCTTGCGCTGCGGATCGGCCGCGCGCACGCCGAGCGCAGCCGGAATCGTCCAGCCGAGCGGGCCGGCTTGCCCGCAATTGATCCAGTTGCGCGCCTTGAACACATGCAGGAATTGCGCGCCCGCGATTTGCGAGAGACCAATCGTCGTTACGAAGCAGGTATCGCGGTCGAACGCGAGATTCATCTCTTCGTACACGCGCTGCGGCTTCATCGGCACGTTCTCGAAGTGAGTCTTGCGCAGCATCGTGCGCTTGCGCTGCTGACAGTCCGCCACCCACGCGCCGCGATCTTTCAGCTTGCCAGCGGCCTTCCATTCCTTGGCGACTTCGACGAACAATTCGAGCGCGGCCTTTGCATCCGACACGATGCCGAGGTCCGGACCGAACACGCGGCCAATCTGCGTCGGCTCGATATCGACGTGCACGAACTTGCGGCCCTTCGTATAGACCTCGACGCTACCCGTATGACGATTCGCCCAGCGATTGCCGATGCCGAGCACGAAGTCGGACGCGAGCATCGTCGCGTTGCCGTAGCGGTGCGACGTCTGCAGGCCGACCATGCCGGCCATGAGCGGGTGATCGTCGGGGATCGCGCCCCACGACATGAGCGTCGGAATGACGGGCACGCCGAGCGTTTCCGCGAACGCCACGAGCAGGTCTTCCGCCGCCGCGTTCAGCACGCCGCCGCCCGAGACGATCAGCGGCTTTTCCGCGTCGTTCAGCATCGCGAGCGCTTTTTCGATCTGCGCGCGCGTCGCTTTCGGCTTGTAGACGGGCAGCGGCTCGTAGGTGTCGATATCGAATTCGATCTCGGCGAGTTGCACGTCGATCGGCAGATCGACCAGCACCGGACCCGGACGGCCCGAGCGCATCAGATGGAACGCCTGCTGGAACACGCGCGGCACCAGCGCCGGCTCGCGCACGGTGACGGCCCATTTCGTGACCGGCTTCGCGATCGATTCGATATCGACCGCCTGGAAATCTTCCTTGTAGAGGCGCGCGCGCGGCGCCTGGCCGGTGATCGCGAGAATGGGGATGGAGTCGGCCTGCGCCGAATAGAGGCCGGTGATCATGTCCGTGCCCGCCGGCCCGGACGTGCCGATGCAAACGCCGATATTGCCCGGCGCCGCGCGGGTATAACCTTCGGCCATGTGCGATGCGCCTTCGACGTGACGCGCGAGGACGTGGCTGATGCCGCCCGACTTCTTCATCGCCGAATAGAACGGGTTGATGGCCGCGCCCGGCACGCCGAACGCGGTGTCGATGCCTTCCTTTTCCAGCACGAGGACGGCGGCGTCGACGGCTCTCATCTTGGGCATGGTTGTCTCCTTGGGGTCTCGAATCGAAAGTTGGATGCACGCTTCCGTTGAACTTTAAAATCGTGAAAAAGGTTTGATAAGATCAGCGCGAGTCGTTTTTTCCTAAACAAAAAGTATCGAATGACGACCCCGCGCGACTTCGAAGGAGACAGGGCATGGACCGCTTCAAGCAAATCGAAACGTTCGTGCGCGTGGCCGAGGCGGGCAGTCTCGCGGCGGCGGCGCTCGAAGAGGGCGTCTCGCCGGTGATCCTCGGGCGGCGCATCGACGCGCTGGAAAAGCGCCTCGGCGTGAAGCTCATGTATCGCTCGACGCGGCGGCTCGTGGTGAGCGAGGAGGGCGCGGCGTATCTCGACCGCTGCAGGAATCTGCTCGCGGAATGGGATCAGGCGGAGAACGAACTGGCGGCGGGACGGCGCGCGGTGGGCGGGCATCTGATCGTGTCGGCGCCGGCGGCGTTCGGGCGCATGCACGTCGCGCCGCACGCGCCCGCGTTCCTCGCGGACAAGCCCGAATTGCAGATGTCGTTCAATCTGACCGACCGCGTCGTCGATCTGGTGCGCGAGGGCTACGATCTGTCGATCCGCATCGGCGGGGCGGTGGACCCGAACTTCGTCGCGGTGAAGCTGGCGGGCAATCGGCGCGTGGTCTGCGGCACGCCCGCGTATTTCCGGAAGCACGGCAAGCCGAAATCGCTCGACGACCTGCCGAACCACAACTGCCTCGCGTTCAACCTGCAAGGCGGACAGAACCGCGGCTGGTATTTTCGACGCAACGGCAAGCTCGTGACGGTGCGCGTGTCCGGCAATCTGGACTGCAACGACGGCGAACTGCTGCATCGCTGGGTGTCGGAAGGGCTCGGACTCGGCTGGCGCTCGACGTGGGAAATCCAGCGGCAGCTCGAAGCGGGCGAACTCGAAACCGTGCTCGACGATTACGAACTGCCCGATTACGACATTCTCGCGGTCTACCCGCAGCAGCGCTACGTGCCGGCGCGCGTGCGCTACTTCATTGATTTCCTGAAGGAAACCTATGCGCAGCCCGGCTACTGGAGCCGCCCGCTCGCGTTGCCCGGCGAGCCGCGCCCCGGAACCCGGACGCGCGCCCTAACTGCTTGAAAAGGCGCCCGAAATTGCAATTGCGCGCGGCGATACAAAAAGCTATAATCTTCGGCTTCTCACTTGCCGCACCGGTCCGACGCCCGGGTGGCTTCTATCCTTAAGGAGTGATACATGCGTCATTACGAAATCGTCTTCATCGTGCACCCCGATCAGAGCGAGCAAGTGCCCGCCATGATCGAGCGCTACAAGACCACGATCACGTCGCACGGCGGCCAGATCCACCGCATCGAAGACTGGGGCCGTCGCCAACTGGCCTACATGATCGAGAAACTCGCGAAGGCTCACTACGTCTGCATGAACATCGAATGCGATCAGGCCACGCTCGAAGAGCTGGAGCACGCGTTCAAGTTCAACGACGCCGTTCTGCGTCACCTCATCGTCAAGATGAAGAAGGCCGAAACCGGCCCGTCGCCGATGATGAAGGAAGTGCAGCGCGAAGAAGCCAAGAAGGCGGCCAGCCAGCCGTCCGAAGCGCAGGCTTAAGGCGAACATCGCCACAGCCACCAAGGTTTAAGTGAACCGGCTGCAACTCACAGCAAGCGTCGTGGAACGCGAACCGGTGCGGTACACGCCCGCCGGCATTCCCATCGCGAGCTGCACGTTGCAACACGCCGCGGAAGTCGTCGAAGCGGGCATCGCCCGGAGAATCGAACTGACCCTGCAGGCGGTCGCGGCCGGCGAAGCGAGCGGCAAGCTGGAAAGCTGTCCGATGGGCGTCGAAACACGCTTCACCGGCTTTCTGGCGAAGAGAAGCCGTAACGCGCGAACCCTGGTGTTTCACATCACAGAATTGCAGGACATTGGAAAGGACTAATCATGCCCCGCCCGACTGGTAAGAAATTCGACAAGCGTCGTCAGCAACAAAACCCGCTCTTCAAGCGCAAGAAGTTCTGCCGTTTCACGGCAGCCGGTGTCGAGTACATCGACTACAAGGACACTGAAACGCTGAAGGACTTCATCGGCGAAAACGGCAAGATCACGCCGGCTCGTCTGACTGGCACGAAGGCGCACTATCAGCGCCAGCTCGACACGGCAATCAAGCGCGCGCGTTTCCTCGCGCTGCTGCCGTACACCGACCTGCACAAGGCCTAATTCAGACGACGCACTAAGGACAAGCCAAAATGCAAATCATTCTTTTGGAAAAAGTCGTCAACCTGGGCAACCTCGGCGACATCGTCAAGGTCAAGGACGGCTACGCACGTAACTTCTTGATCCCCGGCAAGAAGGCTCGCCGCGCAACGAAGGACGCAATCGCCGAATTCGAAGTGCGCCGCGCCGATCTGGAAAAGGTTGCCGCTGAAAAGCTGACCGCCGCGCAAGCACAAGGCGAAAAGCTGAACGGCTCCACGGTTCAGGTTTCGCAGAAGGCGGGCGTCGACGGCCGTCTGTTCGGTTCGGTCACGAACGCGGACATCGCTGAAGCGCTGAAGAAGCAAGGCTTCGCCGAAGTGGAAAAGGCGCAAGTGCGTCTGCCGCAAGGCCCGCTGAAGATGGTCGGCGACCATCCGGTTCAAGTGGCGCTGCACACGGACGTCGTGGTCGACGTTACGGTGTCGGTGCTCGGCGAACACGCGTAAGTTTTCACGCGAGGTCTCGCGCCTCGCGAGCAGGACGAAGAATGGCAGGAGCTTTTCGGCTCCTGCCATTTTTTATTGTCCACGCACGGCCATTGTTCGATAATCCCACCCCATGAACGCACCGTCCAAAGACCCGCAACTCGACGCGCTGAAGGTCCCGCCCCATTCCATCGAAGCCGAGCAATCGGTCATCGGCGGCTTGCTGCTGGACAACGCGGCATGGGACCGCATCGCCGATGTCATGTCGCAGGGCGATTTCTATCGCTATGACCATCGCATTATTTTCGAACACATCGGCAAGCTGATCGCGGCGACGCGCCCGGCGGACGTCATCACCGTGTATGAAGCGCTCACGATGGCCGGCAAAGCCGACGAAGTGGGCGGCCTCGCGTACCTCAACGCGCTCGCGCAGAACACGCCAAGCGCGGCGAACATTCGCCGCTACGCCGAAATCGTGCGCGACCGGGCGGTGCTGCGCCGCCTCGTTTCTGTCGCCGACGAAATCTCCGCCGACGCTTTCAATCCGCAAGGCAAGGAAGTCCGGCAGATTCTCGACGAAGCCGAAGCGCGCGTGTTTTCCATCGCCGAGGACGGCGCGCGCGGCACCCAGGGCTTTCTCGAAATCGGGCCGCTCCTCACGCAAGTGGTGGAGCGCATCGACACGCTCTATCACACCGCGAATCCGAGCGACGTGACCGGCACGCCCACAGGCTTCGTCGATCTCGACCGGATGACATCGGGCATGCACGGCGGCGAGCTGATCATCGTGGCGGGGCGGCCGTCGATGGGTAAGACCGCGTTCTCGATGAACGTCGGCGAATACGTGGCGGTCGAGTACGGCCTGCCGGTCGCGGTGTTCTCGATGGAAATGCCGGGCACGCAACTGACCATGCGTATGCTCGGCTCGGTCGGACGGCTGGATCAGCACAGAATGCGTACCGGCCGCCTCACCGACGAAGACTGGCCGAAGCTCACGCATGCGGTGCAGAAAATGAGCGAGGCACAGCTTTTCATCGACGAAACGGGCGGTCTGAATCCGATGGAACTGCGCTCGCGGGCGCGGCGCCTGTCGCGTCAATGCGGCAAGCTGGGACTGATCATCGTCGATTATCTGCAGCTCATGTCGGGCTCGGGCAACGGCGGCGAGAATCGCGCAACGGAGATCTCGGAAATCTCGCGTTCGCTCAAGAGTCTCGCGAAGGAACTCGACGTGCCGGTGATCGCGCTGTCGCAGCTCAATCGCGGTCTGGAGCAGCGGCCGAACAAGCGCCCGATCATGTCCGACCTGCGCGAATCCGGCGCTATCGAACAGGACGCGGACGTGATCCTCTTCATCTACCGCGACGAAGTCTACAACCCCGACAGCCCGGACAAGGGCACGGCGGAAATCATCATCGGCAAGCAGCGTAACGGTCCGATCGGGCCTGTGCGCCTCACGTTCCACGGCCAATACACGAAGTTTGACAACTTCGCAGGCGTGCAGAACTTCTACGGCGGCGAGTAACCCGTTCCCCCGTCACCTGTCAAGCCATCGTCGGCCCCCGGACGCGCGGCACCAGCGCGCGGTGCGCGGGGTGCTGGGCGCGGGTACAATATGTCGGTTTGATGTCAGCCTCATTGACCCATCTATCGGGACTTTCATGTTCGGTCGTTTCATGCCCACTGAGGGCAAATTCTTCGAGATTTTCAACGCGCACGCGAAGTGCATGGTGGATGCGAGCCGCGAGCTGGAACTGCTGATCGACAACCTGGACGAAGCCGAAGTCCACAAGCAGAACGTCCAGACGAACGAGAAGCGTGCCGACAAGCTCACGCACGAGACCATCGACCTGCTGCACAAGACGTTCATCACGCCGCTCGACCGCGACGAGATTCACAAGCTCATCACCACGATGGACGACATCCTCGACCTGATGGAGGACGTCGCCACCGCCATTTCGCTCTATGACGTGCGCGCCGTGACATCCGAGGCGAGCCAGCTTGCGCATATCTGCACGGCCACCTGCCTGCGCGTGCAGCAGGCGGTCGGTCTGCTCGCGGACATGAAGCGCGCGAGCGAGATACTGAAAATCTGCGAAGAAATCGACCGCCTCGAGTCGGACGCGGACCGTGTCCTGCGCTCGGCCATGTCGAAGCTCTTCCGCGAGGAGGACGACGTGAAGAACCTCATCAAGCTCAAGGCCATCTACGAGCTTCTGGAGACGATCACCGACAAGTGCGAGGATGTCGCGAACATCATCGAAGGCATCGTGCTGGAAAACGCGTGATCATGCCGCCCGAGCCCGCAGGCGCAGCTTTGGATCGCGCGGCGGGCGATGACGACACAGACCGGCGCCGCATCCCGACGCCCGGTCAATACAACACCAACTGATGCATTCGATTCAACTCGCCATCTGGGCCGTCGCCACGCTCGTTCTAGTCGCACTCGTGTTCGACTTCATGAACGGCTTCCACGACGCTGCCAATTCCATCGCAACGGTCGTTTCGACGGGCGTGCTCAAGCCGCAGCAAGCCGTCGCGTTTGCGGCCGCGTTTAATGTCATTGCCTATTTCATCTTTCACCTGAAGGTCGCCGCGACAGTCGGGAAGGGGACGATCGACCCCGGCATCGTCGATCATTACGTCATCTTCGGCGCGCTCGTCGGCGCAATCGGCTGGAACATCGTCACGTGGGTGTACGGCATTCCGTCGAGTTCGTCGCACGCGCTGATCGGCGGGCTCGTCGGCTCGGCACTCGCTAAATCCGGCTGGTCTTCGCTCAACTGGGACGGGCTGCTCAAAACGGTGGCGTTCATCTTCATCTCGCCGCTGCTCGGCTTCGTGCTCGGCTCGTTCTTCATGCTGCTCGTGTCATGGATGTATTTCCGCACGCCGCCATCGAAGGTCGACCGGCGGTTTCGCCGCCTGCAGCTTTTCTCGGCGGGGCTCTATTCGCTCGGACACGGCGGCAACGACGCGCAGAAGACCATCGGCATCATCTGGATGCTTCTGATCGCAACCGGCTATGCGTCCGCCGGCTCGGACGCGCCGCCGCTCTGGGTGATCGGCCTCTGTTATCTGTCGATGGGTCTCGGCACCTTGTTCGGCGGCTGGCGCATCGTGCGGACGATGGGCCAGAAGATCACCAAGCTCAAGCCCGTGGGCGGCTGCTGCGCCGAAACGGGCGGGGCGATCACGCTCTTCCTGGCGTCGTTCCTCGGCATTCCGGTTTCGACCACGCACACGATTACCGGCGCGATCGTCGGCGTCGGCGCGACGCAGAAGTTCAGCGCGGTGCGCTGGGGCGTCGCCGGCAATATCGTCTGGGCGTGGGTTCTCACGATTCCGGCGTCCGCCGCGCTCGCGGCGGCGGGTTGGTGGGTCGGCCGCCACTTTCTGTAAGCATCGTCCCGAGCCCGCAGCCCCGTTCGCGAACGGGGCCGCGGCGCTTCAGATGATCGGCGACGACACGCCGTCCATCGGAATGATCGCGCCCGACACGTAGCTTGCACGGCGGCTCGCGAGAAAGAGCGCCACGTCGGCGATTTCCTCCGGTTTTGCATAGCGTCCGAGCGGCACCTTGGCCTGGCTATCGGCTAGCACCTGATCGCGCGTCACGCCTTGCCGCTGGGCCTCCAGCGCGAGCGCTTCCTCGACGCGCTCGGTCAGCGTCGCGCCCGGATTGATCGCGTTGATGCGAATGCCGAGCTTCGCATAATGATGCGCGAGGCCGACGGTATTGAGCATGAGCGCCGCGTTCGCCGCGCCGCCCGCGATGTGGATATCCGACGCGATCTTCCCGCCCATTCCCACAATGTTGACGATTACGCCCGGTTCCGTGTCCGGCTGGCTACGCAGGCGCTCGGCCATGCGCTTGAGCACCACTTGCTGCGGATAGACGTAGGAGAAGTATTTCGCGTCCATCGCCGCTTTGTAGGCTGCGGCATCGAGCGAATCGGGGTCGTAGCGGCGTGCCGCGCCCGCGCTGTTGATCAGAATGTCGATGGGGCCGAGCGCCGCGCTCGCTTCCTCGACGACGTCTTCGGCGCTGTGCGCCTCGTGCAGATCCGCGCGGGCGAGATGAACGTGGTGGCCGTCGGCGGCGAGTTGCTCGCGCGCGCGGGCAAGGTTGGCAGCGTCTCGCGAGACGATCGCGACTTTCGCGCCTTCGCTCGCGAACGCTCTTGCACAGGCGAAGCCGATTCCCTTGCTGCCGCCCGTGATCAGGACGACCTTACCCGCAAGACCCAGATCCATGTCGTGCTCCTATCGGTTCTTTGGTGCCGCTGTTGAGGAAGTATCGGACACGATAGCAGAGCGCGGTCGGTTTCTGGCCCATGCATCGGTGGACGGCCCGATGCAGCCGGCGCGGGTCAGTTGCTGCCGTTGGCGAAACGGGCGATGGGATCGTCATTCGGTGCGGCGCGGGGCGCCGTGAGCGAACCCGTCGACGCGCGCATCACGCGAACGGGCGGTTCGGCGGGTTCGGGCGATACCGCCGTCTGCGCGGCCTGCGCCTGTTGCCGCGCCATGCGCGAGGTGGGTGGAGGCGGCTCGAAGGCATCGGCGGCGGCCTGGATCGGATCGGGAGCCGCTTCGATCGCGGCGGACGCTCTGGCGCCTGCCGCCTGTGCTTGCCGCTGCGCGGCGCTGAGCGAGGATGGCGGCGGCTCGAACGCGTCCGCGCGGTGCGCCGAAGCCAGCGCCGGCTGACGCGGGTAAGCGTCGGCGGAAGCTGACGCAGCCGATTGACGCTGCGCCGCACTCAGCGACGCGGGCGGCGGCTCGAACGCGTCCGCGCCGTGCGCCGAAGCCAGCGCCGGCTGACGCGGGTAAGCGTCGGCGGAAGCTGACGCACCCGATTGACGCTGCGCCGCGCTCAGCGACACGGGCGGCGGCTCGAAGGCGTCTGCGCTATGCGCCGAAGCCAGCGCCGCCGGCTGGCGCGAGTACGCCGCAACGGAAGCACTGGCAGACGATGGACGCAGCGCCGCGCCAGAATCGCCCGAAGCGGACGATGCCTGGCGCGCGTAGGACGAAACATTCGACGAAGCAGCGGGCGCAACCGGCTGCGCAGGCGAGGCCACATAAGTCGGCGCATCGAAGGGCGTCGGCGCGGCCTTCGGAGGCGCGACGCGGCGAATGCCGTCGAAGCGCTTCGCCCAGTAAGGATTCGTCAGATAGTCGAGCCGCACGGTGCCGCCCGTCGACGGCGCGTTGACGAAGCGCAGCTTGCCGACGTAGATGCCCACGTGCGAATGCGGCCGGCCTGTCGTGTTGAAAAAGATGAGATCGCCGGGAGCGACCTGGTCCGGCTCGATGAATTCGCCGCGCCCGCTCATTTCGGCAGTCGTGCGCGGCAGATTGACGGACGCCGCCCGGTCGACGACATAGCGCACGAGTCCGCTGCAATCGAAACCGGCATCCGGCGTGTTGCCGCCCCAGCGGTAGGGCACGCCGACGAGCGCCATCGCCTGAATCGAGATTTCCTCGCGCCCGACGCTGTGATCGACGAACTCGGGAAAGCCCGGCGGCGGCTTGCTGTAGCTGCGAAGCGCGGTGCCCGTCGAACTGGCAGGCTTGCGCGCCGTCTGCTGCGGCGCGGTGCCACACGCGGCGAGCAGTACGGTGAGGGTCAACGGCAGCCAGATTCGACGCATTTCGGGCGGCGAGCGCGCTCGCCGGAGTAGTCAGTCCGCCGATACTAGCCCGCCGCACGCGCGTGCGGCAAGACTTCGTGACATTTCACTTTAAGTTTGTGCCGTAAGTGTTGCAGAGCCGGGACGACCGGACGAAAAAATGGCCCGTCCGGATTTCTCCGGCGGGCCATCGAACAAACGGCGAATTGGCTTACAGAATGTCCGACGCGTAGTCCGCGAGACGCGAGCGCTCGCCGCGCGCGAGCGTCACATGACCGCTGTGCGTCCAGCCCTTGAAGCGGTCCACGACATAAGTCAAGCCGGAACTGCCTTCGGTGAGATAAGGCGTGTCGATCTGCGCGATATTGCCGAGGCACACGATCTTCGTCCCCGGACCCGCGCGCGTCACGAGCGTCTTCATCTGCTTGGGCGTCAGGTTCTGAGCTTCGTCGATGATCACGTATTTGTCGACGAACGTCCGGCCGCGCATGAAGTTCATGCTCTTGACCTTCAAACGCGAGCGGATCAGTTCCTGCGTGGCCGCGCGGCCCCATTCGCCGGCGGCATCGTCGGTCTTTTGCAAGACTTCGAGGTTGTCGTCGAATGCGCCCATCCACGGCTGCATCTTTTCTTCCTCGGTGCCGGGCAGAAAGCCGATGTCCTCGCCGACTGGCACCGTCGCGCGCGTGACGATGATCTCGTTGTAGCGCTTGTCGTCGAGCACTTGCGCGAGGCCGGCGGCGAGCGCCATCAGCGTCTTGCCGGTGCCCGCCTGACCGAGCAGCGTGACGAAATCCACCTCCGGGTTCATCAGCAGGTTCAGCGCGAAGTTCTGCTCGCGATTGCGCGCCGTGATGCCCCACACGTTGTTCTTGTGATGCCCGTAATCACGCAGCGTTTGCAGGAGCGCCGTCTTGCCGTTGAGCTCGCGCACGACCGCATGAAACGACGGCTCGCCGTTCTGCGGTTCGAGATACACGAATTCGTTGACGAGCATGGACGCGCAGAGCGGCCCGGTCACGCGATAGTAGGTCGTGCCGGTCTTGGTGTCCTGCCAGCTTTCCATGCCCTTCGCGTGCTTCGTCCAGAAGTCTTGCGAGAGCGCGCGCACGCCGGAGTAGAGCAGGTCCTTGTCTTCGAGGACCTGATCGTTGAAATAGTCCTCGGCGGGAAGGCCCAACGCATGCGCCTTGATACGCATGTTGATGTCTTTCGACACCAGCACGACCTGACGATCCGGCCGCTCCTTCTGCAGCGCGCGCACGACGCCCAGAATCTGGTTGTCCGCCTTGCCGACCGGCAGACCTTCCACCGGTTCGATGTCGGTGAGCGTCGTCTGGAAGTAGAGGCGGCCGAGCGCGTCGCGGTTTCCCTGCGCCGCGAGCGGAATGCCTTCGGACATCTGGCCCGCGTGCGCGACGAGCGCATCGAGCGTGCGGCTCACCTGACGCGCATTGCGCGCCACTTCCGACATGCCTTTCTTGTGGTTGTCGAGTTCTTCCAACGTCATCATCGGCAGATAGACGTCGTGTTCCTCGAACCGGAAAAGCGAGCTTGGATCGTGCATCAGCACGTTGGTGTCCAGCACGAAGAGCTTGCGCAGTTCGTCCTCGACCTGAGTGCGCTGGCGGCGTCTGGTCTGCGCGCGCGCTTCGTTGGCCGGCGTCGCGCCGCGTGAGGCGGGCGTCGACGCGGGCGTTTCGGTGCGCGCCTCGCGCCTGACCGGGCGCGCTTCTTCGGCGGTTTCTTCCGCCGATTCTTTCACCGCTTCTTTCACCGCTTCTTCCTGCTTCGCGCGCGCATTGGCGACGGGCTGCAGCAGCGCGGCGGTCTGTTTGGTGCGACGGCCGCGCGTGGCGGGCGCAGCGGGCGCGCTCGTTTCCGCCGACGCGTCCTGCGGCGGTTGCGCGAGGACATCGCTCGCGATGGAGCGCAGCGTGTTCGCAGCGTTCGCGGCTGCGGGACGCTCGGCGGCAACGGTTTCGACCGCGCCGTTGGCGTCGTCGTCGCTCGCCGCAGCCTGTTTCTTCGACTGCTTCGACGGCCGGGCTTTGGCCTTGTACTCTTCGGCCGGAAGGAGATGGCCGAGCTTGGCCGGGGCGGTAGGCAAAGGCATGGTGTTCCCTCGAAAGGAATCGGGTCGTGTATCGTGCGCCGCCTGTCGCATCCTGCTCGTCCGCCCGAAAAGCGCTACGTGTCCCGCAGTTTGCGCCCGGTGGCGCGCTTCGTTGTCGAAAACGCCGGTTCGCCTAAGTTTCGATCTGCTCCTTGGAGTTGCGTCGTTCGGTGCGCCGCGCAGTGGTCGGAACAACCCGATCTTCCAGCGCGACGCCAATAAAAAAGCCGCCGTTCCGGCTACCGGAACCAGCGGCTGACTACTCTTTCAGAGCGCCTGCGCCTTGCCCGTTCCACATAGCCCGGGTCCCTGCCGACCGTGCCGATGGGCACGCGGCGGCTCGCGCGAAGGCAAAGGGAATGGGGTGGACAGGCGCTCATTGCGAACCAATATAGCGTGCCTCAAATGGCTTGTACAGCCTCGACGATGGCCTCGACGTGCCCCGGCACCTTGATGCCGCGGAACTCGCGGCGCAGCACGCCGTCGGCGTCCACCAGAAAGGTGGAACGTTCGATGCCGCGCACTTCCTTGCCGTACATCTTCTTCTTCTTGATGACGTCGAAGAGTGAGCAGATGACTTCGTCGGCATCCGAGACGAGCGTGTAGGGCAGTTCCAGCTTCGCCTTGAAGTTGTCGTGCGACTTCACGCTGTCGCGCGAGATGCCGACGACTTCCGCGCCCGCCGCCCTGAATTGCTCGTAGTTGTCGCGAAATCCGAGGCTCTCGGTCGTGCAGCCCGGCGTGTTGTCCTTGGGATAGAAGAAGAGCACGACCTTCTTGCCGCGCAGGCTCGAAAGCGTGAACTCGCCACCCGTCGCGGGCGCGGTGAAATCGGGAACGGGCTGGTCGACTGCGACTGGCACGAAGGTTTCTCCTGTTGTTGGCTTGTCTGAATCGGTGCTGGGCGCGCGTTCGAACGCAGTTTCAGCCCGGCTGCACGATCAATTCACCGGCGCGGCCGGGAATCTCGCCCCACGTCACCGGATACGAAGGCAGCGCCGAACGGTCGAGCGACGCATGATAGTCGCCCATCGTGGCGAAGCTGTGTCCCTGCGCGCGCCAGCCGGCGAGCAATTGCTCGAACACCGGCGCGAGTTTCTGGCCTTCGAGTTCCGCGTGCAGCGTGAAGACCTGATCGCGCGGATTGTTCGCCGTGTGACGCAAGAGATGCGCCGCGACATTGCTCACGTCGATGCCGTCCACGCCGAGGACTTCGTCGAGCGTCGGCAGCGTGGTCGGCATCTGGACGTGACCGAGCGTGCGGCCATCGAGCACCGGAATGTACGGCGCGTGCCCGCGTCCATCGGATGCATAACGCATGCCCCAGGCGTCGATCTGCTCGAAGGCGTAGTCGTTCATCTGCCAGCCCGCCGCGCCGTGCGTGAGCGGCGGCGCGCCGAAGATTTCGATGAAGCGCGCATGGCTTTGCTGCATCTGCGCGACGGTCCACGCGCGGTCGCGCGAGCGGACGTTGTCCTGCCAGTAGACGTGATCCCACGTATGGATGCCGCATTCGAAGCCGGCTTCGTGGATCGCGCGCATGTCGGACACCCCGCGCCGGCCGATGTCCGGCCCCGGCAGCAGCACGCCGTACATCAGCGTCTTCACGCCGTAGTGTTCGACGACGGACGTGCGCGAGACTTTCTTCAGAAAGCCGGGGCGAAACACGCGCCGCAGCGCCCAGCCGGTGTGATCGGGGCCGAGGCTGAACAAAAACGTGGCGCGAGCGCTGTATTTGTCGAGCAGGCGTGCGAGGTTCGGCACGCCTTCACGCGTGCCGCGCAGCGTATCGACGTCGATCTTGAGAACGATGCGGGCCACGCCGGCGCCTTATGCCTGGTCGGCCTGTTCGACGAGCTTGCGCGCTTCACCCACATGCCCGCGATACGCCTCGAAAATCTTGCGCAGCGCGTCGTCCATGGTGGCTTGCGGCGCCCAGGCGAGTTCCTGCATCGTGTTGTCGATCTTCGGCACGCGGTTCTGCACGTCCTGATAACCCGCGCCGTAATACGCGCCCGACGACGTCTCGACGAGTTGAACGTTCTTCGCGCTGTCCGCGTACTCGGGGAATTCCCCCGCGAGCTTGAGCATCATGTTGGCGAGCTCGCGCACGGAGAAGTTGTTCTCCGGATTGCCGATGTTATAGATCTTGCCCGTCGCGACGCCGCCCTTGTTTTCGATGATCTTCATCAGCGCGCCGATGCCGTCGTCGATATCGGTGAACGCGCGCTTCTGCGCGCCGCCATCGACGAGACTGATGTTCTCGCCGCGCACGATATGCCCGAGGAACTGCGTCACCACGCGCGACGAGCCTTCCTTCGGCGTGTAGATGGAGTCGAGGCCCGGCCCGATCCAGTTGAACGGACGGAAGAGCGTGAAGTTGAGGCCTTCCATGCCGTAGCCCCAGATCACGCGGTCCATCAGTTGCTTCGAGCACGCGTAGATCCAGCGCGGCTTGTTGATGGGGCCGTAGGAGAGCGTGGAGTTTTCCGGGTCGAACTGCTCGTCGGTGCACATGCCGTAGACCTCGGAGGTCGACGGAAACACCAGATGCTTGCCGTACTTCACGGCCGAACGCACGATCGGCAGGTTCGCTTCGAAGTCCAGTTCGAACACGCGCAGCGGCTGCTTCACGTAGGTCGCGGGCGTGGCGATGGCGACGAGCGGCAGGATCACGTCGCACTTCTTGACGTGATACTCGACCCACTCCTTGTTGATGGTGATGTCGCCTTCGAAGAAGTGCATCCGCTCGTGATTCGCGAGGTCGCCCAGGCGATCGGTTTGCATGTCCATCCCGAAGACTTCCCAGTCGGTGGTTTCGAGGATGCGCTTGGACAGGTGATGGCCGATGAAGCCGTTGACGCCCAGGATCAGAACTTTTTTCATGAATGACGAGAGGATTGAATGATTCGGCCAAATTCGGCGATGTCGATGGCGTGCTCGTCGCCCACGGGTCGGGACGCGGCATCCAGCAGCCGATGGCGCAGTTCGTGCACGGCGATCACGCGGCCGTCGCCGCAGACGCCAAACAGCGCATTATCCGTCACGGTGAGGCCGGGCGGCAAACTCCGCAATTGCGCGAGCAGGGCGAGCGGCACGCGGGGCGCGCCGGTTTCGGGCACGAGACGCGCACGCGCCACGATGAACCGATGCTCGCCGATATCCGTGAACGCGCCAGGATACGGCGGCGCCACGGCGCGGACGAGGTTATAGACGCGCGCTGCCGGCTGCGTCCAGTCGATGCGGCCGTCTTCCGGCTTGCGCCCGCCGTAATAGCTGCCGGCGGCGAGATCGTTCGGCAGATGCGGCGCCTCGCCGGCGATCAGCGCGGGCAGCACGCGCCAGAGCGTCTGCTCGGCGGCCACGACCGTTTTGTCGAAGACCTGCGCGGCGGTGTCGTCGGGGAGAATCGGCACGGGCGTTTGCGCGAGGATGGCGCCTGCATCGGGCTTCTCCGCCATTTCGTGCAGCGTCGCGCCGGTCTCGGTTTCGCCGTTGATCACCGCCCAGTTGGTCGGCACGCGGCCCCGGTACTTCGGCAAAAGCGACCCGTGCATGTTGTACGCGCCGCGCTTCGCGAGCGCGAGCAGCGCGACGGGCAGCATGTGCCGGTAATAGAACGAGAAGATGAAGTCGGGCGCGGCTTTCGCGACGGCCTCGTGCACATCGGGCGATTTCGGATCGGCGGGCGTGATGACCTCGATGCCATGTTCCGCCGCGACCTGCGCGACGCTGCCGAACCAGATGTTCTCGCTCGCGCTGTCCTCGTGCGTGACGACGAGCGCGACTTCGACGCCGCGCGCGAGCAGCACTTGCAGGCAGCGCACGCCGACGTTGTGATAGGCGAAGACGACGGCGCGCGGCTTCATCGACCGTTGCCCTCGCGGCTGACGACCGCCGCGATGGGCTGCATCGCTTCCTGCATCGGATGGTTCGCGATCGAGAGGCCGTCGCGCTGCTCGAGAATGGTCTGCACGAGATAGCGCGGCCGCGCGCGCACCTGCTGATAAATGCGCCCGATGTACTCGCCGAGCAGTCCGAGCGCGAAGATGATCACGCCGAGCATGAAAAACGTAATGGCGAAGAGCGTGAACACACCCTGGACTTCCGCGCCGAACATGAAGCGGCGAACCAGCAGCAGCAGGAAGAGGGCCGCCGAGCCGACCGACAGAATCACGCCGATGAACGACAGCCATTGCAGCGGCACGACCGAAAACCCGGTGACGAGATCGAAGTTCAGGCGGATGAGGCTATAGAGCGAATACTTCGATTCGCCCGCGAAGCGCTCTTCGTGCGCGACATCGACCTCGATCGGGTTCTGCGCGAACGTGTACGCGAGCGCCGGAATGAACGTGTTGATTTCGCCGCAGCGGTTGATCGTATCGATGATGTGGCGGCTGTAGGCGCGCAGCATGCAGCCCTGGTCCGTCATCTTGATCTTCGTGATGCGCTCGCGCAGCCGGTTCATCGCCCGCGACGCCTTTCGGCGCCACAGGCTGTCCTGGCGCTGCTGGCGAATGGTGCCGACGTAGTCGTAGCCCTCGCGCATCTTCGTGACGAGCTTGCCGATTTCCTCGGGCGGATTTTGCAGATCGGCGTCGAGCGTGACGACGATCTCGCCGCGCGACTGCTCGAAGCCCGCGAGAATCGCCATGTGCTGGCCGTAGTTGCCGTTGAGCAGAATCACGCGCGTGGTGTCGGGGCGCGCGTGGAACTGTTGCGCGAGCAGGGCGGCGGATTTGTCGCGGCTGCCGTCGTTGATGAAGATGACTTCATACGACGCACCCAGCGCATCGAGCGCCGGATACAGGCGCTGGAACAGAGCGGCGAGACCGTCGGCCTCGTTGTACACCGGGATGATGACCGAGACCTCGGGCGAACTCGCCGGAAATTCCGTATGACTCATGTGGCTGTGCGTTTCCTTAACGGTTGTGTCCGTGTTCCTGTGCGAACTGCTCGCAGATCTCGTCGATGGACTTCACGACGTGCGCGACATCGTCCGCGCTCATGCTGGGGAAAAGCGGCAGCGTCACCGTGCTCGCGCCGAACCGTTCCGCGTGCGGGAACATGCCTTCCCCGAATCCGCGCTCGCGGTAAAGCGTGAACAGATGCAGCGCCGGATAGTGCACGCCGCTGCCGATGCCGCGTTCCTTCAGTTCGGCCATGAATTCGGCGCGCGTGAGCGCGAGTTTCTCGAGCGGCAGCGCGATCTGGAACATGTGCCAGTTGCTGTCGGTGAAATTTTTCATCGGCAAGCCGACGCCGAGCCGCACCGCCGCGCCGCCTTCGAACGCGTCGAAGTAGAGGCGCGCCAGTTCGCGGCGGCGCTCCGTGATCGACTCGATCTTGCGCAGCGAGCCCAAACCCACGCGCGCGGCGACATCGGTCAGGTTGTACTTGCCGCCCAGCACGTCGCAGTCCATGCCGTCGAAACCCGTGCGCGTGATGCCTTGCAGCCGGTACTTGCGCGCGAGTTCGGCTTCCTCTTCGTTGTTCATGACGAGCGCGCCGCCTTCGATCGACGTCACGTTCTTGTTCGCGTGAAAGCTGATCGACACGAGATCGCCGAACGAACCGATGCGTTTGCCGCGCCAGCTCGCTCCGACAGCCTGCGCCGCATCCTCGATCACGCGCAGCTTATGCGCGCGCGCGATGTCGTACAGGCGGTCCATGTCCACCGGCAGGCCCGCGAGATACACCGGGATCACGGCTTTCGTGCGCGGCGTGATGGCCTGTTCCAGCAAGTTCAGGTCCATGTTGCGCGTGGCCGGATCGATATCGACGAACACCGGCGTCGCGCCCACTTCGAGAATCACGTTCGCGGTGGAAACCCAGGTCATCGGCGTGGTGATGACTTCGTCGCCGGGACCGACGCCCGCGATGCGCAGCGCGATTTCCATCGTGCAGGTGCCGGAATTGAACGCGCGCACCGGCCGGCCGCCGAAGTAGGCCGACAACTCCGCTTCGAACTGCTGGTTCTGCGGTCCCGTGGTGATCCAGCCGGAGCGCAGCACGTCGACGACGCCCTGAATGGTTTCCTCGTCGATCTCAGGCTTGACGAAAGGCAGGAACGGCCGCGAGGTCTGAGTCATGGAGTCTTTGCTTAACAAGTGGAATGAAACGGGATCAGCCGCGCGCGAGCACGGCCACGCCGACGAGAATGATGCCGATGCCGACCAGCCGCTGCACGGACAGCACTTCGCCGAACAAATACCATGCCGCGAACGCGTTGACGACGTAGCCGAGCGAGAGCATCGGATAGGCGATCGACACGTCGACGCGCGACAGCCCGACGATCCACACGACGACGCTCACGACGTAGCACGCGAGCCCGCCGATGATCGGCCACTGCGTCGCGATTCTGAAACCGACCGGCAGAATGTTCGCCGTCGTGAGATCGAAATGGCCGACGGCGTTCACGCCCGCTTTGAGCAGCAACTGGGCGCACGCGTTCAACAATACGCCGATGACGATGCAAGTGAGGGAAATCGGGTTCATCGATTGGGAAATAAGGATACTCGGTTCGTCGCCGGATGCCGAACGGCCGTGCGCGCGAAGCGCAGCGCGCGGCGCCCGGCGCCCCGCGCCCGGCGCATGGTCAAGGCTGCGGCTTCTCGACGATCACGCGGCGCGCGTCGCGCGCGATCACCTGCATCGGAACATGGCGCGCGAGCATCTCGTCATAGCGCGACGGCGGCAGCAGCGCAAGCGCGTAGCGGTCCGCGTCCCAGCGCTTGATCCAGTCGTCGATGGTCGGCAACCATTTTTGCGGTTCCGCGTGCACGCCGAAATTCAGCTCGTCGGCTTCCTGAACCATCGTCATGGTGCGTCCGAGGTAGAAAGGCATCGTGTGGTCGAGCTTCGCGACCGAGTAGAACGGCGTGTCGGGCGGGAGTTTCGCCATCGCCGCCTTCACGGCGGGCACGAGCTTCACGCCGGAGCTGTCGGTGCCGAACACGTCGTGGCCGGTGCCCGCGATCGTTCCGAGGAGCAGCCACGCGGCGCCCAGACCGGCCGCGCCCGCGAGCACGCTGCGCCGGTTCAGCCACAACGCGAGAATCGTGACGACGAACGCCACCGCGATGCCCGCATACACCCAGACCTGAAACGCGCGGTAAAGCGCGTTCGGCGTGTTCGCGCTGCCCGCGCGTCCGAGGAAGACCGCGCCGAACGCCGCGGCGATCAGGAACACCGCATAGCCGATCAGGTGCTTGCGGTACTGATTACGCGTGAGCGAGGGCAGGTAGAGGCCGAGCACGAGCGCGATGGCGGGCGCAATCGGCAGCACGTAGGAGATGAGCTTCGAGTGCGACGCGCTGAAAAACAGAAAGATGAACGCCGACCAGACGAGCAGCATCGTGACCGGCGCGAAACCGTTCGGCTGGCGCGGCGTCTTGATGCCGTGGCGCACGCTCTGAAACGCGATCGACAGCCACGGCAGAAAGCCGACGACCAGCACCGGCACGAAGTAATAGAAGGCTCCCGGCCGGTTCTGCTCGGGCGTCAGATAGCGCTTGAATTGCTGAACGACGAAGAAAAAGTCGAAGAACTCGGGGTTTTTCATCTGCACGAGCACGAACCACGGCGCCGTGACGACCAGGAACACGATCAGCCCGCTGCCGATATAAAGCCGCTTCCACAGCGCCCAGTCGCGCGAAACGAGCGAATAGATGACGAGCACCGCGCCCGGCAGAATCAGTCCGACGAGGCCCTTCGACAGGACGGCGGCGCCCATCGCGGCCCAGCAGACCCACATCCACAGGCGCACTCGACGGGCGGGGACGCCCGGGCGCTGCGCGAGCAAAAGCGCGCAGAGCGTCACTTCCATCCAGAAGGACAAGCCCATGTCGAGCGTGTTGAAGTGCCCCATCAGGTTCCAGTACGGGCACGTCGCGAGGATCACGGCGGCGGCGAAGCCGGTCATCGCGTTGAACACGCGCTTGCCCGTATAGCCGACGAGAAGCACGCCCGCGAAGCCTGTGAGCGCGGTATAGAGCCGCGCCTGCCATTCGCCGATGCCGAACCACGCGAACGTGAGCGCATTGGCCCACGTCTGCAGCGGCGGCTTTTCGAAATACTTGTAGCCGTTGTAGCGCGGCGTGATCCAGTCGCCGGTGACGAACATTTCGCGCGCCATCTCGGCGTAGCGTCCTTCGTCGCTCGGCACGAGATGGCGCAGGCCGAGCGGCGCGAACCAGACGATCGCGAGCGCGAGGATCAGAAGAATGAGCGAAAGACGTGTGAGCGGTAGCCGCGAAGGCGTATCGTTCATGAAGTCGACCTGTCCGATGCCGCTGTATGCGGCGCTATTGAAACGAAATGGGCGGAACGCGCGCGACGCGCGCATTCGGGATGCGGCTCGCGCGCCGTGCCGCATGCTCAGGCACGAAATTGCGCCGCAAGTTCTCGCGGCGCGACGCGGCGCGCATCCGGTGGAGAAAGCGCCGCGCGCACCAAAACCGCGTCGCCGGCAGTGTGCGCGGCGCATGCCGGGCGGGAGTGTATCGCAAGGACCCGCGAGAATCGTCACTTTGGCGCATGGCGTGCGCGCTCGGCGCCGTCGAAGCCCGCGCGAGTCTGCCGCATCGCGCCTTATCGGACGCTTATCCGCGAGCCGATTCCGGCGCTACCGTTTTGTTCACGCTTCGATCAAAAGTGCCGCGGCGACGCGCCGGCCTTCGGACATCAGAATGTTGTACGTGCGGCAGGCGGCGCCGAAGTCCATCGTTTCCACGCCGATGCGGTGCTTCGCGAGATTCGCGAGCAGCCGGGGATGCGGAAAGCGCAGCTTCGACCCGCTGCCGAAGATCACGACCTCGGGCGCGGCTTGCGCGAGCGCATCGAAGTGTTCGGGGGTGAGGGCGTCGAACGACGAAACCGGCCAGCTTTCGACGGGCGCATCCGGCATGACGATGACACTGCCTTCGTGCCGCTCCAGATTGATCGCCACGAAGCCGTCTCCGTAGCTCGTAATGGTGTTGAGCGCGCCGCTGGATTCCTGATGAAGTTTCAAAACGATGATCCGGCAAGAAAAGAGGGCGAAAGAAAAGCGAAAGCCCAGCGCGGCGAGGATGCGACCGAAGCGCCTGCGAAAGCAGCTTAGCCGCCGCCCTTTGGTGCATTGCGGAACTGGGCCATAATCAGTAAATTATAGCTTTCCGGCCGCCGGGTTCGCTCGGGGCCGGATGCGCCCACTGCGTCCTTGCGTCATTTGTTCCTTTGCGCTCGCGTGCCGCCACAAGCCGCCGCCGACACGCAATCCAAGCCGGCAGTGTCGGCGCCTTCGTCTGGCCCGGCGCCACCCGCCGCGCCCGCATGCGCGTCCATCCAGAACGCGCGCCGGTTTGCGCACCACCAGAAGCACTCCGTTTTGCCTGTTCGGCGCCTTTTCGTCGATACTTTCGAGCGGTGCACCGCGGCTTCGAAGCGGCGCGCGCCTGTGCCTCGGGCGCAAGTCGCCGTCGCGCATGCCGCGTGCATCGACGAAAGCGCAAAAAGCGAACCCGACCGACCGTCCATCAAAGAGCCGCCCGCCGTGAAACCGATTCTCAAATCCAACAAGCTCCAGAACGTCTGCTACGACATTCGCGGTCCCGTGCTCGAACACGCGAAGCGCCTCGAAGAGGAAGGGCATCGCATCATCAAGCTCAATATCGGCAACCTCGCGCCGTTCGGCTTCGAGGCGCCCGACGAGATCATTCAGGACATGATCCGCAATCTGCCCGGCTCCTCGGGCTATTCGGATTCGAAAGGCGTGTTCGCGGCGCGCAAGGCGATCATGCATTACACGCAGGAAAAGGGCGTGACGGGCGTCGAACTGGACGACATCTTCATCGGCAACGGCGCGTCCGAACTGATCGTGATGGCGATGCAGGCGCTTCTGAACGACGGCGACGAAGTGCTGCTGCCCGCGCCGGATTACCCGCTTTGGACGGCTGCGGTCAGCCTGTCGGCGGGCACGCCGCGCCATTACATGTGCGACGAGAGCAACGCGTGGATGCCCGATCTGGACGATATCCGCGCGAAGATCACGCCCAACACGAAGGCGCTCGTCGTCATCAATCCGAATAACCCGACCGGCGCGCTGTATTCGGACGAACTGCTGGTGCAGCTCATCGGCATCGCGCGCGAGCACGGTCTCATCATTTTCGCGGACGAGGTGTACGACAAGATCGTCTACGACGGCAAGACGCACACGTCGATGGCCGCGCTCTCGGAAGACGTCATCACGGTCACGTTCAACAGCCTGTCGAAGAGCTACCGCTCGTGCGGCTACCGCGCGGGCTGGATGGCCATTTCGGGCCTCATCGAAGAGAACCGCCGCCGCGCCAAGGATTATCTGGAAGGCCTCGGCATTCTCGCGTCGATGCGCCTGTGCCCGAACGTGCCCGGCCAGTACGCGATCCAGACCGCGCTCGGCGGCTATCAGAGCATCAACGATCTCATCGTGCCGGGCGGGCGGCTCTTCAAGCAGCGCGATCTCGCCTACGACATGCTGACGGCCATTCCCGGCGTCAGTTGCGTGAAGCCGCAGGCCGCGCTCTACATGTTCCCGAAGCTCGATCCGAAGATGTATCCGATCGCCGACGACCAGCAGTTCATCACCGACCTGCTGCTGGAGGAGCGCGTGCTGCTCGTTCAAGGCACGGGCTTCAACTGGCCGACGGCGGACCACTTCCGCGTGGTTTTCCTGCCGAACGTCGACGATCTGGCCGATTCGATCAACCGCATCGCGCGCTTTCTCGACGGCTATCGCAAACGCCACTCCGCTTAATCTCTCATTAAAGACTCGCGCTGTATGGAACCGATCAAAGTAGGACTCTTGGGCTTCGGCACGGTCGGCAGCGGCACCTTCACGGTGCTGCGCCGCAATCAGGAAGAAATCAAACGACGCGCGGGCCGCGGCATCGAGATCGCGCGCATCGCGGTGCGCACGCCGGCGAAAGCGCAAGCCGCCGAAGGCGTCGCGATCACCGACGACTTCCTCGCCGTCGTCGACGATCCTTCCATCGACATCGTGTGCGAAATGATCGGCGGCACGGGCTTCGCACGCGAACTCGTGCTGCGCGCGATCGCGAACGGCAAGCATGTCGTGACGGCGAACAAGGCGCTGCTCGCCGTGCACGGCACGGAGATTTTCGAAGCGGCGCGCGCAAAGGGCGTGATGGTGGCGTTCGAAGCGGCGGTGGCGGGCGGCATTCCGATCATCAAGGCGCTGCGCGAAGGGCTGACGGCGAATCGCATCGAAGCGATTGCGGGCATCATCAACGGCACGACGAACTACATTCTGTCGGAGATGCGCGATCGCGGCATCGACTTCGCGACCGCGCTCAAGGGCGCGCAGGATCTCGGTTACGCGGAAGCCGATCCGACCTTCGACATCGAAGGCGTCGACGCCGCGCACAAGGTCACGATCATGAGCGCGATCGCGTTCGGCGTGCCGGTGCAGTTCGATCGCGCGTATGTGGAAGGCATCAGCAAGCTCGCGGCCATCGACATTCGCTACGCGGGCGAGCTCGGCTATCGCATCAAGCTGCTCGGCATCGCGCGGCGCACGGAAAAGGGCATCGAATTGCGCACGCATCCGACGCTCGTGCCGGAAAAGCGGCTCCTCGCCAACGTCGAGGGCGCGATGAACGCCGTCGTCGTGATCGGCGATGCCGTCGGCACGACGCTCTACTACGGCAAGGGCGCGGGCGCGGAGCCGACGGCGTCGGCGGTCGTCGCCGATCTCGTCGACGTGACGCGCCTGCATACGGCCGACCCGGAGCATCGCGTGCCGCATCTGGCGTTCCAGCCGGAGAGCCTGTCGAACACGCCGATCCTTCCGATCGAGGAAGTGACGAGCGGCTACTACCTGCGCCTGCGCGTAGCGGACGTGACGGGCGTGCTCGCGAACATCACGCGCATTCTCGCGGACAAGGGCATTTCCATCGACGCGCTGCTGCAGAAGGAATCCGAGCAGGTCGACGGCGGCGGCAAGGGCGAGACCGACATCATTCTCATCACGCACGAGACCGTCGAGAAGAACGCGAATGCCGCTATCGCGGAGATCGAGGCGCTGTCGACGGTCGTGTCGAAGGTGACGAAACTGCGCATGGCAGCGCTCAATTAATCGGGTACGCGAATCATGAACTACATCTCGACGCGCGGCGCGGGCTCCAACGAGCGCCACACGTTCTCGGACATTCTGCTCGGCGGGCTCGCGAAGGACGGCGGCCTGTATCTGCCGGCGCAGTATCCGCGCGTATCCGCCGACGAACTCGCGCGCTGGCGCACGCTGTCCTATGCGGACCTCGCCTTCGAAGTGCTGTCGAAGTTCAGCGACGACATTCCCGCCGACGATCTGCGCTCGCTCACGCGCAAGACGTACACGGCGCAGGTGTACAGCAACGTGCGCCACGAGGAAAGCGCGGTGCAGATCACGCCGCTCAAGACGCTCGGCGTCGAGAACGGCACGCCGCTTTCGCTGCTGGAACTGTCGAACGGTCCGACGCTCGCCTTCAAGGACATGGCGATGCAACTGCTCGGCAATCTCTTCGAGTACGCGCTCGCGAAGCACGGACAAACGCTGAACATTCTCGGCGCGACATCGGGCGATACGGGCAGCGCCGCCGAATACGCGATGCGCGGCAAGACCGGCGTGCGCGTCTTCATGCTTTCGCCGCACCGGAAGATGAGCGCGTTCCAGACCGCGCAGATGTTCTCGCTGCAGGACCTGAACATCTTCAATCTCGCCGTGGAAGGCAATTTCGATCACTGCCAGGACATCGTGAAGGCCGTATCGAACGATCACGCGTTCAAGGCCGCGCACAAGATCGGCACGGTGAATTCGATCAACTGGGCGCGCGTGGTGGCGCAGGTCGTCTATTACTTCAAGGGCTATTTCGCCGCGACGCAGAGCAACGACGAGCGCGTGTCGTTCACGGTGCCATCGGGCAACTTCGGCAACGTCTGCGCGGGACATATCGCGCGCATGATGGGCCTGCCGATCGAGCAGCTCGTCGTCGCGACGAACGAAAACGACGTGCTCGACGAATTCTTCAAGACCGGCGTGTACCGCGTGCGCGGCGCGGCGGAGACGTATCACACGACGAGTCCCAGCATGGACATCTCGAAGGCGTCGAACTTCGAGCGCTTCGTCTACGACCTGCTCGGGCGCGATCCAGCGCGCGTCGTGCAGCTTTTCCGCGACGTCGAGGAGAAGGGCGGCTTCGATCTCGCGGCGAGCGGCGACTTCGTGCGCGTGAAGGAATTCGGCTTCGTGTCGGGCAAGAGCGGTCACGACGACCGCGTGAACACCATCCGCGACGTGTTCGAGCGCTACGGCACGATGATCGACACGCATACGGCGGACGGCGTGAAGGTCGCGCGCGAAAACCTGAAGCCGGGCGTGCCGATGATCGTTCTCGAAACCGCGCAGCCGATCAAATTCGGCGAGACGATCCGCGAGGCGCTCGATCGCGAGCCGGAACGGCCCGCCGCGTTTGTGGGACTTGAAAAACTGCCACAAAGGTTCGATATCGTTCCTGCCGATGCGGCCGTCGTGAAGGCGTACATCGCCGAGCGCACCTGAGCGGCAACGCCGGGTGTGCGACGCGCGGGGCGCGGCCTGACAAGGGCCGCGCCCCGCGCCGCTTTGGGCGCGCCCCTTCGCAGCGGGCGCAGCGGACATTTTTGCCGCGCGCCGCGCGCGCATCGGGCGGGGACATGTTCCGGACGGCGAATCCGCCGTCAAAAGCTGCTAAAATTCTAGGTTTTTCGCCGTACACACATCAAAAGGACGCGCCGTGCTGTCTACCGCCAATATCACCATGCAATTCGGGCCCAAGCCCCTCTTCGAGAACATCTCGGTCAAGTTCGGCGAAGGAAACCGCTATGGACTGATCGGCGCGAACGGCTGCGGCAAGTCGACGTTCATGAAGATTCTCGGCGGCGACCTGGAGCCGAGTTCGGGCAATGTCATGCTCGAGCCGAACGTGCGCCTGGGCAAGCTGCGTCAGGATCAGTTCGCGTATGAAGACATGCGCGTGCTCGACGTCGTCATGATGGGCCACACCGAAATGTGGGCCGCGATGACCGAGCGCGACGCGATCTACGCGAACCCCGACGCGACCGACGACGACTACATGCGCGCCGCGGAACTCGAAGCGAAGTTCGCGGAATACGACGGCTACACCGCCGAAGCGCGCGCGGGCGAGCTGCTGCTGGGCATCGGCATCAATATCGCCGATCACAACGGGCCGATGAGCAACGTCGCGCCCGGCTGGAAGCTGCGCGTGCTGCTCGCGCAGGCGCTGTTCTCGAAGCCGGACGTGTTGCTGCTCGACGAGCCGACCAACAACCTCGACATCAACTCGATCCGTTGGCTGGAAGACGTGCTGAACCAGTACAACTCGACGATGATCATCATCTCGCATGATCGGCACTTCCTGAACCAGGTCTGCACGCACATGGCGGACATGGATTACGGCACGCTGAAGGTGTATCCGGGCAACTACGACGACTACATGCTCGCCAGCACGCAGGCGCGCGAGCGCCAGCAGGCCGCCAACGCGAAGGCGAAGGAGCGCGTGGCCGATCTGCAGGACTTCGTGCGCCGCTTCTCGGCGAACAAGTCGAAGGCGCGTCAGGCAACCAGCCGCCTCAAGATGATCGACAAGATCAAGATCGAGGAATTCAAGCCGTCGTCGCGTCAGAACCCGTTCATTCGCTTCGAGTACGAGAAGAAGCTGCATAACATCGCGGTGGTGGCCGAGGGCATCACCAAGAAATACGACCGCACGATCTTCCAGAACTTCAGCCTGAGCGTGCAGCCGGGCGAACGCATCGCGATCATCGGCGAGAACGGCGCGGGCAAGACCACGCTGCTGAAGGCGCTCAAGGGCGCGCTGCAACTGGACGGCGGTTCGGTCAAGTGGGCGGAGAACGCGAACGTCGGTTATATGCCGCAGGACACTTACGAAGAGTTTCCGAAGGACGAAACGCTGACCGAGTGGGTCGATCAATATCGTCAGGAAGGCGACGACGACCAGATGGTGCGCGGCACGCTCGGGCGTCTGCTTTTCAACGCGGACGACATCAGGAAGAACGTCAAGGTGCTGTCCGGCGGCGAGAAGGGCCGCATGATCTGGGGCAAGCTGATGCTCGGCCGTCACAACGTCCTGCTGATGGACGAGCCGACCAATCACATGGACATGGAGTCCATCGAGTCGCTGCAGATCGCGCTGGAGAAGTTCGAAGGCACGCTGATTTTCGTATCGCACGACCGCGAGTTCGTGAGCGGGCTGGCGGACCGGATCATCGAAGTGAAAACCGATGGCTCGCTGCGCGACTTCGGCGGAAATTACGAGGATTTTCTGTCGAGTCAGGGAATTCAGTAATCCGGCGCGCCGTCGCCGTCATGAGGAAGCCGCACGGGTGTGCGGCTTTTTTTCGTTTGGCGAGCTTTTCGCCTATAGCCTGTCGTTGCGAAAGCGCATGGCCGTGCCTTCGCGCGTGATGCGTTCCCAGATCGCGCGCTTTTCGTCGTCGGTCAGGAAGACCCAGTTCGAGACTTCGCCCGCCGTGCGGCCGCAGCCTTTGCAGACTTCGTCGAAAAGCGTGGAACAGACGCCGATGCAAGGGCTGTCGGGAAGGTCGTGCAGATTCGAAGACATAGCGTTCACTTGAAACGCGCCGGCGCGCGCGGACGGGCAATCGTGGAAAGGTTCAGCGGGCAATACTGTAGCCGATTCGCGCAATCCAGTGATGCCGCTGGTTGTAGTCGAGAATGTCCTCGCCGTAGCCGTTGAAGTAGCCGACCCACAGATAGCCGCCCCACGCGCTGCCGATCAGCTTCGCAAGCGGATAGGTGAGTTGCGTATCGACGCTGCCGTACCAGTGCTTCGTGCCCTTGCGCAGTGTCGTGGCAAGCTGCCAGGCGTCGGGGCTGCCGTACTTCACGAGGAAGTCGACGTAGCCGCGATAGTCCGCGATGTCCTCGTTCCCGCTTTTCGAAAGGTAGTAATAGAACTTCGGCGAGAGCGTCAGGTGATTGCCGCCGAGGTCGCCGAAATCCCACGTCGGCCGCACGAACGCGATGTTGATCGCGCGCGACTCAGCGCCGCTCCTGCCGTTCGATTCATGCCCGATGCCCGCGGCCACGCCCATGCGCGTGAAAAGCGGGCTCTTCCAGCCGGTGTCCTGCACGTAATAGAAAAGCTGCGGCTGGTAGCTCGTATCGCGAAACGGCGCGGAGGGCGCGGAAAGATTCCAGATCGACGTTTGCGTGTAGGCGAAATACAGGTTGTCGAGAAAGCCGCGCGAGCGCGGATCGTCGGGCAGATGCAGCCGGTACTTGAAGCTGAACTGGAACTTCGCGAGGTTGTCGCCGTTCCTGCCGTCGGCGAAATAGATCGGCTCGAACGTCGAGAAGCGCCCGGAAAGCATGGTGTCGATGGTCGTCGTCGGCACGGCGGCCGTGTCCGCGGCGGCCGTCGCGCTTGCGAGTTGCGTCGGCGTGGCCGCCTGCGTCTCTCGGGCTTCGGCTGCGGCGATCTGCGTCTGGTTCTCGCCGCGGTTGAGCGTGACGAGCATCGGCGAAGCGTCGAAGCCGACCGGATCGATCTTCACCGTTCCGCGCGCCGACGCGGGCCACGGCGCCGCATAGCGCACACGGCGGTACTGGCCCGGCGCGAGCTGCAGGCGATCGGGCGTTGCCGGATCGCGTTGCAGCGTCAGCGGGGCGGGCGGGAGATCGCCGTTCGTGAGGTTCACGGTCAACTGCTTCGGCACGTCGACGGTGAGCGGCGCGGTGTCGTCGTCGGTGTAGAGGAGCGTCAGGTCGAGCGGTTGCGCGGCGGCCGCCTCGCGCGCCGGTTGCAGCACGGCGACAGTCGCGTGCGCTGCGGCGCTCGAGAAGAGTGCAAGCATCAGCGCCGCGCGCAGGCGCCGGGTGCGCGTGTGGATGCGAACGAGCGAGAACAAGAGCGATCGCGGGCCTTGAGCCATGTAATCGGCGTCCTTTTGGTAGAGACGGGAGCACCGCCGCGCGCGTGGGGGCGATGCGAACAAAGGTTCGATCCTAACCCGCTGCGGCCCGACCCGCCCGATCCGCCCAGCGTCGCCCGCCCTCAATGACCCGTTGCCGCCTGCGACAGAAGCGCGACGTTCAGCGCGACGATGACGCCCGCGCATCCCCACGCGAGTCCGAGCGGCAGGCGCGCGATGCGCCAGCGGCCCATCAGCCGGGCATCGGCGGCGAAGCGCACGAGCGGAATCACCGCGAGCGGCAGTTGCAGGCTCAGGACGACCTGCGTCGCGACGAGCAGCGCATTCGAGCCATGCTGCCCGAAACTCGCGACGGCCACGAGCGCCGGACCGATTGCAAGACCCCGCGTGAGCAGCGCCCGCGCCCAGCGCGCCACCTTCAGTTGCAAAAAGCCCTCCATCACGGCCTGGCCGGCGAGCGTGCCGGTGACCGTCGCGTTCAGCCCGCACGCGAGCAGGGCCGTCGCGAATGCGATGCCCGCCCAGTGGCTGCCGACGAGCGGCGCGATGAGCCGGTGCGCGTCGGCGAGATCGTTGATTTCGGCGTGACCGGCCGCATGGAACACGGCCGCCGCGACCACCAGCAGCGACGCATTGACGACGAACGCAAGCCCGAGCGACGCGAACGTATCGATATTGACGCCCTTGAGCGCCTCGCCGATGGCGTCGTCGTCGCGCGAGGGCGCGTGATCGCGCACGAGCGACGAGTGCAGATAAAGGTTGTGCGGCATCACGGTCGCGCCAAGCACGCCGGCCGCGAGCCACAGCATGCCGACGTCGCGCAGCAGCGCGCGCGGCGGAGCGAAGCCGGCGAGCGCGTCGCCCCAGTCCGGATGCGCGAGCGCGAGTTGCACGACGAAGCAGAAACTCACGAACAGGATCAGCGCCGTCACGGCGCGCTGCAACGGCCGCTTGCCGCGGCTTTGCAGCGCGAGCATCGCGAAGGTGCCGACCGCCGACATCAGCACGCCCGCCGTCAGCGAGACGCCGAAGAGCATCTGCAACGCCACCGCGCTGCCGACGACTTCCGCCACGTCGCACGCGATGATCGCGACTTCGCACGCGAGCCACAGCACGAGCGTCGTGCGGCGGCTGTAGCGCTCGCGGCACAGTTGCGCGAGATCGCGTCCGGTGACGACGCCCACGCGTGAGGCAACCCATTGCAGCAGCATCCCCATCAGGCTCGCGAGCAGCACGACGAAGAGCAACTGATAGCCATAGCGCGCGCCGCTCGAAAGCGCCGTCGCCCAGTTGCCGGGGTCCATGTAGCCGACCGCGACGAGCGCGCCCGCTCCAGCGAACGAGTACCAGCGGCGGCCGCCCGGCGGGCGGGGAAGGCGCCCGTGAGGCCTGGAGCGGGACGGTTCGCCGGACTTCGAGGCGGAAAGTTCGGCAAGCGCCGAGGGGTTGGTGTTCATGCGGACGTTGGCCTCGAAGATCGGTGCAACGGCGCGCCCGGGCGGGTCCCGAGGCCGCCACTGGCAGCGTGCGTGAAAATCCCAGGCGGGATGCGATAGCGGCGACGCGCTTGTCGCGACGCACCCCGAAAGGGTTAGCAACGACCGTTCCGCTGCCTGTCCGCGGCCTGCGCGCGCCGGCATTTCTGCACGCACGGCCGCTTTGGAAGACGAGATCGCCGTGCGGGGCGCGGACGGCGTCTCACTTCGACGAATGGTCTTGTCGACGTGCCGCCGGGGCCGATTAGGGGCTAAAATGCGCGCACTTTCGGGGGCGCGGCATAGCGCGCGGGCGTCTGCCAAACGCTTGCCCCGTGTGCTTTGCGCGACAGGCGGCGCATTATTTTTTGTCGCACTTCGGTTTAGTGGTAGTTTTCGGGTTTTTGAAGGGAGTCGCGGGCCCTTTGCACATCATCGGCAACATCGGAACCGCGCGGCGCAACGCCGTCGAGAAGTCGGAACAAGGGAGAATGGAGATGAACAAGAAACTGGCGAAGCTCGCGGGCGCGCTCGCATGCGCGACGACGCTGATCCCGCTTGCGGCATCCGCGAAGGATACGCAACTCAACGTGTACAACTGGTCGGACTACATCGCCAAGGACACGATTCCCAACTTCACCAAGCAGACCGGCATCAAGGTGAAGTACGACAACTACGACAGCGACGACACGCTGCAAGCGAAGCTGCTGACGGGCAATTCGGGCTACGACATCGTCGTGCCGACGAGCAATTACGCCGGCAAGCAGATCGCCGCGAACATCTTCGCGCCGCTCGACAAATCGAAGCTCCCCAATCTCAAGTATCTCGATCCGGCGCTGATGCAGCTCGTCGCGGGCGCGGACCCCGGCAACAAATATGTCGTGCCCTGGGCGTATGGCACGACCGGTCTCGGCTACAACGTCGACAAGGCGAAGCAGATTCTCGGCGCGAACGCGGACCTGAGCAACTGGGACATTCTCTTCAAGCCGGAGAACATCTCGAAGCTGAAGGCCTGCGGCGTTTCCGTGCTCGACGCGCCGGACCAGATGTTCGCCGCCGCGCTGCACTATATCGGCAAGGATCCGATGAGCACGAACCCGGCGGATTATCGCGAGGCGCTCGCGATGCTCAAGAAGATTCGCCCGTACATCACGCAGTTCAACTCGTCGGGCTACATCAACGACATGGTCGGCGGCGACATCTGCTTTACCTACGGGTGGTCGGGCGACGTGGTCATCGCGAAGCACCGCGCCGTCGAAGCGAAGAAGCCGTTCAAGATCGAGTACTACATTCCGAAGGGCGGCGCGCCCGTCTGGTTCGACGTGATGGCGATTCCGAAGGACGCGAAGGACAAGGACGCGGCGCACGAGTGGATCAACTACATCGAGACGCCGCAAGTGCACGCCGCGATCACGAACGCGGTCTACTACCCGAGCGCGAACCTTGAAGCGCGCAAGTACGTGGACAAGGACGTGGCGAACGATCCCGCCGTGTATCCGCCGCAGGACGTCATCAAGACGCTGTTCCTGCTGAAGCCCTTGCCGCCCGAGATCCAGCGCCTGCAGACGCGGCTGTGGACCGAGTTCAAGTCCGGCCGCTAAGTGGCGAAGCCGGTTATTCATTGAAATGACGAAGCCCTCGGATTTCCGGGGGCTTTGTTCGTGATCCGTCCCGCGCGGACGGACCCGCGAACGACAGATGCAGGAGTCGAACAGGCAATCATGAGTGAGCAGTCGAGCGCGTTGAAGGCAGCGCCACAATGGGGCCGGCCGCAGCCGGGCACGTCGGCATCGGGTTCGGGCACGGACGAGAACTTCGTGCAGATCGTGAATGTCGTCAAGAAATTCGGCGAGACGGTGGCCGTTCGGGGCGTCGATCTGTCGGTGAAGAAGGGTGAGCTTTTCGCGCTGCTCGGCAGTTCCGGCTGCGGAAAGTCGACGCTCCTGCGCATGCTCGCGGGGCTTGAATCCGTGACCGAAGGGCAAATTCTGATCGAAGGCGTCGACCTCGCGAAGATGCCGCCGTACAGCCGGCCGGTCAACATGATGTTCCAGTCCTACGCGCTTTTTCCGCACATGAGCGTGGAGTCGAATGTCGCATTCGGGCTGAAGCAGGAAGGCGTGCGCGGCGGCGAGCTCAAAGACCGCGTGCATGATGCGCTCAAGCTCGTGCAGATGGCGCAATACGCAAAGCGCAAGCCGCATCAGCTTTCCGGCGGTCAGCAGCAGCGCGTCGCGCTCGCGCGCAGTCTCGTCAAGCGCCCGAAGCTGCTGTTGCTCGACGAGCCGATGTCCGCGCTCGACAAGCAGATCCGCCAGCGCACGCAGATGGAACTGGTCAATATTCTCGATCAGGTCGGCGTCACCTGCATCATGGTCACGCACGATCAGGAAGAAGCGATGACGATGGCCAATCGCCTCGCGGTGATGAGCGAAGGGCGCATCGTGCAGATCGGCACGCCGCATGAGGTGTACGAGTACCCGAACAGCCGCTTTTCGGCGCAGTTCATCGGCTCGACGAATCTCTTCGATGGCAATGTGGTCGAGGACGAACCGGATCACATATTCGTCGAATCGGCGGAGTTGCCCGTGCGTCTCTATGTGAGCCACGGCATCACCGGGCCGCTCGGCATGCCGGTGACGATCTCCGTGCGGCCGGAGCGCATCGCGCTCACGCGCAAGCCGCCCGAAGGCGCGTTCAACTGGGGGCGCGGCAAGATCACGAACATCGCGTATATGGGCGGCTATACGCTTTATCACGTGACGCTCGATAGCGGCAAGACGGTGGTCGCGAACCTGTCGAGCCTCGCGCTCGGCGAACTCGATTCGCCCACATTCGACGATGAAGTCTACGTGCGATGGAGCGCGTCGGCGGGCGTCGTCCTGACGTCATGATGACGAATCTGCTCAGGCGCCTGAACGTGAGCGGCCGCACGGCGGTCATCGCCGGGCCGTATCTCTGGCTGTTGCTGCTGTTCGCCGTGCCGTTCCTGCTCGTGGTGAAGATCAGTTTCGCGGACAGCCAGCTCGGGATTCCGCCGTACACGGAACTCGTCGCGATGAAGGAGGGCGTGATGAACATCGCGCTCGATTTCTCGCATTACGCGTTTCTTCTGACCGATAGCCTCTACTTCGCGACCTACATGAATTCGCTGCTGGTCGCGGCGGTCTCGACGGTGCTGTGCCTCCTGATCGGCTATCCGATGGCGTATTACATCGCACGGTCGAACCCGGCGACACGCAATTTGTTGATGATGGCCGTGATGCTGCCATTCTGGACATCGTTTCTGATCCGCGTCTATGCGTGGATCGGCATTCTGAAAAACAACGGATTGCTAAATAATTTCTTGATGTCCATCGGCCTCATTCATACGCCGATCGAGCTTTATCACACGAATATCGCGGTGTATATCGGCATGGTGTATTCGTATTTGCCGTTTCTCGTGATGCCGCTCTATGCGCACCTCGTCAAGATGGACCTGACGCTGCTCGAAGCCGCCTACGACCTCGGCGCGAAGCCGTTCAAAGCGTTCGTGCAGATCACGCTGCCGCTATCGAAGAACGGCATCATCGCGGGATGTCTGCTCGTATTCATTCCGGCGGTGGGCGAGTACGTGATTCCGGAACTGCTCGGCGGCGCCGATACGCTCATGATCGGCCGCGTCATGTGGAACGAATTCTTTGACAACGCCGACTGGCCGATGGCCTCCGCCGTCACGTGCGCGATGGTCCTGTTGCTGCTCGTGCCGATGGCGCTATTTCAGCACTTTCAGGCGAAGCAACTGGAGCAGAATCGATGATCAAGCCGAGCCGTTCGCTGCAAATCACATCGCTCGGAATAGGGTTTGCGTTTCTGTATATCCCGATCATCAGCCTCGTCGTGTATTCGTTCAACGACTCGCCGCTCGTCACCGTGTGGACCGAGTTTTCGCTGAAGTGGTACCGCGCGCTCTGGTCCGACGACGAACTCATCAACGCTGCGTGGCTCTCGCTGCGCATCGCGTTTCTGACGGCGTGCGCGTCGGTCGTGATCGGAACGTGGGCGGGCTTCGTGCTCGCGCGCATGGGACGCTTTCGCGGCTTCACGCTCTATACCGGCATGATCAACGCGCCGCTCGTGATTCCCGAAGTCATCCAGGGCATTTCGCTGCTGCTGCTCTTCGTCGAGATGGCGAAATTGATCGGCTGGCCGGCGGGTCGCGGGCTGTTCACGATCTGGATCGGGCACGTGATGCTGTGCATTTCGTATGTCGCGATCATCGTGGAATCGCGCGTGCGGGAGCTGAATCCGTCGCTCGAGGAAGCCGCGCTCGATCTCGGCGCGACGCCGCTGCGCGTGTTCTTCTCGATCATGCTGCCGCTCATTTCTCAGGCGCTGGTGGCGGGTTGGCTGCTCTCGTTCACGCTGTCGATCGACGATCTCGTGCTCTCGGCGTTTCTCTCCGGGCCGGGATCGACGACGCTGCCGCTCGTCGTATTTTCGCGCGTGCGGCTGGGACTCAATCCAGAGATGAATGCGCTCGCGACGCTCTTCATCGCACTGGTGACGGCTGGAGTGATCGCGGCGAATTACTTCATGCAACGAAGCGAGCGGCGGCGGCTCGCGGCCGTCATGTGACCACTTTGCTGGTTCGCGGAAGCGCAAAGCGGCCCCAAGAGGGGCCGCTTTGCTATTAAGGCGTTGCGATGTGCCTCGCGAACGTGTCGGCGTCCGTGTTCGTCCCGCAAAGCAGCACGCCTACGCGCTTGTCCTGCAAGCGCTCGCGCAACGGGCCGAGCAGGGCGGCGGTGGCCGCCGCGCATGCCGGCTCGACCGCGAGCTTCAGCTCGCTGAACAACTGGCGCATGCCGTTGCGCAACTCGCTGTCCGACACGGTGACGACTTCATCGATATGCCGGCGGCACAGCTCGTAGCTGTACTGCTCGGTATGCGGCGCCATCAGGGAATCGGCGATGCTTTGCATCGCGCCCATCTTGACCGTATGGTTCGCCGCGAAGCTGCGGCTCATGGCATCCGATCCCGCCGGCTCGACGCCATAAACATGCAGCGACGGATTCGCAAGACGCATCGCGGTCGATACGCCCGCTGCCAGCCCGCCGCCGCCGATCGGCAGGATCACCGCATCGAGGTCCGGCGCCTGCGATGTCCACTCGTAGCCGAGCGTCGCCGTGCCGAGCACCGTGCGATAGCCGTTGAACGGATGGATGAACACGCGTCCTTCTTCCGCCTCGACGCGCCGCACGACGTCGAAGGCTTCCGCGACGTTCTCCGCGAACACGATCTCCGCGCCGAAGCGCTGGCAGAGCGCGACGCGCGCCGGATTCGCGGTCTTGATGATGACGACCTTCGCGCCGACTCCCATGCGCTGCGCCGCATACGCGACCGCGACCGCGTGATTGCCCGCCGAGACACACGTGACGCCCGCCGCGCGCTCGCTCTCGGTGAGCGCGAGCAGATTGGAGAACGCGCCGCGCGCCTTGAATGTGCCGCTTGCCTGCAGCAGTTCGAACTTGAACGTGACGGGCGTGCCTTCCAGCCCCGGAAAGTCGTGCCGCTCGAAAACCGGCGTGCGCGCGACCCACGGCGTCAGGGCCATGTGCTGCTCGGCGATGTCGTCGAGCGTGGGAATGGGCGTGCCGTCGATCGTATTGTCGGAATGCGTGGCTGTGGACATGGCGTGCGGTGCGTTTCGATGAAGCCGGTCAGCGCGCTTGCGCCTCGACCGACATGCTGTGAATGAACTTGCCGAGGAACGCTTCGCACGCGGCAAGCTGTTCGAGCGACACGTACTCGTTCGCCTTGTGCGCCTGCTCGATGCTGCCCGGGCCGCACACGATGCTCGGCACGCCAGCGAGCGCGAAGAGGCCGGCTTCGGTGCCGTAGGCGACCTTGTGCTTCTCCTGGTTCTCGGTGAGCGCGCGCACGAGCTGCGTGATCGCGGCTTGCTCGGTGGCATCGAGTCCCGGCGCGGAGGCGATCTTCGAGAACTCGATGGCGCCGTTCGCGTGTTCCTTTTGCATCTTCGGCACGAGCGTTTCGCGTGCGAACGACTCGATGCGCGCGAAGATGGCTTCGGGGTCCATCGTCGGAAGATTGCGGAATTCGAAGTCGAAGCTGCATTCCGCGGGCACGGTGTTGAGCGCGTTGCCGCCCTTGATCGTGCTCGTCTGCGCAGTGGTGAAGGGCACGTCGTATAGTTCGTCGAACGGGCCTTTGGCGCGGAACTCGTCGGCGACATCGCGGATGTAGCAGATGAGCCGCGCGGCGTATTCGATTGCGTTCAAGCCCTTCGGCGTGAGCGACGAGTGCGCCGCCGCGCCGCGCACGCAGCAGCGGAACGCGTTGATGCCCTTGTGCGCGATGATGGGACGCATCGACGTCGGTTCGCCGACGATGCAGCCGTCGGGCCGCACGCCGCGCTTTTGCAGATCCGCGATCATGAGCGGCGCGCCCGCGCAGCCGACTTCCTCGTCGAACGACAGCGCGAAGTGGATGGGCTTCGCGAGCTTCGTCGCCTGCATGGTCGGGAGCATGGCGAGCGCCGCGCCGATGAAGCCTTTCATATCGCACGCGCCGCGGCCGTAGAGCAGGCCGTCGCGCACTTCGGGTTTGAACGGATCGCTTGCCCAGTCCTGGCCGTCGACCGGCACGACATCCGTATGACCTGACAGCACGATGCCGCCGTGCGTCTCACCGTCGTGCGCCGGCACGGTCGCGAAGAGATTGGCCCACTGGCCGCGCGGATCGGTGGTGATCGTCGCTTCGATGCCCGACTTGCGCAGCTCGTCGCGCACGGTTTCGATGAGGCCGAGGTTGGGATTGCGGCTCACGGTATCGAACGATACGAGACGTTCGATCCACGGCAACGAGGCGGGATTCTTCGACGACGATGAGGCTTCGAGATGCGCCGGATCAGCGATCTGTGACATTTTTTTACTCCTGCGGGTAGGGTTCGATCATAGCCCAAAAGTATTGTGCTGGCCGCACGGGGGCGTTTTCGGGTTTTTGTTCGGTGCTTAGTGTTCGTGTCGGTCTATTCGGCTGCCCCTCCCCGGGGCGGGGGTCACTTTCTTTGCGGCTGCAAAGAAAGTAACCAAAGAAAGCAGCTTTCTAGCCCGCAGCAGCTAGTGCGTGAGCAGCTTCCGGCAAGACGGTGGCAATCTAACTAATCAACAGCCTTGAATGACCTTCCACGCCCGCTGAGCGCCACGTCCCGCGAGCCCCTTGGCTCGTTAACACCCAGGGTTTGCAACGGTAAGCGCGCTTGCTCGCGTTAGCGTCTACAGCAAGCAAACTGCCGGTATCTCAAACGCCAAATGCGGTTCGCTCCAACAGGACCGGACCGCAGGTATGAGTGCAAAACGGGGATGTGGTGTTAACGAGCCAAGGGGCTCGCAGGACGTGGCGCTCAGTGGGCGCGGAAGGTGATTCAAGGCTGTTCATTGACCGAGTGCCAATGCCTATTCGCAAGCTGCCTACCCGTTAGATGCTGCGGGCTCGAGAAGCTGCTTTCTTTGGTTACTTTCTTTGCAGCCGCAAAGAAAGTGACCCCCGCCCCGGGGAGGGGCAGCCGAATAGACCGACACGGATAATTAAGAAAAGTGACTGCCGCCCCGCACAGGGTGAGCCCAATAGACCGACACGAATAAAAAGAAAGCGACTGCCGCCCCGCACAGGGGCAGCCAAACAGACCGACACGAACAAACGAAGAAAAAACGAGCACCCGAAAAAACGTCACCGAACCGCAGAAGCAGCAGAACCCTTCCGAACCGGCCCCCCAAGCGCCCGCAAAGTCTCCTTAACAGTAGCAATCCGCACAGAAAGATCCGGACTGCGCGTCTCGATGCGCAACTTGTCCTGCCCGGCAAGCTTGATGTGCTTGTTCTTCTGCACCATCTCGATGATCCTCATCGCGTCGACGGGCGGATTCGGCACGAACTGGAGCGCGATGGAAACCTCCGCAGCATCAATCTTCGATATGCCGAGCGGCTTGGCCGCAAGCCGCAACCGATGCGTCTCCACGAGCGCATGCGCCTGCGGCGGCAATTTGCCGAAGCGGTCGACGAGTTCTTCGAGAATGCCGTCGATGGCATCGCTCGATTCGCAGTTCGCAAGCCGCTTGTACAGCGACAAACGCTCCTGCACGTCGCCGCAGTAGTCGGCCGGAAGAATCGCCGGCGCGTGCAGATTGATCTCGGTCGTCGCCGCGAGCGGCGCGTTCAGGTCCGGCTCGCGGCCATCCTTCAGCGCGCGCACCGCGTCGTTCAGCATGTCGGTGTAAAGCTGGAAACCGATTTCGTGTATCTCGCCCGACTGCTTGTCGCCAAGCACTTCGCCGGTCCCGCGAATTTCCAGATCGTGCATCGCGAGATAAAAGCCCGAACCGAGTTCCTCCATCTGCTGAATGGCCTCGAGCCGGCGCTGCGCCTGCTTCGTCAGCGACTGCGGATCGTGCACGAGCAAATACGCATACGCCTGATGATGCGAGCGCCCAACGCGCCCGCGCAACTGATGCAGCTGCGCAAGGCCGAACTTGTCGGAGCGGTGCATGATGATCGTGTTCGCGCTCGGCACGTCGATGCCCGTTTCGATGATCGTCGTGCACAGCAGCACGTTCGCGCGCTGGCCGACGAAATCGCGCATCACGCGCTCCAGTTCGCGCTCGTGCATCTGGCCGTGGGCGACCGCGATGCGCGCCTCGGGCACGAGCGCCTCGAGCATCGCCCGCCGGTTCTCGATGGTCTCGACTTCGTTGTGCAGGAAGTACACCTGTCCGCCGCGCTTGAGTTCGCGCAGCATCGCCTCGCGAATCACGCCGTCTTCCTCGCGGCGCACGAAAGTCTTGATCGCGAGCCGCTTCTGCGGCGCGGTCGCGATCACCGAAAAGTCGCGCAGGCCTTCGAGCGCCATGCCGAGCGTGCGCGGAATCGGCGTGGCGGTGAGCGTCAGCACGTCGACTTCGGCGCGCAATGCCTTCAGCGCCTCCTTCTGACGCACGCCGAAGCGATGCTCCTCGTCGATGATGACGAGTCCGAGCCGCTTGAACTTCACATCGCTCGACAAGAGCTTGTGCGTGCCGATGACGATATCGACAGAGCCTTCGTTGATCTGCTGCACCGCCGTCGAGACTTCCTTCGTGCTCTTGAAGCGCGACAGTTCCGCGATACGCACGGGCCAGTCCGCGAAGCGGTCGGTGAACGTCTGCGTGTGCTGTTCGGCGAGCAGCGTCGTCGGCGAAAGAATCGCCACCTGCTTGCCCGCCATCACCGCGATGAACGCCGCGCGCAAGGCGACTTCCGTCTTGCCGAAACCGACGTCGCCGCACACGAGCCGGTCCATCGGTTTGCCGCTCGTCATGTCCGCGATGACCGAGGCGATGGCCGCCGCCTGATCGGGTGTTTCCTCGAAGCCGAAGCTCTCCGCGAACTTCGTGTAATCGCGCGGCTCCAGCTTGAACGCGAAGCCTTCGCGCGCGGCGCGCCGGGCGTAGAGATTCAGCAACTCGGCGGCGGTATCGCGGATCTGCTGCGCGGCCTTTCGCTTGGCCTTTTCCCACTGGCCCGAGCCGAGCGTATGCAGCGGCGCGCTTTCCGGGTCCGCGCCGCTATAGCGCGAGATCACATGCAACTGCGCGACCGGCACATACAGCTTCGCGTCGTTCTGATATTCGAGGTGCAGAAACTCGGTTTCGCCTTCGCCGAGATCCATCGACACGAGTCCCATATACCGGCCGATGCCATGCTGCGCGTGCACGACCGGATCGCCGACCTTCAGTTCGGCGAGATCGCGCACCATCGAATCGACATTGCTCGCCTGCTCCTGCCGGCGACGTCCCGCGCGGCGCGCGAGCGGCCCGTAAAGCTCGGTCTCGGTGACGATCGCGAGTTCTTCGGCGGGCAGCGCGAAGCCGTTCGCGAGCGGCGCGATGCCGAGCGTGAACTTCGCGTCGGTCGTGAGCCATTCCTGGAACGTGTCGTGAAGCTCGCCGCGCAAGCCGTTGTCCGCGAGCAATTGCTGGATCGTCTCGCGCCGGCCCGCCGATTCCGCGACGAGCATCACGCGGTTCGGCGTCTGTTCGAGATAGTGACGCAGCGCGAGAAGCGGCTCGTCGGCGTGGCGGTCGATCGCGAGACCGGGGAGCGGCACGGCCCAGCCGCCTTCAGGCGTCGCGGGGAGCTTGAGCTGCGCGAAAGGCTTCGCGAACGTGAAGAAGTCGTCGTCCGACAGGAAAAGACGCTTCGGCGGCAGCAACGGACGCTCGCGGTCATGCGAGAGAAATTCGTAGCGCTGCTTCGTGTCGTGCGTGAAGCGCTTGATCGCGGCATCCAGATCGCCGATGAACGCGAGTTGCGAGCCTTCCGGCAGATAGTGAAAGAGCGTTGCCGTCTCGTCGAAAAAGAGCGGCAGATAGTATTCGATGCCCGCCGACGGCACGCCGTTGCCCATGTCCTTGTAAATCTGAGAGCGGCTCGGGTCGCCCTCGAAGACTTCGCGCCAGCGGCTGCGAAACGCGGTGCGCGCCGCTTCGTCGAACGGGAACTCGCGGCCCGGCAGAAGGCGCACGTCCTTCACCGGATACAGGCTGCGCTGCGTGTCGGGATCGAACGCGCGGATGGAATCCACCTGATCGTCGAAGAGATCGATGCGATAAGGCAGCGGCGAGCCCATCGGATACAGGTCGATCAGCGAGCCGCGCACGCAATACTCGCCGGGGCGCACGACCTGGCTCACGTGCTCGTAGCCCGCGAGCGTCAGTTGCGCCTTGAGCTTCGCTTCGTCGAGACGCTCGCCCTGCGTGAACGAGAACGTGTAGGCCGCGAGAAACGATGCCGGCGGCATGCGATACAGCGCCGTCGTCGCCGGCACGATCAAGATGTCGCAGCGTCCTTCGCCGAGATCGTGCAGCGTTGCGAGCCGCTCGGAGACGAGGTCCTGATGCGGCGAGAACGTGTCGTAGGGCAGCGTTTCCCAGTCGGGCAGAAGACGCACGCGGGCGTCGGGCGCGAAGTAGGGCAGTTCGGCGGCGAGGCGCTGCGCATCGACGGCGCTCGCGCATACGACGGTCAGGAGCGAAACGGCTTCGCGATGAGCGGCGAGGTAGCGCGCGATGGCGAGCGCATCGGCGGAGCCGGACGCGCCATCGAAGACGAAACGCTGACCTGCCTTGACGAGCGCGATGGGAGAACTGGACTGCGCGTTGACGGCTTTCGAAGACATAAGATGTGCATTGAACCGCCCGCGCGAGCCCTGAAAAGCCGCGCGCCGGACGTGGTCGCGAAAGACCTATTATAAAATCCGGGCTTCACTTTGACTTGGCCACATGATTTTCTCGTGACTTCGCCCGCCGCCCCGTCTACTCCTGCTGCGCGTCTTTTCGCGCTCATTCCCTGCGCCGGCACCGGCAGCCGATCCGGCGCGCCGAGTCCCAAGCAATATCAGACGGTCGCGGGCCGGCCGATGCTCGGCTACACGCTCGCCGCATTCGACGCGTGCTCCGAATTCTCGCAGACACTCGTCGTCCTCGCACCGGACGATCATCACTTCGACGCGCGCCGTTTCGCGGGCCTGCGCTTCGTCGTCGAGCGCTGCGGCGGGACATCGCGACAGGCGTCGGTGTACAACGGCCTCGTCGCGCTCGCGAACTTCGGCGCGCGCGACGGCGACTGGGTGCTCGTGCACGACGCCGCGCGGCCCGGCATCACGCCGGAGCTCATTCGCAAGCTCGTCACGGAATTGCGCGACGATGCCGTGGGCGGCATTCTCGCGCTTCCGGTGGCGGACACGCTCAAGCGCGTCGCACCGAACATGCCCGATGCGCCGGCGAACGGCGCGCGCATCGCGCGGACCGAATCGCGCGACGGCTTGTGGCAGGCGCAGACGCCGCAGATGTTTCGCGTCGGCATGTTGCGCGAGGCGATCGAGCGCGCGCGCCACGACGGTCACGACCTCACCGACGAAGCGAGCGCCATCGAATGGCTCGGTCACTCGCCGAAGCTCGTGCAGGGCAGCCTGCGCAACTTCAAGGTCACTTATCCGGAAGACTTCGGCCTCGCGAGCGCGATCCTTTCCGCGCGCCCGTAAGCCGCTCACCCTCTACTGCAAGGTTGGCATCGATGGATTTCAGAATCGGACAAGGTTACGACGTGCATCAGCTCGTCGAAGGGCGCGAGCTCATCATCGGCGGCGTGACGGTTCCGTATGAACGCGGCTTGCTCGGCCATTCCGACGCCGACGTGCTGCTGCACGCGATCACCGATGCGCTTTTCGGTGCGGCGGCGCTCGGCGATATCGGCCGGCATTTTCCGGACACGGCGACCGAATTCGCGGGCGCGAATAGCCGCGTGCTGCTGCGCGAAGCGGTGAAGCGCGTGTCGGACGCGGGCTTTGCGATTGCCAACGTCGATAGCACCGTCATCGCGCAGGCGCCGAAGCTCGCGCCGCATATCGAGGCGATGCGCGCGAACATTGCCGCGGACCTCGAATTGCCGGTGGACCGCGTCAACGTGAAGGCCAAGACGAACGAGAAACTCGGCTATCTCGGCCGCAAGGAAGGCATCGAGGCGCAGGCGGCGGTGCTTTTGCGGCGCACGTCGATCGACCACTGAGCGATAACTGATCGACGCCACGCGCGGCGGGCGCGGCGTCGAGAGACTCACTTGCCTTCCGCCTCGATCGTCAGCGCAACCGCGCCGATCACCGCCGCGATACGGCCGACATCGCGCAATTGCGTCGTCGTCATGCCTTCGGTCACGAGATTCTCGTAGTGCGACTTCACGCAGAAGTGGCACTTCCCGATGATCGATGCCGCGAGCGCATACATCTCGAAGCGCCGCTTGTCGACGCCGCCATGCGACGCATACGCGTTCATCCGAAGGCCCGCGGGCTGCGTCTTCAGGTCCGCGTTGTCGGCCATTTCCAGATACGGATACCAGACGTTGTTCATGCCCATCAGCGCGGCGGCGGTGAGCGCCGCGTTGGTCTCTTCGGGCGACAGCACGCCCGCGTTTCGGATGATCGAGACGAGCTTCGTCGCCTTCGCCGCGTAAGCAGCGGCGAGCGCCACGCCGACCGCGTCGTTGCCTTGCAGCGACGAACGGGCGATCGTGCCGTCGACGTTCAGGCGAATGTCCTTTGCGTAGTCGGGGACCAGCTCCTTGATCGAGGACAGAAATTCCATTGATTTCTCCTATTCGATGGCGTCAAAAAAGCCCGCCGTCTTCCGAGCGTGCACTCGAAAGACGGCGGGCTCGCGCATACGTTCGAACGACTCGCGCTTAGAGCGTCGCGCCGCCGACCGCGCGGTTGCACGGGCACAGTTCGTCGGTCTGCAGGCCGTCGAGAATACGCAGCACTTCTTCGGGATTGCGGCCCACGTTCAGGTTATTGACCGAAACGTGCTGAATGACGTTGTCCGGATCGACGATGAACGTCGCGCGCAGCGCAACGCCCGCTTCCTTGTCGCGCACGCCAAGCTGGTCGATGAGTTCGCCTTTGACGTCGCCGAACGAATAGTGATTCAGCTTGTTGAGGTCCTTGTGCTCGCGGCGCCATGCGAGCTTCACGAATTCATTGTCGACGCTGCCGCCCATGAGCACGGCGTCGCGGTCTTCGAAGTCCTTCGCGAGCTTGCCGAATTCGACGATCTCCGTCGGGCACACGAACGTGAAGTCCTTCGGGTAGAAATAGATGATTTTCCACTTGCCCGGAAACGACTGTTCGGTGATTTCCTCGAAGGCGGACTGGCCGTTTTCTTCGTGGTTGTTGAAACCGGGCTTGGCAGCGGTGACGGTGAATGCTTCGACTTTATCGCCAACGGTCTTCATGCAGCGCTCCTGTGTTCGTTGAAAGGACGACTGAAACGAGACTACCGGAAAGCGGTAACGCGCGCATGATAGGCGACCCGCCGATGCCGCGCGCCGAACCGATCCATCATAACCCCGCGCCTCAGGACGTTACAAAAGGTTTGCCTAATGGCGCGGATAGCTTTTTTCGAACGCGCGGGCTAGTCGCGCGGGCCGTCGAATCGCGCGCCCTTCATCTGCGGAAAATCGATGGTGACTTCGAAGCCGGCAAGCGGCGTGCGGTTGCGCAGCCGCAGCGTGCCGCGCTGGCGCGTGACGAGCCGCTGCACGATCGCCATGCCAAGTCCCGTGCCGTTCGCCTGCGTGCGCGCCGCGTCGACGCGATAGAAAGGCCGCGTGATGAGCCCGACCTGATCGTCCGGAATGCCGCGTCCTTCGTCCATCACGGAGAGTTCCACGCGGCCGTGCGCGACGCGCGTCTGCAGCATGATGCGCGCGATGTCGTCCTTTTCGCTGCGCCCGTATTTGCGCGCGTTTTCGAGCAGATTGCCGACGACGCGCCGCGCATCGGTCGGATCGCCCTCGATGATGGCGCCCGGCGCGACATCCGTGCGCATCACGACGCCTTCGTCGGCCTGGAAACGTGCGGCGAGTTCGCTCGCGATCATCGAGAGGTCGACGGCTTCGGGCATGCGCTGCATCGGCCGCGCGTAGTCCAGAAAGCGGCCGATGATCATGTCCATCTGCTCGATGTCGTCGATCATCGCGAGCTTGGTCGCTTCGTCCGACGGGCTCATTTCCGTCTCCAGACGCAGACGCGCGAGCGGCGTGCGCAGGTCATGCGAGATGCCCGCGAGCATCAGCGCGCGATCCGCTTCGAGCTGCTCCAGGTTCTGCACCATCTGGTTGAAACTTCGATTCGTTTCGGCGGCGACGCCCATGCCGCGATCGGGCAACGGTTCGGGCGACTGTCCCGAGCCGACCTTGCGCGCCGCAAGCGCGAGCCGGGCGAACGGCCGGTTCACGAGACTCGTGATGAACGCCGCGCCGAAGAGCGACAGCGCCAACGCGAACACGCCCCAGCCGGCCCACTGCAGGCCGGTGACGGTGTCGAGCTGATCGCGGTCGAGCGCGACCCAGTAATCGTCGTCGTCGATCTTGAAGCTGATCCACACGCCGGGGATGTCGTTCACCGACTGCGCGATGATGGTGTCGTTGCCGAGCCGTCCGCGCACGTCGCGCTCGATCAACCGATTGAGCGATTCGTCGGGCTGCAAGCGATACTTGTCGGTGGTCTCGCGCGGATAGACGCGCACGCCTTCGTTGCTTTCAAGGTCCTGAAGCAGCGCGCGGCGCAGGTCGGGATCGGAATAGAGAAGGGCGGTGCGCGTGAGCTTGACGACGGCGACGAGTTGCAGCGCGACGCGTTGCGCGCGCGGCTCGCGTTCGATCACGCGAAAGCTCTGGAACCAGGCGGTGAGGCTGACCGCGATGAGCAGCGCGATCAGCGCAAAGGTTCGCCAGAACAGGCCGCCGAACGCAAGCGCCAGTAGCCGCCTGTCGATTCGCATGGGTCTTTCGGGTTCCGCTCGGTGAAGGGGATAAAGCGTATCGGACTCGCTTGGAATGCGTAGGACGACGCGGCGAAAAACGGCTTATGCGGCGCCGTCGGGAATGAACACGTAACCCAGGCCCCACACGGTCTGAATGAAGCGCGGGCTGCTCGGGTCCGGTTCGATCAGCTTGCGCAGACGCGAAATCTGAACGTCGAGGCTGCGGTCGAACACTTCGTATTCACGGCCGCGCGCGAGCTCCATCAACTTCTCGCGCGAGAGCGGCTGGCGCGGATGGCGCGCGAACACCTTGAGCACCGAAAATTCGCCCGTGGTCAGCGGGATTTCCTGGCCGTTCTTGGTCAGCGTGCGCGTGGCGAGATTCAGCGCGAATTCGCCGAATTCGAAGACTTCCGTCGTTTCGGATGGCGCGCCCGGCAACTCGGACGGCGTCTGACGGCGCAGCACCGCGTGAATGCGCGCGACGAGTTCGCGCGGGTTGAACGGCTTCGGAAGATAGTCGTCGGCGCCCATTTCGAGACCGACGATGCGATCGACATCCTCGCCTTTCGCCGTGAGCATGATGATGGGCGTGCGGTCGTTGCTGCCGCGCAGACGCCGGCAGATGGAAAGACCGTCTTCGCCGGGAAGCATGAGATCGAGCACGAGCAGATCGAACCGCTCGCGCACCCACAGCTTGTTCATCGACGGGGCGTTTTCCGCGACATACACGTTGAAGCCCTGCTCGCCGAGATAACGTCGAAGCAGATCGCGCAGGCGCGGATCGTCATCGACAACAAGTATTTTCGAGGGATTCTTGGTTTCCATGGCGGCATCTTAGCGCGTTTGTTCGAGCGCCGAGTTTGTAACAAAAGCGAGTGTAACAGTTCGTTACAAAATTTACGGGGCCTGTGGCACGGCACAGATGTTCTGTCAGTACACTGCTTTACCTGAGCCCGCCATTCGGTAGATACTCCATTAGACCAGCGCTTCATGCGGCAAGACCAGGCCGTCAGAAGCGCATGAAAAGAATGAGGCTGTCCGGTTGTCGAGCAACGAAGGGAACAACATGAAGGGAGCGCGGCAGCGCGTACCATTGCGCACCGAGCGCATCTTCAGAAAGACGCTGATCGCAAGTGCGCTGTACGCCGTGCTGAGCGTGCCCCATGCCTACGCCCAAACTTCCGCGCATTCTTCCGCGCGTCTTGCCGACTACTCCCGTTCCGACGACGCGTTCGACCGCTCCGTGCATGCGCCCGCCGGCCACTACGACGGCGCGATGATCCGCACGCAGCAACGCACCGGCAGAGGCTCGAAGCGGCTCGAGCGCGACAACAAGCCGCCCGCGCTGCAACCGGTGCAGCAAGTCGACGATACCCCGCCCGCGCGCCCGCCGCGCCACACAGTCATGACCGCCGATGAGCGGCGCCTCTTGCGTCAGCACATCGAAGAGGCCGTGCGCGATCTCTACAAGCGCTAGCGCGCCGAGGGACGAACGCGATGAACAGACGTGAATTCCTGTCGATCGCGAGCGTCTTCGCTGCCGGACCTGTTTCTTTCTCTTACGCTCGCGCCGCGACGCCCGCGCGTCCGATCGAGGCGCTCGTGGTCGTCGAGTTCGCTGGCGGCAACGACGGGCTCAATACGGTCATTCCCATCGCCGACGCGCAATATCGCGCGCTGAGGCCCACGCTCGCCATTTCCCGCGACCACGCGCTCGCTATCGACGAGCGCACCGCGCTGCATCCGTCGCTGCGTGCGCTCATGCCCGCGTGGACCGCACGCGAATGGGCGATCGTGCAAGGCGTCGGCTATGCGCAGCCGAACCGCTCGCACTACCGCGCACAGCAGATCTGGACCACGGCATCGGACGCGCACGAGTATCGGCGCGACACATGGCTCGCGCGCGTCGGTCCGTCGCGCGCGGACTTCGCGCGTCCAGCCAGTTCTCCATTCGAAGCGCGTTCCTTCGCCGTATCGTGCGATGCGGCCACAAGGCTCATCGCGGCAAACCGCGCACGCAACGGCGTCACGGTGATCCGCCTCGCGCTCGATGGTTTCGACACGCACACGCATCAGGCGAAGCGCCACGCGTCGTTGCTGCTGCAATTCGCGGATGGCATCGCGCGGCTGCGTGCCGCGCTGATCGCGAGCGGCGACTGGGCGGGCACGCTCGTCATGACTCGTTCGGAGTTCGGACGATCCGCGCGGGAAAACGACGTGCGCGGCACCGAGCACGGCGCGGCCGCCCCGCAGTTCGTATTGGGCGGCGCGGTTCGCGGCGGGCTATATGGGGAACCGCCGTTGCTCGGCCGGCTGGACGAAGAGGGCGGCGTGACGGCTTCCGTCGATTTCAGAAGGCTCTGCGCAACGGTACTTCAGGCATGCGGCAACGCCGATCACGCCGCGATTCTCGGGCGCGCCTTCGAGCCGATGCCCCTCATCCACACGTGAGCCGCGCGTCTAGCGCGTGCGCCAGGTGATCCAGAGCTTGCGGATTGGCGTGAGCGAGATGCGCTGATGCAGCACCCGGAAGCCTTCCCGTTCGATCTCGCCGAAGCGCGCCTGGGCGAGCGCGGCCTGCGCGCGCAACACGCGCTGCGACGCGCGCTCGGCGGGCGGAATGGCGGCGAGCGCTGCGTCGATCGAGCGGCGGGCGCGCTCGGTCTGAAAGCGCATCAAATCGCTGAATGCATCGCTGTACTTGCGATTGATGATGTCCGCGGCGGTCACGTTGAAGCGCTGCAGTTCATCGATCGGCACGTAGACGCGGCCATTGCGCGCATCGTCGCCGATGTCCTGCACGCGTTCGGCAAGGAGCAGCGCGGAACCGAGCGGCGCCGCCCACGCCGATGCATCCGCGCGATTCACCGCCGTCGAGCGCGCGACAGCCGTGGCGAACGCGCCGCCCGTCTGATCGAGATAGCGCGCGAGTCCTGGCCAGTCGAGGTAGCGCGCCTGATCGAGATCCATGCCGAAGCCATCGACGAGCGTAAGAAGCGATGCGCGGCCCGCGTCGTCGAGCGCGCCGCTGTCCGCCGCATGCGCCTGCAGCGCCTGAGTCACCGGATGCGTCGCCTCGCCGCGGTCGAGCCGGTCGAGTTCGCTGCGCCACCACGCATGCTTGGTGCGGCCGATGGTCGGATCGCTCGTCTTCTTGACCGTTTCCTCCAGCTCGCGATAAAGCGCGTAGAGCGCGGTGAGAAGCGGCTGGCGCGGGGCCGGCGCGCGGCGCAGCGCGTAGTACGTGCTGGAGCCTTCGGGGGCAGCCTTTTGCTGGCAGTAGTCGTCGGAATTCACGAAACGGGGCTTATGGGGTGTCGAAGGCGGAAAAGGGCGTCTCGCGCGCGCGGCTTCGCAAGACGCTTCGCGCGGCGGGCGCCCATTTTATCCGCCCGGCCGATGCTTCGCAGATCGTACGCCGCGCCTGGCAGATGTGCGCCGAAGCACCGACAACACTCGCGGCGCGCGCGACACTGCGCAAAACCATACAGCGCGAGACTGATCGCGCAAGTCTTCGGAGACGGTCATGCCGCTTAGCAAGACGGAGAACAAGCAGTTCGGCGAGAAGTGCGTGCCGTTTCTCGTGAAGAGCGTGGCGCGCGACTTCGGATTCGACTTTCGCGTATGCCCGCGACAGATGTCCGTTTCGCCGACGCTCGGGCTGCATATCACGGCGGCGCGTCGCGCGGACGCGAAGCTGTCGTATCCGCTGAACGTGTTCGTGTTCCTGCAGCCTTTCGGCGTGCGGCAGTTCTTGTCGAACCTCGACCGGCCGATCGCAGCCGCGCGTGCAAGCGAGCGCATACCGGAAGAGATCAGAAAGATGATGGGGATGACGGGCGTGGACTTCGCGGGCCGCTCGCAGGCGAACGGCGAAGTGATGATGGTGGAACTCGGCGACATGGCGCTGTAGCTTCGTTCACCGCAAGGCCAGAAAGAAAAAACCCCTTTGCGGATCAGAGAGATGATCAAAGGGGTTCATGTGGTGCGAGGAAGGGGACTCGAACCCCTACACCATTGCTGGCGTCAGGACCTAAACCTGGTGCGTCTACCAATTTCGCCATCCTCGCAGCACGGCGGGCTTCGTCGCGCGCCGTGTCCGGCACCGTTCCACTGTGCCAAGCCGGGCATTCTAGCGCATTCGTTGGGGGATGTCTGCCAATTTGCGTGGCATGCGGACGTCCTCGGCTCGCGGCTGCCCGGGACACTGAACGGCCTGTGCATCGCAACGTTGCGGCGCTTCCAAGCTCTGCCTAGAATCTCGAAATCCCTCCGCTTTTTTCTTTCTCACACGCGACTCCCATGACCCGCAACGCGCGCAATCGCTTCGTCGCATGGCTCGGCATTGCCGCCATGTGGCTCGCCATTGTCGCGCCGGTCGTGAGCCAGAGCATCGCGGCGCGCAATGCCGCGCTCGATCCGCAAGCCGCGCTCTGTACCGTCGATACGCTCGCGGGCGTGCTGTCCGAAGCCGACGAGCACGCCTCCCATTCCGACGCCGACGAACATCGCGCCCATCACGATGCCGCCGGTCATTTCGACGCCTGCTCGTACTGCGGGCTGCTGGCGCATCATCTGCCGGTGGCATCCGGCGCGGCGCAGTCCGTCGCGTACATCGAGCGCGTCGTGCGCGTCGTGTCGGTCGCGCAGACACGCGTCGTCTCGACGAAGTCTTTCAACGCGGCCTCGCCGCGCGCGCCGCCCGTTTTTTCCTGAAGCCGTTTCCCGTCCGGTCGCCCTGACGTTCGCCGCGCATCCGAGCGCCTGGCGACGCGCGCGATCGCTCGTCAGCTCATTCAGGAATTCACGATGTTCACGCTCCTCTCGCGAGCGCGCCGGCATTCGCGCCGTCGCGCCGTCACGCCTTTGCACGCCGCGCTGCCGCTTTCGCTGCTCGCGCATGCGGCCTGGTCCGCCGCGCCCGTCGCCCCGGCCGACGCCGCCGCGCCGGCATCCGAGACCGAAACGACGCTCGCGCCCGTGGTCGTCACCGCGCAGTCGACGCCCGTGCGCTCGCCGCTCGACCCGAACCGGCCCGCCAGCGTCGCGACGATTACCGCCGATCAGTCGCAGTACTGGAACGTCGTCACGCCCGAAGACGCGCTCAAGTACGCGCCGAACATGGCCGTGCGCAAGCGCTTCATCGGCGACCCGAACGCGACCATCGCCGTGCGCGGCACGAGCAACGCGCAGACGGCGCGCGGCCTCGTCTATGCGGACGGCCTCTTGCTCAGCAACTTCCTCGGCAATACATGGACGTTCGCGCCGCGCTGGTCGATGGTCTTCGCCGACGACATCGCGCGCACCGATGTCATCTACGGCCCGTACTCGGCGCTCTATCCGGGCAACTCGATCGGCGCGACCGTCGCGATCACGACGCGCATGCCGACGCAGTTGGAGGCCGACGCGAAAGTGCAGGCCTTCACGCAGCACTTCGATCTCTTCGGCATCAACCGCAGTTTCAACGGCACCAACACGACGGCGACCGTGGGCGATCGCATCGGCAAGCTGTCGTTTCTGGTCGGCGCGGATCATCTGGAAAACACGGGCCAGCCGCTGCAATTCGCGACACTCGCGCAATCGGCGACGCGCGCAACCGCCGCCGACACGCCCGTGACCGGTGCGACGTTCTACAACGATCAGAACAACGCGCGCACGGCGGTGCTCGGCACGGCGGCCGAGGGCATCGAGCGCACGTTTCAGGATCAGTTCCGCGTGAAGCTCGCGTTTGACATCACCGACACGCTGCAAGCCGGGTTCACGCTCGGCTACTGGCATCAGAAATACAACAGCGACACCGCCACCTTTTTGCGCGATGCGGTTGGAAATCCTGTGTATAGCGGACGCGTGAACATCGGCGGGTTCGAATACACGGTTCCCGCCGCGACCTTCGCGCCGAGCATGGGATCGAGCGAAAACTTCCTGTACGGCCTGTCCTTGCGCACGCACAACGCGACGGGCTGGAACGCGGAAGCCATCGCGTCGTACTTCGACATCACGCAGAGCATCGCGCGCACGGCGAACTCCGGCGTGCCCGGCGACGGACCCGGCACGCTCACCGATGGCTCCGGCTCGGGATGGAAGTCGCTCGATCTGCGCACGAGCTGGACGCCGACCGCGCGCGCGGGACTCGCGGCGCACGCGCTCTCGTTCGGCTATCACTACGACAACTATTTCCTCGACAACGTGACCTCGAACACGGACGCATGGCGCGATGGCGCGGGCGTCTCGTTCGCGAATGCGTTCGGTGGCCGCACGCGCACGCAGGCTTTCTACGCGCAGGATGCGTGGCGCTTTCTGCCGCGCTGGGCGTTGACCTACGGCGTGCGCTACGAGAACTGGAACGCGTATGACGGCACGCGCGCGCTCGGCGCGACATCGCTTTCGTATGCCGATGTCAGCCAGAGCCACTGGTCGCCCAAGGCGTCGCTTTCTTTCGATGCGACCAACGACTTGACGCTGCGCGCATCGATCGGGCGGGCGTATCGATTTCCGACCGTCGGCGAACTGTTTCAGGGACAGATAAACGGCGTGTCGATCATCAATAGCAATCCGAACCTTCAGCCCGAGGATGATCTCTCGAAAGAACTCACGGCCGAATGGCAGCACGGCAACGGTCTCTATCGCTTCACGCTCTTTCAGGACGACGTGAAGAACACGATTCTGAGCCAGACCAACACGACCGTGATTCCGAACGTGACGAACTTCCAGAACATCGGCAAGGTGCGCTCGCGCGGCGCGGAAGCCGCTTACGAAGGGCAGGACGTGTTGCTGCGCGGGCTCGATCTCGCGGCGAACGTCGCGTACACGCAGTCGAAGATTCTGGCGAACAGCGGCAATCCGGCGTCGGTGGGGATGTACTTTTATCGCATTCCGCTATGGCGCGCGAACGCGGTGGCGACGTACCGCGTCACGCCCAAAGCCGCCGCGACGCTCGCGCTGCGCTATTCCGGCCGCCAGTACAACACGCTCACCAACACGGACGTCAATCCCAACACGTATGGCGGCACGAGCACGTATGCCGTGATCGATGCGAAGTTCACCTACAAGCCGTCGAAGCAGACGGAGCTCGGCATCGGCGTCGACAATCTCTTCGATCGCCGGTATTACGTGTTCCATCCGTATGCGGGGCGCACGATTTACGTCGAAGGGCGCATCGGCATCTGAACCTGCCTATTTTTGCCTATTCCTGCCTATTCAATCGATTCCACGGGACACGTCATGCAAGCAACCCAATCCACGCTCGCCCCGACCGATGGCGAGATCGTCGCCGAGCGCCGCACGCTATGGCGCTGGCACTTCTATGCCGGCCTCTTCGTGATGCCGCTTCTCATCGTGCTCGCGATCACCGGCACGCTGTATTGCTTCCAGCCGCAGATCGAGCCGATGCTGTATCGCGATCGCATGGTCGTCGCCGATACGCACGCCCCGCGTCTTTCCACCGACGCGCTTCTCGCGAAGGCCGTCGCCGCCGAACCGCGCGATGCGGTGCCGACGCTCGCGCAGATCGAAGCCGGCCGTACGCGCAGCGCGGAGTTCGTGTTTCGGCTCGCGTCGGGAGAAAGCGAGAGCGTCTATGTGAACCCGTATGACGGCGCGGTGCTCGGCAAGCTGAGCGTCGAGCATCGGCTGATGAAGCAGATTCGCAATCTGCATCGCGGGCTCATGCTCGGCAAGCCCGGCGAGCTGCTGATGGAACTGGCCGGATGTTGGACGCTCGTGATGATCGGCACAGGCGTTGCGCTGTGGTGGCCTTGGAGCGCGGGGAGCCGCCGCACGGGCGGCGTGTGGACGCCGCGACTGTCGCTCGCGGGGCGCGCGTGGTGGCGCGATTTGCATGCGGTGGGCGGCGTGTGGCTTGCCATCGGCGCGCTCTTTTTCGTGCTGAGCGGACTGCCGTGGTCCGGATCGTGGGGCAAGCAGTTCAAGGCGCTGGCCACGTCCGCGTCGCTCGGATATCCGAAAGGCGCGTGGGGCGAGGCGCATGTGCATTCCACCGCGCCCGGCAACGCGCCGCACGACGCGCACGCGATGCACGGCATGGCGATGAAAATGGACGACTTGCCGCTGCATCAGACGCCGTGGGCCGTCGGCGCGACGGCCATGCCCGAGAGCGCGGGCGCGACGGACAACGCGACGGCCGGCTCGCGCCTGTCGCTCGACGATGTGATCGCGCTTGCCGCGAAGTCCGGCGTCGTCGATGACTACGGCATCGCGCTGCCGTCATCGCGGACGGGCGTCTACACCGTGTCGTACTTTCCCGCGGACCCGCGCGACGAGCGGACCTTGCACATCGACCAGTACAGCGGGCGCGTGCTCTCCGACATCTCGTACCGGACTTACGGCACGGTCGCCCGGGCGATTTCTTACGGCACGTCGCTGCACATGGGACGCTACTTCGGCGTGGCGAATCAGATTGTCTGCTCGGTCATTTCGCTCGGGCTCGCGGCGCTCTCGGTGACCGGATTCGTGATGTGGCTCAAGCGCCGTCCGTCGCGCACGCTCGGCGCGCCGTCGCGTCCCGCCAAGCGCCCGCCGATGCGCGCGTGGCGCGGCGCACTCGCGCTCGTGGGCGTCGTTTTCCCGCTGATGGGACTGACGATGCTCGCGGTCTGGTGTCTGGATCGCGTGGCGTTCGGACGGCGAACGGGCATCGGCGCGCGGGCGTGAGCGGTTTTTTGATCGGCTCGGCGGCATGCGTGAGGTACGCGGGAGCTTGAACCGAGCTTCGTCGGCGGCGAACGCGCGATGCGCAAGCTAGCGCGCTTTTCGCAACGCTCTTCGCCGCCTCATCCGTGGCGAACGCGCGATGCCGCAAGCCCGCGCGCTTGTCTCAACGCTTCTCGAGCCGACGCGGTACGGCGGGCGAATCATCCAGCTCGTTCCTTCAAAAAACGCCGGCGGCTCAAGCTCGCGCGGGCGGGGCGACGCTGTATGTAGCCGTCGCCGGTCAAAGCGAACCGAAGCGCAGCCGCGTGAGTTGTTCCGCTTCGTTCGCGAGGAGACGCGCGGCGTCGCGGATCGCGACATCGAGCGTGATGGGACCGGGCGCCGGCGAAAAGCAGCCGCTGAAATGCGCCGACAGCCGCGGCAGGGCGGCCGGATCGACCGCGCCCGAAAGCAGCGATGCCGGCACGCCCGCCGCGCGCGCATGCTTGCACGCGATGAAAGGCGCCTTGCCATGGAGCGTCTGCACATCCGAACGACCTTCGCCGGTAATGAGCCAGTCCGCGCCTTCGAGCGCGGCATCGAGTCCGATTTCGCGCGCGACGACTTCCGCGCCCGTCTCGAACCGCGCGCCCAGCATGTGCAGCGCGAAGCCCAGGCCGCCCGCCGCGCCCGCGCCGGGTTCGTTGCGTTTGGCGAAACCGAGCGCCGGTTCCAGCCGATCCGCGAAATGGGCGAGGGCGGCGTCGAGCACAGGAATCTGGTCGGGCGTGACACCCTTTTGCGGACCGAAAACAGCGGTCGCGCCGTGCTCGCCGGTGAGTGGATTGTCGACGTCCGACATGCCGACGAATTGCGCCTCGTTCACGCGAACATCGAGCCCCGATGCGTCGACGCGCGCGACTTTCGCGAGCGCCGAGGGCACCGGCTGCAGTTCGTTGCCGTCGGCATCGAAGAGTTTCACGCCGAGCCCGACGAGCAGTCCGGCGCCGCCGTCGTTCGTGCTGCTGCCGCCGAGCGCCACGAAGAACTTGCGCGCGCCCGAGTCGAGCAGCGCGCGGATCGCCTCGCCCATGCCGAGCGTGCTGCGCTCGGTGACGGGCGCCGCCATGCCGTCGGGATCGGTGATGCCGACCACTTCGGCCGTCTCGATCATCGCGCTGCCATCGGCGAGCAGTCCGGTCGCGGCGTTGCGGCGTGCGCCCGCCGCCCCGCGCACATCGAGCATGCGCCGCTCGCCGCCAGCGGCCAGCATCGCGTCGAGCGTGCCTTCGCCGCCATCGGCCATCGGGAGGATGCGGATCTGCGCATCCGGCCGCGCGCGCCTGATGCCTTCCGCGATCGCGTTCGCGACGTCTTCGGCGGAAAGCGATCCCTTGAACGAATCGGGCGCAATGACGACTACGGGTGCAGGCGTGGCGTTAGGCATGGTGTCTCGAAATGTTCTGGTTGAGGAAGGGCGTTCGATCGCCGCGGCAACGCACGATGATCGCGCTCAACGCTGCGGCGCATGCGGTACGCGTCGTCGACGATGCGCGGCCAAGCTTATCAGCGCGCCGCGCGCAGCAGAATAGCGCCGCCGCGATAGCCGGAATTGTGCGCGACCGCGTTCATTGCGAAAACGCGGATTTACGCCGAATTGGCCCCGAAATCAGCGAAAACGCCGTGAAACGCCGCATGCATGTTCCCGCAAGGCGGCGGCTTCGATTTGTTTGCTAAAATGCTTGGCTCTGTTGGCTGACTCGCTCGGCGACGTCCGGGCATCGTCGGACATGCGCGATGTATGCGCTCCCTGAACGCCGAACGCCGGATGCCGAACGAACGAGCGCCGGCAATCTCAACGGACCCGCGCCTTTAGAACCGCGGAAGAACCGAACACCGAACACACCGAATTACTCTAGGACGATTGAAGCCATGGCTAACGTAGTTGAAAACCTGGGCAAGCTCGAACGCCGCGTGACCATTTCCCTGCCGAAGGACACCGTGCAGAAGGAAGTGGATTCGCGCATCCGTCAGTTGGCCAAGAACGTGCGCATGCCGGGTTTCCGCCCGGGCAAGGTGCCGCTCAAGATGGTGACGCAGCAGTACGGCGGCCAGGTCGAAGCCGAAGTGCTGAGCGACAAGGTCGGCAAGGAGTTCTTCGATGTGACGCGCGCCGAGAACCTGCGCGTGGCGGGCCAGCCGAGCTTCGCGCCCAAGATCGAAGCCGCCGACAACGCCTACGCGTTCGACGCCACGTTCGAGGTGTATCCGGAAGTGAAGCTGGGCGACGTGGCCGATGCCGAAATCGAGCGCACCGTGACCACCATTTCGGAAGCGGAAGTGGACCGCACGCTGGACATTTTGCGCAAGCAGCGCGTGCACTTCCATCCGCGCGGCGAAGGCGGCGAGCATGGCGACGGCGGCGCGGACACGGCAGCGCGTGACGGCGACCGCGTGACGCTCGACTTCGTCGGCAAGCTCGACGGCGTCGAATTCGAAGGCGGCAGCGCACAGGACTTCGCGTTCGTGCTCGGCGAAGGCCGCATGCTGCCTGAATTCGAACAAGCGGCAACGGGCCTGAAGGCCGGCGAATCGCGCGAATTCGACCTCAAGTTCCCGGACGATTATCACGGCAAGGACGTCGCCGGCAAGACGGCGCAATTCACGATCACTGTGAAAAAGGTCGAATGGCCCCACATGCCGGAAGTGGACGCGGAATTTGCGAAGTCGCTCGGAATCGAAGACGGCGATCTCACGAAGATGCGCGCCGAAATCAAGGACAACCTGGAGCGCGAAGCCAAGCGCCGCACGCAGCAGATCGTGAAGAACCAGGTCATGGACGCGCTTCTGAAGATCTCGGAGTTGGACGTGCCGAAGGCGCTGATCGAACAGGACCAACAGCGCCTCGTCGAAATGGCGCGCCAGGACCTTCAGCAACGCGGCGTGCCGAATGCCGCCGACGCGCCGATTCCGGCCGAGATGTTCGCCGAGCAGGCTGAGCGCCGCGTGAAGCTCGGCCTGGTTCTCGCCGAACTCGTGAAGGCCAACGACCTGCAGGCGAAGCCCGAGCAGATTCGCGCCGAAGTGGACGAATTCGCGAAAAGCTATGAAGACCCGAAGGAAGTCGTCCGCTGGTATTATTCGAACCAGCAGCGCCTCGCTGAAATGGAAGCCTACGTCGTGGAAAGCAACGTCGTGGACTTCGTGCTCGACAAGGCCAAGGTGACCGACAAGGAAGTCAGCTTCGAGGAACTGGCCAGCGCAACGGCGCAAGCCTGACGCGATTGGCAAGGGGCGTGCGGGGTCGTCGGACGGCGGCCCGCACGCCTTTTTTGCATTAAAGTTTGCGCGTGTGCATGCCGTTCTTATCGATGTTCCTTCGTCGTTCAGTATCCCTATTCCGAACAAGGAAATTGCATGACCTTTCGCGCTGAATTGCTCGACACGTTGGCGTCCCATGCTCCGCGGGACTTCGAAGCCCAGGCGCTCGGCCTCGTCCCGATGGTCGTGGAAACGAGCGGCCGCGGCGAGCGTGCCTATGACATCTATTCCCGGCTCCTGAAGGAGCGCGTGGTGTTCCTCGTGGGTGAGGTCAACGACCAGTCGGCGAATCTCGTCGTCGCGCAGTTACTGTTCCTCGAAAGCGAGAACCCTGACAAGGACATCAGCCTGTACATCAACAGTCCGGGCGGCTCGGTTTCTGCCGGCATGGCGATCTACGACACCATGCAGTTCGTGAAGCCGGACGTCTCCACGCTGTGCATGGGGCTTGCTGCCAGCATGGGCGCGTTTCTGCTGGCTTCGGGCGCGAAAGGCAAGCGCGTCGCGCTGCCCAACGCCCGCGTGATGATTCACCAGCCGCTCGGCGGCGCACGCGGCCAGGCGTCGGATATCGAAATTCAGGCGCGCGAAATTTTGTACCTGAAGGAACGTCTCAACCAGTTGCTGTCGCATCACACGGGTCAGCCGGTCGAGCGCATCGCGCGCGACACGGATCGCGACAATTTCATGTCGGGCGACGACGCGCAGGCTTACGGCATCGTCGACCAGGTGCTGCACAAGCGTCCCTGAAGGCGTCCGGAGCGGCGCCGCGCCGGTCCTCGGAAGAGGCCGGCCAGATGCGGATGGCGCATGCGGCGCAACGCCAAAACGTGCTTCGGCCGGCTACGCGGAACCAATCTGCGTGGCCGGAACGAAGGGCGTATCATGTAACAAGAGTGTCCGGAGGCTTACACATTTATGGCGGACAAGAAAGGTTCCAGCAGCGAAAAGCTGCTGTATTGCTCGTTTTGCGGAAAGAGCCAGCATGAGGTCAAGAAACTCATTGCGGGCCCGTCGGTGTTCATCTGCGATGAATGCATCGACTTGTGCAACGAGATCATTCGCGATGAGGCGGCCGGCGCGGCGGAAGAGGCCGGGCTGTCCAAGTCCGACCTGCCGAGCCCGCAGGAAATCAGCGATATCCTCAATCAGTACGTGATCGGCCAGGAACGCGCGAAGAAGATTCTCGCGGTGGCCGTGTACAACCACTACAAGCGGCTCAAGCATCTCGACAAGAAGGACGACATCGAGCTGTCGAAGAGCAACATTCTGCTGATCGGGCCGACCGGCTCCGGCAAGACGCTGCTCGCGCAAACGCTCGCGCGCATGCTGAACGTGCCGTTCGTGATCGCGGACGCGACGACGCTCACCGAAGCCGGCTACGTCGGCGAGGACGTCGAGAACATCATTCAGAAGCTGCTGCAGAACTGCAACTACGAAGTCGACAAGGCGCAGCGCGGCATCGTCTATATCGATGAAATCGACAAGATCAGCCGCAAATCCGACAACCCGTCCATCACGCGCGACGTGTCGGGCGAGGGCGTGCAGCAGGCGCTTCTGAAGCTGGTCGAAGGCACGATGGCGTCGGTGCCGCCGCAAGGCGGACGCAAGCATCCGAACCAGGATTTCATCCAGGTCGATACGACCAACATCCTGTTCATCTGCGGCGGCGCGTTCGACGGGCTCGAAAAGGTCATTACCGATCGCACGGAGAAAACGGGCATCGGCTTCGGCGCGAGCGTGAAGAGCAAGCAGGACCGCGACGCGGGCGAGGTGCTGCGCGAAGTCGAGCCGGAAGACCTGATCAAGTTCGGCCTGATTCCCGAACTGATCGGCCGCCTGCCGGTCGTGGCAACGCTCGGCAAGCTCGACGAAGCCGCACTCGTCAAGATTCTCATCGAGCCGAAGAACGCGCTGGTGAAGCAGTATCACAAGCTCTTTGCCATGGAGCGCGTGGAACTGGAGATTCGCCCGGCCGCGCTGCAGGCCATCGCGCAAAAGGCAATCCGCCGCAAAACCGGCGCGCGCGGCCTGCGCTCGATTCTGGAACAGGCGTTGCTCGACGTCATGTACGAACTGCCGACGATGAAGGGCGTTTCGGAAGTGATCGTCGATGACAACACCATCGACGGCGACGGCAAGCCGCTGCTCATTTACGAAGATGCGCCGAAAGTAGCAGGGTCGAATTAAACCGGGCTGTGTGTCGGCGAGAGGCCGTTCATGGCAACGTGAACGGCCTTTGTTTATTTTTCGGTTATGTTGTGGACGTTACTGACGATCTTGGACTACCGACTTTTCCCTTCCGATAAAGGCTTGCAATAGCTCTTAACGGCCTTACTTACGAACGAACCGATTCCATTAATGGGGAAATGAAATGTCAGGAACCCAACTCCTCCCGCAGGAACGCATCACGCTGCCGCTGCTCCCGCTGCGCGACGTAGTCGTGTTCCCGCACATGGTGATTCCGCTCTTCGTTGGGCGGCCCAAGTCGATCAAGGCCCTCGAAGCCGCGATGGAAGGCGGCAAGCACATCATGCTCGTCGCCCAGAAAACGGCGGCGAAGGACGAGCCGACCGAAAAAGACATGTACGAAGTGGGATGTATCGCCAACATCCTGCAAATGCTCAAACTGCCGGACGGCACGGTGAAGGTGCTCGTCGAAGGTTTGCAGCGCGCAAAGACGCTCTCCATTGAAGAGCAGGAAACGCAGTTTTCCTGCGACGTGATGCCGCTCGAACCGGATCACGCCGACAGCGCCGAGACCGAGGCGCTGCGCCGCGCGATCGTCTCCCAGTTCGATCAGTACGTGAAGCTCAACAAGAAGATTCCGCCCGAGATCCTGACGTCGCTGTCGGGCATCGACGAAGCGGGTCGTCTTGCGGATACCATCGCCGCGCATCTTCCGCTCAAGCTCGATCAGAAGCAGCACATTCTGGAAATGTTTCCGGTCGTCGAGCGGCTGGAGCATCTGCTCGCCCAGCTCGAAGCCGAAATCGACATTCTCCAGGTCGAGAAGCGCATCCGTGGGCGCGTGAAGCGTCAGATGGAAAAGAGCCAGCGCGAGTACTACCTGAACGAACAGGTCAAGGCCATCCAGAAGGAACTGGGCGAAGGCGAAGAGGGCGCGGATCTCGAGGAACTCGAGAAGCGCATCGCCGCCGCGCGCATGCCGAAGGAAGCCAAGAAGAAGGCCGACGCCGAACTCAAAAAGCTGAAGCTCATGTCGCCGATGTCGGCGGAAGCGACGGTCGTGCGCAACTACATCGACACGCTGATCGGCTTGCCGTGGCGCAAGAAGAGCAAGGTCAACAACGACCTCTCGAATGCCGAGCGCGTGCTCGACGAAGACCACTTCGGTCTCGAAAAGGTCAAGGAACGCATCCTCGAATATCTCGCGGTTCAACAACGCGTCGAGAAGGTGAAGGCGCCGATTCTGTGCCTCGTCGGGCCTCCGGGCGTCGGCAAGACTTCGCTCGGGCAGTCGATCGCGCGCGCCACGAACCGCAAGTTCGTGCGTATGGCGTTGGGCGGCGTGCACGACGAGTCCGAGATCCGCGGCCACCGTCGCACGTACATTGGCTCGATGCCTGGCAAGATTCTGCAGAGCCTCGCGAAGGTCGGCGTGCGTAATCCGCTCTTCCTGCTCGACGAAGTCGACAAGATGGGCATGGATTTCCGTGGCGATCCGGCATCCGCGCTGCTCGAAGTGCTCGACCCGGAGCAGAACCACACGTTCGCGGACCACTACATCGAAGTGGACTTCGACCTGTCGGACGTGATGTTCGTCGCGACGTCGAACTCGCTGAACATTCCGCCGCCGTTGCTCGACCGGATGGAAGTCATCCGTCTCTCGGGTTACACGGAGGACGAGAAGGTCAGCATCGCGCAGCGTTATCTGCTGCCGAAGCAGAAGCGCAACAACGGCCTGAAGGAAGACGAGATCGACGTCACGGAGCAAGCCATCCGCGACATCATTCGCTACTACACGCGTGAAGCCGGCGTGCGTTCGCTCGAGCGCGAAATCTCCAAGATCTGCCGCAAGGTCGTGAAGATGCTGCTCTTGAAGAAGGCCGAAGGCGCGGTGAAGGTCGATGGTTCCAACCTCGATACCTTCCTCGGCGTGCGCAAGTACGACTTCGGTCTGGCCGCGAAGGAAAACCAGATCGGTCAGGTGACGGGTCTCGCGTGGACGGAAGTGGGCGGCGATCTGCTGACGATCGAAGCGGCGGTCATGCCCGGCAAGGGCGGCGTGATCCGCACCGGTTCGCTCGGCGACGTGATGAAGGAATCCGTCGAAGCCGCGCGCTCGGTCGTGCGGTCGCGTTCGCGGCGTCTGGGCATCACGGATGAATCGTTCGAGAAGAAGGACATCCACATTCACGTGCCCGAAGGCGCGACGCCGAAGGACGGTCCGTCCGCCGGTATCGCGATGACGACGGCGCTGGTGTCGGTGCTCACCGGCATTCCGGTGCGCGCGGATGTCGCGATGACGGGCGAAATCACGCTGCGCGGTGAAGTGCTGCCAATCGGCGGATTGAAGGAGAAGCTGCTGGCGGCGCATCGCGGCGGCATCAAGCTCGTGCTGATCCCGGAAGAGAATACGAAGGATCTCGCCGACATCCCCGACAACGTGAAGAACGCCATCGAGATCGTGCCGGTGCGCTGGATCGATCGTGTGCTGGAACTGGCGCTCGAACGGACGCCGGAGCCGCTGCCCGAAGAAGAAACGAAGGCAACGCCGGTCGCCGCCGAAGCGCAGAAGGACCAGCCGGCAACGGGCGATGTCGTGAAGCACTGACCCATCGCAACGTAGCAGGCAAGCCAAGAAAACCCGCGGCATCGTCCGCGGGTTTTTCTTTTTGGCGAGCGTGCGGTGCGTTCGTTGCGGGCGTGGAATCCGGCGCAACCCTCGTTGACACGCGCGTTTCGGCTGCTTCTAATGGCGCGCGCATCGCGTTCATCGCGGATGCGGACAATATCGATTACAACGTGCCAAACCAGATTCGGGGATTTCAATGAACAAGACGGAACTCATCGACCACATCGCGCAAGAAGCCGATATCTCCAAGGCCGCAGCCGGCCGCGCGCTCGAAGCCGTGATCGGCGGCGTGCGCGCGACGCTCGAGAAGGGCGACTCCGTGACGCTCGTCGGCTTCGGCACGTTCGCGGTGGGCGAGCGCCTCGCGCGCACTGGCCGCGATCCGCGTACCGGAGCCGCGATCACTATCGAAGCGGCGAAAATCCCGAAATTTCGCGCTGGCAAAGCTCTGAAGGATGCGCTAAACTAGCTGACTCGCTGGGAACGGTGCTGTTTTACCGGTTCCTCCGCACAAGCGGAAGCCGGGTGCTTAGCTCAGTTGGTAGAGCGGCGCCCTTACAAGGCGTAGGTCGGGAGTTCGAGCCTCTCAGCACCCACCAGTTCCAGCGGCATCACGCATCATCCGGGAGCGGTAGTTCAGTTGGTTAGAATACCGGCCTGTCACGCCGGGGGTCGCGGGTTCGAGTCCCGTCCGCTCCGCCAGAATCACTGAGAATCCCGTAGGCCTTGCGGCTTACGGGATTTTTCTTTGCGCGCTCGTTACTTAAGTTTCCTAAATATCGCAGCTTCCTTGCGCGACATGCAACGAGTCGTCGCGCGCGGGCGCATTCGGCGGACGCGCTCATGAAAAAGTGCGAAACCCCACCGCCTTTCGCCTTTTCCCCTCCCGCTGTTGTAATATCGAGCGTTTTGTCTAATCACGTAGCGCTACGCATGCTCGACTATTTCCGCAATCACCAGCGCCTGATGATGGCCCTGTTGCTTCTCATCATCGTGCCCGGACTGGGCTTCGTCGGGATTCAGGGCTTCAGCAACTTCTTCGACGAAAGCGCCTACGTCGCGAGCGTGAACGGCCACAAGATCACGCGCGCCGAGTACGAAAGCGCCTTCCGGCAGCAAGTCGAACGTGCCCGCTCGATGCTCGGCGCGCAGTTCGACGCCAAGATGTTCGATTCGCCCGAAACCCGCAGGGCCATGGTCGACAGCCTCGTGCAGCAGCGCGCGCTCGCCGACGAAGCGCAACGCCTGCACCTCACCGCATCGGACGACGCCGTGCGCCGCGCGCTCCTCGCCGATCCGGTCATCGCGTCGCTGCGCAAGCCGGACGGCAGCATCGACGTCGATCGTTACAAGCAGCTTCTCGCGATGCAAGGCATGACGCCCGCGCAGTACGACGAGCGCATGCGCTACACGCTCGCGAACGACCAGATTCCGGCGAGCATTCAGCAGACTTCTTTCACGTCGAAGTCGCTGGCGCAAAACCTGACGGAACTGGCCGAACAACGCCGCACCGTTCAGGGCATCGTGCTGCGCGCGACCGACTTCGCGGCCAAAGTGCAGCCGACGGACGCGCAGCTTCAGGCGTATTACGATGCGCATCGCAGCGACTTCGCGACGCCGGAAACCGCGACGATCCAGTACCTCGTACTGTCGCCGTCGACGCTCGCTGCCGCAGCGAAGCCGGGCGACGCCGAACTGAAGAAGTTCTACGACGACAACATCCAGCGCTACAAGACGCAAGGCGAAGTGCGCGCGAGCCACATTCTCGTGAACGCGCCCAAGGACGCGAGCGTTGCCGACAAGGCGAAAGCCAGGCAGAAGGCGGAAGAACTTCTCGCGCAGGTCAAGGCGCATCCCGACCAGTTCGCGGAAATCGCCCGGAAGAACTCGGACGACTCCGGCTCCGCAGCCAAGGGCGGCGATCTCGGCTACTTCGCGCCGGGCCAGATCGCGGGCGGCAAGGCTTTCGACGACGCCGCGTTCAGCCTGAAGAAGGGCGAAGTGAGCGGCATCGTGGAGTCGGATTTCGGCTATCACATCATCCAGGCGACGGACGTGAAGCCGTCCGTCACGAAGTCCTTCGACGAAGTGAAAGACGCCGTCGCGAAAGACTACGCCGCGCAGCAAGGCACGAAAGGCTTCGCCGACAGCGCGCAGGGCTTCACCGATCTCGTCTACGAAAAGGCGAAGTCGCTGCAACCCGCCGCCGACAAGTACAAGCTCACCATCCAGACGGCAACGGTCGGGCCGAAGCCGAACCCGCAATTGCCGCAGGACAGCCCGCTCAACAACGCCAAGTTGCTTGCGGCCGTCTTCGCACCGGATTCGGTGAAGGAGCGCAATAACACGCAAGCCGTGGATGTCGGCAACAACACGCTCGTCGCCGCGCGCGTGACCGATTACAAGGCCTCGACGGTGCCCGCATTCGACGTCGTCAAGGACGCCGTGCGCGCGAAAGTCGTCGCGGAGCAGTCAGCGGCGATGGCGCGCAAGGAAGGCGAAGCGAAGCTCGCGGAACTGCAGAAGTCGAAGTCCACGGACGGCTTCACGCCCGCGGTCACGGTCTCGCGCAATGACGCGCAAGGCGTGCCGCCCGCGGCGCTCGGCGCCATTTTCAAGGCTGACGCGTCGAAGCTGCCGGCTTATGTGGGCGTCGATCTCGGCGCGGATGGCTACGCGATTTATCGCGTGAACGGAATCGAGAAGGCCGCGCCCGTGGCCGCGGACCGACTCGCGGGTGCGCAGCAGCAGGTGGCGCAGGTGTATGCGCAAGCCGATATGGAAGCGTTCATCGACTCCCTGAAGGCACGCTCGAAGGTCAAGCTGAGCGCGGCGCCCGCGCCATCGGCTGAGTAAGCGGGCGAACGCGAAAACCGCGCGCTCCAAGAAGAAAGCCCCGCTTCCGAAAGGAAGCGGGGCTTTTTCGTTGCGCGTCGTCAGCGGACCAAACGCGCCGATGCTCGGAATCATCGGCGCAATGTCGCCGTTACAGGCAGCCCTGAATGTCGCCCGTCGCGTCGCTGCCCGCTGCGCCCGCAGCGCGGAAGCCGACCCACGAGCCCGGACCCGACCACGACGGACGCACCACTGCGGCCGCGCCATTGGGCGGCTGCTGGCCCGGCACGAACACGTCGATGGCCTGATCGTTGGCGAGCGTGTCCTGCGATACGACCTGTTGCTGCGATTTGGTCGACCATTTCTCGGCGATACATTGAGCGACGACCTTCGGCGTCTTCTGGCTCGTGCCGACTTGCTGGACACCAGCAGGCGGCTGCGCCGCGCAAGCCGAAACAGCGACGGTCAATGCGAGCAGGGAGAAATATTTCACGTGACCTCCTTGTAGAGTCGCTCTCTGATGAGCGGGTTATAAGAGTGACGCGAGAAAATCCTGGCCGTGTTCCGCGTTCTTTCGAAGCGCTGTCGCACTCGCGTCGGCTAATGCGACGCGCCTGCGCTCAGCAAGGGTTTCAACGTTGGCCAGACGTTGTCGACGAGCAAGGGCTGGGCCTGCACCGTCGGATGCATCTGGTCGGCCTGAAACATCGACGGCTTGTTTTCGATGCCCGCGAGCAGGAAGGGCACGAGCGGCACCTTCTTTTCCTGGGCGATGCGTTCATACACCGCGTGGAACTTCTGCGAATAGTCCGGGCCGTAGTTGGGCGGGACATACATGCCGATGAGCACGACTTTCGCGTGCGCCGCCTGCGATGCATCGACGATGCCGCGAAGGTTCGTCTCCGTCGTGGAAAGCGGCACGCCGCGCAGCGCATCGTTCGCGCCGAGTTCCACGATGACGACCGCCGGCTTCATGCGCGCCAGCACGGTCGAGAGGCGCGCGCGGCCGCCGCTCGTCGTGTCCCCGCTGATGCTCGAATTCGCGACGCTATAATCGAAACGCTCTTTCGCCAGGCGCTCGCGCAGCAGATTCACCCAGCCCGTATCGCGCGGTAAGCCATATTCGGCTGAGAGGCTGTCGCCCAGCACGACGATTGCGGGCTTCGCTTGTGTGACTTGTGTGACTTGCGCGGCTTGCGCGTCGGCGGCTTCGGCGCTCGGCGATGCCGTCAGCGCAAACGCGGCATTCGCGATCGCGGCCACGACGAAGCCACGCGCGGTCCAGTTCTTTTTCAAGGTGTCCATGCAAAACAATATCGAGCCGGTCATCGAAGTTCGGGGATTGAGCAAGCGGGTAAAGGACGCAACGGGCGAGCTGACGATTCTCGATCGAATCGACTTGTCCATCGCGAAGGGAAGCAGCGTGGCCATCGTCGGGGCATCGGGCTCGGGCAAGTCGACCTTGCTCGGCTTGCTCGCGGGATTGGACAGCGCGACGGAGGGCTCGGTTCGCCTGCTCGGGAAGGAACTCTCGACGCTCGATGAAGACGAACGCGCCGCGCTCAGAAGCGGCGCGGTCGGATTCGTATTTCAGTCGTTCCAGTTGATGCCGCATCTCACCGCGCTTGAGAACGTCATGCTGCCGCTCGAATTGCGCGCCGAGATTCCGCACGATCAGATCGCGCAGCGTGCGCGTTCGCTGCTGGAACAGGTCGGGCTGTCGCAGCGCACGAGCCATTATCCAAAGCTGCTTTCGGGCGGCGAGCAGCAGCGCGTCGCACTCGCTCGCGCGTTCGTGACGCACCCGGCGGTGCTTTTCGCCGACGAGCCCACCGGCAGCCTCGACGCCGCGACCGGCTACGCGATCATCGATCTCATGTTCGAAATGAACAAGCGCAATGGCGCGACGCTCGTGCTCGTCACGCACGACGCCGAACTCGCGGAGCGCTGCGATGCCACGGTGACGATCGAAGCGGGGCGGCTCGTCAACGGCCTGAGCGTATAAAGACGCCCGCAGCGCGCGAACGCTACGGGCTTCATGGCAAACGCGACGAATCAGCGCTTGAGCGCCTTGCGCGCACGCTCGATCAACGCGGACGTCGACGAATCGTGCTTCGCGGCATCGACGCTCGGCGCGGTGATGTCGGCTTCGACCACCTTGCCGAGAATCTTGCCGAGTTCCACGCCCCACTGATCGAACGAGTTGATGTCCCACACCGTTCCCTGAACCAGCACCTTATGCTCGTAAAGCGCGATCAGCGCGCCGAGCGACTGCGGTGTGAGCGCATCGAGCATGATGGTCGTCGTGGGCCGGTTGCCCGGAAAGCTCAGGTGCGTCGCCAGCTCTTCCTTGCCAGGACCCGCGACCTTCTTCGCTTCCTCGAGCGTGCGGCCGAGCATCAGCGCTTCGCTTTGCGCGAAACAGTTCGCGAGCAGCTTCGCATGATGATCGACGAGCGGATGCTCGGGCGTCAGCACGGCGATGAAGTCGATCGGGATGATCGTCGGCCCCTGATGCAGCATCTGGAAGAACGCGTGCTGGCCGTTCGTGCCGGGCTCGCCCCAGATCACGGCGGCGGTGGCGTAGTCGACCATGCCGCCTGAAAGCGTCGCCGACTTGCCGTTGCTTTCCATCTCCAGTTGCTGAAGATAGGACGGCAGGTAGTCCAGCGCCTGCGAGTACGGCGCGATGAGATCGCTTTGCGAGCCGAAGAAATTGCGATACCAGATGCCGATCATGCCCATCAGCACCGGCAGGTTCTCGGCAAGCGGCGCGGTACGGAAGTGCTGATCCATCGCGTCCGCGCCTTGCAGCAGCGCATCGAAGTTCTGCGGCCCGACCGACAGCATGATCGAGAGCCCCACCGCCGACCACAGCGAATAGCGCCCGCCGACCCAGTCCCACATCTCGAAGATGTTCTCTTTCGCGATGCCGAACTTCACGACCTCGGCCGGATTCGCCGACACGCCGACGAAGTGCTTCGACAGTTGACCTTCCGGGCAGCCTTGCTGGATGAACCAGTCGCGCATCGAATGCGCGTTGGTCATCGTCTCGAGCGTGGTGAAGGTCTTCGAGACGACGATCGCCAGCGTCTCTTCGGCGTCGACCTGTTGCAGCACGTTGTAGAGATCGGCGCCATCGACGTTGGAGACGAAGTACGTGTCCAGTTCCTTCGACGCGAGATGATGCAGCGCATGCACGACCATCTTCGGCCCGAGATCCGATCCGCCGATGCCGATATTCACCACATGACGAATGCGCTTGCCGGTATAGCCCGTCCAGGCGCCGTTGCGCACCTTGTCGGCGAACGCGGCCATCTTGGCCTTCTCGCTTTGCACCTGCTCGTGAAACGGCGCGTCGGGCGACTGCGCGCGCAGCGCGGTATGGAGCGCGGCGCGTCCTTCCGTGACGTTGACGATATCGCCATTGAACATCGCGTCGCGGCGCTTCGTGACGCCGGCCTGCTCGGCGAGCTGGACCAGCAGTTCGAGCGTGGCGTCGGTGATGCGGTTCTTCGAGAAATCGATCGCGAGTCCGCCGCCTTCGAACGTCAGGCGCTCGGCGCGCGTCGGCGCGGTGTCGTTTTGCGGCGCGAACCAGTCGCGCAGGCGCTCGCCAGAGATGGCATCGTAGTGCGATTGCAGCGCCGACCAGGCAGGAAGCGAATTGAGCGTCATAGCGGTCTGATAATCCAGAAGTGACAGTGGGAAACGTCCGTGCGATGCGGGCAGGCGACTCGCGCGCCGCGACCCTCGAAGGTGCGTGAGCGCGAAAAGCGGCGCCCGCGGATGCCCGAATCGAAGAAAAGGCGAATCAAAAGCGAGTATAGCGACGATGCATGAACCGCCGCTCGGAATGCGTCGCGCGTGCGGCTAGCGCGGCGCATAGAAGCGGCGGTTGATGAGACTGCGCACCTGCGGCGCGAGTTCTCCGGCCGTGAGTCCGGCCGGGCCGACGCCTTCGCCGGTCAACGTCTCCGCGGCGAGTCCATGCAGAAACACGCCCGCGAGCGACGCCTCGTAAGGCGGCAGTTTCTGCGCGAGCAACGCGCCGATCAGACCGCCGAGCACGTCGCCGGTGCCGCCCGTCGCGAGTCCGGCGTTGCCGGTCGGATTCACGGCGACGCGGCCATCCGCTGAAGCGATCACGGTCCCCGATCCTTTCAGCACGACAACCGCGGCATAGCGCGCCGAAAGCCGGCGCGCCGCGGCGATGCGGTCGGCCTGAACGCCTTTCGCGTCGGTGCCGAGCAAACGCGCGGCTTCCAGCGGATGCGGCGTCAGAATGCAGGGATCGCCCGCGCCGCCGCGCGCCGCGACCTGGGCGGCGAGCGCGTCGTCTTGCGCGACGAGATTGAGCGCGTCGGCATCGAGCAGTTTCGGCATGTCGAGCGCGAGTACATCGGCGAGCACTTTTTTCGCGCGATCGCTCCTGCCCATACCGCAGCCGATGGAAAGCGCGTCCATCTTGTCGAGCGCGAAGCCGTCGATGTGATGCAGCATCAGTTCCGGATGCGGCGGATCGTAGGGCGGGCCGCCTTCGCCCAGAAACGCGACGTGCACCTTGCCCGCGCCGCCGTAGAGCGCCATGCGCCCGGCGAGGATCGGCGCGCCGCACATGCCGGTATCGCCGCCGACGACCGCGAGCGTGCCGAACGTGCCTTTGTTCGTCGCGTAGTCGCGCGGCGGCATGTGCGCGCGAAAGAGGGGCGTCGCGTTTAGCGCGATGGACGGCGCGGCGGGCGGTTCCACGTCCAGCGTCGCGACGTGAAGCGTGCCGCACAGATCGCGGCCCTGCGCGGTGTACTGGCCGGGTTTCGCGCCGATGAAGGTGATCGTCGCGTTCGCGCGCAGCGCCTCCCCGCCGCCGACGGGCGCGCCCGTGTCGCTGTCGAGTCCGCTCGGCACATCGAGCGCGAGCACGCGTCCGGACTGCCGCGCGCGCCGCGTCATGTGCGCGGCGAGCGTCGCGAAGACGCCGTCGAGCGGGCGCGTGAGGCCGATGCCGAACATGCCGTCGACGAGCCAGCCGAATCGATCGAACGCGTCGGAAGCATCGGAGGAAGCGGGCGGCTCGCTTTCGATCGCGACGCCGGCCGCGCGCGCCGAATCCAGCGCCCAGCGCGCGTCGTCGGGCTTCACTTCGATGGGCATGCACACCCGCACAGCCACGCCCGCGCGATGAAGACGCTCGGCCATCACGAGCGCGTCGCCGCCGTTGTTGCCGGGGCCCGCCGCGATCCAGACGGGCAGCGCGCGCGCATCGGGATCGCGCTCGAGGGCATCGAGCAGACATTGCGCGGCGGACGCGCCCGCACGCGCCATCAGCGCATGCGGTGGCAGCGCGGCGGCGGAGCGCGCTTCGAGCATGCGCAGCTCCGCGAGTGTCAGGAGCGCGATAGCGTGGTCGTCGGGAGTGAAGTACGGAGCGGAAGGTGTCATGGCGGCGCGGGCGAGTGATCGACAGAAGCGCTCCGGCCGCAGCCTTCATGCCACGATCACGCGGCGCGTGTGCTCGCGCGTCAGAAGCGATCGATGCGCAGCGCCGCGAGCGTGTCGGCGGGAATGTCGGGCGTGAGGCCGGAGACGAGATCCGCGACCACTTTAGCAGAGCCGCACGCAAGCCCCCAGCCGGCCGGACCGTGCGCCGCATTGACGAAAAGGCGCGGATGCGGCGTCGCGCCGACCGCCGGCAAGCCGTCCGCCGAAAGCAGGCGCACGCCGTCCCACGAACGCGCCGCCGACACGCGCGCGGCGCCCGGAATCCAGTCGTGCGTGCCCTGGCCGAGCAGATCGAAGGCGCGGCGCGCGAGGCCCGCGTCAGCGGGCTTGTCGGCTTTCGCGATGCTCTGGAAGACGCCCGCGCCGCCCACGCGCAGCCGCTGGTTCACGCGCGTCATCGTGATGCGCTTCACCGAATCGACCACCGTCACATGCGGCGCGCGCTCCTCGTAGGCGACCGGCGCGGTCAGCGTGTGAACGCGCAGCGGATGGAGCGAAGGCGTCGACGCAAAGCCGCCGACGAGCGCGGGCGTCCCCGCGCCCGCCGCAACGACGACCGCATCGGCCGAGATGACTTCGACATCCGCCGCGCGCTTGCGCTCATCGCCCACGCCCACGCTCGCGAGCTGGACGGCCGCGCGGCGCTCGTCCAGTTGCAGTGCGGCGACCTGGCGGCTCATGCGGAACTGCACGCCGCCGTCTTCGAGCAGTTGCTTGAGCTGCTTCGTGAGGAGCGGACAGTTGCCGGTGCGCTCGGCCGGCAGCAGCACGCCGCCCGCGAAGGCGGGATCGTCGGGCACCGAAGGCTCCGCCTCGACGCATTGTTCCGGCGAGAGCACGCGATGCGCGACGCCGAAGCGCTTGAGCAAGTCGATGGCGGGCTGCGCTTCGTCGAGCTCGCGCGCATGGCGGAAGACGTGCAGCATGCCGACGCGCTGTTCGTAGTCCAGTTCGCGCTGCGTTTCGATGAGGCCGAGCGCGCGCCGCGATAGCTCGACGAGCGGCTGCAACAGCGCGTATTGCGCGGCGAACGCCTCGGGGTCGCGCAGGCGGGCGAGTTGCTTCAGGAAGTCGCGCGCCGTGCCGTCGAAGGCCGTCTTCGCGATCATGCCGCTCTGCTTCGCGCGGCTCGACGCCATGAAGGTCGGCCCGAACCAGACGTCGAGCGGCGAAGGCAGCAGCGCGCCGCCCTGACCGTAGGTCGCGCCCTGGGCGACGGTCGCGTGACGTTCGATCACGCAGACGCGATGCCCGGCCGCGTGCAGCTCGTAGGCGGTGACAATGCCGGCGATTCCTCCGCCGATGACGATGACATCCATATTTCTTTGCGCCCGCAGGCGGGAGATTGCACGCGCCCGGTGGCGCAGCGGGCGCAAGGCCGAAGGCCGATAGCGCCGGAGAGGGCCGCGTGTCTTGACGGTGAAACGGCGGACGCGGCGGTGCGCCGGCCCGAAGAAAGCGCGCCATGATAGCGCCAAATTCGCGGCGCGGGGACCGCCGGCGGGCGCGCGCCGAAGCACGATGCGGCTCGTTCGCGAACGCGGCGAAAAGGCAGCGAACGTTTCGGCGCGCGCAACGGTCCAGGCGCGCCGCCGGCCGCCGCCAGCCGATTTCGAGACGCTTCCGGGTTATAATCGCGGTCTTCCTTTCGCCTCACGCCGCCTTGCACACTCGGCGCTCCGAGTGCCGGCAAGCGGCTCACAGACGTCATCGACGCACCGTCACAATGGCCCACTTCTCGTGTTTCCCCGGCGCTTCGGCCCTCTCCGATTTCCGTCAGACCCGCCTTGTCGAAACGCTCAGCCGCATCGACGCGAATATCGTCGGCGTGCGCGGGCAATTCCTGCATTTCGTGAATTCGTCGGCGCCGCTCACCGATGAAGACACGAACTGCATTCACGCGCTGATGCACTACGGCGCGCCGTTCGAAGCGCCGGAAGGACGCGGCCACATCGAGACTTTCATGGTCGTGCCGCGCCTGGGCACCGTGTCGCCGTGGGCGAGCAAGGCAAGCGACATCGCGCATCATTGCGGGCTGGCGCACGTGCGGCGCATCGAGCGCGGCGTCGAGTATTCGGTCGTCATGAAAAGCGGCTTTCTCGGCGGCAAGAAGTTGTTGTCGGACGAAGCGCGCGCCCAGGTCGCCGCCGCACTGCACGACCGCATGACCGAGAGCGTCGTCGCTTCGCGCGATTTCGCGCTGCATCTCTTCGACGAACTGCCCGCGAAGCCGCTGCAGACGGTGGACATCATCGGCACGGGGCGCCGCGCGCTCGAAGCCGCGAACGCGGAACTGGGCCTCGCGCTGGCGGACGACGAAATCGACTATCTGGTGAACGCGTTCGAAGACCTGAAGCGCAATCCGACCGACGTCGAGCTGATGATGTTCGCACAGGCTAACAGCGAACATTGCCGCCACAAGATTTTCAACGGCGAATGGACCATCGACGGCGAGAAGCAGGACATGTCGCTGTTCCAGATGATCCGCAATACCGAGAAGCTGAATCACGAGGGAACCATCGTCGCGTATTCGGACAACTCGGCGATTATGCAGGGCGGCATCGCGGCGCGCTGGTTTCCGCGCGGCGAGCGCGAACATTACGAGCGCCATGTCGAGCTGACGCACACGCTCATGAAAGTCGAGACGCACAACCATCCGACCGCCATCTCGCCGTTCGCGGGCGCGGCGACGGGTTCGGGCGGCGAAATCCGCGACGAAGGCGCGACCGGCCGCGGCGCGCGTCCGAAGGCCGGTCTCGCGGGCTTCACGGTATCGAACCTGGATCTGCCCGACGCGCGCCAGAAGTGGGAAAACGCGCGCGACAGCGCGACGCCGCCGTCCTCGCGCAATCCCGCCGACGAACAGCAGCCGTATGGCCGTCCGGATCGCATCGCGTCGCCGTTGCAGATCATGATCGACGGTCCTATCGGCGCGGCGGCGTTCAACAACGAATTCGGCCGGCCCAATCTCGGCGGCTATTTCCGCACTTACGAGCAGAACGTCGCGGGCCGCGTGCGCGGCTATCACAAGCCGATCATGATCGCCGGCGGCATCGGCAATATCTCCGATCAGCACACGCACAAGGACGACCTTCCGGCGGGCACGCTGCTGATCCAGATCGGCGGGCCGGGCCTGCGCATCGGCATGGGCGGCGGCGCGGCATCGTCGATGGCGACCGGCGCGAACACCGCCGAACTCGACTTCGATTCCGTGCAGCGCGGCAATCCTGAAATTCAGCGGCGCGCGCAGGAAGTCATCAACGCGTGCTGGCAGCAGGGCGAGCGCAATCCGATTCTCTCGATTCACGACGTCGGCGCGGGCGGCATTTCGAACGCGTTCCCCGAACTCGTCGATGGCGCGGGCAAGGGCGCGCGCTTCGAGCTGCGCAAGGTTCAGCTCGAAGAGACGGGCCTGTCGCCGCGCGAAATCTGGTCGAACGAAGCGCAAGAGCGCTATGTGCTGGCCATCGCGCCGGCCGATCTGCCCGCGTTCGAAGCGATCTGCGAGCGTGAACGCTGCCCGGTGGCCGTTGTCGGCGTGGCGACGGACGAGCGCGAACTGAAGCTGATCGACGACGAGAACGAAGGCCAGGAACCCGTCGACATGCCGATGGACGTGCTGCTCGGCAAGCCGCCGAAGATGCATCGCGACGTGACGCGCGAGCACGCCGCGTTCGAGCCTGTCGACGTGACCGGGCTTCTGCTGTCCGAAGTCGCCGTCGATGTGCTGAAACATCCGACCGTCGCGAGCAAGTCGTTTCTCATCACCATCGGCGACCGCTCGGTGGGCGGCACGACCGCGCGCGACCAGTTCGTCGGTCCGTGGCAGGTGCCCGTCGCCGATTGCGCGATTACGACGATGGACTACGCGGGCTATCGCGGCGAAGCCATGACGATGGCCGAACGCACGCCGCTCGCCGTCATCGACGCGCCCGCGTCGGGCCGCATGGCCGTCGGCGAAGCGGTGACGAACATCGCGTCCGCGCCCATCGAATCGCTGAACAAGCTGAAGCTGTCCGCCAACTGGATGGCCGCGTGCGGCAGCGCGGGCGAAGACGCCGCGTTGTACGACACGGTGAAAGCCATCGGCATGGAACTGTGCCCGGCGCTCGGCATCAGCATTCCGGTCGGCAAGGATTCGCTGTCGATGCGCACCAAGTGGCAGCAAGACGGCATCGCGAAGGAAGTCGTGTCGCCGGTCTCGCTCATCATCTCGGCGTTCGCGCCGGTCGAGGACGTGCGCCGGCATCTCACGCCGCAGCTCGTCAACGACACGAACACCGTGCTCATCGCGATCGATCTCGGGCGCGGGCGCAATCGTCTCGGCGGCAGCATCCTCGCGCAAGTGACGCAGCAGGTCGGCGACGCGGTGCCGGATGTCGACGATCCCGAAGACCTGAAGCGCTTCTTCGCCGCGATCCAGTCGCTCAACGCGCAGGGCAAGCTGCTCGCGTACCACGACCGTTCGGACGGCGGGCTGTGGGCGACGGTCTGCGAAATGGCGTTCGCGGGGCACGTGGGCGTGTCGCTGAACGTGGACATGCTCACGCTCGACGCGAACCACGAATCGGACTACGGCGACGCGAAGGACTGGGCGAAGCAGACGAGCGGCCGGCGCGACGACCGCACGATCCGCGCGCTGTTCGCGGAAGAACTGGGCGCGGTGGTGCAGGTGCGCGCATCGGACCGCGACGCGGTGCTGGGCGCGCTGCGTGAACATGGCTTGTCGGCGTGCTCGCACGTCATCGGCAAGCCGAACGAGCGCGATGCGATCGAGGTCTATCGCGACGCGAAGAAAATCTTCGATGCGCCGCGTGTCGAGTTGCATCGCGCGTGGAGCGAGGTGAGCTGGCGCATCGCGCGTCTGCGCGACAACCCCGCGTGCGCCGACGCCGAATACGACGCGCTGCTCGACGCCAGCGACCCGGGTCTGTCGCCCGTGCTGACGTTCGATCCGGCGGAAGACGTATCCGCGCCGTTCATCGCGACGAACAAGCGGCCGCGCGTCGCGATCCTGCGCGAACAGGGCGTGAACTCGCATCTGGAGACGGCTTACGCGTTCGATCGCGCCGGCTTCGACGCGCACGACGTCCACATGAGCGACCTGCTCGCGGGCCGCGCGACGCTGGCCGACTTCGCAGGCGCCGTGGCGTGCGGCGGTTTTTCCTACGGCGACGTGCTGGGCGCGGGCGAGGGCTGGGCGAAGACCATTCGCTTCAATCCGCGTCTCGCGGACATGTTCGCGGCGTTCTTCGCGCGTCCCGACACGTTCGCGCTCGGCATCTGCAACGGCTGCCAGATGATGTCGAACCTCGCGTCGATCATTCCGGGCGCCGAAGCCTGGCCGAAATTCACGCGCAACAAGTCGGAGCAGTTCGAAGCGCGCTTCTCGCTCGTCGAGGTGCAAAGCTCGCCGTCGATCTTCTTCGCGGGCATGGAAGGCTCGCGCATCCCGGTGGCGGTCGCGCACGGCGAAGGCTTCGCCGACTTCTCGCAACAGGGCGATGCCGCGAACGCGCTCGTCGCGATGCGCTTCATCGATCATCGCGGAAACGCGACGGAGCAGTATCCGTTCAATCCGAACGGCTCGCCGCAGGGCATCACGTCGGTGACGACGCCCGATGGCCGCTTCACCGTGCTGATGCCGCACATGGAGCGCGTGCATCGCAACGTGCAGATGAGCTGGACGCCCGCCGACTGGACGACGGACGCAAGCCCGTGGCTGCGCGTCTTCCAGAACGCGCGGCGGTTCCTCGGCTGATCGCGAGCGGCCGGAAGTCAACGCCCAAAACGACAAAGCCGCCCGAGGGCGGCTTTGTCGTATGTTCAGCGGACTCGCGGCGAGAAGCGCTTACTTGATGACCGCCTTCTTGCGCAGGTCCTCTTCGAACGCCTGCAGCTTTTCCTGCTGCATCTGCTGCGCGATCTGCGCCTTGACTTGCTCGAACGGCGGCGGCGCGACATCGCGGGTATCGTCGAGACGGATGATGTGCCAGCCGAACTGCGTCTTCACCGGCGCGGCCGTGACTTCGCCCTTCTTGAGCTTCTCGGCCGCCGCGCCGAATTCCGGCACATATGCGGACGGCGACGACCAGTCGAGATCGCCGCCGTTCTTGCCCGATCCCGGGTCCTTCGAATACTGCTTCGCGAGGTCTTCGAAGCTCGCGCCGCCCTTGATCTTCGCGATCAGGTCTTTCGCCTGCGCCTCGTTATCCACGAGGATGTGATGCAGATGCAGTTCCTTGCCGCCGCCTTGCTGCTTCACGAGGTCGTCGTAGCGCGCCTTGACTTCGGCATCGGTGGGCTTGTTCTTGTTCGCGAAGTTTTCGATCAGCGCGCGCAACACGACCGTCTGCTGCGCGACGGCCAGTTGCGCCTTCACATCCGGACGATTCGCGATGCCTTCGCGCCCGGCTTCCTGCATCAGGATTTCGCGGTTGATGAGTTCTTCGCGCACCGCCTGCTGCAGTTGCGGCGAATCCTGCTGACCCTGCTGAACGAGTTGCTTCACGAGCGCATCCGCACGCGACGTGGGAATCGGCGTGCCATTCACGACGGCAATGTTCTGCGCAAACACGGGAGCCGCCGCGAACGCAGCCAGCAACACGCAGACGCGGTTTTTTTTCAAAGTCATCGGAGGTTCCTAAATAGCAAAAAAAGACGCCCTCAGAAGGCGCGATTAGCGGGAATTGAGGTTCAGGCACCGGTCGGAGATGACCGGCAGACCGCGATTTATTCGAATTGTTCTGCGAACTCTTGCGGCGTGTAGGCGCGGATGGCGAGCGCATGCACACTGCGCCGCATTTCATCGGCCAGCGCATCATAAACCAACCGATGCCGCGCCACGCGCGCCTTCCCTGCAAAGCACGGCGCGACGATCGTCACCGTGTAATGGCTGCCGGAAGCGGCGCCCGCGTGCCCGGCGTGCGCGGCGCTGTCGTCCTCGATATGCACCGACTGCGGATCGAGCGCCGCAGCCAGACGCGCTTCGAGATGCGCGATCTTTTCCTGCGCGCTCGCATTCATGAAATCGAACGATGCGCTCATTGATTGTCCTCCTTCATGTACTTCGCGAGCCACAGGCTCTGCGCGACGATGAACAGCACGAGACAGCCCGTCGCGCCGAAGAGCTTGAAGTTCACCCATTGATCCGTGGTGAAGTGATACGCCACGAAGAGATTGACCACGCCCAGCAGCGCGAAGAACACCGCCCACGCGACGTTGAGCTGCCCCCATACGCGATGCGGCAGCACGATCTGCTTGCCCATCATCGCTTCGATCAGGTTCTTTCTGAAGCCGGCTTGCGCGACGATCAGCGCGAACGCGAAGAGCCAGTAGAGCGCGGTCGGCTTCCACTTGATGAACGTGTCGTTATGCAGCACGAGCGTGGCGCCGCCGAACACGACGACGACGCCGAGACTCACCCAGAGCATCGGATCCACCTTACGGTGACGGAACGCGACCCACGCGATCTGCACCAGCGTCGCCGCGATCGCGACGGCCGTCGCCGTATAGATGCCCCAGATCTTGAATGCGACGAAGAAGAGAATGATCGGAAACAGATCGAACAGAAATTTCATTGGCGTGGCGGCAGTGAAGGGCAGCGGAGGGTGCGCGGCGCGATGCCGGCGAAAGCGAACGCCCGCTCGATGCGAGCGGGCGAGCATGAAGCGATGCACGGGCTTCGAGCGCCCGGACGTGCCGGCATCGAGACCCGCTTGCTTACTTGGCTTCGAATTGTAGCGCAGCCGAATTGATGCAATACCGCAGGCCGGTCGGGGCGGGGCCGTCCTCGAACACATGGCCCAGGTGCGCGCCGCAGTTCTTGCACTGCACTTCGATGCGCAGCATGCCGTGCGAGCGGTCGGTCTTCTCCTGGATCACTTCGCCGTTGATCGGCTTGAAGTAGCTCGGCCAGCCGCAGCCGGCGTCGAACTTGGTGTCCGATTCGAACAGCGGCGTGCCGCAGCACACGCAGTCGTAGACGCCGCGATCGAAGTGATCCCAGTACTTGCCGGAGAACGGCCGTTCGGTCGCCGCGTGGCGCGTGACCTGATATTGCATGTCGTCGAGTTCGCGGCGATAGGTGGCGTCGTCCTTTTGCAGCGGGCGGGACGCAGTATCGGGAGTGTCGTCTCTGTTCATGGCTTTCCTTCGTTTGCGTGAGGCTGTGTAGTTGGGGATGGCGCTACGAAGAACAACTCACTTCGAGATCGCTCGCCCAGTCCGGCGGCAGGCCGGCATAAGCCTCGTTCTCGGGCTGTTCGTCGTAGGGGCGGCGCAGGACGTCGAGAAGACGCGCGACTTCCGAGAAGTCCTTCTCGTTCGCCTGACGAATCGCCTGCTCGGCGAGGTGATTGCGCAGCACGTACTTCGGATTCACGCGGTTCATCGCCTGCGCGCGGGCCGCGTCGTCGCGCGATTCGTGCGCGAGGCGCTCGCGATACTGCACCGCCCACGCGTCGAAAGCCGCGCGGTCGAGAAACAGATCGCGCACGGGCGCATCGCCGGCGGCATCGGCTTTCGACATCTTCGACAGATTGCGAAACGTCAGCGTGAAGTCCGCGCGGTTCGCGTGCATGATTTCGAGCAGGCCATTGGCGAGCGTGTCGTCGCCGTCGCGCGCGGTGTCGAGTCCGAGTTTCGCGCGCATCGTCGCTTCGAGCGCGGGCGCGAAATAGGTCTTGTAGCGTTCGAGCATCTTCTGCGCTTCCTCGACGACACGTTCCGCGCGGCCTTCCTCCGGCAGATTCGCCCCGAAAAGCGGCACCAGCGCCTGCGCGAGACAGAAGAGGTTCCAGTAGCCGACCTGCGGCTGCCGGCTGTACGCATAGCGGCCCTGCGTATCCGAATGATTGCAGATGTGATGCGCGTTGAAGCCGTCGATGAAGCCGAACGGACCGTAGTCGATCGTGAGGCCGAGAATCGACATGTTGTCCGTGTTCATCACGCCGTGGCAGAAGCCGACGCCTTGCCATTGGGCCATGAGATCGGCGGTGCGGCGAGACACTTCGTCGAGCAGCGCGAGATAGGGATCGTCCGCATCGCGGCACTGCGGATAAAAGCGCTCGATGACGTGATCCGCCAGCGTCTTCAGATCGTCCACGCGCTCGTTCGCATAGAAGTGCTCGAAATGGCCGAAGCGCACGAAGCTCGGCGCGATGCGCGTTGCGATGGCCGCCGTCTCGATGGTCTCGCGCCGCACCGGCAAGTCCGATCCGACGACGGCGAGCGCGCGCGTCGTCGGAATGCCGAGATGGTGCATCGCTTCCGAGCACAGAAACTCGCGGATCGACGAGCGCAGCACGGCGCGGCCATCGCCCATGCGCGAATACGGCGTGCGGCCCGCGCCCTTCAATTGCACTTCGAGACGCTCGCCGCCGTGTTCGACTTCGCCGAGCGTGAGCGCGCGGCCATCGCCCAACTGGCCCGCCCATACACCGAATTGATGTCCCGAATAGACCGCCGCGTAGGGCAGCGCGTCGGCGGGCCACTCGCGCGTGGGATTGCCCGCGAAGTAGTCGGCGAAAGCGCGCGCTTCATCGTCCTGCGCGATGCGCGCGTCGAAACCGAGGCTATCGGCCGCCTCGCGCGACACCGCGATCACATACGGGTCCGGAACGGGCGTGGCGGGAAGGCGCGTGAGGAACGCGGGACCGAGCGCGGCGAAGGAACCGGGACGGCCGCTCTGGGTGGCATCCGCGACTGCCTGCATGGACTGCGCGCGGGACTGAAGCTCATCGGCTTCGCCGGTCGTTGCACGCACGGCATTGCTTGGGGAAAACGACATGTTGAGCGCCTCTGAGTTAAACGATATTGTAATTCCGCGCCCGCGGGCCTGCAGGAAGGCTCCCGGGCTTGCACTCAGCATCGCGCAGCCAAAAGTGTTCCAGTCGTGCGTTCCAGTCGTGCGTTCCACTCGTCGAGGACTTCATATATGGCGTCGCCGCTTTACGGTCAGATGATGGACATACCGCTGCTCGCGTCGTCGCTTCTGTCGCATGCAGCGCGTCACTTCGGCGATACGGAGATCGTGTCGCGGCGCATCGAGGGCGACATCCATCGCTACACGTATCGCGATTGCGAAAAGCGCGCGAAGCAACTCGCGCAGGCGCTCGCGGCGCTAGGCGTGCAACAGGGCGAGCGCGTCGGCACGCTCGCCTGGAACGGCTACCGGCATCTCGAGTGCTATTACGGCGTGAGCGGCATGGGCGCCGTGTGCCACACGATCAATCCACGCCTTTTCCCCGATCAGATCGCGTTCATCATCGACCACGCCGACGATTCCTACGTCTTCTTCGACATGACGTTCGCGCCGCTCGTCGAGATCGTCGCGCCGCAGTGCCCGAACGTGAAGGGCTGGATCGCGCTGGGCGACGCGGCGTGCATCGCCGGGCATCTCGGCGACATGAGCGTGCCGGTGATGAGCTACGAAAGCCTCATCGCGCAGCAGGACGGCGACTATCGATGGCCGGTGCTCGACGAGCGCCAGGCTTCGTTTCTCTGCTACACATCGGGCACGACCGGCAATCCCAAGGGCGCGCTGTACTCGCATCGCTCGACGGTGCTGCACGCGTATGCCGCCGCGCTGCCCGATGCGATGGGCGCTTCGTCGAGCGATGCGATCCTGCCCGTGGTCCCGATGTTCCACGTCAACGCGTGGGGCATTCCGCACGCGGGGCCGCTCGTCGGCGCGAAGCTCGTCTTTCCCGGCAAGGATCTCGACGGCGAATCCCTGTACGCGCTCATGGAAGCGGAGGGCGTCACGTACTCGGCGGGCGTTCCGACCGTCTGGCTCGGCCTGCTCGCGTATCTGAAACAGTCGGGCAAGCGCTTTTCGACGCTCAGGCGCACGGTGATCGGCGGTTCCGCGTGTCCGCCCGCGATGCTGCGAACCTTCGAGGACGAATACGGCGTCGAGGTGATTCACGCGTGGGGCATGACGGAGATGTCGCCGCTCGGCACGCTCGCGCGCCTGTCGTTCCGTCAAAAGCAGCGCTCGCCGCAGGAGCAGCGCGCATCGCGCGAAAAGCAGGGGCATACGCTTTTCGGCGTGGATATGAAAGTGGTCGGCGACGACGGCCGCGAACTGCCGTGGGACGGCAAGTCGTTCGGCGATCTCCATGTGCGCGGGCCGTGCGTGATCGACCGCTATTTCCGCCGCGACGATTCTCCGCTCGTCGACGGCTGGTTCCCGACGGGCGATGTCGCCACCATCGATGCCGACGGCTTCATGCACATTACCGATCGCAGCAAGGACGTCATCAAGTCGGGCGGCGAATGGATCAGCTCGATCGATCTGGAGAACATCGCGATGTCGCATCCGCAAGTCGCGGAAGCGGCGTGCATCGCGTGTTCGCATCCGAAGTGGACGGAGCGGCCGATGATCGTCGTGGTGCGGCGGCCGGGCGCGACGCTCACGCGCGAGGAGTTGCTCGCGTACTACGAGGGCAAGGTCGCGAAGTGGTGGATTCCGGATGACGTCGCGTTCGCCGACGAACTTCCGCATACCGCGACGGGCAAGCTGCAGAAAGTGCGGCTGCGCGAGCAGTATCGCGATCACGTCTTGCCGGACGCCGTCGAAAGAGCGACGTAGCGGCGAGAGAATCGCATGAAGCCCGACGCCCCGCATCGCCGGGGCGTTTTGCTGCCTGCGTTGAACGGGTGTTCGCCTTTCCTGTATTCTCGATCGATCATCCGCATTCGCGCGGATTCAGAGGAAAACGCTCATGGCAGTGCACTACAGCATCCGCGACGGCGTCGCCGTACTTACGCTCGACAATCCGCCCGTGAACGGGCTCGGGCATTCGACGCGGCTCGGCATCGTCGAAGGCATCGAACGCGCGCGCGACGATGCGAGCGTGCGCGCAGTCGTTCTGATCGGCGCGGGCAAGGCATTCTCGGGCGGCGCGGACATCACCGAATTCAATACGCCGAAGGCCACGCAACAGCCGACGCTCGCCACCGTCATCAAGTGCGTCGAGGAAAGCGCGAAGCCCGTCGTCGCGGCGATCCACGCGATTGCGATGGGCGGCGGTCTCGAACTCGCGCTCGGCGCGCATTACCGCGTCGCTGCGCCCGGTGCGCAAATCGCGCTGCCCGAAGTCAAACTCGGCCTCTTGCCCGGAGCGGGCGGCACGCAGCGTCTGCCGCGCGCGGTGGGTCTCGAGACGGCGCTTCGCATGATCGTGTCGGGCGCGCCGGTCAAGTCGGAAAAGCTCGCGGATACCGCGCTTTTCGACGAGATCGCACGAGGCGACTTGCTCGATGCCGCCGTGCGCTTCGCGATACGCGCGGGCGCTCGAAGTGGCCCGCATCCGAAGGTTCGCGATCGCGCGATCGACCATGCCGATGCCGCGCGCGTCATCCAGTCCGCACGCGACGAAATCGCAATCAGGGCGAAGCATTTCCCCGCGCCGCACAAGTGCATCGATGCAGTCGAGAAAGGGGTGAACGAAGGCTTCGAGCGCGGACTCGCGTTCGAGCGCGAATGCTTTCTCTTTCTCGTGCAGACGCCCGAGAGCCGCGCGCTGCGGCACGCGTTCTTCAGCGAGCGCGCGGCGGGCAAGATCGAGGACGTGCCATCGCCGACGCCCGCAAGAAAGATCGAGCGCGTCGGCGTGATCGGCGCGGGCACGATGGGCGGCGGCATCGCGATGAACTTCGCCAACGCGGGCTTGCCCGTCGTGCTGCTCGAAACGAAAGAGGACGCGCTGGATCGCGGCATCGCCACGATTCGCCGCAACTATGAAGCGCAAGTCGAGAGAGGCAAGCTCGATGCGCCGCGCGCGCAAGAGCGCATGCGTCTCATCGAACCGACGCTCGATTACGCGCGCCTCGCGCAAGCGGATCTGATCGTCGAAGCGGTTTTCGAGGACATCGACGTGAAAGCGCAGGTGTTCCGCCAGCTCGACGAGATCGCGAAACCGGGCGCGATCCTGGCGTCCAACACCTCGACGCTCGATCTCGATCGAATCGCCGCATTCACGAAGCGTCCCGGCGATGTCGTCGGCATGCACTTCTTCAGTCCGGCCAACGTGATGAAGCTGCTCGAAGTCGTGCGCGGCGAGCACACCGCGAAGGACGTGCTCGCGACCGTCATGCAGCTCGCGAAGAAGATCGGCAAGACGGCGGTCGTTGCGCGCGTGTGCGATGGCTTCATCGGCAATCGCATGATCGAGCAATACGTGCGGCAAGCGCTTTTCATGCTCGAAGAAGGCGCGCTGCCCGCGCAGATCGACCGCGCAATCGAAGAGTTCGGCTTCGCGATGGGGCCGTTTCGCATGAGCGATCTCGCGGGCAACGATATCGGCTGGGCCATCCGCAAGCGCCGCTATGCGCAGATGCCGCAGATGCGCTATTCGGGCATCGCGGACCGGCTGTGCGAAATGGGCCGCTTCGGACAGAAAACCGGCGCGGGCTGGTACGACTACGCGCCCGGCTCGCGGCAGGCGAAGCCTTCGCCGATCGTCGACGGCATGATCCTCGCGTATTCGAAGGAACAGGGCATCGCGCGGCGCAGTATCGCCGATGAAGAGATCGTCGAGCGGCTCGTGCTGTCGCTCGTCAACGAGGGCGCGAAGATTCTCGACGAAGGGATCGCCGCGAAGGCATCGGACATCGATATCGTGTATCTCGCCGGCTACGGCTTTCCGCTCTGGCGCGGCGGCCCGATGTTCTACGCGGACAGCGTCGGCCTTGGCCACGTCGAGCGCGCGATGCGCAAGTACGCAGCGCAGCCCAACGGCGAAGCATGGCAGCCGGCCGCGCGCGTGAGCCGGCTCGCGGCGGCCAATGGACGCTTCAATGCGTGAAGCCGCGATGAAACCCGTGGAAGACGTGCTCCTCGTCGTCGACGTGCAATACGACTTCATGCCGGGCGGCGCGCTTGCCATCGCGCACGGCGATGAAGTCGTGCCCGTCATCAACCGGCTCGCACGCGCCTTCTCGCATGTGGTGCTGACGCAGGACTGGCATCCGGCGTCGCACGTGTCGTTCGCGTCCAATCATGCGGGGCGCGCGCCGTTCGAGACCGTCGCGCTGCCGTATGGCGAACAGGTGCTCTGGCCGGCGCATTGCGTGCAGGGCACCGAGGGCGCGGCGCTGCATCGCGATCTGGACGTGCCGCACGCGCGCCTCGTGATACGCAAAGGGCATCACGAACAGGTCGACAGTTATTCGGCATTCGTCGAAGCGGATCGCACGACGCCCACGGGCCTCGCCGGATATCTGCGCGAAGTCGGCGCTAGGCGCGTGTGGCTCGCGGGACTCGCCACCGATTATTGCGTCGCGTGGTCCGCGCTCGATGCGCGCGCCGCGGGCTTCGAAGCGACCGTCGTCGAAGACGCATGCCGCGCCATCGACCTGAACGGCTCGCTCGAGCGCGCATGGCGCGACATGCGCGAAGCGGGCGTCGCGCGCGCACGCTCGGACGAGATTGCGATGAACCGCCGCGAAGCGTAGTTTGCTACGCTTGCGGCTTCATCGAACAAGGGAGTCGCCGTGCTACGTCACATCGTCATGTGGAAACTGAAGGACTTCGCCGAGGGCGCACATCGCGCGGAGAACGCGCAAAAGCTGAAGGCGAAGCTCGAAACGTGCCGCAGCATCGTCAAGGGGCAAGGGCACTTCGAAGTCGGCACGGCGCAACCGGGTTTCGATTGCACGTATGACGTCGTGCTCGTCTCCGATTTCGACGACAAGGCATCGCTCGACGCGTATCAGGTGCATCCGAAGCATCTCGCGTTGAAGGACTTCGTGGCCGCGGTCCGCGAAGCGCGCCAGTGCGTCGATTACGAAGTGTGAGCGCCATGACCGATATGACCGATACGCAGAAGAAGGCCGGCAACGGCGTCGCGATCGAAAGCCCCTTTATCGACGCGCTCGGCGTGCAGCTCGTGAAGGCCGTCGACGGCGAAGGCGAAGTGCGCCTGCCGCTTGGCGAATCGCACATGAATACGTGGGGCATCGCGCATGGCGGCGTGACGATGACGCTGCTCGACGCCGCGCTCGCCATCGCGGCGCGCAGTCTGGCGGGCGATGGCGTGGGCGTCGTCACCGTCGAGATGAAAGTGAACTTCATGCAGCCGGGGCGCGGCGAATTGCGCGGCTATGGGCGCGTGCTGCACCGCTCGACCACGATGGCCTATTGCGAAGGCGAGATTCGCGACAGCGAAGGGCACTTCGTCGCGAAGGCGCTCGGCACGTTCAAGTACATGAAGCGGCTCGCGGTCGGGCGCGATGTCGTGCGCCAGAAGCTGCGCTCCGATCCGGCGGCCACGCCCGGCCCGAGCGACGCCTGACATCTTTCGCAAGCAAGGAGAAATCGTATGGCAGACGCACGGATGAATCGTCAGGTGCTGCTCGTTTCGCGTCCGCAAAGCGAGGCGTCGGTCGACAACTTCAGGCTCGTGGAGACGCCGCTGCCGCCGCTCGAAGACGGCCAGGTGCGCGTGCGCAACCACTTTCTCTCGCTCGATCCCTACATGCGCGGACGCATGAACGACACGAAGTCCTACGCGCCGCCGCAGCCGCTCGACGAAGTGATGATCGGCGGCACCGCGGGCGAAGTGATCGAGTCGCGCAATCCGGCGTTCAAAGCGGGCGATCGGGTGGTCGGCATGTTCGGCTGGCAGGAATACGGCACGTCGGACGGCAGTGGCCTGCGCGTCGTCGATACGACGCATGTGCCGCTTTCCGCGTATCTCGGCGCGGCCGGCATGCCGGGCGTGACCGCGTGGTACGGGCTCAACGGCATCATCGAGCCGAAAGCGGGCGAGACGGTGGTCGTGTCGGCGGCGAGCGGCGCGGTCGGCAGCGTCGTCGGGCAACTCGCGAAGGCGGCGGGATGCCGCGCAGTCGGCATCGCGGGTGGCGAGGAGAAGTGCCGCTATGTCGTCGAGACGCTCGGCTTCGACGCGTGCGTTGACTATAAAGCCGGCAGACTTTACGACGATCTCAAGGCCGCCGTGCCGGACGGCGTCGATGGCTACTTCGAGAACGTGGGCGGCGAAGTGCTCGATGCGGTGTTCGCGCGCATGAACGCGTTCGGGCGCATCGCGGTATGCGGGATGATTTCGGGCTACGACGGCAAGCCGCTGCCGATGAAAGCGCCCGCGCTCATTCTCTCTCAGCGCCTCAAAGTACAAGGCTTCATCGTCAGCGAACACATGGACGTGTGGCCGCGCGCGCTGAAGGAACTCGGCGAAGGCATCGCGAGCGGCAAGCTCAAGTATCGCGAGAGCATCGCGCAGGGCATCGAAAACGCGCCGCAAGCGTTCCTCGGCCTCTTGCGCGGAAAGAACTTCGGCAAGCAGCTCGTGAAGCTCGTCTGAGCGCAAGACGCAAGAAGGAGAATCGCGTGGATCGTTTCGAGGGCAAGGTCGCCGTCATCACCGGCGCGGGCAGCGGCTTTGGCCGCGAATTCGCGTTCAAAGGCGCGTCGCTCCGCATGAAGCTCGTGCTCGCCGATGTCGACGCCGCCGCGCTCGCCGCCACCGTCGATGCAGCACGCACACAGGGCGCCGAAGCGCTCGCCGTGCCGACCGACGTATCCGACGCAAGCCAGGTCGATGCGCTCGCGCTCGCCACGCTCGATGCGTTCGGCGCCGTGCATCTGCTCTTCAACAACGCGGGCGTCGGCGCGGGCGGCTTCGTGTGGGAGAACAGCGCGCAAGACTGGCAATGGGTATTCGGCGTGAACGTGATGGGCGTGGTCAACGGCTTGCGCGCCTTCACGCCGATCATGCTCAAGCAAAGCGAACCCGCGCATATCGTCAACACGGCGTCTGTGGCGGGCCTGCTCGCCGCGCCCGCGATGGGCGTCTACAACGCATCGAAGCATGCGGTCGTCGCGATCACGGAGACGCTGTATCACGACTTGCGGCTCGCGGGCGCGTCCATCGGCGTGTCGCTGCTGTGCCCGGCGTTCGTGCCGACCGGCATCGCCGATGCCGAGCGCTCGCGTCCCGGCGCGCTCGCCAACGATGCGCCGCTCACGGCTTCGCAGAAGATGGCGGCGAGGCAACTCGCGCGGGCCGTCGAAGGCGGGCGGCTGTCCGCGCGCGACGTCGCCGACATGACGTTCGATGCCGTGCGCGAGGGCCGTTTCTACGTCATCACGCATCCGAACATCATGCCGTCCGTTCACCTTCGGCTCGACGACATCGCGCAACTGCGCAACCCGACCGATCCGATGTCGCTCAAACACCGTGGCTGAAGGCTTCGTGGCATTATCGTGACCCTTCTGCCTCGCTGCCTGCTTCCTCGATGCCGCTCAATCCAAAAATCGCGCAAATCCTTGAGATGGTCGCGCGCGCGAACCGCCCGCCGTATCACACGCTGACGCCGCAACAGGCGCGCGCCGCCTACGCGATGAGCGCGCCGATCCTCGATATCGCGCCGCTGCCGATGCATGCCGTGGAAGACTTGCGCATTCCCACGCGCGATGGCTTCGAAATCGGCGTGCGCGTCTATCATCCGGTCACGCCGAACTGGGCCGAGCCTGCCGCCGCGCTGCTCTATCTGCATGGCGGCGGCTTCACGGTCGGCAGTATCGAGACGCACGATGCGCTCTGCCGCAAGTTCGCGCATGACGCGGCTTGCGCGGTCGTATCGGTCGATTACCGACTCGCGCCCGAACACAAGTTTCCGGTTGCCGTGAACGATGCCTTCGACGCGCTGCAATGGCTCGCGCGCGAAGCGCCGACGCTCGGCATCGATGCTGCGCGGCTCGCGATCGGCGGCGACAGCGCGGGCGGCACGCTCGCCACCGTCTGCGCGGTCCTTGCGCGCGACGCGGGCATCGCGCTGCGGCTGCAACTCCTGATCTATCCCGGCACGAGCGCGCATCAGGCGAGCGAATCGCATGCGCGGCTCGCGCAAGGCTATCTGCTCTCGGGCGAGACGATCCAGTGGTTCTTCGCGCAATATCTGCGCGATGACCGCGATCGCGACGACTGGCGCTTCGCCCCGCTCGATGCGGCGGGCGGCCAGCCGGATTTCGCAGGCGTCGCGCCCGTGTGGATCGCGGCGGCGGATCACGATCCGCTCTACGACGAAGACCTCGCGTATGCCGCGAAGCTCGAGCACGCGGGCGTGCCGGTCACGCTCGCGCGCTACGAAGGCATGATCCACGAGTTCTTCAAAATGGGCGGATTCGTGCCGGAAGTGGCGCGCGCGCATGAAGACGCGGTGAGGGCGTTGCGGGCGGCGCTCGCGAGCTGACGCTTGCCCGGTCCCGACTCAGGCGATATCGAACGCGAACGCCCGCTCGAAGCGCCCCGGCCGCACGATGCGATGCGAGCCGTCGTCGTCGCTGCGCTCCTTGATGTCGAGCGCAAGACCCGACGCGCGCGGCGCGACGCGTAGTGCGGTCGTGCTGCGCGTGCCGTATTCCGGCGTCTCGATGAACGCCGCCGATAGCACGCGCTCCCGCTCGACGGAAATGCCGGTGGACGGCAGCGACGCGTCGTCGGCCATGCGCGGATCGCGCAGCGTGTCGATCAGCACGTCGAGCGGCGGATGCTCGCGGGCGTGGATGAGATCGGCGAGCGCGTCGCGCTGCGCGACGAGCTTCGGCCACGGCGTATTGAGCAGGCTGTTCGACAAGCCGTGCACGCCTGCGTCGAGCAATGCGGGCGGCGCGTCGGCGCGATTTCCGTACCAGCCGAGTTCGCGCCGCGTGAAGTCGCCGCACAGCAGGTTGAAGCCGTTGTAGCGATGCCCGTTTTCCGCCACGCGCCGCAGATAATCGAGCGGCGCGATCCGCTCGCCGGCGAGATAGCCGCTCACGAGCGTGCCGCGCGTGGGCGCATCGGCGCGCATGTCGGCGGGCGCGCGATAGTTCGTGAGCGCGGCGAAGCGCCCGTCGCGGCTCACGCCGAGCCACGTACCGCCGCCCGCCAGATCGCGGCCCGCCAGCACGCCGGGCGCGTCGGTCCACCAGTGCATCGGGTCGGCGTCGCGGCGAAAGAACTCGTCGCGGTTCGCAGAAAGCGTCAGCAGCGCGCGGCCGTCGTGCACACCCGCGTCGGATTGTGCGTCCGGCTGCCAGTCGAAGACGATGAGGCACATGATCGCTCAGGCGTCGGCGGGAAACGCGTAGGGCAGCGGCAGGAATTCGAGGCGCGGGCCATCGGCGGAACCGACGTGCACCGCGCCGTTGTCGAGCGCCGCGAGCTTGATTTCGACGAGGCAATCCACGCCGCCGCGCTCGGCGGGGGCCGCGTTCACGACCATCCCGCACGGCTGGCCGGGATCGTCGGAATGGAAAAGCTCCGCGCCGGGCGTGGCCGCCTCGCCGTGCGCGAGCGCGGTGCGCCGCTTGATCGTGCCGCGATACTGGCTGCGCGCGACCACTTCCTGTCCCGGATAGCAGCCCTTCTTGAAGTTCACGCCGCCGAGCACGTCGAAATTGACCATCTGCGGGACGAACTGCTCGACCGTCGCTTGCGTGATGCGCGGCTCGCCCGCGTGAATGTCGAGCCAGTCCCACAGTTCGGCGCTCCCGCGGTGGAGCTTTTCGTCGAGCCTCGGCAATTGCGCCTCGATGTCCGCTTTCGGGCCGACCCACAGAAAGCGCGGACGGTTCGCCGAATCCGGCACGCGGATCAGCGCGCCATGCGGACCTTCGACCTTGACGTGCACGCCATCGGGCAGTGCGTCGAAGATGCCGGAGAGCGCGGCGCGCACGTCGCCCGCAAAGCCGACGGCGGCGACTTCCGGCGAGGCGTCCGCGAGCTTCGCCTTTGCGCGCAGCACGAACATCGACAGGCGCTTCTGCACGGGCGCCTGAACGTCATGCGGAATCAGAAGACGCACCGCGTCGGCCGTGCGCCACATCAGAAACGAAGCGAGCAGGCGGCCCTTGGGCGAACAGTAGCCCGCGAGACGCGCGGTGGAGGCGTCGAGATGCTGGACGTCGTTGGTGATCTGGTTGTGCAGGAACGCAGCGGCGTCTTCGCCCCTGACGTCGATCACGCCGAACTGCGTGAGCGGAATGTGGACGCCCGCGGTCCGGACGGCTTCGAAATCGGCGGCGGCGAGGGAAGTGGTCTGGGAATTCATGAGGTCGCGAAGTGTCGATGCGAGGTGTCGATGCAAAGCATCGGTGCGAAGGGACATGCAAACGGTCGATGCAAACGGTCGATGCAAACGGTGCCGGCCAATCCCGCGCCGGCACAGACGGGCAAGTTATTATATTGGTCTTATCTCGAGCGTGTTTCGCATGTCCTTTCTGAAGAAATGCGTCGTGGCGGCGGTGTTCGCCGCGATGCTTGCCGTGGCCGTCGCGGGCGGCGTCTATTACTGGGCCAATCGTCCGATGACCTTGTCGCCCGCCGAACTCGACGTCACCATCAAGCCTCACAGCAGCCTGCGCAGCGTGAGCGCGCAATTGATTCGCGGCGGCGTGCCCGTCGAGCCGGAGCTTTTCGTGCTGATGACCCGCGCGCTCGGCCTGTCCGCGCAACTGAAATCCGGCAATTACGCATTCAAGAGCGGCATTACGCCTTACGAAGTGCTGCAAAAGATCGCGCGCGGCGACGTGAACGAATATGTCGCGACCGTCATCGAAGGCTGGACGCTGCAGAAAATGCGCAGCGAACTGGACGGCAATCCCGCGCTCGCGCACGACACGGCCGGCATGAGCGATGTCGACCTGCTGCGGGCCATCGGCGCGAGCGAAGTGGACAAGGCGTGCGCGGAAGGCCTCTTCTTCCCGGACACGTATCTCTTCGACAAGGGCACGAGCGATCTCACCGTCTACAAGCGCGCGTATCGCACGATGCAAAAGCGCCTCGCCGAAGCCTGGGCGACGCGCGCGCCGAACCTGCCTTACAAGACGCCTTACGACGCGCTCATCATGGCGTCGATCGTCGAGAAGGAAACGGGGCGCGCATCCGACCGGCCCCTCGTGGCCGCGGTGTTTGCCAACCGGCTGCGCATCGGCATGCCGCTGCAGACCGATCCGAGCGTGATCTACGGGTTAGGCCCCGCCTACGACGGTCATCTGAAGAAAAAAGACCTGCAAACCGACACTCCGTACAATACCTACACGCGCATGGGCCTGCCGCCGACGCCGATCGCGCTGCCCGGCGTGGCCGCGCTCAACGCCGCACTGAACCCGGCTGCGAGCAGCGCGCTCTATTTCGTCGCGCGCGGCGACGGCAGCAGCTTCTTTTCCGACAATCTGGGCGACCACAACAGGGCCGTCGACAAGTACATCCGGGGTCAATGAATGGCGCGGGGCAAGTTCATCACGTTCGAAGGCATCGACGGCGCGGGCAAGACCACGCATCTCGACTGGTTCCGCGAGCAGCTCGAAGCGCGGATCGCGGCGAGCGGCCGCCATGTCGTGATGACGCGCGAACCCGGCGGCACCGCGCTCGGCGAAACGCTGCGCGGCATTTTGCTGAATCAGCCGATGGATCTGGAGACGGAAGCGCTCCTCATGTTCGCCGCGCGCCGCGAGCATCTCGCGCAGGTCATCGAGCCAGCGCTCGCGCGCGGCGACTGGGTGCTGTCCGACCGCTTCTCCGATGCCACTTTCGCGTATCAGGGCGGCGGGCGCGGCCTGCCGCGCGACAAGCTGGAGGCGCTCGAGCGCTGGGTGCAGGGCGGTTTCCAGCCCGATCTGACCGTGCTCTTCGACATTCCCACGGACACCGCGAGCGAGCGCCGCTCGTCCGCACGCGCGCCCGACAAGTTCGAGAGCGAATCGCAGGCGTTCTTCGAGCGCACGCGCGCCGAGTATCTGCGCCGCGCGGCGGAATCGCCGCAGCGCTTCGCCGTCGTGGATTCCTCGCAGTCCATCGACGCGATCCGCAAGCAGCTCGGCGACGTCATCGCAAGCCTCTGATCCCGACCGACCAAACCGACCGCCGAAGCGATGATCTACCCCTGGCAAACCGACGATTGGCAACGCATTGCGCAACTGCGCGCGCACTGGCCGCACGCGCTCCTGCTGCACGGAGAGGCGGGCATCGGCAAGCTGCAGTTCGCGCAGCATCTCGCGCAGGGGCTTTTGTGCGAGCAGCCCGCCGCGAATGGCGAGCCGTGCGGGACGTGCCCGGCGTGCCTGTGGTTCTCGCAGGGCAATCATCCGGATTACCGCGCGGTGCTGCCCGAGGCGTTAGCCGGGCTCGCGGCTGTCGCCGGTACTGACGACCCATCCGCCGATAAATCCGACGACGGCGAAGGCAAGAAGACCCGCGCGCCCAGCAAGGAAATCAAGATCGAGCAGGTGCGCGCGCTGTTGGACTTCTGCGGCGTCGGCTCGCATCGCGGCGGCATGCGCGTCGTGCTGATGTATCCGGCCGAGGCGCTCAATGTCGCGGCGGCGAACGCGCTTCTGAAGACGCTCGAAGAACCGCCTGCGGGCGTCGTTTTCTTGCTGGTGTCGGCGCGCATCGACCGGCTTTTGCCGACCATCATCAGCCGCTGCCGTCAGTGGCCGATGAGCGTGCCGGAGCCGGACGCGGCGCGCGCGTGGCTCGCCTCGCAAGGTATCGACGATGCCGCCGGCCTGCTCGCCGAAGCGGGCGGCGCGCCGCTCGCCGCGCTCGCGCTGGCCCGCGACGAAAACCGCGCGCTGCGCGATTTCGCGCTCGCGCAACTCGCGGCCGGCCCGAACTGCGATGCCTTCGCGTGCGGAGAAAACCTCCAGAAGCTGCCGGTGCCGATGGTGCTCGGCTGGCTGCAGCGCTGGCTGTACGACGTGCTCGCGGAGCGCACGGCCGGCCGGCCGCGCTATTTCCCCGGCGCGTCCAAGGCGCTCGCGCGCTGCGCGCAAAGCGCCGATCCCGCCGCGCTCGCCCGCTGCATCAAGACGGTCACGCGGCAGCGCGCGGTGGAAAACCATCCGCTGAACGCGCGGCTCGTGTTCGAAGAACTGTTTCTCGCGTATCGCGGGATTTTCACCGCCTGATCTCTCACGCTATTCGCCTATGAGCCTCACGTACCGCGACGCCACGCTCGACGATCTTCCCGCCATCGTCGCCATCTACAACTCGACGATCGCCTCGCGGCAGGTGACGGCGGACCTCGATCCGGTCAGCGTCGAAAGCCGCCTCGCGTGGTTCCATTCGCACGGCCCGCACGCCCGGCCCTTGTGGGTCGTGGAAGAGGGCGGCGACGTCATCGCGTGGCTGAGTTTTTCGGATTTCTATGGCCGCCCGGCCTATGCGCGCACCGTCGAAGTCAGCATCTATCTGGACGAACGCGCGCGCGGCAAGGGTCTCGGCAAGAAGCTGCTGCGCGAAGCCATCGACCGCGCGCCGTCGCTCGATGTCGATACGGTGCTCGGCTTCGTGTTCGGGCATAACGAGCCGAGCATGCGGCTCTTCGCGAGCTTCGGCTTCACGGCGTGGGGGACGCTGCCGCGCGTCGCGATGCTCGATGGCGTCGAGCGCGATCTCGTCATTCTCGGCCTGCGGCTCGATGGCGCGGCGAAGCCTGGCATGGCGGCTGCGGCCTGAAGCGCAGACCACAAAGTGAAGCAATAGAGGCAAAAGGAGCACCGGATGTTCGTCGATTCGCACTGTCACATCAACTTCGAAGGGCTCGCCGACCGCCTGCCCGACGTGCTCGACAAGATGCGCGAGCACGCGGTCACGCATGCGCTGTGCGTTTCCGTCGATCTGGAGACGCTGCCTTCCGTGCTCGATATCGCCGAGCGCTGCGAGAACGTGTACGCGTCGGTCGGCGTGCATCCGGACCACGAGGACGCGAAGGAGCCGAGCGTGGCCGAACTGGTCGAACTGTCGGCGCATCCGAAAGTTTGCGCGATCGGCGAGACGGGGCTCGACTACTATCGGCTCGAAGGCCGCAGCATCGCCGACATGGAATGGCAGCGCGAGCGCTTTCGCACGCACATCCGCGCCGCGCACGCGACGGGCAAGCCGCTCATCATCCATACGCGCTCGTCGTCGGACGACACGTTGCGCATCATGCAGGAAGAGCGTGCGAGCGTGCCGGGCGGCGTGATGCACTGCTTCACCGAGCCGTGGGAAGTGGCCGAAGCCGCGCTCGCGCAAAACTTTCATATCTCGCTGTCGGGCATCGTCACGTTCAAGAAGGCCACCGACGTGCAGGATGTCGCGCGGCGCGTGCCGCTCGAGCGCCTTCTGATCGAAACCGATTCGCCGTATCTCGCGCCGGTGCCGTATCGCGGCAAGCCGAATGAACCTGCTTACGTGAGTTATGTCGGACGTTTCATCGCGCAGTTGCGCGAGGAAACCGACGAAGCGGTCGCGGCAGCCACGACCGACAACTTCTTCCGGCTTTTCAAGATCCCTCGCCCGGCGAATCCCGCTTTCGCGTGACAAGCCCCCGGCGAACCGCTGTCTCAACGCAATCCGAAGGTCCATCATGAACAATTCCCCGATCGTTTCCACTCGCGGCGCAACGGGCGCGCGCAACCGCGCCGCCGTGCGCGGCCTTTTCGCGGGCGCGCTCGTCGCCGCCTGCGCATTCGTCCAGCCGGTCTGGGCCGCGTCCGTGGACTCGCTCATCAAGGCCGTGAAGTTCGACGACATCTCGTCGGTCAAGAAACAACTCGCACAAGGCGCGGACCCGAATACCGTCGATAACACCGGCGCGCCGATCCTCGTGATCGCGGCGCGCGAGAAATCCGACAAGGTCGGCCAGCTGCTCGCCGACAACCCGAACATCGACCTCGAAAAACTCGACGCCGCCGGCGAAAACGCGATGATGATCGCCGCGCTCAACGGCGACGCCAACTTCGTGAACCTGCTGATCGCGAAGGAAGCCGAAGTGAACAAGAAGGGCTGGACGCCGCTGCATTACGCGGCGACCAACGGCCACGACGACATCGTGAAGATTCTCGTCGACCATTCGGCGTATATCGACGCGGCGTCGCCCAACGGCACCACGCCGCTCATGATGGCGGCGCGCGGCGGGCATCTGTCGACATGCAAGCTGCTGCTCGACGAGGGCGCCGACCTGCGCGTGAAGAACCAGCTCGGCATGACCGCCGTGGACTTCGCCCGCAAATACAACGAAAAGGATGTCGCCGAGGGCCTGCAGGCGCGCCTCGACGCCATGCAGGGCGGCGCTGCGCAAAGCGGCGCAAATGGGTCAAAATAACGCCGCAACCCCATAGAACAGGCGAAGAGCGGCGAGGCGCGGCGAACCCGCCGCATCGAGCCGCCGCTCAACAGAAAAGGAAGATCATGCTGCGGGAATTCGTCATCGCCTGTGCACTCGCGACGCCGCTTTGCGCGTTCGCTTTCACCGGCAACGATCTCAACAAGCTGTGCACCAAGACCGATCCCAATTCGCGCACGGCCTGCGCCGCCTACATCGAAGGCGCGGCCGATGGCGTGTACAACACCATCGAAGCGATCGGCGGGACGACCGGGCCGCAGGTCGGCCAGTACTTCTGCCTGCCGGCCGACGTGAAGCCGCAGCAACTCACGGACGCGGTGCGCAAGTACATCGCCGATAATCCCGACAGGGCGAGCTTCAACGCCACCACGATGGTCTCGCTCGGACTTGGCAAGGCGTTTCCGTGCAAGGTGGAACGCTGACTTGAGGCGGGCGCGCCTCCGATTCGGCTCGGGCCGCTTCTCGCCAGCCTGACACTGCGCACCAGTTTGGAAACCCGCACGGGGTTTGCTAGTCGAAAAAGAAGACACTGGTCACGCAAGTCAGACAAAAAATCGCAAGAGGAATGCACATGAGCCGTCTCGTCGTCGTATCCAACCGGGTCGCCACGCCGACCGAAACCAAGGGCTCCGCAGGCGGGCTCGCCGTCGGCGTGTTCGGCGCGCTCAAGGACAGCGGCGGCGTCTGGTTCGGATGGAGCGGGGACGTAGTGAGCGAAAGCGTCGCGAATCAGGGCCCGGCGCTCGTGCAGGACGGCGCCGTGACCTTCGCCACCGTGGGGCTGCCGAAGAAGGACTACGACCAGTACTATCGCGGCTTCTCCAACGCGATGCTATGGCCCGTCTTCCACTATCGCAACGATCTCGCCGTCTACGATCGCGACGAGTACGCGGGCTACCGCCGCGTGAATTCGTGGCTCGCGCACAAGCTCATCAAGCTGCTCGAGCCCGACGACGTCATCTGGGTGCACGACTATCACCTGATCCCGTCCGCCGAAGCGCTGCGCAGCGCGGGCATCACCAACCGCATCGGCTTCTTTCTGCACATTCCGTTTCCGTCGCCGCAGATCTTGCTGAACATTCCGCCGCACGAGGAACTCGTGCGTTCGCTGTGCTGCTACGACGTCGTGGGCTTTCAGACCGAAGGCGACCAGATCGCGTTTCACGACTACGTCGTGCGGCACGCGCACGGCACCGCGACCGACGATGGCCGCGTCGAAGCGTTCGGGCGGAGCCTGAAGACGGGCGTGTATCGCATCGGCGTATTTCCCGATGAAATCGCGGAACAGGCGCAGCGCGGCGAAGCGCGGCAGGACGTGATGGATCTGAAGCAAAGTCTCGAAGGCCGCAAGCTCATCATGAGCGTGGACCGGCTCGATTATTCCAAGGGCCTCGTCGAACGCTTTCGCGCCTTCGAGCATTTTCTGGAGAAGTCGCCGGAATGGCGCGGCAACGTCACGCTCGTGCAGATCGCGCCGCCTACGCGTTCGGATGTCGAAACGTATCAGCAGATTCGCCAGAACCTCGAATACGAAGCGGGGCGCATCAACGGGCGGTATTCCGGCCTCGACTACACGCCGATCCGCTACCTCAATCAGCGCTACGACCGCTGGAAACTGATGTCGCTTTTTCGCGAGTCGCAGATCGGCTTGGTGACGCCGTTGCGCGACGGCATGAATCTCGTCGCGAAGGAATACGTCGCGGCGCAGAATCCGGACGATCCCGGCGTGCTCGTGCTCTCGCAGTTCGCGGGCGCGGCGGGCGAGATGACGGGCGCGGTGATGGTCAACCCGCACGATGTCGTCGGCATGAGCGACGCGCTCGGGCGTTCCCTCGCGATGCCGCTCGCCGAGCGCCGCGAGCGCTACGAAACCAACATGGCGGCGCTGCGCAAGCACAATCTGGGCGTCTGGCGCGACAACTTCATCGCCGACCTGCGCGGCGTGCGGCGCCGGTAACAGCCGCTGGAAACGATTGTTTCCCGCCTGTAACAGAGGGCTGAAAGTGCAAGCCGGTGTCTACGCTCGGCGTTTGCCCCGCGATAATCAGTCATCGCGCGTTCGGGACGCACAGGCGACTTCGGGGAAACCTCGTTAGCCCGGCTTACGGCCTGCTGTCATACTCGATTCCGCGCGACGAACACACGAGCGCGCGCACGCACGCCTGCGGCTCGAAAAATCGCATGGAGACGAGAACGATGAGAATTGCCCAGATTGCCCCGCTGACCGAATCCGTCCCGCCGAAGCTGTACGGCGGCACCGAACGCGTCGTGTCCTATGTCACCGAGGCGCTCGTCGAGCTAGGCCACGATGTCACGCTCTTCGCAACCGGCGATTCGCAGACCACGGCGAAGCTCGAAGCCGTCTGGCCGCGCGCGCTGCGCCTCGATCCGGCCATCCGGGACCGCATCGCGCCGCACATGTTGCTGATGGAACTGGTGCGCCGTCGCGCCGAAGAGTTCGACGTGCTGCACTTCCACATGGACTATTACTCGTTTTCGCTGTTCAACCGGCAGGAGACGCCTTTCATCACGACGCTGCACGGACGGCTCGACTTGCCCGAGCAGCAGCCGGTGTTCGACACGTTCAACACCGCGCCGGTCGTGTCCATTTCGGATTCGCAGCGTCATCCGCTGCCGCAGGCGAAGTGGATCTCGACCGTGTATCACGGGCTGCCCGAAAAGCTCTACGTGCCGCAACCGGTCGAGCAGAAGTACCTGGCGTTTCTCGGGCGCATTTCGCCGGAAAAGCGCGTCGATACGGCGATTCGCATCGCCGGGCGCTGCGGTTTGCCAATCAAGATCGCCGCCAAGGTCGATGCCGCCGACCACGAGTACTTCGAGCGCGAGATCGCGCCGCTGCTGGAACTGCCTTACGTCGAATTCATCGGCGAAATCAACGACAGCCAGAAAGCCGACTTCCTCTCGGGCGCGCACGCGCTTCTGTTTCCGATCGACTGGCCGGAGCCGTTCGGCCTCGCGATGATCGAGGCGATGGCGTGCGGCACGCCGGTGATCGCGTTCAATCGCGGCGCGGTGCCGGAAGTGGTGGACGAGGGCGTGTCGGGGTTCATCGTCGAGGACGAGATCGGCGCGGTCGCCGCCGTGAACCGGCTGCATACGCTGCCGCGCGAGGGCGTGCGCAGGCGCTTCGAGGAGCGCTTCACGTCGCATCGGATGGCGCGCCAGTATCTCGATGCGTATCAGGCAGTCGTCCGCGCCCAGAAGCGCGCGCGGTTCAAGCTGATCGATCGCGCCAGCACTTGATCGCCAAGAAAAAAACCGCCGTGCGGCGCGACCTGAGTCGCGCCGCACGGCGGTCATGCTTTTAGCCGACCGAAGAACGCGCGTGCGTTACATCTTGAGGCGCGACACCTTCGTGCCTTGCAGCGACACGTCGGCCATGAGGCCCGCGTTCGTCAGCACGAACGCTTCGACCGGCTTCGTGGCGGTGGTCGTATCGACGGCGCCGTTCGCGCCCATCTTCACGAGCGCAACCGATGCGTCGGCGCCCGCGGACCAGCCATCGGAATTGCGGAATTTGTCGAGCGCGTCCTGCGTCATGAACAGGAAGATCAGCGCCTTCGACTGCGCGCCCGCCTGCAGGCCGAACGAGCCGGAGGTCGTGCTGTAATAGCCGACGGTGCCGCCGCCCACGCGCAGCGCGCCCTTGCCGTATTGCGCGCCGACGATGAAGCCCGCCTGAATCACCGACGGGAACACCAGAATGCCGCGCGACTTCGCGACCAGTTCGCGCGAGCCGGGAACGGTTGCGTAGAGGCGCTGGATCGTGCCGTCGACATCGGCGTCGATAGAGCGGCGGTCGTCGGCGTTGCCGGCCGCTTTTTCAGCGCCGGTGTTCGAATTCGTCGTGCAACCGGCAAGCGCGAGGCCTCCCAGCGCCAACACGGCCGTCGACTTGAGCATGAAGTTTCGTCTTTGCATCATTGTTCTCCATCGTGGAATTTAGGAAACCCCATAGAGCGGGAGGGTGAGGCACGCCAAGTTATAGCACAGCGACAAGGAAACGCGAGTCTCGCCGGGGCAGGGATCGCCCGTGTGCGGCGCGCGCAACGCGCCTCGCCTCGTCCGGAACATTGCCGTGACGTGACAATCTCCCACTTTTGACCGCTTTCCTTGTCGCCGCTGCCTGAAGCCCTGCATCGATTTCGCCTCGCCGTTCACGGTGACGGCAAAAACGCCGCCGTAGCGAGTAGCAACGACCGTACCCGGACGCGTCGTTTCACTGGCTCGTCGTTTTTACTTTCGTAGGAGGAGTAGGCGCAGTCGCGCGCTGCGGGCGTCTCAACGCCCGTTTGATGCCGCCGATCACCATGCCGACGGCAAGCAGAAACAGGGCCGGCACCACCCAATAGCCGACGAACGCGTGCCACAGATAGTCAGCGAGCGTCGCCTTGCGATGCGCGTATTCGTCGAGCGCTTCCTGGTGCTTCGACGCATTGGCCAGCAGGATGTCGGCGGGGCAGCCCGCGGCGCGCGCCTCGTCCGGCGCGCCGTGACAGCGCGCGGCGGCACCGGTGGCCCGCTGCGCGTCGGTCAGTTCCCATGTCGAGAGCGACTTCTGGAGATCCACCGTGTTGTAGGCCATCTCCTCGCGCACTTCGTTGACCGCGACGATCATCACGGGCACGGCCCAGAAGGTGATCGTCACCAGCCATCGCCGGAACCAGCGGTTCTTCTGTTTCCATGCCATCCGTTGCCTCCACGCGAGGCTTCGCGCCACGCTAGACGAACGGCGGCCGATGGCGTGTTTCTTGTATTGATCTTCGAAGGGCCGCCTTCGCGCCATCTTATGAGAAAACGACGACGCTGCGAATCACTTGCTTGGGTGCAGTGCAATATCCGCTGGCAGGCAGCGCAAAGCGGAAAGAGCGTGGCCGCGCGCGAACGGCGCGGCGCGTCTTCTACGAACGAAAGCGCGAAACGTTTCAGCCCTTGCTGCTCAGGCAACTCTTCATGAACGCCTTGCGGTCGTCGCCTTTCTTGCCCGACGCCTGAGTGTTGCACGCGCTCATGCGCTGCTGCTGGGTCATCGGCGCGGACGCGGCGGCGGGCGCGGACGCGCTCGACAGGCAGCTTTTCATGAACGCCTTGCGGTCGTCGCCTTTCTTGTCGCTCGCCTGTTTGTTGCAGTCGGACATTTTCGATTGCTGGCTGTTGGCCGCAAACGAGGCGTTCGCGCCCAGCGCGAGACTCAAAACGGCGATGACGGCAGTAGCTCGAATGCTCATGTAACGCTCCCTGAGTGAATGACGATTTTTGTTGAATGAGCGAGTATCGGCACTCGCCCGCGCATTATGGCAAAGCGATTTTCAACTGAGTGTGCGATAACGTCATTTCCGCAGGCGCTCGCCGCTTCCCTCACGAAAGAAGGAGCCGCTTCATGTCTACGCCGCTCGCCGATCATTACAAGGGCTTTGAAATCCATGTTCAGGCCATGCGCCGCGCGAAAGAGCGCGACGAACCCGAAGACGGTCCGCGCCACTTCGACATCTTCGTTACCATTTCCCGCAGCGCAGCGGGCGAAAGCGGCCGCTCCGCGATGTTCGGCGTGCCCGATCAGGAACCGTTCGAAAGCCCGATCGACGCCACGCGCGCGGGCATCGATTACGGACGCCGGATCGTCGACGGCGAAGTGGAAGGCGAGTCCGTCGGAGAACTGTAGCCGCGCGCGATCGGGCAAGCGCCAAGCGTGTCCTAAGCGCGCAGTACACGTTAGCCCGATTGACCGCGCACGCGCCACCAACGAGAATCGACGACGGCAAACGTTGAACCGCCGCGCCCGCGCGCTGGAGAAGCCGCGCCCGGTTCACGCCATGCGCCGACAACACAAACGAAAGCCTGGAGGAGATCCGCATGAATTCGACCATTCGCCGTCGCGTCCTGTCCGCCGCCGTCGCGCTCGCCGCGTGCGCGGCGCTGCCATTTGCGTCGTCGCCCGCGTTCGCGCAGAGCGGCGGCAAGCCCAAGGTCGCGCTCGTGATGAAATCGCTCGCCAACGAGTTTTTCCTCACGATGGAAAACGGCGCGAAAGACTATCAGCAGCACAACAGCGGCAAGTTCGATCTCATCACCAACGGCATCAAGGACGAGACCGACACGGCCGCGCAAATCCGCATCGTCGAGCAGATGATCGTCTCGAAGGTCGATGCGATCGTGATCGCGCCAGCCGATTCGAAAGCGCTCGTGCCCGTCATCAAGAAGGCGGCGGATGCGGGCATCATCGTCGTGAACATCGACAACCGGCTCGATCAGGACGTGCTCAAGTCGAAGGACCTGAACGTGCCGTTCGTCGGGCCGGACAACCGCAAGGGCGCTCGCCAGGTCGGCGACTATCTCGCCAAGCGGCTCAAGAAGGGCGACGAAGTGGGCATCATCGAGGGCGTCTCGACGACGACCAACGCCCAGCAGCGCACCGCAGGCTTCAAGGACGCGATGGACGCGGCCGGCATGAAGGTCGTCGCGCTGCAGTCGGGCGACTGGGAAATCGACAAGGGCAACGCGGTCGCCTCGCAGATTCTGAACGCGAATCCGAACGTGAAGGCGCTGCTGTGCGGCAACGACAACATGGCGATCGGCGCGGTGTCGGCGGTGCGCGCGGCGGGCAAGGCGGGCAAGGTGCAGGTGGTCGGCTACGACAACATCAACGCGATCAAGCCGATGCTCAAGGACGGCCGCGTGCTCGCCACCGCCGACCAGTACGCGGCGAAGCAGGCGGTCTTCGGCATCGACGTGGCGCTGAAAGCGATCGCGGGGCACAAGAAGCAGTCGGAACTCTCGACGGTCGTCGAAACGCCCGTCGATCTCGTGACGAAGTGAGCGGCAACGCGTGATGCGTGGCTGCGAGCGTGAGGCGGCGAACCGTTCGTCCTCAAGTTCGCGGCCATCATGCCGTTAAAGACGCAAACCCGACGCAAACCCGACGCAAACCCGACGCAAACCAGACGCGAACCCGACGCAAACCGCACGCGAACCCGCTCGGATGACGAAGGCGCGAGGCATCGAGCGCCGCCGTCGCCGGGCGTCCACCGAACCACCCGCGAGGATGCAGCACGAGCCTTGAGCGACCCTTTGCCACTATGAACGACGCAGACCACGCCAGCGTGCTGACGGTCACGGGCATCGGCAAGACGTATGTCGAGCCGGTGCTCGCCGACGTATCGCTCGGGCTCATGCCTGGCGAGGTCCTCGCGTTGACCGGCGAAAACGGCGCGGGCAAGAGCACGCTCTCGAAGATCATCGGCGGGCTCACGCATCCGAGCGCGGGCACGATGACGCTCGCGGGCGCGCCTTACGCCCCGCAAAGCCGCACCGAAGCCGAAGCGCTCGGCGTGCGCATGGTGATGCAGGAGCTCAATCTTCTGCCGACGCTTTCCGTCGCGGAAAACCTGTTTCTGAACCGGCTGCCGCAGAAAGGGCGCGTGAAGATCGGCTGGATCGACCGCAAGCGTCTTGCCGACGACGCGCGTCACGCGATGGCGCAAGTCGGCCTCGACGCGATCGACCCGGCCACGCTCGTCGGCGATCTCGGCATCGGCCATCAGCAGATGGTGGAAATCGCGCGCAATCTGATCGGCGATTGCCGCGTGCTGATTCTCGACGAACCGACCGCGATGCTCACCGCGCGCGAAGTCGATCTGCTTTTCGAGCAGATCGCGCGGCTGAAGGCGCGCGGCGTCGCGCTCGTCTACATCTCGCACCGGCTGGAGGAATTGCGCCGCATCGCGGAGCGCGTGGCCGTGCTGCGCGACGGACGCCTCGTGCACGCCGGGAGGATGGACGCGCTGTCGAGCGATCAGCTCGTCACGCTGATGGTCGGCCGCGAGTTGGGCGAGCGCATCGATCTGGGCGAGCGCAGGATCGGCGGCGTCGCGCTGAAAGTGGAAGGCATGACGCGCGGCCACGCGGTCCGCGATGTGTCCTTCGAAGTCAGGGCGGGCGAGATTTTCGGCGTGAGCGGGCTGATCGGCGCGGGCCGCACGGAACTGATGCGCCTCATCTACGGCGCGGACCGCGCGGACGCGGGCAGCGTGTCGATTGCGCGCGCGGGCGGAGGACTGCGCCGTGTGAAGATCGACTCGCCATCCGACGCGGTGGCGAACGGCATCGCGCTCATCACGGAGGACCGCAAGGGCGAGGGCCTGCTGCTCGGCCTGCCCATCGCCGCCAACGTTTCACTCGGCAACGTGGGCGCGGTGGCGCGCCAGGGTGTGATCGACGCGCGCCGCGAAGCCGCGCTCGCCGAGCGGCAGATCGACGCGATGCGTATCCGCACGTCCGGCCCGGCGCAGGCGGTATCGGAGTTGTCGGGCGGCAATCAGCAGAAAGTGGTGATCGGCCGCTGGCTTGCACGCAGCGGGCGGCAAACCGGCAGCGTGCTGCTCTTCGACGAACCGACGCGCGGCATCGACGTCGGCGCGAAATTCGACATCTATGGGCTGATGGGCGCGCTCGCCCGCGAAGGCCGCGCGCTCGTCGTGGTGTCGAGCGACCTGCGCGAGCTGATGCTGATTTGCGACCGCATCGGCGTGATGTCGGCGGGACGCATGACGGGCATCTTCGAGCGCGCGAACTGGACGCAGGACGCGCTGCTCGCCGCCGCGTTCGCGGGCTATGCGAAGCGCGAGGCGATCATGCACGAGCCGCTCGCGCCCGACGCGAAGCCGCCCGCGCAAGACAACATCGTGGAGCACTGAATGACAGGCGAGACTCAGGCCAATTTGCCAGCCGACGCGCAAAAGGGCGGCAAGACCGCGAAAGGCGCGGGCACGCGCCTCGGATTTTCGAACTATCTCGGGCTCGCCGGCGCGCTTGCCGCGATGATCGCGCTCTTTTCGGTGCTCAGTTCGCACTTTCTGACCTACGACACGTTCAGCACGATCGCGAACCAGATTCCCGATCTCGTCGTGATGTCGGTCGGCATGACCTTCGTGCTGATCATCGCGGGAATCGACTTGTCGGTCGGCTCGGTGCTCGCGCTCGGCGCGTCGGTCGTGAGCGTGGCCGCGCTGAAATGGCACTGGCCGGCGTTTCCGGCGGCGCTGATCGGCCTCGCCGCCGCCGCGCTCACCGGAACGGTGACGGGTCTCGTTACGGTCGCGTGGCGGATTCCGTCGTTCATCGTGTCGCTCGGCGTGCTGGAAGCGGCGCGCGGGCTCGCGTATCAGATGACGAACTCGCGCACCGCCTACATCGGCGATGCCTTCGATTTTCTGTCCAATCCGATCGCGTTCGGCATCTCGCCCGCGTTTTTGATCGCGGTCGCGGTGATGATCCTCGCGCACTGGGTCTTGACCCGGACGATTTTCGGCCGTTATCTCGTAGGCATCGGCACGAACGAGGAAGCGGTGCGGCTCGCGGGCGTCGATCCGCGTCCGTACAAGGTGATCGTGTTCGCGCTGATGGGCGCGCTCTCCGGGCTCGCCGCGCTCTTTCAGATTTCCCGGCTCGAAGCCGCCGATCCGAACGCGGGCGCGGGCGTCGAGCTGCAGGTGATCGCGGCGGTGGTGATCGGCGGAACGAGTCTCATGGGCGGGCGCGGCTCGGTCATCAGCACGTTTTTCGGCGTTCTCATCATTTCGGTGCTGGCGGCGGGACTCGCGCAGATCGGCGCGAACGAGCCGACCAAGCGCATCATCACCGGCGCGGTGATCGTGGTGGCGGTCGTGCTCGACACGTATCGCAGCAGGCGCAAGCGCGTCTGACGAAGAGAAACGAAGAGACAGGAAAAGCAGCATCCGCCTGACACGGGGAAGGCGGCGCGGTGAAGCGGTAACAGGCAGCAAGCAAAAACGAGAGATCGGGCGATCCGTTTGCACGCGGTCAAGCGGGCAGAAATCAACGCGCACGGGAGGGCCGTGCGCGCGGACGCCTCGGATCGATAAAAGCAGTTGGACCAGGAAAAGCGAAGGACGATGTATGGCGACGATCAAAGACGTGGCAGCCATTGCCGGGGTGTCGTTTACGACGGTGTCCCACGTAGTGAACAATTCGAGGCCCGTATCGGCCGACGTGCGCGCGAAGGTCGAGCGCGCCATCCGCGAGCTGGACTACGTGCCCTCGGCGGTCGCGCGCTCGCTCAAGGCGAAATCGACCGCGACCATCGGGCTGCTCGTGCCGAACGCGACCAATCCGTACTTCGCCGAACTCGCGCGCGGCGTCGAGGACGGCTGCGCGAAGAACGGCTACTGCGTGTTCTTCTGCAATTCCGACGACGATCCCGCGAAGCAGCGCAGCTACTTGCGTGTGTTGCAGGAAAAGCGCATCGACGGCCTCGTGATCGCATCGGCGGGTGAGGATTCGGTGCTCGCCCAGTGTCTAGCGGGGGCGCGCGAGCCGCTCGTGATCGTGGACCGCAACATCGAAGGCGTCTCGGCCGATCTCGTGCAGATCGACCACGAAAAGGGCGCGTATCTCGCGACCAAGCACCTGCTGCAACTCGGCCACTCGCGGATCGGCTGCATCACGGGGCCGGTCGTCACGGCGGTGAGCGCCATGCGCCTGCACGGTTTCATCCGCGCGATGGCCGAGCGTGGCATCGAGATCGCGCCGAATGCCATCGTCCAGAGCGACTTTTCCGCGACGGGCGGTTATGCCGCCGCCGCACAGCTTTTCGACGCGATGAAGCCGACCGCCATCTTCGCGTGCAACGACATGATGGGCATTGGCGCGCTGCGGGCGGCGGCGGAGCGGCATGTGCGCGTGCCGGAGGACTGCTCCATCATCGGTTTCGACGATGTCGAACTGTCGCGCTACACGTATCCCGCGCTGTCGACGGTCGGCCAGTCGGTGCGCGCGCTCGGCGAAATGGCCGCGCAGACGCTGATCGAGCGCATCGTCGGCAAGCTCGCCGGCACGACGCGCCGCCGCGTCGTCGCGCCGCGCCTCGTGCGCCGCGAATCGACGGCGGTGGCGCCCGAATCGCGAGCGGGGCACGGCAGCGACGTCGCGGACAATGCCGCATGACGAACGCAAGCAGGAAACTATCGCGATGAGCGACAACGCACTTTCCGGCTCCGGCGCGAGCGCTCGCGTGACCGTGGTCGGCAGCCTCAACATGGACCTCGTCGCGCGCGCGCCACGTTTGCCGATGCCCGGCGAAACGCTAGCCGGCCACGCGTTCGCGCAGGTGCCGGGCGGCAAGGGCGGCAATCAGGCCGTCGCGGCAGCGCGTCTCGGCGCGCACGTCACGATGATCGGCTGCGTCGGCAACGATCCGAACGGCGCGATCCTCAAGGCGAGCCTCGAAGCGGAAGGCATCGACTGCGCGGCGCTCGCGACGAGCCCCGACGCGCCGACGGGCGTGGCGCTCATCATCGTCGATGACGCGAGCCAGAACGCGATCGTGATCGTCGCGGGCAGCAACGCGCAGGTGAGCCCGGCGAGCGTGCACGCGCAGGAAGCGATGCTCGCGCGCGCCGACGTGATCGTCTGCCAGCTCGAAACGCCGCCCGAGACGGTGCGCGCCGCGCTCGAGGCCGGACGGCGTCTCGCGCGCACGACGATTCTGAATCCGGCGCCCGCCGCGAGCGCGTTGCCCGCCGACTGGTTCGCGCTCATCGACTATCTGATCCCGAACGAACTCGAAGCGGCGACGCTTTCGGGCATCGATATCGCCACGCCCGACGACGCGCGCCGCGCCGCGCTCGCGCTGAAAGCAAAGGGCGCGCGCAACGTCGTGATTACGCTGGGCGCGCAGGGCGTGTTCGCGCTGCTGGACGGCGACGACGCCGGGCAGCACATGCCGTCGCCGAAAGTCGAAGCGGTCGATACCACCGCCGCCGGCGATACGTTCATCGGCGGTTTCGCGGCCGAACTCGCGCGCGGCAGCGCCGTCGCCGATGCGATCGCCTTCGGCCAGCGCGCCGCCGCGCTCGCCGTCACCCGCGAAGGCGCCCAGCCTTCCATTCCGCATCGCGGCGAAATCGCAGCATAAGTTTTCACCGTCCGCTGAATAACGGCGCCTGCCAACGCGTCGTTTTCCCTATCAGGGAAACAACCTTCTCAAGTCCTGTCGCCGCCGGCCGTTGACATCATCAGCGGCTGCGCACCGGTATGCGCGCGTCGCGGCCTTGCGGCGCATCCGTCGCGCGGCATCCGAACCCGGCACCAGGACACATCCATGAAAAATGCTTTGACGATCAAGGCCCGCATCGGCATCTCGATGGCGTTTCTCGGCGCGCTGCTCATCGCGATCGGCGCGTTCGGGCTCATCGGCATGGGCCGCACCAACGACGCCTTCCGCGATACCTACTCCGTGCACATGCCGAGCGCGATGGCGGTCGCCAACACGGAGCTGTATGCGGCGCGCGAGCGGCTCGTCTTCGACCGCGCGGCGCTGCTCGCCGGCACCGCCGACACCGCCGCGACCGTCGAACGTTCCCGCATGATGCGCGAGCGCGCCGACGCGTTCTGGAAGGACTACATGGCGCTGCCGCAGGCGCCGGGCGAGCGCGCGCTCGCCGAGGCGTCGCAGGAGAAGCGGCTCGCGCTTCGGCGACTCATCGATAAGGGACTCGCGGCTATCGCGGCGGACGATCACGCGGGCATGATCGAAACCGCCAAGGCGATGCAGTTCGCCTACAACGATCTCTCGAACGCCAACGACGCGCTGCGCAAGTTTCTGACCGACGCATCGCGCGGGAGCTACGAAGACGCGCAAGGCCGTTATGCGTCGTTCCGTGCGCTGAGTCTCGCGGCCATCGCGCTCGGCATTGCGGCGGCGGCTTTCGCGTGGGTATCGCTGCGGCGCGCGATCGCGCGTCCGCTCGAAACCGCGCTCGGTCATTTCGAAGCCATCGCCGCGGGCGATCTGCGCCGCGAAGTCGTCGTGACCACGCGCGATGAAATGGGCCTCTTGCTCGAAGGTCTCGCGAAGATGCGCGCGAGTCTGCTCTCCACCGTGCGCGCGGTGCGTTCGGGCAGCGAGTCGATCGCATCGGCGACGCAGCAGATCGCGGCGGGCAACACGGACCTTTCTTCGCGCACGGAAGAACAGGCGTCGGCGTTGCAGGAAACGGCATCCAGCATGGAGCAGTTGACCGGCACGGTCCGCCAGAACGCGGACAACGCGCGTCAGGCGAGCACCCTTGCCGCCGATGCGTCGCAGATCGCGGGCAAGGGCAGCGCGGTCGTCACGCAGGTCGTCGATACGATGGGCGAGATCAGCCGCAGTTCGGCCCGGATCGCGGACATCATCGCGATCATCGAGGGCATTGCGTTCCAGACCAACATCCTCGCGCTCAACGCGGCCGTGGAAGCGGCGCGCGCGGGCGAGGAAGGGCGCGGCTTCGCGGTCGTCGCGGGCGAGGTGCGCAATCTCGCGCAGCGTTCGTCGACGGCGGCGAAGGAAATCAAGGAACTGATCGACGATTCCGTCGCGCGCGTGCAATCGGGCACCGCGCTCGTCGACGAAGCGGGCCGCACGATGAGCGAGATCATCGGCGCGGTGCAGCGCGTGACCGACATCATGGGCGAGATCGCGGCGGCGTCGGCGGAACAGACGGGCGGCATCGAACAGGTGTCGCGCGCGGTCACACAGATGGACGAAGTCACGCAACAGAACGCGGCGCTCGTCGAGGAAGCGGCGGCCGCGGCGCAATCGCTCGAGGATCAGGCGGCGCGCCTTCGCGATGCCGTCACGGTCTTTCAGATGACGGAAGGCGCGCCGCTTGCTGCGTCATCTGCTGCGTCGAGTGCTGCGTTGTCTGTTACAGCGACTGCAACGGATGCCGCGAGAAAGCGCGCCGCGCCGCGCACGGCGAGGGCGCCTGTGCGCGCACCGCTGGCCGCCGCTGCGAAGCCTGCCGCAATGTCGACGGCGGGCGGCGACTGGGAAACCTTCTGACGGTGGCATGACGGCGCCCGCATCGCGCTCGTTGATCGATGCGGAGTTCGCGAGCGCGACTTCGGTCCGGTAACCCGTACACTGATGACACTGTGCGGGACCGTCCATCACCGTCCATCACCGTCCACGCGAGGGGATATCGACATGACCGGATCGACACTTGCCGCGATGCTCGTCGCGGCGCGGCGTCAGCGCGAATGGATCGCGACGCTCGAACAACGCGACGTTCCCGCCGATGCGCCCACGGCCTATGCGATCCAGCACGAAGTCCTGCGCGGCACGAAGGCACGCATCGGCGCATGGAAGATCGGCGCGCGCGCGCCCGATGCGCTCGCGACAGGCGCTCCCATCGATGCCGAATGCGTCTATGTTTCGCCCGCGCGGCTGCCGTTCGACGGCTTCTTTCGCGTGCTGGTGGAACTCGAGATCGCGTTTCGCTTCGCCTACGCCTTGCCGCCGAAAAACGATCCGTACACGCGCGCCGAAGTCCTTGCGTCGATAGGGGGCATTGCCGTCGCGCTAGAAATAGTCGATAGCCGTTTCGCGCAATGGCCCAATCTCGATCCCCTTGCGCAACTCGCGGATTCGCAGAACAACGGCGCGCTCATCGTGAGCGGCATGGAACCTTACGACGTCGTCGCGCCAGGCTTCGACTTTCTTGCGCCGCGCCTCGAACTGACGCTCGATGGCGTGGGGATTGCTCCGGAAGCCCTCGGCAATCCGGCGGGCGATCCGCGCGAACTGCTGCCGTGGCTCGTCAATCATTGCTCGCGCATGGGGCTCACCGTCGAGCCGTTCTGGACCATCACGACAGGCTCATATACGGGCGCGTATCGCGTCGAAGGGCCGGCGATGGTGCATGGCGCGATCGATCGCATCGGCGAACTGGAACTCGTATTGACTTAGCCGCTCCTGAGCGCTCGAAGCACTGCGCACGCTTTGGCGGAAGGACGCGATGAAGAGGCGAGCGACGCGCGGCACAGCGAACATGCAACGCGCACTGCAAGCATAGGATGACGTGATGGAGTGAAGCGTTGCAGTGTGACGTTGCATTTCACTGCTCTGGGACTATGGATTGTAGGTGAACGAAAATAACTCACCAAGCTGGTGATTGTTCCGGGCACCTTCCAGGCAAATCACCCAAGCAAGTGCGTGAAAAAAAATTCGAAAGGGTTTAGGATGAATTCAAGCGATGTCGTTTCGATAACGCGCGTTGAGACGATCAAGGCTTTCTGACTTCGGCGAGGAGGTAGCATGGATATCTACAGCAGTTTCGCGACCCGCTTCGAAAAAACCCGCGAGGAGGAATTCTCGCTCGAAGAGTATCTCGCGCTCTGCAAGGAAGATCCTGCCACATATGCAACAGCGGGCGAACGCATGCTGACGGCCATCGGGGAACCGGAAATGGTCGACACTCGCCTCGATCCGCGTTTATCGCGTGTGTTTGCGAACAAGGTCATCAAGGTGTATCCGGCGTTCCGCGAGTTTTATGGAATGGAGGATGTGATCGAGAACGTCGTGTCGTATTTCAGGCACGCGGCGCAGGGTCTGGAAGAGAAGAAGCAGATCCTGTATCTGCTGGGTCCGGTGGGCGGCGGCAAGTCCTCCATCGCCGAGCGTCTGAAGCAACTGATGGAACGCGTGCCGTTCTATTCGCTGAAAGGCTCGCCCGTCAACGAATCGCCGCTGGGACTCTTCGACTATGACGAAGACGGTCCCGTGCTCGAGGAGCAATACGGCATTCCGCGCCGCTATCTCAAGAGCATTCTCTCGCCGTGGGCCGTGAAGCGCCTGCATGAATACAACGGCGACATCCGCAAGTTCCGCGTCGTGCGCCGCTATCCGTCGATACTGCGTCAGATCGGCATCGCGAAGACGGAGCCGGGCGACGAGAACAATCAGGACATCTCCTCGCTCGTCGGCAAGGTGGATATCCGCAAGCTCGAAACTTATTCGCAGGACGACGCCGATGCTTACAGCTATTCGGGTGGCCTGTGCCTCGCGAATCAGGGCCTGCTCGAATTCGTCGAAATGTTCAAGGCGCCGATCAAGGTGCTGCATCCGCTTCTGACCGCCACGCAGGAAGGCAACTTCAAGGGCACGGAAGGCTTCGGCGCGATACCGTTCGACGGCGTCATCCTCGCGCACTCGAACGAATCGGAATGGAAGGCTTTTCGCAACAACAAGAACAACGAGGCGCTGCTCGATCGCATCTTCGTGGTGAAGGTGCCGTACTGCCTGCGCTATAGCGAAGAGGTGAAGATCTACGAGAAGCTCCTGCGCAATTCGTCGCTCGCCGAAGCCGTATGCGCGCCGGGCACGCTCAAGATGATGGCGCAGATGGCCGTGCTCACGCGTCTGCACGAGCCGGAGAATTCGAGCCTCTTCTCGAAGATGCAGGTCTATGACGGCGAGAACCTGAAGGACACGGACCCGAAGGCGAAGTCGTATCAGGAGTACCGCGATTTCGCGGGCGTCGACGAAGGCATGACGGGCGTGTCCACGCGCTTCGCGTTCAAGATTCTCTCGCGCGTCTTCAACTTCGATTCGACGGAAGTCGCCGCCAATCCGGTGCATCTGATGTACGTGCTCGAACAGCAGATCGAGCGCGAGCAGTTCCCGCCGGAGACGGAACAGAAGTATCTGTCCTTCATCAAGGACGTCCTCGCTTCGCGCTATGCGGAGTTCATCGGCAAGGAAATTCAGACGGCTTATCTGGAGTCGTATTCGGAGTATGGGCAGAACATCTTCGACCGTTACGTGACGTATGCGGACTTCTGGATTCAGGATCAGGAATTCCGCGATCACGACACCGGCGAGAGCTTCGACCGCGCCGCGCTCAATGCGGAACTGGAGAAGATCGAAAAGCCCGCGGGCATCAGCAACCCGAAGGACTTCCGCAACGAGATCGTGAACTTCGTGTTGCGCGCGCGTGCGGCCAACGGTGGCAAGAATCCCGCTTGGATCAGCTATGAAAAGCTGCGCGTCGTGATCGAGAAGAAGATGTTCTCCAACACGGAAGAACTTCTGCCGGTCATCTCGTTCAATGCAAAGGGTTCCGCGGAAGAGCAGAGGAAGCACGAGGACTTCGTCAATCGCATGGTCGCGAAGGGCTATACGCCGAAGCAGGTTCGGCTCTTGTGCGACTGGTATCTGCGCGTGCGCAAGTCGTCGTAAGCGAGAAGCCGTAGTTGCAGGTCCGCGCCGCTGGCATGCGTCGTTGGCATGCGTCGTTGAAATACGGACGGCGGCGCGGGCACTTTGCGAATGAGCGACGCCGGCAAGAGACGCCGGCAGGTCGCGCGGTGCGCCCGGCAGTTCATGAAGCGCCTCGCACATTCGCCAATCAAGCGGGAGACTGAATGTGCTGCACCAAATCATCGACCGCAGGTTAGCCGGCAAGAACAAGAGCATCGCGAACCGCGAACGCTTTCTGCGACGCGTGAAGAACTACATTCGCCGCGCGGTCTCCGACGCGGTGCGCGATCGCAGCATCAAGGACATTCAAAGCACGCAGAGCATCACGATTCCGAAGAAGGACATCGCGGAGCCGTCGTTCCGGCACGGGCCGGGCGGCAAGCGTGAATATGTGCATCCGGGCAACGCCGACTACATACGCGGCGACAAGATACCGCGTCCGCAAGGCGGCTCGGGCGGCGGCGGAAAAAGCGCGAGCAACGAAGGCGAAGGGCAGGACGACTTCGTCTTCGAGCTTTCGCGCGAGGAATTCATGCAGTACTTCTTCGACGATCTCGAACTGCCGCGCCTCGTGAAGACGCAACTGCTCGCCGTGCCGACATGGAAGAACGTGCGCGCGGGCTGGGCGGCCGAAGGCACGCCGAACAACATCGACGTGGTGAGATCGCTGCGCTCGGCGCTCGGGCGTCGCATCGCGCTCGGCTGGCCGCTCGCGAGCCAGTTGCGAGAGATGGAGCGTCAGCTCGAACAGCTCAAGGAAGAAGACGGCAATCCCGACGACATCGCGCGGCTCGAAGCGGATATCGTCATCCTGCAGGGACGCATCACGCGCATTCCGTTCATCGATCCGTTCGATCTGCGCTATGTCAATCGCGTGAAGCAGCCCACGCCGTCGAGCAAGGCGGTGATGTTCTGTCTGATGGACGTCTCCGGCTCGATGGACGAGCAGCGCAAAGACCTGTCGAAGCGCTTCTTCATCCTCCTGTATCTCTTTCTGCAGAGGAACTACGAGAAGATCGAAGTGGTGTTCATCCGGCACCATACGCGCGCCGAAGAAGTGGACGAGGACACGTTCTTCCATTCGACCGAAAGCGGCGGCACGGTGGTGTCGAGTGCGCTCGAACTGATGAAGAAGATCATGGACGAGCGCTACTCGCCGACCGAATGGAACATTTACGGCGCGCAGGCCTCGGACGGCGACAACTGGACCGACGATTCCCCGAAGTGCCGCAAGCTCCTGGCCGACGACATCCTGCCGAAGGTACGGTATTTTGCCTATATCCAGGTGGCGCCAGAGGAGCAGAATCTCTGGTTGGAGTATGCTCAGTTGGCAGCCGGCGCGCCCGAACTGGCGATGAAGAAAGTCGATTCGGCCTCGGACATTTATCCGGTGTTCCGCGAACTCTTCGAAAAACAACAGGCGGCCGCATGACGACAGGGCACTTGAACAACGAAGCGCGTGGGTATCATCTGGACGGCACGGACGATCGTGCGCCTTCGAAACTCGGGCCGGAAGCGGGGCAACGCAATGCGTCCGACGGGGCGCACAAGGAAGGCAGGATGAACGTTGCAGAACAACGGCGGCCGCTGCCGTGCCCATCGGACTGGAGCGTCGAGCTGATCGAGGAATACGACGCGGAGATCTCGCGCGTCGCGAACCGATACGGGCTCGATGTCTATCCCATTCAACTCGAGATCATCAGCGCCGAGCAGATGATGGACGCGTATGCGTCCGTCGGCATGCCGGTGAATTATCGGCACTGGTCGTTCGGCAAGCACTTTCTTTCGACCGAGAAAAGCTATCGGCGCGGGCAGATGGGCCTCGCGTATGAGATCGTCATCAATTCGAATCCCTGCATCGCGTATCTGATGGAAGAGAACACGATGACGATGCAGGCGCTCGTCATCGCGCATGCCGCTTACGGGCACAACTCGTTTTTCAAGGGCAATTATCTGTTCAAGCTGTGGACGGATGCCCACGCGATCATCGACTACCTCGTCTATGCGAAGAACTACATCGCGGAGTGCGAGGAACGTCATGGGCTGGACCGCGTCGAGGAATTGCTCGATTCATGCCACGCGCTGATGAACTACGGCGTGGACCGCTACAAGCGCCCGCAGAAACTCTCGCTTGCGAAAGAAGCCGCGATGCGGCGCGAGCGCGAAGCGTATCTGCAATCACAAGTCAACGAATTGTGGCGCACGCTGCCCAACAGGAAGGCGCCGTCCGCGGAAGAAATGGAAAGCCGTTATCCGCCGGAGCCGCAGGAAAACCTGCTGTATTTCGCGGAGAAGAACGCGCCGCTTTTGGAGCCGTGGGAGCGCGAAGTCATTCGCATCGTGCGCAAGGTGGGGCAGTATTTTTATCCGCAACGGCAGACGCAAGTCATGAACGAAGGTTGGGCGACGTTTTGGCACTACACGCTGCTCAACACGCTCTATAACGAAGGCCGCCTCGAAGACGGCTTCATGATGGAGTTCCTGCATTCGCATAGCAACGTGGTGTATCAGCCGCCCGTCACGAAGCCGTATTACAGCGGCATCAATCCTTACGCGCTCGGCTTTTCGATGATGAGCGACATTCGCCGCATCTGCGAGAGCCCGACGGACGAAGACCGCGAGTGGTTCCCGGACCTCGCCGGCAGCGACTGGCTCGAATCGCTGCACTACGCGATGCGCAATTTCAAGGACGAGAGCTTCATCGCGCAGTATTTGTCGCCGCATCTGATTCGCGAGATGCGCCTCTTCTCGATTCTCGACGACGACATGCGCGATGCGCTCGAAGTCTCCGCCATCCACGACGAAAGCGGCTACCGCTATGTGCGGCAGGCGTTGTCGAGGCAGTACGACATTCATCATCGCGAGCCGAACATCCAAGTCTATTCGGTCAACACGCGCGGCGACCGCAGCCTCACGCTGCGTCACTTCATGACGGACAACCGCCATCTCTCCAACGACAGCGACGAAGTGCTCAAGCACATGGCGCGCTTGTGGCAATTCGACGTGTACCTGGAGAGCGTCGATGAAAACGGCACCGTGAGAAAGCGCTTCGAGTGCCGGTACACGGCGCCCAATTCGCGCTGAATCCGTGTGCTGCGAATAAACGAACGGCTCCTTCGCGGAGCCGTTCGTGTTTGCGCTACTGCGCTTCCTCGTCCTGCGTGAAGATGTCCCAGCTCGCCATGAAGAGCGCCGCGACGAGCGGTCCGATCACGAACCCGTTGATGCCGAATAGCGCCATGCCGCCGAGAGTCGAGATCAACACGACCCAGTCGGGCATCTTCGTGTCCTTGCCGACGAGAATCGGGCGCAACACGTTATCCACGAGGCCGATGACGACCACGCAGAAGATCACGAGAATCAGTCCGCGCCAGATTTCGCCGGTCATGAAAAAGTAGAGCGCGGCGGGCGCCCAGACGAGCGCCGCGCCCACGGCCGGCAACAGCGAAAGAAACGCCATCAGCACGCCCCACAAGAGCGAGCCGTTGATGCCGAGTATCCAGAAGATCATGCCGCCGAGAAAACCCTGCACGGCAGCGACCGCGATATTGCCCTTGACGGTCGCGCGCACGACGGTGGTGAACTTCGCGATGAGGTGCTGCTTCGGCGCGGCATCGAGCGGAATGGCGCGGCGGATGCGTCGCCCGATTTCGCCGCCGTCGCGCAGCAGAAAGAACACGAGATAGAGCATCACGCCGAAGCTCACGATGAACTGAAATGTGTTCTGGCCGATCAGAAGCGCCTGCGCCGCCGCGAACTGGCTGATGCGCGAAGCGCCTTCCATCAGCTTGGCCTGCACGCCGGGGATGTCGTCGAGGCCGTAGCGTCCGAGCAGTTGCTGGGCCGAAACCGGCAGCGCATGAAGCGCATGCTGAAAGTACATGCCGAAGTTCAGATCGCCGCTCTTGATGCGCGTATAGACGAGGGCGACTTCCTGCACGAGCGTCACCGCGACCACCGACACCGGAATGATGACGATGAGGATCGCGGCAGCGAGCGTCGCCAGCGCGGCCAGGTTGCGGCGCTTCCCGAAGCGCACGGTGAGGTAGCGCTGCATCGGCTGAAAGAGCAGGGCGAGGATCGCGCCCCAGAAAATCGCGCCGAAAAAGGGCAGCAGCACCCAGCCGAGCGCGAACGTGACGACGAACAGCAGGATATGGAAAAAGCTCTGGTGAACCGATGGATTGTTGTTCATTAGCGAGGGGCGCCGGAGACGGGCAAGGTTAGCGGGTCATGCTAGCACGCGCTCTGGGCGCGCTTTCGCGCATGGCTTCGAGCAGGAATCTCGCCCGGCGTGCGCGTGCGGTCCGCGGATTTCGCCGAAAGAGGCGCCGGCGTCGACTAAAGTCCGCGTTCCATTCCTTGCAGATGCCTTGCGCGCAACTCCAAAGCGCTGGCATCTGCGCCACGCATCGAACCATGAATCCTGGCGTCGTCTACGCATTCGCGGCTTTTGCCATCTGGGGCCTCTTTCCGATCTACTTCAAGGCGCTGCATTCGATCGGCGCCATCGAGATGCTCGCGCATCGCATGGCGTGGTCCATGGCTTTTCTGCTGATCGTGCTGACGGCGCGCCGGCACTGGCAATGGCTCATTCCCGTCGTGCGCGACAGGCGGCTCCTCGCGCGCTTCGCCGCGAGCGCGGTGCTGCTTTCGGCGAACTGGGGCATCTATATCTGGGCCGTGAACGACGGGCGCATCGTCGAGGCGAGTCTCGGGTACTTCATCAATCCGCTCGTCAACGTGCTATTCGGCATGGCGTTTCTGCGCGAGCGCCTGCGGCCCGTGCAATGGATCGCGGTGATCGTCGCGGCGCTCGGCGTCGTCTACCTTACCTGGGCGAACGGCGCGCCGCCGTGGATCAGCTTTGCGCTCGCGCTCACTTTCGGCAGCTATGGCCTCTTGCGCAAGACCGCTTCGCTCGGCGCACTGGAAGGACTGACGCTCGAAACGATGCTTTTATGCCCGGTTGCGCTGCTCTATCTTTTTCTGCTCGGCTCGCATGGGGCGAGCGGTTTCGGGCAGGCGTCGTTCGGCGTGAAAGTGCTGCTCGCGGCGGCGGGCCCCATCACCGCCGTGCCGCTTCTGCTTTTTGCCGCCGGCGCGCGGCGCATTCCGTTTTCGATGCTCGGCCTCATCCAGTACATCACGCCGTCGCTGCAATTGCTGATCGGCGTCGTGATCTATGGAGAAGCGTTCGGGCACGATCAGCTGCTCGGCTACGGCGCAATCTGGGGCGCGCTCGCGCTCTATTCGCTCGATGGCGTGTACCGCGCGCGGCAGGCGCGAGCGTCGTGAGCCGCTCTCAGCGCTGCGCGTCGCCCCAGCGATACTCGGCGGTCACATCGTCGAGCTTCGCCTTGATTTCGGGATCGAGCGGCTGATCGGCGGCGGCGAGCGTGTCGTCGAGCTGCTCGGGACGGCTCGCACCGATGATCGCGGATGTCACCGCCGGATTGGCGAGCACCCACGCGAGCGACGTGCTCGCAAGCGAGCGTCCGGTCGGCGCGACGGCTTCCTTCAGCTTCTCGATGGTCTGGAACTCGCGCTCGTGCCAGTAGCGCGCCTGATACATCTCGCCCGCCTTGCCGACCGTCGCGGTGAAGCGCCCCTCGGACGGCGCGGCGTCGTGCCGGTGCTTGCCCGTCAGCAAACCGCCCGCGAGCGGGTTGTACGGAATGACCGCGAGACTTTCCTCGGTCGCGAGCGGCAGCAGTTCGCGCTCGATCTGGCGAAAGAGCAGGTTGTAGCGCGGCTGCACGGAAACGAAGCGCGCGAGGCGCAGCACATCCGCGCGGCCGAGCGCCCGCGCGAGCCGGTACGCGAGAAAGTTCGACACGCCGATATAGCGCGCCTTGCCTTGCCGCACGATCACATCGAGCGCTTCGAGCGTCTCGTCGAGCGGCGTGTCGCGGTCGTCCATGTGCAATTGATACAGATCGACGTAATCGGTGTTCAGGCGCGTGAGCGAAGCATCGATCGCATCGAGCAGATGCTTGCGCGACGCGCCCTTGTTCCACGCGAGCGGGCCCATCACGCCGACGGCCTTCGTCGCGAGAATGAACTGGTCGCGCTTGCCCGCGAGCCATCGCCCGACGATCTCCTCCGTGCGCCCGACGATATCGTGCGTGCCGCCGAGCGGATAGACATCGGCGGTATCGATGAAATTGACGCCCGCCTCGCTCGCGCGGTCCATGATGCTGCGCGATACGGCTTCCTCCGTTTGCAGGCCGAAGGTCATGGTGCCGAGCGTGAGGCGCGAAACGGTGAGTCCGGTGTTGCCGAATTTGCGGTATTGCACGGTTGCGCTCCAGGAGAGGGGTGAGACGGCTGTCGAAACGCGCAGGATAGCCGCAATGCGGGCCGCCCGCAGAGCGCGCCGATCAGCGAGCCGCCGATGCCCGCGCGGGCGTGCGCGGCTCGACATCGAGCCGGCGGAACACGACGCCCGAGAGCAGGGTCACGACGCCCATGCAGACGAAGCTCAGCCGGAAGCCGATGGAAGTCGAGCCGAAGTGTCCTTCGAAGACCTGCACGAGCGAGCCGCCGATCGACACGCCCAGCCCGATGGCGAGCATCTGCACCATCGAGAAGAGGCTGTTGCCGCTGCCCGCATCCTTCTTCGACAAGCCCTTGAGCGTCACGCTGTTCATCGCGGCGAACTGCATCGAATTGCATGCGCCGAAGAGCACGAGGATCGCGATTTCGACGGCGAGCGGCAGCGACCGCGAAAACGCCGCGAACGCGACGATAGACGCGCCGACGAGCGCCGTGTTCACGAGCAGGAACATGTCGTAGCCGAAGCGCTTGACGAGCCGCGCGATCCAGCGCTTCGAGATCGTGCCGCTGATCGCGATGGGCAGCATCATCATGCCGGAGTGCAGCGGGCTATAACCGAGCTCGAGCTGCATCAGAAGCGGCAGCAAAAACGGCACCGCGCTCGATCCGATGCGGCACAGCAGGTTGCCGATCAGTCCCACGCTAAAGTTCGGCTCGCGAAAGAGCGCGAGATGAAAGAGCGGATTGCGCCGGCGCCGCGCATACGGCACGTAGGCGAACGCCGCGGCGGCCGCCACGAGAAACAGCACCGCCGAAGCCGCGCCGCGATGCGTCTCGAACGGACCGTCGAGCGCGAGGGAGAACGCCACCATGCACAGCGACAGCAATCCGCAGCCGATGAAATCGAAAGGCGGGGCGTCGTGCAGCGTGTCGTTCGGCAGGAAACGCTGAACCGCGTAGAGACCGGCGGCGCCGATCGGCACGTTGATGAGGAAGATCCAGTGCCAGGTGAACGACTGCACGAACCAGCCGCCAAGCGTCGGACCGAGAATGGGGCCGACTTGTCCGGCCACCGAAATCATCGCGAGTGCGGAGACGTAGGCTTCGCCGCTTACGGCACGCAAAATGGCGAGTCGGCCGATCGGCAGCAGCATCGAGCCGCCGATGCCTTGCAGCACGCGCGCCACCACGAGTTGATTCAGCGAATGCGCGCTTGCGCAGGCGAGCGAGCCGATCACGAAGAGCGTGATCGACACCAGATACACGCGGCGCGTGCCGAAGCGGTCGGCGAGCCAGCCGGAGGCGGGCGTGAAGAGCGCCATCGTGAGCGTGTAGGCGACGACGATCGACTGCATCGCGAGCGGCGCGGCGTGCAGATCGCGCGCGATGGAAGGCAGCGCCGTATTGACGATGGTCGTGTCGAGCGCCTGCATGAAAAAGCCCACGGCGACGATCCAGAGAAGCGCCGTGTGCGAAGACTGTCTTGTCATGGGGAGAAGTGATGAGGCGGGGCGCGCGGCCGGTTGCAGCGCGACCGTGAAATTTTAGTGACCGGGCACGTTATCGGGAAGCCCGCTAACCGCATTGACTGCGATCGGATTTTCCGATGACAATGCCGCCATGCTCAATCCGCTCTGGCTGAACACCTTCGCGACCGTGGCCGGGTCGAACAGCTTCACCGAGGCGGGCCGTCAACTCGGCCTGCGGCAGTCCAGCGTGTCGGAGCATATCCGGCGCCTGGAGGAGAGCGTCGGGCGCAGGCTTCTCGTGCGCGACACGCATTCGCTCGCGCTCACCGCCGACGGCGAGGCGATGCTCGTCCACGCCCGCGTGATCCTCGAAGCGATGGCGCATGCGCAATCGCAGTTCAGCTCGCCGCGGCTGCGCGGGCGCGTGCGGCTCGGTTCGTCGGACGATCTCGCGCTCGGGCCGCTGCCGAGCGTGCTGGCGGCGTTTCGCGACACGCATCCGGACGTCGAACTGGAGATCACCATCGGCATGACCGGGCGGCTGTATCAACTGCTCGATGCGGGCGAACTGGATCTGGCGGTCGGCAAGCGCCGTCTCGGCGATGCGCGCGGAACGCGGCTTTTCAGCGGCCGGCTGGAATGGCTCGCGAAACCGGGGACCGTCGTCGATATGAGTCTGCCGCTGCCGCTGATTCTCGTCGCGGAACCGAGCGTCACGCGCGCCGTGGTGCTCGATTCCCTCGCGATGACCGGCGCGCGCTGGCAAATGGTCTGCACGAGCAGCAGTCACGCGGGCTGCATCGCGGCGGCGCGCGGCGGCCTCGGGCTTACCGTGCGCTCGCATTTCCTCGCCGGGCGCGGGCTCGCGCCGCCCGTCAATCGTGCGGAGTTGCCGGACTTGCCGGAAGTCGAATTCATCGCGTTCGGCGCGAAGCATCTGAGCCGGCCCGCCGAAACGCTGCTTCAACTATTGCAGGACAGCGACTTGCGCGGCGGCTGGGACGGCGCCTGGGACGGCGCCTGGGACGGCGAGTAGCGCACGCTATGGCATGCAGCGTGCTTGCGCGCGGTTGTGCCGCTGCAACGCCGGATGGCGGCTCCGAATGGTCATCGCAGAGCGCTTCTTATATATTGAGCGGCCCTTGAGCCGTCCACTCAGGTCTCCACTCCAGCCCGTGCCTTCCGTTCGCCGTCTCTTTGCCGCAGATGCCTGGCGCCGCGTGTACGCGCTATTGCTCGCCGCCGCGCTCGCGCTGATGCCGCTCGCCCGCGCGCACGCCGCCGCCTACGTGACGAAACATTGCGACGACCTCGCCGGCAAGACCGTTCCCGCCGCGATCATCGGGCTGCCGACGCGCGGCGCGCTGATCGTCACGGCGTCGGTCGTGAAGGCGGCGGCGCCGGGCAATCGCAACGGCGAGTACTGCCGCATCACCGGGATCGTGCGCGCCATTCAGGAGACGACGCCCGATATCCGCTTCGAAGTGAACCTGCCCAGCCGATGGAACGGCCGCGCGCTGCAGATGGGCGGCGGCGGCTACAACGGCGTGCTCGTCTCCGGCACGGAGCCGATGCCCTTCGCGCCCGACTCGACGCCGCTCGCGCGCGGCTATGCGACCTTCGGGTCGGACTCCGGGCACGTCGGCAGTTCGCGCCGCGCGGACTTCGCGGTGAACGACGAAGCCATCGTCAATTTCGGCTTCGCGCATCTCAAGAAAACGCGCGATGTCGCGCTAGCGCTCATCGACATGGGCTACGGGCGCAAGCCGGACAAGATCTATTTCGCGGGCGGCTCGACGGGCGGGCGCGAAGGCTTCACGGTGATCGAACGCTTTCCCGACGACTACGACGGCGTGATCGCCAATGCGCCCGCCATCAACTTCTCGGGCGTGCGGCTTCTGGGCGTGAAAGTGGGACAGGCGTCGTATGCGAAGCCGGGCGGCTTCGTCGGGCTCGCGCAGCAGCGGCGCGTGTTCGAGACGGTCATGCACGAGTGCGACAGGCTCGACGGCCTCGCGGACGGCATCGTCGGGAACGTGGAAGCGTGCAGGAAACTGGAGCCGCAGATCATCGCGTCGCTGCGATGCGCGAACGGACAGCGTCCGTCATTGCGCGACAGTTGTCTTTCCGACGCGCAGCTCGACACGCTCGAACTGCTGCGCGACGGCCTCACGATGCCGTATGCGCTCGCGTATGGCGTGGACGACTATCCCGGCTACAACGTGTTCCAGGGCGTCGATTTCTCCGGCGTGCTCGGTCTCGGCGATTCACCGACGCTCCTGAACCCGCCCACGTTCGCCGCCAACGGCTATCTGTTCGCGCAGGGCGATGCCTATATCCGCCACTTCGTCACGCGCGATCCCGCTTACAGCGCGCTCGCCTTCGACATCGACAACCCGGGCCGCTACCGTCAGCGGCTCGTCACGCTCGCCTTCACGGTCGGCGCGATGAACCCGGATTTCACGGCGTTCATCGCGCACGGCGGCAAGCTCATCGCGATGCACGGCCTCGCCGACGAAGTCATCAGCCCGAACCAGACGATCGCGTTCTTCCGCGCGCTCATCGAGCGTTACGGACAGGAAGCGGTCGATTCGTTCATGCGGCTCTACATGGTGCCGGGCTTTCAGCACGGCAACGGCGTATTCATTCCCGCGTGGGACGAACTCGGCGCGCTCGACGACTGGGTGACCAACGGCGTCGCGCCCGAGACGCTCGTCGGCAGCGACATCGCGCCCGCCACGAACGGGCGCACGCGGCCCATCTGCCGGTATCCCGGCTATCCGCGTTATGCCGGCAAGGGAAGCGTCAGCCTCGCGGCGAGCTTTCGTTGCGCCGCGCCCTGAATCGCGGAACGCGGCGCGCGCCTTTACGCCGACTTACATGCCCACATAGCCCTGCGGCTTCGTCGCGTTCTTCTTCGCGACGTCCGCGTTCGTCGAGACGACATACTGCGGCGACTCCGTGAGCGTGAGCGTCACCACGCCGTTCGTGTACGGCGCGCTCGATACGTTGCCCATCGCGTCGATGATCTGCACCGTGCCGCTCGCGCCGGCGGCATCGACATTCAGCTTGTACGCGGTGCTGTAAGTCGCGCTGAAGCTGCCGTTCGATGCCGGCCAGACCGCGTTGTTGTGCGTCCAGAGCGCGGTGATGATCTTGCCGTTGCCGAGTTGCTGGAACGCGTAGGCGTAGACGCCCGAGGGCAACGGGTTGACCGGGCCGAGCGTCGTGGTGCCGTCGAGCACGCGCGTCATCGCGGCGACTTCCATCGCGGCGGGCTTCGGGCTCATGTTCGTCGTGCCGAACTCCGCCTGCGGATGATCGAGATCGAAGAACGTGCCGTAGCCCGGCTCGCCGGGAAAGTCCGGGCCGAAGAACACGTAGGTCTGATCCGCGCCTTCGCCGAGCAGAATGATGTGCGCGCGCGCCGTCACCGCGCCGTGCGCGAACAGAATGTTCTGCGACGGATAGTTCGGGCCGTACTTCGCGCCCGTGTCGTAGCTGATGCCCGTCTCGGTCACGAAGAGCTTCATGTTCGGCTTGTAGTCCTTCGCCATTTCCGCGCGCAGATTGCGCATTTCGTTGAGCAGCGAGTTCGCGGCATCGGCGGGATTCGCGTCGGTGTGATGACGCTCCGGCGGATGCGACGGCGACGTGCCCGCGTCGTAATAGCCGTGCGTCGCGATGCCGTCGAGATACTTCGCGTAGCCGAGCGGCGCGAGGCTTTTCAGGCGGTCCGTCGTGAGCGACGGGAACGGCTCGGCCGGCCCCATCACCACCGCGTGCGGATCTTTCGCATGCAGCCCCTGATACGCCGCCTTGTAGAGCGCGACGAAGTTCGCGTCCGTGTCCTGCCAGGTGGTGATCGGCTCCCACGTCACCTGATAGTAGTTCGCCGACATCGTCGGGTAATAGCGCGCGCGGATCGCTTCCGTTTCCTGTCCGACGCGGCTCATGTAGTTCGCGAAGTAGGAGAGGTCGTTCGGAGCGTAGCTGTAGTCCGGGTTGAGGCCGTGCGAGCTCGCGCTGCCGGGAATCCCGTCGAGACGAACGAGACGCATGATCTTGCCGGACGTGTAGAACGGGTCGAGGTTGTTCGCGTTCGGGTTGAAGGTGTTGCGGCCGTTCGGCTCCATCACGAACATCTGGCGGTCGTCGATCGTCGACGAAATGCCGAGCGCGTCGAGCATCGTGCCGTTGTCGTTGAAGCCCTGCATGCCGAAGCGATGCTGCTCCTGCTTCGTGTACGTGACGGCGGGAATCACGCCCGCGAGGTTCGGGATCACGCCGAAGGTCGCGATGCCGTTCGGACGCGTGCCGGCCGTCTGCACTTGTCCGCCGTGAGCGGCGAGCGTCGCGGACACCGCGAAGTAGCCCGCGATCGTCGACGAGCAGGTGAGGGTGGTTTTCGTGGCGGCGGCGGGCGCGGCGAAACTGCCGCTCGCGGCCGTCTTGCCGAGCGCATCGGCGATGGTCCATTTGAGCGTGTCGGCGGAACCGGGACGCGTGACGATCGCCACCTGGAACTTCGCGCCGGTTGCGAACATGCGCGAGCCGTCGCTGCTGGGCGTGTCCGCGGTGATCTTCGCGCCGCCGCCCGATGCCGACGACACCGCCGGCGAGCCGCACGTCAGCGCGGTTTTGGCGCTCGCCTTGGCGACGGCGTCGGCGGTGTTCGGGGACGCCGCGTCGGCGGATGCGTTTTGCGCGTTCGTGACCGAAGCGGGCGAGGAGGCGTCGTTGCCGCCGCAACCGGCGAGCGCGACGACGAGCGTCGAAAGCAGGAAAGGATTCTTCTTCATTTTTCTTTGGGAGAGGTGCCGGACGCGATGGCCGGCGAGACAGCATGCGCGCGCAAACGTTGGCGTCAGCGCGCGCACGGCATCGGATGGTCAGATGCGAAATCGGTAGAGGTTACGCAGAAAGCGGGACAGCTCCGAAACGCGGGCAAATAGTACGCGGATTGCTGCCGGTCGGCACGCAAAAGGGCGTAACTTCGTGTAACGTAGGATAAATAGAGACTATTGTCCTACCATTTCCTGCAATTGCGAGTTGCCCATAAGCGCCTGACGGTTTACCTTCATTTGGGCACGAACGATCAAAAAGGAGACCGCCGTGGCTTTTCTGTTGCTCATCGTCGAACCGGTCGGGCAGCGTGCGGAGCGCACGCCGGAAGAAGGGCGCGAGGCGTATCGCGCGATGACGGAGTTCGCCGGGGAACTGAGTTCGCGCGGCGTGCTGCGGGCATGCGAATCGTTGACGTCCCTGGCGGATGCATCGCGCGTGGCGAACGTCGATGGCCGCGCGAGAATCATCGATGGGCCGTTCGCCGAGACGAAGGAGATGATCGGCGGCTTTTTCCTGCTCGACTGCGAGACGCACGCCGAAGCCGTCGCGATCGCGGCGCAATGCCCGGCGGCGGCATGGTGTGCGGTCGAAGTCCGCAAGGTCGGACCGTGTTATTTGTGAGGGCGATGTCGCGATGTCGATTTTTACCTCGCCCGATCGTCGTGGAAGCACAGCAGTCACACCGGAGCCGCGCCATGCACAAGCAGATCTTCGTGAATCTCCCGGTTCGGGACCTCAAGCGTTCGATGACCTTCTTCAAGGCGCTCGGCCTCGCGTTCGATCCGGCCTTCACGAACGAAGACGCCGCGTGCCTCGTCATCGGTGAGAACATCTTCGCGATGCTGCTCGTCGAGCCGTTTTTTCGCACTTTCACCGATAAGGCGCTCGTCGATGCGCACGAGAGCGTGGAAACGCTGATTTGTCTGTCGTGCGAGAGCAGGGCGGAAGTCGATGAACTCGTCGCGAAGGCGCTCGCCGCCGGCGGACGCGCGCCTCGCGCGCCGCAGGATCACGGCTTCATGTACGGCCACGGCTTCGAAGACCTCGACGGCCACATCTGGGAACTCGTGCACATGAGCGCGGAAGCGGCGTGAGCGGTCCATTGGACGAGCGCGAAACGGCGACGCGGCGAACCATCGACGCGGTATGGCGCATGGAATCGGCGAAGGTGATCGCGAGCGTGGCGCGCGTCGTGCGGGACGTGGCGCTCGCGCAAGAGCTGGCGCAGGACGCGTTCGTCGCGGCGCTCGAGCACTGGAGCGTCGCGGGCGTGCCCGACAAACCGGGAGCGTGGCTGATGACGACGGCGAAGAACAGGGCGCTCGACAGGCTGCGGCAACACGCGCTCCACGCGCGCAAACACGAAGAGCTGGGCCGCGATCTCGACGCGCAGGAGCGCCACATCACCCCGGATTTCGTCGATTCGCTCGACGCCGCGCGCGAGGACGACATCGGCGACGATCTGCTCCGGCTGGTGTTCACGGCGTGCCATCCGGTGCTGTCGCTGGATGCGCGCGTGGCGATGACGCTGCGGCTCATCGGCGGCCTCACTACCGACGAAATCGCGCGTGCGTTTCTCGCGCCGGAGCCGACCATCGCGCAACGCATCGTGCGGGCGAAGCGCGCGTTGTCGGCCGCGCGCGTGCCGTTCGAGGTGCCGAAGGCGGAGCAGCGCACGGCGCGGCTTTCGGCCGTGCTGGAAGTCATCTACCTGATTTTCAACGAAGGCTATGCGGCGACGGCCGGTGACGACTGGATGCGTCCCGCGCTGTGCGAGGACGCGCTGCGGCTCGGGCGCATCCTGGCCGAACTGATGCCGCACGAAAGCGAGGTCCACGGACTTGTCGCGCTGATGGAATTGCAGGCGTCGCGCACGAAGGCGCGTGTGGATCGCGAAGGCCGTCCGGTCCTGTTGCCGGATCAGGATCGCAGCCGATGGGACCCGCTGCTGATCCGGCGCGGACTCGCCGCGCTCGCTCGGGCCGAGGCGCTCGGCGGTGCGCGCGGCGTGTATGCGCTGCAAGCGGCGCTCGCGGCCTGTCACGCGCGCGCGGCGAGCGCCGCCGACACGGACTGGCCGGCGATCGTCGCGCTTTACGATGCGTTGATGCACGTCGCGCCGACGCCGGTCGTCGAACTGAATCGCGCGGTCGCGGTGAGCATGGCGGATGGACCGCTGGCGGCGCTGAGAATCGTCGACCGGCTGCGCGGCGTCGATGCGCTGAAGTGCTATCACTGGCTGCCGGGCGTGCGCGCGGATTTGCTCGCGCGGCTCGGACGGCGGGACGAGGCGCGCGAGGAGTTTGCGCGCGCGGCGGCGCTTGCCAGGAATGCGCGCGAGAAGGCGTTCTTGCTGGGGCGCGTGCGGGAGATGAAGTGATGCTTCCGGCGCGATTAACTAAGTTGACATAAGACAAATTAGCGATGTTTTGTTTGTAGGTCCCAGATAGAAATGTCGCATTTCCGCCAGATAGAAATGTCGTGTTTCGACGTAGGTTCATTGCCAGACAAGCGTTTCAGGAGCGCTGGCGATGAACACCACTGGGACCATCACGATGTCGATGCGCGAGTTGGACCGGCTCAGAGTGATTCAGGCCGTGACCGAGCGGCGGCTCAAGCCCGGGCAAGCTGCCGAACGGCTGGGGCTGAGTGTGCGGCAGATCGAGCGCCTGGTGCTGCGCTATTGTGCAGACGGTGCGCGCGGTCTGGTGTCGGGCAAGCGCGGGCGCGCGGGGAATCATCGGCTGCCTGAAGGCGTGGCGCAGCGCGCGATCGCGCTGATCCGCGAGCGTTACGCGGATTTTGGTCCGACGCTGGCGGCCGAGAAGTTAGCCGAGTGTCACGGTATCAAGCTGGCGGTCGAGACCATTCGCGCGCTGATGACGGCCGCGGGGCTCTGGGTGCCGCGCAAGCAGCGCCCGCCGCGGATTCATCAGCCGCGTAATCGCCGGGCGTGTCTGGGCGAGCTGATCCAGATCGATGGCAGCGAACATCGGTGGTTCGAAGACCGGGCGCCGCCCTGCACGCTGCTGGTGTTCATCGACGATGCGACGGGTCGGCTGATGACGCTGCATTTCACCGCGACCGAGTCGACCTTCAGCTATTTCGAGGCGCTCTCGAAGTATCTAACGACCCACGGCAAGCCGATCGCCTTCTACAGCGACAAGGCCGGCGTCTTCTACGTCAAGAACCGCTCGAGCACGGCAGGCAAAGGCGTGACGCAATTCGGCCGGGCCTTGTACGAGCTGAACATCGACGCGTTTTGTGCGAACACGAGTCAGGCCAAGGGACGGGTGGAACGCGCCAACCTGACGCTACAGGACCGGCTGGTCAAGGAGCTTCGGCTACGGGACATCAGCACTTGGGAGGCAGCCAACGCTTATGCGCCCTCCTTCATCGCCGATTTCAATCGCCGTTTTGGTCGCCCGCCCAAGAGCGATCACGATGCCCATCGACCGCTGCGTGACGATGACGATCTCCGCCAGTCCCTGACGCACCGCGTCTGGCGCAAGGTCACGCACGCGCTGACGGTGCAATACGACCGAGTGATGTACTTGTTGGAAGACACGCCTGCGAACCGCCGGCTGATTCACCAGCAGGTTGAAGTGGTCGAGTACCCGGATGGTGAGGTCGAGGTGCAGGCGGATGGCGAAGTGCTCGCTTGCGCCACGTATGACCGCATTGCACGGATCGATCAGGGTGCGGAAGTCGAGAACAAGCGGCTGGCACATGCACTCGAAGCTGCGCGACTCCTGCAGGCCAAACGCGATGATCGTCGTGCCTCCGATGCGCCGTCACGCACGCATCGTGGTGAACAGGTTCGAGCCAAGAAAGCGCTTGAAGGACTGAAGAAGCAACGTGCACTGAGCATCACCGACATGAACGAAGCGATTCTCGAAGTCAGCGCAAAAGCCATGCGGGAACGGGAGGCGGCTGCGCCGCCCCGACCCCGCAACCGGAATGAAAGTAAGCCAAACATCGGTGCAAAACGCGACATTTGTATTTAGCTGGCACCGCGACATTTGAACTTAGCGGGGACATTGTTATGCGCTTAATGAACGCTGGATGAAGGCTGGCGGACACGCGCCAGCCGCGTCATCGACTCAGCCTCCTTGCTGACCGGACTCGTCCGGCGTGCGCGTATTGCCATCGTCGGCTTCGGTGAGCGGCAAATCGCTCTCCGGACTTTCCTCGGGCGCGGTCTGCGCCGCCTTTTCGTTATCGACGACATCGGTGCCAGGCTCGTTCTGCGGGATCGACATGGTGGACTCCCATCGGTGAGTGAAGAAAGCGTCGGCGCCCGACGATGCGCTGCGAGCGCAACGACATTCAGCACGGACGATGCCTGCGGCGGAACACCCGTTGCTTGCCGTTCGTCCGGCAATCCCGCTGATAACCTCACGAGGAGCACCTATGTCTGGAGTCTCGAACGCCTCAGGCAATCCGCCCGAGAATCCTGTCGATTCCGATGGCTTGACCGACCTCGGACCGGCGCAACCGAAAAATCCGCCGCATCGTCCGCAAGAAGGCGCGGATTTGCGCGATCCGCCCAGTCCTGCGGGCGTGCCGCCCGATGAAGACAGCGACGCGCGCGACGCGAAGCGTTGATTCCCTAAGCGCGGGCAATGTGCGAATGCTGGAAAACGCCGCATCGCAATTGAATCCCGCGCCCTTTCAAAGCCGCACCGGATTCGCTGTCAAAAGCGCAAGCAAAATGCGCCGCTTTATTGTCATTCAGGATTAAATCGCTCCGGCTCATTGCGCGAAAGCTGTTATACCGATTATTTGCCGCAAAACATGGTCATTGTAAAGCCGACGAATCATATCTAATCGATCAAAATATCGAAAAATATCGATGTGCACTTTGAATCGATCGGATATCCTCGTCACCGCGCTGCACATCTTTTAACGCTTAATCAGGGACGAGAATGAAACGAAAGGCTCTTACGCAGCAGTTGCTTATCGCCGATACGACTCCGATGCACGCATTCGGTCTGAAGATCCTGTTCGGCGGCAGTGTGTTACCGGGTTCTCTGGAATTAGCATCGTGCAATATCGAGCTAAACGACCGTCTGGAGCATCGCGCGCCGCATTTGCTGATTCTCGATCCCGCATTCGTTCAGAAAGACCTCGATTTGGGAAACACCGATTCGCTCGTCGAATTCAGGAACCGATTCCCTGCTTTGCCGTTATTGCTCTATACGACAGTCACGGACCCCGTGGTTCTCGACGCTATGACCTCCATAACGGGAATCGGTATCGCGAGCAAAACCGATGAAATGCCCGACCTGATTCACGTCTTCGAATCTCTTTTCAATCGCAATTGCCCGGTCGTGTCGCCGAAAATATCCGAATTGATACGCGCTGCGGACCGCTTTCGCCAAATTCTGCCGGATTCGGTCATTTACTAATTCGCGCGCCGCTGCGTCGCGGCGTGTTATCGGCGAAACGCCGCCCGCCACCTATACTTGCCTCGAGCGGCGAAACAGAATCGTCAAATTTCTTTGACGATTCATCGAGATAGCGAAACTTTCCGCCGCGGCGTGCATAGTCCCGTGCTCATTCCGCCGCGTTCGGCCAAACCGCTTGCGGACACCCTTTTCTGCGCCCGACAGCATGATTCAGCACTACAACGACCTTCACGCCAAGCTCTACGCCGGCGACCTCGACGAATGCTTCCGTTTTCTGGACGAACGCCGCGCCGCGGACGGCAATTCGGCGGAACACTGGCACTGGCGCGCGGTAACGCACTTGCGCGCCGGCCAGTTTCTACAGGCGCTCGACATTTGTTTCATGCTCACGCGCCAGTCGGATTCCTTCGCGTTTCAGATTCACTGTCTCGCCGACGCCTGCGCGCACCTCGGCTTGCGCGAAGTCGCGCTCGCGGGCATCGAAAGCTTCGCGCAAAAGCCGTCCACCGCGCCGATCGCGGCCTATCTGTGGCGCGTCTACGGCTGGCACTATCTGGGCGAAGACGACCGCGTGCTCCAGCTCGCCCCCGACGGCCTCGACGAGCATTCGGCCTATGTGCTCGGGCATCATCAGGCGCGCAGCCGGATGCGGCGCGACGGCATCGCGCAAGGCGTCGAGGCGATGCATCGGTACTGGTCGTCCGACGACGCGCGGCGCGTGCTGTATCCCGATATCGACCGTGCGGGCTACTGGACGGGCCAGCGCGCCCTGCCCGCCCGCATGACGGTGCGCCTCGTTGCGTCGGGCTACGGCGACCTCGCGAACTGGGCGCGCTACATCGGCGCGCTGCAGGGCATGGGCGTGCACGTCGACTACGACGCCGACCTCTTTCGTGTCGCGATGCCGGAGTCGGAACAGGCCGACATGGCGCGCGCGATGCACGCCGCTGGCTTCGTTTCGCCGTCCGGCGAAGGCGAAATGTGGACCGATCCGTTCAGTCTCTTCACGTCGCTTTTTCCGGTGCTCGGCTATGCGCCGTCGCACCGTTATATCGAACCGGCCGATCCTTCCAGCGTCGATGCCCTCGTCGACCGCATCTGGCATCGCGCGCGCGGCCGGCGCTGCGTCGGCGTGTTCTGGTCGTCGTGCGAGTCGGCCAACAACTTCGCGGGCCGAAGCCTGTGCCTGCCGGAACTCGATCCGCTTCTCGACAGCGCAAGCGATGTCTACTGGGTCATCATGCAGCGCGGCGCCGAACGTCAACGCTGGCTGAACGATCCGCGCTCCGCCGACCTCAACCGCTTCACGACCGTGGACGCCGACATGTCCTTCAGCGAGGCCGCCGCGCTCATCGACCGGCTCGATGCGTTCGTCGGCAACGACGGCGGCCTGAGTCATATCGCGGGCGCGCTCGGCAAGCGCACCTGCATGTTCCTGAACCAGGTGGCCGAATGGCGTTACGAACGCGAAGCCACGACGACGCCCTGGTATCCCGGCATGCGGCTCGTGCGGGCGCGCGAGCTGGGCGGCTGGGGCGAAGTCGTCGGCGCCTTGCAACGAGTGCTCGGCACCGACGCTCGCCAGGCCAGCGCCCTATCCGTCAGCGCGCAACCGTCTTGAAGCCGTACTCCTCGCGCGCGCCGTAGCGGCCCGGCGCAAAGCCGTTGAAGACGTGCCCGCCGACCTTCGCGCCGACGTTCTCCAGCCGCCGCAACGTTTCTTCCAGTTGACGCGCGCCCGTGCGATCCGCGCGCGATACGAGCAGCACGAGGTCGCAGTTCTGCATCGCGATCGAGAGCGCGTCGCTCACCGGCAGCACCGGCGGCGAATCGATCACCACGTAGTCGTAGATGTCGCGAAGCATCGTCAGCATGTCCTGGAACGCGGGCCGGCCGAGCAGTTCGGCGGGATTCTCCGGATAGAAGGCGCCCGCGTCGATCATCGAGAGGCCGTCGCCGAGCGATACGATCGCTTCATCGACGCGGGCCGAGCCTTCCAGCACTTCCGCGAGCCCCGGACCCACGCGGCCATCGACGAGATGACGCAGGCGGCCCTGCCGCATGTCGGCGTCGATCAGGATCACGGACGCGCGCGTTTCGGCGAGCAGATGCGCAAAGTTCGACGACACGAAGCTCTTGCCGACACCCTGCGTCGGGCCGGTGAAGAGAATCACCTTGCCGCCCGGCTGGTTCGCGTTCGCGATATAGCCGGGATTCATCACGCTCGTCGTCCCGCCGAAGGACATCGCGTTCATCGGATTGAGCGGGTTCATTCCGCTCAGGCCCGGATGACCCATTGCGACGGGCATGCCGCTCAACATCGCGCGCACGCTGTTGCGCAAGGAGCGCAGCGCCTCGATGCTCGGATCGGTCGGGCTCGTCATCGCGAGCAGCTTGGCGGGCGCGGCGTTATGCGTGAGCGCGCGCGCATCCTGTCGAAGCTGCGCCGACGAACGCGCAATCACGGCAAGACGCGGCAACTGCGAGAACTGGTCGATTTCTTCCGGACTCCGAAGTTCACGGCGATTCATCGCAATCAGATAGATCGACACCGTGCTCACGAACAAGCCGCCGAAAATGGAGCCGAGCAGCACGATCCACGCGCGCGGCCACGACTGCTTCTCCGGCGCGACGGCCCAGTCCACCACCGCGACGCCCGGCGGCGTACTGGCGGCCGCGACTTCGAGCTGCTGCGCATTGGTGAGCACGCTCGTATAGAGCTGCGTGGTCACGGCGACATCGCGCGCTAGCTCGACATACTGCCGTTGCACGGTCGGCAGGTTCGACGCGATCTTCGACGCCTCGGCAATCTCGTGCTTCACCTGGTTCAGTTGCGTGAGCGCGCTCTGATAGTTCTCGTTGTCGGGCCGATAGCGATGCTGCGCGGCATCGAGCGCGAGTTGCAGCGTCGTCTGCTGTTCCTCGAGGTGGCTCATGCGCGTGATGAGCGCCGTGTTCTGCTGCGCCATGTCGACGGTGCCGGTCTGCGTGCGGAACGCGTTGAGGCGGCTCTCGGCGGTTTCCAGATCACGCTTGAGCGCGGGCAGGCGCTTCTTCAGGAAGTCGAGGCTCGTCTGCGCCTGCGCGGCGCGGCGTTCGACATCGCGCTCCTGATACGTCTTGATGATCGCGTTGACCATCGCCTGTGCGAGCAGCGGCGATTCGGCCTGATAGCTCAGATGGATGAGCGACGGATCGCGCAGCGACGATTCCCGCGGCGGAATCGACGTGCGCAGCCGCGCGATGACATTGTCGAAAGTCATCTGCTGCGAGTACTTGCGCAGTTCGAACGTGACGCCCGAGCGGGCGCGCAACGTGTCGATGCGCAGTTCGCCGGGCGCCTGCCCGTCCGCCGTCGGCACCTCGAACGATACTGTCTCGCCGACGCGCCCCTGCGCGAGCTGATGATCGTCCTTGTCGTAGAGCGTCCAGCGCCCCGCTTCCCCAGCGACGACGTGGAACTTCGCCTTGTACGCCGCTTCCGGCACCGTGAAGACGCCCGGCTTCAGGCGCTCGCCGCCCCACGCATACTGATCTAGATCGAACAGCGCGGGCGCGAGTTCGTTGTCGCTTGCATGGCGCGACGCGAGATAGCTGCCGATCAGCGGAAAGTGGCTCTTCGTCTCGACGACGACATCGGCGCCCGTCTGCGCGATCGCCGCGCTCACGACCGAGCGCGATGTGAGCACGTCGCTCTCGTCGTTGGCGGAGGCGTCGGCGGCCATCGAGCCGGATACGTCGGACAGCGCGCTGATCGACGTGCCCGCCTTGCTTTGCACGCGCAGAAGCGCTTCGGCGCGATATTGCGGCGTCGCGAGCAGCACGTAGACCACGCCTGCCGCGCAGCACGTACCGGTGACTGCGCCAAGCAGCGTCTTGTGACGCACTACGCTGCGCCAGAGATCGAGCAGCCCGTCGCCGCGTTGCGTAACTGGCGTCATGGCGGGGCGCATGTTATATGAAAGCATGTTATATCCCTAACGAAGAAGGTGAAAACCAAGGACGTCAATTGCATTGCCGCGACGGCGCGTTCCCTCGCACGCACCGCCTGAATCTCATTCGTACTACTACCTTGTTCACGAACCCACTGTGATGAACACCGGCCCCTGCGATTCCGTCACCGCCAACAGATTGCGAGCGCTTTGCCGTGCGCCGTAAAGGTCGGAGATGACCGCGCCCGAAGGCAGGCGCGACACATCGAGATTGATGACATTGCCCGCGCCATAGCACCAGACGACGTACTTCGTCGCGTGCGCATCGTCGAGCTTGAGCACGATGTACTTGTCCGCTTCGTCGATGAAGTACCGCGCGTTCTTGGCATCGGCCGTGAACGCGAAGAGATGCTTCACCGCGTTGTATGCGGGCAGCTTGCCGTTTTGCGCATCGAGCAGACCGAAGTTATGTTCCATCTCCTTCGGGTCCGTGCCGTCGTCGCGCATGTCGTAATAAGACGTGAGTCCCACTTGCGCGATCCAGTTCATCAGCAGCAGACGCACGGCGTACTTCGCCTGCCGCGCGCGCGCTTCGGGCGAATGGCCGTCGCCGATGTCCTTCACATAGCGATAGGCGACGCTCGGATACGACCACTCCGTCGCCCACACCTGCGGGCGCTTCGCATACGTGGAAAGATCGGCACGCAGCGCGCGATAGTCGTCGAGGACGGTCTCCGGTTCCTCTTGCCGATACGGATGCACGCTCACGGCATCCGGCCCGTTCTGCGTCGTGCTGATGTCGCCCACGGCGCGAATGAAGTCGCGATCGACCTGCTGTACGCCACCGGTCGCGACGATCACGTCCGGGTTCGCCGCGCGCACCGCTTTCACGGCCGTCTCGAGCAGCGCGCGATACGCGGCGGGCGATGGCGGCGCGAGCCAGTAGTCCTTGTGATCTTCTTCGTTCCAGACTTCGAAGCGCACCGGCGCATCGCGATAGCGGTAGGCGGCCTGATACGCATACGTGCGAAACGCGGCCAGTTGCGGCGCGGAAGTCGGCGGCTGATCCGGGCTGTACGCGTAATGCTTGTAGCCGAGAATGAAAAGCGCGCCGAGGCCGCGCGCCTTCAGACTGTTCACGAGGCCGTCGAACTCGCCGAAGTGCCAGCCATCCGGCGCCTGCACCGCTTCCCAGAAAAGATCCGTGCGCACGAAGGAGAAGCCCGCGTCCTTCACCGCATCGAGGAGCTTGCTATCGGCGATCTGATGAATCGCGACGCCCGTGTTCGCCCGCGCCGATGCGAACGCAGGCAGCGCGACATAGGCGCGTTCGAGCGAAGCCGGCGAGCCGTCGAGCGCGAGATTCGGCGTCGCCGATGCGGGCAGCATCGCCGCGCACATCGCAAGGAGCGCCGCTGCCGTGAGGCGCCGCGCGAGGCCGTCGTGGAAGCGCATCATGTCAGAGTCTCCCGAGCGCGTCATGCGGCGCTTCGAGCATCGCGTCGTGGTGAACGGCCGACAGCCCATGCGCCGCAGGCATGCGCGGCCGCCAGCCAGCCGGCGCGAAGCGCATCGGCATGCGCCACGGCGCAGGCTCCATCGAGAGCGCGCCCTGACGCAGATACGCGATGGTGACGCCGAGGAACAGCAGGCAGCCGATCGACTCGCAGATATCGGTCGTCGCGCAGCCGAAAAGCAGATAAAGCATCATCGCCCAGGACGGCCGGTCTTCGGGCTGCGCCTTCAACATGAGACGCACGAAGAAGCCGACGAGCGCCACCGCGCCGAACACGCCGAAGCTCGCGAGCGCGTAAAGCAGGGTGTTGTCCGCATACGCGACGTTGAAGCCGAACGCGTTCTCGTAATACGTGGATGCGGACCCGAACCCGCCCGGCCCGAGCCCGAGCCAGATGCGGCCATTCTTCAGCAGTCCTTCCATCAGGATCGGCCAGGTGTTGAACATACGGTCCTGGAACGACGCGAGCGTCATGTAGCCGGTGCCGGAAAGATTGAACGCGGATGCCGCGATGAACGAAGCGAGCGGAAAGCCAATGGCGAAAGCGGTCGTCCAAAGGCATGCGCGTTTCATCGTCATCGTGGAAAAGAGGCAGTGCGCGACGACCACGAGCGCGAGCGCGACGGGCGCCGTCTTGTTGGTGGTGGCGTGGATCGCCGCGCCTGCCGCCGCGAGCAGCGCGCACTGCAACCAGCGCCTGTCGGTGCGGGTGAGCAGCCACGTCGTCAGGAGACCCGCCATGAGACCGGTCGATGCGCTGTCGCGCCCGAAGCCGGAGAGCCGCGAAGCGATGCCCACATACGACGACACCGCGACCCGCACGTTATGCCCGCCGACCGACACGCTTGCGCCGACCCACGGCAGCGTCATCATGCTGTTCGCGAGAATGCCGATACCGCAGAGCGCCGCGAGCGCGACGAAGCCCGCGGTCGCCGCGCGTCCGTTCAGAAGCGCGAGTGCGTGCGGGGTCGCGGTGAGCGCGAAGAGCATCGGCGTGACGGTCCACATCCAGAACGCGACGGCCTGCGGCACCACGCCGTGCGACAGCGATACGAACGACTCGGCGAGCAAGTAGAGCGCAATGAGCGCGTGGCTCGCACGCGGACGCCGCGTCAGCGCAAGCAGCACCCACGCGAGCATCAGCACCTTCGGGAGATAGGCGGCTTGCGGCACGCCGATCATCGACGTGTAGTAACGCACGACGCCCGAGAGCACGTCGCTTCCCACTGCGGCGAGGAAGCTCGCGACCCACAGCTTGTCTTCCAGCGATGCCCTGTTCGATGCCCTGTCCATTGATTCACCGTCGCATGTCGCCGGGTGATCTTCGGTTGCGGACAACCGGCGATCCCCTTTTGTTGTTGCACGCTTGGTTGGTATTGCAACGAACCTGGCCAGGTTCGCCCCCGTTTGCCGAAAAGTTACCGGCGCGCCGATCGACGAACCGTGCGCAGTCGCACGCTGATGGTGCGCGTTCGTGTCCATTCACGTTTGCTATGTCGGCTTGCGCGCATAGACGAGGCGACGTCCCTTCGATTAGCGCAACGAGCACGCGATACGCCACGGCCCGAAACGTTTGCAGCGCGCGCAAGCGCACATAAGCGCGGTTATGGTCGTACCGCTACGGGTTTGTACGCGGACTCCGCGCCCCGCAATGTCGTGCGGCTTCGCACATAGCAGGCGAATCGCTACCTATAGGATTGCCTACCAATGTGCCGGAAAAAATAATCGCACCGCATGAGCCGATGGGGATCGGCGCGGCGCGAGAGCGCATCGAAAGGCTCCAACGATTCGAACAACTCGAAGAGATTCGCCATGAGCGAGACCAGGACCAGCGCGTCGACCACGGCACGGGCGTCATATCGCAACGCCCTCTTTGTCCCCGCACGGCAAACTGCGCGCGTAGCGCCTGCACCGCGCAATTCCACATGAGCGCCCGAGCGTCATCACAGGGATGACTCGCGACCAGGCTCGTCGAGCAGGCCGCCGATGCATCTCGCGCCGCAAAAGAATCGCCGTATATCCACTACGTCATCTCAAAGAGCGCATATGAACGCACAAGACCGTGCCGCGTTGACGCGGGCATCGAAAGGCCACCTCGCCGTGTTCGAATCGATGGTGCCGCAGACGACGCTGTCGTCGATCAATCACATGCTCGATGCCGCTTATGCGGCCTCATCGGATCACAAGCAGTTCTTTGGCAGTGCAAAGGACGTCGTGCACACCTTGCGCGACATTCCCGCATTCAGGGAGCTGGAAAAAGAGGCCGTGCGCGCCGCGTCCGACTGGCTGCGCTCGACGATGAACGTGAGCGGAACGGTGGGGCCGTGGTTCGGGCTGAGAGTCGGCAGCAGCACATCGACCGTGGGCAGCCATTGCCGCCACTTCGATTCGCACGTGCTCACGCTCGTCATCGTGTTGCAGACCGCGAAGGATGAAGACAAGAGCGGCGATCTCATCGTGTACTCGAAGCCGCGCGGCGTGCCGCGGCCTCACGACAACCTGCTGCGCAAGAGCGTGCAGTGGGGCGAACGCGGGCTGCCTTTTCCGCTGCGCGCGGCACGCACGCAACGGCATCTGGAACGCGGACTCTGCTCGCGCATTCGCGGACTTCCGGGCAGCGTCTACGTGTTCAACGGCTTTCTGATGCAGCACTGCAATCTCGACGTGACGCAGGGCGAGCGGCGCAGTCTCGTCATTCACTATCTCGATCCCGGCCTGTCGATGGGGCTGTCCGCGATCAACCGATTGCGCCGCCACGCGGCCGCGGTTCCGACCGATGCCGTGCATCCGGTCGAGCCGGCAGCCGGTTTCGACGCGACCTGACGCTATTGCCGCGACGTGAGGCGCCGTTCCGAGCGCGCGTGTCGTCTCCTCGACATGCGCGCGCTTCTCGCATGCCGCTTGCGGTTCGTCGGAAAACCCCGCAAGCTCTCGGTTGGCGGCGCAGCAGCGCGCGCCGATCTGCGAATCGAGAGGTCCCATGTCCGACAAATCCACGACGAACGGAGAACGCGAAGGCTCCGATCTGCTTTACCTGCTGCAAGGCGCCGAAGATTTCAGCCGCTTCGTCTTTCCCGAGAGCGAACAACTCTTCAAAAGTCTCGCGCACCAACAGGCGCCGCACACGCTTTTCATCACCTGCGCGGATTCGCGCGTATCGCCGGAGATGATCACGCAGACGCGTCCCGGCGAGCTGTTCGTGTGCCGCAACATCGGCAATATCGTGCCGGCCTATGGCGAGATGCTGGGCGGCGTGTCGGCGGTGGTCGAATTCGCGGTGCTCGCGCTCAACGTGCGGCAGATCGTGATTTGCGGCCACTCGGACTGCGGCGCAATGAAAGGACTCGCCTCAGGCGCGACCATCGCCGATGAAATGCCGACGGTCCACGCATGGCTGCGCAATGCCGAAGCCGCGCGCAGCGTCGTGACGGCGAGAAAGCTGGAGGAAGCCCGCGTCGTGCAGGCGATGGTCGAGGAGAACATCCGTCTGCAACTCACGCATCTGCGCACGCACCCCGCCGTGGCGGGACGCCTCGCGCTGAATCAGTTGCAGGTGCAGGGCTGGGTGTACGACATCGGGCACGGCAAGGTGTCCGTTTTCGACGAAGGCGCGGGCGCGTTCGAGTCCATCCCGCAGGCGCGCGAACGCCTGCTGAGGAGCGGCACGCGATAACAAGCCGTCCGCAAGCGGCGCTACGCGATGCGCGCGCCGCTTGCCATTCACTGCCGGCGCTTACTGGACGCCCTACTGCACGCCCTTCTTCGCGGCGAGATCCTGCGCCATCTTCAAGTGCTGCTGGATGGTCGGCAAGGCCTTCTGAGCGGCCTTCTTCAGGTCCGCGTTCTGGCCGCCCTGCGCTTCCTTCTGGAACGCCTCGACCGCTTGCTGGTGTCCCTGTAGGCCGACCTTCTGGATATAGGCGGTGTCGAACTCCTTGCCCTGCAAGCCCTTGAGCGAGTCCAGCACGGCGGTGTCCGAATTGTCCTTCGGCACGGCCACGCCATGCGGCGCCGCCATCTTGAGCTGCATGGTGAGCTTGGTGTGATCGACCATCATGTGATGTGCGAAATTCTTCACATCCTTGTCCTGCGATTGCTTGGTCGCGAGCTTGCTGGCGTCGATTTCGGTGGAGCTGGACATCGATGCCGCCTGCACGAATTCCTTGTCGGGCGAGGGCAAGTCGTTGGCCATCGTGGTGCTGGCCGCCTGCGTCTGCGCGAGCGCGACTGCCGGCGCAGCGGCGAAGAGCGCCGATGCCAGCGCGGTGAGCAGAACTGCATTGCGTTTCATTGAGGCCTCCTTTGGCGGTGTGATAGCTCCCCCACTATAGCAATGGCGGTGCCAAGCGCTTCGCACGAGTCCTCCGCGCGTACCGGAACGCGCCTTGCTACGCTCTTAGGTCCACCTCCTCTCGACCCAACCATGCCTGTCTACGACTACGCGTGCGCCGAATGCGGCGCGTTCGAAGCAGTGCGCCGCATCGCTGAGCGCGACGATCCGGCCGCCTGTCCCGCGTGCGGCGCGACGGCCCAGCGCGTGACGATCGGTGCGCCGTCCGTCGGCAGCGGCGCAGGCGCGCCCGCGATGGCGGAGGACGCCGGCAGTTACGGCATGCGGCACCGCGGCGGCTGTCTGTGCTGCGGCTGATACGTCACGGTCGCGCGCGGCGGGCATAGGCGTTGCAACGTCGCCCGGACGCGCCGCGCGGCGTATGATGCAGACGACAGCGCCCGCCGCTTCGAGGCGGCCCGCGCCTTCGCCGCAACCGTCGCGGTCAGCGTTTCTCAAACGAATAACTGGAGGTAATCAGGATGACGATAGAGTTCAGCGGGCGACGTCATGTGGTTGCGGCAGCGCGTGTCGCATTCGAGTCCACCGTGGACGGACGCGAAGTCTGGTGCAGCGTTTCGCTCGATGCGCTGAATGACCACTTCGGCAACACCGGCACGTCGTCGCACGCCATTCTGAGCGCGTTCGAGGGAGGACGCCTGCAAATCGAGGAAGCCGCGCGCCGTGCGCTCGAGCGCAATGGCGGTCAATCGGTCGAACTGGAAACGAACGACTTCAAGAAAACCGCCTGACACTGGGCAGTCGACGCTGGCGCGCGCTTGCAAAGAGCGGCGTCCGGTGTCGACGCCGAGCCGCTTTTCGTGCGTTGAAGTGCTTTCCCAAATCCACCCACATAAACTCGAAAGCGCATTGCGCGAAGGCGATCGCTGACTGTTCAGCCGGATACTGCGCGCGGGCGTCGCGAAGCGCATCTGCGCCGGGCAGCGAGTTTCGATTGCGTCAGCTTGCCCCCATTTTTCGACAGCGCGACGCCGCGCGTGATCGTGCCGTCGACAAAGCCGAAGTTCGACGACATCGACGGATAACGCCTGGCGCGGCGCATCCAAGAAACCGCGCATGCGAACTGCAGCCGTCGGTCTAGCGCGGCGAACGCGTGCCTTGCTGGTTGAACACCGCGCCTTGTTCACCGATCAACGCGACACGAGCAAGCCCACGATCAGCCCGCCGATCGCCGCAAGCGCGATGGACTTCCACGGGTTGTCGTGCACGAAGTCATCGGTGCCCTCGCTCACGCGCCGGTAGCGCGCCACGGCGACATCCTGCGCGCCCGCCATCACGCGCTTCGCGCGCTTGCCCGTCGATACGCGGTCCGGGTGAAAGCGGCTGCCCTGCCCTTCGGCGGCAGCGGACGCCGGCTGCGCGAGCACGGCCGGGCTGTCGCCGCCCTCCAGCGCGCTGCCGTGTGCGTGGTAGGGCGCCGGATACGGCGCGTTCTGCGTGCCGCGCGTGCTTTGGGCGTTCTGCGGGGGCTTGTGCGCCGCGCCGGGCGCAAGCGGCACGGCATTGCCCTCGTTGCCGTGCTCCATCCCCGGTCCGAGCGCGGCTTCCATCGCGCTCGTCACGGCGCTGCGCGACAGCGGCGGCTCGCCGCCCGGCGCCGTTGCCCTGCCCGATGCGTCGCCCGCATTCGATGCGGACGCGTTCCCGTTTGCGTTGTTCATCGCGTTGTTCATCGCGTTCTCCCTTTCGCTCCGTTGATGACAGTCCACTCGTCGCTGCCACGTTCCATACGCAAGACTCGCACCGAAGCGCGACGCCGGCAACTCGGCCGTTCGGACTAGGCCTTTCGGCGGATTGCAACCATGTATGGCATCGCGGAGCATTGCGCAAGCATCGGCCATTCGGCATATCGCAATTTCTTTCACATACCGGTGAGAATTGCTCGTTTGCCGCGTTGCCGTCCGCGCGCCTACGATGTTTTTCCGTCAGGGAAGTCCCGTTGAGGCCGCATCGTTCGTTTCATGCCGCGCCGAAGCATTGCGCGCGTGCGCGCCGATACGATGACTTTCCTCCCGACTCTTTCTCGATACCGGCCATGAACCCCGTCAATCTGGCTCAACTGCTGCTGCTCGCCGCGCTATGGGGCGGCTCGTTTCTGTTCATCCGCGTCGGCGTGAGCGATCTCGGCGTGGCCCCGCTCATGGCGCTGCGCGTGGGGATCGGCGCGTTGTTTCTGCTAATCGTGCTGGTCTTGCGCGGCTCGGCGCGTCGGGCGTTTTCGACGATGCGCGAGCGCGCGTGGCCGCTGCTCGTCGTCGGTGTGTTCAATTCGGCGGCGCCGTTCTGTCTATTCGCGTATGCCGAACTGACGCTGTCGGCGGGCGTCACGTCCGTCATCAACGCGACGACGCCGCTCTGGGGCGCGCTCGTCGCGTTCCTGTGGCTCGGCGACCGGTTGAACCGGCTGCGCGTCGCGGGCCTCGCGATCGGTTTCGCGGGCGTGCTGGCGCTCGTCTGGGATCAGATGTTCGCGCACGACGCGAGCGCGCTCGCATCGCACATCACGCCGGCGGCCACCGCGCTCGCGGCGCTCGCCGCGCTTCTCGCGACGCTCTGCTACGGCATCGCCGCGAGCTACACGAAGCGGCATCTGATGGGCGTCGATTCGCTGACGGTCGCGGCCGGCACGATGAGCGCCGCGACCCTCGTGCTGCTGCCTTTCGCGCTCGTCGCCTGGCCTGCGGGACCGGTGTCGTTCAACGCGTGGGGCGCGGTGCTAGGGCTGGGCGTCGCGTGCACGGGCGTCGCGTACATGCTGTTCTTTCACTTGATCGCGGTGGCGGGACCGGCGCGGGCAATCACCGTGACCTTCGTAATTCCGATTTTCGGCATCCTGTGGGGCGCGATGTTCCTGTCGGAGCGTGTATCCGTGGGGATGGCGGCGGCGTGCGCGGTCGTGCTAGCCGGAACCGCGCTCGCCACGGGCGCCGTGAAGCGCCTGCCGAGCCTGCGTGCGCGCCGCGCGCAGGCGGCGAAGCAATAACGTCATCGCGCCAGGCGGCGCCGTCAGCGCCACAATCGCGTGAGCGGTCCGTCTTCGCCGCCGACGGGGTCGCTCTTCGGGAACGGCAGCGCTTCCATCGCGCGGCGCTCGTCGTCGGTAAGCGCATCGCGCCGGATGTCCCATTGCTGGTTAGGCGGATACGCGCCGATCACCTGAAAGCGCCGGCCGCTCGTAAGGAGGCAATGACCCGTGCCCGCGGGCAACAGGATTGCATCGCCGGCGCGCACGGCGATCACGCGCCCCTTGGGTCCGCCGATGATGAGCTCCGCTTCACCCGACGCTACGCCGAGCACTTCATGCGCCGTCGAATGGAAATGGTGATAGTCGAAGACGCTGTCGCGCCATTGCGGCGGCCAGCCGTTCTGAGCGAAAAGCGCCTCGAAGCGGCTGCCGCAGTCGCTTCCCTGAGGGTCGATCGCGCCGTGCCAGAGAAGCACCGGCAAGCGGGCATTGTTCGGCACCCAGCCGTTCGCCCCAAGGACGAAAGATTCGCAGCGCGCATCGGCTGCCTGTTCGGTTACGCTGTGCTCGGCCATATGCGTATCTCCAGGAAGTTCCGAAGAGCGCAGCAACGGCCGTTCCAGTGGCCGAAGCGCGAGGCCGCTTTCACGGCGGCGGGCGTTCACCCGCCGCCGCGTTTGCTCCCCGGACGACTCAACGCCCGTGCCAATGCCCGTAGCCGCCGAAGCCGACGCCCACGGACACCGACGGCGCCGCGTAATACCCCGGTCCATACGCATAGCCGTAGGCTGGAGCCGGCGCGTACCCGTAGGCCGGAGCGGGCGCATAGCCGTAAGGCGGCGCATAGACGCAGCCGGTGAGCGTAGCCGCGATAGCCAGCGTGACTGGCAGAACCAGCCAGCGCGATACCTTCGCCCGGCGCCCGGTGCGTGTCGTTTGCGTTCGTGCTTTCATGAGAACCGCTCCCCGTGATGCACCGCGTTACCAGTGACGATGACCATAGCCGCCGTGATGCGCGTACCAGTCGCGGCGATCCCAGTAGCGATAACCGTCCCAGTAGCGGTCGCCGTACCAGCCGATCGCGATGGCCGGCGCGGGCGCCACGACGACCGGCGCCTGCTGATACACGACCGGCGGCGGCGGCGCGGGCTGATACACGACGGGCGGCGGCGGTGGCGGCGGCTCGGCGTAGACCGGCGCGGGCGCTGCATACACCGGCTGCGGCGCGGCGTACACGGGCACGCCGAGATTGACCCCGACGCTCACGCCTGCCAGCGCCGCCTCGCATGCAAGCCCCGCGCATGCGGCCAATCCCACTCCGATGACACTCTTGATCTTCATGTGCTCCTCTGGCGAAACAATCTTGGTTCGGCCGAAACAAGCGCATCGCGGCCATGAGGACATGTTAAGCACGCCCGTCCGCGCTTGCGTTACAACGCCTGTAACAGATGTGAACGCTGAAACGAACGCCCGGCCCTCCGCGCGCCCCGCTCGCGCGCCCCTTCGCAGGGTGGCGCGCCGGTTGCGGGTACGGAGGCGCACATGGGATAGTGCGGGCTTCGTCAAAATAGGAAAGCGGGCGAATGGACTTGTTGCGGAGCATGCGGATCTTCTCGCGCGTGGCGGAAGCGTCGAGCTTCACGCTGGCGGCGCAGCAACTCGACATCACGACGGCGCAGGCGTCGCGTGCCGTCACCGATCTCGAAACGCATTTGCGCACGCGGCTTCTGAATCGCACGACACGGCGCGTCGCGCTGACGGACGCCGGCAACCGATACCTCGCGCGCTGCAAGCAGGTGATCGCGCTCGTCGACGAATCCGAGGCGGAGGCGAGCGACGCGAAAATCTCACCGAGCGGCGTGCTGCGCATGCACGCGCCGATCACGTTCGGGCATCACTACGTGGTGCCCGCGCTCACCCGCTATCTGGACGCGCATCCGCAAGTGCGCGTCGAACTCACGCTGTCGCAGAACGTCCCCGACATGCTCGACGAAGGCTACGACGTCTTTGTGCAGGTGACGACCTCCGCGCTGCCCGACTCGGCGCTCGTCTCCACGCGCATCTGCACGATGCCGAGCATTCTGTGCGCGTCGCCGCGCTATCTGGAGCGCCACGGCGTGCCGCAAAGCATCGAGGCGTTGTCCGAACATACGTGTCTGCAACTCGTCACGACGTTCTTTCCGGTGGACCGCTGGGCGTTCGAAGGCCCGAACGGGAACGTCGAAATCGATCTTCCGCCGGGCCGCCTGCGCGTGAACTCGGCCGATGCGCTCGCCGTCGCGGTCGCCGATGGTCTCGGCATCGCGCCGCTGCCCGCGCTCTCCGCGCTGCCGTCCATCAGAAGCGGCGAACTCGTGCGCGTGCTGCCGGAGTGGGAACTGCAAACCATGACGATCTACGCGATGTACGCGTCGCGCCAGTATCTCGACGCGAAGATCAAGACGTGGCTCGCGTTCCTGAAGGAGTTCGTCGAAGGGACGCTGGCGGAACAGCGCGCGTGAGCGCGTCGCTGCCCGATGCGGATTCGATCGAAGAAGCGAACGGCTCACGGCGCGCCCACATTCAAGCTGCCTTCGTCCGGTTCGGGACGACCGGCATCAGCTGGCCGCTCGCTGCCGCCTTGAGCGTCCCGAAGACGAGCATCGCGATGATCGCGTTCGCCGCGACGAACGCCGCCGGCGCGATCCACTCCACCGGACCCTGCGCGCCGCGCTCGAGCATGCGGATGGCCATCGTCGGCAGCGCGCCCACGCCGAAGCTGAACGCCCAGTACGAAGGCGAGAACGCGCGCTGGCGAATCCACGGAACGAGGCGCGCGAGCATGATCGCCTGATACAGCCCGTAGCCGAGCAGCATATAGGCGAAGAGATCGGGCACGCCATGCGTGATCGCGAGATACGACACACCGCCCACCACCGGCGGCGCGAGCTGGATGCCGAGGCTCGGGCGCAGCGCTTCGGGAAGCGGCTCGTGCACTGCCGCGCGATGCAGAACGATGGATTCGATCGCGAGCCACGAAAACACGCCCGCGCCGAAGAAAAGCGCGCCGAGTTGTGTCCAGCCGAGGCCCGCCGCAGCGGTGCCCGCGACGAAGCTGGGCGCGACCGTCGGCAGATAGACGGCGGGCGTCGTCAGTTCGGGATTGCGGCCGCCTTGCCAGAAGCGTCCGTGCAGATAGGCGCCGAGCGCAAGCTGACTCGCGACGCCCGCGACGTAGAGCGCGATCGCGGCGTCGCGCGAGTACGTCTGCACGGCTTGCGCGGCGAGCATCGTCGAGACGGGAATGAGCGCCGCGAACGACGATTGCACCGGATGCCGCAACTCGCCAAGCGCGTCGTCGCGCTGCGTGAGCCACTTGTGCGCGTAGGCGACGAGAAGCGCGATCCACACGACGAGCGCGAGCGCCGTCAGGAGCGCCGGAAGCTGCTGCGGAATGCGCCACACCTGCGCGGCGGCACGCCACGCGCCTGCGAGCGCGAGCGCGCCCACGGCTATGCCGAAGAACGCCACCGGCATCGGGGCGCGGCGATTTGCGGATTCGTCGTTGTTCATGAGCCTTCTCCATTCCTTTCGGAAACCGGACCAACGCGGATGCGTTCGTCGTCGTTGAAGAGAGCTTAGTGGCGCGCGGGCGCGGCGCGAATGCGGCAGCGTCTCGTTCGGCTGCTCGATCGTCTCAAGTTGAACCGCCGCGCCAGACGCGATAAAAAAGAGCGCGCGGGCGAGACACGGTGCATCATTGCCTGCGCGCGCCACGAGAAAGGAGACCCGCACGATGAGCCATCGCCCCGCCCGCATCCTGCTTGCATCGGCCACGCTCGCGCTGGCGTCTTGCACCGGTCCCGTCGAATTCTCGGCGAGCGCGAATCCGCCGCCCGCCACCGAATCCGTCGACGCCGACTTCAGCGGCATGGACCGCGCGATGGACGGCTGCAAGGCCGCTTCCCGCAAAGCCGGCCCGGGCCGATGCACGCAGGTCCGCGCTTACGAAGCGTGCATGAAGACGCAGGGCTACATCACCGTGCTCGGCCCCGAGAATCCGCCCAACTGCGGCCAGCCCGAGTGGGAGCAGGACGCGCGCCGCTGGCTGAAATGAAGACTCGAGACAGCGCCTACGTGCGCCGCGCGAGACGCATCATCATGACGTAGAGCAACGCGCCCGCCGCCGCGCCGATGAGCCAGCCCAGATTGTTGGCGGGAAGAATCTTGAGCAGTTGCGTCGAGAGTTCCCAGCCGACCGAGATCACGCCCGCCACGACGAGCGCCGCGAGCCCGACCTTGTTCCAGCCGCCGTCGTAATAGAAGCGCGAGCCGGGCTGCATGGTGTAGAGCTCGGCGGCGTTCACTTGCTGGTGCTTGACGAGGTAATAGTCGGCGATCATCACGCCGTACAGCGGCGCGAGCACGGCGCCGAACACCGACACGAAAATGGTGATCGCCTTCGGGCTGTCGACGAAGATCCACGGACACACGACCACCGCGAGAATCGACGCGATCAGCCCGCCCTTCTTGAAGTCGACGTGCTTCGGAAAGAGATTGGCGATGTCATACGCCGGCGAAACGAAGTTCGCGACGATATTGATGCCCATCGTCGCGACGATGAACGTGATGCTGCCGATCGCCACCGCGATCTTGTTGTCGATGCGCGAGACGATCTCGACCGGGTCCATGATCATCGTGCCGAAGACCTTCTCGCTGCCCGCCGTCACGATGACCGTGATGATCGCGAACGCAATGAAGTTGAACGGCAGCCCGAGGAAATTGCCGACTTTCATCTGCCGCTCGCTCTTCGCAAAGCGCGAGAAGTCGCCGAAGTTGAGCAGCAGCGCGGCGAAGTAGCTGACGACGAGGAGGATCGCGTTGACCATCGCGTGCAGTTGCTCGTCGCCTGAAAGCACTTTGCCCGAGAGCGTCAGGTCGAGACTGCCGAGCCCCGCGCGATAGAGAATCCAGCCCATCAGGAAGAACATCACGACGTACACCGCCGGCCCGCAAAAGTCGATGAACTTGCGGATGATCTCCATGCCGCGCTGGAAGATGATGAGCTGCAGCAGCCACATGAAGAGGAAGCTGACCCAGCCGAGCGCGTCGAGCCGCAGGAAGCTCGTATCGCGCAGCGCGGCGGCCGATGGCACGAAAAGCAGCAGCAGCGTCGCCACCGCCTTCGACGCGAAATAGGTCTGCACGCCGTACCACACGATGCCGACCACGCCGCGAATCAGCGCGGCGAGATTCGCGCCCATCACGCCCATCGACACGCGCGCCATCACCGGAAACGGAATGCCGTGCACGAGACTCGGCTTGCCGACCCAGTTCATCAGCACATAGACGACGAGAATGCCGATCGTCATGGCGAGCAGCACTTGCCAGCCCGAAATGCCCAGCAGAAAGAGACTCGCCGCGAAGGTGTAGCCGCCGACGCTGTGCACGTCCGACATCCACATCGCGAAGATGCTGTAGCCGGTCCATGTGCGCCGCGCGCGCGGCACGGGCGCGAGGTCGTGGTTGTAGAGGCGTTCGTCCGCGTTGACGACTTCGACATCGGCGCCTGGCGGCAGCGTGGAAGAATCGGCTACGTGAGAAGCGGGCATGACCGTCTCCTTGACCGAAGCGCGGGGGCGTCGTGTGATGAATGGCCCGCGCGATGTTCGGCAGACAAAAGAAGCCGCGATCTACAGGCGAATGACCGGACCCACGCCGAACGCAGGCCCGGCCGCGACGGCCCGCTGTCGGCGTGCTTTTTTTGCACGCCGCGTCTTGCTCGCGTCAGCCGTTGGAGACAGATTAAAGTAAAACGGCACGCTTGCCGATATGTGTGCCATGAGAAAAAAACGCCTGCCCGCCCGCAATCTGAGCGACGCCTTCGCCGCCGCCGCCGAAGCGCTCGCGCTCTTCTGCCGCCTGCGCAACATCAACGTAGCCGACCTGCCCGCGCGGGATGTCGATACACTGCTCGACATCGCCTTCGAAGAAGCAGCGCAGCAAGCCGCGGCGCGCCGCGCGAAGGCGCATCGCGCAAGCTGACGCTGGAGCGGACCGCGCGCCGGGCGTACAAGTTGCTTCGCGGCGACTAACCTTTCTCCAGGGCATGTGGCTGGCCGTCGCGCCATTGCCGCACGCACGCGCGTCGCGGAGGTTCCATGTCGAAGATTCTCGGCCCGGTGCTCGGGCCTCAGATCCGGGGCGTCGCGCGCGATCCCTTCGGTTTCTTCCTGCGCACGGTCAAGTCTTTCCGCGCCAATCAGGGCATGCTGCTCGCGGGCGCGGTCGCGTATTACGCGCTGCTGTCGATCGTGCCGCTTCTGATCCTGATCGTGATCGTGCTGTCGAAGTTCGTCGGCCAGCAGGAGTTGCTGGAGACGCTCGCGCATCTGCTGGAATGGCTCGTGCCGGGGCAGGCGCGCGCGATCGTGCGCGAACTCGCCAATTTTCTGACGCATCGCGCGGTCATCGGCTGGCTGCTGCTCGTGACGATGATCTTCTTCAGCTCGCTCGCCTTCACCGTGCTCGAAAACGCGATGTCGGTGATTTTCGTGCATCGCGTCGCCATCCGGCGGCGGCATTTTCTGCTCTCCGCGCTGCTGCCGTACTGCTACATCCTGTTTCTCGGCGTCGGCATGCTGATCGTCACGCTCGTCTCCAACGGCCTTCAGGCGATGGGCGACAACAGCGTGAAGCTGCTCGGCATCGCCGTGTCGCTCAAGGGCGCGTCGCGGCTTCTGCTGTATCTGCTCGGCTTGGCAGGCGAGATTTTCGTGCTGACGTCCATCTATCTCGTGATGCCGGTCGGACGGCCGTCGCTCAGGCTCGCGCTGCTGGGCAGCATCACGGCGGCGCTGCTCTGGGAAATCACGCGGCACTTCCTCGTGTGGTATTTCGCGACGCTCTCGCAGGTGAGCGTGGTCTACGGGTCGCTCACCACGTCGATCGTCGTCCTGTTCAGCCTCGAAGCGCTCGCCACGCTGCTGCTCTTCGGCGCGCAGGTCATCTCCGAGTTCGAACGCTTCGGCCTGCCGCAGCCTCAAACGCCGCCCTCGTTCACGACCGAGTGAAGCGGCGCGCGTCTCAGTTGTTGGGCGCGCGGCGACACGCGCTTCCCGGATGTCGGATGTGAGCAGGCCATCCGGCCCGCTGCGCCGTGCATCGGTCCGCGGCGCGCTAAACACCGCGCGCTCTGCTATAAACGTCAAAGAATGTATGTGCGCGATGCAACCAACGCCGCATCACTGATCTGACGAATGGTCCGGGCGGGCGGCTGGCCTGCTCGATGCTAGGGTAGTATCTGAGTTTTGCACGGCAGCCCATCGCGAGACCCAAGCGTTGTGTGGCGCCCAACGTTGCATCGGGCGGCGTGCCAAATTGTCTTGCAGCATCCATCGCCGCGGCCACGGCAGCTTTTTCCGGCTGGCGGCGAGAGTTACAGTATTGCCACTCACGGTCGGCCCCCTAGCCGCGTTGCGCGCGAAGTCCGAGCGCCTTGCAGCTTCCGGCCGCTGTGCCGGCACATTCATCGGTTTGGCCATTCCTTCGAATGGACGCGCATAGCGAGACGGTCCCACGGCCGTTTTCGGCTGGCGCCTGATCCGGCTTCCTGCGGCGGCCGCGCGGTACGCAAGAGATAGGCAAGCGACAAGCATGCGACAGCAAGCGATGCGCGCTCTTGCAAACGCCCCGCCGCCGTCGACGAATATGTTCTGGAGAGCGCTGTCATGCCTCACCACGCTGAGCTACCCGAAGAGCCGTTCGCGGACGCCCTGTCGCCCGCGAACGATCCGTCCGTTCCTGTCGGTCCGCCCGATCCGCTGCTGGACTACGACGACGACGCCGGTTCCGTGCGCGCGCCGCTGCGCTTCGGGCGGCTCGCGCTCTGGATGGCGTCGGCGAGCGCGCTCGGCATCGGCGTGCTCGGCACCGTCGCGTACAGCATGTGGTTCAACCACGACCAGCGCGTCTACGCCGAAGCGATGACGAGCGCGCGCCGCTCGCTCGGCATCGACGAGCCCGTGATCGGAAGCGCGCAGCCCTCGCAGACGCTTTCGTCGGGTGTCGTCGAAGCGCCGACGACCACCGCCGTCACCGCGCAAGCCGCCCGCGCCGATACGACGACGCTCGCGGACAACCCGCCCGCCGATGCGCCCGACACGATGCGTCTCGGTCCCGTTGCAGGCGCACAGGCCGCCGACGCTCCGCCCGATGCCGCCGCGCAGGCTCGCGCCCGCTCGCAGCAGGTCGCGGCAAGCCGCCCGGGCCGGTCATCGCCAGCGGCCCAGCCGGTCCGCACGGCGCAAAACGCTCAGGCGGCCCGCCGCCGCGCGGCGCGCGGGAAAGCCGAGCCGGGACTCTTTGCCCGCGTGGGCGCGTTCTTTCATCGAGTGAGCTATCGACGCAATGCCACATCCGGCCAGCGAGACGAATATTCCCGTCCGTGACGGCGAGCATCACGCCGTCGCCTATCTGTCGGCGACGGACACATGGGCCGCGCGCGCGGCCAACGCCCTTGGCGCGGCGCGTGCCCACGCGCGGCGTCTGCGCGTGCCCGGCCCCGCGCCGATCGCGGCCGCCGCGCTCCTGTGCCTTCTGATCGGCCTGCTCTTTCTCGCGTATCAGGTGCGCGCGATCTTCTCGGCGCAACTGCAGCAGGAATATGTCGGACTCGTGCAGCAGGCCGTGCAGCGCGCGGATACTGCCCGCGCGTCGGCGCTGGCGCTGCGCGGCGATGCATCGACGGGCGACGCGCCGCATCGCACCGCGTATCGCGAGGCGCGGATCGAATTCGCCGCGCGCCTCGCGAGTCTCCATGCGCTGATCGCGTCGAGCCCGACGCCCGCGCCGACGCTGCCGCCGGCCGCGCTGTCGCCGGCAGCCGATATCGACCAGGCGAGCGCCGCGCTCGATTCCGCCGATGCCTACTGGCGCATCGAACGCGACCGCGCGAGCAGCGACGTGCGCACGCGCATCGTGAGCGTGTCGCATACGCTGATCGCGCTGTCGGCCATCGTGTTCGGCGTGCTCATCACGGCACTCGGCATGTATGCGAAGCGCAACCGGCAGCTCGTCGGCATTTCCAGCGAGTTCGAGCATGCGTCGCTGCATGACGCGATGACCGGACTGCCCAATCGCCGCAGGCTCTTTGCGGCGCTGGAGGAATCGGCGGAGGGACTGGGCGGCGGCGCGGACGCGAGGCGCATCGCGGTGCTGTATGTCGATCTCGACGGCTTCAAGCGCGTGAACGATACGCACGGCCACCGCATCGGCGATGAATTTCTGATCGCTGTGTCGCGGCGCTTCCGGCAGACGGTGCGCAACAGCGACGTGGTCGCGCGCATCGGCGGCGACGAGTTCGCGGTGCTGGTGCGGGAGTTTTCGAGCGACATGGAGCTTGCCGCGATCGCGCAGCGCATCATCGCGTGCGTCGCGGAAACCGATGCGCGCATGGGCTTGTCGCTCGTGCGCGCGAGCGTCGGCATTGCGAGCTTCCCGGACCGCGTGACGGACTACTGGCGGCTCGTCGCCGCCGCCGACGACACGATGTACGCCGTCAAGCGCAACGGCAAGAACGGCTACGCATTCGCGTCGGCGGCGGCGGGCTGAAGGCGCTTTCGGCTTTCGGCTTTCGGCTTTCGGCTTTCGGCTTTCGGCTTGCCGCTTTCCGCTTTCCGCTTTCCGCTTTCCGCTTTCTGCTTTCCGCTTCCCGCTCTCCGCTTCCTGTTACGCCGCCGCGCGCAGGTCTTCTTCGCCGCCGAGCACTTCCGTCAGCGCGGCGAACAGGCGCGCGAGTTCGCCGGTCATCAGCAGGAAATCCGATTCGAAGCGCTCGTCGTCGTTGGCGGCGGTCGGATCGGCGGCTTCCTTGATGACGTCGAGCGCACTCACGCGCTTGAGCGTGAGCGACGGCGTCAGCACGAACGACACGCGGTCGTCCCACGTCATCGCAAGCCGCATGCACTGCTTGCCCGCCTCGATATGGCGGCGCATGTCCTCGGCTTCCAGCGCGTGACCGACGTAGCGCACGGTCGCATTGCCCTCGCCCGCCGAACGCAGCTCGGTATCGCGATCGAGCGTGAAGCCAGCGGGCGCGTCGCCGCTCAGGAGCCACTCGGTCATCGCGGAGACGGGCGAGCGCGCGGTCCGCACGCTTGCAAGCGGCAGGTCCGTCACCGACTTCACCAGCAAGCCGATGATGTCGTCCGCGAGCGTCGCCGATGCGGCATCGATCGCGAGCCAGCCGTGCACCGGATCGATCCACACGCGCGTATCGCGGCGAATGCTGAAGGCGCGCGGCAAGAGTTCATCGGTCACTTGCTCTTTCAGCTCGCGCATCTGCTTGCGGCCCGGCTTGAAGCCCTGTTGCTCTTCGAGTTCGGCCGCGCGTTCCTTCGTGAATTGCGTGATGACCGACGCGGGCAAGAGCTTCTTCTCCGCGCGATACGTGATGAGCAACTGACGGTTCACCGTGTAGACGAGCGCATCGTCGCCGCGCGGCGACACCCAGCCGCGCCGCTCGTTCTCGACGCTCGACGCCGCGCTGAACGCGAGCGGCGCGAGCCATGTGTGCATCTGATCGGGCGTGACGCTCCAGTGAGCGGGAAGGCGATGAAGCTGAAGGTTCTTGAACCACATGGCGGCGCTTTCGATGTTGTTCGGAAAAGCGGGCCATTCTATACGACACCCAGGCGCGGCTGCAGCGTCATCCGCCGGGCGCATGCGCCGGCTCGAAGCGCAAGGCGTCATACGCGGCTTCACCATCGAGATCGCTCCGCGCGCGCGTGGGTTTGCGTTGCAGGCATCGTGCGCGTGCAGCCGCTGCCGGGCCAGTTGCATCTCGTCGAGGAAGCGCTCAGGCGCATTCCCGAATGCGTCGAATGCGTCGAATGCGTGAAAGTGACGGGCGACGACTGCTTCGTCTGCCGCCTATGGGTGCGCTCCATCGAACATCTCGACGACATCCTCGCCAACGTGACGGATCGCGCGGCGACGAGCACGGCCATCGTCAAGACGACGCCCGTCGCGCGCAGGCTGCCGCCGCTTTGACGCGATCGTCGATACGCGGCAACGGCGTTACACTGAAGGCGCTGTGTATCAGGCAAGGAGCACGCCATGATCGAGTTCGACGCAAGCCGCACGTTTCGCGGACTACCGCTCACGACCGAGCAGGATGCCGAAGTCAGGCACTACATCAAAAAGAAGAAACAGCGCGGCGAGCCGTGGGATACGCCGGAACTGAGCGCGATGCTGCAGGACATGCTGGAGCCGCCAGGCGACGACGACGCTGCCGACGAAAACACCGGCGACGACACACGCTCGGCGGCCGAACGCGCATCGGCCTTCGTGGACGAAGGCATGGACCCGATCGAGAACAGCGAGGAATGGCACGCGGCGATGGAAGCGGAAGCGATGAAAGGCCCGCGCCGTTGATGCGCAGAAGAGCGCCGGCCGAAGCCGGCGCCGCCTGTCAGTGCCTGTGATGCATCCAGTCGCGCGGCGGATGCGTATCCAGCCAGCGCGCTTTGGGCGGATCGATGTGCGGGTGCTTGTGATGCATGACGAGAATCACGATGGCGCATAGCACCACCACGACGCCCACCATCAGGGTGATCATCGGCTCGGTCATCGCAACCTCCTTCGGGGCTCGATCGTGGCTCAAGGGGCGACGCTTACATTGTAGGATGCGCGCAGCGAATCACGCCCCGATGCACACCGCGCCCGCCGCGATCACGCAGCACGCGAGCATGCGCCGCACGGTCAACTGCTCGTTCAGAAACATGCGTCCGATGAGCGCCGCGAACACGACGCCCGTCTCGCGCAGGGCGGACACCGCGCCCATCGCGCCGAACTGCATCGCCCAGATGACGATGCCATACGCCGCCACCGAAACCAGCCCGCCGGCGATGCCCCGCCCGATCACGCCGATGGGCGCGCGCAGCGCATCGACGCTGCGCATCGCGATGAAAAGAAGCGGCATCAGCAGATAGAACGCGAACATCCACGCCGTATAAGCGATAGCGTTGCCCGAAGCGCGCACGCCGATGCCGTCGATGACGGTATAGACGGCGATGGTCGCGCCGGTGGCGAGCGCGGCGAGCGCGCCTTTTCGCGAGACATTGCCGCGCTGCAACGCGAGCCAGACGATGCCCGCCGACACGAGCGCGATGCCGATGAGCGGCAGCACGCCGGGATGCTCGCGCGCGAAAAGCGCGGCGCCGAGGGCGACGAGCATCGGCGAGGAACCGCGCGCGATGGGATACGTGGCGCCGAGGTCGCCGCTCTGATACGCCCGCACGAGCGCCATGTTGTAGACGATGTGCACGAGCCCCGACGCGACGATGCACGGCCATGCGCCCGACGCGGGCATCGGCAGGAACGCAATGCCCGCCACCGACACGATGCCGATGCAGATGCTCATCCACGTCATCGAGAGGAAGCGGTCGGCATTGCCGTGCAGCATCGCGTTCCAGGTCGCGTGCAACAGCGCCGCGAAAAGCACGCAAGCGCCTACGTAGCTGAACATTGTCGAATATCCCTCGCGCGTGAAGCGTTCAGTCTAAGCGTGTCACGCGCGTGACGCGACTGCTTTGTATTGCGCAATCCCTTATAAGCGCGCTCCCACGCACGCCGCACGCGTGTCCTATAGTGCAGATGGACCGCTCAACGGAGACGCGACATGGCGACATGGAAACCTGATCCGAGCTTCTATCCTTCACCGCGTCTTGCCGCCAAGGCGCCGCGCGAAACGCTCGCGTATGTCGCGACGTTCGATCCCGAACGCAAGACGCCCGACAAGCTCGCCGTCGTCGACGTCGATCCCGAATCGCCGGACTATGCGCAGATCGTCGGCGAATTGCCGATGCCCGATGCCGGCGACGAACTGCATCACTTCGGCTGGAACGCGTGCTCGTCGTGTCTCTGCCCGAACGCGCCGCATCCGCATATGGAACGGCGCTATCTCGTCGTGCCGGGGCTGCGCTCGTCGCGCATTCATATCGTCGATACGAAGCCGGACCCGAGGCGGCCTGTCATCGTGAAGACGATCGAGCCGGAAGAACTCGCCGAGAAAACCGGCTATACGCGCCCGCATACCGTGCATTGCGGGCCGGGCGGCATCTATGTCACGGCGCTCGGCAACGCGCAAGGACAGGCGCCCGGCGGCGTGCTGCTGCTCGATCAGCAGAGCTTCGATCCGCTCGGCCGCTGGGAAGTGGATCGCGGGCCGCAACAGCTCGCCTACGACGGCTGGTGGCACCTCGGCTACGACACGATGGTCACGAGCGAATGGGGCACGCCCGACACCTTCGAGGAAGGTCTTGTGCCGGAACTGCTGCTCGGCGCGAAGTATGGGCGCAAGCTGCATTTCTGGGACTTCACTAAGCGCAGGCATGTGCAGGAAATCGACTTCGGCGACGAATACCAGCTCGTCTTCGAACTGCGCCCCGCGCACGATCCGACGAAGGCGTATGGCTTCGTCAATTGCGTGATCAGCCTGAAGGACCTGTCGTCGTCCATATGGACGTGGTATCGCGACAAGGACCGCTGGGCCGTGAAGAAGATCATCGACATTCCCGCCGAGCCCGCCGATGCCTCGGTGTTGCCGCCGCTTCTTCAAGGGTTCGGCGCGGTGCCGCCGCTCGTCTCCGACATCGACCTCTCGATGGATGACCGCTTCCTCTACGTCTCATGCTGGGGCACGGGCGACATGCTGCAATACGACGTCTCCGATCCTTTCGCGCCGAAGCTCGCGGGCAAGGTGCGTATCGGCGGCATCGTGGCGCGCGCGACGCATGCGGGCGCGAAGAACGGCGCGCTGAACGGCGGTCCGCAAATGGTCGAAGTGAGCCGCGACGGAAGGCGCGTCTACTTCACGAATTCGCTGTACGGCGCGGTCGATGCGCAGTTCTATCCCGAAGGCATCGACGGCTGGATGGTCAAGCTCGACGCCGATCCGAACGGCGGCCTTGCCGTCGACGAGAAGTTTTTCATCGACTGGCCGAAGGGGCATCGTCCGCATCAGATCCGCCTGCAAGGCGGCGACTGTTCGTCGGATTCGTACTGCTATCCGTGATCTCGCTTTCGATGACGGCGGCGGCGCTCGGCGCGTTTCATGGCGCGAATCCCGCGATGGGCTGGCTTTTCGCGCTCGCGCTCGGCCTCTACGCGCATAGCCGGCGCGTGGTGCTCGTGTCGCTCGTGCCGATCGCGCTCGGGCACGCGGCATCCGTCGCGCTGGTGCTGGCCGGCGTGCTGTCGCTCGGCGCCCTCGTCGATCATCGAACGCTCGCGCGCGGCTGCGGCGCGCTTTTGATCGGCTGGGGCATGTGGCGCGCGTGGCGGGGGCATCGCGGGCGTCCCGCGGTCGGCATGCGCACCGGACTCGCGGGACTCGCGCTCTGGTCCTTCGTGATGTCGAGCGCGCACGGCGCGGGACTCATGCTCGTGCCCGCGTTGCTGCCGCTGTGCGCGGGCGCATCCGGCGGGATTCGGAGCCAGGCGCCGGGCGCATCGTCGGCAACGGCGTTCGAGGCGGGCGCGCTCGCGCTCACGGTTCATACCGCCGCGATGCTCGCCGTCATCGCCGCCATCTCGCTTTTCGCGATGTCCCTGCACGAACGCACGGGTCTCGCGTTCCTGCGCACCGGCTGGATCAACGTCGACTGGCTCTGGAGTGTGGCGCTCGTCGCATGCGGCGCGTGGCTTCTCGTGTAGCGTCGTTGCAGCGCTTACCCAGCCGGCTTGGACATGGCGGAAGCCGGCAGAACTTAGGCGCGTAACGCCTACCGAGCGCAATTGCACGCGGCGCGGCAGCCCGGCAATATCAGCCGAAACCCAATAGAAAGAATAGTCGCCGGGGCCAGAAAAAAGCATTCGGACCGCAAGGGTCCGTGAAGCCAGGAACGAAGCGATAACAAGCCGGATACCAACGGGGGATTGCGAAATGCGCGAGATTTCTTACGAAGAACAGACCGTCAACTCAGGCAATCCGCTCGCGCGTTTCGCGCATCGAAGCCGCATGTCGATGGCGATCGAACTCGTCACCGGACTGTGCGCGCGACGCGGCACGGTGGCCGATTTCGGCGCGGGGCCGGGGCTCTTTCTGCATGCGCTCGGGCAGGCGCGGCCGGACATCACGCTGATCGGGCACGACATGTTCATGGCCTCCGCGTTCCCCGAGATCAAGTATGCGGAATCGCTCGGCAGCGTGGCCGCCAAAAGCGTCGACGTGCTGACTGCATTCGAAGTCTGCGAGCATCTCTACGACAACGAACTCGACGCGCTTCTCGACGACGCCGCGCGCATCCTGAAGCCCGGCGGCGCGCTCGTCATCTCGGTGCCGATCATGTACGGACTCGCGGTCGGCCCGAAGGTATCGAACGCGATGATTCGCAGCCGCACGCTGAAGTCCGAGTATTCGGCCACCGAGCTTCTGAAGGCGATGGCCGGCATTCGCGTGAGCCGTCCGCCGAACCCGCGCACGACGCACAAGGGCTTCGATTTCCGCGAACTACGCGATACCGTGCGCGAACGCTTCGATATCGATGCCGAGAAGATGAGTCCCGTGCCGCATGCGCCGTGGTGGATGAGTTCGCAATACTTCATGGTGTGCCGCGCGCGCGGCTGCTGATACTGGCGGCATCGGCGGCATCGGCTGACATCGGGGCGATGCCGCCGCCCTATTCCCTCGCCGACACGGCTTCCGCCGAAGGCAGTTGCGCCGCCGTCCATCCGCCGCCCAGCGCCTTGACGAGCGCGACGCTCGCGGCCATGCGGCGGCGCTCGATGCGAACCGCCGCGCGCTCGTCGGACAGCACGATGGCCTGCGTCACCACGACGTTGAGATACGTGATCGCCCCGTTTTCGTAGCGATTGCCGACCTTGCCGAGCGCGCGCTTCGCGGCATCGACGGCATCGCGCTGCGCGGCGCTCTCGCGGCGCAGCACGTCGAGCGCGTTCAGGTTGTCTTCCACTTGGCCGAACGCGCTCAGCACCGTCTGCCGATAATCGGCGACGCTTTCGTCATACGCCGCGCGCGCCGCATCGCGGGCCGCCGCGCGCGCGCCGAAGTCGAGCGCGGTGAACGCGAGTTGCGGACCGAGCGACCAGAAGCGGCTCGGCGCCATCAGCCACGAACTGAAGTGCGTCGCTTCGAGGCCGCCCGTCGCGGCCAGCAGCAGGTTCGGGAAGAACGCGGCCGTCGTCACGCCGACGCGCGCATTCGCCTCGGCCACGCGCCGCTCCGCCGCCGCGATGTCCGGACGGCGCTCGAGCAGCGCGGAAGGCACCGAAAGCGGCAACGCATCGAGCGCCGCCGATGGGCGCGGCGCGTGTTCGCCGTTGAGCGGCGCGACATCGAGCGTGAAGCTCGAAGGCGCCTCGCCGACGAGAATCGCAATCGCATTGACGAGGCTCGTGCGCGTGGTTTCGAGGTCGATCAATTGCGCCTGCGTCGCGCGCAACTGCTCCTCGGCCTGCGCGACATCCGATTCCGCCGCCGCACCGCCCGCGAAACGGTCGCGCGTGAGTGCGAGCGCCTTTTCGTAGGCTTGCAGCGTCTCCTGCAGCAGGCGCTCTTCTTCCACCGTGCCGCGCAAGTCGAAGTAGTTCGTCGCGAGTTCGGCCTGCATCGCAAGGATCGCGCTCTGCAGGTCCGCCGCGCTCGCCTGCGCTTCTGCGCGCCCGCCTTCGACGGCCCGCGCGATGCGGCCCCACAGGTCCGGCTCCCACGAGACTTGCGCATCGATCACGTAGTCGGGCACGGTCACGCCTGCGCTCGACTTGTACAGCACGTTCGACGATACGCGCGACTGATTGAACGCCGCGTTCGCGGTGACGGTCGGGAAGAAGGCCGAACGCGCCTGCGCCACGGCTGCGCGCGCGCCGCGAAAACGCGCGGCTGCGGCCGCCACGTTCTGATTCGACGCCGCCACGCGTTCCTCGAGCGCATCGAGTTGCGGATCGCCGTAGACCTGCCACCACGGCGCGCGTGGCGTGGCGTCGGCGGGTTGCGCGGACTTCCAGTCTTGCGACGATGCCGCCGCACCCTGCGGCACGGTCGATTTATACGCGGCGGGCATCGCGACGTCGGGACGCACGTAGTCCGGACCCGCCGTGCAGCCGGCGATCATCAGCGGCAACAGCGGCAACAGTGGCAAAAGCAACGCCGCGTAGCGCGCACGCATCGCGCTCATGACGCCTCGCCGCCTGCTTTCGGCGCACCCGGCGATGCACCCGCCTTCGCGCGCTCGATTCGCACGGCCGCGCCATCGACGATCGAATCGGGCGGATTGACGATCACGCGCTCGTTGCCGCTCAGTCCCGACACGATGGACACGCGCGTGCCGTAGTCGGTGCCGAGCGTGATCGGCAGGAGCTTCACGCGATTGTTCGCGTCCACCGATGCCGCATGCACGCCATCGGGCCTGAAAAGCAACGCGTTGCCCGGCAACGTGTACGACGGGCTCGCGCTCGTCAGGCGAAAGCGCACTTGCGCATACGCGCCCGCCAGCAGTTCGCCGGTCGGATTCTTCACGTCGATTTCGACGCGCATCGTGCGCGCGACGGGATCGACGGCGCCCGCGGTGCGCACCGTCACGCCATCGAACTTGCGATTGCGCTCTTCGTTGAGCAGCAGTTCGGCGGGCAGGCCGACCGTCACCATGCGCGCGTACGCCTGCGGAACATCGACGAACACGCGCAGCGTGCTCGCGTCCTGAACGTGAAAAAGCTCGCGCCCGGCCGCGCCGCTGCCCGCATCGATCAACTGGCCGACATCGGTGTTTCGCGCGGTGACGACGCCATCGAAAGGCGCATAGATCTTCTGGAACGACACGAGTTGTTCCAGCCGCGAGACGTTTGCCTGCGCCGCGTTGAACGCGGCTTCCTTCGCGAGCATGTCGCCGTTCTTCTCGTCGGTCTCCTGACGCGACACCGAATTGTTCTTCGCCATCTGCTGCCAGCGCTCGGCCGTGGTTTTCGCGAGCAGATAATTCGCGCGCGCGGTCTGCGCATCGGCGCGCGCCTGGCGCAGTTGGTCGTTGATCTCGGGCGCGTCGATTTCCGCGAGCAACTGTCCCTTCTTCACCGGACTGCCGATATCGACAGTCCAGCGCTTCAGATAGCCATTGGTGCGCGCAAAAATCGGCGCGTCGGAGAATGCGCGGATATCGCCCGCGAGCACGAGATCCTGCGTCGCTTTCATGCGCAGCGGCTGAATCACTTCGACGGTCTGCACGCCGTGCTCGGCCGCGTCGCGTTCCAGTTCGGCATGCGCGGCGTGGCGCGACCAGATGCCTTGCGCGACGATGCCGGCAACGATGAGTACCGCTATCGCCATTCCTATCCGGCCGCGCTTGCTGCTCACCGGGCGCTGCGTCAACTGCTCTTCCATTCAGGCTCCGTCATTTCAGGACCGTGCTTCCTTCATTCGCGCGCTGCGCGCCTCGATGCGCTTGTAGATCATCGAGAAGACGACCGGCACGAAGAACAGCGTCGCGATGGTGCCGACCATCAGCCCGCCGATCACCGCGCGGCCAAGCGGCGCGTTCTGCTCGCCGCCTTCGCCGAGGCCGATCGCCATCGGCACCATGCCGATCATCATCGCGAGCGCGGTCATCAGCACCGGGCGAAAGCGCGTATAGCCGGCTTCGAGCGCGGAACGCACGGCATCGCCATGTTCGGCGAGCGCCGAGCGCGCGAAGCTCACGACGAGAATGCTGTTGGCCGTCGCGATGCCGATGCACATGATCGCGCCGGTGAGCGCGGGAATGGAGAGCGTCGTGTGCGTGAGAAACAGCATCCACACGATGCCCGCGAGCGCACCCGGCAGCGCGGTGATGATGATGAACGGATCGAGCCACGACTGGAAGTTCACGACGATCAGCAGATAGACCAGCACCACCGCGAGAATCAGCCCGAACGCCAGGCCCGAGAACGAGCCGTTCATGGTTTCGACCTGACCGCGTATGTCGATGGTCGAGCCTTTGGGCAACTGGGCGCGCGCGTCGTCGATGATGCGCTCGACATCGTCCGACACCGCGCCGAGATCCCGGCGCTCGGTGCCCGCATAGAGATTGATGGTGGTCTGCGCGTTGTAGTGATACACGACCGCGTCGCGCGAGCCGCGCGATAGCGACGCGAGTGCGCCGAGAATATTGGTCTTGCCGCTCGCCGATGTCACCGGAATGTTCGCCACCGACTGAAGCGAATTCATGTCGTATTGCGGCGCGGACGTAATGACGTTGTAGCTCACGCCGTTCACCGGATTGAGCCAGAACGTAGGCGTCGTCTGCTGGCTGCCCGACAGCGTGATGAGCAGGTTGTTCGCCACGTCGCGCTGCGTGAAGCCCGCTTGCAGCGCCTTCGTGCGATCCACTTCGACGTTGATCGCAGGCAGGTCGGACGGCTGCTGGATGCGCGCATCGACGAGACCCGGCACGCGGCGAATCTTCTCGAGCAGTTGATTGGCGAACGCGCGATTGCCGCGCACGTCGCGTCCCGTGATCGCGATATCGATCGGCGCAGGCACGCCGAAGTTGAGAATCTGACTCACGATATCGGCGGGCAAGAACGAGAACGTCACGCCGGGAAACTCCTGCGGCAAGCGCTTTCTCAGTTCGCGTACATAGTCGTCCGTCGGCGCGTGGTCTTCGCCGAGACTGATGAGCACATCGGCATCGGCGGTGCTCACCGTCCCCGTGTTGTTATACGAGAGGTTGATGCCCGATACCGGCAAGCCCATGTTGTCGATGATCGAACGAAGCTCGCCGCGCGGAATCAGTTCGCGTATGCGCTTGTCGACGCGATCGGTCAGCACCGCCGTCTCCTCGATGCGCGTGCCGGTTTTCGTGCGCATGTGCAGCGCGATCACGCCCGAATCGACGGATGGAAAGAAGTCGCGTCCGAGGAACGGCGCGAGCGCGAGCGAGAACAGACAGCAGACGAGAAACAGCGACGCGAAGCGCCCCGGATGCGCGAGTTGCGCTTCGAGAAACGCGCGATAACGCCCGCGCACGGCTTCGAAGCGCCGCTCGAAGCCGAGATGAATGCGCACGAAAATGTTCTTCGAACCCTTCATCGATTCGACGTCGCCGCCCATATGCTCGTGATGACGCAAAAGGTATTTCGCGAGCGTCGGAATGAGCGTGCGCGAAAAGAAGTACGACGCGAGCATGGCGAACACGACGGCTTCCGCCATCGGCACGAAGAGATAATGCGCGACGCCCGTGAGCAGGAACATCGGAATGAACACGATGCAGATGGACAGCGTCGAGACGAGCGTCGGCACGGCAATCTGCTGCGCGCCGTCGAGAATCGCCTGCTCCAGTTCCTTGCCTTGCTCGAGGTTCTGGCTGATGTTCTCGATGGCGACGGTCGCATCGTCGACGAGAATGCCGACGGCAAGCGCAAGACCGCCGAGCGTCATGATGTTGATGGTCTGGCCGATCGCGGAGAGCGCGACGATCGACGTGAGCATGGAGAGCGGAATCGAGATCGCGATGATGAGCGTCGCGCGCCAACTGCCGAGAAAGAGCAGGACCATCAACGCGGTGAGGCCCGCTGCGATGACCGCTTCGCGCAACACGCCCGACACCGATGCGCGCACGAAGAGCGACTGATCCGCGACGGGTTCTATCTTGAGCGACTCGGGCACCATGCCGCGCAAGGTCGGCAGGAGCTTCTTCACGCGCGCGACGATATCGAGCGTCGAGGCATTGCCGCTCTTGTTGATGGTGAGTAGCGATGCACGCGTGCCATCGACGCGCACGATGTTCGTCTGCGGCTGGAAGCCATCGCGCACGTGCGCCACGTCCTTGATGTAGATGGTGCCGCCGGGACCGGTGCGAATCGGAATGTCGTTGAGCCCTTCGATGCTGCCCGGGCTCGCGTTCAGTCCCACCGAATATTCGGTCGAGCCGATTTTCGTGGTGCCGGTCGGCAGAATCAGATTCTGCGCGCTGATCGCGTTGACCACGTCGGTCGGCGCGAGGTTCTTCGCCTGCAGCTTGCGCGAGTCGATATCGACCATGATCTGCCGCTGCTTGCCGCCATAAGGCAGCGGCACCGAGGCGCCCTGCACCGTCGCGAGTTGCGTCTTGAGAAAGCTGTTGCCGAAGTCGTAAAGCTGCTGCTCCGTAAGCTCGGCCGATGAAAGCGCGAGCCGCAGTATCGGCACGGTCGACGCATTGAAGCGCAGGATATTGGGCGGCGTGATGCCGGGCGGAAGCGAGCGCAACTGCGTCTGCGAGAGCGCGGTTATCTCGGCGATGGCTTCATCGACATTCGCGTTCGGCTGGAAATAGATGCGCACGACCGCAATGCCGGGCAGCGACTCGGACTCGATATGCTCGATGTCATTGACCGCCACCGACAGGCCGCGCTCGTAGTTGAGCGTGATGCGGCGCTCCATCTGATCGGGCGGCAGGCCCGTATAACTCCAGATGACGCTGACGACCGGAATATCGATGTTCGGGAAGATGTCCGTCGGCGTGCGCAGGATGACGAGCGGGCCGATGATCAGCAGCAGCAGCGACAGAACGATGAACGTGTACGGGCGCCTGAGCGCGAGTCTGACGATCCACATCTAAGTTCCGCCTGCCCCGTGTTGTTCGTTGTTCGATGCTGTTTCGATGCTGTCCGGCTGCCGCCGAAAAGGCCCCGCTACGATGACACAACTGCAGCTTACAAAACAAATCGCGCAAACGGTTGCGAGGGTTTATGCGGAAGCTTTTCTTCAGAGGAACGCGCCAAGTGTGTCTTGGCCGTCTTTGAATCAGGATCGGGCGGTGGACTCCAGGGCGCGATGGCGTTCTGCATGCGGCATGCATTCGGCCGCATGCAGAATGCAAAACGCGCTTCAGTTCGCCGGAATGGTCACGACGGGCGCCTTCGAGGTATCGGTGACTTCGCCCAGCGCCATCAGGTTCTGCACGACCGTGAACGCATACTTCGAATCGAAGTCCGCGCGGTCGATCCAGTATTGCGACTTGTCGTAGAGCACGCTCACGTAGGCATCGGGCGGCGCCTTCTCGCCGACCCTCACGACGATCGTCGGCCGTGTCTCGCCGCCGATCAATCCGATCGTCGGCTTGGTCGCGCCGCTGCCGACCTGCTGATCGGGCACCGGAATCTGCGCGCCGAGATCGGTCAGGATGCCGAGCACGGAGCGCGTCACCATTGGAATGCGGTTCCGGTCCGCGGACTGGCCGTACACGATCTCGTAAGTCTTCCTCTTCGGCGAGAGATGCAGGAGCTTGCGCACCAGCGTGAGATCGTCGGTGGTTTCCCTGTTCGCGCCGCTGCGCGTGGCGGCGAGCGTCATGAAGATGCGCGCTTGATGGTCCTCGTTGCGCATCTCGACGTTGAGCTCGCCCGCGAGCTGCAAGCGGCGCAATGCCTGAATCAGCAGAAAGAACTCGGGCGCGCCGGATGCGTTCGGGCCGCCGAGCGCATTGCCGTTTTGCAGGCCCGCGATGGACTGCGCGGTGATGCGCAACAGCAGATCGATCGGAATGCCGCTTTCCGCAAGCGGCAGGACGAGCGTCGGCGCGAGCGGGCGGATATAGGCGCTCGCGTAGGCGTCGCCGGTCGTCGGCGTGAACGTGAAGGTCGGATGATTCGAATACGACACGCTGCCCGACGCCTGCGCATAGTTCGGCTGCGCGCCCGATCCTGCATTCAAAATTCCGCCGCCCGTGGCATCGAACGTATAAGCCGCGATGATGCTGCTCACGGTCAGGAACGACGGCGCATCCGCGAAGCGCAGGCCGACGATGGCGGCAAGGATTTCACGCTTTTGCGCGTCGCCGAGCGCGCGCGCGTAATCGACCTGATCGGCCTTGAGCCGCGACGGACCGATGCCCGAGCAGCCGGCCGCGAGAAACGACGCACTGAGTACCGCGATGGATAAGGCTCTTCTTGAAGTCTTCGTCGATGTCGTCCAGTTCATAGGCTCGGAGTAAGGTCAGCGGAGGATCGTCGGCGCAAAGGCCCGCGAAACAGCGGGACCGCGTAAGCAATACTCATACCGTTCACTGATCGATGGGCGCACTTTGCCGGCCTTCGCTGCCACGGAAGGCAGTGCAGCGCGCGATCATCACGCGCCTTCAGGATGCGTTACCGGCGCTCGGGCGGCGGTGCGTCGCTGCGGGCACGCGCGATGTGCCGGCTCGCTTCGGCGTGATGCGCGACGAGCGCATCGAGACGGTCTTTCGCGAAGCGCGGACCATCGTCGCGTGCATGAGCGGTCGCCGCCATCGATGCGGCCGCAATGAAAACAACCGTGGCAAAGCGCCTGCTTTTCATGTCCCACCTCCGAGGCCGAGCTGCGCCCGCTGCAACCGCCGGACGACATGCCGAGCATCGCACATCGGCGTAAACGATGCTCGACGCGCCTTTTGCATTTTGAGTTTTGCGTTCTGCACACAAGATTCGATCCGTCGACTTTCGCCAAAATCGAGCATGGCCGCGCCGTCGGCATCGGAGCCCGCGTTAAGCGGTTGCAGGCCCCGCGTCGATTTCCTATTTCCTATTTCTAGGCACGAGGCCAGCAAAGACATCCGGGAGACCACGGCCATGAAACTCGCCCTCTTCTTCGACGGCACCTGGAACGAGCCGAACGATCGCACCAACGCCTATCTGCTCTACAAGCTCGCGCCCGAAACCGACGATCAGGAAACGCTCTACGTTCAGGGCGTCGGCACGCAGGGCAACGGTCTCTTCGCGCTCGCGAACAAGTTTCTCGGCGGCGCATTCGGCGATGGCCTCTCCGCGAACATCAAGACCGGTTATGCGTGGCTGTGTCAGCGCTACCAGCCGGGCGCCTCGATCTACATCTTCGGCTTTTCGCGCGGCGCGTATTCCGCTCGCAGTCTCGCCGGGTTGATCCGCAAATGCGGGCTCGCGAACGACTGGAGCGATGCATCCATCGATCAGGCCTACGGCATCTACCGCGATCAGAGCGTCGGCGCAACGGACGATTCCGTTCAGGCGTATCGCAAGCAGTTCTCGCGCGAAGTGGATATTGCATTCATCGGCGTGTGGGACACCGTCGGCGAACTCGGCATCCCGATCGACGGGCTTCCCGTGCCCGGGTTCTCGAGCTATTACCGCTTTCACGACACCACGCTTTCGAACAGCACGAAGGCCGCCTACCACGCGATCGCCGCCAACGAATTCCGCTCGCTCTACAAGCCGACGCTATGGACGCCGGGCGCCGAGGATCGCGGCGCGTTGCCGCTCGAACAACGCTGGTTCGCGGGCGCGCATGCCAACGTCGGCGGCGGCTATCTGAGTCCGCCGCGCGATCCCGCCGACCTGCTGCCGCTGATTCCCGCCGAATGGCTGCGTCAGAAGGCGCAATCGCACGGTTTGCAGTTCGACAGGCCGATCGAGATTCCGAAAGAGGCCTATGGATGTGAACCCATCGATTCGTATTCAGAATTCACAAAGACGAACCCCGTCCTCGAGGACGTATGCCGGAAGGAGCCGCGCGTCGCGGGCATGGCGCTGAACGAAACCATCGACGACAGTCTCGCGAAGCGGCTCATGGCGCCCGGCTTTCTCGACGCCTTCCCGACTTTCCGCGACCAGTTGGGCGCGCTTTCTCGCGGCAGTTGACTCAGTCGGCTTAGAAGATGTGCGGCGGCGCGCGGTCCACCATGTCGCGCGGCAGCTTCTCTTCCAGTTCGAATTCGACGCTCGGGAAGTCCTGAAGGCGGCCGTTGACTTCGGCTTCGCCCTCGCTCGTAAAAAGGCCATCGAGATAGTCGAAGGTCAGCTTGTCGACGAGCGCCTTGAGCGCAAGCTCGGGGCTGCGCTTCGGCTCGACGGCGATATCGTCCACATCGAGACGCGCGCAGAATTCGCCGCCCTTCGACTCCATCGCGCCGATGTCGATCACCTTGCCATCGACGTTTTGCGCGAGCACGCGCTCTTCCACCGCAAAGAGCCGGAACGGGCGTTCCAGCCCGGGCGTGTCGCCCGAACTGTCCTGGGCGCCGCTGCCGCCCTGATTCGTTTGGGATTGCGTTGCCATCGCTCATTCTCCTTCGATGCTTTTCCTCGCGACGATGCAGCAAGGCCCGCGCCCGCCGCGCGTGCGGCGCAGCATCGCGCGAAGGTTTCCCTTGCGCGCCGCGCCGTCCTACAGTGGCTAGATCGCTCAACCCAATGCAAGCCCAACGCAAACCCAACGCAAAGGAGCACCCAGTGGACGGATACATGAGCGCAAAAGTGGCAGTCATCACGGGCGCGGGCCGCGGCCTCGGGCGCAGCACGGCGCTGAAGCTCGCGCAACAGGGCGTCGGGATCATCGGCACCTGGAATCGCGACGCGGCGGCGGCCGAGGAAGTCGCAGGCGAGATCGAGGAACTCGGCTGCAAGTGCGCGATGCTCAAGCTCGACGTCGCCGGGTGCGACACCTTCGGCGCATTCGCGGACGAAGTCTGCAAGGCGCTCGAACAGTCGTTCGATCGCACCAACTTCGACTTCCTCGTGAACAACGCGGGCATAGGCATTCACGCCGCTTTCGCCGAAACGACGCCCGAACAGTTCGACCAGTTGGTCGACATTCATCTCAAGGGACCGTTCTTTCTCACGCAGGCGCTGCTGCCGTTCCTGCACGAGGAAGGCAGCATCGTGAACGTATCGAGCGGGCTCACGCGGTTCGCGCTGCCGGGCTTCGCCGCGTATGCGGTGATGAAAGGCGGCGTCGAAGTGCTCACGCGCTATCTCGCGAAGGAACTCGGACCGCATGGCATCACGGTCAACACGATCGCGCCGGGAGCGATCGCGACGGACTTCGGCGGCGGCGTCGTGCGCGACGACCACGATGTGAACGAATTCGTCGCCCAGAACACGGCGCTCGGGCGCGTGGGCCAGCCGGACGACATCGGCGGCGCGATCGCGGCGATGCTGTCGGAGGGAAATCGCTGGATGACGGCGCAGCGCGTGGAGGCTTCGGGCGGGATGTTCATCTGACATGATCTGCCCTGATCTGCCCTGATCTGACACGAGCCGGGGCGCGCGCAAAAAAAAACCGGACGCCGAGGCGTCCAGTTTTGTCGCAAAACGACTGCTCGCTTAGAAGCGGTGGATGATGCCCACGCCCGCTGCGAACATATTGCGCGTAGCCGACGGCGCGCCCTGGAAGCCGTCGCCGAGCGTCGCGTTCGCGGTCACTTGACGACCCGGCGTGGTCGCGCCCGGTGCGCTCAGCGTGTTGCCGTTCGCGCGCTGATATGCTTCCAGCGCATACAGGCCCGTGCGCTTCGAGAGCGAGTAGTACTGGGACAGGTTGAACTGATGGTACGACGCCGCGCTCGTGATGCCGTTGGCCTTGCTCGCCCACGTGTAGCTGTAGCCGCCCGCGAAATCCCATGCCGACGTTGCCTTCCAGTGCAGCACCGTGCCCGCCGTGTTGAAGATGGCTTCGTCGGTGAAGAGCGAGTTGACGCCCGGAATGTACTGGACGTTCGAGTACGTAACCGAGATGTCCCACGCGCTGTTGAACGCGTAGCCGCCGCCGACCGCAAAGCGGTTCTGCGCCTGCGCGCGCTGGTAGCCCGCCGTCAGCGCGGAGACACCCGGCTGGCCCGAACCGTCGGTCGCCGCGCCATTGTTGACGATCGCCGAGCTGCCGCTGTAGATGCCGCCGCCGTTTTGCGCGTTGTTGAAGCGCTCGAACGCGACCGTCAGGCCGACCGGACCTTGCGCATACTGCACCGCAGCCGACCATGCCGAACCCTGATACGCGCTGCCCGGAACGCCCGCGAACGAATACGAGCCGCTCACCGTGAAGCCGTACAGCTTCGGCGACGTATAGACCACCGAGTTGTTCGCCCGGTAGATCGTGTCCATGTTGTCGATATCGCCCGGGTGCGCGCCGAAGTAGCCGGTCAGCCAGTTCGTCGGGCTATACGGCGACAGGAGCGTGTAGTAGGACGTGTACTGGCGACCCAGCGTCAGCGTACCGTAGCCTGCGTTCGTCAGACCCACCCATGCCTGACGGGCGAACATGGCGTTCGTGAACTGCGCGGTGCCGTTGTTGATGTCGAAGCCCGACTCCAACTGGAAGATGGCCTTGTTGCCGCCGCCCAGATCTTCGGAACCTTTCAGGCCGAAGCGGCTGCCTGCCCAGATGCCCGACGCCATCTTGACGTTCGAGCGGCCCGGCGCCGTGCGCGCGAGGTTCGTCTGGCTGTTCTGATAGACGATCGAATCGTCGACGATACCGTAGAGCGTGACGCTGCTTTGGGCAAACGCCGGTGCGGCCGCGGCTGCGGCGAACGCGGTCGCCGCGATGACGGCGGCCTTGGTCATCTTGAAACCCTTCATTTTTTTCTCCTCTTGCATCGTGCGGTATGGGCGAACTGATCGTCGTCGACATCGCAGTCGGGCGGCGTGGCGCGCGCGCGGTAGCTGTCGAACGTAGCTTTTGGTCGCTGGCAAGTGTATGGCTTGCCGATGGAATTCGAAAGAATCGCGAATACTGGTGTCGTTTTTTTTCACCGTGTGGTTAACCAGTATTTGCTGGGCGGCAAATATTGGGCAACCGGGCGCGAAACTGACAGAAAACCGACGGGAGCCGGACGCGGCAGCGCGCGTGATCTCGTCGTGAGGAGGAAATAGAAGGAAGGCTGCGGCGGCTACGAAGCGCGCCGGCGACGCGGCGCGCGCCCGTCACGCGCCACGCCAGCGTGAGGTCAATCGCAATGCGGTTTTACGGCTCGATTCTCGCCCGCAGTTCGCGCGCCGTTTCGAGCAGCCCTTCGTAGCCCGAGCGCGCGTGCGAAGGCAGGTCGGGATCGCCGACGAGCGTACCGAGCGTCTCGATGATGCTGTACAGAATGCCCTTCGCCGCGCCCGCCGCCATGCGCCCGGCGGCGACCGATTCGTCGACGTGCGTGATGGCTGCATCGAAATGCTCGATCTCGGGATGCGCTTCGTCGACGTTCGGCGAAAGCGGGCGTGAATCGCGCGGCTCGGTCGGGTCGCTGTTCATGATGGTCTGCCTCCGGTAGCTGGTCCACGCTTTCTGTATAACGCCGCCGCGCGGCGCCTGCAATCCGGTCATGCCGCGCCGCAGTGTCGCGGCCGGTGTCGCGCCCGGTGTCGCGGCCTCACGACGCGGGCAGTTCCTCGACCGGCACGATCCGGTGCACGCGCCGGCCGTCGGCCTCGCGCGCCTCCGCCGTCTGAGCGGTGCGATGCGGCACGCCCTGCTCCATCAGAAGCGCGCGCAGTTCGTTGATGACCGGAAAGACTTCGTGATTGTGATCGGCGCCCTGCCGGTCATGCGCTTCCTGTTCGCGCTCGACGATCCACCGGTCTTCCTTGAAGATGCGCTCGGTGAACCACACGAGCAGCGGCCATGCGGCATCGAGCAGGCCTGCAATCTTCGGGCGGCGGATCGACAAGAGGCCGAAGGTGCGGTTCGTGCGCTGCTCCGCATCGAGCGGCACGTAGGCGATCCAGAGATCCATGACCATCGTCTCGTCCTTCGTGCGAATCTTGAGCGTCTGGTACGGATACTCGGTGCGAATCGTCATCACGTCTTTTTGCGACTCGTCCGGCTTCTCGCCGCGCTTCTCACCACGCTTCTGACCGAAAACGAGCGCCTCGCCGATCGGCTGCTTGCCCGCTTCGCGCGCGAAGGTGTAGTCCACTTCGATCCAGTCCTCGCCCGTGCGTCGCCCGAGCGAACGCGCGCGCATGCTGCCCATCTGCCGCCGATGCAGGAACTGATGGTTCATATCCATCAGATTCTCGTGCATGAAGGTGTAGTGGCACTTCACTTCCTGGCCGAAGCGCCGCGTCTTGTAAGCCTTGTCGGCGGCGGAGACGAGCGATGGGAACTTCGCGTGCTCTGCTGCAAGCGGATCGCCCGTGAACACGAAGACAAGCCCCGCTTCCTCGCGGCACGGATAGGCGCGCACGCCGTTGGGCAGCCGTTCGCGGCCGAGATAGGGGATGTCGGTGCAGCGGCCGGTGCAGTCGTAAGTCCAGCCGTGATAGCAGCAGCGGATCGATTCGCCATCGACGACGCCCGCCGACAGCGGCACCTGCCGATGCGCGCAGCGGTCTTCCAGCGCGAAGACCTTGCCCGAGCCGGTGCGCACGAGCACGATGGGATCGCCCGCGAAGCGCACGCCGTGCGCGCGCCCGCGCTTCACTTCGCGCGACCATGCGAGCGGATACCAGTGATCGGGATGAATGTCGATGCGCCGCAGATCGCGCGGGCCTTGCGGGGCATCGACCGGACCGGATTCCTGAGCGCCTTGCGGCAACGCTGCGTGCATGTAGAACGCCTCCGTGACTGGAGATCGGATGACGCGCCGGCTCGATTGCGGCTCGATTGCGGCGCTATGAACGGGCTACGGTGACGACCTTCCGCAGTCTACACGGCGGTGCGCGTTTCGGCGCTTCCCGATCGGCGGCAACGGGCACGCGAGCCTAGCGTCCCTCGCCTTTCACGAAGATCACGCTGAAATTATTCGCCGGCATCGCCACGACATCGGCGAGGGCGAATCCTGCGCCGCGCGCGAGCGCCTCGACCGCCTCCATGTCGCGCACGCCCCAGCGCGGATCGGTCGCGCGCAACTGCGCATCGAAGGCCTCGTTGCTCGGCGCGGTGTGCGCGCCGTTGCGTCGATAAGGCCCGTACAGGTACAGTACGCCCCCCGGCGCGAGCCGCGCGCCGGCGCCGCGAACAAGCGCCTCGGCCGCCTGCCACGGCGCAATGTGGATCATGTTGATGCAGACGACAGCCGCCACTTCGCCGATGCCCCAGTCGCCTTGCGTGACGTCGATCGAAAGCGGCGCGCTCAGGTTCGCGAGGCCCGCATGCGCGCGCCACGCAGCGATCGAATTCCGCGCGGCCGGGTCCGCGTCGCTCGGCTGCCAGACGATGCCGGCCAAGGCCGCCGCGCAATGCACCGCATGCTGCCCGGTGCCGCTCGCGATTTCGAGCACGACGCCGCTTTGCGGCAGCACGCGTGCGAGGACGGCTAGAATCGCATCGCGATTGCGTTCGGCGGCGCTCGCGCGGCGGCGCGCATCGGCACTGCTTTGGGATGGAACTTGCGTCATGGATGGCGCGCCTGGAAGAAAGTGGCATCGAGACTAAGGGCGCGCGCGTCGGCGCGTCAAGCGGCGCGCGATGCATCGAGCGCATGCCAGCGGGCGCAGAACGTGCTGCTGCCCGTCCCCCGCGTGCCGGGGCGAAGCGCGAAGTGACGTCAACCCTCGTCGTCGAACCTCGTCGTCAAACCTGTGTATGCTGCCGATGATTCCGCGCCCGCTCGCCTCATCGTTTCCCGAGGCGCGCATCGTCCGATGCATCACGACGAGCCGGCCGCGCGAGCGCGTCGGATGTCCCAACGTTGCGGAGCGAAACATGCAGCAGGACCCGAACATCGATTCCCGCGAACCCGTCCGCGAAGGGCCGGACGAGGAAACCATCGCCTTCGCGCAGGAAGTCTTCAACGCCGCGCGCCGGGGCGATGCCGCGCTGCTCGACGTGTGGCTGCACAAGGGCCTGCCGCCGAACCTGCGCAACGACAAGGGCGACAGCCTCGTGATGCTCTCGAGCTACCACGGCCACGCGGACGCCGTACGCGTGCTGCTCAAACACAACGCCGATCCCGGCCTGCGTAACGACAACGGCCAGACGCCGATTGCCGGCGCGGCTTTCAAGGGCTTCGCGGATGTCGTCGAAACGCTGCTCGATCGCGGCGCGGACGTGGAAGGCGCGTCGCCCGATGGCCGCACCGCGCTGATGATCGCCGCGATGTTCAACCGCGTCGGCATCGTCGAATTGCTGCTTGCGCGCGGCGCGAATCCCGACGCGCGCGATGCGGGCGGCTTGTCCGCGCGGGAAGCGGCCGCGAAAATGGGCGCGGCGGATACTGCCGCGCTTCTGGCAAAGGTGCCGGGTGCGCGCGGCCCGGCTTCCGGCGCGTGATGGCTTCGCGCACGCGCCGCATGGCTTCGAACGATCCCGCGACACCGCGCTTGCCGGCGCGGGCGTCGAGACGACTGGACGACATCGGCAGACTCAGGAAGGTGGCCCCACACATGGAGCGTTTGTGATGACAGGCGGTATCCCGCATCCGGGCGATGCGTCGCTGATCGGCATGGCTGGACTCGCGAACGCGTCATCGATAGGACGCGCGCGGCGCGCGGCTTTGAACGCCACATTGCGCGCGATCGCCCTGTTGCCGGTGCTCGTCGCTTTTGCGCGCGCGCGGCTTTCGACCGCGCTCGTCATGCTCGCCGCCTGCGCGCTCTCCGCATGCGGGGTCTTTCAGCAGACGCCCGCGCCCATCGTCGAGCATTCGTACATTCCCGCGCCGAACGAAACGGAAAGCGCCGAGCCGGAAGAACCGGCGTCGGCCGTCGCGGTGCCCGAGCCGGCGTCGGCGGCGAAGCCCCTGCCCGCGCCCAAGCCGAAGCGCCGCGTCGTCAGGCCGAAGCCGCCCGAGCCGGTCGCGACGCCGCCGCAGGAGCCGCCCGAGCCGCCGCCGCCGCCGCAGATCATCTCGACGCGTCTCGTGCAGCACGACCAGCTTCACGGCCTGCTCGACGCGGAAGTGCAACGTCCCGACGGCAAGGTCGTGGGCCGCGCGGTCGACATGTACGTCGATGCGGCCGCCAAACCGAAGCTGCTCATGGTGAATCTCTCGGGCTTCATGGGTATCGGCGACCGCAAGGTCAATTTTCCGTGGACCGCGTTCCGTTTCACGCCGAACTCGAAGACCGCGCCGATCACCTTCGTTCCTCCGCCGCCGCCCGTGAAAGGCAAGGCGCCGGAGCCGGTGCCGAAGCCGCAGCCCGTCAACGAGGCGCCGCCGAACGTCGTGCAGCTCGTCGACTCGACCGTGACGCAGAAAAACGGCGCGCGCATCGGCCGTGTAGTCGATGTCCTCGTGGATTCGCAGGCGCAGCCGCAGGCGCTCGTCGTCGATCTGTCCAGTTCGCTCGCGGCGGAAAAGCGCCACGTCGCGGCAAACTGGGGCGATCTGCACGTCGTCTCGCGCAACAAGCAGCTCGCGCTGCAAATGGATTTCGACGACGCGCAACTGAAGGCATCGCCGACCTACGCGCCCGAGCAGCCGATCAAGATCGTCTCGCCCGTCGTGCCCGCGCCGGTTTCGTCGGCGGCGGGCGCAACGGGCGCGTCCGGCACGACATCCGGCACCGCATCCGGCACCGCATCCGGCACCAGCGCGTCGGGCGCGGTCGCGGCGCAGGCAACGGGCGCGAGCGCGCGTCCCGCACGATGAGAGACTCACGACATGGATAACCGATTCACGACATGGTAATTGCACGAAGTCTGCGCGCGCTCGACTGGCTGAACTTCTTCGTCGCCAACGTGCAGACTGGCTTCGGCCCGTTCATCGCTTCGTACCTTGCGGCCAACAAATGGACGCAGGGCGAGATCGGCCTGATGCTGTCCGTCGGCACCATCAGCGCGATGGCGAGCCAGCTTCCCGCGGGCGCGCTCGTCGACGCCATGCGCAACAAGAAGTTCGCCGCGCTGTCCGCGATCGTCGCGATCATCGCGAGCGCGCTGCTGCTCGCCGCGAGCCCGACGATCATCCCCGTTTTCGCGGCCGAAGTGCTGCACGGCTTCGCGAGCTGCATGCTCGTCCCCGCGATGGCCGCGATTTCGCTCGCGCTCGTCTCGCGCGCCGATCTCGGCGACCGGCTCGGGCGCAACGCGCGCTGGGCGTCCATCGGCAGTGCGCTGACCGCCGCGCTGATGGGCGCGTTCGGGGAATATCTGTCGTTGCGCTCGGTGTTCTTCCTGACCGCCGCGCTCGCGCTGCCGGCAATTTTCGCGCTGCGCATGATCCACTACGATGCGCCGCCCAGCCGTCCGCGCGCGCCGGCCGGCAAGCCGAAGCTGACGCCGGAGGGCGAGGAGCGCGAGTCGCTGCGCGAACTGCTGAAGGACAGGCGGCTGCTGATCTTCGCCGCGTGCGTCGTGCTTTTCCACCTGTCGAATGCGGCGATGCTCAATCTCGCCGCCGGCGAGGTCACGGCGCACATGGGCGACAACGTTCAACTGGTGATCGCGGCGTGCATCATCGTGCCGCAGTTCATCGTCGCGGTGCTTTCGCCGTGGGTCGGACGGCAGGCGCAAAACTGGGGACGCCGTCCGGTGCTGATTCTCGGCTTCTGCGCGCTGCCGCTGCGCGCGCTGCTGTTCGCGGGCGTGAGCAGCCCGTATCTGCTGGTTCCGGTGCAGATGCTCGACGGCATCAGCGCGGCCGTGTTCGGCGTGATGCTGCCACTGATCGCCGCCGATGTCGCGGGCGGGCGCGGCCACTACAACCTCACGATCGGCTTCTTCGGGCTGGCGGCGGGCGTCGGCGCGACGCTATCGACGGCGGCGGCAGGTTTCGCCGCCGACCGCTTCGGCACGGCGATGAGCTTCTTCGGGCTGGCCGCCGCGGGCGCGCTCGCGGTTGCGCTCGTCTGGTTCGCGATGCCCGAAACGCGCGGCCCGCACGTCGCGGCAAAAGTGGAGAAGCCGCCGGTCGAGGCCTGATACGGCTACTCGAGCGGCTTCAGGTCGCCGAGCAGCGTCGGCACGAGTTCGCTCACGGTCGGGTGAATGTGCATCGCGCGCTGCAGCGTCGTGTACGGCGCGTCCGCATTCATGATGTCGACGAACGTGTGAATCACTTCGTCGCCCTCGATGCCGAAAATCGCCGCGCCCAGAATGCGCTTCGTGTTCGCGTCGACGAGCGCTTTCATGAAGCCGTCCGTCTCGCCGCGTTCGCGCGCACGGCCCACGCGCGACATCGGCATCGTCGCGATCAGGGCGTCGCGGCCATCCTTTCTCAGTTCTTCCTCGCTCAGTCCGACGCGCGCGAACGGCGGATCGACGAACACCGCGTAGGCCATGATGCGCGTGTCGACGCTGCGCGATTCGCCATCCAGAAGATTTGCCGCCACGATCTCGTAGTCGTTCCACGACGTATGCGTGAACGCGCCGCGCCCGTTCACGTCGCCGATCGCCCACACGCCGTCCACGTTCGTGCGCAGTTCGCCGTCCACGTCGATCAGGCCGTGCCGGTTCAGCGCGATACCCGCGCGGTCGAGCCCGAGATCGTCGGTATTCGGCGTGCGCCCGGTCGCAAAGAGCAGATGCGATGCGTCGATGGACGCGCCGCTGTGACCGTTGCCGTCCGCGAGCGAAACACGCACGCCGTCGTTCGTCCGCTCGACGCGGCGCGGCTCGGCTCCGAAGCGGAATTCGATGCCTTCGCGCGTGAGCACGTCCTGCATCGCGCGCGCGATATCAGCGTCTTCGCGGCTCAGGATGCGCTCACCGCGCACGAGCAGCGTGACGCGGCTGCCGAAGCGCCGGAACATCTGCCCGAATTCGAGCGCGATGTAACTCGCCCCGACGATCACGAGATGCGCGGGCACCTCGGTCAGTTCGAGGATCGTGGCGTTCGTGAGATACGGAACGTCGCGCAGGCCGTCGATGGCCGGCACCGCCGCGCGCGTGCCCGTGTTGATGAAGATCATGCCGGCGTCGATGTCGTGCGCGGCGCCGTCGGTTCCATCGATGCGCAGCGAATGCGGCGCCGTGAACCGCGCGTGTCCCTTGAACACGGTGACGTTCGGCGTCGCGCGCAGCCATTGTTCGACGCCCTCGCGCGACGCGCCGATGACTTCGTCCTTGCGCGCCTTCACGCGCGCCATGTCAACCTTGATTTCGCCTTCGATGACGACACCGTACCGGGCCGCCGTGCGCGCGACGTGCGCGGCGCGCGCGCTCGCGACATAGGTCTTGGTCGGCGTGCAGCCCACGTTCACGCACGTCCCGCCGAAAAGATGCCGCTCGATGACGGCCGTGTGCTTGCCGCTTTGCGCGAGCCGCACCGCGAGCGGCGAGCCGCCCTGCCCCGTGCCGATGACGACCGCGTCGAAATGCTGTGACATGCGTATGCCTCCGGGTTGTCCGCGTGAATCGTCCGAACGATGCCTGGGCACTCGGGAAACCCGCCCGGACGCGCCAGCCGATGCCGGGCCATGTTACGCCCAATGCCGGCGATGGGCATGGTGCGTGCTGCCGCGTACCGAATGGCCGTTCGCATCGCCCGCCTACTCACTGCCGAAAGGCTTCCATGACCGAAACGATCTGGTTTCTCGTCGTCGGCGGCGTGCTCATTTTCATGGGCCTTGCCAGTTCGACGTTCAAGCGCCTGCCCATCAGCACCGCGATGTGCTATTTGGCCATCGGCTTCGCGCTCGGGCCGGGCGCCGCGAATCTGCTGCATATCCGGCTCGACGGCGACACGGCCGTCCTGCGCCTCGTCACCGAAGTCGGCATGCTGGTGTCGCTCTTCGCGATCGGCCTGCGCCTGCGCGTGCCGCCGACGGACCGCCGCTGGCTCCTGCCGCTGCGCTTGGGCTTCGTCGCGATGGCGCTGACCATCGTCGCCCTGACGCTGCTTTGCGGCTATGCGCTCGGCATGGCGTGGGGGCCGTCGCTCCTGCTCGCGGCGATGCTCGCGCCGACCGATCCCGTCCTCGCCCACGACGTGCAGGTGGAACAGCCCGGCGACACCGATCTGCTGCGTTTCTCGCTGACCGGCGAAGGCGGCCTGAACGACGGCATCGCGCTGCCCTTCGCGCTGCTCGGCATCGCGGTGTGCCGCTACGAAGCCTCGCCCGACGATGCGCTGCATCTGAGCTTCATCGCGCAGGCCGCCTGGGGAACCTTGGGCGCGCTCGCGAGCGGCTGGGCGCTCGGCGGGCTCACGGTGCGCCTCGTCGCGTATCTGCGCACGCGCCGCGGCGAAGCGCTCGGCTCCGAAGGCTTCTATGCGCTCGGGCTGATCGCGCTGTCGTACGGCGTCGCGCAACTGCTGCACACGTATGCGTTCCTCGCGGTGTTCGCCGCAGGCCTCGCGATGCGTCGCGCGGAACAGAAACGAAGCGGCGACAAGTCGGCGCGCGAAGCGGTCGGCACCATCGACGCCGACGATGTCACCGCGACCGCATCCGATCCCGATCGCGCGCATGCGTTCATGGCCGAGCGCGTGCACGGCTTCACGATCGAGCTCGAACGCATCGCCGAAGTCGCGACCATGCTGATCGTCGGCGCGGTGCTCGCGACGCTCTGGCGCGAGCTTTTTACTTGGCGCGCGGCCGTGCTGATCGGCGGGCTGTTCGTCGTGATCCGTCCGCTCGCGGTGGAGGCCTCGCTCGTCGGCTCGTGCGCGACGGGCGCGCAGCGGCGTCTGATGAGCTGGTTCGGCATTCGCGGCGTCGGCTCGTTCTACTATCTGCTCTACGCGCTCGAAAACGCGCCGAAACAGGCGGCGTCGCCGCTCGTGCCGCTCGTGGTCGCGGCGATTGCGGCATCGGTGATCGTGCATGGCGTGACGTCGACGCCGCTCATGAACCGGTATCAACGATCGCTCGATAACGAGTGATGCCGCCGCGCCGCGCTTGCGGCGAACGACGCGCGCGCACGGAGGCCAGCGCATGAAGCATCTGCTCTTCTTTTGCGGTCACGCGGGCGCGGGCAAGACGACGCTCGCGAGGCGCCTTTTCAAGCCGCTCATGCGCGCGACGGGCGAGCCTTTCTGCCTGCTCGACAAGGACACGGTCTACGGCGCGTACAGCGCGGCGGCCATCGGCGCGCTCACCGGCGATCCGCACGACCGCGACAGCCCGCTTTTCCTGAGCCGGCTGCGCGACCCGGAATATCGCAGTCTCATCGATACCGCCGCCGAGAATCTCGCGCTGGGCGTGAGTGTGGTCGTGGTCGCGCCGCTGACGCGCGAAGTGCGCGAGCGGCGGCTCTTCGACCGCGCGTGGCTCGGCATCGGCGATGACGTCGCGATTCGCGTGGTCTGGGTGCAGGTGAGCGAGGATGTGGCGCGCGAACGTATCGTCGCGCGCGGCGATCCGAACGATGCGTACAAGCTCGCGCACTGGGAACAGTATCGGCAGCGTCTCTTCGTTCCCGACGACGCGCTCGCCGCCGATTTCGTGATCGTCGACAACGGCGCGCCGTCGCCAGAGAGCGACGCGGACCTTCTCGCGCGGCTCCTTGCGCCCTCGCGACTTACGTGAGCCGATTCATGCGACCGCGAGCCGCCGCGTCGTCGTGAGCGCGTTGGCGCCTTCGTACAGCTTGCCGAATCGATTGTTCAGGAATGCATCGAGCGGAACCTGTTCCTGCCGCACGAAGCCGCTTTGCGGCAGGACGCCTTCGCGGAAAAGATCGAGTTCCGCGCAGACCGCGCCTGCTGTCGTGATCTGGATGGCGCTCATCGGCACGCCGCAGACTTCCTTCGCGAAGATCTTGCGCGTGAAGACGTCCTGCACCAGTTGGCCGCCTTCGCCCTTCCCGTCGCTTTCTGAGCGCATGCCCGTCACCGTCACGAAGACGAGAACCACGTCCTGCCTCGTGGATGGCACCGCGCGTTTGAGGATCGCCTTGAGGCCGTCGCGATCGGTGGACATGCGCAGATCGTCGAGCAGGAACTTCATGAGATCGCGATGGCCGGGATAGCGCACCGACTTGTAATCGAGCGATTCCACCTTGCCCGCAAGCGTTTCGCATAGCGTGCCGAGTCCGCCCGATGTGTTGAAGGCCTCGTACTCGATGCCGTCGAGCGAAAAATGCTCGACGCCTTCGAGCGGCTGAACCCATTGCGCGCGGCCTTCGCGCACGGCTTCGCACGGCTGGCAATACTCGTTGATGAGCCCGTCGATGCTCCACGTCAGGTTGTATTTCAGCGCGTTGGTCGGGAACTCGGGCAGCGCGCCGACGCGCATCTTCACCTCGCGCAGCGTATGGAGACGTTTCGCCAGATCGTGCGCGACGATGCCGACGAACCCCGGCGCGAGCCCGCATTGCGGCATGAACACGGTTTGCGCGCCGTCCGCAATGGCGCGGATCGCGTGCGTCGCGCGCACGTCTTCGGTCAGATCGAAGTAATGCACGCCCGCCGCCTTCGCCGCCGATGCGACGCCGATCGCCAGGTAATACGGCAGCGCATTGACGAGCGCATCGAAGCCCGACAGCGCGTGACGCAACGCGGGCGCATCGGCGGAATCGACGCGGCGCGTGGCGATGCCTTGCGCATCGAGCTTCGCGAGCGCGTGTTCGTCGCGATCGAACGCGACGACGTCGAAGTCCCCCGTTTCTCCGAGCAGATGAGCGATGCTTTGGCCGATGAGACCGGCGCCGACGATTGCCACTTTCATGTTCGTCTCCTTTTGTGAGGGGCGGTGCATGCACGTTTTGCATGGACGCCACACAGTGTAGGAGCGTGCCGCGACCGATCCTAGACGCAAAATGATGCGGATCGACGATGCTTTTCGTCATTCAGACGACGCGACGATGCATTCTGTATGCAATCGGCTATCCGGCGCGATCGATCTTGCGTGCAAGGATGATGGACGTGGTCGTGCGCTCGACGCCTTCGAGCGCGCCAATTTCGTCGAGCAGTTCATTCAGGCGCTCGGGCGAGCCTGCCCGCAGCCACGCGACGTAGTCGAACTCGCCGCTCACCGCGCAGAGCAACTGGATTTCCGGCATCCGCGCAAAGCGCTTCTGCACGTCGCGGCCGTATTTCGGCGCGAGCTTGATGCCGACATAGGCCTGAATGCTCGCATCGAGCACATCCTGGCCGAGCCGCACGCCATAACCGGCGATAACGTTGTTTTTCTCGAGCCGCGCGAGCCGCGCAATCACCGTCGTGCGCGCGACGCCGAGTTGCCGCGCGAGATTCGCGACGCTTTCACGCGCGTTCGTCTGCAACAGCGCAACGAGATTGCGGTCGATGTCGTCGAGTTGATCGAGGCGCGGCGGTCTCATATCGTCCCTTGTTTTGTATTTGGCATGCATTATCCACCGCTATTTTCCAGAGACGTATCGGATGTAAGCAGTTGTGGCAAAGCAGGCGAAGTGTCGCCCAAACGTGATACTAATAGCGGGCGACGGCGTTTCAGCCGTTTTCGACGTGCCGGTGTGCCGTCAGCGCATCGTCAGCCGAACGCGGCGCGCCTCTTTTTCCATCGATCGAAGGATTCCCGAATGAAGAAAACACTGGTCGCACTGGCGGCGTCCTGCGCCGTTACCGCAGTCTTTGCGCAATCGTCCGCGCCCGCGGCGACTGCGCCCGCGTCCGCTTCGTCCGCGGCAGTATCGGCCGCTGCGTCCGCGCCCCCAGGTTCGAAGCGCGAGGCGCGCGTCGAGGAGCGCATCGCGCAACTGCACTCGAGCCTCAAGATCACGGCGGCAGAGGAAACGCAGTGGTCCGCTTTCGCCGATGTGATGCGCGAGAACGCCCGCACGATGGGCGACCTCTACCGCCAGCGCATCGCGCAGCGCGACACCATGTCCGCCCTCGACGACATGAAGCAATATCAGCAGATCACGCAGGCGAACGCGGACGGCACGAAGCGCCTCGTCGATGCATTCGAGCCGCTGTACGCGAGCCTTTCGCCGGAGCAGAAGAAGCTCGCGGACACGAGCTTCCGTCGCGAAGGCCAGGGCCGCGGACGGCACGACCATGCGCGGCGCCACCCGCGCGCATCCAGCGCGGACGCGGCATCGACGGTGAAGCCGTAAGCTGGTTTCGCAGCGTGGAAGTGCACGGAGCCCGCATCGATCGATGCGGGCTTTTTTGTGTTTTGCATACCGCATGCTGCATGCGGCCTTATGCATGCAAGCGGCCGCAAATGCGGTTAGCATTTCGCCCCTGAAACGAAACCTCTGTCGCTCATGCTCAAGCTCTCCGAACCCGACCTCACCTCCGACCCGGCCGCGCGCCGCGTCGTGAAGAACGAAACCGTCGCCGTCGAATTTGCCGCCGTGGCCGGCGAACTGATGAGCCTCGAAGGGCCGAACCGCTATGCGCCCGGCGATGCCATCGTCACCGGAGCATCGGGCGAGCGCTGGGTCGTATCCAGAGAACGTTTCGACGCGAAGTACGCGCCTGAAGGCGGCATCGCGCATGGCGAACCGGGCGCGTATCGCAACCGGCCGAGCGTCGTGCTTGCGAAAGAGATGCGCGAGCCGTTCAGCATCGCCCGCTCGGCAGCCGGCGATGTGCTGACCGGCGACGCCGGCGACTGGCTCATGCAGTACGCCCCAGGCGACTATGGCGTCGTCAAGGCGGCGCGTTTCGCCAAGGTGTATCGCGACGTCTGAAAGGCGGACTCGATCCGCGAGACTCAGGCGAAGTCGTCGCCCATGTCGATTTCGAGTTCGCGCGGCACCGTTTCGCCTTTTGCATGCATTTCTTCGAGCGAGCCGAGCGTCGCTTCCACGTAGGCGCGCAGCACCGCATAGCTGCGGGCATGCATGCGCGGCGGCAATGCGCGGTATCGCCCGAGCGCGGCGGGATCGAAGCGCACCTCGATCGTGATGCGCCGCGCGGTCGCGCCGAAGCGCATGGCCACGTAATGAATCGCGAGCGACGTGCGCCCGCTCTCGTCGATGCGCTCCGCGAATTGCGTCTGCTCGGGAAAAAGGTCGCTGATGACGTGCGCGAGCATGTCGATGTCCGCGCTCGCACAGTCGTATTGATAGTCGTCCATTCTGATCCGGTCGTTCAGGATTGAGGCGTCGCGCCGGCGCGCTTGTCGGGCCCGACGCGGCGATAGTAGCGCACGAGCGCCATCGCCACGATCACGCCGAGCACGAGATAGACGGCATCGGCGGCGACGAGCGGAATCATGTGCGCCTGAAACAGCGCGGCCGGCAAACCGACGAGCGCATGTGCCGCGATCAGCACGCCGGGCGCCGCGCGCGAGCGCTCGCGCAACATCTGCCACATGAGCGCCGAGAAGCCGAGCTGAAAGACGAACGCGCTCGCGCGCTCGACGAGGAAAATGCCCGCCGACACCGGCGACAGGCTCAACAGCACCATGTGAATGCGCGCGACGGCATCGAGCGGTGCGCTTCCGAAATGCGAATCGAGCGTGCCGCGGTTCGCGAGGATCGCATACAAAATCCATTGCACCTGGACGAGCACGCCGACGATCCACGCTTCCGCCCCGCCGTGGCCGATGCCATAGCCGAGTGCCGGACCTGCTCGTCCGAGCGTTGCCGGATCGCGCCGGATCAGCCACTTCATGCCGAGAAAACGCCCGACTTCCTCGCAGACGCCCGCAGCGAGCGCGGCATAAATCACGAAGACGACCGGATTCGTGAGCCATCCCGATGTGACCGAATTGCCCAGCACGAAGCCGTGCAGCCCGCGCTCGATGACCATCGCGAAGAGCGCGAACACCGCGATGCCGAGCGTCGGCTCGCGCGGCACGAGTCCGTAGCGCGCGCGCACCTTTCGATACAGCACGATCGGCATTGCGGCGACGATGAGGGTCGCAAGCACGAGGCTCGCGAGCGTCGAGAGACTGACCATTCAGATTTCCTTCACGTTCCCTGGCATGTTGCATGCAAAATTTTGCCGGCCGCATGCCGCGTCGAGGATCGCACGATCAGTTCGCCCGGCAGCAGGCACTCGCGCGGGGGCACGAGTGTCCCGCCGAGCCGCTCGTGCAGAAACTCCACCGCGCGCCGGCCGATGTCGTAGGTCGGCTGCCGAACCGCCGTCATGCCGGCGAGTTGCGCCCATTCTGAATCGTCGATGGACATCAGCGCGACGCTCGCTTGCCAGTCCGCGCCGTATCGCTCCTTGAGATGTACCGCCACGCGCAGCGCAACGGGACCGTTCGCCGCGAAAAGTGCAACCCGCCTTTGCGCCGTGCGCGCGGCTTCGATGCGGCGATCCAGTTCGACGAGCGCGGCGGACGCATCGGCGAGATCGACGATGAGCGTAGAACCGTGTGCGTCGAGCGCCGCGACCGTCTCGCGAAACGAGGCTTCTCGCAAGCGCCGCGAGCTGACGTGCATGACGGGCTGCACGAGGAACAACAGTTCGTCGAAGCCTTCATCGACGAGGTGACGCGTCGCGATTGCGGCGGCTGCGGCATTGTCGAGGCCGACCATATCGGTGACGATGCCTTCCACCGTGCGGTCCACGAGCACCACCGGTATGCCGCCTTGCGCGAAGGCCTGCAGCAGCTCCTCTTTCACGCCGAGCGCGTTCACGATGACACCCTCCACGCGATAGGTCGTGAGCAATTGCAGATAACGCCGCTCCATGTCGACTTCGTTCGCGGCGTGACAGATGAGCGGCATATAGCCGAGCGCATGGCATGCGGCTTCGACGCCCTGCAACACTTCGACGGAATATGGATTGGTCAGGTCCGCGAGCAACATGCCGATCAGCCGGTTGCGCCCGCGTTTCAGGCCGCGCGCCATCTGGTTCGGCCGGTAATCGAGCTTCGCGATGGCCGCTTCGATGCGCTCGCGCAAGTCAGGCGACAGCACGCCGGTCTCGCCGTTCAGATAGCGCGAAATGCTGGTCTTGCCGGTGCCTGCCTCGCGCGCAACGTCGGTGATGGTCGCGCGACGAGGTCGCACTGCGGGCGGGCGATGAATCTCTTTGTCGGGGTCGTCGGACATGATGGTGGAGGCTCGTGCGTCAAACGGCGAAGGCATCGCGCTAGCATGCGATGCACTGCGCGAGAAGCGCATGTTAGCGCATGCGCCTGCTCCGTCCCATCGTTGTCAGCGCATGCGGACTTCGCGGTTCACGATGTTTTCGGTGAGCGTACCGTTGAGCGCGCCGATGAGGTTCTCGGCTGCATTGCGGTTCATCGCGTGACGTGTCTCGTGCGTGGCCGAACCGATGTGCGGCAGCGCGACCACGTTCTTCATCCTGAGCAACGGCGAGTCCGCGGATAACGGCTCATGCTCGAACACGTCGAGACCGGCCGCGAGAATCGTGCCGTCTCTGAGGGCTTCGATGAGCGCGGCTTCATCGACGGTCGGCCCGCGCGACGCGTTGATGAGGATCGCGCTGCGCTTCATCTTCTTCAACTCGTTCGCCCCGATGAGACCGCGCGTTTCAGGCGTGAGCGGAACCTGCAGGCAGACGAAGTCGGATTGCGCGAGCAGTTCGTCCAGTTCGACGCGCCGTGCGCCATAGTCCTTCTCGGCCTGTTCGTTGCGATGACGATTGGTGTAGAGCACATTCATTCGAAAGCCGAGCGCAGCGCGCCGGGCCACGGCCCCGCCGATGCGTCCCAGCCCGACGATGCCGAGCGTCTTGCCCTGCACGTCGACACCGAAACAGGCTTCGCCGATGCTGCCCTTCCAGTTGCCCTGCTTGACCCATTCCGCCAGTTCGACGACGCGCCGCGCGCTTGCGAGAATCAGCGCGAACACGGTGTCGGCGGTGGATTCGGTGAGCACGTCCGGCGTATGCGTGAGAACGATGCCTCGGCGCGTGAGGTCGGCGACATCGAAATTATCGAAGCCCACCGATACCGTCGATAGTGCTTTGAGGCGCGTCGCCCCTTCGATCATGGCGGGCGTGATCTTCACGCTTGCACCGATGGCGCCATCCGCGTCCTTCAGCGCCGCCACGAATGCGGCCTCGTCCTTCGGGTCCACCGTCACCAGATCCGCGTGCGTGCGCAGATAGGCTTCCACATCGGACGGCAACGGCTTGTAGGCTACGATTTTCATGACTCGACCCAAGGTTGTTTTTGCCTCTGACAGGCGGGATTCGATCTTTCTTTGCGTCCGGTATCGCGTCTTGCGCCAAGAGCCGAATAGACCGGCGAATTACTTAGGATATCCAACATCATGAACCCGCAACCGCACCGGCACGCACTGCACCTTGAGGCTTGACAGCCAGCGTCAGCCATACAGCGGCGAGCAACGCAACGCTCATGAACACATACGAGGCAGCCGGCGACCCAGTGGCACCGTTCAGATACCCGACCACATACGATCCCACGAACGAACCGAGCGCCCCCATGCTGTTGATGAGCGCCATCGCGCCACCGGCGACGTTCTTCGGCAACAACTCGGGCACGATCGCGAAGAAAGGCCCATACGGTGCATACATCGCCGCGCCCGCGATCACGAGCAACGTGTACGAAGCCCAGAAGTTCGCCGAGCCGAGCAGATAGGAACCGGCGAACGCAATGGCGCCGATCAGCAGGAACGGCCACACGAACGCCTTGCGGACCTGCAGCTTGTCGGACGCCCACGAAGCCAGCAACATCGCGATGGTCGCCGCGAGATACGGCACCGCGGAGAGCCAGCCCGTCTCGACCATGCCGAGCGTCGAGCCGCTCTTGAGAATCGACGGCAGCCACAGCACGAAGCCATACACGCCGATGCTCCAGCAGAAATACTGCGCGCACAGCTTGATAACGGCCGGCGACTTGAACGCCTCGCCGTAATTCTTCACCGGCTTGATCGCGGCCTGCTCCGCGCGCAGCGTCGCATCCAGGTCGCGCTTTTCCTGGTCGGAGAGCCAGCTCACCTGTGCGGGCTTGTCCTTCACGATGAACCACCAGATCACCGCCCACACGACCGCGGGCAGCCCTTCGGCGATGAACATGTGGCGCCAGCCGAACGAGTTGACGAGATAGCCCGATACCACCGACATCCACAGCACCGTCACCGGATTGCCGAGAATCAGGAAGGTGTTCGCCCGCGAGCGTTCCGCCTTCGTGAACCAGTTCGCGATGAAGACGAGCATCGCGGGCATGACCGCCGCCTCGACGATGCCGAGCACGAAGCGTATGGCCATCAGCGAGGGAATGTTGCTCACCATGCCCGTCGCCGCCGCGCAGCCGCCCCACAGCACGAGGCTCCAGAACACGAGCTTCTTCACACTGCGGCGTTCCGCGTAGATCGCGCCCGGAATCTGAAAGAAGAAGTAGCCGAGGAAGAACAGCGCGCCGATCAGCGACGACAGGCCCTTGCTGATGCCGAGGTCCGAATTGATGCCCGCCGCCGAAGCGAAGCCATAGTTCGCGCGGTCCAGATACGCGAGGCTGTAGGTGATGAAGACGATCGGCATGATTGCCCACCAGCGGCGCGCGGCCAGCGTGGGTGCAGAGGAAGAGTGCATGGTTGTCTCCGAATACGATCCGGTCGTGTGTGTCTGGTTGCCCGTAATGGCCCTGTTCCCGCTTCGCCCGCATTCCCGTCAGGCGATGACTGCGGCGTGTGCCGTCTTGTCGTATGGATTTTGCATTTCGAATGCATCGAGCGCGGCGCGCGTCGGCAAGCCTTCGCTGTCGCCGATAACTTGAATCGCCAGCGCGCCGATCAGGTTGCCGCGCGAGACCGCATCCGGAACGCTGCGCCCTTCGAGCAGCGCGCTGACGACGCCGACCGCGAAGCCGTCGCCTGCGCCGACCGTATCGACCACGTTCGCAACGGCTACGCCCGGCACGATGCCGTGAACGCCGTCCGCCGTGCGGAAATACGCGCCCTGCGCGCCGAGCTTGACGATCACGCCTTTCGCGCCGCGATCGAGATAGAACGCGGCGATGTCTTCGGGCTTCGCATGACCCGTGAGCGTCAACCCCTCGTTTAGGCCCGGCAGCACCCAGTCGGCGAGCGCGGCCAGCGCATTGAGCGATTCGGCCATCGCCTCGCGCGACGGCCACAGCGTCGGACGCAGGTTCGGATCGAACGAGATGCTCTTGCCTGCGGCACGCATTTCGCGCGCCATATGGAATGCCAGTTCGCGCGAGCTTGCCGAGATCGCGGGCGCGACGCCCGTCAGATGCAGATGGCGTGCGCCGAGCACGTAGTCGGCGACGTAATCGTCGAGCGACAAGTGGCTTGCCGCCGAACCTTTCCGGAAATACTCGACCGCCGGATCGCTGCCGTCGTCGCATTTGCCCTTGAGCTGAAAGCCGGTCGGAAAACGTCCGTCGACGGTCACGCAGCGCGCGTCGATGCCCTCTGCGGCCAGCACGTCGAGCACGTAGCGGCCGAACGAATCGTCGCCCACGCGGCTCATCCAGCCAACCTTGAAGCCGAGCCGGGACAGGCCGATCGCGACGTTCAGATCGGCGCCGGCGATGCGCTTCGTGAACTGGCCGACCGTCGCGAGTTCGCCGGTGACGGCCGCGACGAACATGGTCATCGCTTCGCCATAGGTGACGACGTCGAGCGGTGCGTGCTGTGCTTGCATGTCTGATCCTTTCGGAATTCTGAATTCAAAATGCCGCGATGCGCGCGACCTGACGCGCGGCGTCGGCTTCATCGGCGAACGAATACTCGATGCCGCGCGGCGCATCCGATGGCAGATGCGCCAGCAGCGCGGCGAACTGCGCATCGTCGTGAGCCGGCGCGGTGGCAAAGCGCCGCGCGCCTTCGCCCTGCGTCGCCTTGCAATGGATGTACGCCACGTGCGGCGCGAGTTTTTGCGCGGCGTCGAGCGGATCGGCGTTCGCCCAGCCCCAGTTGCCGGTATCGAAAGTCATTGCGAGGCCGCTGTCCTCAGGAAGCGCTGAGAAGAGCGCCTGGAACGCGCCCGGCAGACCGCCCGCCTTCAGTTGCCCGTTCTCGACGACCACGCGCGAACGCGAACGCGCGATCGCGGCGGTGAGCGCGTCGAGCGTCGCGGCGTCCGTTGCGACGCCCGCCGTGCTGCCGCCGAGTTGCAGCTTCACGATGCGCGCGTCGAGCGAGTGCGCCTCGTCGATTGCGAGAGCGAGCGCTTCGCGGTCGAGCGAGCCATCGGCGCGAAAGAGCGTCGCGGGCGTCGAATGGACCGCCCAAAGGCCCGCGCCACGGATTCGTTCGCCCAGGAGCGACAACGCGTCGAGGCTCGCGTCGGCTTCGTCGGCGATCAGTTCGCGGCGCACTTCGAAACCGTCGGCACCCGCGAGCGACGCCTTCTCCGCCCAGAGCGCGTGCCCATCGCGACGAATGGCGTCCACGCCGAACGCGCTCGCCACGATGACGACTGCGCGCGTTCCGCTCTTGCCCGACGTGTTCACCGATGCTCGCTCCAAGGTTGCAAATCCGGCATGGAACCGGTTCCATAGATGATCGATAAAAAAGACGCCACGGCGTCTTGCTCAAAACGAATACTGCGCTTTCGCAGCGGCCTCCCGCCATAGTGGAATTCCCTAGCCGGCGCGCGCGCCCGCGTCCTCCTCGCAAAGCTCGAGAAACCGGGCGGCGGCGCGCGAAGGCGCAGCGGCGTGCGGCACTAGAATCGAAAAGCGACGCGTGAGCGGCATAGGCGCGATGTGCAGACGGCGCAGCGCGTCCTTCTCGTGACGAATCGACATCGCCGATACGAAACCGATGCCCATCCCCGCGCGCACCGCCTCTTTCACGCCTTCGACGCCCGCGATTTCCAGCGCGACGCGCATCTCCACACCGCGCTCGGCAAACGCGCGCTCGACGATCTGCCGCACGCCCGAGCCGCGCTCGCGCAGCACGAGTTCACAGGTGCCGAGGACCTCGAGCGTTGCGGATTCGCGGCCATCGGCGAGAGGATGATTGCTCGGCAGGATCGCGACGATCTCGTCCTCGCGCCACGGCGTGACGCCAGCGCCCGACGGAAGCTCGAGGCCCGCCGGTCCCTCGACGATGGCGACGTCCAGCGCACCGAGCGCGGCGACGATCTCGGCCGTGTTGCCGTCGATGGTGCTGACCGCGATATCGGGATAGCGCTTGCGGAACGCGGCGATCAGATAAGGGAGCAGGTAGCTCGCGGGCGTCGTGCTCGCGCCGATGCGCAGCGTCCCGCGCTCCAGCCCGCGCATCGCGTCCCGCAGCGCTTGCGCGCCGCGAAAGGTATCGCGGAGTCGCGCGGCGTAGTCGCGAAGCTGTTCGCCGGCGGACGTGAGGCGAATGCCGCGTCCATCGCGCTGATAGAGCGGTTCACCGAACTCGTCTTGCAACAACCGAAGCTGGCCCGACACGGCTGGCTGCGACAAATGAAGCGCAAGCGCCGCGCGGCTGATGTTGCCGTGCTCCGCGACCGTCGCGAAAGTTATCAGTTGGTCCGGGGTCATGGAGACGATATATAAGCCACACCGATATCTGGCATTCTAAATCACGATTTCTCATATGCATATGTTTTATCTAGGATAAGCAGATCGCATAACCGCTTATCAGGGACGCACCACATGTCCACGGCTTCATCTGCTTCGCTTCCTGCTTCATCGTCCGCGCGCGGGCAACTCAACGGCATTCTCTTCGTTGCGCTGTTCGCGGCGGCCGTCACGCGGCTCGCGGCGCTGCCTTTCATCGCCGGCCTCGGCATCAGCCCGCTCATCGTCGGCATCGTGGCGGGCGCGATCTACGGCAACGCGCTGCGCGAAGGCATGCCGGCAAGCTGGGCCGCGGGCGTCAATTTTTCGGCGCGCAAGCTGTTGCGCATCGCGGTGGCGTTCTTTGGCTTGCGCGTGAGTCTTCAGGAAATCGCGCAGGTCGGGATGGCGGGATTCGTGGTGTCGGCGTTCATCGTCGTGAGCACGCTCGTCATCGGGACGTGGGTCGGCATGAAGCTGATGAAGCTCGACCGCGATACCGCGCTCCTCACTGCCGCCGGCAGCGCGATCTGCGGCGCGGCTGCGGTCCTCGCCTTCGAATCGACGCTGCAATCGAAGCCGCACAAGAGCGCGATGGCTGTCGGCAGCGTCGTTCTGTTCGGCACGCTTTCGATGTTCCTGTATCCGCTCGCGATGCACGCGGGCTGGCTGCACCTCGACACGCTCGGCGCGGGTCTCTTCTTCGGCGGCACCATTCACGAAGTGGCGCAAGTGGTCGGCGCGGCGAGCAACGTGAGCCCGGAAGCCACGCACATCGCCACCATCGTCAAGATGACGCGCGTGATGATGCTCGTGCCGGTGCTGCTGGTGGTAGGCGTGTGGGTGAACCGGGCGCGTAACGACGCTGGCAGCGCTGGCGGCGCGGCGCGAACTGGCAAGGGCAAGCTCGCGGTGCCGTGGTTCGCGCTCGGCTTCCTCGCGCTCGTCGTCGTCAACTCGCTGCACGTATTGCCCGATTCCGCGACGACCACAATCAACGCGCTCGACACCTTCGCGCTCACCATGGCGATGACGGCGCTCGGCATGGAGACGCGCATCGCGCAGATTCGCGAGGCCGGCCCGCGTGCGATCGCCACCGGCGCCATTCTCTACGCGTGGCTGATCGGCGGCGGACTCGCGATCACGTTCGCAGTGGAGCGCCTGTTCGCGTAAGCCGCATTCGCTGAACGATGGCCCTGAATGCAAAACGCCACCTTGAAGGGTGGCATTTTGCATTCCATTGCTCAACGCATGGACTACGCGAGCCTGAGCGCCTGCTCGAAATCCGCGATCAGATCGTCGATTTCCTCGATGCCCGCCGACAGCCGGATCATGCCGTCGGAAATACCCATTGCCTTGCGCGTTTCTGCGCCGGCCTCGAAGAAGATCGTCGGCGCGACCGGAATGATGAGCGTGCGCGTGTCGCCGAGGCCCGTCGCCTTCACCGGCAGCGCAAGCGCGTTGATGACGTCGATCATTCTGTCCGGATTGCGCAACTCGAACGACAGCAGCCACGAACCGCTCCCGAAGAGCGTCTTCGCGATGCCATGCTGCGGATGGCTCGCAAGCCCCGGATAGAAGACGCGGCCGATCGCACCGTGCCGCTCGAGAAAGCGCGCAAGCGCGAGCGCGTTTTCGCTGCACTTCGCCACACGCAAGCCGAGCGTCTCCGCGCCTAACGCGATCTGATGCGCCTGCTCGGACGACAGCGCCGCGCCCATATCGCGCAGGCCCTTCTTGCGGATCTGCAACAGCCCCTGCTCCGAAGGACCCGCGCGCCGATAGTCGTCCGCGATATTCGGATATTGGCTCCAGTCGAAAAGCCCCGTGTCCGTGACCGCACCGCCGAGCGCCGCGCCATGACCCGCGATCGTCTTCGTCAGCGAATTGACGACGAGGCTCGCGCCGACATGCTTCGGCCTGAACAGTGCGGGCGACGTGATGGTGTTGTCGACGACATAGGCAAGCCCGCGCTCGCGGCACAACGCGCCGATGCCCTCGAGGTCCGGAACCTGCGTGCCCGGATTCGCGATGGTCTCGACGAACACCATGCGCGTGTTCGGCTGGACGGCATCGGCGACGTTCTCGCGCGCGCCCGCATCCACCGTCGTCACCTCGATGCCGAGCGTGCGCAGCGTCCCGAACAGGCTGTTGGTATTGCCGAAGACGTAGCGGCTCGCGACGAGATGATCGCCCGCGCGCAGAAGCGTCAGGAACACCGCGGTAATCGCGGCCATGCCGGTTGCGAAGCAGATGGAGCCGACGCCTTCTTCGAGCTTCGTGAGCTTGCGCTCGAGCGCCGCGGTGGTCGGCGTGCCTTGGCGCGCGTAGTTATAGCCGCCCTTCTTCGTGCCCTGGAACACGCCGATCAGATCTTCGACGCGCTCGAACCCGTATTGCACCGATGTGTGGATCGGCTGACGCAAGCCGCCGTGTTCGACGCCTGCCGTTCTGTCGCCGTGAACGATGCCTGTTGTGAAGCCTTGCTTGTCCATCCCTTCTCCGCTTCGCTGTCGATATGTTCGATGTGTCGATTGCATCTTGCATGCAGCATGCGGTGCACATCATGCAGCATGCGAAAGGCCATTCTACACGCGCCTTTTTCGCGCACCGGGCGGCCGCCGCGCGCCCGCGAGCCACGGGAACAGGCGTTGCTCGCCCGCCTCGTCGCGCTTGGCGCGTGCCGTGCTTCAATGACAGCCGGAACGCGCATCTCGCCGCTTGCGGCATGACTGACGAGGAGCAGACGCATGGCTTACGAACTCTATTACTGGGACGGCTTGCAGGGCCGCGGCGAATTCGTGCGGCTCGCGCTGGAAGATGCCGGCGCGCAGTACATCGATGTCGCGCGGGAATCGAAGAAGAATGGTTATGGCACGGACGCGATGATGAAGCTGATGAACAGCAAGACCGAGCCGCATATCCCGTTCGCACCGCCGTTTCTGAAGGACGGCGAGCTGATCGTGCCGCACGTCGCGAACATCCTGCTGTATCTCGGTCCGAAGCTCGGTCTCGCGCCGAAGGACGAAGGCTTGCGCTACGTCGCGCACGGCCTGCAACTGACTATCGCCGATTTCGTCGCCGAGGTGCACGACACGCATCACCCGCTCGCGACCGATCTCTATTACGAAGACCAGAAAGACGCCGCGAAGATTCGCACGAAAAACTTCATCGAGAAGCGCGTGCCGAAGTTCATCGGGTACTTCGAGCGCGTGCTGAAACAGAACCCGCAGGGCGAAACGCAGATGATCGGAGACGCCATCACCTACGTCGATCTGTCCGTGTTTCAGATCGTCGAGGGATTGCATTATGCATTCCCCCGCGCGATGAAGACGTTCGCCAAACACTATCCGCGCGTGCTCGCGCTGCGCGACGCGGTGCGCGAACGGCCGAACATCGCGGCTTACGTGGATTCCGAACGGCGCATTGCCTTCAACGAGTCCGGCATCTTCCGGCATTACCCCGAACTGGATCAAGACGCGAAATGATCCGGCCGCTTTCACTGACAACTGCATGAACAAGGAGCCAGCATGGTCGAAACGATTCCTTCCTTCGGTCTCGGCACGTTTCGCGTCGATGCCGAAAAAACCGCGAACGCCGTCGAGAGCGCGCTGCAGCTCGGCTATCGCCATATCGATACCGCGCAGTTCTACAACAACGAAGCCGCCGTCGGCAAAGGCGTGCGCGACTCCGGCATTGCGCGCGACGACATCTGGGTGACGAAGGTTTGGTGGGACCGCCTCGCGCGCGACAAGCTGATCGCGAGCCTTAAGGACAGTCACGCGAAGCTCGACATCGGCACCATCGATCTCGCGCTCGTGCACTGGCCGTCGCCCGATGGCGCCGTGCCGATCGCCGAGACGCTCGCCGCGATGCAGGAAGCGCAAAAGCTCGGGCTGATCCGTCACTACGGCGTGTCGAACTTCACCGCGCGGCTGCTCGAAGAAGCACTCGAAGCACCCGGCGGCCGCGAGATCGTCACGAACCAGATCGAAGTGAGCCCGTTTCTCGCGAACCGCGCGCTCGTCGACGCGACGCAGCGGCTCGGCGTCAAGGTGACGGCCTACATGCCGCTCGGCGAAGGCCGCGCGCACAACGATCCGACGATCAAGGCAATCGCCGCGAAGCACGGTGCGACGCCCGCGCAAGTCACATTTGCGTGGCTGCTCTCGCGCGGTATCGTCGTGCTGTCGGCATCGACGAATGCGCAGCATCAGCAAAGCAACTGGGATGCGCAGAAGCTGAAACTCGATGCGGACGACATCGCGAAGATCGACACGCTCGACGAAGGCAAGCGCAACGCGAACCCTTCGTTCGCGCCGAAGTGGTGACATAGCGCACGGATCATCCGTCGCGACGAGGAAGCCCGGTCCGCTCGATGAACGGACCGGGCTTTTAACTGGCGCAGCGCACCCGGCACGACGCACGCCCGACGCACGCCCGACGCACGCCCGATGCTATTCTTGCGGCTCTTATTCCATCCCGTTCTAAGCTTTCCACGTTTTCGGCAAAGTGCTTTCATTCCTGCTCAAGCTGCGCACGCGCGCGCAACAGCTCTTTCGCCTGTCGGACTCGCACACGATGCTCGTCTGGGCGGTCGTCGTCGGCGTCGCGGGCGCGTTTGCGACCACCGTGTTTCGCGAAGGCATCGCGCTCTCGCAGCGGCTCCTCGGCAATCGTTCGGAAGGACTCGTCGCGCTCGCGAGGATGTTGCCGTGGCCGATGCGCGTCGCGCTGCCGGCCATCGGCGGCCTGATCGCGGGCTTCTGTCTGATCGCGGCGCGGCGGCATGCAAAGAAGCAGGCCAACGCCGATTACATGGAAGCGGTCACCATCGGCGACGGCGTCGTGCCGCTGCGCCAGAGCGTGTGGCGCAGCCTGTCGTCGCTTTTCACGATCACGAGCGGCGGCTCCATCGGCCGGGAAGGATCGATGGTGCAGCTTGCCGCGCTCGCATCGTCGCTCGTCGGGCGCTGGGTTCACTTCGATCCGCCGCGCCTGCGCCTGCTCGTCGCGTGCGGCGCGGCGGCGGGCATCACCTCCGCGTACAACGCGCCGATTGCGGGCGCGTTCTTCGTCACCGAGATCGTGCTCGGCTCGATGGCGATGGAAAACTTCGGGCCGATCGTCGTGTCGTCGGTCGTCGCGAACATTACGATGCGCGAGTTCGCCGGCTATCGGCCGCCTTACGAGATGCCCGTCTTTCCGACGATCGCGGGTGTCGAAGTGCTGCTTTTCGTCGTGCTGGGCCTGCTGTGCGGCGCGCTCGCGCCGCATTTTCTGCGCTTGCTCGCCGCGTCGAAGAAACGTTTCGCGCTGCTGCCGCTGCCCATGCCGTTGCGGCTCGCGCTCGGCGGGCTGATCGTCGGCGCGATCTCCGTCTGGTGGCCTGAAGTGTGGGGCAACGGCTACGAAGTGGTGAACTCGCTGCTGCATCAGCCGTGGACGTGGACCGCGCTCTTGACGGTGCTCGTGTTCAAGATTCTCGCGACGGCGGCGACCGCCGGCTCGGGCGCGGTCGGCGGCATTTTCACGCCGACGCTCTTCGTGGGCGCGGTGCTCGGCTGCCTTTTCGGGCTCGGCGTGCATGCCGTCTGGCCGCATGCCACGTCTGCGCCGTTCGCCTACGCGATGGTCGGCATGGGCGCGTTCCTCGCCGCCGCCACGCATGCGCCGCTGATGGCCATTCTCATGATCTTCGAGATGACGCTCTCGTATCAGGTCGTGCTGCCGCTGATGCTCTCGTGCGTCGTCGCGTACTTCATCGCGCGGGCATCGGAACAGACGTCCATGTACGAAGTCACGCTGCGCCGCACGCGCGAGGAGAAGGAGCGTCTGCGTCTTGCCGCCACGCAGATGCGCGAACTCGTCAAGCCCGCCGATACCGTCGTGCCGCTCACCGCGAACGTCAAGGAGATGACGCGCGTGTTCCTCGAGTATCCGGTGAAGTATCTCTATGTCGTCGACGATGCCGGGCAGTTTCGCGGCGTCGTGGCGCTGAAGGACATCACCTCCGATCTGCTCGACGCGCACGACACCGCGGCGAAGACCGCCGCCGATTATCTTCAGCCGCAGTTCGACGTGCTCACGCCCGACATGTCGCTCGGGCAGGCGCTGCAGCACTTCCTCGCGTTTCAGGGCGAGCGGCTGCCGGTGATCGAGCGCAAGTCCGAGCCGCTGCTGCTCGGCGTGGTGTACAAGACCTCGCTGCTCGACGCGTACTTTCGCCTCAATCCGACATCGCGCTGAAAGTACGCAAGCGTGCAATTTCTCGGCGCGCAAGCGAGGGAAAACGCGGAGCGCGCGGCACCTGAAAACAGTTCACGCATCGCTCGAAGTATGCGGGCGCAACGCCCGCCCGGCACGCCCGGCGCGGCTCGCGCGCATGCTGCGGCGCGCACGACGGGCGCGCGGCGCGGCCATCGGCATAGCCTTTGCTTGATGCAATTGCTGCTTACGTGAGGAGGGGTTGCCCGATGAAGACCTCAACGTTGTTGTCGATGGCCCTCGTGTCGGTGTCGTGCTATGCCGCGCCGCTGCATACGAGTTCGACCGATTCGGCGGCCGTGTCCGCGACGCGCGCCGCGCTGCGGATCAACGCCGGTCCGGTCGCACCGCCCGCGCCCGATGTCTCCGCGCAGAGCCTGGATCATGCGCGCTGGCGTCATGTGCCGCTGCCCAAGCCGCGCACGCCGAGTCACGGCATGGCGAGCCAGCAGGTAGAAGTGCAGACGTAAGGCCCCTCGCGCCACAAGAACACTAACCGGACGCCAAGATGACCGACAAGCCCGCAGAAAATCACGCATTGAACGAGGAACCGATCGACGACGAAATCGCGCAGGTGCTGCGCGCGGCGAAGTTTCCGGCGAACAAGGACGCGCTCGTCGATGCGGCGCGCGAGGCGGGCGTGAGCAACGATGTCATCACCGTGTTCGATGGCCTGCCGGAGCAGGACTATGCCGACGCCGATGCCGTCGAGCAGTTGCTGGGGAGCAACGGGGGGTCGGGGATTTCGGTCTGAGGCGTTGCGCAGTTGCGCGTAGTTGCGGGTGTTTCGACTCGCGGGCGACCGGGACGCGTCGCCGCTTCTTGCACACGTCATTGACGTGCGATGCTTAGCCATCGGTCGCCGTTTTTCCTCTAACCAACCCCAAAGACTCGTCAGAGTCACGCCTTTTTGGACTCTCAGGCGCCCCAAAAGGCGTATCGCCGCTTCCCGCACGCATCTTCGACGTGCAATGCCGAACCATCGATCGCGCCCTTCCTCTCGAACAAACGCCGCATACGGACGGAGCCGCGCATGTCTCGGCCCGCTGACGCCCAAAGGACGTGTCGCTGCTTCTTGCACGCATCTTCGACGTGCGAGGCTGAGCCGGCGGCCGCCGTCATTTCCCTCTAGCGAATCGCAAAGACTGACCAGAGCCGCGCCCGTTTCGAACTCTCAGGCGCTCCAGAGACGCATCGCCGCTTCCCGCGCACATCTTCGACGCGCGATGCCGACCCGCCGATCGCCCTCATCGCTCCTCTAACGAGAACTGGCAAACGACGAACGCCTCTCGCCCCGCTTTCAACTCCCCCGATACTGCGCCGCGCTTGCCGGCGCCGGCGCTGCCGGCTTCTTCGGCGCCTTGTCCGCCGCGCCCACGCCGACAGCATCGGACGACATATACGCCGGGGCCGCCTTCGCCTTCTGCTTCTGGCCCGCGGGCGGCGCGGTCGGCGGCTTCTGAATGTCGGCGAGCATCTGTCCGCACGGCAGCGGCTTGTTGTTGCTCGGCGCGATCAGCGGAATCAGCGCCGCGAACGGGTTGATGAGGCCGAGCCCGACCGCCGCACCGCCGCGCACGGCGAGCGCGCCCACGTTCACGCCGACCTTCGGGTTCTTGAACGTGCCCTTCACATAGAGCGGCGAGCGCAGCGAAAAGATGCGGAAACCCTTCGTATGCGGATGGATGCCGAGATCCATGTCCTCGGTCTTGAGATTGATGTTGCCATCCACGTTGATGACGGCGTCGTCGGTATCGAGTGCGAAGACGCGCGAATCCAGCACGCCGTTCGTCACGACGAAATCGGCCGCCGCGCAGTTGATTTTCACGTCGCGATTGCCGAAGAGCTTCTCATAGACCACGTTCGCGACGTTCAGGCCCGCCGCCTCCATGTAGAGCCGGCTCACGGTGCCCTGCGTCACGAGCGCCTTCACTTCGCCGTTCGAACTCGCCGCGAGCGCCGCGGGCGAATTGCCGGTCGCGGAGAGCGCGGCATCGCCGTTGACCTCGCCGAGCGCCGACTGCATCGTCTTGTTGGTCGGGAAAAGCTGCTTGAGCTTCAGATGCCGCGCCTCCGCCGATACCTTGCCCTTCAGCGGCGCGCCGCTGCCGTCGAGATGAATATTGGATGCAAACGTCCCGCCCGCGACGCCGAACTTGAGCGGCTCGAACGAAAGCACGCCGTCCTTCATCACGACATGCGTGTAGAGGTCGGTGATCGGCAGCTTCGGGTCCTTGATGATGCGCTGGCCGGTGAACTTCACGTCGGCGTCGATGGCTTTCCAGCGATCCGTCTTGAACTCCTCGGTCGGCAGCGCCTTCGCGGACGGCTGCTTCGCCGCTTCGCCGCGCTTCGCCTTGCTCGCGTTCGAATCCGCGCCGATGATCGGGGCGAGATCCGAGAACTGCAACAAGTGCGACACCAGTTCGCCCTGCAAAAGCGGTCGCGGCTTTCTCGCCGCATAGACCAGCGACCCGTTGATGTCACTGCCGCCCACGCGCCCCGTGAAGTTCTCGTAGTGGAAGACGTTGCCTTCTTCCCGGAACTGGCCGGTGAGCCGCCCTTCCGTCGCGAACGGCGGCGTCTCGGGGAGCGTCACGCCGGTGAACGGATAGAGATGCGCCATGCTGACGGCCTGCACCCACAGCCGCAGGTCGACTGCCGCGAGGTGCGCCGGGTCCGTCACCGTGCCGACGAACGCGATGTGCGTGTCGCCGAGACGCACGTCCGCCTGCACGGGGAACGGGCGCTTCGCGTCCTGCACGGCGAGGACGCCGCCGAGCTTGCCCTCGCCCGAGACTTTGCCGCCGTTGTACGTGCCCTTCGCCGTCCATCCGAACGCATACGGCGGGATGGGCGTCGGGGGCGCGTTCTTCGTCGTGATGCTCTTGCTCGCGGACGTGCTCGCCGGATTCGGCGCCGATGCGTTCGCAGCCGCCGCCGCGGACGCCGCCGATGCCGCCGACGCTTCCGATGCCGCCGCCGCATCCGCCTGCTTGCTGAGCTTGGCCGCGCCTCCCTTGCCGACCATTTCCGCCGACGACTTCGCGGACGCCGCTTCCTGCTGCTTCATCACTTCGCCGATCGGCACGGCCTGGCCGAGCGTATCGACGACCACGTTCATGTCGGCCTTCGTCACTTCGTCGCGAACGTCGATCGTGCCCTTCGCGAGCGAGATATCGCCGAGCTTGAGATTCCACGTCGACGGCTCGGTCGACTGCTTGAACTTGAACGTCCAGTTGTTGCGCTTGTCCTTGAGCCGCTCGATGTCGATCGAGGGATTCACCAGATTGATGGTCGGAATGACGATGTCGTGCGCGAGAAGCGGCAGGAGCGCCACCTGGAAGTCGATTTCGTCGAGCGTCGCGAAATGCTGCTGGCGCGCCCAGTCCGGATTCGCGATGACGATTTTTTGCGCCGAAAATCGCGGCCACGGCACCCAGCGTTTCCAGCCCGTTTCGTTGGGCGGCCGGCGCCAGCCGACCTTGAGGTCGCCCGTGATCTGGAACTGGCGGCCGATCGCCTGCGAGACCTTGTCGTCCACCCACGGACGCAGACGGTTCCAGTCAAACGTCAGGAAGACGACTACGAGCACGGCTATCAGGATCGCGAGAATGGCAAAAAACCATGCAGCGATCTTTCCGATTTTTCCGGCAGTTCGGGCTTGCGCCATTGACGGCTCCATCCGTTTTTTCTGATCCAATCTGCAATAGCACAAGGTGTGCCCGCTCGTAGGTCCGCAAGCGACGCAAGTCACGATTCGCGGGCCGCGCGTAAGATGTCGGCACACAAAAATCCCCAATCGAACGATGCCTCACGACTATTCGCCCGTGCCGCTCGTAACGGCCACGGGCGTCGCGCGCCGCGACGCCGTGCGCGGCACGCTGCTGCTTCATCCGACGAACTTCACGCTGAATGCGGGCGAACGCGCGTCGATCACCGGGCCGTCGGGGTCCGGCAAGAGCGTCTTTCTGCGCACGCTCGCGCTGCTCGATCCGTGCGACGAGGGCGTCGTCGCGTGGCGCGGCGAGCGCATCGCGCGCGCGCAGATTCCGGCGTACAGGCGGCGTGTCGCGTATATCGCGCAGCGCCCCGCGATGCTCGACGGCACCGTCGAAGACAATCTGCGCTATCCGTACACGCTCAAGACGTATCACGATGTCCACTTCGACCGCGACGTGGCGACGCGTCTGCTGAACGCGGCGGGCCGCGCGCCCGGCTTTCTCGACAAGTTCGCTAGCGAGCTGTCGGGCGGCGAGGCGCAGATCGCGGCGCTGCTGCGCGTGCTGCAACTCGCGCCCGACGTGCTGCTGCTCGACGAGCCGACCGCATCGCTCGATCCGGCATCGGCGCGCGCCATCGAAGCGCTCGTCGCCGCCTGGTTCGACGCCCATGCGATGCGCGCATGCATCTGGGTGTCGCACGATCCCGAGCAGGCGCGCCGCGTGGCCGCGCGCCATCTCGCGATGACGGCGGGCGAACTCTCCGGACCGGGAATCCAGCCATGAACGGCTATCAGAATCTGAGTCTCTTCGATATCGCGCTCGCGGCCGCGCTGATCGTCGTGAATGGCGCGCTGTCGGTGGCGCTCGGTCTCGGCCTCGAGCGCCGGCTCCTGATCGCGGCGGTCCGCACCATCGCGCAGTTGCTCTTCATCGGCTACGTGCTCGGCTGGGTATTCGCGTTCAGCCGCTGGTATGTCGTGCTGCCGCTGATGGCCCTGATGACGGTGATCGCGGGAATGGCCGCGTCCGGTCGCGGGCGGCGCACGTATGCGGGCCAGCGCGCGGACAGCATCGCGTCGATCTGGGGCAGTTCATGGCTCATCGGCGCATTCGGACTCTTCGCGGTGATCCGCATTCATCCGTGGTACGAGCCGCAATACGCAATTCCGATTCTCGGCATGATTCTCGGCAACACGCTGACAGGCGTGTCGCTCGGCATAGAACGGATGACCGAAGAACTGACCGCGGGGCGCGCGGCGGTGGAGATGTCGCTCGCGCTCGGCGCGACGCGCTGGGAAGCGGCGCAAGGGCCCGCGCGTCAGGCGGTGCGCGCGGGCATGATTCCGACGCTCAATCAGATGGCCGTGGTCGGCCTCGTGAGCCTGCCGGGGATGATGACCGGTCAGGTGCTGGCGGGGCAATCGCCCTTGCAGGCGGTGCGGTATCAGATCGTCATCATGTTTCTGATCGCGGCGGCGTCGGGGCTCGGCGTCGTCGGGGCGGTGGTGCTGACTTACCGGCGGCTTTTCTCGCCGGATCACCGGTTCATGGCGGCGAAGCTCATCGAGAGAAAAGCGAAAAAGCGAGCGGCCTGAGCGCTCGCTCGTGGCACGTCGAGCGACGTGCCACGCCTCAGCCGCCGTTGTAGGCGCGCTCCAGTTCCGCGATGTCGAGCTTCACCATGTCCATCATCGCTTTCATGGTGCGATTCGCGCGCGCCTTGTCGGCGTCCATCAGCATGAAAGGCAGCTTCGCCGGCGTAATCTGCCACGTCACGCCGAAGCGGTCCGTGAGCCAGCCGCAGGCCAGCGCCTCGCCGCCGTCGATGAGCTTCGTCCAGTAATGGTCGATTTCGTCCTGCGTCTCGCACTTGACGACCATCGATATGGCCGGCGTGAAGCGGTACTGCGAGCCGCCGTTCAACGCCATGAATTCGCCGCCTTCCAGCTCGAAGAGAATGGCGAGCACGCTGCCTTCCGCGCCGGGGCTGGCTTCGGTATGCAGCATCGTTTCGGTGATGCGTGCGCTTTTGAAAATGCCGAGATAGCAATCGACGGCTTCCTGTGCATCGCCGTCGAACCACAGACAGGGCGAGATCTTCTGCATGAGCGTTTCTCCTGAATTCCGGGATCGACCGGGCGTCACTGACACGGATTCTCGGCCATTGCCCGCTTCATGTCTTCGGGGCTGACATCGCGCGTATGGGTCGCGACCGACCACTGGTGCCCGAACGGATCTTCCAGACGCCCGTAGCGGTCGCCCCAGAACATGTCGGCGACGGGCATGGTCACACGCGCGCCGGCGGCTTCGGCCTGCTTCACGGTGGCGTCGGCATCTTCGACATAGAGGTGGATGGTGACGGGCGAGCCTTTGAACGCGGCGGCGCCGAGCATGCCGAAGTTCGGGTGCTCGTCGACGAGCATCAGCGCGGAATCCCCGATTCGGACCATCGCGTGCATGAGCTTGCCGTCCCGCCCCGGCATGCGCCCGAGTTCGACCGCGCCGAACGCACGCTTATAGAACTCGATGGCCTCGGCCGCGCCCGCGCACACGAGATGCGGAGTGAGCGAGTGCATGCCTTCGGGAATGGGTTTGACGGCTGACTGGGACATGGTGGCTCCTTGGTTGAACGTCGTGAGAGAGCGAGCCGCGCCCGCTCCCGATCTTACGACGTGCAAGCATGCCGCCAATCGACACCGTTCTCGCGCAGGAGCGCGAATTTTTGCAAAAAGCTCGGACCCGGCGCCGCCGCCGGGCCGCGCGTCACTCCGAAAGCTGCTCCGCGAGCGACTGAATCAGTGCTTCGAGCCGCGCAAAGTTGACGGGCTTCGTCAGATGATCGCGAAATCCGGCCTCGCGGCAGCGGCGGATGTCCTCGTCCATGCCGTAGCCGGTGATCGCGACGGAAGGCTTCTCCGGCTGAAGCGCGCGCCACGCGCGCGCGATGTCGAGCCCGCTGCCGTCCGGCAGGCCGATGTCGCTCACGAGCAGATCGAACGGGCCGCTCCTCGCGCGCTCGAGCGCGTCGGCCACCGTCGTCGCGACGGTGACGCCGTGGCCGAGCATCTCGAGCACTTCGGCCATCGCCGACGATGTCTGCTCGTTGTCCTCCACCAGCAGCACGCGCAGCGTGCGGCCGCGGTCGAGGCGCGCGGCTTCGGGCAAGGGCGCGGCTTCGTGCGCCGGCTGCATCCGCGCGAGCGGCAGCGTCAGCGTGAAGCGCGCGCCCGCGTCGCGGCCGTCGCTGTACGCCGACAACGTGCCGCCGTGCTTCTGCGCGAGCGTGCTGGCGATCGCAAGCCCGAGGCCCAGGCCGCCGAAGGAGCGCGTGATCGAATCGTCGGCCTGCTCGAACGCCGAAAAGATGCGCGGCAACGCTTCCGCGCTGATGCCGATGCCGCTGTCCGTCACCGAGACGGCGATGGTCGCGTCGTCCGGATTCCACGTTCGCACTTCGATTCGCCCGCCCGCCGGCGTGAACTTGACCGCGTTCTTCATCAGATTCCAGACGATCTGCTGAAGCCGCGCGGCATCGCCGAGCACGACGAAACGCTCGGCGTCGAAGCGCGTCTCGAGCGTGAGCTGCTTCGCGCGCAGATCGGCCTCGGACATGTCGAGCGCGCTCGTGAGCAGCGTATTGAGGCCGACGCTCGCGAAGTTCAGGCTCAGCTTGCCGCGCGCGATGCTCGTGAGATCGAGCAGATCGTCGATGAGCCGCGCCTCCAGTTCGACGTTGCGGCGAATCAGATCGAGCGTCGGATGCGCCTCGGCGGGCAGCGGATGCTTGATTTCGAGCAGGCGCACGGCCGCGAGGATCGGCGTGAGCGGCGTACGCAGCTCGTGCGACAGCACCGCGAGGAAGTGGTCCTTCGCGCGGTTCGCGGATTCCGCCTGATCCTTCGCGAGCCGCAGCGCGTCGGCGGCCATGTGCGCGTCGGTGGCGTCGCGCACGATCTTCGAGAAGCCGATCAGCTCGTTCTGTTCGGCGCGGATCGCGGTCGTCACGGCCGATGCGAAAAACGAGTGACCGTCCTTGCGCCAGAGCCAGCGGTCGTCGCTTGCGCTGCCTTCGCGGCGCGCGGTCTCCAGTTCTACGTCGAACACGCCGGCTTCGCGATCGTCCTCGCTATAGAAAATGCTCGCGCTCTGCCCGAGGACGTCCTGCGCCGGAAAGCCGAAAATGCGCTCGGACGCGACGTTCCAGGTGCGGATGCGCCCTTCCGGATCCAGCGTGATGACGGCGTAGTCCTTGAGCGCCTCGACGAGCAGCCGAAAATGCGTCTCCGTTTCGCGCAGCGCCCGTTCGACGGCGATGCGCTGCGTGCGCTCGGCGCTCTCGCGCATCGCGCGCCGCACGACCGCCGGCAGCCGTTGCAGGCGCTGCTTGAGCACGTAGTCGGTCGCGCCGCGCTTGAGCATGTCGACGGCGTGTTCCTCGCCGAGCAACCCCGACACGAAGATGAACGGCGTGTCCGGCGCGCGTTCGCTTGCAATCGAGAGCGCCTCGATGCCGGAGAACGTCGGCATGACGAAATCGGCGAGGATCACGTCGAAGCGCTTCGCCTCGATCTCGGCGATGAACGTCGCGGCGTCGTAGACGATGGACGCCTCGACCACGTAGTCGGCGCGTTCGAGCTGGGCGATCGTCAGCTCCGCATCGAGTGCGTTGTCTTCGACGAGAAGCAGATGCAGGGGCTGCATGGTCTTAGGCGGCCTCGCGAAGAAGCGGGCGCGCTCGCGTGAGGAGAGTCGTGTGCGCTGACATGGACACGGCCGTCACTGCCCCGCCGACGGACGGCGAAAGCGCGTGGAACCGGGCGGCGGTTCGTTCAGCACGGCCCAGAACACGCCGAGATCGCTGATCGCCTCGACGAACTCCGCGAACTCCACCGGCTTCACCACGTAGGCGTTCACGCCCAGCTCGTAGCTGCGCACGAGGTCCTGCTCCTCGCGCGACGACGTGAGCATGACGACCGGCACGCTCTTCAAGCCCGCGCTGGAGCGGATCATGTCGAGCACTTCCAGCCCGTCGATTTTCGGGAGCTTCAGATCGAGCAGGATGACGGCCGGATTGCCCGGCGCGCGGTCCTTCCATTCGCCTTCGGAGGTCAGATAGTCGATGGCCTCCTGGCCGTCGCGCGCGACGATCACTTCATTGGCGAGCTGGCTCTTGTCGAGCGCGACGAGCGTGAGCTCGAGGTCATTCGGATTGTCTTCGACGAGCAGTATCGGTTTAAGCATGGTCTGGTCTTGATTTTGTGGCTGACGCTGCAGGTGCACCCGGCGCACCCGGCGCGGGCGAGGGCGCGCGGGCGGCATCGCGGCCTGTCACGCTGCGGAACTCGAGAGGCAGGGAGAAATAGAATACGGCGCCTTCTCCGAGCCGCCCTTCCGCCCACGTTCGCCCGTCGTGCCGCTCGATGATGCGCCGCACGTTCGCAAGCCCGATGCCCGTCCCTTCGAATTCCTCCGCGCGATGCAGCCGCTGGAACACGCCGAAGAGCTTCGCCGCATATTTCATGTCGAAGCCCACGCCGTTGTCCCGCACGCCGATGACGTGCTCGTCGCCGCTCTCCGCCGCGAATATCTCAATTTTCGCCGATTCCCGCGTTCTCGTATATTTCACCGCGTTGGAAATGAGGTTGCGCAGCGCGAGTTGCAGGAACGCGGCGTCGCCGGTCACGCGCGGCAGGTCGCGCACGATCCACTCGATGCGCCTGTCGGCGGCGTCCGCCTCGAACTCGCGCACGACGGCGCGCACCAGTTGCCCGAGATCGACCGGAGCCGGACGCAACGCCGCGCGCCCCATGTGCGAAAACGTGAGCAGGTCGTCGACGAGCGTGCCCGCGAAGCGCGCCGAGTCGAGCATGTTGTTCAGGAAACGCCGGCTTTTCTCGGACATGCGCTCGCCTTCCTGCTCGCGCAGCAAATCCCCGTATCCGGCGATATGACGCAGCGGCGCGCGCAGGTCGTGCGACACCGAATACGAAAACGCTTCGAGTTCCTTGTTCGCGCGCGAGAGTTCGGTCGCGAGTTCGGCGCGCTCTTCCGCGCGTCGCAGCACGATGTTGAGCAGCGCGCCGCGCAACTCGCTCGCGATTTCGAGTTCGCCCTGCCGCCACGACGCCGAACGCCCGCGCACGGTTTCGAGCCACGGACTGAAGCTCGTGCGCGGCGCGCTCGCGCCGTCCGCGCCCTGAACCTTCACCGGCTCGCCCGCCCATTGAATCGTCTGCATGAGTTCGGGGCGGAACCATAGCAGGTAATTGCGAAAAATCTGCGACACCGGCACGGCCAGCACGCCGCACGCCTTGTCCTCGTGCGCCTTCGCGGGCGGCCACTGGCGCGCGAGCGAATCGGTGGCCCACACGCCCGAGGTGTTTTCCGCGAGCCAGTGCGTGAGCGCGCGCACGGTCTCTTCGTCGGGCGTCGCGCCCATCAGCGTGACCTGGTCGTTCATGACGATGGCCGCGCCCGCCGAACGTGCGAAGCCCAGCACGTCGCGCGGCGCGTCGCGCAAGCCCGCGACGAAGCTCTCGTGCTCGCCCATCGCCGCGATGAGACGCGCCATCGTGCGGCGAAGCTCGGCGAGGTATTCGGCCTCGGCGCGCTCTTCCTTCGCCTCGATCTGCAGCGACAGCATGTGTCCGAGATGCTCGATCGCCACGCGCTTGCTGAACGGCACGCGGCGCGGATCGTGATCGTGACAGGAAATGAGGCCCCACAACTGCCCGCGCACGACGATGGACACCGACATCGACGCATGCGTGCCCATGTTGCGCATGTACTCCAGATGCACCGGCGAAAAGCTGCGCAGCGTGGCGTAGGTAAGATCGGTCGGGCGGCCCGTCGCGGGATTCGTCGCCGGCACGAGGCGCGCCGGCACGTAGTTCACATCGGAGACGAGACGGATGCGGTTGCGCAAATAAAGCGCGCGCGCCTGGCGCGGAATGTCGGAGGCCGGAAAGAACTGATGCAGGAACGACGCGTAGCGCGCGTCGCGGTCTTCGGCGAGGACGTGGCTGCGGCCTTCGGCGTCGAACGAATACAGCATCACGCGGCCGAAGCCGCAGATCGCGCGCACTTCGCGCACGGCAAGCTCGGCGAGTTCGTCGACGGTGGCCGCGTTCTGCAAGCCGCGCGCAAACGTTCGGACGAGCGGATACATCGACGAAAACGCGTCTTCGCCCGATTCCAGCGCTGCTTCCATCTCGACGATCAGCGCGCCGTCGTGCCGGTGGATCGTCACGTCGAGCCGTGCGGGGCCGCGCGCGCCGGGCGCCGTGGCGGCGATCGGCGCGATCTGCATGGCGCCCAGATACAGCGGCGCGTCTTCGAGTTCGATCGTCGCCGCGGCTTGCGCGATGCGCCGCGCGCCCTGATCGCCGAACAGCGCGCCGAGCGGCTTGCCGAGCAGCGCGCCGGCGTTCCCGCCCGCGAATTCCGCGATGTTCTCGCTCGCCTGCACGATGCGGTCATCGGCGAGCACCAGCAGATAGCCGTGCGGCTGGATACTGCCGGGAACGTGGATCGGCTCGGCGTCGCAGTCCTTCGCCGCGACGCCGGAATCGAGCGTGAGGCGGCGCGCTTCGGCATCCGGCGGACCGATGCTGTGGCCGGGGCCGCCGCTCGCGGCAAGCGGCTCGCGAGGCGTATCGCTCATGCCACCGCTCCCGCCGCCGCTTGTGCGCATTCGTCGGACGACTCCGCGCAAAGCCACGTCTGCAGGCTCTCGAAGGTCTCGATGGCGGCGCGCACCGCGTCGTCGTAACTCGCTTGCGGCACGACAGCGACAGCGGTTTCGCGGAATGCGTTCCACATGCTGCCCGTGCGCGGGCCGTAGCCGTCGAAGTAAGCGTTGCCGACGCCCGGCGCGAGATCCAGTTGCCGCGCGACGTGCGGCGCGATGAAGCGCCCGCCGAGCGTCGAGCCTTCCATCACGTACAACGAACCGAAGGCGCTTGCGACATCGGTGACGCGCGGCAGATCGCGCAACGGGTCGGCATGCGCGATCGCGCGGCCGGCGCCGAGCGCGGCAAGATCCGCGACGAGCAGCGGCGCCTTGCGGCGCTCATCGAAGAACGCGCGCAGCGACGCGGGCATGCACGCGCCGACGGCGTCCTCCCACGGCGCGACATATCCGAGAAAGCGTTCGAGGAGCGCGATGTACGCGTCGCGCTGCAAGCCGTCCCGCATCAGATCGAGCGCGTTTTCGAGCCGCGCGTGACACGCGGCGGTTTCGTTCTTGAGGCGGGACAGAAGGTCGTGGCGCATGTTCCGTTATATCGACTGAGACGCTGTGCTGCGCAAAGAGGCAAGAAGGCGGACGGGCCGACGAAGTCACCGGATGCCCGATGCACGCGACGACCGCGCGGGGCCGCCGATGCGGGCGCGGTGAATCGGCGCTGTCCCGAAAAGCAGCCATTCTACGCAACCGGCTGCCCCGGTGTCTTGGTCAAAACGCCTCTGGCGCGCTATGGCTGCCGCTGATTTGTACCGTCCGGTCCATCGTCGCCATCGCCGACATCGTCGGGCTGGCCGCTGCGCCGGTCCGTGTCCACCAGTCCGCGTTCGATGTCCGCGTGCGCCTGCCTGCCTACATCGCGCGTGCGCTCCTCCGCCTGCGAACCGGCGCTCTGGTCCGTCTCGTGCGGCAGCGGCGGCTTCGGGGCGTCACTGGCCGATGCGTCGTCCGGTTGATCGCTCGCCTGCTTCATCATGGCCTCCTTGTCATGGTCGATAACGATGCTCATCCGCGCGAACCGTCGATGCCGAGGCGCTTTTTCATCTGCGCCGTGAGCCGCTGGCGCGCCTTCGCGTAGCCTTCCCACGGATCGGCGGTGAGCGCGTCCATGCGCTCGCGCGCGTTGCGTATGTTCCATTGGTCGCCGCTCGTGGTGCCGTCGAGTTCGTCCCACGCAATGGGCATCGACGCGCCCATGCCCGGCCGCGCGCGCAGCGAGAACGCGCAGACCGTGCTGGAGCCGCGGTTGTTGCGCAGATAGTCGATGAAAATCTTGTCGCGCCGGTTCTGCATGCCCATTTTCGCGGAGAAGAATTTCGGCAGCGTCTTCGCCATGAACTGCGCGACCGCTTGCGAGAAGCCCTTCATCTCGTCCCAGCCGGCCTGTTTCGCGAGCGGCACGACCACATGCAGCCCCTTGCCGCCGCTCGTCTTGCAGAACGATGTGAGTCCCAACTCTTCGAGCAGATCCTTCGTGAGTTTCGCGGCTTCCACCATGCGGTCCCAGCCGACGCCCTCGCCCGGATCGAGATCGAACACCATGCGGTCGGGCTTCTCGATATTCGAGGCCACCGAATTCCATGTATGCAGTTCGATCGTGCCCATCTGCGCCGTGCCGACGAGCGCCTGCGCCGACTCGACGGTGAGCAGCGGCGGATGCTCCGGATCGACGTCCGGATGCTGCGTGATGTGCGGAATCGCGAGCCGCGCGCTGTGCTTCTGGAAGAAAAGCTCGCCGCCGATATCGTCCGGTGCGCGCACGAGCGACACGGGCCGGTCCTGAAGATGCGGCAGCATCCACTGCGCGATGGACGCGTAATACTCGACGACATCGATCTTCGTGAGCCCCGTCGACTTGTCGATGACGCGGTCCGGATGACTGATCTTCACGCCTTCGATTTCTGTCGCGCCGGCTTTGGCGTGCGTCTTCGGTGCGGCTTTCACCGCCGTCTTCGGTGCGGCTTTGGCGGCCGTCTTAGTGGCGGCTTTGGCCGCCGTCTTGCGCGCCTTCGGCTTTTCGGCCGCCTTCTCCACTTCGGCTTCCACTTTCTTCGCCGACGCCGGCTCTTCCTTCACGATCTGCCGCGCCGGTTTGTCGTCGCGCAGACTGACGAACGATGCTTGCCGCACGATGCGCTCCTTGGTCCATTCCGCGAAATTGCACTCGGCCACGAGTTCCGGCTTCACCCAATGCACGGGCGTGCGGCTGCGCTCCTGCGGCTCGTGCTCGAAAGGCATGCTATCCGTCGCGCGCATGTCGAGTTCTTTCTTGACCGCGGCGAGCGTCGCTTGATCGAAGCCGCTGCCCACGCGCCCCGCGTATTGCAGCTTCCCGTGGCCGTCGTAGACGCCGAGCAGCAGCGCGCCGAACTGCGCGCGGCTGCCGGACGGCTCCGAATACCCCGCCACGACGAATTCCTGCCTGCGCCGGCATTTGAGCTTGATCCACGAATTGCTGCGGCCCGAGACATACGTGGCGTCGATTCTTTTCCCGATGATGCCTTCGAGCGCCATGTCGCACGCGCTCTTGAGCAGGTCGTCGGCGCTGAACGCGAAGTCTTCGGAATAGCGCAGCGCGGGATCGTCCACCGGTTCGACGATCGCCTTCAGAAGCGCGCGCCGTTGCACGAGCGGCACGTTGCGCAAGTCGTAGCCGTTGAGAAACGGCAGATCGAAGAAGTACACGACGATGCCTTGCGGACGCCCGACATCGAACGCATTTTGCAGCGCCTGAAAATCCGGCAGACCGCGATCGTCGAGCACGACGGCTTCGCCGTCCAGCCACCCGCTTTCGATATCGAGCTTCTCCAGCGCCTTCACCTGTTTCGGAAACTTCGCGGTCCAGTCGTTGCCGTTGCGCGTGAAGATGCGGATATCGCTCTTGCCCTTCGTGCGCTCGATCCGCGCAAGCACGCGATAGCCGTCGAACTTGATCTCGTAGCTCCAGTCGTCGCTGGGCGGCGCGGCATCGACGAGCGTCGCGAGCTGCGGCTTGAGCAGCGCGGGGAGCTTCGCCTTCTCGGCGCCTTCTATCGACGGCTCGTGCGAGAGCGCGCGCAGCGATTCGGCGTTGCGCGTCGCGACGATGTCCGGATGCGCGTGGCCGTCGGCGTCGCCGCTCGCGGGGCGCGGCGCGAGCGTTCTGCGCGCCGCCGGTTTCGCCTTGCGCTCGCCGCGTTCGCGCAGCTCGCCATTTTCGAGACGCGCGCCGAGCGAGTCGGACAGGACGCTGCCTGGCTTTTTCAGGAGCACGTCGTACTCGGATTCGGGACGCGCTTCGTCGTCGCGTTCCTTGATGAGGAACCACTGTTCCTTGTCGCCGCTGCCGCGCATGTGGCTGCGCACGAGGGTCCAGCCGCCTTGCAGTTTGTCGCCGTCGAGCGTGAACTTGAGCTTGCCTTTCTCGTAGTCGCGCGCGGCGTCGGCGGCGGTGCCCGTCTGCGGCGCCCACGTCCCGCGATCCCACACGATGACGCTGCCCGCGCCGTAATTGCCCTCGGGAATGTCGCCTTCGAACGAGCCGTAGTCGATCGGATGATCCTCGACGTGCACCGCGAGCCGCTTCACCGACGGATCGAGGCTCGGCCCCTTGGGCACCGCCCACGACTTGAGCGTGCCGTCGAGTTCCAGCCGGAAGTCGTAATGCAGGCGGCGCGCGTCGTGTTCCTGGATCACGAACGACAGCGTGGACGCCGCGGCCGCGGCCTTCCTGCTGCGCGCGGTCTTGCGCGCGCCCGTCTTCTCGCCCGAAGGCTCGGGCGTCTCGTTGAAACGCCGCATGCGTTGATAGGTTTCGAGCTTGCCGGTCATCGTCGTCGCGGGTCCTTTTCGAGTTTTCGCCGTGTGCTCTCCGATGGGTCGCGCTTACGGGCACCTGAATGCGCTCAAGCGCGCTTGCGGCGCGCCGTCTTGCGCGCGGGGCGGGCCGGTTCCTCGGTGGCGTCGTCGCCGGAATCGCCTTTCGATTGCGACGCGCCGCGTCCGCCCTTCGCCGCGCCGCCGCTTTTCAGGCTGCGCTTGAGCAACTCCGAGAGATCGAGAATATCGGCGCTCGCCTTCTCTTCGCCGCCTTCCTCGAACTTCATCACTTCGGCGATCTTGCCTTCCTTCACCTTCTTTTCGACGAGCGCCATGATGTCGTCGCGGAACGTGTCGTGATACTTCGTCGGGTCCCACGAATCGCTCATGTCGTCGATGAGGCGCTTGGCCATGTCCAGTTCCTTCGACGTGACGCCGGCCTTTTTCGTGTCCTCATCGGGGAACTGGAACTGCGTGAAGTCGCGCACTTCGTCGCCCCAGCGCAAGGTGTTGAGCGCGAGCGCGGGACCGACCGGAATGAGCGCGGCCAGATGCTGCTTGTTGTGCAGCACGACGCTCGCGATGCCGACCTTGCCGGTATCCTTCAACGCGTCGCGCAAGAGCGCATAGACCTTTTCGCCCTTGCGATCGGGAGTGAGGTAGTACGGCGTATCGAGCGAGAGGAACGAGATGTCGGGGGCATCGACGAACGAGAGGATGTCGACCGTCTGCGTCGATTCCGGATTGGCCGCGCGAATCTCGGCGTCGGTCATCACGACGTATTTGCCCTTCTCGTATTCGAAGCCGCGCACGATGTTGTCGCGCGTGACGTCCTTGCCGGTGTTCTTGTTGATCTGCTTGTAGCCGATGGGATCCATCGAGCGTTTATCGAGCAGATTGAAGCCGACTTTCTCCGACTGCGTGGCCGGATAGAGTTGCACGGGGACATGGACCAGCCCGAAGCTGATCGCGCCCTTCCAGATCATGTGCGGCATCGCGATTACCTCGCTGTCGGAACGGGTCGATGTGTATACGGACGCGGCGATGCGCGGCGCTTGAGGCGCATTGACGCATCGAAAGGCGTCGCAGGAAGCGTGCCAAGCGTTGGCTGCGGTTTTGGCGTGCTGCGGAGCGGGATGGCGTTGCGTTGATTGACTGTTGAGGATGGTCGAAAGAAAGACCGTTAGTTGCCTTGCTGCGTTAGACGAACGCTTCCGTTCGTCCGAGCCGAGTTACTTGCGGCTTGCTGTCACCGTGAGTTGCGTGCCGTCATCGAGCGTGACGGTTTTCTTCGAGCCGGTGGACGTCGGCATCGTGAAACGGACGATCTGGCTCACGCGGTTATCGACGGGACATTGAATGCTCTTGCCGCCGACCGTCACCTTGTTCGTGCCCTTCGGCGCATAGGCGCGAAAGCTGAGTTGCACGTTGGCCGAGCCGTTGTCCGCGACGACCGGCGCCAAGCGAATCTGGATCTGCCGCACCGCTGCCCCGTCCGCGCTGCGCGGAATCGACTCCAGTTGCGGACACGCGTCCGGCACCGGCTGCGCGCCCTTGGCCGCCGATCCCTGCCAGGTGAAGTCGTCGGATTGTCCGGAGCGGATGGTGCGCGTTTCCTGCTCGTTGCCGAAGTTCTTCGACGCCATCTTGACGGTGTACTTGATCGGGCCGTCGTTGGCCGCTTCCGACAGCACCTTGATGCCGGGCGTGGCGTGAGACGCCGGCATCGCGCCCATTGCGAGCACGAATGCGACAGCGCCGCTGACCAGGTTCGAACGTCGATTCATCCGGCACCTCCGGAATTAAGCGGGAAAAATCCGGCGCGAAAACACCGGATCGGCTCAAAGGCGGAGTCAGTCTAGCGCCGCGCGTGCTCGGCCCTCGTCATGGAAAACCCGAGGGCGCGCGCCGCCGAAAAACTGCCCGGCGATCGTTTCAGAATCCCGTCAGAACGAGCTTGCCGATCGCCCGCCCTTCTTCCAGAAGGCGATGCGCCTCGCGCAGATTGGCGGCATCGATCTTTCCGAGGTTCTTGCCGAGCGTCGTGCGGATCGCGCCTGCGTCGATCAGCCGCGCCACTTCCGAGAGCAGCTTGTGCTGCTCGATCATGTCGGGCGTCTGGAACATCGCCCGCGTGAACATGAACTCCCAGTGAAACGCCGCGCTCTTCGCCTTCAGCAATTCGACCGGAAGCGGCCTCGCATTCTCGACGATCGTGCAGATACTGCCTTGCGGCTTCACGACTTCGGCCGCGGCGGGAAAGTGCTTGTCGGTGTCGTTGAAGATCAGCACGTAATCCACCTGGCCGATGCCGGCATCGTTCAATTGCTGCGGGATATTTTCGAAGTGATTGACGATGCGATCCGCGCCCAGGTCCGTCGCCCATTTCGCCGATTCGGGCCGCGAAGCCGTTGCGATCACGGTGAGCTTCGCAACTTGCTTCGCGAGCTGAATGCCGATGGACCCCACGCCGCCCGCGCCGCCGATGATGAGCACCGTCTTGCCGGCGTCCTTGCCTTCGGCGGAAACCTTGAGGCGGTCGAAGAGCGCTTCCCATGCGGTGACGGTCGTGAGCGGCAGCGCGGCCGCGTGAGTGAAATCGAGCGACTTGGGCTTCGCGCCGACGATGCGCTCGTCGATCAGATGGAACTCGCTGTTCGCCCCTTGCCGCGTGATATCGCCCGCGTAGTAGACGGCGTCGCCGGGCTTGAACAGCGTGGCCTCGGGACCGACCGCCTCGACGACGCCCGCCGCGTCCCAGCCGAGCACGCGCGGCGTGTCTTCCACCTTGTCCTTGGGCGCGCGCACTTTCGTGTCGACCGGATTGACGGCGATGGCCTCCACTTTCACGAGCAGGTCACGGCCGGAAGGCGTCGGTTTTTCGAGTTCGATATCGACGAGCGATTCGGGATTCGAGATCGGAAGATAGCGGGTCAGGCCGATGGCTTTCATGATGGTTTCCTGTTTCGAGATGTCCGTGAATACGTCAGGCGCATGGTAGCCCGCGCCGCGTTTGCGCAAAACCGCCATAATCGATGAAACATTTTTCGGGAAAGCCATCGAATCATGAGCGACGCGTGGGTGGAAGGAAATGCGCGGGAGCGGCTGAATCTGCTCGATGTCGGCTTGTTCGTGCGGGCGGCGGCGCTTGCGAACCTGTCGTCGGCGGCGCGCGAGTTCGGCTTGTCGCCGGCGGTGGCGAGCGCGCGCATCGCCGGGCTCGAACGCATGCTGGGCGCGCGGCTCCTGCATCGGACGACGCGGCGCGTGAGCGTCACGCAGGAAGGCGAAATTTTCGTGACTCACGCGCGCGCACTGCTCGATGCGGCGGAAGCCGCGCGCGCGTCGGTCGGGCGCGCGAAGGCCGAGCCGCACGGACGCCTGCGCGTGACGATGCCCTCGTCGCTCGGCCGTCAGCACGTCTCGCCGCTCATTCCCGCGTTTCTGCGGCAGTATCCCGGCGTGAGCATCGATCTGCGCATGACCGACCAGATCGTCGATCTCGTCGACGAAGGCATCGATCTCGCGGTGCGGATCGGTGCGCTCAAGGATTCGACGCTCGTCGCGCGCAGGCTCGCGAGCAATCGCCGCGTGCTCTGCGCATCGCCGGCTTACATCGAGAAGCACGGCGCGCCGCGCCATCCCGCCGACCTCGCCCAGCACGAGTGCGTGATTCTCGCGGACCAGCGCGACTGGAGTTTCGTCACGCCGACGGGCGTCATCGACGTGCGCGTGTCGGGACGGCTCGTCACCGACAACGGCGAAGTGATTCGCGATGCGCTCGCGGCGGGCATCGGCATCGGGCTGAAATCGACGTGGAGCGTGGCGCCGCTTCTCGCGAGCGGGGAACTCGTCACCGTGCTCGACGACTATCCGCTCGCGCAGACGGTCGCGATCTGGGCGGTGTACCCGAGCCGCGCGTTCGTACCGCCGAAGACGCTCGCGTTTACCGACTTTCTGGCGGAGCAGTTCGGCGAGCCGCCTTATTGGGATGTGAATCCGGCCGAGGTAATGCGGTGATGGGCGCGATCGCACCGTCGGTCCGACGGCGTGATCGGGATGGGATTTTGAACGCAGCATGCCGCATGCAAAATGCCGACGCACACGCGTGATGCGCTGGCAAAACATCGCCAAGCGTCCGGACTTCACTGCAGTCGGCGCGAGGAGGATGGCATTTTAAGCACGGCATGCCGCATGCAAAATGCCGACGCACACGCGTGATGCGCTGGCAGCACATCGCCAAGCGTCCGATGACTTCGCCGGCAGTCGGCGTGAGCAAGATGGCAATTTGAGCGCGGCATGGCCGCGTGCAAAATGCTAGTCGGATACGCGTGATGCGCTGGCATGACATCGACACGCGTCCGATGACTTGGCCGGCAGTCGGCGTGAGCAGGATGGCATTTTGAGCGCAGCATGCCGCATGCAAAATGCCGACCCACACGCGTGATGCGCTGGCAGCACATCGCCAAGCGTCCGATGACTTCGCCGCAGTCGGCGCGAGCAGGACGGCATTTTGCGCGCAGAATGCCGCATGCAAAATGCCACTCGACACGCTTGATGCGCCGGCAAAACATCGCCAAGCGTCCGATGACTTCGCTGGCAGTCGGCGTTAACAGATGGCATCTTGAAGGCGGCATGCCGCCGGTCCGCACGCGCGATGCGCTCGCAAGCCATCGCCAAGCGTCCGATGACAACGCCGGCAGTCGGCGTCGACAAAATGGCATTTTGCGCGCCGCATGCCGCATGCAAAATCCCAGCCGAAACGCCCGCGCCGATCAAGGACCACCGCGCCAAGCCCCGTACAATATGCGTTTCGCGTGTAATCACACTGAACCGTCGTCGATGAACCTCGTCATTCAAAGCCCCGCCCCTATCGCCGATTCGCATCTGAAGCCGCTCGCCGCCCTCTCCCGATCACGCGACATCGCGCGCATGGACGACACGGTCCTGCGCCTCGTCGATGTCGACCCGCTCCAGCGGCCGGACATCGACGCCTATTGCGGCGCTCACTCGCTCGACTACGCGTATATCGAACCGCAGGCGCGGCTTTCGGACTTCGGCCTTGTCGCGATGGACATGGATTCGACGCTCATCACGATCGAGTGCATCGACGAGATTGCGGACTTTTGCGGGCTGAAGGCGGAAGTCGCTGCGATCACGGAAGCGTCGATGCGCGGCGAGATCAAGGACTTCAACGAAAGCCTGACGCGCCGTGTCGCACTGCTGAAGGGACTCGACGCGAGCGCGCTCGAGCGCGTCTACGAGGAACGTCTGCGCCTTTCGCCGGGTGCGGAGCGCATGCTCGATGGCGCCCGCGCCGCGGGCCTGAAGACGCTGCTCGTTTCGGGCGGCTTCACGTTCTTCACGGAACGGCTCAAAACCCGGCTCGGACTGGATTACACGCGCGCGAATACGCTCGAAATCATCGATGGGAAACTGACCGGGAAGGTCATCGGCGAGATCGTGAATGCCGACGTGAAGGCTCGCACGCTGCGCGAAACGTGCGACAAGATCGGGATCGAGCCGAGCCGCGCCATCGCGATGGGCGACGGCTCGAACGACCTCAAGATGATGGCCGAAGCCGGCATGTCGGTGGCGTTTCGCGCAAAGCCCGTCGTGCGGCAGGCCGCGAGCCTCGCGTTCAACTTCGTCGGGCTCGACGGCCTCTTGCGCCTATTCTGACGCCTCTTCTGACGCAGCGCGTCAGGCAAGCGCCTTCGCGAGCGCGGCTTCGATGTCCGCGCGCAAATCCGCCTCGCTTTCCAGCCCGATGTAAAACCGCACGAGCACGCCCTCGTGCGGCCATTGCGACGCCGTGCGCATCGAGCGCACGTTGTACGGCATCGCAAGACTGTGCGCGCCGCCCCAACTCCAGCCGATCGAGAACAACTCCAGCGCCTCGACGAAGGCATCGACCTGCGCGGCGCTGTAGCGGGCATCGAACACGATGGAATACAGGCCGCCCGCGCCGCCCGAGAAATCGCGCTCGTAGAACGCATGGCCGGGGCAATCCTCGAGCGCCGGATGCAGCACGGCCGCCACTTCCGGGCGCGTCTTCAGCCAGTGCGCGAGCGCGAGCGCCGAACGGTCGTGGGCTTCGTAGCGCAGTTTCATCGACGGCAGGCTGCGCAGCACGAGCGATGCATCGTCCGCCGACACGCCGATGCCAAGCCGCATGCGCGCGCGCTTGAGCTTCTTGTGCAGTTCGATGTCGCGCGTGATCGTCGCGCCCATCAGGATGTCGCTGCCGCCCGACTGGTACTTCGTCAGCGCCTGCACCGAAATATCGACGCCGTGATCGAACGGCCTAAACGCGAGCCCCGCCGAGTACGTGTTGTCGATCGCCGTCACGATACCGCGCGCGCGCGCAACCGCCACGATCGCCGGCACGTCCTGCACTTCCATCGTCACCGAGCCGGGCGCTTCGAGCCAGATGAGCTTGGTGTTCGCGCGGATCGCATCGGCGATGCCCGCGCCGGTCATCGGATCGTAATAGCTGACTTCGAGGCCGAAATCCGCCGCCAGCCAGTCCGCGTGCTCGCGATTGGGCGAATACGCGTTGTCCGGCACGAGGACGTGATCGCCCGCCTTGACGAGCCCGAAATACACGTTGGAAATCGCGGCAAGTCCCGACGGCTGCAACAGCGCATGCTCGCCGCCTTCGATGGCCGCGAGCCGCTGCGCGAGCGCGATCGTCGTCGGCGTGCCGTGCAGCCCGTAGCGCCACTTCGAGTCGTCGCTCCAGACGAGCGCGCGCATCGTCGCGAGATCGGGAAACACGACGGTCGATGCCCGCGCCACCGGCACGGCGAACGACTCGAAGCCGGGCGTGATGCGGTCGGCCGGTTGCACGATGCGCGTTTGCAGGTCGCGGTCCTTGCTGCTGGAATCGGTCATGGAGTTGCCAGGCGGTGTAGAAAAAAGAGAAACGCCGCCCGCAAGCGATAGCGACGGGCGGCGCGAATTTGAGCGAGAGACGCGTTACTCGCCGATGATGACGTTGCTCGTCCCGCCGACGGCATTGCGCGGCGGCGCAGGCGGCGCCGGTTCCAGCGAAGGTGCGGCGGGAGCGGCGGAAGCGGCGGGCGCGGCGGACTTGGCACCGCCCACCGCAGGCCGCAATTCGAAGGGCTGCGCGTTCGAATCGTCCGGGTCCATGCGCTCGCCCGAGACGCTGCCGTCCGCCTCGAACTTGCCGACCCAGTTGCCGGTGATATGGGTGCCGTCGTTCGATTCTTCGATCTCGAGCGTTTCGCCGTCGCGGTCGCCGGCGAGGAGGATCACCGACTGACTGCCGACGAAGCGATATTCGCCATGCACGCCGGACGGTTCGTCGGTCTTCGCGCCGAGCTTCATTTCGATCTGCCGTCCGCCGAGCGTGCCGACGTAGCGCGGAAACCGCGCGTATTCCGGGTTCGGCGACAACGGCTTCTGCGCCGGCAGCGCGAGCGTCGCTATCGCGCGGTCCGCGCCGTAGGCCTCGCCTTTCGGCGTGGCCTGAGACGTCGCGTCATCGCGCGGCATCGGCGAATTGCAGCCCGCGAGCACGCAAACCGCCGCGAGCGCCACGAGCGCCGAAGCGCCCGCGATCACCGTGCGCGCCGCCGTGCGCGCCGTCGCACGCGCCGTCGCACGCGCCGTCGTACAACGCGCGCGGCTCTTTGCTTCGTTCATGCTTGTTTCCTTCGATACAGACTTCAGATGCGCTCGAAAATCGCCGCGATGCCTTGCCCGCCGCCGATGCACATGGTCACGAGCGCATAGCGCCCGCCGATGCGCTGCAGCTCGTAAAGCGCCTTCACGGTGATGAGCGCGCCGGTCGCGCCGATCGGATGCCCGAGCGAAATGCCCGAGCCGTTCGGATTGACCTTCGCGGGGTCGAGCTTCAGTTCCTGCGCGACCGCGCACGCTTGCGCGGCGAACGCTTCGTTGGCTTCGATGACATCGAGATCGTCGACCGTCAGGCCCGCGCGCTCGAGCGCCTTTTGCGTAGCGGGCACCGGGCCGATGCCCATGAAATTCGGATCGACGCCCGCGTGCGCATAAGCGACGAGGCGCGCGAGCGGCCGCACGCCGCGCTTGTCGGCCACGCTGCGCTCCATCAGCACGACGGCCGCCGCCGCGTCGTTGATGCCCGACGCGTTGCCGGCCGTCACCGTGCCGTTTTCCTTCGCGAACACGGGCTTGAGCTTCGCGAAGTCTTCGGCGCTCGCGTTCATGCGGACGTGCTCGTCGCGCTCGAAGACGGTGTCGCCTTTCTTCGATGCCAGCGTGATCGGCAGAATCTGATCCCTGAAGTAACCGGCTTCGATGGCCCTCGCCGCGCGCCGGTGCGATTCGAGCGCGAGCGCGTCCTGCGCCTCGCGCGTAATGCCGTACTTGCCCGCGACGTTCTCCGCAGTCACGCCCATATGGATTTTGCCGAACGGGTCGTTGAGCGCGCCGAGCATCATGTCGACGACGCGCGCGTCGCCCATGCGCTGGCCGAAGCGCGCGGCGGGCATCACGTAGGGCGCGCGGCTCATGCTTTCCGCGCCGCCGCCGATGGCGATGTCGGCATCGCCGAGCAAGATGGACTGCGACGCCGAAACGATCGCCTGCAAGCCCGAGCCGCACAGCCGGTTCACCGTAAGCGCGGGCGCGTGCTGCGCGACGCCGCCATCGAGCGCCGCGACGCGCGCGAGATACATGTCGCGCGGCTCCGTCTGGATCACATTGCCGAAGACCACATGCCCGACTTCGTCGCCCTCCACGCGCGCACGCGAGAGCACCTCGCGCACGACGCGCGCGCCGAGATCGGTCGGCGTGAAGTCCTTGAGCGCGCCGCCGAAATCGCCGATTGCGGTACGCACACCGCTTGCCACCACCACTTCGCGCTGCATCTTGTCGTCTCCTTTTGGTTATGGATTAGTGCGTGAGCGCGCGCTCGACCGCCGCGCGATCCGGAATCGGTGCGACCGCGCCGAAGCCTTGCGTCGACAGCGCCGCCGCGACGTTCGCGTAATGCGCCGCCGCGAAGGGATCATCGCCCGCGACGATCCGCGCAATGAACGCGCCGCCGAAACAGTCGCCCGCGCCGGTGGCATCGACGGCGTTCACGACGCGTCCCGGCACCACGCGCCGCTCGGCGGGCGTCGCGATATACGCGCCTTCCTTGCCCAGCTTGAGCGCGACGATCCTGGGCCCGAGCGCCAGCAGCGCATCCACGATGGCGTCTTTGTCTTCGTGACCGGTCAGCACCGTGACGTCGTCCCAGCTCGGCAGGCAGATGTCGCTCGCGCTGATCGCTTCGAGCATGACCGCGCGGGCGCGGGCGAGCGGCCACAGCTTGAGCCGCAGGTTCGTGTCGAAGCTGACTTTGACGCCGTGCGCGCGCGCGTGCTCGATCGCGGCGAACGCGGCATCGCACGCGGATACGCCGATCGCGAGGCTGATGCCCGACAGATGCAGAACCTTCGCCGCGGCGATGGCGTCGAGCGGCAAGTGCGACGGCGCATAGCGGCTTGCCGCCGAGCCCGCGCGCAGATAGTCGAAGCGATGCCCGCTCGCGCCGTGCGATACGAAGTAGACGCCGGTGGGCGCTTCATTCTCGACGCGCACGGCCGTTGTATCGACGTTCTCGGCGCGCCACAGATCGAGCAGCAGTTGCCCGAAATGATCGCTGCCGACCGCCGACACGAAGCCCGTCCTCGCGCCCTGCCGCGCCGCCGCGATCAGGAAATTCGAAACATCGCCGCCGAAGCCTTGCAGATAGTTCGGCTCGTCGCGCGTTGCCTGATTGAACTCGATCATCGCCTCGCCGAGCGCGAGGATCTGGGCAGTGTCCGGCGTCATCGCTCAGACCTCGCCCCAGAGATCGTGGCCGTCCGCGCCGGTGATTTTCACCGAGACGAAATCGCCGGCCTTGTAGCGCTTCGATGCCTTCGTCGGCGGCGCGACATACACGACGCCGTCGATTTCCGGCGCATCCGCCGCCGTGCGCCCGATGCCGCCTTCCGCGCCAATTTCATCGACGAGCACTTTCAGCGTCTTCCCGACCTTCTTTTGCATGCGTTTCGCCGACAGTTCCTCGGCCAGCTCCATGAAGCGCGCGCGGCGCTCCTCGCGCACGTCGTCGGGCAGCGCGCCGTCGAGTTCATTGGCCGTCGCGCCTTCGACCGGCGAATACGCGAAGCAGCCGACGCGATCCAGATCCGCCTCGCGGATGAAATCGAGCAGCGTTTGAAACTGCTCTTCGGTCTCGCCCGGAAAGCCCGCGATGAACGTGCTTCGGATGGTCAGATCGGGACAAATCTCGCGCCACGTCTTCACGCGCTCCAGCACCTTTTCGGCGTTGGCGGGGCGCTTCATGCGTTTCAGGACGTCGGGATGCGCGTGCTGGAAAGGCACGTCGAGGTACGGCAGCACATGGCCCTTGAGCGGACCTTCGGCCATCATCGGGATGACTTCATCGACGCTCGGATACGGATAGACGTAGTGCAGACGCACCCACGCGCCGTACTGCGCCGCCAGTTCGCCGAGCGCGCCGACGAGTTCGGTCATGCGCGTCTTGAGCGGCTTGCCGTTCCAGAAGCCGGTGCGGTATTTCACGTCGACGCCATACGCGCTCGTGTCCTGCGAGATGACGAGGAGTTCCTTTACGCCCGACTTGAAGAGATTCTCCGCCTCCATCATGACTTCCGCGACGGGACGCGAGACGAGGTCGCCGCGCATCGACGGGATGATGCAGAACGTGCAGCGGTGATTGCAGCCTTCGGAAATCTTGAGATACGCGTAGTGGCGCGGCGTGAGCTTGATGCCGGCGGGCGGGACGAGATCGACGAAAGGATCGTGCGGCTTCGGCAGATGCGCGTGCACCGCGTTCATCACTTCGTTGGTCGCGTGCGGACCGGTGACGGCCAGCACTTTCGGATGCACTTCTTCGATGAGACCCGTGCCGCTCGCGCTCTTTTTCGCGCCGAGGCAGCCGGTGACGATGACCTTGCCGTTTTCGTTGAGCGCCTCGCCGATGGCATCGAGGCTTTCTTGCACGGCTTCGTCGATAAAGCCGCAGGTGTTCACGACGACGAGGTCGGCGCCGTCATACGTGCCGGAGATTTCGTAACCTTCGGCGCGCAGCTGGGTGATGATTTGTTCGGAATCGACGAGCGCCTTCGGGCAGCCGAGGCTGACCATGCCGATCTTCGGCGCGGGCGCGTTGGAGGTGGGTTTTGCTGGAATATTCACGGGGGAGATTCGGGAGTGGCGCGGGGCTTGCCGCTCGCTTGGCGAGCGAATCCGCCATTTTAACCGGAATGGGTTTGGCGGTTTTTTTGGGTTTTGCTTTGATCCGGGCGCTTGTTTGTTGCTTTTGCCGTCGTCTTGCCGTTTTGTGCAGTAGCCGCCTCCCCGGCGGGGGCACTTTCTTTGTGTCGACCGGAGTCGGCGCTTTAACGCCTTACTCTGTTCCCATGCAAAGAAAGTAACCAAAGAAAGCAGCTTTTTTCGAACCGCCCGAAGCACGGAGACCGTGACCACCTGCAGAACCGCTTTGGCACTCCAATCAATGCAGCCCTGAATCACCTTCCGCGCCCGCTGAGCGCCGCGTCAGCTCCACAAAACCAGTGGTGCGCTTGCCGCCCGTGAATTGCAACAAGCCACGGGCCGCACGTGTCGGCCGCGCCCTACCGACAACCCGCGGCGCCGCACACCGCCCCTCACTTCTTCTCGCCGGTCGGCGCCCCACCCGGAAACGGAAACGTATTGAACATCGTCTTCGCCTGATTCTGCATCTGCTCCTGCATCTGCACGAACATGTTCTTCGACTGCTCGATGTAGCTCGTCATCATGCCCTGCATCATCGGGGCCTGCATGTTCATGAACTGCGACCACACTTCCGGGTTCAGCGCGTTGCCGTCGTAGATGCCCTTGCTTTGCTCGGACAGCTTCTGCTGGATGTCGATGAACGCCTGGATGTTCTTCTCCAGATACGTTCCCATCATGCCCTGCATCGCGTGGCCGTAAAAACGGATGATCTGCGAAAGCATCACCGACGAAAACATCGGCAAGCCGCCGCTCTCTTCCTCCAGAATGATCTGCAAAAGGATGCTGCGCGTCAGGTCGTCGTTGGACTTGGCGTCGAGCACCTTGAAGTCTTCCTGATCGAGAACGAGCTGCTTCACGTCGGATAACGTGATGTACGTGCTCGTCTCCGTGTCATACAGCCGACGATTGGGATATTTTTTTATGAGTCGTTCGGCAGATTTCTTTGTAGTAGTCGTGGTGGTCATTGAACGCCTTTAAACGCGAGACTTTACTGCGATGGCAGCAAGCATGTCTTGCGTTGTCGCAAAAAAGCGTTGCTGCAGGTTCGCCGCATAGTTGATATATCCGGCAAGCGGCAGACGTCCGGCCCGCGCCCCACGCGAGAGCCGGACGAGCGCAGCCCGTCAGCCCATGTGCAAGCCGCCATTGAGCGAAAAGTCCGCTCCGGTGGAAAAGCCCGATTCCTCCGACGCAAGCCACGCGACGATCGAGCCGATTTCGTCCGGCGTGCCGAGACGCCGCACCGGAATCGTCGCGACGATCTTTTCGAGCACTTCGGGGCGGATCGACTTCACCATGTCCGTGCCGATATAGCCCGGCGACACCGTGTTGACCGTCACGCCCTTGGTCGCGACTTCCTGCGCGAGCGCCATCGTGAAGCCGTGAATGCCCGCCTTCGCGGTCGAATAGTTCGTCTGGCCGAACTGCCCTTTCTGGCCGTTCACCGACGAAATATTGATGATGCGCCCGAAGCCGCGCTCCACCATGCCGTCGATCACCTGCTTGGTCACATTGAAAAGGCTCGTCAGGTTCGTGTCGATGACGGCCGTCCAGTCTTCGTGCGTCATCTTGCGGAACACGACATCGCGCGTGATGCCCGCGTTGTTCACCAGCACGTCGATTTCGCCGACTTCGGCCTTCACCTTGTCGAACGCGACCTTCGTCGATTCCCAGTCGCCGACATTGCCTTCCGAGGCAACGAAGTCGAAGCCGAGCGCCTTCTGGTCTTCCAGCCATTTCACGCGGCGCGGCGAGTTCGGGCCGCAACCCGCGACGACCGTGAAGCCGTCCTTGAGGAGCCGCTGGCAAATGCTGGTGCCGATGCCGCCCATCCCGCCGGTTACATACGCTATGCGCTTCGTCATGCTCGACTCCCTTTTCGTTATGCGGGGCGCGCCCGACAGCGCCGCCCGCCTGGTTCCTTTTTTTCCCGCCGCCCTTACGGACGCTCGAGCGCCAGCGCGACGCCCATGCCGCCGCCGATGCACAGCGACGCGAGGCCCTTCTTCGCATCGCGCTTTTGCATCTCGTGCAGCAGCGTGACGAGGATACGGCAGCCCGATGCGCCGATCGGATGACCGATCGCGATCGCCCCGCCGTTCACGTTGATCTTTTCCTGGTCCCAGCCCATCTGCTTGTGCACGGCGAGCGCCTGCGCAGCGAACGCCTCGTTGATCTCCATCAGATCGAGATCGTTCACGCTCCAGCCCGCGCGTTCCAGACAGCGCTTCGATGCCGGCACCGGCCCCATGCCCATGATTTTCGGATCGACGCCCGCGCTCGCATACGCCTTGATGCGCGCAAGCGGCGTGAGGCCGAGCGCTTCGGCCTTCTTCGCCGACATCACGACGACCGCCGCCGCGCCATCGTTGATGCCCGACGCGTTCGCCGCCGTCACCGTGCCTTCCTTCGAAAACGCGGGCCTCAGGCCCGAGAGCGCTTCGGCGGTGACGCCGTGGCGCACGAATTCGTCAGTGGCGAATTGCAGCGGTTCGCCCTTGCGCTGGGGAATCGCGACCGGCACGATTTCGTCGCTGAAACGCCCTTCCTTCTGCGCGCGCTCGGCCTTGTTTTGCGACAACGCCGCGAACGCGTCCTGTGCTTCGCGCGTGATGCCGAATTCCTTCGCGACGTTTTCCGCCGTCGTGCCCATGTGGTAGTTGTTATAGACGTCCCACAGGCCATCGACGATCATCGAGTCGATCAGTTTTGCATCGCCCATGCGGAAGCCGTCGCGCGAGCCGGGCAGCACGTGCGGCGCCGCGCTCATGTTCTCCTGACCGCCCGCGACGACGATCTCCGAATCGCCCGCGATGATCGCGTTCGCGGCAAGCATCACCGCCTTGAGGCCCGAACCGCAAACCTTGTTGATCGTCATGCCCGGCACCATGTCGGGCAAGCCTGCCTTGATGACCGACTGGCGCGCCGGATTCTGGCCCGAGCCCGCCGTCAGCACCTGTCCCAGGATGACCTCGCTCACCTGCTCGGGCTTCACGCCCGCGCGCTCGAGCACCGCGCGAATCACCGTCGCGCCCAGTTCCGGCGCCGCGATCTTCGCGAGCGAACCGCCGAACTTGCCGACCGCTGTACGCGCGGCCGATACGATCACTACGTCAGTCATTTCAGTTTCCTTTGGCATCGAATGTTGGCTTGCGTTCTGGCGCCCGAGCGTCGCTCGACGGTCTGTCAACTGTCGCGCTGCATGACGTAGCGTCCCGGCGCCGCCTCGATCACAGGATAATTCTTCGATCCGAGCGATGCGCCCGGCTTGCGCTCATCGCCCGCGTGCTTGGCGAGCCATTCGGTCCACGTCGGCCACCAGCTGCCGGGATGCTCGGTCGCGGTCTCGAACCACGCGTCGGGATCGGCGGGCAGACGCGTGTCGGTGCTGTCGACCATCCAGAAGCTGCGCTTGTTCTTCGACGGCGGATTGATCACGCCCGCGATATGTCCCGATGCGCCGAGCACGAACGTCTCGGGTCCCGAAAGCAGCGGCGCGGACGCATACGCCGACTTCCACGGCACGATATGGTCCTCGCGTGAACCGTAGATGAAGGTCGGCACCGTGAGGCTCGACAAGTCCACCGGCTCGCCACATACGGTGAGCGCGCCGGGTTCGCGCAGCTTGTTCTCGAGATACGTGTTGCGCAGATACCAGACGCACATCGGGCCGGGCAGATTCGTCGAATCGCTGTTCCAGAAAAGCAAGTCGAACGCTTGCGGCGTGCGGCCCTTCAGATAATTGTCGACGACGTAGTTCCAAACGAGATCATTCGGGCGCAGATACGAGAACGTATTGGCGAATTCGATGCCGCGCATGAGGCCGGCCGGCGCGCCGTTCTTGCCGCCGATCGCCTGCTCGCGCATCTGGACGTGCGCTTCGTCGACGAAAACGTCGAGCACGCCGGTGTCCGTGAAGTCGAGCATGGAGGTGAGCAGCGTCATCGACGAAGCCGGCTCGTTGCCGCGCGCCTTTTCGACGGCGAGCGCGGTTGCGAGCAGCGTGCCGCCGATGCAGAAGCCGAGCGTGTTGACCTTGTCCGCGCCGGCGATGTCCTTCACGACGCGCATCGTCTGAAGCACGCCTTCGTCGACGTAATCGTCCCAGGTCTTATGCGCGATCGACTGGTCCGCATTGCGCCACGACACCATGAAGACCTGCTGGCCCGATTCGAGCGCATGCCGCACGAGCGAGCCTTCCGGCGAAAGATCGAGGATATAGAACTTGTTGATGCAAGGCGGCACGATCAGAAGCGGCCGCGCATGAACCTTCGGCGCGAGCGGCTTGTACTGGATCAGTTGCGCGAGCTCGTTCTCGTAGACGACCGCGCCTTCGGTGGTCGCGATGTTCTTGCCGATCACGAAGCCCGATTCGTCCGACTGCGAAATCTTGCCGCGCTGCATGTCACCGAGCAGATTCAGCATGCCCTGGCGCAGGCTCTCGCCCTTGCTCTCGATGAGCGCCTTCTGCGCTTCGGGATTGAACGCGAGGTAGTTGCTCGGCGCCGCCGCGGCCGCCCATTGCTGCACGGTGAAGCGGATGCGCTCGCGCGTCTTCGGATCGCTCTGGATCGCATCGGCCAACTCTTGCAGATAGCGCGCGTTGAGCAGATACCACGCCGCGGTGAACGCGAACGCGGGCGTGGATTGCCACGCGTTGTCCTTGAAGCGCCGGTCCTTGAGCGAGGTCGGGTCGATGCTCTGCCCGCTCGCCTGCCGCAAAAGCTCGGACACGTCGCGTGTGTAGTCGCTTTGCAGTTGATGCAGGCGGTCGGGCGGAATGGCCGCTGTCGGAATCTTCGGCAAGGTCGGCAGGCCCTGCATCGCCGCGCCGAAACCCGGCATGCTGCTCGCGAGCTTGGCGAACTCCGCGAGGCCGTTCATCTTGGTCAAGTCGGGCATCTGCGGCATGCTCGCGATGGTCGGGAATGCCGTGGGAAAGCCGCCGGGGAATGTTCCGGGGAATGCGCCGGGCACGCCGCCGAAGCTATGAAACGGAAAGCCGCCAAATGCGCCCGCGGGCGATGCCGCGCTGTTCGCCCCGGCTTCGCCACCCGCCTTTGCGCCGTCAGCGGCGGGATTCGTCTGTTGAGTGAACTTCGCCCATTGCGCAGGATCGGCAACGGAGCGCCAGGCGTTGAGCCATTGTTCGAACGCTTGCTGTACGCCAGTCGGATCGGCTGGGGTGTCGGCCGTGGTGCTGTCGGCTGTACGGGAGCGGGAAGATGAGGAAGATGTTTTGGAAGCCATACCCGCCTTTGACCTCTGAGTCTCGCAAGACTGATTGCTGATGCAGGCATTGCCGGGCTATCTCGACTTGCACAACTGTCGATGCGCCGATTGCGCGTGGCAAGAATTGCCCCCGCTACGCCGGCCCGATTGAATCCATTACGGGAACATTCTTGCTCTGAGGCGTCGAGCATGTCAATGCTTCGTCCCGATTTTGCCGCAGTGCGATGTTTTTATAATTATCGTTTTCCCCCATCGAAATGAAACGGCGCGCAAGCGGCGATTCGGCCTGCCGACTGACTCCCGCGGCGATCCGTCGATTCAGTCGGCAAGCCAGATCATCGCGGCCATGCGGCCGGTCACGCGATCGCGCCGATAGGAATAGAAGCGCTCACTTTCGGTGACCGTGCAATGCGTGCCGCCGTGGATGCGCGCCGCGTCGATGCCGATGTCGGCAAGGCGCAGGCGCGCGAGCGCATAGATGTCCGCGAGGTACTTGCCGGCGGTCCCGGTAGCTTCGAACGCGGCGGCGGTCGCGTCGCGACGGCGCGTGTCGCATGCGCTGACGAAGGCATCGAGCACGTCTTCGCCGACTTCGAACGCCAACGGCCCGATCGCCGGACCGAGATACGCGTTGAGCTTCGATGCCGGCGCGCCCGCGAGAGCCGCGACGCGCTCGCCCGTCTTTTCGATGATGCCGCCCGCGAGACCGCGCCAGCCCGCGTGCGCCGCGCCGACCGCGCGGCCTTCGTCGTCGCAGAAGAGTACGGGCAGGCAATCCGCCGTCATCACGACCGAGACGACGCCCGCGCGATCCGTCACGCTTGCGTCCGCACGCGTCGGCCCGGATGCGCGTGCGTCGATCACCGCCTGCGCGTCTTCGACCTGCGTGCCGTGGATCTGCGACAGCCATGCGGCATCGCGCGCGCCGGTCAGCGCGAGCGCGCGGCGGCGGTTTTCCTGCACGGCCTCGGGCGCATCGCCGGTGGATAGTCCCAGGTTCAGACCGCCCGCCTCGGGCGCGCCGCCATCGTAAGGCGCGGCGCTCACGCCGCCCGCGCGCGTCGTCACGAATGCGCGAACGCGCGGCGACACGCGCCATTGCGGCCACAGACAATGCTTCGGATCGAGTGCGGGCGCAGCGCCCGGGCGGTCGGTCATCATGCTTCGTCGTCCTCGTAATCGTCGTCTTCTTCGTCCCACGCTTCGCCTTCGCTCATCTCGTAGACTTCGGCGAACGCGTCGTCCTCGTCGAAGTCGATTTCTTCGTCGCGCCCGAAACCGAGTTCCTGCGCGAGCGTCGCGAGGTCCTGCGGAACGTCCGCGCGCCAGTGCACGTCCTTGCCCGTCAGCGGATGGATGAGCCCGAGCCGCCACGCATGCAGCGCCTGGCGCGCGAAGCCGTTCGGCAGCGGCGTGACCGAGCGCTTGCCGCGCGCGCGTCCATAGACCGGATCGCCGAGCAGCGGATGTCCCACATGCGCGCAATGCACGCGAATCTGATGCGTGCGGCCGGTTTCGAGATCGCAGTGGATCGCGCTCACAGGCTGGCCCTTCCACGTCGCGCGGTCGATGGTGCGAAAGTGCGTGCGCGCGGGCTTGCCCGCCGCGCTCTGCACGACGGCCATGCGCGTGCGTTCGCGCGAATCGCGGCCGATGGGCGCGTCGATGGTGCCGTCGTCCGGCATGTTGCCCCACACGAACGCCACATAGCGGCGCTTCACCGTGCGCGCCTGCAACTGGCGCACGAGGTCGGTTTGCGCTTCGAGCGTGCGCGCGACGACCATCAGCCCCGACGTCTCCTTGTCCAGCCGATGCACGATGCCCGCGCGCGGCAGTCCGGCGGCGGCGGCGCCGTATCGGTGCAGCAGGCCGTTGAGCAGCGTGCCGCTCCAGTTCCCGGCCGCGGGATGCACGACCAGCCCCGCGGGTTTGTCGACGACGACGAGCGCCTCGTCCTCATAGACGATGGAAAGCGGAACCGGCTCGGGCGTGAACGCGAGCTGCTCGGGCAGCAGATCCGGCACGAGCGCGATGGTCGCGCCGAGCGGCACCGGCTGGCGGATCTTCGCCGCAGCGCCGTCGACGAGCACGCGCCCTTCCTCGATCCAGCCCTGCAGACGGCTGCGCGAAAACTCGGGGAAGACCTTCGCGAGCACCTTGTCGAGCCGGTCGCCCGCGAGTTCGTCGGGCACGCGCGCCGTGCGCGCATCGCCGGCATGCGCAGCCGCGCCTGCCTCGCGTTCCGATTCGGGCGAAGCAGCGTCGTCGCGGGTGGCGCATCGGCTATAATCTTTGAGTTGGTCTTTGGTACGACGAGTACTTGAGCGGGTCATTTAAACGAGATAACGGGAAGTGCGCGGGGAATTCCAAAGCGCAGCTGTAAAGCGGAAAGTGCCGGCGTGATCGCATGTTTCGCGTGTCGGCAAGCGTCATCGTTGCACAGCGCGTAACGTCGCGACGATGAACCGCATGCCGCGCCGACAGACCGCACCGGAAACACAGCTGGAACCAGCCGGAAAGCCCAGGACAAGCCCAGCACGAGCCAGGATAAGCAAGCACTGATGCGAGCCTTCAACACCATTCATCAATCGATGCAGCAATCGATCAAGTATCTGGCGCTGGCCGCGAGCGTCGCCATCGTCACGGCCTGCCACGGCCTGCCCGAGAAAACCGACGAAACGGCGACGTGGAATAACAACAAATTATATACGGAGGCCCAGGACGCGCTCTCCGGCAGCGACTGGGGCAAGTGCGCCAAGTACTTCGAGGCGCTCGAAGGCCGCGACCCGTTCGGCCACTTCGCGCAGCAGGCGCAGATCAACGTCGCGTACTGCAACTGGAAGGACAGCGAAACCGCCAACGCGGACCAGGCCATCGACCGTTTCATCCGGCTGCATCCGGATCATCCCGATATCGCGTATGCGTATTATCTGAAGGGCATGATCCATTTCAACGACGATCTCGGTCTCTTCGGCCGCTTCTCGGGTCAGGACATGAGCGAGCGCGATCCGAAGTCGCTGCGCGAGTCGTATGACGCGTTCAAGGTCGTCGTCGACAAATATCCGCAAAGCAAGTACGCGCCGGATGCCGCGCAGCGCATGCGCTATATCGTGAACGCGCTCGCCTCGCACGAAGTTCATGCGGCCGATTACTACTATCGCCGTGGCGCCTACGTGGCGGCGATCAACCGGGCGCAGCTCGCCATCCGCGAGTACAAGAACGCCCCGGCGACGGAAGACGCGCTGCACATCATGATGCTGTCGTATCAGAGGCTGGATCAGCCGCAACTTGCCGACGACACCAAGCGCGTGCTTGCAGCGACCTTCCCGGACAGCCCGTATGTGACGGGCAAGCGCCGCGCCGGCACCGACAAGCCGTGGTATCAGATCTGGTAATTAGCGTGTAGAGGCCGGCGCCCGCGCCGGCCTTGCAACAAAGGGCGTGCGAACGCCCTATTTTTTTGCGCGGAATTTTTTCTGTCGGCAACAAAATTTAGCAATCCTCTGGATCAGCGCAGGCATTCAGCCGCGTTGCGAGGGTCCGAACCGAACACGTTCCTGCAAGAGACAAGCATGGCGGCCACTCCATCCCGCGCTGGCGGCGCCCAACCGAGTAAGAACGCGAGGCGCACTCAGCGCGATGCGTTCCTCGACACCATGAATTCGCTGATGCCGTGGTCACGCCTGCGCGCGATCGTCGAGCCGCATGTGCCGAAAGACAGCGCCGCGCCCTTTCCCGCTGCGCTCGAGCCGATGCTGCGCGTCTGCTTCCTTCAGAGTTGGTTCGGGCTATCCGATCGCGATTGCGAGGACGCGCTCATCGACAGCATCGCGATGCGGCGTTTTGCGCGCATCGACGAAACAGGCGGTTGCACGCCCGATGCGAACGCGATGGGGCAATTCAGGCGTTTTTTGCAGTCGCATGCGCTCGGGCAACCGGTGCTGGCGGAAGTCAACCGCGCGCTCGCCGCCAATGGCATTCGCATCAAGACGGGCGTGACGGCCAATGCGCGCATTCTCGCGGCTATCTCGTCCGACGCGCCGGAAAGCGCCGCCCATCGAGACGCTGCCGGCACGCGCCGGCAAAGCGCGTCGCCGGACTTCGGCAGCGCCTACAGCGTGAAATCGATGCGCTTTCGCGTGGCACTCGACGTCGACGACGGGAGCGCACGCGCCAAAGCGCGAGACGCCTCGCGCGTCGAACAGGCCATCGCGAACGTCCAGCGGACCGCCGAACGCGCTATTCGGCCAGCTCGGCGGAACTCGGGGAGTCGCTGAAGAACGCGCGCACCACGTCGAGTTCGCGGGTGCGCTTGAAAGGCGGAAGACTCTGCCAGATGCGCCGGCCGTAAGGTTTGTCGACAAGGCGCGTGTCGCAGATCATCAGCACGCCGCGATCCGTTTCCGCGCGAATCAGACGGCCCGCGCCCTGCTTGAGCGTAATGACCGCCTGCGGCAACTGATGCACGGCGAACGGGCTCAAGCCCTTTTTCGTGAGCGCGTCGAGGCGCGCGGCGAGCACCGGATCGTCGGGCGGCGCGAACGGCAGCTTGTCGATGACGACGAGCGACAGCGCGTCGCCGCGCACATCGACGCCTTCCCAGAAACTCTGGCTTCCCACGAGAATCGCGTTGCCGTACGCGCGGAAGCGGTCGAGCAGTTCGGTGCGGCTCGCATCGCCCTGTACGAGCAGCGGATTGCCCCAGCCGCGCCGCTCGATGATGTCGCGCAGGCGCGTCGCGATGCGATCGACCGCGCGCAAGGTCGTGCAGAGCACGAACACGCCGCCGCCCGCCGCCTCGATCACAGGCAGCGCCGCTTCGAACACGGCGTCGGTGAACTGCGGCGAAGACGGCTGCGGCAGATTGCGCGGCACGTACAAAAGGCCCTGAGTCGGATAGTCGAAGGGACTCGGCAGCGTCATCGAGCGGCGCGCGTTCAGACCCATCTGCGCCGCGTAGTGCGTGAAGTCGCCGCGCACCGAAAGCGTCGCCGACGTGAAGATCCACGCGCGCGGCACGCCCGCGCGCTGCTTGGCAAAGATCGGCGCGACGGACAGCGGCGTCTCGTGGAACTGAACCGTGTGCGAGAACACTTCGATCCAGCGCACCATTTCGTTCGGCTCGTCCTTCGCCGCTTCCTGCGCGGCACTTTCGTCCTCGACGACCGCGCGTTCCAGCGGCGTCGGCGGCGTGGTCCAGCCCGACAGCAGATCCTGCAATTCGCGCGCGCGACGCACGAGCGCCTGCAGCGATTCCGCGCGCTCCGCATGCGACAAGAGCGCCGCGGCCAGCGCGCCAAGATGCGTCTCGAGCGTATCGAGCGCATCGAAAAGCGGATGCCCGTCGGGAAGCTGACCGACCGAGAAGCGCGCCGAATCCTCCTTGAACGCGAGCCGCAGATCGCGCGCGGCACGCTCGAGCGCGGCGCCGAGCTTCGTCCAGTCGGCGGCGTCGCGCGCATGGCTCAGACCTTCGGCGACGGTATCGCGCGCGAGTTCGAGCAGTTGCGTCGTGGAAAGCGTCTCGCCGAAAAAGAGCGTGGCCGTTTCGGGCAACTGATGCGCTTCGTCGAAGATGATCGTGTTGGCCATCGGCAGGAGTTCGGCCATGCCGGTGTCGCGCAGCATCACGTCCGCGAAGAACAGATGGTGATTCACCACGACGATGTCGGCCTGCTGCGCCTCCTTGCGCGCCTGCATCACGAAACAGTCCTTGTAATGCGGGCATTCCTGGCCGAGGCAGTTGTCGCGCGTGGACGTGACCATCGGCCAGACCGGGGAATTCTCGGGCACGCTCGCGAGTTCGGCCTTGTCGCCGGTGCGCGTGATCTTTGCGAAACGGACGATTTCCTGCAGATGCGACGTGTCCTGGCGCGACGGCAGGCGACCGTTGTCGGCGGTGCGCTCCAGATAGTAATGACACAGGTAGTTCGCGCGGCCCTTTAGCATCGCGACGGAGACCGGCACGGCGAGCGCGTCTCGCACGGTGGGAATGTCGCGGGCAAAAAGCTGATCCTGCAGATGCTTGGTCCCCGTCGACACGATGACCTTGCCGCCCCAGAGCATCGCCGGGACGAGATACGCGTAGGTCTTGCCGGTGCCCGTGCCGGCCTCGACGATCAGCGTGTTCTCGCCGCCGTCGATAGCCGCTTTCGCGGTCGCGATGCCGACTTCGTCGGCTGGCGCTTCCTCGACTTCATAGGGCTTGTCGGACGGCCCGAGCTTGCGCGCGGGACGGCGCTGCGCTTCGAACATCGCGGGTTCGGGCATCGCGCGGCCGGACGCTTCCATCGCCGCCGCGACGGAGCGCGCCATCTGAATCTGCGATGCGCGCGGCCGATAGCCGTCGATGGCGCGCGCGAGCAGGCCATCGGCGGAAAAGATCGCGTCGAGTTCGACGCTGCGCTTGTCCGTCAGCGCAAGCGCGGCGCTCGCGGAGTCGGAAGGGGTGACGGGTGAGTTCAAAGCGGGCTAGATCCTGCGAAATCTGCGTGTTCCGTGCAACGCGCGACGCCGCCGGCCAGAGGCGCGGGCGGGCTCGGGCATGTTGCACGCCGTGAGACGATTCAGTGCGGGTCGGTGTCCAGTTGCAATTGCAGCAGGAGTATCGTGTCTTTGACCTTGAGCTTGCGCTTCTTGAGGCGCCGGAGTTCGAGGTCGTCGATGCCGGACAGCTTGCCGATCAGCGTATCGAGGCCGTGATGCTCTTCCTGCAGTTGCGCGATGCGATCGCGAATCAGGGCGGCATCCACGGCGGGTTGTCGGGGTGCGTTCAAGCGTTGCTGCATGCTCGCCTCCATGCAAGGCTACCGGCCAGCGCGGGCGTCTCGACGGCAGACAGCGCCTGGCCGATTCAGCCAGAGTATGACGCAAGGCCGCGACATCGGCGCCTCCGCCATCCGGCCAGGAGGCGCTACTTGCCTTGCTGCTGCTGGTTCGACTGTTGCTTCGACTGTTCCTGCCGCTGCTTTTCCTGCTCTGCCTGCTGTGCCTTTTCCTGCTGCTTGCGAGCGGCTTCCTTCTGACGCGCTTCCACTTCGGCGCGATGCTGCGCGGCATCCTTCTGCTTCTGCTCGAAGCGCTGCGCCTTCTGCTCGCGGTCCTGCGCGTCCTGCACACCGCGCGCGCGCGCTTCGTCCAGCTTCTTCTGGTAGTCCGCCTGCTTCTGATCGTAGGCCTTCTGGTTTGCCGCCCGTTGCGGCGCTTCGGCGTTGCGCTGGGCGGCGGCGAGCGCGTTCTGGCGCTGCTTGTCTTCGTACGCCTGCTCGCTCGCCTTCTCGTTGGCCTCGCGCTGCGGCGCTTCGGCCTCGTATTGCGCCTGCTTGAGCGCCGTCTGACGATCGCGCTCCTTCGCGTGCTCGGCGCGCTGCTCGTCGTCGAGCGCGAGCTGTTCCTGGCGAATCTGCTGGCGCGCCTCACGCATTTCGGTGCGCGCGCTATCGAGACAATGGTTCACGAAGAACTTGCTGTAGCAGTCATGCTGCTTCACGCCGTACCGATAGTCGTTCTCCGACGTGCGCCGGTCGAGCGTCTTCTGCCGCTGCGCGTAATCCGCGCGCAAGGCGCCGTCCGTGCTTTCGGCGCCGCCCGCCGCCGCATCGGGCGTCTGCGTGCTCAGCGAAGACGCCGGCCCGGTCGCGGCGGCTGTCTGCGCGATCGCGTGCTGCGGCAGGACCGCGAAAAGCGCGCATAGGGACGATGCGGCCACGGCCATCGGCGCGGCCTTCGGAAGGCGGAAGTTGAGCAAATTGATGAACGGCAACGTGGTAGGGAATCAGGTGCGCGAAGGCCGGAAAACGGGCGTGCGCGGTCCCGAAATTCTATCACCGCACGCCGGAGCGCTTCGCCATTTATGGCAAAATGCCCCGCTCCAGCAACCCGGCCCATCACTCGTCACAGCGCCCGCGGCACGCCCGCGCCGCCGCCCATCCATGACGATGTACGACGACGCACGCGCGCGCCGCCTTCGCGACGAGTCAGCAGACAGCGCAGAACCATGACGGAAACCGTAGCACTCAAGATCGTACAGCGCATCGCCACCGAACTCACCGTGCAGCCGCGCCAGGTCGCCGCCGCCGTGCAGCTTCTGGACGAAGGCTCGACTGTCCCGTTCATCGCCCGGTATCGGAAGGAAGTGACCGGCAATCTCGACGACACGCAATTGCGCACGCTCGAAGAGCGCCTGCTGTATCTGCGGGAACTGGAAGACCGGCGCGCCGCCATCCTGCAAAGCATCGAGGAACAGGGAAAACTCACCGGCGAGTTGCGCGGCGCAATCGAAGGCGCGGACAGCAAGCAGGTGCTCGAAGACCTCTATCTGCCCTACAAGCCGAAGCGCCGCACGCGCGCGCAGATCGCCCGCGAAGCCGGGCTCGAGCCGCTCGCGCAAGCCCTTCTCGCCGATCCGACGCTCGATCCGCAAGCCGAAGCCGCGAAGTTCGTGGATGCCGAAAAAGGCGTCGCCGATACGAAAGCCGCGCTCGACGGCGCGCGCGACATCCTCTCGGAGCAGTTCGGCGAAACGGCTGAAGTCCTCGGCAAGCTGCGCGACTATCTGTTCAACCAGGGGCTCGTCATGTCGAGCGTGGTGGACGGAAAGCAAGGCGACGAAGGCGAAAAATTCCGCGATTACTACGACTACAGCGAGACGATCCGCACGGTGCCGTCGCATCGCGCGCTCGCGCTCTTTCGCGGCCGCAACGCGGGCGTGCTGTCGGTGAAGCTCGGTCTCGGCGAGGAACTGGATACGCAAGTGCCGCATCCGGGCGAAGCGATGATCGCGCAGCATTTCGGCATCGCGAACCGCAACCGCGCCGCCGACAAGTGGCTCTCCGACGCGTGCCGCTGGTGCTGGCGCGTGAAGGTGCAGCCGCACATCGAAAACGAACTGCTCACGCAACTGCGCGAGGAAGCCGAACACGAGGCCATTCGCGTGTTCGCGCGCAATCTGAAGGACTTGCTGCTCGCCGCGCCCGCGGGCCCGAAGGCGGTCATCGGTCTGGATCCGGGCCTGCGCACCGGCGTGAAGGTCGCGGTCGTCGACCGCACGGGCAAGGTGCTCGCCACGGACACCATTTATCCGCACGAGCCGCGCCGCGACTGGGACGGCTCCATCGCCAAGCTCGCGCGGCTCGCGCGTGCGACGCAGGCCGAGCTCGTGTCCATCGGCAACGGCACGGCGTCGCGCGAAACCGACAAACTCGCGAGCGAACTGATCGCGAAGCACCCTGATCTGAAGCTGCAAAAGATCGTCGTGTCGGAAGCCGGCGCGTCCGTGTATTCGGCGTCCGAGCTGGCGGCGAAGGAGTTCCCCGAGATGGACGTGTCGCTGCGCGGGGCGGTGTCGATTGCGCGGCGTCTACAGGATCCGCTCGCGGAACTCGTCAAAATCGAGCCGAAGGCGATCGGCGTCGGCCAGTATCAGCATGACGTGAATCAGCGCGAACTCGCGCGCTCGCTGGATGCGGTCGTCGAGGACTGCGTGAACGCGGTCGGCGTCGATGCGAACACCGCGTCGGTCGCCCTGCTCGCCCGCGTCTCCGGCTTGAACGCGACGCTTGCGCGCAATATCGTCGATTATCGCGATGCGAACGGACCGTTCCCTTCGCGCGAGCATCTGCGCAAGGTGCCGCGTCTCGGCGACAAGACCTTCGAGCAGGCCGCCGGCTTTCTGCGCATCAGCAATGGCGACAATCCGCTCGACCGCTCGTCGGTGCATCCGGAGGCGTATCCGGTCGTGCAGCGCATTCTCGCCAAGATCAACAAGCACGTCGGCGATGTGCTCGGCAAGCGCGAGGCGCTCGCGGGTCTGTCGCCGGCCGAGTTCGTCGATGATCGTTTCGGCCTGCCGACCGTGCGCGACATTCTCGCGGAACTCGAAAAGCCGGGGCGCGATCCGCGTCCCGAGTTCAAGACGGCGACGTTCCGCGAAGGCATCGAGAAAATTTCGGACCTCGTGCCAGGCATGGTGCTCGAAGGCGTCGTGACGAACGTTGCGGCGTTCGGCGCGTTCGTCGATATCGGCGTGCATCAGGACGGCCTTGTTCACGTGTCCGCAATGTCGACCAAGTTCATCAAGGACCCGCACGAGGTCGTGAAGGCGGGTCAGGTCGTGAAGGTCAAGGTGCTCGAAACCGACGTGAAGCGCCAGCGCATTGCGCTCACCATGCGTCTCGACGACGACTTCGCTCCTGCCACGGCGAACGCGGGTAGCGCGGGATCGCCGGCACGCGGCGGGCAGGATCGTCGTTCAGGGGGCGGCGCACGCGATGCGCGGGCCAATCAGCGTCGCGAGCCGGAACCCGGTGGCGCGATGGCCGCAGCTTTCGCGAAACTGAAACGCTGACACGCTGACCTGCAAGTAAAAAAACCCACGCTATCGCGTGGGTTTTCTATTCGCGCGCGCGGCCGACGCGCTCATATCTCGATCTTCGTTCCCAACTCGACGACGCGATTCGCCGGAATGCTGAAGAAGTCCGTCGGCTTCGCGGCGTTCTGATGCATCCACGCAAACACGCGCTCGCGCCACACGGACATGCCCGGCAGTTCCGTCGGCACGACCGTCTCGCGCGCCATGAAGAAGGATGTATCCATGAGTTCGAACGTCATCGCGTGCGTGCGCGTGATCTGTTCGAGCACGGCTTTCACGTCCGGCGTCTCGTTGAAGCCGTATGCCGCTTTTACGAGGAAAAGACCGCCCGAGATGTCCTTCACTTCCAGACGATGCGCGTCGTCCACATACGGGATGTCGCGCGTGACGAAGTTAAGGAAGATCGTCCGCTCGTGCAGCACCTTGTTGTGCTTGAGGTTATGCAGGAGGCTAACGGGCACGAGCGAATCGCTGCCCGTCAGATAAATCGCCGTGCCCGACACGCGATGCGGCGGATGCGCGAGCAGCCCTTGCAAGAACGGCATCAACGGGATGCCGTCGGCGGCGGTGCGGTCCTTCACGATCATGCGGCCCTTGTACCAGGTCATCAGCAGGAAGAACAACGCGCCGCCGATGCACAGCGGCAGCCAGCCGCCCTGCTCGATCTTGAGCAAACTCGCGCCGAAGAACCCGACGTCGATGACGAGGAAAACGGCGATCATCGCGCCGACGAGAAAGCGGTTCCAGCCCCACAGGTTCGTCATCACGACCGAGACGAGGATGGTGGTGACGAGCATTGTCGCGGTGACGGCGAGACCGTAAGCCGCCGCCAGGTTCTCCGAACTCTTGAAGCCGACGACGATGCACAGAATGATGAACAGCAGCATCCAGTTGACGAGCGGAATATAAATCTGCCCGATGGCCAGTTCCGACGTATGCAGGATCTTCATGCGCGGCACGTAGCCGAGTTGGATGGCCTGGCTCGTGAGCGAATACGCGCCCGAGATGACGGCTTGCGATGCGATGACCGTCGCGATCGTCGAGAGAATGACGAGCGGCAGCAGCGCCCACTCCGGCGCGAGCAGGAAGAACGGGCTCTCGATGGCCTTCGGCGAATGCATCAGAAGCGCGCCCTGCCCGAAGTAGTTCAGCAGCAGCGACGGCATCACGATGCCATACCAGCCGTAGCGGATGGGCTTCGCGCCGAAGTGCCCCATGTCGGCGTAGAGCGCCTCGGCTCCGGTGAGAACCAGCACCACCGACCCGAGGACGATATACGCCTGCAACACGTGTTCCGCCATGAACGAGAACGCGTAGTACGGGTTCAGCGCAACCAGCACGCCCGGCGCGAGCGCGATGTGATACGCGCCGAGCACGGCGAGCGTAGCGAACCACACCAGCATGATCGGCCCGAAGAGCTTGCCGACCACCGCCGTGCCGTGCCGCTGAATCCAGAACAGCATGATGAGGATGACCATCGTGATCGGAATCACGTAGGGCGAGAGCTTGGGCGCGGCGATCTCAAGACCTTCGACGGCGGAAATCACCGACATCGCCGGCGTGATGACGGCGTCGCCGTAGAACATGCATGCGCCGAAGATGCCGAGCATCATCAGCACACCGGATAGTCGGCCAGGATCTTTCACGCTGCGCAGCGCGAGGGTCATCATCGCGAATACGCCGCCTTCGCCGTTGTTGTCGGCGCGCATGACGAAGAGCACGTATTTGACGGCGACCACCATCACGATGGCCCAGAACAACAGCGAAATGACGCCGAGAATGGAGGCTTCCGAGAGGCCGATGCCGTGCGATGGGCTAAAGGCTTCCTTCAAAGCATAGAGAGGACTCGTGCCGATGTCGCCGAAGACGACGCCAATGGCCGCGAGCGCAAGCGAAGGCAAAGGCTGTTTGCGCTCTTGCGCGTGAGTCATGTTAGTCATAAAAGCGAGATATCCGTCCAGAGCGGAAGAAACCGAACGCCATTCTATCTAACGCCGCACGCAAAGACGCTTCCTCTCATGTTGCTCGGGCGCCACGAGAGAGGCGACTGGAAGTGTAGCATCGCCTCCCCGGCGCGTCGGCGCACGACGTTGGCTTTCCGCGCGTTTGCGAGTGCGTTCGCATCGAAAGCCGTCTGAAAAGCAAAACGCCGTTGCGTCGGGCGAAAGCCCCGACACAACGGCGCACATGGGTGCAACAAAAGCGGCCGTCGAGCTTACGCGCGACCGTTCTGCATGCCGCGCTTGATCCACGCGCCGAGATTGTGCGGACGCACGGTGTCCCATTCCTCGAACGGCTGATGAATCCACGGATTCGTTTCCAGAAACTGGACGTGGTAATCGGGCTTGACCTTCGAGCACGCCTTGTACCACAGCACCGCCGAGCGAACCGCCGTGATCGCGGGATAGCGCTCCTTCAGATGGTCCTGGACGCGCGCGAGCGTGACGCCCGAATCGACGAGATCGTCCACGAGCAGCACATTGCCGGACAGCTCGCCGCGCGTCATCGTGATGTATTGCGCGATATCGAGGTCGCCCTGTTCCGTGCCGGCGGCTTCGCGATACGAACTCGTCGCGAGAATGGCGAGCGGCAGGTCGTAGATGCGCGACAGCTGGTCTCCGACGCGCAGGCCGCCGCGCGCGAGACACAGGATCTTGTCGAACTTCCATCCCGAGTCGTGCACGGTCAGCGCGAGCAGTTCGATCAACCGGTGATATTCGTCCCAGTTGACCCAGAGGTTCTTGTCGTCGTTACGCGGGTCGGTCATCGCGATCATGGTGAGGCTCTTTCGATTACATACTGCGGTTATATGCGAAATGTGGCCGCATGAAGCGGCCACATTCTTTACAGCGTCCGGTTCAGGTCGAGGCGCTTCTCGCTTCAGACCTTGAACGGATGACGAAGCAGGATCGTTTCGTCGCGGTCCGGGCCGGTCGAAACCATGTCGACCGGCACGCCCGCCACTTCCTGCACGCGCGTGAGATAGGCGCGCGCGTTAGCCGGCAGGCTGTCCCACTGCGTGATGCCGATGGTGCTTTCCTTCCAGCCGCCGAAGGTCTCGTAGACCGGCTTGCAGCGCGCCACTTCCGAGGCGCCGCGCGGGAGGATATCGACCGGCTGGCCGTCGAGCGTATAGCCGACGCACAGCTTGACCTCTTCGAGGCCGTCGAGCACGTCGAGCTTGGTCATGCAGAGGCCCGAGATGCCGTTGATCTGGATCGAGCGGCGCAGCGCGGCGGCATCGAGCCAGCCGGTGCGGCGCGGACGGCCCGTGACCGAGCCGAATTCCTTGCCGACGGTGGCGAGGTTCAGGCCGATCGGGTCCTGACGCTGCGGGTTCTCGGCGTCGTAGAGTTCGCTCGGGAACGGACCCGCGCCCACGCGCGTGCAATACGCCTTCGTGATGCCGAGAATGTAATTGAGCTTTTGCGGACCGACGCCCGCGCCCGCCGTGGCCGCGCCCGCCACGCAATTGCTCGACGTGACGAACGGATACGTGCCGTGATCGATGTCGAGCAGCGTGCCCTGCGCGCCTTCGAACAGCAGATTGCGGCCGGCGTGGTTTTCGTCGTAGAGACGGCGGGAGACGTCGGTGACCATCGGCGCGAGACGATCGGCGTAGCCGAGCATCGTATCGAGCGTTTCCTGATAGTCCACCGCGTTCGCGCCCAGGTACTGCGTCAGCACGAAATTATGGAAGTCGAGCGTTTCGCGCAGACGTTGCGCGAAGAGCGGCGCGTCGAAGAGGTCCTGCACGCGCAGACCGCGGCGGCCCACCTTGTCTTCATACGCCGGCCCGATGCCGCGTCCGGTCGTGCCGATCTTGCCCGCGCCGCGACGCGCTTCGCGCGCCTGGTCGATCGCGATGTGATACGGAAGAATGAGCGTGGTCGCTTCGGAAATGAACAGGCGGTTGCGCACGTCGATGCCTGCGGCTTCCAGTTCGTCGATTTCCTTGAAGAGCGCTTCCGGCGACAACACGACGCCATTGCCGATGTAACAGGCCGTGCCCGCGCGCATGATGCCCGACGGGATGAGGCGCAAAATGGTTTTCTTGCCGCCGATGATGAGCGTGTGTCCGGCGTTATGACCGCCCTGGAAGCGCACGACGCCCTGGGCGTGGTCCGTCAGCCAGTCGACGATCTTGCCCTTGCCCTCATCACCCCATTGGGTGCCCACCACGACGACGTTGCGCCCGGGGTTCACATTCACTGCACTGGCAGACATGTTGATTCGTTAGCTGGTTAAAAACGCATTTTACCTATGTTCGCGACGCGTTCCGAGTTTTTCGGGACGCATTTCGCGATTCCGTCACGAGGGCGCGGCCAGGCGCGCCCCGCAAAATTCACTGGCGCTCGGGCGCCTGCGCGACGCGCTCCTCCACCGCCCAGCGGCCATCGCGCTCGACGAGCACGCGGTCGAACGCGAATTCGTCGAGATCGTGCTCGTGGCCCGGCAACGCCTGAATGACGACTTCGCCTGCATCGCGCAACGCCGCGACCGCCGCGCGCAGCGGCTCTTCGTGCTTCCACGGCGCGAGGATCGCGCTGCCGCGTGCATCGACCGGTGAAATGCGCGCGACTTCGCGCAAGTCCAGCGAAAAACCCGTCGCGGGCCGCGCGCGGCCGTAGGCGGAGCCGACGTCGTCGTACCGGCCGCCGCGCGCCACCGCGTTCGGCACGCCGTCCACGTAAGCCGAGAACATCACGCCGCTGTGATACGCGTAGCCGCGCAGATCGGCGAGGTCGATCATCAGCTCGGCGCCATCGGCTCGCGCGGCGAGGAACGCGAGGTCGTCGAGCGCGCGCGCGATGACCGGCAGATTCGGCAGACGCGCACGCGCCATTTGGAGCACCGAAGCATCGCCATAAAGCGACGGCAAAGCGCGCAGCGCCTCGCGCGGCACGTGGCCTAGATGCGCGGTGAGTTCGGTGAGACGCGGCACGTCCTTGCTCGCGAGCGCATCGTAGAGCGCTTCTCCGAGCGATGCCGCCGCCGGCTCAAGTTCGAGCAGCGCGGCCAGCACGCCCGCGTGGCAGAGGTCCAGCCGCACCTTCGTGAGACCCGCGAGGTGCAGCGAATCGAGCATCAACTGCTGAATTTCGAGGTCGGCTTCGAGGCCCGCGTGACCATAGATCTCCGCGCCGATCTGAATCTGCTCGCGCGTCGCATGAAGACCGCGCGGACGCGTATGCAGCACGACGCCCGCATAGCAGAGACGCGTCACGCCCTGCCGGTTCAGAAGATGCGCGTCGATGCGCGAGACCTGCGGCGTGATGTCGGCGCGCAGGCCGAGCGTGCGTCCCGACAACTGATCGACGAGCTTGAACGTGCGAAGGTTGAGGTCGCTGCCGCCGCTCGTCAGCAGCGACTCCAGATATTCGAGCATCGGCGGCATGACGAGCTCATAACCGTAGGACCGGAACCGGTCGAGCAGGCGGCGGCGCAGCTCTTCGATCTTGCGGGCTTCCGACGGCAAGACGTCGGCGATATTCTCGGGAAGGAGCCAGGTGGACATCGATACGTTTCCTGCGGGGCGCGGCGCGAGACGCGGCGCGCGTGGGCGGATAAGGACAAGATAGGCGAAACGGCGGCTTCCCGCGCTAGGTCGCGATCAGGAGCAGGATCAGCCCCAGCGCCATCGCGATCAGGCCGCCGATGCGGATGTGATGCGGCGGCCGCTCGGCGATACGGCGGAACGTGTCGCGCCAGGCCGTCGGAAAAACGAAGGGAAACATGCCTTCGATGATCAGCATCAACGCAAGAGCGAGCAGTATCGTCTCGACCATTGTTCACGGGGAAATGAGCGCCCGCGCGGCGACTGCCGCGCGCGGCGCGGGTGCGCTCAGCGCTTTTGCGAGGCGGACGCGTCCGCGCCGCCGTTGGGGCTCTTCATGAAGCGGAAGAAATCGCTGCTGGACGGATCGACGACCATCACGTCGCCCGGCTTGAACGTCTTCTTGTACGCTTCGAGGCTCTGATAGTACTGGTAGAACTGCGGGTCGCGTCCATAGGCGTCGGCGGCGATGGCCGCGGACTTGCTGTCTCCTTCGCCCTTGATGGACTGCGCCTGGCTGTAGGCGTCCGCGAGGATCTGCTGCTGCTCGCGTTCGGCGTCGGCCTTGATCTTGTCGGCCTCGGCCGTGCCCTTCGCGCGCTCGTTCGCCGCCGCTTCCTGGCGCGCGGCGATCATGCGCTTATAGACCGAATCCGCCACCGCCGACGGGAAGTCGATGCGCGTCATCTGAAGATCGACGAGTTGCACGCCGAACGCCGACGCCGCGCCTTCCACATCCTTCTGCGCCTCGCTTTCGAGCGTCTGCTGGCTGGCGAGCGCGTCGGTGAGCGAGCGATTCGCGAACGCGCTCGCGAGCGCGGTGCGGGCAAGCGCGATCAGGCGCTCCTGCGCAGTCTGCGTATTTTTCTCGTTGCTCACGAAGAGCTTGAGCGGGTCGTTCACGCGGTACTTGATGACCGTGTTCACGAGGACTTCGTTCTTGTCGGACGTGGTGAAGCGGTCAGCCCCGCTTTCGTCGATGGTGAGCGTGCGCGTGTCGATGAGCGCAAGCGTCTGAAACGGCGGCGGCAGCTTGAAATGGAGGCCGGGACCATCGAGCCGCGGACTGCTGTCGCCGTGGGAAGCCACGACGCCGGCGTGTCTCTCGTCGACGGTGAAGACCATCGACGAGCCGATGAACAGCACGATCACGACTGCGACGACGAGCGCAATGATTCGATTCATGTTCTGCGCTCCTTACTGCAAGTCGTCTTGACGGCTGCGCGAGCGCAACGCATCGCGCGAGCGCAGCGGATCGCTTGCCGCGCTTGCAGCGCCCGGCGCGCTGGCTGCCGCCGCTGCGCTGGCCGGCGCGACCGCTGCGGACGACGCAGGCACGGTGCTTTGCGCGCGCGCTTCGGCGTCGGCTGCCGGCGCGCTCACGCTCCCGTTCGCGGCCGAATCTTTCGCCTGCTGGCGCGTTGCGTCGACGAGCTTGTCGAGCGGCAGATACACCACGTTGTTACCTGCCTTGCTATCGACGAAAACCTTGGTGGTGCGCGAGTAGATCTGCTGCATCGTGTCCAGGTACATGCGTTGGCGAATGAGCGCCGGAGCCTTCGCGTATTCCGCGTAGACCTGCTTGAAGCGCTCGGCGTCGCCTTGCGCCTGCGTGACTTCGCGGTTGCTGTAGGCGGTCGCTTCGTCGATCATCTTCGCGGCATCGGCCTTCGCGCGCGGAAGCAGTTGACTCGCGTAGGCTTCGGCGGTTTCGCGGGCGCGCTCGTTGTCCTGACGCACGCGCGACGCTTCTTCGAACGCCGCCTGCACCTGCGTCGGCACTTGCACGCTTTGCATCGTGACGCCCGTGACCTGCAGACCCGTGCGGTACGCGTCGAGCGAGCGCTGGATGGATTCGGTGAGACGCCCGCGCAACGCGTCGCGGTCCTTGTAGAGCAGATCGTCGGTGGACGTCGCGCCCGCGATCTCGCGAACCGCCGCTTGCGCGGCCTCGGTCACGCTCTGATCGGGATCGAGATTGCGAAAGAGAAAGTCGGTCGGCGACTTGATCTGATACTGCACGGCGAAGCGAACATCGAGAATGTCGGCTTCTTTCGTCAGGAGCGACGCATCGCGCACATTGCCCTGCGACAGCGCGGCGCCGCGGCCAATTTCGACCGACCGCACCTGCGACGTATCGACGATATCGTGTGACTGCAACGGATAAGGCAGACGCCAGTGAATGCCCTGCGGCACCGTCTGCCGGTACTTGCCGAACTGCGAGACGACGCCGACATGCCCGTCCTGCACGACGAACACGCCGCTGCCGAGATAGATGGCGACCAGCACGCCGATGACGATGCCAAGCCCGATCTTCGTGCCGCGCCCGTTGTCGCGCGGCATGCCGCCGCCTGGCTTGCGGCCGAAGACGCCCGCGATGCGGCGGTTAAATTCACGCCACATCTCGTCGAGATCGGGCGGACCTTCTTCCTTGCCGTTGCCGCGCTTGCCGTCCTGCGGACGCTTGGAGTCGTTCTTTACGCCATTGCCGTCGCTCCGCCCCCAGCGCGGATCGTTGATCGAAAAGGCGGCATGCATGCGCTGCCCGATAGTCCGCTCGTTGTTTTCGTTCACTCGGTGATTCACCATTAGACAGCCGGTTCGGTGCCGCGTCGGTAAGTCGGTCATGCGGAGCCGTTCAGTGTCCGTGCTCGGGAACCTTTCGGCCGTCACGTTCTTCTGCTGGCCGGTGGTCTTCCGGCTGCGGGTTCGCGTCGGGGGATGTGTTCGGCCCGGACTGGCTGGATTGCGTGGCTTCGGACGTCTGTGCCGGCGCGCCCGTTTCTGCAAACACGCTCGGCTGACCTTCTTCGGGTTCGCCTGCGTCCGCTGTAGCGATTTCGGCGATGGCGGCGCGCAGCGCGTCGAGTCCCTGACCCGTGCGCGCGCTCAAAAAGACGCGCGAAATATTACCATACTCATCCCTTTCAACCGCTTCGTCACGGGCCGCGAGTTCGGGCACCGCGTCGATCTTGTTGAAGACGAGAATCTGGCGGATGGAGTCCGCGCCGATGCCGCGCAATACCTCGTTCACCTGATCGATCTGATCGAGGCGCACGGGGCTCGATGCGTCGACGACGTGCAGCAGCAGGTCCGCATGGATGGTCTCTTCGAGCGTCGCACGAAATGCGGCGACGAGCTGGTGAGGCAACTCGCGGATGAACCCAACGGTATCCGAAACGACAACGTGCCCGGCTTCCTCGCCGAGGAACACGCGCCGCGAAGTCGTATCGAGCGTGGCGAACAACTGGTTGGCCGCATACGCCTGCGCTTTGGTGAGCGCATTGAAGAGCGTGGACTTGCCCGCGTTCGTGTAGCCGACGAGCGAAACCGACATCGTCTGGTTGCGCGTGCGTTGACGGCGCTGCGTGCCGTGCTGGCGGCGCAGCTTGGTGAGGCGCGTCTTGAGCGCCTTGATGCGTTCGCCGATGAGCCGGCGGTCGGTTTCGAGCTGCGTTTCGCCCGGACCGCGCAAGCCGATGCCGCCCTTCTGCCGTTCGAGGTGGGTCCATGCGCGAATCAGCCGCGTGGACAGATACTGCAATTGCGCGAGTTCCACCTGCAGCTTGCCTTCATGACTTCGGGCGCGCTGCGCAAAGATATCGAGGATGAGACTCGTGCGGTCCACCACGCGGCGGTTCAACGCAAGTTCGAGATTACGTTGCTGCGCCGGCGCGAGCGCGTGATTGAAAATGACGAGTTCGACGTCGTTCGCTTCGCAGGAAAGGCGCAGTTCTTCGACCTTTCCGCTGCCGATGAACATCTTGGCGTCCGGACTGGACCGACGGCCGGTGAGCGTGACGGCGGGATGGGCGCCCGCACTTTCTGCGAGCAGGCTGAGTTCTTCGAGACTGGCTTCGAAATCGATCTTGCCGAAGTCGATGCCGACGAGCGCTGCGTTAATCAAATTGATGTATTGGTTTTGAAGCGACCGGCGAGTCGCATTAACGTGCGATCTTGCCGCCGGCCGCGACGAGGTTTAGGACGACTCTGCGTCCGGGTGGAAGTTCACCGGACGGGCCGGCACGACCGTGGAAATGGCGTGCTTGTAGACCATCTGGGTGACCGTATTTCTGAGCAACACGACGTACTGGTCGAACGATTCGATGTTCCCTTGCAGCTTAATGCCGTTGACCAAGTAGATCGAGACCGGCACGTGCTCTTTACGCAGTGCGTTCAAAAACGGGTCTTGTAACAATTGCCCTTTGTTGCTCATAGCAAACTCCGTATTTTTTTGCAGGTTAGAAGTATTGTGGACGAAGAAAAAGAGATCCGCCGACAATCGCTACACTATAGCTGATTTTCGTTTCTGCAAGAGATCGGCCACCTGGCCAAAGGCGCCGAAACGCTTGCTCCACGCGGCTCTCAGTCCTTGTCCGCATAAGGGTTCTTGCTTGAGCGGAACTCTATGCGCAATGGAGTGCCGGCCAGTCCAAAAGTTTCGCGGAAGCGCCCTTCCAGATACCGTTTGTACGTATCGGTGATCGCATCGAGTGCATTGCCGTGCACGACGATGATCGGCGGATTTTGTCCGCCCTGGTGTGCATAGCGAAGCTTCGGGCGAACCGGCCCGCGGCGGCGCGGCTGCTGAAATTCGACGGCATCGATCAGCGCGCGTGTGAGCTTCGGCGTCGGCAGCTTGGCCATCGCGGCGGCGTAGGCGTCGTCGACCGACTTCATCAACGCGCCGATGCCCGTCTTCTCCAGCGCCGAGACGTAGTGGAATTTAGCAAAGTCCAAAAACTTGAGCTTGCGCGCGAGATCCGCCTTGGTGCGCTCGCGCACATGCGAATCCAGCCCGTCCCACTTGTTCACGCCGACCACGAGCGCGCGTCCCTGCTCGACCACGAAGCCCGCGATATGCGCGTCCTGGTCGGAGATGTCCTGCTGCGCATCGAGGAGAAGAATCACGACGTTGGCATCCGCGATCGACTGCAGCGTCTTGACGACCGAGAACTTCTCGATCGCTTCGAACACCTTGCCCCGGCGACGCAGGCCTGCCGTGTCGATCAATGTGTATTTGCGGCCTTGCCGCTCGAAATCAACGTAGATCGAGTCGCGCGTCGTGCCGGGCATGTCGAACGCGATCACGCGTTCTTCACCGATGAGCGCGTTCACAAGCGTCGACTTGCCGACGTTCGGCCGTCCGACGATCGCGATCTTCACGCCATGCTGCGCCTTCTCTTCCTCGCTCTCTTCCGGCTGGTCCGCATAGGCGATGTCGAGCGCGTCGTTGATCATCTCCGTCACGCCGTCGCCGTGCGCGGCGGAGATCGCGCGCGGGTCGCCGAGGCCGAGTTCGTAGAAGTCCGACGCGACCGCCGAGTACTTCATCCCCTCGGCCTTGTTGACGACGAGAAAGAGCGGCCGGCCGGTCTTGCGCAGATAGTCGGCGATCGACTTGTCCTGCGGCGCGAGTCCGTTGCGTCCATCGACGATGAACACGACGATGTCCGCTTCCTCGACGGCCTGCCGCGTCTGACGCGCCATTTCGTGCAGGATGCCGTCCTTCGCGACCGGCTCGAAACCGCCCGTATCCACGACGAGATACGGACGCTCGCCGCCGACGCGGCCTTCTCCGTAGTGGCGGTCGCGCGTCAGGCCGGGCAGGTCGGCGACGAGCGCATCGCGCGAACGCGTCAGCCGGTTGAAAAGAGTCGATTTCCCCACATTGGGGCGCCCGACGAGGGCAATCACGGGTTTCATCAGATGTTGTTTACCGTTGAACGCAAGGCGAAGTGCAAAACGTGCGGTGCGAGCCTGTCTGCCGCATACGCCGCGCAATGGCTGCGCTTGTCGAAAATTAGCATGGATCGGCTCGTGCGACGCGCGGTGCGTCGATAGCTGAGCCGTCGGCGCCGAGCGCCGGTCGTCGCCCGTCGAGGGCTAGTGTCGCGTGGCGCCGGCGTCCGACGCGCTGGGTTCTGTCATGCCTGTCGATACGGCATTCTTGTCGAGCGCGCCCGCAACGCGCTCTTTTCTGTGCCGGTTTCTTGTGCCTGAAGTCCGGCGCAAGCAGTGCCGCAAGCGCTTCGTACCAGGAAAACGAAGCGCCCCGTTCTTCCTTTATTGCGGACGGAAACCGTAAAGTCCGCCGTCGTGCGTCTGTACGACGAGCGTATTGCCCGCCAGCACCGGCGCCGCGGTGATCTCGCTGCCGTCGGTCGACGCGCGGCCCACGAACTCGCCGTTGTCCGCGCTCAGGAAATGCACGAAGCCCTTGTAATCGCCGACGACAACCGCGCGGCCGAGAATGAACGGCACGCTGACGTCTCGGCTCTTGAGCTGGTCGTTCTTCCAGACGGGCGTGCCGTCCGACGCGCGGAACGCGTTGACCACCGACCAGTCGTCGCCCGCTGCGACGATCTGCTCGTCCTGTGCAAGCCCGCTATTGCTCGAGAAGTTCTTCTGCCACATCGGACGGCCCGAGTTCGCATCGAAGCAGCCGATCTTGCCCTGGAACGTCACCGCGCAGGTCTGCGCCCCGACGAGGCCCGGCGCGCCAGTCACGTCGTTGATGCGCTCCACTTCGGTCACGCCCTTCGGATAAGACACCGGCGCTTGCCAGTAGGCATCGCCCGTCTGCAGGTTGATCGCCGCGAAGTTGCCGCCGGGAAAACCCGCGAGCACCGCCTGATTGCCGGCGAACGTCATGCCGGCGGCCACGCGCAAGTTGAGCGGCACCGCGCGCAACTGGAAGATCCATTTCTGCTCGCCCGTCTGGGCGTTGAACGCAATCACTTTGCCGTCGATGGTGCGCACGATCACGAGATCGTTACCGACGAGCGGCGGCGAGATGATTTCGCCCGGAGCCGTAGCCGTCCACAACTGCTTGCCGTCCGGCCCGAGCACGTACACCGCGCCCTTCAGACCGCCGACCGCCGTCAGGTTGCCGTCGCTGCCGACGCCCGCGGACAGGTCGTCCTTCAGCTTCGTGCGCCAGACGTCCTGGCCGGTCTTCGCATCGATCTTCGCGACCGTGCCGTTCACGCCCGCCGCGTAGACGGCGTCGCCCACCGCGACCGGCGAGAACAGATAACGGCCCGCCTTGCCGACGCTCGCCTTCCACGCCTGGGTGACGTTCAGCACCGGCTTGATCTCGACGAGCGGCGTCGGCACGCGTCGCTCGTCCTTGGTCGACGAGCAGGCGGCCAGAAGAACGGTCATCGCGCAGGCGAACGGCACGGCGTAGCGTTTCAAATGAATCATCGGTGGACGCAGCATGAATGAGTGAATTCGGTTGACCGGCGCGGCCGCGTGTCCCTTGCGGGCGATGCGCGGCGCGGCGGCTTGATTGGCGAAATGGCTTGGGCGCTAACGGAACGAAGGACCGGGGCGACGGAAATCAGCCGCCGAGCGCGTCCAGCTTGAACTGGACCAGTTGCCGCGCGGACGTATCGTTCTTCGGCAGCGCGTCGAGGGCCGTCTTGTAGGCCGTGCGCGCATCGTCACGCTTGCCCTGCGCCGCAAGCAGATCGCCGCGACGGTCCGCGACGACGCCCTTGAACGCATCGAGCGGAGCATCGGCGAGGAGCTTGAGGCCCGCGTCGAAGTTCTTCTCGTCGAGCAGCACGAGCGCGAGGCGCAGCTTCGCGATCTGCTTGTACTCCTCGTCCTTCGCGTGATCGATGGCCCACTGCAACTGCGCCTTCGCGCCGGCCGTGTCGCCCGCCATGTACAGCGACTTCGCGGCCGCGAGCGCGGACATCTGCGCGTAGCCCGTGCCGCCGAACTTGTCTTCCATGTCCGCCGCGACGCGCGCGACGAGCTTCTGATCGTTGCCGTTCACGGCCTGCTGAAGCCGGTCGTACAGCACGGAAGCCTCGGCCGCCTGACGGCGCTGCCAGTAATTCCAGCCGTTGAAACCGGCCGCGACGACGAGCGCCACGAGCACGATCCAGGTCGTGGCGTTACCCCATTTGGCCCACCAGGCCTTGACACTTTCCAGTGATTCTTGTTCGTCGTGGTAACTCATCGTCCAGCTATTCCTTCCTGCGTTTCATGGCCCTTCGTTCGCGTCACGCGATGGCGCAACCACGACTGAGAACGTGACTGCGCCCGATGCGTGCGGCTTTTCACCGACTCGATGCCTAAGTTTTAGGCATCCTCGTCGTCGGCGGTTGCAACCATCGCATTGATTAGGTATTCGGTCAAGTCTTCCGCCGGAACGTTCACTTGCGCGTTCTTTTGCGCATCGGCCGTTTCATCGCCCGAACGACGCAACGGCTTCACGCCGATCATGCCCTGCGCGAGTTCGTCCTCGCCGAGCACCACGGCGAACGCCGCGCCGCTCGCGTCGGCCTTCTTCATCTGCGACTTGAAACTCGCCGGCGCGCCGTCCGGGCTGCAATGCAGGATGACGTCGAGCCCCGTGTCGCGCAGACGCTCCGCGACGATGAACGCCTGCTCCGCCGCCCGCTCGCCCTGATGCACGACGTAGACGTCCGTGCCCTCGGCTTCCGGCACGAGGTTCTCTTCCTTCAGCAATTCGAGGATGCGCTCGACGCCCATCGCCCAGCCGCACGCAGCCGTCGGCTTGCCGCCGAGCTGCTCGATGAGCGGATCGTAGCGCCCGCCGCCGGCGACGGTGCCCTGCGCGCCGAGCTTGTCGGTGACCCATTCGAACACGGTCAGATTGTAGTAATCGAGGCCGCGCACGAGACGCGGGTTGATCGTGAACGGAATGTTGTTCGCCTTCAGGAGGCGCTGCACGCCTTCGAAATGCTTGCGCGATTCCTCGCCGAGAAAATCGACGAGCTTCGGCGCGTTCTGCGCGATGTCCTGCATCGCCGGGTTCTTGGTGTCGAGCACGCGCAGCGGATTGGTGTACAGACGGCGCTTCGCTTCTTCGTCGAGCGCATCGACGTGCTTTTCCAGATACGCGATCAGTTCCTCGCGATGCGCCGCGCGTTCTTCCGCCTGCCCGAGCGAGTTCAGCTCGAGCCGGATGCCGGTGAGACCCAGGTCGTCCCACAGACGCTGGCACATCAGGATGATTTCCGCGTCCGTGTCCGGCCCGGCGAACCCGAGCGCCTCGACGCCGACCTGATGAAACTGACGGTAACGGCCGCGCTGCGGGCGCTCGTGACGGAACATGGGACCGACGTACCACAGGCGCTTGGGGCCGTCATACAACAGGTTGTGCTCGATCGTCGCGCGCACGACAGCCGCCGTATTTTCGGGACGCATCGTCAGATGCTCGCCGTTGAGCGCGTCGGTGAAGCTGTACATCTCCTTCTCGACGATGTCGGTCACTTCGCCGATGCCGCGCGTGAACAGTTGCGTATGTTCGACGATCGGCGTGCGAATGTTCTGATAGCCGTATGCGCGCAGCATCGACTTGACGGTGGTTTCGAAGAAGTCCCACAACGCGGCATCCTGCGGGAGGATGTCGTTCATGCCCTTCACGCCACTCAGCTTCGCGAGCCGTTTCTTCTGTTCAGTCATCTGTCTTTAGAGTGATGCCGCGGACGTCTCGACGCGCTGGCCGTAAGTGCGCTCGACGTAGTCGCTAACGATTTGCTGGAATTCTTCGGCGATGCGCTCGCCGCGCAGCGTCTTCGCCTTCACGCCGTCGATGAATACGGGCGCGGCCGGATTTTCGCCCGAACCCGGCAGACTGATGCCGATGTTCGCGTGCTTCGACTCGCCCGGCCCGTTGACGATGCAACCCATGACCGCGACGTGCATCTTTTCGACGCCGGGATACTGGTCGCGCCAGACGGGCATCGAGTTGCGCAGATAGTTCTGAATTTGCGACGCGAGTTCCTGGAACAGCGTGCTCGTCGTGCGTCCGCAGCCGGGACACGCGATGACCATCGGCGTGAACGAGCGCAGCCCCATCGTCTGCAAAATTTCCTGTCCGACGACGACTTCGCCGGTGCGCGCGCCGCCCGGCTCGGGCGTGAGCGAAATGCGGATGGTGTCGCCAATGCCTTCCTGCAGCAGCACCGAAAGCGCCGCCGTCGACGCGACGATGCCCTTCGAGCCCATACCCGCCTCGGTCAGCCCGAGATGCAGCGCGAAGCTGCAGCGTTTGGCCAGTTCGCGGTACACGGCGATCAGGTCCTGCACGCCGCTCACCTTGCACGACAGAATGATCTTGTCGCGTCCGAGGCCGAGTTCCACCGCGCGTTCCGCCGAGCCGACCGCCGACTGAATCAGCGCTTCATACATGACGCTTTGCACTTCCCACGGCGTTGCGCGCGCCGCGTTCTCGTCCATCATGCGCGCGAGCAGGTCCTGGTCGAGACTGCCCCAGTTCACGCCAATGCGAACCGGCTTGTCGTACTTGATCGCGGCTTCGATCATCTGCGCGAACTGCGTGTCACGCTTCGCACCCTGACCGACATTGCCCGGATTGATCCGGTACTTCGACAGCGTTTCCGCGCAGGCCGGATAGTCACGCAGCAGCAAGTGGCCGTTGTAGTGGAAATCGCCGACGAGCGGCACCGTCACGCCCATGCGGTCCAGCTGCTCGCGAATATGGGGCACGGCCGCCGCTGCTTCAGGCGTATTCACCGTGATGCGAACCAATTCCGAGCCCGCTTGCGCCAATTCCTTGATCTGGATTGCCGTGCCGATGGCGTCGGCGGTGTCGGTGTTGGTCATCGACTGCACGCGAACGGGCGCGTCGCCGCCGATGGTGACGAGTTGGCCGCCCCAGCGCACGTCCACCGCATGCGACGCGCGCCGCTGCAACGGACCGCCGAAGACCGGCTCGGTCGAACATATCTTGCTGCTAATCAGGGATTGAGCTTGGGATTGCATCGAAAAACCCTTTGGCCACCGGCGCGCTGCGGGGCAGCGAAGGCCGCTTGGATGAAACCTCGAACGGGCGTCACGGCGATGGCCGCGACGCCCCTGACTTGTCCGCGCGTTGATACGCCGAGTCTAGCCGGCTGGCGTTGCCGTTTTAGGGCAGCGAGAAACGCGCGACGTTTCCGCGGACGGAAGAATACTTTTTGGCGTCGACGGGCGCGTCGTCGATCGACATGGAATCGACGCCCTTCGCGTTCCCGACGGTCACCTTGAACGGCGCCTCGCCCTGAACGCGCTGCGTGCTGCCCGCGCGGACGAGCCCGGAAAACACTTCCTTGCCGTCCTTGCCGCGCACGCTGAACCAGCTGTCCTCTTTCACCTTGAGCTCGACCGCGTGGGTGCCTGCGCCCGTATTCGCGACCGCAGGCGCGGAAGCCGCCGCCGCTGTCGCGGAGGCCGCCTTCGGCGCGGGCGCGGCGACAGCGGGCGCGCTCGCGTTCTGCACCGCCGTGATCGTCGAAGACGATGCCGGCAGCGCGTTCGTGCCGAGCGGACGCGGCATCGGCTGCTCGCCGGGCGCGGCCGCCACTTCGGGCAACGACGCTTCGCCCGTGTTCGCGGCGGCGGCTTCGTCGGGCGTTGCGGCCTGCGAGCTTGCGGGTTTGTCGCTCGGCGTCGCGGCCGAACCGGCGCCCGTAGTCGACTTCAGGCGTGCGAGCCATGCCGAGGAATCGCCGCCGGTGTGCCACATCGCGAGCGCGGCCAGCACGACGACGATCGCCGCGATGCCCCAGAGCCACGAGCGCTTGCGCCCGGAAGAGCTGCCGAGCGGCACGGACACGCGCCCGCGCGGAAGGCCCGCCCCGGACGACGCCGGCACCTTCAGGTTGTGTTCGACAGGCACGCCGTCGCGGCGAAAAGCCTGCGTGAAAGGCGTGGGGTCGGCGCCGAGAATCTTTGCGTAACTACGAACGATACCCGCCGCGAACGTGCGGTCCGGCAACTGGCTGATGTCGCCGTGCTCGAGCGCGGCCAGCTTCTGCGGCGAAACCTTGAGACGCGCCGATACGTCGTCGATCGACCATGCTTTTGCGTGGCGCAGTTGCGCGAGGCGCGCGCCGACAGCCTGCATCGAGTCCAGGGGTCCCACCTGATCCTCGCCCGCTGCCGCCCCTCCGACTCGCACCTGGCCGTCGTGCTGACCGCCAGGCAGATCGCCGGTATGACTGCCGAAAGGCGTCGGGTGTTGCGGCTCACTCATCCCAAATTCCTCGCATCGATTCTTCTTTATAGCGCTGTTGCGCCGCCGAGTTCAAAAAGCACTGAACGATACAACTCCGGCGTTGTTGCAGACCGCTTTATAACAAAATGTTCGGCTTTGCGCGCCCCGAACAGGCGTTCGCTCCATCAAGGTCGCCCGTTGGCCACGCGCTCGAGCCATCGCGCGTCAGACCGCCCGCACCTCGATCACCTTGCTTCCCGCGCGCTGCGTGCGTTCCGCGAGGCGCGTGCGATCCTGCACCGCGCCTGCGAGCTGACCGCACGCCGCGTCGATGTCATCGCCGCGCGTCTTGCGCACCGTCGTGACGACGCCCGCGTCGATAAGAACCTGCGCGAACCGCTTGATCTGCTCGTTCTTCGAGCGCGTGAGGCCCGACTCGGGGAACGGATTGAACGGAATGAGGTTGAACTTGCAAGGCACATCGCGCGTGACGGCGAGCAGCTCGCGCGCGTGCGCCTCGGTGTCGTTGACGCCGTCGAGCATGCAATATTCGAACGTGATGAAATCGCGCGGCGCGACCTTCAGGTAGCGCTGACACGCGGCCATCAATTCGCGCAGCGGATACTTCTTGTTGAGCGGCACCAGCATGTCACGCAGCGGGTCGTTCGGCGCGTGCAGCGACACGGCGAGCGCCACGGGCAAATCCGCGGCGAGCCGGTCCATCATGGGCACGACGCCCGAAGTCGACAGCGTAACGCGCCGGCGCGAGAGGCCGTAGGCGTTGTCGTCTAGCATCAGGCGCATGGCCGGCACGACCGCGTCGTAATTGAGCATCGGCTCGCCCATGCCCATCATGACGACGTTCGTCACGACGCGCTCGCCCTTGCCCGGCCCGCCGACTTCTCGCCCGAGCGACTTGCGCAGCGCGAATTCGGCCATGCGCAACTGGCCGATGATCTCGCCCGTCGTCAAATTGCGGGAAAAACCTTGCTTCCCGGTGGAACAGAACCGGCAATTGACCGCGCATCCCGCCTGCGACGAAACGCACAGCGTGCCGCGCGTTTCTTCGGGGATGAACACGGTTTCGACCGCATTGCCGTTGCCGACGTCGATCAACCACTTGCGGGTGCCGTCGGACGAAACGTGGTCGCTCATGATGTCGGGCATCGCCAGCGTAGCGCGGCCCTTGAGTTTTTCGCGCAGCGATTTCGCGAGATCCGTCATGCCGTCGAAGTCGTCTGCTCCGAACTGATGAATCCAGCGCTGCAATTGCTTGGCGCGAAACGGCTTTTCGCCGAGGCTGCCGCAATAAGCGACGAGGCCCGCGGCGTCCAGATCGAGAAGATTGACGGTGCTGCTGCTCGTCATGTCGAGTTCTGCCATTTCCAGATTGCGAAGCCCGGAGGGATGTCCGGGGCCGTTCGCGCCAATTTCTGCTTTCTAACAACTATGCGTGCGTTGCGGCGCGTTTGACCGCGCCATCGAAGCGGCGCGGCGACCAACGCATGAATTAACGCGAGTAGACGTTCACTTCCGGGAAGAAAAACGCCACTTCCTGACGCGCCGTTTCCGGAGCGTCCGAGCCGTGCACGGCGTTCGCGTCGATGCTGTCAGCGAAGTCGGCGCGGATCGTACCCTTGTCCGCCTTTTTCGGATCGGTCGCGCCCATCAGGTCGCGGTTCTTGGCAATCGCGTTCTCGCCTTCGAGCGCTTGAATCATGACCGGGCCGGAAATCATGAATTCCACGAGGTCCTTGAAGAACGGACGCGCTGCGTGCACCGCGTAGAACTTCTCCGCGTCGGCGCGCGAGAGGTGAACCATGCGAGCCGCGATGATCTTCAGACCAGCGTTCTCGAAACGGCTGTAGATCTGGCCGATAACGTTCTTTGCCACTGCGTCCGGCTTGATAATCGACAGGGTGCGCTCGATCGCCATGAAAAAACTCCAAAAAATTAACGGTTTACGGATTAAAACGAATCTGCAATTGTATCACGAACCAAGGTATCATTGCGATGGAAACCTTACGGCGCCGTAAGCATCAAAGGGTTGCGAGGGCTGGCGCGGCGCCAGTGAAGAAATCGTGGCCGAGCATTGAATTCTGCGCGCGCCGGGGCCATATCGGAGCGGAAATCGGCATTGCAACCGAACGCAGCACGCACCGATGCAGCGCTAAGAATCGTTTAAGTCCGCGGCTTTATCATCGCGTTCGACGGTAAGGGCCGCAAACCGAACGACAGACAATTGGAGCAAGGAGAAACCATGAACGAATCCCCCTACAGCTTTGGCCGTAACGGCAGCGTCACCTCCGCGGAGGTGCGCAACAAGGTGCTGCGCAACACCTACTGGCTGCTCGCGCTATCCATGGTGCCGACAGTTCTCGGCGCATGGGTCGGCGTCGCGACCGGCTTCTCGCTGTTCGCGGCAACCAGCCCGACAATGAGCTTCATCGCGTTTCTGGCCATCGCGTTCGGCTTCATGTTCGCCATCGAAAAGACCAAGGAAAGCGGGATGGGCGTCATCGTCCTGCTCGGCTTCACGTTCTTCATGGGCCTGATGCTGTCCCGGCTCCTGAGTTTCATCCTGGGCTTTTCGAACGGGCCGCAACTCATCATGATGGCCTTCGGCGGCACGGGCGTGATCTTCGCCGGCATGGCGACGATCGCAACGGTCAGCAAGCGCGACTTCTCCGGCCTCGGCAAGTGGCTGTTCATGGGCGTGCTGGTGATTCTGCTGGCCGCGTTCGCGAACATCTTCCTGCAACTGCCGGCGCTGATGATGACGATCTCCGTGCTCGCCATCGTGATTTTCTCGGCGTACATGCTCTTCGACGTGCAGCGCGTCGTGAACGGCGGTGAGACGAATTACATCAGCGCGACGCTCGCGATCTACCTCGACCTGTACAACGTGTTCACGAACCTGCTCGCGCTGCTGGGCATTTTCGGCGGCAACCGCAACTGATCGGCGAATACGCGGCTTCCAATAAAAAACCGGCCTTCGGGCCGGTTTTTTTGTGTCCGCTGAAAGCGCGGCAGCACGTCACGCGCCGCCTCAGTCGCGCTCGAAAAGCGCAATCGATTCGACGTGCGACGTATGCGGGAACATGTTGACGACGCCCGCGCCCTTCATCCGGTAGCCGGCTTCGTGCACGAGCAGGCCGGCATCGCGGGCGAGCGTCGCCGGATTGCACGACACGTAGACGATGCGTTTCGGCAGAGCCGCGTCGTCGCCGCTTTGCGCAATGTCCGCGAGCGCTTTCGACACCGCGAGCGCGCCCTCGCGCGGCGGATCGATCAGGAATTTGTCGAAGGCACCGAGCGCGCGCATGTCCTCGGCGGTCACTTCGAACAGATTGCGGCACGCGAACGACGTATGCCCGTCGACGCTGTTCAACTTCGCGTTTTCGAGCGCACGCGTCGTCAGCGCCTCGCTGCCCTCGATGCCGACGACTTCGCGCGACAGCCGCGCAAGCGGCAGCGTGAAGTTGCCGATGCCGCAGAAAAGGTCGAGCACGCGATCGTTCGGTTCGGGCGCGAGCAACGACAGCGCGCGCGCGACGAGCACGCGGTTGATCTGGTGGTTGACCTGCGTGAAATCCGTCGGCTTGAACGGCATGCGGATGTTGAATTCCGGCAGCGTGTAGGCGAGTTCGCGGTCGAGCGGATAGAACGGGTAGACGGTGTCCGGGCCCTTCGGCTGCAGCCAGAACTGCACGCCGTGCTCGTCGGCGAAAACGCGCAGCAGCGCTTCGTCGGCTTCGGTGAGCGGTTCCAGAATGCGTAGCACGAGCGCGGTCAGATCCGATCCGACCGCCAACTCGATCTGCGGCATGCGGTCCCGAATCGACAGCCCGGCGACGAGGTGACGCAGCGGCACGAGCATCGCGGAAACATGCGGCGGCAGCACTTCGCAACTCGTCATGTCGGCGACGTAGCTGCTCTTTCGTTCGTGGAAGCCGACCAGCACGCCGCCCTTCTTCTCGACGTGCCGCACGGTCAGGCGCGCGCGATAGCGGTATCCCCACGACGGTCCGTGGATCGGCCGGAACATGGTTTCGGCGCGCAGCTTCGCGAGATGCTGAAGGTTGTCCTCGAGCACGCGCTGCTTGACCGCGATCTGCGCGCGCACGTCCAGGTGTTGCATCGAGCAACCGCCGCACGTGCCGAAGAACTGGCATTTCGGCTTCGCGCGGATCACGCTCTCGCGCAACACCTTGACGACCTGCGCCTGTTCGAAGCTCGGCTTCTTGCGATAGCTCGAATAGCTCACCCGTTCGCCCGGCAGCGCGCCCTCGACAAAAATCACCTTCCCCGGCTCGCCGTCCTCGTTGACGGTGCGGCCGACGCCGCGCGCTTCCATATCGAGCGCGTCGATTTCGATTTCCGGCGCGACGAACGAGGGATCGGGCGTAACGGATCTGGCCGGCGCTGCACGGCGGCGATGCGAGTTTTTTCGAGCGGCTTCAGACACCTGCGGACTTCCTGACTGACGTGATGGCAAAGGCGAGATTGTAGACGAACCGTTACGAGGTCATCGTCCGAACGCGGCGAGGTACTCGCCCCAGTGCGGCGAGGCTTCCTGTCCGAGCGCGTTTTTGACGAAATTGATCTCGTCGGCATACTCGTCGGCCGTGAAACCGCCGCGCATCAACTGGAAACGGCAATACATCAAGTACGTGTTCACCACATCCGTTTCGCAATAGTTGCGGATTTCGTTGATGCGGCCGTCGCAGAACGCCTCCCACACCTTGCCGCCGTCCATCCCGAGCTTGCCGGGAAAGCCGCACAGCTTCGCGAGCGCATCGAGCGGCGCGTTGGCCCGCGCCTGATACATCGCGAGGACGTCCATCAGGTCGATGTGCCGCATGTGATAGCGGCTGATGTAGTTGTTGAACTTGAACTCGCGGTCGTCCTGACCGAGGTCCCAGTAACGCGGCGCGGCGATGCCGTGAACGAGCGCGCGGTAATGCAGCACCGGCAGGTCGAAGCCGCCGCCGTTCCATGAGACAAGCTGCGGCGTGTATTTTTCGATCACGCGATAAAACGACTGGATCAGCGACGCCTCGCCGTCGCTCGGAGTGCCGAGCGAGCGCACGCGAAAGCCGTTGTTGTCGCGGAAAACGCAGGAAATCGCCGCGACGCGTTGCAGGTGATGCGGCAGGAAGTCGTTGCCGACGCGCTCGCGGCGCGCTTCGAACGCGTAGTCCGCGACTTCGCGTTCGGAGAGATCGGCGGGCAAATCTTCGAGACGGCGAATGCCGTTGACATCGGGAATGGTCTCGATGTCGAATACGAGAATCGGTGTCATTGAATCGTGCAGAAGTACAGCGATGCGACGCCCTCGCGGGCGCGCATCAAGCGTTAAAGCACGGCGTCCTTGCGAACGCCATTGGAAGCGAAGAAGCGCTTGAGCCGCACGAGCGCTTCCTGCTGGATCTGGCGCACCCGCTCGCGCGTGAGGCCCATTTCGTCGGCGAGTTCTTCGAGCGTGGCCGGCTCGATGTGATTCAGTCCGAAACGCCGCTCGATCACATGCCGATGCTTGTCCGACAAACGCGAGAGCCACAGGCGCGTGAGCGATTCCAGTTCGCGGTGTTGCACTTCGGCATCCGGTGACTGGCTTTGATCGTCGGAGAGCAGGTCGAGCAGGCTGCTGCCGGGATCGAGGTCGAGCGGCGCATCGAGTGAAGCCGTGTGCTCGTTGAGCGCGAGGATGTCGGTGACTTCCTCGGGCGTCTTGCCCGTGAGATACGCGATATCGTCGATGCTCGCGTCGCGTCGCTCGGGCGCGACGGCATCGTTCGAATTGGCGGAATTTTTTTCCAGATGACGCTTCGCGCGCAGCACCTGGTTCAATTCACGGATGACATGCACCGGCAAGCGCACCGTGCGCGCCTGATTCATGATCGCGCGTTCGATGCTCTGGCGAATCCACCACGTTGCATACGTCGAAAAACGAAACCCGCGCGTCGGATCGAATTTTTCGATTGCGTGCATGAGTCCGAGATTGCCCTCCTCGATGAGATCGAGCAGCGGCACGCCACGGTTCAGATATCCCTTCGCGATACTGACGACCAGCCGCAGATTGCGCTCGATCATCACCTGCCGCGCCTCGAACTCGCCGGCTTTGGCGAGGCGCGAGTAACGCTGCTCTTCCTCGACGGTAAGCAGCGGCTTCACGCTGATGCGGTTCAGGTAGTGCTGGATGGTATCGGCCGTGAGTTCGGCCTGAAGCAGCGAGCGGAAATCGTCGGCTTCGGGGGCGGAACCGTTTGCGCCTTCGCCGCCTTCCGCACCTTCGTCCGCGCCCTTGCCGCGGCTCGCGCCTTCTTCGTCCGAATCGACGTCGACGTCGATGTTCTCGGCGTCGTCGTCGCGGGTCGAAGCGCCGTTTTCCACCGACACTTGCAAAGGTCGGCTGATCGTCTCAGTCTCGGCTTGCGGCAGGCGGCGCTTCGTTTTCGGCATGATGGCTCCGCATTATTGCGGCGGCAAATACTTCAGTGGGTCAACAGGTTTTCCCTGCCGGCGAACTTCGAAATGCAACATCACACGGTCCGAATCGCTGTTGCCCATCTCAGCGATCTTCTGCCCTTTAGTCACCGCGTCTCCCTCTTTTACCATCAAAGCGCGGTTATGTGCATACGCCGTGAGAAAAGTCGCATCGTGCTTGATGATAATGAGATTGCCGTAGCCGCGCAGCCCATTTCCGGAGTAGACAACTCGTCCATCCGCGGAAGCGTTGACCGGATCGCCCGCCGCACCGCCGATATTCAAACCCTTGTTCTTCGCGTCGTCGAACGTGCCGATGACGGGGCCGCGCGCCGGCCAGATGAACGCCGGTTGAGCCGCCGCCGCGGTATCGGTGCCCGGCGTCGTGCCCGCTGTCGTGCCAGGCGTCGCACCCGGCGTCATGCCGACCGCCGCGCCCGGCGCAGCACCGATGCCCGAACTCGGGCCGTAGTACGGCGGCTGTGCCGCTCCGGTTGAAATGCCCGGTTGCTGCGCACCGCCGAGCGGCTGCGCCTGCACCGCGCCGCCCGCGATCGGAGCCGTCGAAACGCCCGGCGTCGCCGCGGCGACATTCGCCCCCGGCGGCGCCACGCGCACGAGCTGACCGACCTCGATCTGATTCGGGTTCGTCAGATTGTTCCAGGCGGCGATATCGTGATAATTCTGACCGTTTTCCAGTGCGATCCGATATAGGGTGTCGCCCGGCTTCACGCGGTAATAACCCGGCGGCGGCGGCCCGTTGGAGGCGGCCGCCTGCGCGGCATCGGTGCCGATGGGCGCGCCCGTCTTGTCGACCACGGGCGCCATGTCCATGCGCGTGGAACACGCCGCCAGGGCGGACAGCGCCAGGACGCACACGCCGCGCTGCGCCGCCGTCAGGCGAACGTCCGCACGCCCTTCTCGGAAAGCACGCAAGATACTCATCGGTGTCAAATCACTCCGGATTTTAAAGGTACAAAGAAAACGCGATCCAGTTGCGACTCGCGCCATTGCGTCGCGGAAACGCGCGTGACGAGCGTCAGCACTTGCGACTGCGCCGTCTGCGAACCGACCGGCGCGACGAGCCTGCCGCCGACCGCGAGCTGGTCGAGCAGCGCCTGCGGAACGTCGAGCCCCGCGCACGCGATCACGATCGCGTCGAACGGCGCGGCGGCGGGCAGACCCAGACGGCCATCGCCATAATGCAGCCGGATATTCGGCACGCGCAGCGGCCTGAGATTGAGCTTCGCGCGCTCCGACAGCGGGCGCACGCGCTCGATGGAATACACCTCGGTCGCCACCTGCGACAGCACCGCCGCCTGATAGCCGCAGCCGGTGCCGATCTCGAGCACCTTGTCGAGCGTTCGCCCCGACGCGACCAGTTCGATCATGCGCGCGACAACCGAAGGCTTCGAGATGGTCTGATGATGCCCGATGGGCAGCGCGGCGTCCTCGTAGGCCTGAGCCGCGAGTCCGGGATCGACGAACATGTGGCGCGGCACCGCGGACATCGCGTTGAGCACGCGCGTGTCGCTGATGCCGTTCCCGCGCAGCCGTTCGACCATCCGCTCGCGCACCCGTTCCGAGGTCAGCGTCTGCGTGCTCGTCAGCGCGACGTTGGGGGCGGGATTCGGCGCGGCCTTCTTCGCGGTGGCGGCCGGCTTGGGATTCGTGCTGAAATTCGGCTCGCGTTCGGCCGCACGCTGCGCGGTGCGCAACGCGCTCGTGCGCGGATGCGGCGCCTGCGCCGGACTGCGGGTCACGGCTGAAACCGGTTTTCCATTTGCGCTCGCCGCCTTCGATGCAAAAGCCGACGCAGCCGACACGCCTTTCTGTACAGCGGGCGCCGATCGCAAAGCGCCGGAGGCCGCAGCGGACTTGACGCGCGATGCGTCGGCGCGGCCGGCGGGCTTGCGCGGCTCGCGTACCAGATCCGCGAGCGCCAGCGGAAAGCGCTTGGCGCGCTCGTCGGTCATGAGCGGCGGCTCCCGGCGCGCGCCCATTCGCGCGTCTCCGCCATGAGCTTCGTGTGAGTCAGATCGAGCTGCAGCGGCGTGATCGACACATAGCCGTTCGCGACCGCGTGGAAATCGGTGCCTTCGCTTGCGTCGAGCGCATCGCCCGACGGGCCGATCCAGTAGATCGGATTGCCGCGCGGATCGTTCTGCCGGATCACCGGCTGCGAAGGATGGCGCTTGCCTAAGCGCGTCACGCGCCATTCGCCGAGTTGCTCATACGGCAGGCTTGGAATATTGACGTTCAGCAACGGATGACCGGGCATCGGATGGTCGAGAAAATGCGCGACGATTTCCGCCGCCACGCGCGCCGCATCTTCGAGATGAAGCCAGTCGCGGCCAACGAGCGAAAACGCGATGGCCGGAATGCCGAACATGAAACCTTCGGTAGCCGCCGCGACGGTGCCGGAATACAGCGTGTCCTCGCCGACGTTCTGCCCGTTGTTGATGCCCGACACGACGAGATCCGGCCGCGTCTCCAGCATGCCGGTGAGCGCGATATGCACGGAATCGGTCGGCGTGCCGTTCACGAAATTGAAACCGTTCGGCGCGCGATGGATGCTCAGGGGCCGCGACAGCGTGAGCGAGTTGGACGATCCGCTGCAGTTCTGCTCGGGCGCCATCACGGTCACTTCGCCGAGCGGCTGCAAGGCGTCGTGCAGCACATTGATGCCGCGCGCCAGATAACCGTCGTCGTTGCTGAGTAGGATTCGCATCCGACGATTGTAACCGAGGAAAGATGGCGCGCGGACGAGCGGCCGGCCTCGCGCAGGCCGCGCGCGCTGTCATAAACTGAGGCACACGACAACAGGAGACGCCATGCGCGCCGTTCGCTGCAACCAGCACGGATTACCCGATTCGCTCACCATCGAAACGCTGCCCGACCTGCATCCCGGAGCAGGCGAACTCGTCATCGACGTGAAGGCCGCGAGCGTCAATTTTCCCGACGTGCTCATCATTCAGAACAAGTACCAGTTCAAGCCGCCGCTGCCGTTCACGCCGGGCGCGGAGTTCTCGGGCGTGGTGCGCGAAGCCGGCGCGGGCGTCACGCGCTTTGCGCCCGGCATGCGCGTGGCGGCGTACACGGCGCAAGGCGCGTTCGCGGAACAGGCGCGCGCGGCGGAGACCGCATGCATCGCCCTTCCCGATGACGTCGCTTTCGCCGATGCCGCCGCGTTCACGCTCGCCTACGGCACGTCGTATCACGCGCTCGTCGATCGCGGCGCGCTCGAGGCCGGCGAGACGCTGCTCGTGCTCGGCGCCGCCGGCGGGGTCGGCCTCGCGGCGGTGCAGATCGCGAAGATCGTGGGCGCGCGGGTGATCGCGGCGGCGTCGAGCGCGCAGAAGCTCGCGTTCTGCCGCGAGCACGGCGCGGACGATGTCATCGACTATACGAAGGAAGACTTGCGCGAGCGCGTGAAGGCGCTGACCGGCGGCAACGGTCCGGACGTCGTGTTCGATCCGGTGGGCGGTGCGTATGCGGAGCCGGCGTTTCGCAGCATTGCGTGGCGCGGACGCTATCTCGTCGTCGGCTTCGCCAATGGCGAAATTCCGAAGCTGCCGTTCAATCTCGCGCTGCTCAAAGGCGCGAGCATCGTCGGCGTATTCTGGGGCGATCACATGCGGCGCGAGCCCGCGCTCGCCGAACTCGAATTCGCGACGATGGTCGAGTGGATCAAGGCGGGCAAGCTGCGCCCGGCCGTGACGCGGCGCTACACGCTGGACGAAGCGCCGCAGGCGCTCGACGACATGATGAATCGCCGGGTGACAGGAAAAGTCGTGATCGAACCTTGAGCATGCGACGGCGCACGCATGCGTCGGGCGACGGCCGTCACTTGCCCGACGCTGCCGCCGCGTAAGGGCGCACCGCGTGCTCGTCCGCCGCGCGCAACGCGTCGAAGCCCGCCATCACGCGCGGCACGGTCAGCAACTGCTTCCAGAGACGCTCTCTTAGGCCGGCTGTCGGCACCACGGAAGGCGGCAGCACGACCGCGCCCGGCCCCCAGCCGGGACGCCACGAACGCGCGAGTCCCCGGCGCATGAAAAGCGTGAGCGTGGGCACGCCTATCGACGATGCGAGATGCCCGAGTCCCGAATCGTTGCCGATGAACCACGCCGATTCCGCGATCCACGTCGCCACTTCGCTCAGGCGCGAGAGCGCATTGATTTCGCAGCCTTCTTCGGCGATATCGGCCCAGGCGGGAAGCTCGTCCGGCGCGACGAGAAAGCTGGGCGTGAGGCGGCGACGCGCGAGCGCCCGCGAGAGCGCGAGAAACTTCGCACGGCTCCACATTTTTTCCGGATGGCTGCCCGTCGGATGGATCACGACGCGATCGGCGACGCGCGCGCGCACCACGCCCGGCGGCACGACGAGGCCGTTGCCGCGCGTCACGTCGCGCAGACCGAGGATGTTCTCCGCGATATCGACGATGCGGTCGATCATGTGCTTCGAGCCGCCATACTGCGGCATGCGCGCGAGACACAGCGTCTGCCCCGAGCGGCTCAACGCGGCGCCGTAGCGGGTCGGCAAGATTTCGATGACCACGTCGAAGGCGCCCCGGCAGGCGTCCGGCTCGCCCACCGTCGCGTGCGGAAACCAGTCTTTCAGGTGCTCCGCCACCCAGCCGAACACGACCGGGCTGATGCCGTTACGAACGAGGTTATGGACGAGGACGAGCCCGATGAGGCTGTCACCGATCGCCTGCGGCAGCGCCACCGCGACCGAGTGGCCGGGCTGCAGCTTCATCGCGCCCCTCGCGCCGACGCGTGGATGGGCGCCGCGGCGAGGACGAACGGCCGCTTCGGGACACGGAAGGAGCGTGCTGGCATGAGCTTGAGATTCGTTGCTTCTGACGAGGAGGCGCTGACGCCGTGGATGCGCTCAAAGCGCCCGATGCGCTGAAGGCGCACGGCCGGACGGAGCTTTCGTTGTTGAACGGCGAGAACTTAACCGATCTCGCAGGCCCCGTCTGGCACGTTTTGTCGCTGATTTATCGGAGAAGTTCGCGGAGAAGTTCGCGGAGAAGTTCGCGACGCCCAAAAAAATCGCGAGGCGCGCGAGGCGTAAGCCATGCGGCCTAGAGCTTTTCCGTCTCGCCGGTCTTCGGCTGCCACTTCATCAGCCGGCGCTCGAAGAGGCCTACCAACCCGTCGAGCACGAGCGCGAACGCCGTCAGCACGAGAATGCCCGCGAACACCGTGTTGATGTCGAAGGTGCCTTCGGCCTGCAAAATCAGATAGCCGACACCGCGCGCCGAGCCGAGATACTCGCCCACCACCGACGCCACGAACGCCAGCCCCACCGACGTATGCAAGCTCGAAAACACCCAGCTCGTCGCACTGGGAAGGTACACGTAGCGCAGCAACTGCTTGCGGTTCGCGCCGAGCATGCGCGCGTTGGCGAGCACCACGGGGCTGACTTCCTTCACGCCCTGATAGACGTTGAAGAAGACGATGAAGAACACGAGCGTCACGCCGAGCGCGACCTTCGACCAGATGCCGAGCCCGAACCACACCGCGAAGATCGGCGCGAGAATCACGCGCGGCATGGAGTTGGCGGCCTTGATGTACGGGTCGAGCAGCGCGCTCGTCGTCGGCGCGAGCGCGAGCCACAGGCCGACCGCGAGCCCGAACACCGTGCCGATGACGAACGCGAGCACCGTCTCGATCAACGTCACCCAGAGATGAATGTAGATTTCGCCGGTCGCGAACCACTCCCAGATTCGCACGAGCACCTTCTGCGGCTCGCCGAAGAAGAACGCGGCCTTGCTCGCGTCGTCGAAATAGAAAGGCGGAAGGAGCGTCGGGCTGGTCAGCACGTACCACAGCACGAAGCAAACGACGAGCAAAAGCCATTGCCATACGACAAGGTTCGAACGATTCGGGCGCAGCTTATTCCACATGATCCTTTTGCCTCAACTGCTGCTGATAGCCCTTCAAAACTTCTTCGCGCAGCACGCCCCAGATTTGCGCGTGCAGTTCGACGAAGCGCGGATGCGAGCGAATCTCGGCGACATCGCGCGGGCGCGGCAAGTCGATCGCGAACTCGCCGATCGGATGCGTGCCCGGCCCCGCCGACAGCACGACGACGCGATCGGACATCGAAATCGCTTCGTCGAGATCGTGCGTGATGAAAAGCACCGCCTTGCGCTTGGCCGCCCAAAGGTCGAGCAACTCGTTCTCCATTAACTGGCGCGTCTGGATGTCGAGCGCGGAGAACGGCTCGTCCATCAGGACGATGTCGGGATCGAGAATCAACGTCTGCGCCATCGCGACGCGCTTTCGCATGCCGCCCGACAACTGATGCGGATAGCGGTCGCCGAAGCCGCCGAGTCCGACGCGCTTCAGCCACGCTTCGCCGAGCGCATTCGCCTCCTGCCTGGATACGCCACGAAACGCGAGCCCGGCGGTCACGTTGTCGAGCGCCGAGCGCCAGGGCATCAGTCCGTCGGCCTGAAACATGTAGCCCGCGCGTGCATTGATGCCCTTGAGCGGTTCGCCGAACACGCTGACAGTGCCCGACGAAGGCGGCAGAAGCCCCGCCGACACGTTGAGCAGCGTGGACTTGCCGCAGCCGGTCGGACCGACGACCGACACGAATTCGCCCGGCGCGACGGTTAGATTCGTATCCCGAACGGCCGTGTAGCGGTGCTTGCCGCCCTCGCGCGAGGCGAACGTACAGGTCACGTCCGCGAGCGCAAGCGCGTGCTTGGCTGTCGTGGTCATCGGTCAGACCTTGACCGTCGCGAGCGCCTTCTTCACGAAGTCGTTGGTCCACGCCTTCGACAGGTCGATCGGCTTGCCCTTCACCGTTTCGTCGAAGGCCTGCAGCGTCCTGAGCGACGTCGCGGGGCCGTCCTCGGGCATCAGGCCGTCCGGCGAAAGCGCTTCCTTCACGTGCTGCCACGAATCCAGATACAGCGCGCGGTCGCCGAGCAGATAGCTCTCGGGGACGGTCGCGATCAGATCCTTGCCCGATGCCGCCTGCAGCCACTTCAGCGCGCGCACCATCGCGTTCGCGAGCGCCTGCGTCGTGTTCGGATTCTTGTTGATGAAGCTCTGCGACGCGTACAGGCAGCCGGCCGGCATGTTGCCGCCGAACACGGTCTTCGTATCGGCGAGCGTGCGCGTGTCCGACACGATGCGGATGTCGCCCGCGCGGTCGAGCTTGGTCATGACGGGATCGAGGTTCGCGATCGCGTCGATCTGGCCGGATTCCAGCGCGGCGATCGCGCCCGCTCCCGCACCGACGCCGATGAACGACACGTCCGTCGCCTTGAGCCCGGCCTTCGCGAGCACGAACGACGCCATGATCGATGTCGACGAGCCCGGCGCGGTCACGCCGATCTTCTTGCCCTTCAGGTCCGCGACCGACTTGTAGTTCGGCATCGTTTTCTTCGATACCGCCAGCACGATCTGCGGCGCGCGTCCTTGCAGCACAAACTCGCGGAAATACTGACTCTTCGCCTGCAGCAGGAGCGTGTGCTCGAACGCGCCGGACACGACGTCGGCGCTACCGCCGACGGCCGCCTGCAACGCCTTCGCGCCGCCCGCGAAATCCGCGATTTCGACCTCGAGCCCTTCGTCCTTGAAATAGTTGCGGCGCTCCGCGATGGTGAGCGGCAGATAGTAGAAGAGATTCTTGCCGCCGACCGCGATCGACACCTTCGTCTGCTCGGGCTTGCCCGCGGCAAATGCGACCGGCATGCCGGACACCACACCACCCGCGAGCACGGCGCCGCTCGCGATGAACGTCCTGCGTTTCATCGTTGTTGTCTCCTGTCGGACGGAGCCGGCGCTTGTGCGCTTAACCCCGATCCCATTTTTTATGCAACGCGGTTGCGATTTTTTGTTCTTTGCGCGCTCGAGGCGAACGTCAGGCGACTCAGATCACCTTGGCCGCCCTCAGCCGCGCAATATCGTCGGGATGATACCCGAGCGTTTGAAGTACTTCATCGGTGTGTTCACCGAGTCCCGGCCCGAGCCAGCGCGTTTCGCCCGGCGTTTCGGAGAGCTTCGGCGTGACGTTGGGCAGCGTGATCTCGCGCCCGTCCTGCCACGGAAAGCGTTGCAGCATCTGCCGCGCGATGTATTGCGGATCGGCGAACATGTCCGCGACGCTGTAGATGCGACCGGCCGGCACGTCGGCGGCGTTGAGCACGGCGAGCGCCTCGTCGATGCTGCGCGTCGAGAGCCATGCGGCGATGGCGTCGTCGATTTCCTGCGTGCGCGGCACGCGGCCGTCGTTCGAGGCGAGCGCGGGGTCGTTCGCGAGATCGGGGCGGTCGATGGCGGTCATCAGACGCTTGAAGATGGGATCGCTGTTGCCGCCGATCACGACGCTTCCGTCGCGGCACGGATACGTATTCGACGGCACGATGCCCGGCAGCGATGCGCCCGTGCGCTCGCGCACGAGCCCGTAGACGCCGTACTCGGGCACCACGCTCTCCATCATGTTGAAGACGGCCTCGTAGAGCGCGACATCGACCACTTGGCCCTTGCCGCCGTTCACTTGCCGATGATGCAGCGCCATCAACGCGCCGATCACGCCGTGCAGCGCGGCAATCGAATCCCCGATGGAGATGCCGATGCGCGGCGGCGGCAAATCCGGATAACCCGTGATGTGCCGCAGGCCGCCCATCGATTCGGCGATCGCGCCGAATCCCGGACGATCGCGGTACGGCCCGGTCTGTCCGTAGCCTGAAAGCCGCACCATCACGAGGCCGGGATTCTCGGCGGACAAGGTTTCGTAGCCGAGACCGAGCTTTTCGAGCAGGCCGGGCCGAAAGTTCTCGACGACGATATCCGCTTCCCTCGCGAGCCGCCGCACGATCTCCTTGCCCTCTTCCGCTTTCAGGTTGACGGTCACGGACTTCTTGTTGCGCGCCTGCACCGCCCACCAGAGCGACGTGCCGCCCACTTCGGGATAGAGCTTGCGCCACTTGCGCAGCGGATCGCCGCCATTCGGATCTTCGATCTTGATGACATCCGCGCCGAATTCGCCCATGAAGCGCGCCGCGAACGGCCCCGCGATGAGCGTGCCCAGTTCCAGCACCTTGACGCCGGCGAGCGGTCCGGTCGTTGCGCCCATGTCCTGTCTCCTTGAGTTTTTATAGGTTTCGGCGCGCGCTTCGAAGACGCGCTTTAGAGCGCGATGTCGAGCGGCTCGAAGCGCGGCGTGCCGTCGGCGAGCGTTTCGTTGAACATCGCGGCGGGCCGCACCCACAGGCCGCGCTCCTTCGGCCAGAGATGCTCGTAGACGATCATCGCCTCTTCGGTCTCGGAGTGCCGCGCGACCCCGATCACGCGATAAAGCCCGCCCTTGTAATGACGATGCGTGGCGATTGCGAGCGCTTCGGATTCTGTCATCGGTTCGTGTTCCTGGTTCAAACCGAGCGGCGATCGAGCATCGCGCGGGCGATGGTGCCCGCATCGACGTATTCGAGTTCGCCGCCCACCGGCACGCCGCGCGCGAGCCGCGTCACCCTCAGCCCCTTCGACTTGAGCGTCTGCGCGAGGTAATGCGCGGTCGCTTCGCCCTCGTTGGTGAAATTGGTGGCGAGCACGACTTCCTGCACGACGCCATCGAGCGCGCGGTTGATGAGCCGCTCGAAGTGAATTTCCTTCGGACCGATGCCGTCGAGCGGGCTCAACCGCCCCATCAGCACGAAATAGAGCCCGCGATACGTGAGCGTCTGCTCGAGCATGATCTGGTCAGCGGGCGTTTCGACCACGCATAGCAACGCCGGATCGCGCTCCTCGTCGCTGCACACTTCGCAGATGGCCGCTTCGGTGAACGTGTTGCACTTCTCGCAGTGACGCAGATGCCCGGTCGCGAACAACAGCGAATTGCCGAGCTTTTCGGCGCCCGCGCGATCGTGCTGCATCAGGTGATACGCCATGCGCTGCGCCGACTTCGGACCGACGCCGGGCAGCACGCGCAGCGCTTCGACGAGCGCCGACAGGGCGGATGGTTGTTTCATGTGTCCTCGAAACGCGCCGCGTTCGGCGCGCGGGTTTAGAACGGCAGTTTGAAGCCCGGCGGCATCGGCATGCCGGCGGTCATGCCGCTCATCTTTTCCTGCGTGGTGGCTTCCGCCTTGCGCACGGCGTCGTTGAACGCGGCGGCGACCAGGTCCTCAAGCATGTCCTTGTCGTCGGCGAGCAGGCTCGGGTCGATCTGCACGCGCTTGACGTCGTTTTTGCAGGTCATCGTCACTTTAACGAGACCGGCGCCCGACTGGCCCTCGACCTCGATCAGCGCGAGCTGGTCCTGCATCTTCTTCATGTTTTCCTGCATCTGCTGGGCTTGTTTCATCAGCCCGGCGAGTTGATTCTTCATCATGATTCGGCTCCTTGCACGGAAATGGAAATTGCGGATGACGGCAAGCGCCGCTGCGTGCGCCGGCGCGCCCTGAATGACGATGCCGCGCGTGCGGCTTGTGTCCTGTTGCTTACTTTACCGTGCGCCTTCCACGGATGCGCCCGGCGAATGACCACCCGATGCGGCGAGCGGCCTGATCGAACCTTGCACGATGCTCGCGCCGAAATCGCGGATCAGCGACTGGACGAACGGATCGCGCTCGATCTCCTGTTCGGCTTGCTGCTGGCGTCTCGCGCGTTCGGCGGCATCGAGCGCGGCGGCTGTGCGGCGCGCGGGTCCGACGTTGACGTTGACTTCGATCGCGCGGCCGAGCTTTTCGGCGAGCGCGGCCTTCAGCTTGGTCACGTGCGCGGCGTCCGTGTACATCTGCACGGCGACGGTGAGCGTGACCGAGTTCGCGTCGCAGGCGCTCAGTTCGCTGTTGAACGCGAGCTGATAGGCGACGCCCTTGAGCGGCAGATCGACCGCGAGCGCGGGCCATTCCTGCGTAAGGCCGAGCGCGTCGAGCGGCACGGCGGGCGGCAGCGGCGTCGCGTCGATTTTCGGCGCGGGCTTCGGGGCGGAATTCGATACCGGCTCGTCGCCGAAGCGCATGTCGTCGGGACCGCTTTCGAACGCGGGCACGAAGCCGTCGTCGGGCGGCATGAAGTACGCATCTTCCGACGATGCCGGCGCATATTCGTCCGGCGGCATGTCTTCCCACGGCGGGATGACCTTCGCGGCGGGTTTGGGCTTCGGTTCAGGAGCGGGCGCGGGAGCGGGCCGGCGCGGTGATGGCACCTGCACTTGCACCGCCGGCTTGGCGACCGCTTTCGGCACGGGCGACGCGTTCGTCTGCTCGTTCGGCCGGGACGCCGCCGGTGCGCTGCGCCCCCCACGGTCCGACGACAGCCGCATGCCCGCGCTGCGCAGCACTTCGAGCGCTGCGCTCGCGCCGCTTACGGCGCGCGATGGACCCGCGCCTGCGGAAGCCGTATCGGCCGATGCGGCGTCGTCCGCCGCCTGGCGCGCAGCGGCGCGAATGGGTGCGGGCGCGGCTGGCGGTCGATCGGCGGGTTCGGTCGCTTGGATCGCTTGCGGCGCTTGGGGCGCGGCCACGGCCGGCGCGCTCGCGCCTGCCGGCTGCGCCGTGACGGACGGCTTGCCGCCGCCCTCTTGCGTTGCTTCTTGCGTTGCTTCTTGCGCTGCTTCTTGCGTTGCTTCTTGCGTTGCTTGTTGAGCCGTCGATTCCGCAGGCGGCGCCTTCGCTGAAGAGCGAGCCTGCGCCTGATCCGGCGCCGCTTCGACGGAAGCGCGCACCGATGCTTCGTCCGCCACACGGCGATTCGGCGCTTCCGGCTTCGCCGAGACAGGCACGGCCGATACCGCGCGCTCTGCCATCGCGCCGGAGAGCGCCGCGCTGCGCGGCGTCCTGGCCGCTTGCGGCGCGCTGACCGCGAGCCCGCCGCCGCCGGCGGGACCGCCCGACGCACCAGCCGGCTCGAACGCCAGCATGCGCAGCAGCGTCATGGTGAAGCCCGCGTACTCGTCGGGCGCGAGGCCCAGTTCCCCGCGGCCCACCGTGGCGATCTGATAGAACAACTGCACCTGCTCGGCGGAAAGCATCTCGGCGAAGCGGCGAATGTCCGCGGCTTCCGGCCATTCGTCGAGCACCGACGACGGCGCGAACTGCGCCCACGCGATTCTGTGCAGCACACTCGCGAGATCTTGCAGCGCCGTCGAGAACGACAGGCTGCGCAGCGCCATTTCATCCGCGATGCCGAGCACGCCCACGCCGTCGCTGGCGGCGAGCGCATCGATCAGGCGAATGAGATAGCTCTGGTCGAGCGCGCCGAGCATGCCGCGAACGGCTTCCTCGGTGACGTCGTTGGCGGAATACGCGATGGCCTGATCGGTGAGCGAAAGCGCGTCGCGCATGCTCCCGTCCGCCGCGCGCGCCAGAAGGCGCAGCGCCTGCTGCTCGAATTCGATGTGCTCTTCGCCGAGGATGTTCTCCAGATGCGAGACGATATGGCCGGCCGGCATCTGCTTGAGATTGAACTGCAGACAGCGCGACAGCACCGTGACCGGGATTTTCTGCGGATCGGTGGTCGCGAGGATGAACTTGACGTGCGGCGGCGGCTCTTCCAGCGTCTTCAGCATGGCGTTGAAGGCGTGGTTCGTGAGCATGTGCACTTCGTCGATCATGTAGACCTTGAAGCGCGCATCGACGGGCGCATACACGGCGCGCTCGAGCAGAGCGGCCATTTCATCGACGCCGCGGTTGCTCGCCGCATCCATTTCCACATAATCGACGAAGCGGCCTTCGTCGATTTCCCGGCACGCGCGGCACACGCCGCACGGTTTCGACGTGACGCCCGTCTCGCAATTGAGCGCCTTCGCAAAGATGCGCGACAGCGTGGTCTTGCCGACGCCGCGCGTACCCGTGAACAGATAGGCGTGATGCAGGCGGCCGCCGTCGAGCGCGTGCGTGAGCGCGCGAACGACATGCTCCTGGCCGACGAGCGACTCGAACGATTTCGGCCGCCATTTGCGTGCGAGAACTTGATAGGTCATGCGCGAAATTGTATCAGCAACGACTTGCGCCAAACGCCGTGCGAACGCCACGCGGGAAGCGTCCAGACGGTCTGTCGCCGCGCTGGAGACTATGGAAACTTGGAGGAACTACGGGGGAAAGCGGAAGGTGACGAGCCCGACCCTCGGCACTGGTGGAAAGCGGCTGTGGCTGCTTCGTTCCCGACCTGACCAGGTTGACCGCGCCACCATGCGAGGAGGCCCGTCACGAGAAATTGTATCACGGACGATGCCCGGCCCGAAACCCCGCATCGAAGCTCTTGCGCGGCTCTCGCAACGCCCCCTTGTGTACGGTGTTTTCGTCTTCAGATCGGTCCTATCGGGCAGCGGCAACGGATAGCAAAGTAGGCTAAGATGGCAGATGACTTATCCGTGACCGTGCGTGCGCAATGCCTGAAGTCGGCATGCGCCGGCACATGCGGCACGCGGGCCTTCGCTCGCTCATTGGGCGGCGAATCCTTTCTCAGTTTTGGTGTATCGTGGCGAGCATTCAAACGCGGGCCTCGAATCAATAGAGGTATTCAGACAATGAGCGAATCAATTAAGCACATCAGCGACGCTTCTTTCGAACAGGACGTCGTCAAGTCGGATAAACCTGTCCTGCTCGACTTCTGGGCCGAATGGTGCGGTCCGTGCAAGATGATCGCCCCGATCCTCGATGAAGTCGCGAAGGATTATGGCGATCGCCTGCAAATCGCGAAGATCAACGTGGACGAGCATCAGTCGACGCCGGTGAAGTTCGGCGTGCGCGGCATTCCCACGCTGATTCTCTTCAAGAACGGCGCGGTCGCCGCGCAGAAGGTCGGCGCCCTGTCGAAGTCGCAACTCACCGCGTTCCTCGACAGCAACCTGTAACTGCATCGAGCGCGAGCGCCGCGGCATCGTCCGGCGCCTCGCTCTTGCGCCATCGTTATACGAAAGCGCGCCGCCGATGTTGTCGCACGACAACATCGGCTGAAAAGCCCCGCCCATAGCCAACCCGAGGCTCGCGCGGCGTGTGCTATGCTAGAATCACAAGACTTCAAGAAGTATTAAGTCCTAGAGCGGTTCCGCTCACCTCTTCTCCCAAATCTTTCTGTCGCACCTCTTCTCCCTGGCGGGAAATCCGTATGCATTTATCCGAGCTCAAGTCTCAGCACGTCTCTGCACTGATCGAGATGGCCAATGGCCTCGAGATCGAAAATGCGAACCGCCTGCGCAAGCAGGAATTGATGTTCGCGATTCTTAAAAAGCGCGCCAAGGCTGGCGACACGATTTTCGGCGACGGCACGCTCGAAGTCCTGCCGGATGGCTTCGGTTTCCTGCGCTCGCCCGAGACTTCGTACCTCGCGAGTACGGACGACATTTATATCAGCCCGTCGCAGATTCGCCGCTTCAACCTGCATACCGGCGACACGATCGAAGGTGAAGTCCGCACGCCGAAGGACGGCGAACGGTATTTCGCGCTCGTCAAGGTGGACAAAGTCAACGGGCAGCCGCCCGAGGCCTCGAAACACAAGATCATGTTCGAGAACCTCACGCCGCTGCATCCGAACAAGCCGCTGCCGCTCGAACGCGAGATGCGCGGAGAAGAGAACGTGACGGGCCGCATCATCGACATGATCGCGCCCATCGGCAAGGGCCAGCGTGGTTTGCTCGTCGCGTCGCCGAAGTCGGGCAAGACCGTGATGCTTCAGCACATCGCGCATGCGGTGAAAGCGAATCATCCGGATGTCGTGCTGTTCGTGCTCCTCATCGACGAGCGCCCGGAAGAAGTCACGGAAATGCAGCGCTCGGTCGCGGGCGAAGTGATCGCCTCCACGTTCGACGAACCCGCCGCGCGTCACGTGCAAGTGGCCGAAATGGTCATCGAGAAGGCGAAGCGCCTAGTCGAAATGAAGCATGACGTCGTGATCCTGCTCGACTCGATCACGCGTCTCGCGCGCGCGTACAACACGGTCGTCCCGGCATCGGGCAAGGTGCTGACGGGCGGTGTCGACGCCAACGCGCTCCAGCGTCCGAAGCGCTTCTTCGGCGCTGCGCGCAATATCGAGGAAGGCGGGTCGCTGACGATCATCGGCACGGCGCTGATCGAAACCGGCAGCCGCATGGACGACGTGATCTACGAAGAGTTCAAGGGCACCGGCAACATGGAAGTGCACCTCGAGCGTCGTCTCGCGGAAAAGCGCGTCTATCCGTCGATCAACCTGAACAAATCCGGCACGCGCCGCGAAGAGCTGCTCATCAAGCCGGACCTGCTGCAAAAGGTCTGGGTGCTGCGCAAGTTCATTCACGACATGGACGAAGTCGAAGCGATGGAATTCCTCCTCGACAAGATCCGTCAGACGAAGAGCAACTCCGAGTTCTTCGATATGATGCGTCGCGGCGGAGGCTGATTCGCCGTTTTGTCTTGCGCTCGGAAACCGCCTGCTTCGTCAGGCGGTTTTTTTTTCGCCTCATCGCGGCGAGCGCATCCGTTTCGCGCGCGTCGCGGACGATGCGCCACAATACACGCGCTGACTCACTTCCCTTTTCGTCCCGCATGCCGAACGTCTTCACTCGCTGGTTCAGCGCGCAACGCCGCGAACGCACGCTGCGCAAGTACGCAATCGACGACGCGCTATGGCGGCGCACGCTCGATGCCTTCCCGTTCTACGGCCACCTGAGCGCCGCCGACCGCGACCGGCTGCGCGATACGGCGAGCCTCTTCATCGCGCAGAAAGCATTCTCGACCGCGCACGAGCTGGAGCCGACCGACGAGATGATCGTCGCGATCGCCGCGCAAGCGTGCTTGCCGGTGCTGAATCTGAGCCTCGATCTGTACGCGGGCTGGGTCGGCGTGATCGTGTATCCGGGCGAGTTCGTCATTAGAAAGACCGTCGAGGACGAAGCCGGCGTGGTCCATGAAATCGAGCACGACGCGAGCGGCGAAGCGTGGGAAGGCGGGCCGGTGGTGCTCTCGTGGGAAGACGCGCAAATGGCACAAACGGCACAAACGGCACAAACGGCCGACGGCGCCGACGCATACAACGTCGTCATCCACGAGTTCGCGCACAAGATCGACATGCTTAACGGCGAGGCGGACGGCCATCCGCCGCTCTTTCGGCGCTGGCACGCCCCGCTCGACAACGCCGCGTGGTCCGATGTCTTCGACAACGCCTACGACCAGTTCTGCGCGCGCGTCGACGCCGTACCCAAGCGCCGCTGGGCGCGCTTCGAGCGCGAATCGCTGATCGATCCGTATGCGGCGGACCATCCGTCCGAGTTTTTCGCGGTGTGCAGCGAGGCGCTTTTCGTCACGCCGCAGGCGTTCGAGGCCGACTATCCCGAGCTGTATCGGCTGCTCGCGCGCTACTACCGGCAGGATCCGGCGAACGTCGACGCGCTGGCCGGATGAATCTGGAGAAACGCATCCGAAAAAGTATCAACCGACTGATTCTCTGGCATAATCTCCGTTTTTCGACCCTAGGCAAGTGACTCGCGCCGGCAACCGGAATTCACCGGAAAAGTGGTGCAGCGGGTTGGCTACCGCCAGATACCAGGAAAGACCATGAAAGAAGGCATTCACCCGAATTACCGCGAAGTCCTGTTCGTCGACATGTCGAACGACTTCAAGTTCGTGACCCGCTCGACCATCCAGACGCGCGAAACCGCCGAATTCAACGGCAAGACGTATCCGCTCGCGAAGATCGAAGTGTCGTCGGAATCGCACCCGTTCTACACCGGCCAGCAGAAGATCATGGACACGGCCGGCCGCGTCGAGAAGTTCAACAACAAGTTCGCGCGCTTCTCCACCAAGAAGTAAGTCGGGCTTCAGTTTCAGCAAAAAGGGCAGCTTTGGCTGCCCTTTTTTGTCGCCGATGCAGACGCCAATGCAGTCGCCGAGCCCTCGCCGTCCGCTGCATTTGGTAAGCGTTGTTACGCGACGTGACATCCACGCCGCTGAGACGCTGCCGAATCCGCCACGCGACTACAATGCCGGATGCTCCGGCTGCCCGCCGTCCAGTTCACGTTTTTCGCGGTCCGTCCTTCCACCAAGCCTTTTCGCATGCGATCTGTCGTTCGTCTGACCGCCTCCGCCACCAGCGCCCTGCCGCGCTGGCTGCTGCTCGCCATCTGCATCACCTATGCTTCGTTCGGTCTCTTCGGACGCGATCCCTGGAAGAACGAAGACGCGGCGGGCTTCGGCGTCATGTGGACGATGGCCAACGGCGACACGCGCGACTGGTTCTTGCCGAACCTGCTCGGCAAGGCGCCGACCGTCGATGGCCCGCTCATGTACTGGCTCGGCGCGTCGTGCATCCGCCTTCTGAGCCCGTGGGTCGATGCAAGCAACGCGTCGCGCGTGGTGACGGGCCTGCTCTTCTGCATCGCGTGCGCGTTCGTCTGGTATTCGGCTTATCTGCTCGGCCGGCGCGACGAAGCGCAACCGTTCAAATATGCGTTCGGCGGCGAGCCGGAACCGCGCGACTACGGCCGCACGCTCGCCGATGGCGCGTTGCTCATCCTGCTCGCCTGTTTCGGCCTCGCGGAGCGCGGTCACGAAACCACGCCGCAACTCGCGCAATTCGCCGGCACCGCTATGCTCATCTACGGGCTCGTGCGCAGCCTCGACAAGCCGGTGCACGGCGCGCTCGTGTGGGGCGCGGCGATCGGCGTCGTCGGGTTATCCAGTTCGCCGGTGCTCGTGTTCGCGCTGCTGCTCTGCACGCTCGCGATGACGATCATCGTGCGCCAGGTGCGCGCCGCGCCGCTCCTGCTGTACGGCCTGCCGGTCGCGGTCGTTCTGATCGCCGCCTGGGTTCTGCCGGCACTGCACTTCTATCCCGACGACGCGCAATGGTGGCTGCGCACCTGGTGGCGAACGAGCTTCTATACGTTCACGGGGCCGCCGTCGGTCGTGTTCGGCTACGCGATGAAGAACCTGCCGCTCTTCACGTGGCCCGCGTGGCCGCTCGCGATCTGGGCGTTCGTGAGCTGGGGCGGCATGCGCCGCTCGCCGCACGTCGCGGTGCCGCTGTCGATCATCGGGCCGCTGCTCGTGCTCGTCGTGCTGCAGGCGCACGAAACCAACCGCCTCTTCCTGCTGCTCCTGCCGCCGCTCTCCGTGCTCGCGACCTTCGCGCTGCCGACGCTCAAGCGCGGCGCGATCAACGCGATCGACTGGTTCGCGATGCTCAGTTTCACGATCATCGGCTCGGTCGTCTGGCTCGTATGGACCGCGGGCATCATCGGCTTTCCGGCACCGATGGCCCGCAATCTCGCGCGCCTCGTCCCAGGGTTCCATCCCGAATTCCGGCCGATCTCGTTCGTGTGCGCGGTCGCCGTGACCGTGTGCTGGTTCCTTCTGGCGCGCTGGCGCCTCGCGCGTCACCCGAAGGTGCTCTGGCGCAGCGTCGTGCTGTCGAGCGCGGGCACCACGCTGATGTGGGTGCTGCTGATGACGCTGTGGCTGCCGGTCGTCAATTACAGCCGGACGTATCGCGATGTCGCGGAGCAGATCGCCGTGCATCTTCCGCCTGACTACAACTGTATTTCGCCGGTGCGTCTCGGCGACGCGCAGATCGCCACGTTCGCCTATTTCGGCGGCATGCATTTCGCGTTCGACGAAGATTGCGACGTGATTCTGCGTCAGGATCGCGCGGACTACGGCGATCCCCCGTCGATCTCGACGTTCGAATGGAAGCTCGTCTGGGAAGGCCGGCGCGTGGCCGACCGCGACGAACGCTTCCGGCTCTATGTGCGGATTCAGCGTCCCGTTCCCCCGCCGAAAAAGCCGTTGCGCCCGCGAAGCCTGCGCCGGAGCCAGTAAGACGATGCGCCCGATCCTCCCCGCGCAAGCCCGATCGACGGGCATGTGGAGCGACGTGCGCAAGATCGGCGCGCTCGCGTGGCCGGTGCTGATCGGCCAGCTCGCGGTGATCGCGTTCGGCGTGATCGATACCGCGATGGTCGGCCGCTTCTCCGCCACCGATCTCGCCGCGCTCGGCCTCGGTTCGTCGGTGTACATCTCGATCTATATCGGCCTGACGGGGATTCTCGTCGCGCTGCAGCCGATTGCCGGCCAGCTTTTCGGCGCGGGCCGCGAAAGCGAGATCGGCGAGGAAACGCGTCAGGCGCTATGGCTCGCGGCGGCGCTGACCGTCGTCGGCTTCGTGCTGCTCTACTTTCCGGAGCCGCTTCTGAGTCTCGCGAAGGCGCCGCCCGTGCTGCACGAGCGCACGGTCGACTATCTGCGGATTCTGTCGTTCGGCCTGCCCGCGAGCCTCGCGTTTCGCGTCTACAGTTCGCTCACGAACGCGATCGGCAAGCCGCGCCTCGTGATGTTTCTGCAAGTCGGCGGGCTCGTGCTCAAGTTTCCGCTCAACACATGGTTCATCTTCGGCGGATTCGGTGTGCCGGCGCTCGGCGGCCCCGGCTGCGCGCTCGCGAGCACGCTCATCAACTGGGTGCTGGCTGTCGTCGGCATGACGGTGCTCGTCAAGTTCGAGTTCTTCCGGCCGTTCGGCATCTTCACGCGCTTCTCGTGGCCTGCGTGGAAACGGCAAGTCGCGCTCTTGCGCCTTGGCATTCCGATGGGGCTTTCGTACCTCATCGAAGTGACGTCCTACACGTTCATGGCGCTTTTCATCTCGCGCTTCGGCACGACGACGCTTGCTGGACATCAGATCGCGGGCAATCTCGGCGCGGTGCTGTACATGACGCCGCTTGCCATCGGCATCGCTTCGTCGACGCTCGTTTCGCAGGCGCTCGGCGCACAGCGCTTCGACGACGCCGCCTCGATCTCGCGTCACGGCATCGGCATGGCGTGCGTGCTGGCGCTCGTCTACGGCGTGATCCTGCTTGCCGCGCGCTCGCACATCATCGCGGCCTATACGCCCGATGCGAACGTCATCGCGGCGGCCATGCCGCTCGTCCTCATCATCTTCTTCTATCACTTGTGCGACGCGCTGCAGATCACGACCGCGTTCATCCTTCGCGCGTACAAGGTGACGCTCGTGCCGACTGTCATCTACGCGATCGCGTTGTGGGGCATCGGTCTTGGAGGCGGTTATCTGCTCGGCTTCGACGTCGGCGGCGCGGTGCCCGAATGGCTGCACGGCGCGCGCGGGTTTTGGATCGCCAACTCGCTGAGTCTCGGCGTGGCGGGCGTCGGGCTATTCGTTTACTGGCGGCGCGTGAGCATGCGGCATGTGAATCGGGTGGATGCGCGGTGAAGGCGTTCAGGCGCGCAGGCGCACTAGACAACAACGCTTTGATGGGCGCAGCGCTTTTCCTATGACTGCCGCGCCGCCGTCGAAATAGCTGATATTCATCCACCAACGGTTGGCAGGACGAAGTACTAAGGACCGTCGTCTGCTCCAAAGCACAGTGTCGCGCCGCGCAAAGTCAAAGAGTGTGCGCGAACGCAGCGCCTCCGACCCGGTCATGCACAATGCGGACGACAATTCTTCGGCGCGCGGAATTGCCCTATGCTTACGGCGTCGTCCGAATTTCCCGCGTCATCATTTCAATTCCCACTGCCTGGAGTGTCGTCATGCTCAAAAAGCTGTTGATGCTGTGCGTAGCGTTGATGTTGTCCGTCGGCGCGGCCTTTGCCGCCGTCGACGTGAATACGGCCGATCAGGCCGCGCTCGACTCGGTGAAAGGGCTCGGGCCGGTAAAATCGAAGGCGATCGTCGACGAGCGCGCGAAGAACGGCCCGTTCAAGGACGCCGACGATCTCGCGAATCGCGTGAAAGGTCTCGGTACGAAATCGGTCGCGAAGCTCGAGGAAAACGGGCTCACGATCGGCGGCTCCTCGCTGCCGCCGACGGGCAAGACGGCCAAGCCCGCGGCGACGGGTTCGCAAGGCGCGGCGGCTCCGAACTCGACCGTGAGGTCATCGACGGCGGCGACGGCCGCGACATCGCCCGCGGCCACCAACGCGCGAACGCCGGCGCTCACGCCGGCCTCGGGCCCGTCGGGTGCTTCGTCTTCTTCGGCGAGGGGAAAGTCCGCCGCATCAGCGCCGGCCGCAACGAGCGATGCCGAATCGTCGAAACCGTCGAAAACGTCGAAATCGAAACGTAAGAAGGACAAGGCCGCGAGCGCCACGCCCGCGAGCCTGTAACCAATCCGCAACCTTTAGCAAGAGACTGTCATGAGCCTACTCGATATCCTCGCCTCTTCCCTCGGCAATTCGCCGCAACAAGGCGGCCAGGCCGGTCAATCGGGCCAGGCCGCGCTGATCGCCGCCGCGCTCGAATTCGTCAACAGCCAGCCCGGCGGCATCATGGGCCTGATTCAACGGTTCCATCAGAACGGCGCGGGCGATATCGTCCAGTCGTGGATCGGCACCGGCGAAAACAAGCCGATCAGCCCCGGCCTGCTCACCAACGTTCTCGGCGCGGACAACGTCGGCGCGCTCGCGCAGAAAGCGGGCGTCTCGGGCGACCAGCTTTCGGGCTTGCTCGCGACCGTGCTGCCGCATATCGTCGATCGCGCGACGCCCAACGGCGAAGTCCCGCCCGAAGGCAAGCTCGATTTGACGGGCGTGCTCGGCTCGCTCGGCGGTCTTGCCGGCCTGTTCGGTCATAGCGAGCAGCCGAAGCAAGGCTAAAGCGCTTCGCAGGCGCTCGACGCGAAAGCCCCGCCGGTTTGCACCGCGCGGGGCTTTTTGCTTTTTGCTTCGTACTTCTCGTCAGGCGCGCGCATAAAAAAAGGCAACGAATCGCTTCGTTGCCTCTTGAACCGCCGTGTGCGCGCTCCCTCGCGTGGAGGGAGCCGCGCGCCTTAATGCACCACGCGATCGAACACGAACTCGCCATCCCGCACGTCGACGGGAATGACATCCTTCGGTCCGAAACGTCCGGCGAGAATCAGCTTCGCGACCGGATTCTCGATCTCCTGCTGGATCGCGCGCTTCAACGGCCGCGCACCGAACACCGGATCGTAGCCGACCTTCCCTACCTGCTCCAGCGCCGCGTCCGATACGTCGAGCTGCATGTCGAGCTTCGCGAGCCGGTCGTGCAGACGCTGCAACTGAATCTTCGCGATCGACTCGATATTCGCGCGATCCAGCGAATGGAACACGACCACATCGTCGATACGGTTCAGGAACTCGGGCCGGAAGTGCAGCTTCACTTCTTCCCAGACCGCGTCCTTCACCTTTTCGTGCGGCTCGCCGACCATGCCCTGAATCACCTGCGAACCGAGGTTCGAAGTCATCACGATCACGGTGTTCTTGAAGTCCACCGTGCGGCCCTGGCCATCGGTCATGCGGCCGTCGTCGAGCACTTGCAGCAGCACGTTGAAGACGTCCGGATGCGCCTTCTCGATTTCATCGAGCAGGATCACGCTGTACGGCTTGCGGCGCACGGCTTCGGTCAGATAACCGCCTTCCTCGTAGCCGACATAGCCCGGCGGCGCGCCGATCAGCCGCGCGACGCTGTGCTTTTCCATGAACTCGCTCATGTCGATGCGGATCAGATGATCCTCGGAATCGAACAGGAACGCGGCGAGCGCCTTGCACAGCTCCGTCTTGCCGACGCCCGTAGGCCCCAAGAACAGGAACGAGCCATACGGACGGTTCGGATCGGACAGACCCGCGCGCGAACGGCGAATCGCATCGGCGACAGCGCCGATCGCTTCGTCCTGACCGACGACGCGCTCGTGCAGCTTGCTTTCGATCTGCAAGAGCTTCTCGCGCTCGCCCTGCATCATGCGCGACACGGGAATGCCCGTCGAACGCGACACCACTTCCGCAATTTCCTCCGCGCCGACCTGCGTGCGCAGAAGACGCGGCCGCGTCGGATTGTTCTGCTCCTGAGACTCTGCCTGCGTCACCTGCTTGAGCCGCGCTTCCAGTTCAGGCAGCTTGCCGTACTGCAATTCGGCGACCTTTTCCAGCTTGCCTTCGCGCTGCAAACGCGCGATATCCGCGCGCACTTTCTCGATCTCTTCCTTCAGTTGCGCGCTGCCCTGCACCGCGGCTTTCTCGGCGGTCCAGATTTCCTCGAGATCGGAATATTCGCGGTTCAGCCGCTCGATTTCCTCTTCGATGAGTTGCAGCCGCTTCTGCGACGCTTCGTCCTTCTCCTTCTTCACGGCTTCGCGCTCGATCTTCAACTGGATGGTGCGGCGCTCCAGCTTGTCCATCTCTTCGGGCTTCGAATCGATTTCCATCTTGATGCGCGACGCCGCTTCGTCGATCAGATCGATGGCCTTATCCGGCAGAAAGCGGTCCGTGATATAGCGATGCGACAGCTCCGCCGCCGCGACGATAGCCGGATCGGTAATCTCGACGCCGTGGTGCAGTTCGTACTTCTCCTGCAAGCCGCGCAAAATCGCGATGGTCGCTTCCACCGAAGGTTCGTCGACCAGCACTTTCTGGAAACGCCGCTCGAGCGCCGCGTCCTTTTCGATGTACTTGCGGTATTCGTCGAGCGTCGTCGCGCCGATGCAATGCAGTTCGCCGCGCGAAAGCGCCGGTTTGAGCATGTTGCCCGCGTCCATCGCGCCTTCGGCCTTGCCCGCGCCGACCATCGTATGAATTTCATCGATAAAGACGATGGTCATGCCTTCGTCCTTCGCGATGTCATTGAGCACAGCCTTGAGGCGCTCCTCGAACTCGCCGCGATACTTCGCGCCCGCGAGCAGCGCCGCCATGTCGAGCGACAGCACGCGCTTGCCCTTCAGCGTCTCGGGCACTTCGCCATTGACGATGCGCTGCGCCAGCCCTTCGACGATCGCCGTCTTGCCGACGCCCGGCTCGCCGATCAGCACCGGATTGTTCTTCGTGCGGCGCTGAAGAATCTGAATCGAGCGGCGGATTTCGTCGTCGCGGCCGATCACCGGATCGAGTTTGCCCGCGCGCGCGCGCTCCGTTAGATCGACGGTGTATTTCTTGAGCGCCGCGCGCTGGCTTTCGGCGTCCTGACTATTGACTTGCGCGCCGCCGCGCACCGCGTTGATCGCGGCTTCGAGCGCACGGCGCGTCAGGCCGTGCTGCTTGGCGATGCGGCCCACTTCGCCCTTGTCGTCGGCGACCGCGAGCAGGAACATCTCGCTCGCGATGTACGTGTCGTTGAGTTTCTGCGCTTCCTTGTCGGCGTTGTTCAGAAGGCCGGCGAGATCGCGGCTGACCTGAACGTTGCCGTCCGTGCCCTGCACTTGCGGCAAACGGCCGATGGCCTCGACGAGCGCCGCTTGCAGCGCCTGAACCTGCACGCCCGCATGCGAAAGCAGCGAGCGCGCGGAGCCGTCCTGCTGCGCGATCAGCGCCGACAGCAGGTGCACGGGCTCGATGTACTGATTGTCGTTGCCAACGGCCAGGCTTTGCGCGTCGGAGAGCGCCTCCTGGAATTTCGTGGTGAGTTTGTCGATTCTCATTGTTGGTAAGCTCCAATTCTGAATACGACCAAAATGAGGCGCTTTTGGCCGTTTTCAAGCATGGTTTTACTCATTGCACGCGCTTTTTGCGTCCTTTCAGGCCGCGCGCCGCGCAATGCACGCCTACCAGAGACCGTTGCGTTCGCGTTTCGTTCGGCGCGGTATCGAGTCACGAAGACGGCTCGCGCAACACGCGCGCGGCCGGACGCGGCAACGCGATGCTCGCCACGCCGAGCAGCCCCGCAAGCTCGTTCGCGGGCTCCGAAAGCTCGCCGATGGTGTGCCGGTCGAGTTCCGCGAGAAACGCGTCGCGCGCCGCGTCCAGCACGCCGCGCAGGCGGCACGCCGGCTCGATCACGCAATGGCGGTGGACCGCCCGCTTCTCGAAGCAGCCGACGATGGCGAAATCGCCTTCCGTCTCGCGCACGATGTCGCCGATAGTCAGCTCGCGGGAACCCGTCGCCAGTCGAAGGCCGCCTCTGCGTCCGCGTACCGTCTCGACCCAGCCGAGCTCGCCGAGCTGCTGCACGATCTTCATCAGATGGTTCTTCGAAATGCCGTAGGCGTCGGAGATTTCCTGAATCGTCGAGAGGCCGGCCGGCCGCACCGACAGATAGAGCAGGACGCGCAGCGCATAATCGGTGTAGTCGGTCAGTCGCATGGTGTCGCTCAGTCGGTTCGACGCGCCGGGCCAGAAGAAGCGTTGCGAGACGGCCGCCAGGGCATCCCGCAATGCGCGCCGCTTTCGGACGAATCCGCGCGGCGCGAGCGGGGATGCCGGCGTCCCGTTCCGCGCGCTGGCCGCAGCGTCTAATATCCGGACGCAGTCAGCAACGACGAGGAAGACGAACAATGCCGCGCGGCGCCGACTGTCACGCATTCTGCGCCATATCGGTGCGAGCGTCAGCAAGAACGAAACATCGAAGCCTGAACTCCTGAACGTATCAATTCTGCTTTGCCGCCATGAATCCAGACCAACTGACCGATGCCACCGCGCGCGAGCGCGAGCCCAACAAAACGAACGTGCGCGCCCTCGTCGAAGCCTTCTACCGCCGCGTCGACGACGATCCGCTGCTCGGGCCGATTTTCGCCCGCGAACTGGCGGGCCGCTGGGACGAGCATCTCGCGAAGATGACGACGTTCTGGTCGAGCCTCGTGCTCGGCTCGAAACAATATCGGGGAAACGTGCAGGAAGCGCACCGGCCGCTGGAAGGCATCGAGCCGCAGCATTTCGCGCGCTGGCTCTCGCTATTTCTGAACACCGTCGAAGCGCGCTACGAGCCGGCCGCCGCCGTCCAGTTCATGGAACCGGCGCTGCGCATCGCGCAAAGCCTGCAGTTGAGCAAGTTCGGTTGGGACTACCGGATTCCGCCCGAGCAGGAAAAACTGCTCGCCGCGCTCAAGCGTCATCGCACGGGCGGCATCGACGCGCCGCGGTTTCCGGAGCGCCCCGCTGGCGAGCCGTTTCCCGCCAAGTTCGTCGGCAAGCCGGCGCGCGACGACTGAGCCGCGCGTCAGTTGGACGGCGCGCTCCAGCGGGCGAGCGCCGCGTCGTCCGATTCGCGCGCGTCCACCCAGCGCTCGCCGCTTTCGGTCTTTTCCTTCTTCCAGAACGGCGCCTGCGTCTTGAGATAGTCCATCACGAACGCGCAGGATTCGAACGCTTCGGCGCGATGCATCGCCGTGGTCGCGACGAGCACGATCTGATCGAGCGGCCTGAGCTTGCCCACGCGATGCACGATCAGCACGTCCGAGCCGCGCCAGCGTTCGCGCGCTTCGTCGGCGATCGCTTCGAGCGACTTCTCCGTCATGCCGGGATAGTGCTCCAGTTCCATCGTCTCGATTGCGCTGCCTTCGTTCAGATCGCGCACCGTGCCGACGAAGCACGCCACCGCGCCGACCTTCGGGTTGTCGGCGCGCAGCGCGGCCACTTCGGCGCTGATGTCGAAATCGGCTTCCTGCACGCGGACCTTCGCACGCGTCGTCATATCAGCCACCCGTGACCGGCGGAAAGAACGCGACTTCGCAGCCCTCGGTGATGCGCTGCGATGCGTTCGTCATCACATGGTTGCAGGCCATGCGCAGCGCTCGGCCTTCCGCGAGCGCTTCGGCCCACGCGCCGCCGCGCATGCGCAGCCACGCGCGCACATCGCCCACGTTCACGACCGTATCCGGCACGTTCACCGTCTCGTTCGCGACGCCGAGCGCCTCGCGCACGCTCGCAAAGAATCTCAGTTCGACTTGCATGGGACTGTTCCTTACCGCATCAGCTCTGAAAATGGGATGAAGCGCACCGTCTCGCCCGCGCTGATGGCGTGATTCGGCGGATTGTCGATGAGGCCGTCGCCCCAGACCGTCGACGTCAACACCGCCGAACTCTGATTCGGGAAGAGATCGAGGCCGCCGTTTTCGTTCACGCGCGCGCGCAGGAACTCGTTGCGGCGATCGCCCTTCTTTTGTGTGAAGTCGGCGCGCATCGAATAGACGCGCGGCGCGACGTCGTCCACGCCCGCGAGCCGGAGAATGAACGGCCGCACGAACAGCAGAAACGTGCAGAAGCTGGAAACCGGATTGCCCGGCAAGCCGATGAAATACGCCTCGTCGTCCGCTTCGCGCCGCACCGCGCCGAACGCGAGCGGCTTGCCCGGCTTCATCGCGATCTGCCACATCGAAATGCGCCCTTCCGCTTCGACGGCCGGCTTCACGTGATCTTCCTCGCCGACGGATACGCCGCCGCACGTGAGGATCAGATCGTGGCCGAGCGCCGCGCGTCGCAGCGTGTCGCGCGTGGCGTCGAGCCGGTCTTCGACGATGCCGAAATCCGTCACTTCGCAGCCGAGCCTCGCAAGCAGCGCGCGCAGCGTGAAGCGATTCGAGTTGTAGATGGCGCCGGGCGCGAGCGGCTCACCGGGCATGCGCAATTCGTCGCCGGTGAAGAAGATGGCGACGCGAACCGGCCGCACGACGTCGAGCGACGCGCACCCGACGGACGCCGCGAGCCCCAACGCCTGCGGCGTCAGGCGCGTGCCAGCGGGCAGGATGACAGAACCGCGCTCGATATCCGCGCCCTGCCGCGTGATCCACTCGCCTTCGGCGGGCGCTTGACTGAACGCGACGCTGCCGTCGTCCGACGCCTGCGCCATTTCCTGCATCACGACGGCATCCGCGCCGGGCGGAATCGTCGCGCCAGTGAAGATGCGCGCCGCCGTGCCCGCCGCGAGGGGCTCGGCCGCGTGCCCGGCGGCAATGCGCTGCGAGACGCGCAGCGTGACCGGCGCGGCGTCGCTGGCGGCGGCGAGATCGGCGGCGCGCACCGCGTAGCCGTCCATCGAACTCGTGTGCATCGGCGGGACGTCGAGCGGGGAGACGACGTCGGCGGCGAGCACGCGGCCGAGCGCGTCGAGCGTATCGATGCGCTCGACGCCATCCACCGGGCGCGCGGCGTCGAGCAGACGGGCGAGCGCGTCGGCGGTGGCGAGCATCGGAGGACGGGAAGAACCGGCGGACTGAGATGACATGGCTTCGCTGGAGAGCGCGGAAAAGGTGAAAGACAAAGGTGAGAGACGACAGGCAACGAGCAACTATTGTAGCGACTCGCCGCGCCGCTTCGAATGGCTGAACGCGCGGGCGGAAAGGGAACGGGAACGGGCCGGCGACGCGCCGCCAAGCGTCAAAGCCACCGCGCCCCGGTGATACACTGCCACCACACTTCCCACGTCCATTTCCATGAAATTCTGTTCCGTCTGCGGCCACGAGGTCGGCCTGAGCATTCCGCCCGGCGACAACCGCGAGCGTTACGTCTGCAACAACTGCGGCACCGTGCATTATCAGAATCCGCGCAACGTGGTGGGCACGGTGCCGGTGTGGGACGACAAGGTGCTGCTGTGCCGCCGCGCAATCGAGCCGCGCTACGGCTACTGGACGCTGCCCGCGGGTTTCATGGAAATGGAAGAGACGACGAGCGAAGGCGCCGCGCGCGAAACGCTGGAGGAAGCCGGCGCGCGCGTCGAGATTCAGAGCCTTTTCACGCTGCTCAACGTGCCGCACGTGCATCAGGTGCATCTGTTCTATCTGGCGCGGCTTCTCGATATCGAACTGGACCCCGGCGAGGAAAGTCTCGAAGTACGCCTTTTCGAAGAAAGCGAAATTCCGTGGGACGAGATTGCGTTCCCGACCGTCGGACAGACGCTGCGCTTCTTCTTCGCCGACCGCGCCGCCGGCAATTTCACGCTGCATACCGGCGACATCTTCCGCACGCTGCGCGAAGGCTGAAGCGCGCCGGACGATCATGGTTCCCTGGCTCGCCCACGACGATCCGTTTCCGCCGGTCGAGCGCGCGCTCGGCGCATCGAGCGGCGCGCCCGGCCTGCTCGCCGCGAGCGCGGATCTCTTGCCCGCGCGTCTCATCGAGGCTTACCGGCGCGGCATTTTCCCGTGGTATTCGGACGGCCAGCCCGTGCTCTGGTGGAGTCCCGATCCGCGCATGGTGCTCATGCCCGCCGAGTTCCGCGTGTCGCATTCGCTGCGCAAGACGCTCAAACACGTCCTGGGCGACGACGCATGGCAAGTGCGCGTCGACGACGACTTCCCCGCCGTGATGCGCGCCTGCGCCGACACGCCGCGCGAAGGCCAGCGCGGTACGTGGATCACAGCGGATATCGTGGATGCCTACACGTCGCTGCATCGCGCGGGCGAGGCGCACAGCATCGAGACGTGGTACGAAGGCACGCGCGTGGGCGGGCTCTACGGCGTATCGTTCGGGCGCATGTTCTTCGGCGAATCGATGTTCGCGCACCGCACGGACGCGTCGAAAATCGCGCTCGCGGCGCTCGTCGCGCACTTGCGCCGCCACAAAATAGAGATGATAGACTGCCAGCAAAATACGTCGCATCTGGCGTCGCTGGGTGGCCGCGAGATCGCTCGCCGCGCATTCGTCGCGCATCTGCGCGCGGCGGTCGAGCAACCGCCGATTCCCTGGCGCTTCGACAAGTCCGTCGTAGCCGAGCTACTCGGCCCGCAGTCAGGCTGACGCGAAAGGCCGTGCCGGGCGCGCCGCTTGCGACGCAAATACTCACGACAAGCACGAATCCGTCCGCGCCGCTTTCTTCGAGAGCAAGCGGCGCGGCGATGACGAGACGACGCCTGCGAGAGCCGCCAAAGTGACACATCCGAACGAGCTGCCGCTGTCACCGCTTTCCGCGCTGCAATTCTATGCAACAGCGCCTTACCCTTGCAGTTATCTGGAAGGGCGCGTCGCGCGCTCGCAAGTCGCCACGCCGAGCCATCTCATCAACTCCGACGTCTACACCGAACTCGTCAAGGCGGGCTTCCGGCGCTCGGGCGTATTCACGTATCGCCCGTACTGCGACGGCTGCCGCGCCTGCGTGCCGGTGCGCGTGCCGGTCGCGCGCTTCGCGCCGAACCGCGCGCAGCGGCGCATGTGGAAGCAGCACGGCAATCTCGTCGCGAGCGTGTCGCCCCTGCATTACGACGAAGAGCATTACGCGCTCTACATGCGCTATCAGTCCGCGCGGCACGCGGGCGGCGGCATGGACCGCGACAGCCGCGACCAGTACGAGCAGTTCCTGCTGCAGAGCCGGATCAACTCGCGGCTCGTCGAATTCCGCGAACCGCCCGGCCCCGAGAATCCGGACACGCCCGGCGTGCTGCGCATGATCAGCATGATCGATATCCTCGGCGACGGCCTCTCGTCGGTCTACACGTTCTTCGAGCCGGACATGCCCAAGACGAGCTTCGGCACGTTCAACATCCTGTGGCAGATCGAGCAGGCGAAGAGCCTCGACCTGCCGCACGTCTATCTCGGCTACTGGATTCGCGAAAGCGAAAAGATGGCGTACAAGGCCAATTTCCGGCCGCTGGAAGGACTCGTCGACGGCCGCTGGTCGGTGCTCGATCCCGCGACGACGCATTCCGCCGGCGCACTGCCGATGCCCGGGCGCACCACCGGCGCGAGCCAGCCGAAGTAATCGCCGAAAGCCACGCCGCCGAGTCTGGCCGTCGCGGGCGTCAAAGCCGCTAAAATGGCGATCTTAAAAAAAATCGTCGGCCCACACTCGTGTTCAGTTCTCTTTACCCGCTCGCGCGTTCGCACCTTTTTCGCATGGACGCGGAAGACGCGCATCACCTGACCTTGCGGATGCTCGGCGCCGCCGGCCGCACCGGACTCGCCGGCATGCTCGCGAAGCGCGGCCCCGATTCGCCGCGCACCGTCATGGGCCTCACGTTCCGCAATCCGGTCGGGCTGGCGGCGGGGCTCGACAAGGACGGCGCTTGCATCGACGGGCTCGCCGCGCTCGGCTTCGGTTTCATCGAAGTGGGAACGGTGACGCCGCGCGCGCAAGCAGGCAATCCACGCCCGCGCATCTTCCGGTTGCCCGAGGCGAACGCGCTCATCAACCGGATGGGCTTCAACAACGGCGGCGTCGATCAGTTCGTCGCCAACGTGCAGGCCGCGCGCTATCGCGGCGTGCTCGGCCTCAACATCGGCAAGAACGCGGATACGCCGATCGAGCGCGCCGCCGACGACTATCTGTACTGCCTCGAACGCGTGTATCCGTTCGCGAGCTACGTGACGATCAACATTTCGTCGCCGAACACGAAGAACCTGCGCCAGCTGCAAGGCGCGGGCGAGCTCGACGCGCTGCTCGGCGCGCTCAAGGACAAGCAGCAGCGCCTCTCCGACCTGCACGGCAAGCTCGTGCCGCTTGCGCTCAAGATCGCGCCCGATCTCGACGACGAGCAGATCAAGTCGATCGCGGGCACGCTGCTCGCGCATCGCATCGACGGCGTGATCGCCACCAACACGACGCTGTCGCGCACGGCGGTCACCGGCATGCCGCACGGCGAAGAAGCCGGCGGCCTGTCCGGGCGGCCCGTCTTCGATGCATCGAACGAGGTCATTCGCAAGCTGCACGCCGAAGTGGGCGCGGAGATTCCGATTATCGGCGTCGGCGGCATTTTCTCGGGCGCGGATGCACGCGCGAAGCTCGCGGCGGGCGCATCGCTCGTGCAGATTTATACGGGGCTGATTTATCGCGGGCCGGCGCTCGTCACCGAATGCGTCGAAGCGCTCGCGCAGGGAATATCGACATAAGCAAACGATCTTACGGAACCGTTGCCTTTTCTCTATGATGCCGCACCTATCGGGCGCGGCGTCTAGCGCAACGGCGCGCGCCACTTTGCCAACGAGGAGAACAATACGATGAAACTGTCCACGCTCAAGAAGCTCCTGGTCGCCAGCCTGATCGGCGCCGCCTTCACTGCCGCAACGACCGCCGCGCAGGCCGAAGACCTGCTCGATCAGGTCAAGCAGCGCGGCACGCTGCGCGTCGGTCTGGAAGGCACCTTCCCGCCGTTCAACTCGAAAGCGCCGTCGGGCGAGCTCGTCGGTTTCGACGTGGACATCGCGAAGGCCGTCGCCGCCAAGCTCGGCGTGAAGCCCGAGTTCGTCACGACGGAGTGGAGCGGCATCATCGCGGGCTTGCAGGCCGGCAAGTTCGACGTGATCGCGAATCAGGTCGGCATCACCGACAAGCGCAAGGAGACGCTCGACTTCTCGCCGGCGTACACGTACTCGAACGCGCAGCTCATCCAGCGCGCCGACGACAATCGCCAGTTCAAGACGCTCGAAGACCTGAAGGGCAAGAAGCTCGGCGTCGGCCTCGGCACGAACTACATGGACATGGCGAAGTCGGTGCCGGGCATCGACGTGAAGACGTATCCGGGCGCGCCGGAGTATCTGCGCGATCTGGCGGCGGGGCGTCTGGACGCCGCGCTCAACGACCGCCTGATGCTCGCGTATCTGCTCAAGAACTCGCAGTTGCCGCTGCGCACGGGCGCGAACGTCGGCGCGGGCAATCCGTCGGGCATTCCGTTCAAGAAGGGCAATCCAAAGTTCGCGAAGGCGATCGACGACGCGATGACCCAACTCGAGAACGACGGCACCTTCGCGAAGATCTCCGACAAGTGGTTCGGCATCGACGTGACGAAGCCGGCGAAGTAAGCCGCGCCGATCCGGGCGTTGCACGTTGGGCGGCATCGTCTCGCGGTGCCGCCCTTCTCTTTTCGGCCTGCGGTTTATGATGTGCCGATTGTTTCGCTCTCCGTTTCCAGTTCCGTTCCGATCCGCGCGCCTCGGCCGCTCACTCGTCAATGTCCACGACTTCCCTGCTCGTTCAATCGGCGCCGGTTCTGGCGCAAGGCGCGCTTCTGACCATCAAGTTCGCGCTCTATTCGATGTTCTTCGGCCTCATCGCGGCCGTCGTGCTGGCGTTGATGGGCATCAGCCGCAATCGGGCGCTCGTCGCCATCGGGCGCTGCTATGTCAGCGTGATGCGCGGCACGCCGTTGCTCGTGCAGATCTTCGTGATCTATTACGGCTTGCCGAGTCTCGGGATTTCGCTCGATCCGACGCCCGCCGGCGTGATCGCGCTGTCGGCGAACGTGGCGGCGTATCTCTCGGAAAGCATGCGCGGCGCGATTCTCGGCATCCACAGCGGCCAATGGCTCGCGGCGTACAGCCTCGGCCTCTCGCGCGCGCAGACCCTGCGCTACGTGATCGGGCCGCAGGCGCTGCGCATCGCGGTGCCGAGCTTGTCGAACAGTCTCATCAGCCTCATCAAGGACACGTCGCTCGTGTCGGTCATCACCGTGACGGAATTGCTGAGAAGCGCGCAGGAAGTGATTGCGTCGACGTATCAGCCGCTGCCGCTCTATCTGGCGGCGGCCTTCGTCTACTGGGTGCTGTGCAGCGTGCTCGAAGTGGTGCAGCGCGCGTTCGAGCGACGCCTCGCGCTGCCGGGACGGCACTGAATACGCGGCTCGCGCGGGATTCAGTCGTCCTCGAAGGGAAAGCGCACGCCCAGATCGCGCCGCGCGGCGTCCATGATCGCCATCATCTGCATCGACATGGCGTGCGGCATCACCGGGCTTTCGAGCGCGCCGGCGCGCATTAGCTCGCAAAAATGCGCGGTTTCGTAGTTTAGGCCGCCGCCTGAGAACGGCTCGTCGAGTTCGACGGTGCGGCCATCCGAATACGCGATGGTCGCGCGCGCCGGATTCCACCAATTCTCGTGAATCGTCACGGCGCCCTTTGATCCGCCGATGAGCGCGTCGCCGCGTCCCTGCAAGTCCAGGCCGCAGAAGATCTGCGCGATGCCGCGCTCGTGCCGCACGTTCAGGCTCGCGAAGACGTCGACGCCCGTTGCGCCGACGCGTCCGATGGTCTGCACGTCGAGCGCTTCGCCGAGCCAGTCGACGGCGAGAAACGCCTCGTAGATGCCGATGTCGAGCAGCGCGCCGCCGCCCGCGTCGAGTGAAAACGAAGGGTGATCCGCCGGCACGCCGGCCATCGAGCAGCCGGCGCGCACGAGCCCGATCTCGCCGATCGGATCGCGCGCGAGATGCTCGCGCAGGCGCCGGTACAGCGGATAGAACGGCGGCTTCATTGCTTCCATGTAGAGCAGCCCGGCGGCGCGCGCCGCGTCGATCATCTGCTGCAACGTGCGCGCGTTGACCGCGGCGGGTTTTTCGCAGAGCACGGGAATGCCCGCCGCGAACGCGCGCAACGCATAGTGCGGGTGGCTGTCTTGCATCGTCGCGATATAGAGCGCGTCGATGTTGGCGAGCAAGGCGTCGAAATCGTCGAACGAGCGTGCGCCGAACGGCGCGGCGAGCGCGCGGGCCGGCTCCGTGCGGCGCGACCAGACGCCTGCGAGCGACGCGCCCTCGACGTGTTGCAGGCTCTCGGCGAAGCGCCACGCGATGCGTCCCGCGCCGACGATGCCCCAGCGTATTGTTTCCATCAGATGTGGCCTTTTAGCGAATATTTCGTGCGAGGCATTGTGCCTGCATTTCGCCCGGCCCGGCGGCGCGAAAAAGCACGAAGCCGGGACGAGTCCCGGCTTCGTTCGGACAGCGTGCGGCGCCGCTTATCGAGGCCGCTTCGATCAGGCTCCGGCGGAAGCGTTCACGTCCGGCGGCGTGGCGCGCTCGCCCATGCGTTCGAGCGAGAACGCGCGGCCCACTTCCTCCGCCGCGAGATCGACGAGTTCGCGCGTCGCGCGTTCCGCCGCCGACGGATCCTTCGCCTCGATCGCCTCGACGACGCTCTGCTGCGCCGCAAGCGTCGCCTCGCGCACCGATTCGATGCCGTCCACGATCGGGTTCACCGTCACGAGCGCCCCGCGCACGATGGCCGTCATCTGGCGGAAGAACTGGTTGCCGCTCGCGGCCACGATGCGCGTGTGCAGCACTTCGTCGGCGGCCTGATACTCCGGCTCGCCCACTTGCAGACGCGAGAGCGTGTCGTATGCGTCGCGGATGCCGGCGATCTCGTCGGGCGTCGCGCGTGCGGCGGCGAGCGCCGCGGCGCGCGGCTCGATCAGCATGCGGAATTCGATTACATCGCGCAGGAAAGTCTGATCCGGCTTCGCGCGAAAACGCCACGAAACCACGTCCTCGTCGATCAGACGCCAGTCGCTCATCGGCCGGATGCGCGTGCCGGTTTTTGGCCGCACGTCGAGCATGTGCCGCGCGAGCAGCATCGAGAGCGCCTCGCGCATGACGGTGCGGCTCACGTCGAACTCTTTCGAAAGGATGTCTTGCGGCGGCAGTATCGCGCCGTATTTCTGCTCGACGATCCCAGAGACGAGTCCGTCCATGACCTTCGCCACCAGCGACCGCTCTTTGTTTTCATCCATCACGCTTCTCCCCTTTCCGCCTGTCCGTAGCCATGTGTGTGTGTCTGTGCGCGTCGCATTCGCGCGTCCCGTGGCGGCAAGGCGCGGCGAATTTTCCAAACAACCATTCGCCGCACTCCACGTTGCGTCTTCGCAGCGCCGAAAACCAGTGAGGAATTTTCCCGACAGGGTATTCCCTCTGACAATCGCGCCGCGGCCCGACCCGTTTCCCGCCGCCGCTATTCGTCAGCTAAAGTGTTCGCCGTTTGTTCGCCTGCCGCTCACCTGCGCTAGCGCCGCGCGCGAGCCGCCATTCGTCAGGGAAACTGAAGTATGGCATCCTCGCAGCGCGGCGCTGGCGTTTGTTTTTCTCCGGCCGAAATCGCGGGCCGGTCATGCAGTCATTTGAGCAAGCATCTCGTATGCTTTCTGTGCGAACGCGAACGCTCGCCCGATTGGGGCGGCGTATTGTATGACGCGATGCGTCAAATCGTACTGCACTACTTAGTACATTCCACCGACGAATGCGATGCAGCCGGCGGATCAGACCGCGCCGTCGGGGGCGCGCGTGCGTCGTGCGTTCATGCGTATCTCGCGTTGCCGCAGCGATTCGCGCTCGGCGAGCGTGTGCTGATAAATGGCGATGTAATCGGCGCTCACGCGTTCGACCGAAAGCCGCTCGATGTTTTCTCTCGCGCGCGACGCGTACTGCGCGCGGGCTTGCGAGTCCAGCAGGAGCCACCGCAGTTTGGCCGCCGCCTGCGCCGGATCGTTCGGCGGCACGAGCACGCCGGCCGCGCCGCCGTCGAGCAGATCGGGAATGCCGCCCACGTTCGTCGCGACGATCGCGCAGCCCGCCTCGCGCGCCTCCGCGATGACGAGCGGACACGGGTCCTGATGCGAGAGGAGCGCAAACACATCGGCGCTGGCGAGATACGGGCGCGGATCCAGCACGAAGCCCGCGAAGTGCACGAACGCGGCGACGCCCAGTTCGCCGGCGAGCGCCTGCATCGACTCGCGCTCGGGGCCTTCGCCGACGAGATACAAGTGCGGTTCCGCCATGAATTCGCGCTGATGCGCCGACTGGTCGCGCACAAGCGCGAACGCCTTCAGCAGATCGGCGATGCCCTTGCGCCGATACATCCCCGCGACGCAGACGATGTTCGGATGTTTGAGAAACACGGGCCTCGGCGCGGGCCGGCAAACGAGTCGCGGCGCACGCGCGGCGCCGTTGAGCACGACCGACACGCGCTCGCGTCCGATGCCGCGCGCGTCGAGCGTGAGCGCGACGGCATCGCTCACCGCGACCATTCGATCGCCCGCGCGCACGAGCGACGCACTCTTCTGCAGTTCGTGATGCACCGTCGTCACGAGCGCGAAGCGTCGCCGCATGCTACCGAAGCGCGAAATGAGCGCGCCCGTCATCATGTGCGCGTGAACGATGTCGGGATCGAAACGTTCGACGAGCCGGTTGAAGCCCGCGATCATCGACGGCACGCGCCACGGCTGCCGCGATTGCTGCAGCGGAATGTGCGTGATGCCATGACGCCGCAAAAGCGGCTCGAAGCCGCCGCCCGATGATGCGACGACCACGTCCTGCCCCATGCTCGCCTGCATGCAGGCGAGGTCGACCATCATGTTGACGGTGCCGTTGCCTATGGTCTGCGCATGATTGGCGAGGTGGACTATTCGCATGAAGGGTGCGGGTTGCACGCGTGCGGGCTTAAGACGCCGGGCCCGCCGCGTGGTTCGTTATCGTTTTGAGTGAAGACCGCGGATGACGCGCGCGCCGCGTCGACTGCGGCGCGTGAAGCACGGTGTTTCAAAGCAGTTCGTAGGTACTGGCGAACGCGCTCGCGCCCGCCGGATACAGCTTGCTCGCGCTCGTTTCGCGCGTCTGCCTTCCCTTTCTCGTCAGACCGATATACGGCATGCCATGTTCGAGGAACGGTCCTTCGGTCTTGCGAAAGCCGAAGCCCTCATAGAAGCCGCGAAGACTGACGGGCGCGGTGAGACGCACGGCGCGGCCCGGCCAGCGCTCCGCGCACACCGCGAGCACCCGTTCGATGAGCGCATGCGCGGTGCCGTCGCCACGACGCAGCGGACTCGTCAAGATCTTGTCGACGACGACTTCGGGGTCTTCGATATCGCCCTCGTGAATGCGGGCATAAGCGAGGACCGGCATCGAGCGCGTCATGTCATCGGTTGCGAAGACGTGCACGCCGGTTTCATCGCGCCCGTCCGCATCGAGATGCACATGGGACTGCTCGACGACGAACACCGCACTGCGCGCACGCAGAATGAGGTAAAGCTCGCGCGCAGTGAGCTGTTCGAAATCCAGGGTCTTCCAATTCATTTCTTGTTCTCCTTGCTGCCGGTTAATGCCAGCGTTGCGACGATTGAACGTTACGTCCCGCGAAACAAGGCTTCAGTGCGCGGGCGCACCGACTCCAGGGCTTGCGGGCCCGTCAAATAAGGCCCACCACACGAAAGACGTCCTCGGGGAAAAGGACCGTCTTCACGATAGCGATCACGACTCGACCGAGCCCTTGCGATCTCTCGCATGGGCTCGCCTGCACGCGTCAAAAGCGCTCGCTTCGTCTGGCACCTTCATGGGAAAATCAGAATGCAAACCGCCATCCAGGGCGACGCCATCGAAGGCGATAAAGGCTCGTACAAAAATAACGAATGCTTCGGCGCGCACGCGATATCGGTTGCCGGCTTCTTGAGCCCGAGGTAGCCCATGAGCGCGTTCCATACCAGCGGTATGACGAGTTCCGGCGTCAGTCGTTCACGCGTCGTCTCACTCGACCCCTTGCGCATGCGCGCGAAGCGTCATCGCCCTCATGCGCTGCATCGCGGTGAGCGCATATGGCGCGATGGCGCGGGTTCAGTCGATCTCTGGATCGAGCTTCTGCATGGCAACGCATTCGAGCCGCGTGCAGCGCTTGCCTTCACCGTCACGCAAGACTTCGAAGACGATCAGTTCACGCTTGGCCGCATACCGTGTGAAGACATCGAAAAGCTCTATGGCCTGCAGGTGCATGAACTCGCCGTTTTCGATTCCTTCGAGGCACGCGCGCTCGTGCAGACGCGTCGCGCCAATACGGTGCTTCTCGATACCGATGCATTCTTTCTGCCCCACATGCGCGCGCTTTCCTATCGGCGCGAGCATGCGAGAGCGAGCATCGCCATCGACGTGATCGATCCCGATGCGCGGCGCCTCGGCTACTTTCATGACAACGGCTATCACCTTCTCGATGGCGACGATTACGACGGCGTGATCGGAACCCATGCGGACACAGCGCAGGGGCAAGTCCTGTTCCCGCACGCCGAGTTCGTCAAGCGCGTGCGCGAGCCGCTCTCTTCGACGGCCCTCGCCGAAGTATCGGCGGACCTGTTGTGCGCGCATCTCTTGCGGCGTCCCATGCGCAACCCGATTACGCGATGGCATGCCGCGTTTCCCGAGCATGTCGATACCATGCTCGCGCGCGGTGAAGGCTATGCGAATGGCTATGCATCGAATGTGATGCGTCAGCTAGGCGCGAATTTCGAACTGCTTGCGCATTACCTTCAATGGATGCGCGAGCAGGGCTTCGACATTCCGGTGACGACCCTTGCGAGCGCGCGCAAGATCGCAAGCGAAGCGATGGTCATGCAATGCCGGCTCGCACGCGCGCTCTCGCGATCCGAACGGGACTTATGCGAGGCTTCCTTCGTCGCAATGGAGGATGCCTATGAGCGCGTCGTGCCGACGCTTGCCGATATCGTCTGTTGATGGTCTGTTGATGTTCTCTTGATCGGCGCATGACGCGTTGACGTGAGCGACGTCATGCATCGGTTGAACGCATTCGTTCTGCGCTTGTCCATGCATGGCGTCACGCGCGTTTCATCTGCGCGTGATGAGATGCTCGTTTGGCGCTTGCCATCACGATGCGAGGCGCGACGCGCACCCCGCGCACGCGAATGTCCGCGATGAAACATTTCCGCCTGCCGCCTGCCTCGCTGTTCAGACGTTTGGAAGCCGCCTGTCGCATGCACAAAGCGCAAACGTTTGACGCGCGACACGCATCTGCCCGTGCAATGCACGCGCGTCTGCAACGGCTGTGCGGCGGATCGCACGAGCGTTCGCGCACGCTCGACGCGCAAACTTGCGCGGCATGACACACCGACTTTTCATTACGTGCAACCGGCGTAACGTTTAGGGTTTCACGAAAAAGCTGTCGAAGACGCTTGCGGTTGGCCGCAAAGCCTTATGAACAAAGGCGCTCGCGGCACGCAAGACGACGCGGCGCGATCGCACGTTCGTTTGCCCACTAATCGGATGGAACACGGATGAATCAATTTGCAATGTCCCTACGAAAGGAGGCATTCCGTCGGTGGGATGCGTCTCTGCGGGGCTTATCGCACGGTGATCGTCGAAGCGCGCGCCGGTACTTTGCGCGTTTGCGCTGAGGAAACGCCTTCGGGCGCGCGGACATTCCTAAGACCACCCATGTTCAAGACTGAAACAAAATCGCGACGCTGCGCCGCATCAAGAAGTGCCGTCGTACGGTGAGGCCCCACCAGCATTGACGTTGGGCGCATTGGCACAGTCCTCGCTAAAAGAGTCGCGCAACCCGAAGCGACGCGATTAACCAGATCAACTCATGCGACGCCGGGCGGCTCAACGGGGCTGGTGTGAGACGTTTTCGATGAGAACGATCACACCAGTAAATAAAAAGTGAAGCGCAACGCGCGAAGTTACGAGAGAACAATCATGCTGACCCTCCAGTCCGACCTGCACGGCAATCACCTGCTCGGCGCGCTTCCGGCGCACGAATGGCAAGCGCTTACTCCGCATCTCGAACTCGTTCAACTCCGCACCGAACAACTTCTTTGCGATTCGGGCCAACGCATTCATCACGTCTACTTCCCGACGACGGCCATCATCTCGCTGCTGCATACGATGGAAGATGGCGGCTCCGTCGAGATCGCCGCAGTCGGCCGCGAAGGCATGACGGGCGTGCCTGTTCTCACGGGCGGCGAAACCATGCCGACGCGCGTGCAGGTGCAATGCCCCGGCTTCGCGTATCGCATGAGCGCCCAGGCGCTTCGCGAACAGTTCGGCCGCTCGGACTTCCTGCGCCGCCTGATGCTGCTCTATATGCAAGCCCTCCTCACGCAAGTCGCGCAAACGGCGGCGTGTAATCGTCATCACTCGCTCAACAAGCAGCTCTGCCGCTGGCTCCTTATCGAGATCGACCGCACCGCGTCGAACGAACTGCAAGTGACGCAGCAACTGATCGCGGACATGCTCGGCGTGCGTCGCGAAGGCGTGACCGAAGCGGCGGGCAAGCTGCACGACGCGGGTCTCATCCATCACAGCCGCGGCTGTATCAAGGTGGTGGATCGCGAAGGGCTCGAAGCGCGCGCATGCGAGTGCTACGGTCTTGTCAAGCGTGAGTTCGATCGCCTGCTGCCGCGTCTGCGTGCTCAGGAAGTGGCATCGGCATCCAGTGTCTGATGATGCAGATGCAGACAAAAAACCACGACATGTTCGGCTGGACGGCACGTTGCCTCGACGTATTCCTCATCGTCGCGGGCGGGGTGATCGCGCATTCCATGCGCTACTCCTCGCTCAATTTTTTCGACATCGAGAAGCTGTTGATCGCGTTCAACAGCGTGCTGGCGCTGTTGCTGTTCCCGGCGTTCGGCGTGTATGACACATGGCGCGGCAAGCCGCTGCCCGTCATGCTCGCGCGCGTCGCGCTCGCGTGGATCGCCGTCGCCGCGGCAGCGCTGCTGCTCGCGTTCACGCTGCATCGCATGGATCGGGTGTCGCGCTTGTGGTTCGGGTACTCGACGCTCATATCCGGCGCGCTGATCGTCTGCGCGAAATGCGCGGTGTATTACTGCTTGCGGGTGATGCGCTCGCACGGCCTCAATCAGCGCACGGTCGCGATCGTCGGTGCGCAGGGCTTTGCGCGCACGCTCCTCGCGCACTTGAGCAGCACGCCGGAACAGGGCTTCACGCCGGTGTGCCTGTTCGATACGACCGGCGACGAAGAACTGCATGCAAGCGGCGTCGGCAGCCGTCCCGGTGCGTCCACGCGACTGCCGGTGCTGAACGACTTCGACGCGCTCGTCGAAAAGGTGCGCGCCGAGGAAATCAACGAAGTGTGGCTCGCGTTGCCGCTTTCGCAGGAGCACACGATCTATCGCTTCGTGCATGCGCTGCGGCATGATTTCGTGAATCTGCGGCTGATTCCGGACACGCGCAGCATCTCGCTGTTCAACCATTCGATGACCGATGTCGCGGGCCTCGCCACCATCAACCTGACGACCTCGCCTGTCAGCACGCTACAGATGTGGCCGAAGCTGCTCTTCGACCGCTGTTTCGCGGCCGGCGCACTGCTCGCGTTGTCGCCGCTATTGATCGGCATCGCCATCGCGATCAAGGCGACGTCGAAGGGGCCGGTGTTCTTCACGCAGAAACGCAAGGGCGCGGACGGACGGCCGTTTCGCATCTACAAGTTCCGCTCGATGGCGGTGCATCACGAGAGCACGGGTCACGTCACGCAAGCGAAGCGCAATGACCCGCGCGTGACGAAGATCGGCGCGTTCCTGCGTCGCACGAGCCTCGACGAGCTGCCGCAGTTCCTCAACGTGCTGTTCGGGCATATGTCGGTGGTGGGACCGCGTCCGCATGCGCTCGAACACGACGATCTCTACAAGGATCTCGTCTATGGCTACATGTTCCGCTATCGCATCAAGCCGGGCATTACGGGCTGGGCACAGGTGAACGGCTATCGCGGCGCGACGGAAAAGGTCGAGAAGATGCAGAGCCGCGTGAAGTTCGACCTCTTCTATATTCACAACTGGTCGTTCTGGTTCGACATCAAGATCGTCGCGATGACCATGTTCAAGGGATTCATCGGACGTAACGCGTATTGAACGAACGCGCATGAAAAAAGGCCCGGCTTGTTTGCCGGGCCTTTGCGCTTCTACGGGCTGCCATGCGTCGATCAATAGTCGATGCGCTCGACGCCCTTCTCCGTGCCGAGCAGACACACGTCGGCGCCGCGCGCGGCGAAGAGGCCGACCGTCACCACGCCCGGCCACGCGTTGATGTGCGCTTCGAGCGCGCGCGGATCGGTAATCGACAGGCCCTTTACGTCGATGATCTCGTTGCCGTTATCGGTGATGAAAGGCAGGCCGTCCTTCGTGACGCGCACGATGGGCACGCCGCCGAGCGCCGCGACCTTGCGGCCGATAGCGGTGCGCGCCATCGGCACCACTTCGACGGGCAGCGGGAACGCGCCCATCACCTCGACGCGCTTGCTTGCATCGGCGATGCAGACGAATACGTCCGACACCGACGCGACGATCTTCTCGCGCGTGAGCGCCCCGCCGCCGCCCTTGATCATGGCGCCGCTCGCATCGATTTCGTCCGCGCCGTCGACGTAGACCGGCAGCGATTCGATGTCGTTGAGATCGAAGACCTTGAAACCGTGCGCTTCGAGCCGCGCGGTGCTGGCGAGCGAACTCGACACCGCGCCGCGATAACGCGCCTTCGATTGCGCGAGCGCGTCGATGAAGCAATTGGCCGTCGATCCGGTTCCGACGCCGATGATCGAGCCTTCCGGCACTTGCGCGTTCACGTAGTCGGCGGCGGCCTGGCCGACCAGTTGCTTGAGTTCGTCCTGAGTCATGGAAGTGGTGCTGCGCGTGAGGAGAAACCGCGATTTTATCGGAGCGCGCGCCCTCCCCTCGCGTTCCGCGCGCGTTTCTCAGGACATCGCGTGCAGAAAGCCGAGCGGATCGTGCGTGCGCGCCACCGACGCGATGAACGCGAAGACGACAATCGCCAGCACGCCGAAGACGGCGCGCGAGCGCTTCGTGCGACCGCGCTTGAGCGCAAGCGTGCCGAGCACGATATAGACGACGAGGCCCGCGATCTTCGCGCAAAGCCACGCCGCATTCGGCTGAAAGCCGATGATCGCGACGAGTGCGATGGCGCTTGCGAGCAGCAACGTATCCACGATATGCGGGACAATTTTCGTTGCGCGCGCGGCGAGCAGGCGCGAATCCGCCAGCATCCAGATCCAGCGCAGCACGAAGCCCGCGATGCTCAATCCCGCGCAGGTCATGTGCACCGCGCGCAACGGCAGGAAGTAATCGCCCATTCGAGGATTCGTGCTTTTAAGGGAAGTATTTGTCGAGCAGCGCGGCGGCGATCGCGTCGCTTTCGGCGTCCGCGTTGCCCGCGTAGTCGAACGGCCTAAAGTGCATCTGAAAGGCGCTGAAGACGCGGCGCGTTTTCTCGTCGAGCACGCCGTCGGTCGCGACGTCGTAGCCGTAGCGTTTGAGCTTTTCCTGCAGCGCGCGCACGTCGGCGGGCGCTTTGGCATCGCGGCCGGCGAGATGCCGCGCGACGTCCGCATCGTCGGGCCAGGCGCCGATGCCCGCCTCGTAGAGCGCGTGCCACGGAAAGAGCGGACCGGGATCGATCTTGCGCTGCGGCGCGATATCGCTATGGCCGACCACGCGCGTCGGCGGAATGCGATAGCGCTCGACGATATCGCGGGAGAGCTTGATGAGCGCATCGATCTGCGCGGGCGGATATGGCTGCCACATGCGGCCCGAAGGGGTATCGATGGGGCCGAGATTCACGTTCTCGATGCCGATCGACGACGCGTTCAGTTCGGTCGCGCCTTGCCAGAAGCTCTGGCCGGCGTGCCAGGCGCGCTTGTCTTCCGGCACGAGCTGATAGACGACCGGCTCGCCGTTCTGGATGCGGGGCGCATCGGGCACGACGTAATGCGCGCTGACTTCGTCGCCGGTGAGGACCGCGAGCGAGCGCGCTTCGTCGATCTCCGTGTAATGCATGACGAGGAAGCGCACGCGCGAATCGGCGTTTCTGGCCTGGTATTGCGTGTCGGCCTGGTAGGTGCCGCGGTTGAGCATGGTGGTGGTGCAGGCAGTGATGAAGGCGCAGGCGAACGCCAGCGCGCAGAGACGGAACGACGCGCGCACGTTACTTCTTCAGCCCCCGCTGCCGCACCGCCTCGAACAGGCACACCCCGCTCGCCACGGACACGTTCAGGCTCTCCACCGCGCCGGCCATCGGAATGTTCATGATCTCGTCGCAGGTTTCGCGCGTGAGGCGTCGCATGCCCTCCCCTTCCGCGCCGACGACGATCGCCACGGGGCCGTCCAGCTTCGTCTCGTAGAGGCTCGCGCTTGCTTCGCCCGCCGTGCCGATCACCCACACGCCCGCGTCCTTCAATTCCCGCAGGGCGCGCGCGAGATTCGTCACCGTGATGTACGGCACGCTTTCCGCCGCGCCGCTCGCCACTTTCGCGGCGGTTGCGTTGAGACCCGCCGACCGGTCGCGCGGCGCGATGACGGCATGCGCGCCCGCCGCGTCCGCCACGCGCAGGCACGCGCCGAGATTGTGCGGATCGGTGACGCCGTCGAGCACGAGCAACAGCGGCGTGCCGGAGATGCCGTCGAGCAGTTCCGCCAGGTTTTGCGCGAGCGGCAAGTCGTTCGCGCGCGCGACCACACCCTGATGCTGGATGTTGCCCGCAAGACCCCACAGGCGCGATTCGTCGGCGGCGATCAGGCGCACGCCCGCCTCCTTCGCGGTACGCAGGAAGTCCTGCATGCGCCGATCCTTGCGCGAGGGGTCGTACAGCACCTCCTCGATCGACGATGCATCCGCGCGCAGGCGCGCCGTCACCGCGTGAAAACCGTAGAGAACCTTGAGACGTGACATGACTGATTCGAACCTTCGCTGAAAACCATGAAAAGCACGACGCGGCCCGACGCACAACGCATCGGACCGCGCGTATTCGTTGACGCTATCGGGCGCCTTCGCCGAGCGCTTCTATCGCTTCTTGCGCGCGGGCCGCGCCGCGGACTTCGACGCCGCGCCGCGCTTCTTCGCCGCGCCGCCGCGCGCCGCCGCGTTCGGCGCGCCCTTCTTCGAGCCGCCGCGCTGACGCATGCCGGGCGTGTCGTCGTCGCTCAGCGAGCGGACGCGCGGACCGGCCGCGCCGTTGCCGAGCGCCGCCGCGTGCTCGCCGCCGCCCGCCGGCGGACGCGGCGACGGCTTGACCGGCGTATCCCGCACGAGGCGGAAGTCGATCTTGCGCGCATCGAGATCGACGCGGCCCACCTGCACGCGCACGCGGTCCGTCATCCGGTAGCGGATGCCGGTGCGCTCGCCGCGCAGCTCGTTCTTGATCTCGTCGTACTGGAAATAGTCGGAGCCGAGTTCGGTGACGTGCACGAGGCCTTCGATGAAGAGCGAATCGAGCTGCACGAAGATGCCGAACGACGTCACGCCGTTCACCATGCCGCCATATTCCTCGCCGAGCTTGTCGCGCATGAAGTAGCACTTGAGCCAGGCTTCGACGTCGCGCGAGGCTTCGTCGGCGCGGCGCTCGTTCGACGAACAGTGCAGACCGAGTTCTTCCCAGATCGCGACGCTATTGCGCGAACGGCCACGCGCGGTGTCGTCGGCCTTCTGCGTCTCGCGCGCGGCTTTGGTCAGGCCCGTGCTCAGCGAAACGTCGTGACCGATGTCCGGCAGATACTTCTTGCCCTGCAGAATCGCGTAGATGGCGCGATGCGTGAGCAGGTCGGGATAACGGCGAATCGGGCTCGTGAAGTGGGCATATGCCTCATATGCCAGCCCGAAATGGCCGATGTTGTCCGGGCTGTAGACGGCTTGCTGCATCGAGCGCAGGACCATCGACTGAAGCATCTGGGCATCGGGCCGGTCGCGGATTTGCGCGATGAGCGCGGCGTAGTCGCTTGCGTGCGGCTTGTCACCGCCCGTGAGCGTGAGGCCGACGCCGCGCAGAAACTGCCGCAGATTCTCGAGCTTTTCCTCCGTCGGCCCCGCGTGCACGCGGTACAAGCCGGGATGCTTGTTGCGCTTCAGAAAATCCGCCGCGCAGACGTTCGCCGCGAGCATGCATTCCTCGATCAGCCGATGCGCGTCGTTGCGATGACGCGGCACGATCTGCTCGATCTTGCCCTGCGAATTCACGACGATATACGTCTCGGTCGTATCGAAGTCGATCGCGCCGCGCTTCTGACGCGCCGCGTGCAGCGACTTGAATACGCCATGCAGATTCTGCAATTGCGGCAGCAGATCGGCGCGCTTCGCGGCTTCGGGGCCTTTCGTGTTGGTCAGCACCGCGGCGACTTCGGTGTACGTGAGACGCGCCGCCGAATGCATCACGGCCGGGTAAAACTGATACGCCTTGATCTCGCCGCGCGCGGTGATGACCAAGTCGCACACCAGCACGCAGCGGTCGACTTCCGGATTCAGCGAACAGAGGCCGTTGGAGAGCTTCTCCGGCAGCATCGGAATGACGCGGCGCGGGAAGTACACGGACGTGCTGCGGTCGAGCGCATCGACGTCGAGCGGATCGTTCGGGCGCACGTAGTGCGACACGTCGGCGATGGCGACCAGCAGCCGGAACCCTTGTCCCCGGCCGACCGTCACCGGCTCGCAATAGACGGCGTCGTCGAAATCGCGGGCGTCTTCGCCGTCGATCGTCACGAGCGGCACGTCGCGCAGATCGACGCGATGGCGAATGTCCACCGGCCGCACTTCGTCCGGCAGCTTCGCGGCTGCGGCCAGCGCGGCATCGCTGAACTCATGCGGGACGCCGTACTTGCGCACGGCGATCTCGATCTCCATGCCGGGATCGTCGATATCGCCGATCACTTCGGCCACGCGCCCGAGCGGTTGCGAATGGCGGCTCGGGAAATCCGTCACATCGACGGACACGACCTGGCCGACTTTCGCCTTCTTCGGATTCTGCGTGATGAGAATGTCGTGACCGATGCGCTTGTCTTCCGGCACGAGAATGAGCGCGCCGTTCTCGTTGACGAGCCGCCCGATGATGCGCTTGTTCGCGCGATCCGTCACTTCGACGATATGGCCTTCCGGCCGCCCGCGCCGGTCATAGCCGACGATGCGCGCGAGCACGCGATCGTTGTGCATGACCTTCTGCATTTCGCCGTTGGGGAGGAAGAGGTCGTCCTGTCCGTCGTCGCGGATGAGAAAGCCGAAGCCGTCGCGATGACCTTGCACGCGTCCCGCCACGAAATTCGACGGATGCGTGAGCTGATAATGGCCGCGCTTGTCGAGGCGGATTTGCCCGTCGCGTTCCATGGCCGCCAGTCGCTTGAAGAATCCTTCGCGCTCCTGGCGCTTGATCGACAGCGCCTCGGCGATGTCGTTCGCGGAATGCGGAGTTTCGCTCGTGCGCAGCACGCCGAGAATCTCTTCGCGGCTGGGAATCGGATACGGATATTTGCTCAAGGGCTTGATAGTGTTCTTCTCGTTGAACTGGACTTTCGCCGTGTTTTGCCGCCAGTCGAGCGGCAATCGTTGAAATCATTCTAACACCGCACCACATGCGCTCCGCCCGGCTGGACGGGCTTGCAGCATGCCGAGCGTGCAAACGGCGGTCCCGCCGAATCTGTATCCGAAACGCTTGACAGCCGCTTTCGGGGCGCTATAATGGCGTTCTTTGCTGCTGAATGAAGCGGCGAGACAAGTAGTAACGCACCCTTGCCCAGGTGGCGGAATTGGTAGACGCACTAGGTTCAGGTCCTAGCGGTGGCAACACCGTGGAGGTTCGAGTCCTCTCTTGGGCACCAGATGTTAGAAAACGCCACCTTCGGGTGGCGTTTTCTTTTTATGCGGAGACCTCGTTCTGGTCTTCGGCCGGACGCGAGACTCTTCGGTTGACACGTTCTGGCTTCCCGCTAGAATAGCGGGCTTGCTGTACCCTTGGCCCAGGTGGCGGAATTGGTAGACGCACTAGGTTCAGGTCCTAGCGGTGGCAACACCGTGGAGGTTCGAGTCCTCTCCTGGGCACCAAGGTCCCTCTCGCGCCGTGCATCGTGCACTGAGCGCCGCAATCAGCCCCACGCAATCCGTGGGGCTTTTTGTTTTCTGCGGTCAACATTTTCAATCGCTCTTCATTTTCCTTTCGTTTGTTATTCGCCTTTTGGCCGAATTAAAGCGAAATGAAGTAAATGCACTGCTAATCCCTTGCCGTTCATCTGCCCGCCAGCACGTTATTAACTGGCGGCGTACACTCGTCCCTGCCCGCGCGACCGCAATCCCTAGCTACTTGGCCGCGCGCGTCGATGCGGTTTCGCGCGTCGCGCGGACCGGATCGCAACCCCAGCAACGCTAACTGATCAATAACCGAATCGGAGACCGAGGCGATGAGTTGGACGCGAGAACAAAGAAACGTAACGATTGCTGCATATCTCGGCTGGACGCTGGATGCGTTCGACTTTTTCCTGATGGTCTTTGTACTGAAGGATATTGCCACCGAGTTTAATACCAACATTCCGGAAGTCGCATTTGCCATTACGCTCACGCTCGCCGCACGTCCCGTTGGTGCACTTATATTTGGCCGGCTCGCGGACAAGTTCGGGCGCCGTCCGACGCTGATGATCAATATCGCGTGTTATTCGCTGCTCGAATTGCTGTCGGGCCTGTCGCCGAATCTCACGACGCTGCTGATTCTTCGCACGCTTTTCGGCATCGCGATGGGCGGCGAATGGGGAGTCGGTTCAGCGCTTACGATGGAAACCGTGCCGCCGAAGGCGCGTGGCTTCGTCTCCGGGCTTTTGCAGGCGGGTTATCCCAGCGGATATTTGCTCGCATCGATCGTGTTCGGCGTGTTTTATCAATTCGTCGGTTGGCGCGGAATGTTCTTTGTCGGCGTCGCGCCGGCGCTGCTCGTGCTTTACGTGCGCGCGCATGTGCCCGAATCGCCTGCCTGGCGTGCAATGGAGAAACGCGCGCGGCCCAGTCTCATTGCAACGCTCAAGCGAAACTGGACGCTTTCGCTCTACGCAATCATTTTGATGACCGCGTTCAACTTCTTCTCGCACGGCACACAGGATCTTTATCCGACGTTCCTGCGCGAACAACACCACTTCGATCCGCATACCGTTTCCATCATTACGATCGTGCTCAACATCGGCGCGATCGTCGGCGGCCTGTTCTTTGGCTCCATTTCCGAGCGGATCGGGCGGCGCCTCGCGATTTTCATTGCGGCGTTGATTGCGTTGCCGGTTCTGTATCTCTGGGCATTTTCTGCGGGTCCGGTCGCACTCGCGATCGGCGCTTTTCTAATGCAGATTTCGGTACAAGGCGCCTGGGGCGTGATTCCCGTGCACTTGAATGAAATCTCGCCCGACGAAATCCGCGCGACGTTTCCGGGACTCGTCTATCAGCTCGGCAATCTTCTGGCGGCCATCAATGCGACGATGCAGGCGTCAATCGCGACATCGCACGGAAACAACTACGGCATGGCGATGGCGATTGTCGCGGGGACTGTCGCGGTGGTCATAGCTGCATTGATTTTCTTTAGCCGCGAACGACGTGGGATCGATATGACGCGGTCGGCGCAGGAAGTGGGGGCAACGGGGTAACGGCGCGCTTTTGACACTCGGCTCTCGCACGGAGAGCCGAACGTCGAAGCGGCTCGCCCCCGCGCGCCAAATCAGCGGCATTTGCGTCGAGAACTACTGAGGCGATATACGACTTCAGTTTCAAGCGCTCTGTGTTCCTCAAGTATCGCGTCCCTGCGGTCGCGATACCATCGCGAAACGGTCCGCTCACTTGTCCCGAACTCGAGCGAAACCAGATCGCTCGGAACCCCGTTTGCCATAATAAACCATGCGATATTCTTCGCGGCTTGTGTGAACCGCCCTCTGCGGTCGCGATACAGGGAACGGCTATTTTCGGTTTTAGCCGCGCGCAAGCTGCGGTGCATTGATCGATCAAGCGGCACAGCCAGCTTTTGCCCGTTCCCACTCTGGACAATCTTTGAAAACCTCAGGTCCGCAACGATAACCGTGCCTCCAGGCATTGTTTCCTGGCGCGTTCGCTTAACGATGTTTAGCCTGACTAATTTATCTATGCGCTCCAAAACTCTGTATGCTCCTGTCGCCACCTCTCCGAGGTTGGTAGGTGATCACAAAAGCCGGTCTTTGTCGATTTGCTGCTCCCAACAGCATCCTTTTGCTGCCCGCTTTGGCGGGTAGCAATAAAGCCCCTCGTTCTGGCAAAATTTATCGCAGACAGTGGAAAGTGTCACTACGACTTCTCCTATTTGCGCGGCATTCTCGCAACGCATTCCATGCCGCAGTGACGCTGCTCCATGGCCGCCGCATTAACGTCGTGTCTTAGCCACGTCAGCGCACGCCGTCTCGCCATCGCGTAACAACCATCTGAGGCGGGAGTGACTCTTGGCGGCATCGCAACCGTCGCACACTTAACCGAGCCACTGAATGGTTCACACGTGGAAGAACCGTCGCGCCTAACGCGTTTAACCCTTAGCGCCGCCTGTCATCCCCGCCTCGTCGACGCCCTTCCCGGCCGGCGCCGCACTCGCTTCCCCGCGGAGAACTCATCGATGTCGCGCGCGCCACCGAAGCACTTCCGCCACGGCAAGACAGCCCGCGCGTTTGCCATGCTCATAGCGACGCTCGTCGCCCCATGCGCCGCACATGCGCAAAGCATCGACCCGACTCCATCCACAACAACCACGCTCAACGAAAACGTCGCTCAACAAGTGCGCTGGCTCTCGTACGCCGCCGCCAGCGGCACGCTCGCCAGCCTGCCCGACGACGCGCTCGTCGCCGTCTTCCGCGCGCTCGACCCGCGCACGCTGCCACGCTATCTGGAGCAAGGGCTGCGGCGATACGCGTCGTGCGAATTCACGATCCTGCGACGCGAGCGCATCGGCGGAAAATGGCCCGGGCGCCCCGACCACATGCTCGTGCGCACAACGCGCGAGCCGCTGCGCATCTATGCGCGGTGGCTGCCCGATGGCGCGCACGCGGGCCAGGAAGTCATCTACGACGACACCCGGCGCCCCGGCGAACTCTACGGGCATCTCGGCGGGCTTCTCGGCTTCCTGCCGATGTGGGCGTCGGTCGACGGCCCGCTCGCCCGCGCGCAGTCGAATCACTCGATCCGCGAACTGAGCATCGGCGCGATCACGCAGCGCTTCATCGACGAAGGGCGCAAGTTCGCGGATGCCGGCATCACGCGGCCGTCGAACATAGAAGTGACAACCGTCGACGGCGTGCGCGTGCTCGCTCTCACGTATATGGCGCCGGCCGGTCAGCCGACGTTTTATGCAAAGCGCGAAGTGCTCGGTCTCGATCTCGAACAGCCGCTTTTCCGGACGGTCGAATCGTTCGACAACGACGGCGTGCGCTTCGAAAGCGTGGTTTTCGAGCGCATCGAGCCGAAGTCCTTCGACAATCTGACGTTCGATCCCGGCAATCCCGGCTACCGGTTTTGAATGAAGCGACCGCCGAATCCGCGACATGCGGTGTAACGCGCGCTTCACGCTCGCGGCGCGGGATTTAAGCTCCGCCTAAGATTGCGCCGCTACGCTTGGGCGGCTTCGTCATCATCGACATCAACGCGGCTGCGCGGCAATGCGCGAAAGCGGCCCACATCGTCATGCAAAAAGGAGTTCGGTTCATGAACCTCCGTCCGGCCTCGGCTCCCGTGCGAGCTCTCAAACGGCTTCTGAGCCATCACGAAATCGCCACGCTGCTTCTCTTGATGCACGCGCCGATCGACGCAATCGCGGCCACGCCCGATGTCGCCTCGCTGCAGGAATACGGTTACGTCGAAATCGTCTCGCCCGATGCGAGCGGCCCGAAAGTGCGGCTGACCGATGACGGCAACGCCGTTCTGCGTGGCCTCGGCGTCAAGTAAGCGCGCCGCCCGCCATCGCGAAGTCTGTAATAATCGGTCGATACTTTCATCACCGACCGAGGAGTGATTCGCGATGCCCGCTATCGAACCCATCGTTCAACGTGTGCTGCTCACCAACGACGACGGCATCGACGCGCCGGGCCTGGCCGTCCTCGAAGCCGTCGCCGCGCAAATCGCGCATGAAGTGTGGGTCGTCGCGCCGGAGCATGACCAGAGCGGGACATCGCACTCGATCAGCCTGCATTCGCCGTTGCGCATCTCGCGTCAGGGCGAGCGGCGCTTCGGCGTGCAAGGCACGCCCGGCGACTGCGTCGTGATGGCCGCGCGTCATCTCATGAAAGACGCGCCGCCGACGCTCGTGTTGTCCGGCATCAACCGCGGCGCGAATCTCGGCGTCGAAACGATGTTTTCCGGCACCGTCGGCGCGGCGATGACGGGCCTGCTGCTCGGCCTGCCTTCCATCGCGCTCAGTCAGACGTTCTCGGACCGCGACTCCGTGCGCTGGGATACCGCGCGCGCGCTCGCGCCGGGCGTGATCCGTCAGTTGCTCGCCGTGTCGCACGACGCGCCCACCTGTCTGAACGTCAACTTCCCCGACTGCGACGCCTCCTCCGCCGGTCCGCTCACGGTCACGCGGCAAGGCGTCGGGCTCGTGGAAGGCATCGACGTGCTCGAGGAAACCGATCCGCGCGGCATCGATTATTTTTGGTTGCGCTTCCAGCGCGGACCGCGCGAGAACGCGCCCGATAGCGAAACGGCCGTGGTCGCATCGAAGCGCATCTCGGTCACGCCGCTGCATTTCGATCGCACCGCCGCCGAGACCTTCGCGACGCTTCAGGCGGGACTGCGCGCCGACGCCGCGCGCTAGAGCGTTTCCTCGCAAACGCGGTCGGCGCTTTCTCGTATGCTGCGTCGGCGCGCGGCATCGTTGAGTCCGCGCTATCGAAAAGCAATCATAAAAGTGGAGGCGACATGAATCATTCCATCCGCCGCTTGGCGCGCGGGGCGCTGGGCGCGTTCTGCGCAATGGCCGCCGCGAGCGCGTTTGCGCAGGCGGCGACGCCCGCAGGCACCTGGCAAACCATCGACGACGCGACGGGCAAGCCCCGCGCCATCATCCAGATCGCCGATGAGGGCAACGGGCAGCTTTCGGGCAAGGTCGTGCGCGGCATCGGCGAGTTCGACCATCCGGAGCGCCGCTGCACCGCCTGCACCGACGAGCGCAAGGATCAGCTCATCAAGGGCATGACGATCATCACCGGCACGAAGCCCGACGGCGACGCGTGGGACGGCGGGCAGATTCTCGATCCCGACAACGGCAAGCTCTACAAATGCAGGATGACGCTCGAAGACGGCGGGCGAAAGCTCGTGGTGCGCGGCTATATCGGCGTGTCGCTGCTGGGGCGGTCGCAAACGTGGCTGCGCCAGCAGTAAACAAAAAGCCGGCGGGCGACCTGAGTCTCCCGCCGGCTTTTGAGCCGCAACGCGCGTTGAATTACGCCGCGCGACGAACCGATGCCGCTGCATGCTCCACGCGCGCAGCCGCGATTTCCTGGACATCCGCAATGGCTTGCGCCGCTGCGATCGGCAACTCGGCCGGCACGCGCATGCGCGAGGTCATGAGCGCATACAGCGATTCGCCCGCCGTCCCGAACAACTGCGTCATCACGCGCAGAAGTACGCCGGATTCATGCCACGCCTTGAAGCGGCGATGGCACGTCTGATACGACGGATACTTGCGCGGCAACGTGGACCACGAAGCACCGCTGTACATGACCCACAGCACGCCGTTCAGCACGGCGCGGGTATTCGCCAGGGGACGGCCACGCAATTCGGAGCGCGGGCGCAGTTCGGGCAGCAACGGCGCGACCATCTGCCACTCTTCGTCGGACATATCGCGGTAAGGCTTCACGGCATTCTCTCCAATGTTCTGACTGAAAACTGGCGAGAACGATACCGAGCGCCGGCGAGCCGGCAAATCGGAGAGGTCCGAATCTTGAAAACACCGCGAAAGCCTTATGCCGTTTGGCTAATCGCTTCTTTTTGATTCTCGTATTCAGGTGAGGGAGACGCTCGCCTGGCGACGCGGCGTCTCCAGATATTCCTGCGACTGCATCTCGACGATGCGCGACACCGTTCGCGCGAATTCGTTGGCCATCGGCCCTTCGACGTACAGATCCTCGGCAGGCACCGCCGCCGACATCAGGAGCTTGACCTTGTGGTCGTAAAAGACGTCGATGAGCCAAGTGAAGCGGCGCGCCTCCGACGCCATACGAGGCGACATCTGCGGCACGTCCGACAGGATGACCGCGTGAAAGCGGTTCGCGATCTCCAGATAGTCGTTCTGCGAGCGCGGGCCGCCGCACAGCGTCGCGAAGTCGAACCACACGACGCCATCCGCCTTGCGCAGCGCCTTGATCTCGCGCTTTTCGATATGCAGGATCGGGCTTTCGTCGGGCACTGCGGCGAGCTTCGCATAGTCCTTGCGCAGCGCCTTGTCCGCCGCCGCGCCGAGCGGCGTGTGATACGCCTTCACTTGCGACAGCGTGCGCTTGCGGTAATCGGTGCCCGCGTCGACGTTCAGCACGTCGAGATTCTTCTTAATGAGCTCGATGGCCGGCAGCAGGCGGTCGCGATGCAGGCCCTCGGGATAAAGCGTGTCCGGCTCGTAATTGGAGGTCATCACGAACTGCACGCCGTTGTCGAAAAGACGGTCGAGCAGGCGATAAAGAATCATCGCGTCGGCAATATCGGAGACGTGGAATTCGTCGAAGCAGATCAATCGATAGCGTTTGGTGATGCGTCGGGCGAGTTCGTCGAGCGGATCGGCCTGGCCTTTCAGCTCTTCCAGTTCGCGATGCACTTCGCGCATGAACTCGTGAAAGTGCAGGCGCGTCTTGCGCTGCACCGGCACGACCGCGTAGAAGCTGTCCATCAGAAAGCTCTTCCCGCGCCCGACGCCGCCCCACATGTAGACGCCGCGCGGCAGGTCCGGATGCACGAGCAGCTTCTTGAACGCGTTCGAGCGGCGCGCCTTGTACGCGACCCATTCTTCGTAGCAGCGCTGCAGGCGCGCGACGGCCGCGAGTTGCGCCTCGTCCGATTGATAGCCCCGCGTGCGCAGTTCGTTTTCGTAGTATTCGGTGACGTTCATCTTCTGCCGTTCGAAGTGACGAAGGCGAGCGGTTTGACCCGCTCGCCTTCGTGTGCGATGCCTTAATGCCCGAAGCCGAGCCGTCTTACATATTCAAAGCACGCTTGTCGACCGCGAGCGCCGCTTCGCGCATCACTTCGGAGAGCGACGGATGCGGATGGCAAATGCGGCCGATGTCTTCCGACGCCGCCTTGAACTCCATCGCCACGACCGCTTCCGCGATCAGATCCGACGCGTCCGCTGCGATGACGTGCACGCCGAGGATCTCGTCGGTCTTCGCGTCCGCGATCATCTTGACGAAGCCTTCGGCACGGCCGATACCGAGCGCGCGGCCATTCGCCATCATCGGGAACTGGCCGGTCTTGATCTCGCGCCCTTCGGCCTTGAGCTGCTGTTCCGTCTTGCCGACCCACGCGATTTCCGGTTCCGTGTAGATGACCCACGGCACGCAGTTGTAGTCGATATGGGGCTTCTGGCCATCGATGATTTCCGCCACCGCCACGCCTTCGTCTTCCGCCTTGTGCGCGAGCATCGGGCCGCGCACCACGTCGCCGATGGCGTACACGCCCGGCACGCTCGTCGCGCAGTGATCGTCCACGTCGATGAAACCGCGCTCGTTCGCCTTCAGGCCGATGCTTTCCAGACCGAGGTTATCGGTGTTCGGCACGCGGCCAATCGACACGATCAGGCGATCCGCGTCCAGCGTCTGCGCGTTGCCCGCATTGTCCGTGTACGCGATCGATACGCCGTTAGCCGTGGTCTTCACTTCGCCGATCTTCACGCCGAGGTGAATGTCCAGACCTTGCTTCTTGAACTGCTTCGCTGCTTCCTTCGCGAGCGATTCATCCGCCGCGCCGAGGAATTGCGGCAGCGCTTCCAGCACGGTGACTTCCGCGCCCAGACGCCGCCACACCGAGCCGAGTTCCAGACCGATCACGCCCGCGCCGATGACGGCGAGCTTCTTCGGCACGGAATCGAACGAGAGCGCGCCTTCGTTGTCGGCGATCAGCTTGTTGTCGACCGGAATGTTCGGCAGATGACGCGCCTTCGAACCCGTCGCGATGATCACATTCTTCGCGGTGACGACTTCCGCTTCGCCTTCGCCCGACACTTCGATCTGCACGCCGGCGCCCGTCTTGCCGGCGAACTTGCCGTGACCCTTGAGCCACGTGATCTTGTTCTTGCGGAACAGAAATTCGATGCCCTTCGTCATCTTCTCGACGATGCCATCCTTGCGCGCGAGCATCTTCGACACATCGAGCTTCACATCCGACACGCTGATGCCGTGATCTTCCAGATGCTTCGACGCGTTCTCGAATTCTTCCGACGACGCCAGCAGGGCCTTCGACGGAATGCAGCCCACGTTCAGGCACGTGCCGCCGAGCTTCAGCGCGCCGGCCGGGTTCTTCCACTTCTCGATACACGCAACCGTCTTGCCGAGCTGCGCTGCGCGAATCGCCGCGATATAGCCGCCAGGGCCCGCGCCGATCACGACGACATCAAATTCTTTGGACATGACTTTCCTTGATCGTGCCTCCGCTCTTGCGGAGACGCCTTGGTGATGGTGCGCGCGAGCCTATCGCGCGCACCAAAGGCACTTGTGTGTCTTACAGATCGAGCAGCAGACGAGCCGGATCTTCCAGCGCGTCCTTCATCGCGACGAGCGACAGCACGGCTTCGCGGCCGTCGATGATGCGGTGGTCATACGACAGCGCGAGGTAGTTCATCGGGCGAATCACGATCTGGCCGTTTTCGACGACCGCGCGTTCCTTCGTCGCGTGCACGCCGAGAATCGCGGACTGCGGCGGGTTGATGATCGGCGTCGAGAGCATCGAGCCGAACACGCCGCCGTTCGAGATAGAGAACGTCCCGCCCGTCATTTCTTCGATGGACAGCTTGCCGTCGCGCGCCTTCGCGCCGAATTCGGCAATCTTCTTCTCGATGTCGGCGAGGCTCATCTGATCTGCATTACGCAGGATCGGCACGACCAGACCGCGCGGCGAACCGACCGCGATACCGATGTCGAAGTAACCGTGATAGACAATGTCGTTACCGTCGATCGACGCGTTCACGAGCGGGAACTTCTTGAGCGCATGAACGGCAGCCTTCACGAAGAACGACATGAAGCCGAGCTTCACGCCGTGTTCCTTCTCGAAGCGGTCCTTGTACTTGTTGCGCAGGTCCATGACCGGCGCCATGTTGACTTCGTTGAACGTCGTCAGGATGGCGTTGGTTTGCTGCGACTCGAGCAGACGCTCGGCGATACGCGCGCGCAGGCGCGACATCGGCACGCGCTGTTCCGGGCGATCCTTGAGCCACTGGTCGGCCGATGCGGGTGCGCCGACTTGCGGCAGCGACGGCTTCGCGGCCTTCGCGGGCGCGGCCGCCGGGGCGGGCTTTGCAGCAGGCGCCGGAGCCGATGCTGAAGCGGCGAGCGCATCTCCCTTGGTGATGCGGCCGTCGCGGCCCGTGCCGGACACCTGATCCGCCGACACGCCCTTCTCGGCCAGAATCTTAGTCGCAGCCGGCGACGTCGCGCCGCCCGTGGCCGTCGCGCTCGCTTGCGCGGCAGCCGACGACGATGCAACCGCCGGTTCGGCTTGCGGCGCGGGCTTCACTTCCGCGTCGCCGGCAGCGGCGACGGCGGCGGGCGCTGCGCCTGCCGTTGCTTCGGTGTCGATCTTCGCGATGATTTCGTCGGCGGTGACGATATCGCCGTCATGCTTGATGACTTGCGCGAGCACGCCAGCGGACGGTGCGGGCACTTCGAGCACGACCTTGTCCGTTTCGATTTCGATCAGGATTTCGTCCTGGGCGACAGCCTCGCCCGGCTTCTTCTTCCATTGCAGCATGGTCGCTTCCGAAACCGACTCGGAAAGCTGGGGAACCTTGACTTCTATGATAGCCATTTCTGTATTGTCCTAATGCGTGTCTGTGTGTTCGAGCGTCGGGAGCCGGGCGCGCCGCGCGCGCCGGTCCCGATCAGGCAACGATTACTTCGCGATGGTTTGCGCACCCTTCAGGCGGCCGAACGCGCCTTCCACGAGCGCCTTCTGCTGCTCGTAGTGCTTCGCGTAATAGCCGACCGCGGGCGATGCCGAAGCGGGACGGCCGCTGTACGCCAGCTTCATCCCTTCCTTCATGCCTTCACGCAGATGATGCTCGATGTAGAACCAGGCGCCCTGGTTCTGCGGCTCGTCTTGCACCCACACGACTTCGGTTGCGTTCTCGTACTTCTTGAGTTCCGCGTCGAACTGCTTGTGCGCGAACGGATACAACTGTTCGATACGCACGATGGCGACGTCGTTCGCCTTCGCTTCGCGGCGATGCGCGACGAGGTCGTAATACACGCGGCCCGAGCAGCAGACCACGCGCTTGACCTTCTTCGCGTCGATGCTTTCGTCCACTTCGCCGATGACCGGCTGGAACGAGCCCTTCGCCAGTTCCGACAGGTCCGACACGGCTTCCTTGTGACGCAGGAGCGACTTCGGCGTGGCGATGATGAGCGGCTTTCGGAACAGGCGGATCATCTGGCGGCGCAGCAGATGGAAAATCTGCGCGGGCGTCGTCGGCTGGACCACTTGCATGTTGTGATCCGCGCACAGTTGCAGGAAACGCTCGATGCGTGCCGACGAGTGCTCCGGACCCTGGCCTTCGTAGCCGTGCGGCAGCATCATCGTGAGGCCCGAGACGCGGCCCCACTTCACTTCGCCCGACGAGATGAACTGGTCGATCACCACTTGCGCGCCGTTCACGAAGTCGCCGAACTGCGCTTCCCACGCGACGAACGTGTTCGGTTCGGCGGTCGAATAGCCGTACTCGAAGCCGAGCACCGCTTCTTCCGACAACACGGAGTCGATGACCGTGAACTTCGCCTGGCCGTCCGCGATGTTCTGCAGCGGGATGTACGTGCCGTCGTTCCAGCGCTCGCGGTTCTGATCGTGCAGAACGGCGTGGCGGTGCGTGAACGTGCCGCGGCCCGAGTCCTGGCCCGTGAGACGCACGGCGTAACCCGACGCAACCAGCGACGCGAACGCGAGATGCTCGCCCATGCCCCAATCGAGCTTCGCTTCGCCACGGCCCATCGCGCGGCGGTCGTTGATGACGCGCTCGACGAGCGGGTGAACCTTGAAGTTCTCCGGGATCGTCGTGATGCGCTCAGCGAGGCGCTTCAATTCGGCGAGCGGCACGGCTGTGTCCGCCGCGTCCGTCCACTTGCGGTTAAGGAACGGCACCCAGTCGACCGCGTACTTGCTCTTGTAGTTCGAGAGCACCGGATCGATCGTGTGATGACCTTCGTCCATCGCCTGACGGTACGCCTTGACGAAGTTGTCGGCGTCTTCGGCGCTGATCACGCCCTGCTGCACGAGCTTTTCCGCGTACAGCGCGCGCGTGCCCGGATGCTTCGCGATGGTCTTGTACATCAGCGGCTGCGTGACCGCCGGCGTGTCCTGCTCGTTGTGGCCGAGCTTGCGGAAGCAGACGATATCGACGACCACGTCCTTATGGAACTTCATGCGGAAGTCGATGGCGAGCTGCGTGGCGAGCACGACGGCTTCGGGATCGTCGCCGTTCACGTGCAGCACCGGCGCCTCGATCATCTTGACGACGTCCGAGCAGTACAGCGTCGAGCGCGAATCGCGCGGGTCCGACGTCGTAAAGCCGATCTGGTTGTTGATGACGATATGCAGCGTGCCGTGCGTGCCGTAGCCGCGCGTCTGCGCGAGGTTCAGCGTTTCCATCACGACACCCTGGCCCGCGAAAGCCGCGTCGCCGTGAATCTGCACCGGCAGCACTTGCAGGCCTTCGTCGTCGCCGCGACGATCCATGCGCGCCTTGGCCGAGCCTTCGACCACCGGATTCACGATTTCCAGGTGCGACGGATTGAACGCGAGCGACAGGTGAACAGGGCCGCCTTCGGTCGACACATCCGACGAGAAGCCCTTGTGGTACTTCACGTCGCCGGCCGGCAGGTCATCGACGTGCTTGCCTTCGAATTCGGCGAAGAGGTCGGCCGGCATCTTGCCGAGCGTGTTCACGAGCACGTTGAGACGCCCGCGGTGCGCCATGCCGATCACGATTTCCTGCACGCCGTTCTTGCCCGCGTGACGCACGACTTCGTCCATCGACGCGATGAAGCTCTCGCCGCCTTCCAGCGAGAAGCGCTTCTGGCCGACGTACTTGGTGTGCAGGAAGCGCTCGAGGCCTTCGGCGGCCGTCAGGCGGTTCAGGATGTGCTTCTTCTTGTCGTTCGAGAAATTCGGCGTCGAGCGGATCGACTCGAGGCGTTCCTTCCACCAGCGCTTCTGCTCGGGATCGCTGATGTACATGTATTCGGCACCGATCGTGCCGCAATACGTGTCACGCAATGCCTTGACGATCTCGCGCAACGTCGCGCGCTCGAAACCGAAATACAGGTTCGTGGCGCTGAACGTCTGGTCCATGTCGGCTTCGGTGAAGTCGTAGAACGCAGGTTCGAGTTCGGGGATATGCGGACGCTCGCGGCGCTTGAGCGGATCGAGATTGGCCCATTGCGAGCCGAGGAAGCGATATGCGCCGATGAGGGACTGAACGTAGACTTGTTTTCGCGCGGTGGCGAGGTCTTCGGTCGCGCCTTCGCGGGGAATGAAGCCGTTCGCCTTCGCGCGCTGGGCAAACGATTCGACGATCGGGCCGTGGGCCACGTCGTTGTGATTCGTGCCGTCCGATGCGGGCACGTTCTGCAACGCATCGAAATAGGCTCGCCAGGTCTCGGGCACTGACGCGGGATTATCGAGATATGCTTCGTACAACTCTTCGACGTACGGAGCATTACCGCCGAACAGATAGGAGTTCGACTGGAATTGCTTCATCATTTTTACGCTCACCTTTCTTCGAGTTTCTCGAGGAAGTGCGGGTTACGAAACCTTCCGCGCCACGGCCTGACCGTTTAGCGGATTGCGCGAATCAAGTCTGCTTGGAAGGACCTAAAAAGCGACAGCTAATCCGACTAGCATAGCACAGAACCATTCGTCATATGACCGGCGGTCGCACCTTTGCGCTCGCGTTCACCCTTCTACAGCGGGCATGTGCGGGCGTTCCACGCTCTGTGCAAGAGCGTCGTCTGCGTTTCTTTGTCGGCCTCGTTCAAGGAATCTTTAACGCTTTCGCGACATGAACGCAAAAAGCCGCCCGAAGGCGGCTTTTCACTTGAACGCGGCTTGCGCTGCTCAGTCGGCAGAGGCTTCGCGGCTCGCGCGACGGCGCTCGTGTTCCTTCAGATGACGCTTGCGCAGGCGAATGGACTGCGGCGTGACTTCGACCAGTTCGTCATCGTCGATGAACTCGACCGCGTATTCCAGCGAAAGCTGGATCGGCGGAACGAGACGCACGGCTTCGTCGGTGCCCGAGGCGCGCACGTTGGTCAACTGCTTGCCCTTGATCGGGTTCACGACCAGGTCGTTATCGCGGCTGTGAATGCCGATGATCATGCCTTCGTACAGCGCATCGCCCGGCGACACGAACATGCGGCCGCGATCCTGCAGCTTCCACAGCGCGTAGGCGACAGCGGCGCCGTCGTCCTGCGAGATCAGCACGCCGTTGCGGCGCTCGCCCACCGAGCCTTCCTTCACCGGCGCGTAGGAATCGAACGTGTGGCTCATGAGGCCCGTGCCGCGCGTGAGCGTCAGGAACTCGCTCTGGAAACCGATCAGGCCGCGCGCCGAAATCTTGTACTCGAGACGCGTGCGACCACGGCCGTCCGACGTCATGTCGAGCATTTCGCCCTTGCGGCGGCCGAGTTCTTCCATCACGCCGCCCTGATGCTGGTCTTCGATGTCGACCGTCAGGTTTTCATACGGCTCGTGCTTCACGCCGTCGATTTCCTGCAGCACCACGCGCGGACGCGACACCGCAAGCTCGTAACCTTCGCGACGCATGTTCTCGACGAGAATCGTCAGGTGCAGTTCGCCGCGACCGGATACTTCGAACGTGGTTTCGTCGCCGGTATCCTTCACGCGCAGCGCGACGTTGTGATTTAACTCTTTCGTGAGGCGGTCACGAATCTGGCGGCTCGTCACGAACTTGCCTTCCTTGCCCGCGAGCGGCGACGAGTTCACGAGGAAGTTCATCGTGAGCGTCGGCTCGTCGACGGTGATCATCGGCAGCGCTTCCGGATTGTCCGGCGAGCAGATGGTCACGCCGATGCCGATTTCCTCGATGCCGTTGATCAGCACGATGTCGCCTGCTTGCGCTTCTTCGACCTGCACGCGCTCCAGACCGTGGAACGACAGCACCTGATTGATCTTGCGATTCAGGATCGCGCCATCCGGACCGGAACGCACGGCCACTTGCATGCCGGGACGGATACGGCCACGCGCGACACGGCCCACGCCGATACGGCCGACATACGAGTTGTAGTCGAGCGACGTGATTTGCAGTTGCAGCGGACCGTCCGGATCGGCCGGGCGAACCGGAACGTGTTCGAGAATGGCTTCGAACAGCGGACGCATCGTGCCTTCGCGCACTTCGGGGTCGAGTCCGGCATAGCCGTTCAGACCCGACGCGTAGACGATCGGGAAATCGAGTTGTTCTTCGGTCGCGCCGAGCTTGTCGAAGAGATCGAACGTCTGGTTGATCACCCAGTCGATACGCGCGCCCGGACGATCCACCTTGTTGATAACGACGATCGGCTTCAGGCCGAGCGCGAGCGCCTTCTTCGTGACGAAGCGCGTTTGCGGCATCGGGCCTTCGACGGCATCGACGAGCAGCAGCACGGAGTCGACCATCGACAGCACGCGCTCGACCTCACCGCCGAAGTCGGCGTGTCCCGGCGTATCGACGATATTGATGTGCGTGCCTTCGTATTCGACCGCGCAGTTCTTCGCGAGAATCGTGATGCCGCGTTCCTTTTCGATGTCGTTCGAGTCCATGACGCGCTCGGCGACCTGCTGGTTTTCACGGAACGTGCCCGACTGGCGGAGCAGCTGGTCGACGAGCGTGGTCTTGCCGTGGTCGACGTGGGCAATGATGGCGATATTGCGGAGGGCGCGAGTCATAAGCGGTATCTTGGTTGTGCGCCGTGGAGCGAGGGCCGCGAAGCAGTAAGCTCGGTGGCTGATGGCTCGGCAGACCCTCGGGTAAGCGTCACGTCACGCATTCGCTTAGCGTGACTGTTTGGGGATGACTCTTCTGGGCCCGGCGCGGTGAGAACCGTAAATTATAGCACGCGTGCGTTTCAGCATCGAAGGGCGCCACGCGCAAGCGGTTCGGCGAAGTAGACGCCCTGGACGATTGTTAAGCGTCTTCGGAAAACACTGTTGCAGCGTCAGATGGCCGCGCCTATAATCCTGCCTAGTCAACTATTGCTCCCGCACCTAAAACTTCCATGAGCGACGCTCCCAACCCCACGGCGATCGACAATTACGTGCTCAGCGAAAGCGTCGGCTATCTGCTGAGCCGCGTGCGTTCGACCCTGTGGAACATGGTGACGCAGCACACGACGTCCGAACTGGGCATCACGAGCACGCAGGCGAGCATCGTGTTCATGCTGGCCGTCGGCAAGTGCCTGACGGCGGCGGACATCGCGCGCGAATACGGCATCGACGCGAGCGCGGTCACGCGGCTCATCGACCGGCTGGAGAAGCGCGGACTGCTGTCGCGCGTGCGCAGCGAGGAAGACCGGCGCGTCGTGCGCCTCGCGCTTACCGCCGACGGCCGTGCGATGGCCGAGAAGGTTCCCGCCATTTTCACGCGGGTGCTGGACGCCCTCCTCGCGGGTTTCACGCCCGAGGAAGTCGGCTTCCTGAAGAGCATGCTCAGGCGCATCCTGGCCAACACCTGCGATCCCGCCATCTGTCCGGCGGTGGGCGACAAGCCCGGCGCGTCGTTGCGCTGACAAGCAAATCGGGCCCGCATTCTCCTCCCGCCACCGACGAAATGATTGCAACGTCCATCTTCAACATTCATCTCAAGAGACGCGCGATGAAACACCTTTCCTTGTCCGCACGCAGGCCTGCGCCTTCGCTGCGCCGCGCGAGAAGCGCCGTGGCGGCCGCCGTCGCCGCGCTGGCGGTCGCGGGCTGCGCGAACTATGCGGGCATCTCGAGCGACAAGCAGATCGCCACGCCCGACGCACTCGAGTCCACGCAAAGCGTGCCGGGGCAAGGCGGTCAATGGCCGAGCCTCGACTGGGCGAAGCAGTTCGGCGATCCGCAACTGCCGCAATTGATCGACGAAGCGCTCGCGGACAACCCGAGCATCGCGCAGGCGCAGGCGCGCATCGCGAAGGCGTCGTCCTATATCGAAAGCTCGCGCTCGACACTGTATCCGCATGTGAACGGCTCATATTCGTGGACGCGCGAACTCTATTCCGGCAATGCGCTCTTCCCGCCTCCGTATGGCGGCACCTGGTTCAGCGAGAACAACGTGCTCGCGAGCGCGTCATGGGATCTGGACCTGTGGGGCAAGAACCGCGCGCGGCTCAACATGGCCGTTTCGCAGCAGAAGGCGGCCGAAGCGGACATGCAGCAGGCGCGCGTGACGCTCGCCGCGTCGGTGGCGCGCAGCTATAACCAGCTCGCTCTCCTCTACGCGCTTCGCGATGTCACGCAGCGCGAGATCGCCAATCGCGAGAATGTCGGACGCATTACGAGCGGTCGCGTGAGCGCGGGTCTCGACACCAACGTCGAACGCCGCACCGCCGAAGGCAACGTGGCGACGAGCCAGACGAACCTGAGCGAGCTCGACGGGCAGATCCAGTCGGTGCGCTATCAATTGGCAGCGCTTCTCGGCAAGGGGCCGGACCGTGGCCTGCAGATTGCCAATCCGGTGATCGATCCGAACGTCAACGTTACGCTGCCGGATAACGTGCCCGCCGACCTCATCTCGCGCCGCCCGGACATCGTCGCCGCGCGCTGGCAGGTCGAAGCGGCGACGCACAACATCAAGGAAGCGAAGGCGGAATTCTTCCCCGACATCAATCTGGCGGCGGGCTTCGGTTTCGACGCCTTCGGCTGGGGCCGCTTCCTGCAGGCGAGCAGCCGGCAGATTCAGGCAGGCCCGGCAATCCACCTGCCGATTTTCGACGCCGGCGCGCTGCGCGCGCAGTTGAAGGGCCGCTACGCCGATCTCGAAGGCGATGTCGCGAACTACAACCAGACGCTCGTCAACGCGCTGAACGACGTGGCCACGAACATCGCCGCGATCCGCTCGCTCGACAGGCAAATGGCCGACGCCCAGCGCGCCCTCGCCGCCGCGACGAGCGCGTATCAGCTCGCAGTGATCCGCTACAAGGCTGGCCTGTCGCCGCAACTGCAGGTGCTCACGGCCGACCAGAACCGTCTCGCGAACGAGCAGACCGTGACGAACCTGCGCCTGAAGCGCAGCGACTTGCAGATCGCGCTGATCCGCGCGCTCGGCGGCGGCTTCGACGCGACGAGCACCAATCTCGCCATCGACGGCAGCGGACAGCGCCAGGCCGCGAACCAGGCCGACAATCAAGCCGCGCCGTCCAACTGAGCCGTCTGAAAAAAACACGCACCAAGACCAATACGGATTATTCGGAGCCCATTCATGAGCGACCCTCAACAAAACGCCGCCGCCGCCGCGCCGAAGCAGAACAACGGCAAACGCCGCCGGCTGATGACGCTGATCGTGCTCGTCATCATCATCGCGGCCGTGGCCTACGGCCTGTACTACTTCCTCGTCGCGCGATTCCACGAGGCGACCGACGACGCCTACGTCAACGGCAACGTCGTGCAGATCACGCCGCAAGTGGTCGGCACGGTGATCTCGGTGAATGCCGACGACACGCAGACCGTGAAGATCGGCGATCCGCTCGTCGCGCTCGATCCCGCCGATTCGAAAGTCGCGCTCGATCAGGCGGAGGCGAATCTCGCGCAGACCGTGCGCCAGGTCCGCACGTTCTTCGTCAACAACAACCAGTACGAAGCACAAGTCGCGCTGCGCAAGTCGGATCTTTCGCGTACGCAGGACGACCTTCGCCGCCGCCTGACGGTTGCGCAGACGGGCGCGGTATCGCAGGAAGAAATCTCGCATGCACGCGATGCCGTGCGCAGCGCGCAGGCCGCGCTCGACGCCGCCCAGCAGGAACTGGCGTCGAACCGGTCGCTGACGGCGAATACGACCATCGCGGATCACCCGAACGTGCTCGCCGCCGCCGCGAAGGTCCGCGATTCGTACATCAACTACGCGCGCAACACCCTGCCCGCGCCGGTCACGGGCTATGTGGCGAAGCGCTCGGTGCAGGTCGGCCAGCGCGTCGCGCCCGGCAATCCGCTGATGGCGATCGTGCCGCTCAATGGCGTGTGGGTCGACGCGAACTTCAAGGAAGTGCAGCTGAAGCACATGCGCATCGGCCAGCCGGTCGAACTGACGGCCGACCTCTACGGTTCGGGCGTCGTCTTCCACGGCAAGGTAATCGGTTTCTCGGCAGGCACGGGCTCTGCCTTCTCGCTGCTGCCCGCGCAGAACGCGACCGGCAACTGGATCAAGGTCGTGCAGCGCCTGCCGGTTCGCATCGAGCTCGATCCGAAGGAACTGGAGCAGCATCCGCTGCGTATCGGCCTCTCGATGAACGTCGACGTCACCATCAAGGACGAGAGCGGCGGCCAGCTCGGCGCCGCGCAGAACACGGTGTATCAGACGAACGTGTTCGACAAGTACGGCGCACAGGCCGACGAAGAAATCGCGCGCATCATTCAGCAGAACGCGGGCAGCGGCGCGGGTACGCAAGGCACGTCGGCGCCTTCGGCTTCGTCGTCGACCTCGCGCGGCAACGCGACGAAGTCCGCGTCGGCCGCCAAGCTGATGTAAGCGGCACCCTCGCACACTCGACACATGTCTCAAGCTAACGTCGTCCATCCGCCGCTTTCGGGCGGCAAGCTCGTCGTCGGGACCATCGCGGTCTCGCTCGCCGTGTTCATGAACGTGCTCGACACGTCGATCGCGAACGTTTCGATTCCGTCGATCTCCGGCGATCTCGGCGTCTCGTCCGATCAGGGCACGTGGGTCATCACGTCGTTCGCGGTCGCCAACGCGATCTCGGTGCCGCTCACCGGCTGGCTCACGCAGCGCTTCGGGCAAGTGCGCCTCTTTCTCGGCTCGATTATTTTGTTCGTGCTCGCGTCGTGGCTGTGCGGACTCGCGCCGACGCTGCCGTTCCTGCTCGCCGCGCGCGTGCTGCAAGGCGCGGTCGCCGGCCCGATGATTCCGCTTTCGCAGACGCTGCTGCTCGCGAGCTATCCGCGCGAAAAGGCGCCGATGGCGCTCTCGATGTGGTCGATGACCACGCTTATCGCGCCGGTCGCGGGGCCGGTGCTCGGCGGCTGGATCTCGGACAACATCTCCTGGCCGTGGATCTTCTACGTGAACATTCCGGTCGGGTTTGCGGCAGCGCTCGCCACCTTCGCTATTTTCCGCGACCGGGACAGCGTGATTCGCAAGGCGCCGATCGATACCGTCGGTCTCGGGCTGCTCGTCGTCTGGGTCGGCTCGCTGCAGGTCATGCTCGACAAGGGCAAGGACCTCGACTGGTTCAACTCGACCACCATCGTCGTGCTCGCGCTGATCGCGGTGATTTCGTTCGCGTTCTTCATCGTGTGGGAGTTGACGGCGGAGCATCCGGTCGTCGATCTGTCGCTCTTCGAACTGCGCAACTTCACGGGCGGCACCATCGCGCTTTCGATCGGCTACGGGCTCTACTTCGGCAATCTCGTGCTGCTGCCGCTGTGGCTGCAAACCGATATCGGCTATACGGCGACGAACGCCGGTCTCGTGATGGCGCCGGTCGGCGTGTTCGCGATCCTGCTCTCGCCGCTCACCGGCAAGTTCCTGCCGCGCACCGATCCGCGACGCATCGCGACGGCTGCGTTCCTCGTCTTCGCGTTGTGCTTCTGGATGCGTTCACGCTACACGACGGGCGTCGACACATGGTCGCTGACGCTGCCGACGCTCATTCAGGGCATCGGCATGGCGGGCTTCTTCATTCCGCTCGTGTCCATCACGTTGTCAGGATTGCCGGGGCATCGCATTCCGGCAGCGTCGGGCTTGTCGAACTTCGTGCGGATCATGTGCGGCGGTATCGGCACGTCGATTTTTTCGACGGCGTGGGAGCATCGCTCGATCGTGCATCACGCGCAACTCGTCGAGCAGGCGAACTCGTTCAATCCGACGTTCGCCAATTCCGTGCAGCAGATGAGCGCGCTCGGCATGTCGCAGCAGCAGGCTTACGGCCTGTTCAACAGCATGGCGACGCAGCAGGCCGCGCAGTTGGGCGTGAACGACATGTTCTATATTTCGGCGGGGATTTTCGTCGCGCTGATTGCGCTGATCTGGATCACGCGGCCCGAGCGGACGTCGGGCGGCGACTCGGCGGCGGCGGCATCGGCGGCGCACTGATCGGCTAGAAGCGCGTGATCGTAAAAAAAAGCCTGGAATCTTGCGATTCCAGGCTTTTTTGTTTCAGTTCGCCGTGACGACCAGGCGCTCCGGCGCGAGCACGCCCTCACCCGCTTTCGCGACGCCCAGCAAGCGGCCGCCCTCCTGCGCATACACACGGACGCGCCCGGCTTCGAGTCCGGCGGACGATACCTCCGCGAGCTTCAGGCGCTGACCATGAAGAAAGCGCGCGGTCGCGGCGTCGTCGAGCCGGATAGCGGGGAACGTGGACAATAGCGCGTCGACCGGCTGGAGCGTTTGGTCGCGCTCCGCTTCGGTCATGGCCGCCAATGCATCGAGCGTCACCGCGTTTTCGAGCGTCAGCGCGCCGACGCCCGTGCGCCGCAGCGCGGTCAGATGCGCGCCACAACCGAGCGCCTCGCCGATGTCTTCCGCGAGCGTGCGGACATACGTGCCCTTGCTGCACGTCACGCGAAACGTCACGAGCGGCAGCGCGCACGCGATCATCGCGAGCGCGTGAATCGTCACCTGGCGTCCTTCGCGCTCGACCGTCTGCCCCGCGCGCGCGTATTCGTAGAGCGGCTTGCCGTCGCGCTTGAGCGCCGAGTACATCGGCGGTATCTGCACGATTTCGCCGATGAACCGCTCAATCGCCGCTTCGACGGCCGCTTCGTCGCATGCTACCTCGCGCGACTCGATGGCCTCGCCTTCGGCATCGCCCGTCGTCGTGCGAACGCCCAAGCGCATCGTGGCTTCGTAGGTCTTGTCGGCGTCGAGCAGGTCTTGCGAGAACTTCGTCGCCTCGCCGAAGCAAAGCGGCAGCAGACCGGTCGCAAGCGGATCGAGCGTGCCCGTGTGGCCGGCCTTCTTCGCCAGGTAGAGGCGCTTCGCCTTGATGAGCGCGTCGTTGCTGGACAAACCGAGCGGCTTGTCGAGAAGCAGTACGCCGTCGAGCGCGCGGCGCGGAATCTTCGGACCGCCTTTCACTTACGCGCCTTCTTCGTCATCCGCCGCATCTTTCGCGCGCGTCGCGTTCGCTTCTTCGATGAGGCGCGACATCTCGACGGCCTTCTCGATGGTCTTGTCGTAGTGGAAGTGCAGCGTAGGCACCGTATGAATGTGCAGGCGCTTGAAGAGCTGATTATGTAGATGGCCCGCCGCGTGATTCAGCGCTTCCTCTGTCGCCTTCGGGTCGCCCGTGAGCGTCGTGAAATAGACCTTTGCGTGCGCGTAATCGGGCGTGAGTTCGACGCTTTGCATCGTCACGAGACCGATGCGCGGGTCTTTCACCTCGCGCATCAGTTCGGAAAGATCGCGCTGGATCTGATCGGCGATCTGCACGTTGCGGTTCGCGGAGGTACGTCTTTTAGCCATGATGTTCTGTCCATTCTTGCTTGGCCGCGCCAAAAGAAAAAAGGCGGAGCAGCCGACAGGCCCGCTCCGCCTCGAGGCTCAGCGCAATGATGCGTTACAGCGTGCGAGCCACTTCCGTCACTTCGAAGACTTCGAACTGGTCGCCCTCGGCGACGTCGTTGAAGTTCTTGATCGACATACCGCACTCGAAGCCCTGACGCACTTCCTTGACGTCGTCCTTGAAGCGCTTCAGCGAATCCAGCTCGCCGGTATGGATCACGACGTTGTTGCGAATCACGCGCACCGACGAGGAACGCTTGACCACACCGTCCGTCACCATACAACCCGCGATCAGACCGACCTTCGGCACGCGGATAACCTGACGCACCTCGACCGTGCCCGTCACCGTCTCGCGCTTCTCCGGCGCGAGCATGCCGGACATTGCCGCCTTCACCTCATCCACTGCGTCATAGATGATGTTGTAGTAACGGATGTCGATGCCGTTCGCCTCGGCCACCTTGCGCGCCTGTGCATCCGCACGCGTGTTGAAGCCGATGATGACCGCCTTCGACGCCGTCGCCAGGTTGACGTCCGACTCGCTGATCGCGCCGACCGCGCTGTGCACGATCTGAACGCGCACTTCGCCGGTCGACAGCTTCTGCAGCGACTGCACGAGCGCTTCCTGCGAGCCCTGCACGTCCGCCTTGACGATGAGCGGCAGGTTCTGCACTTCGCCTTCGCCCATCTGCTCCAGCATGTTTTCCAGCTTCGCGGCCTGTTGCTTCGCGAGCTTCACGTCGCGGAACTTGCCCTGACGGAACAGCGCGATTTCGCGGGCCTTGCGCTCGTCCGGCAGGACGATGACTTCCTCTCCCGCTGCCGGGACTTCCGACAGACCCTGAATCTCGACCGGAATCGACGGACCCGCGGTCTTCGTCGGCTTGCCCGTTTCGTCCAGCATTGCGCGGACACGGCCGTAGGCGCTGCCCGCCAGAACCACGTCGCCGCGGTTGAGCGTGCCCGACTGAACCAGAATGGTCGCGACCGGACCCTTGCCCTTGTCGAGCTTGGCTTCGATGACGAGACCCTTCGCAGCCGCTTCGACCGGCGCGGTCAGTTCCATCACTTCGGCCTGCAACGACACGTTTTCCAGCAGATCGTCGATGCCCTTGCCGGTTTTCGCCGACACTTCGAGGAACGGCGAATCGCCACCGTACTCTTCCGGCACCACGCCTTCCGCGACGAGTTCCTGCTTCACGCGGTCGGGGTTGGCGTCCGGCTTGTCGATCTTGTTGATCGCGACGACGATCGGCACGCCGCCCGCCTTCGCGTGAGCGATCGCTTCCTTCGTCTGCGGCATCACGCCGTCATCCGCTGCGACCACCAGAATGACGATGTCCGTTGCCTTCGCACCGCGCGCACGCATGGCCGTGAAGGCCTCGTGACCCGGCGTGTCGAGGAAGGTAATGACGCCGCGCGGCGTTTCGACGTGATACGCGCCGATATGCTGCGTGATGCCGCCCGCTTCGCCCGCCGCCACTTTCGCGCGACGGATGTAGTCCAGCAGCGACGTCTTGCCGTGGTCGACGTGACCCATGACCGTCACGACCGGCGGACGCGGCAGACGCTCTGCCGTTTCCTCGGTGGTTTCGCCTTCGATCAGCAGCGCTTCCGGATCGTCCAGCTTCGCCGCGACCGCGCGATGGCCCAGTTCCTCGACGACGATCATCGCCGTTTCCTGGTCCAGCACCTGGTTGATCGTGACCATCTGGCCGAGCTTCATCATCACCTTGATGACTTCCGAAGCCTTCACCGACATCTTGTGCGCGAGGTCGGCCACCGAGATGGTTTCCGGAACGTGCACTTCACGGACGATCGGTTCGGTCGGCGCCTGGAACGTGGTCTGTTCCTGATGCTTGCCACGGCCCTTCGGACCGCCGCGCCAGCCGCGATCGACGCCGCCGCTCGTGTCGCCGCGCGTCTTGATGCCGCGGCGCTTTGCTGCATCGTCCTGTTGCCAGCCGCCCTTGCCGCCAGCCTTCTTCTTGTCGCCAGCCGGCGCCGTGGTCGCGGGCGCAGCGGCGCCGCCTGCCGCCGGCTTCTTCGCGGCTGCCGGACGCGCGGCCTGCGCGCCTTCCGGCTTAGCGGGCTTGTGCAGCGTGCCCTTCGCTTCGGCGGCCTTCGCGGCTTCCGCCGGCTTCGCGACGGGCGCCGGTTCCGGCGCCTTCACCTGCGCCTTGCGCGGCGTATTCATCATCTCGCGGATGGCGCGCGCTTCGGCTTCCGCCGCCGCACGGCGCTTCGCGATGGCTTCCTGTTCGAGACGTGTCTTCTCGGCAGCCTCGCGCGCGGCATCTTCTGCCTTCTTGGCGGCTTCGCGTTGCGCTGCGCGCTCGCTCGCGGCCTTTTCTTCCGCTGCCTTTTCGGCGGCGGCGCGCTGGGCGCTGTCGTCGGGCTTGTCCTGCTTCTCCGGCTTGACTTCGGCCTTCGCTTCGGCCGTGACCTGCGTACGCGCTTCCTGGCGTGCCGCCTGAGCCGCACGCGAGATTTCCGCTGCCTGAGCGGCAGCCGCCGCACGGCGCTCCGCCTCAGCTTCCTGACGGCGACGCTCGGCTTCGGCCGCTTCCTCGCGTTCGCGGCGTTCCGCTTCCTCGCGTTCGAGCTGGGCCTGACGCTCCTTCAGCTCGCGCTCTTCGCGCTCGAGCTGTTCGGCGGCGCGGCGCGCTTCTTCCTCGCGGCGCTGCAGCTCGGCCTCGTCGACTTCCGGCTCCTCGACGTGATTCGGCGTCTCGGCCGCCTGCTCCACGCCGGTTTCGTCGCGCTTCACGAAAACACGCTTCTTGCGCACCTCGACCTGAATGGTGCGAGCTTTACCCGTTGCGTCGGATTGCTTGATTTCCGACGTATGCCGGCGGGTCAAAGTGATCTTGCGCTTGTCGGCTTCGGCGGAACCGTGCGACTTGCGCAAATGATCGAGCAGACGCGCCTTGTCCGTCTCGGACAGGTCGTCGTTCGCGCTCGCTTTCTGGACGCCAGCCGCCTGCAACTGCTCGAGCAGGACGCCCGCAGGCATTTTGAGTTCCGCGGCAAATTGGGCTACGTTGTTACTCGCCATTCATTCCTCTTGATGCAAGGACCAATCCTTGCGGTTAGATCGGGGTCATGCGGCCGAACTGGCCGCGATATTTCAGTGCGCCATGGTCATTTCTCACTGGAACCAGTGTTCACGTGCTTTCATGATCAATGCCCGAGCGGCATCCTCTTCCATACCGGTCATTTCGACCAGTTCATCTACAGCCAGCTCCGCGAGGTCGTCGCGGGTCTGAATTTGGTGTTCCGCGAGCTTCGCGAGAAGCTCGTTGTCCATTCCTTCGAGGCTCTTCAAGTCGAGGGCGACGCCTTCGACCTTCTCCTCATTGGCGATCGCCATCGTCAAGAGCGCGTCGCGCGCGCGGTTGCGCAGCTCGTGCACGGTGTCTTCGTCGAAGGCTTCGATTTCGAGCATCTCGTTGAGCGGCACGTAGGCGATCTCTTCCAGGCTCGTGAAGCCTTCGTCGATCAGGATGTCGGCGACTTCCTCGTCCACATCCAGACGCGCCATGAACAGGTCGCGCAGCTTGCCACGCTCTTCGTTCTGCTTCAGCGCCGATTCGTCCGGCGTCATGATATTGATCTGCCAGCCGGTGAGTTCGCTGGCGAGTCGGACGTTCTGGCCGCTGCGGCCGATGGCGACCGCGAGCTCGCTTTCGTCCACCACGACGTCCATCGAATGCTTCTCTTCATCGACGACGATCGACTGGACGGCTGCCGGCGCAAGGGCGCCGATCACGAACTGCGCGGGGTCTTCCGACCATAGCACGATGTCGACGTTCTCGCCACCGAGCTCGTTGCGCACTGCCTGAACGCGCGAACCGCGGATGCCCACGCACGTACCGATCGGGTCGATACGCTTGTCGTAGGCGATCACCCCGATTTTCGCACGCACGCCGGGATCGCGCGCGGCTGCCTTGATTTCCAGCAGCCCCTGTTCGATTTCGGGCACTTCGAGTTCGAAGAGCTTCATCAGAAATTCGGGCGCGGTGCGCGACAGTTCGATCTGCGGGCCGCGCGCCGTGCGGTCGACCTTCGCGATGTACGCGCGCACGCGGTCGCCCACGCGAAGGTTTTCCTTCGGAATAAGCTGGTCGCGGCGCAGCAGCGCTTCGACGCGGCCCGATTCGACGATGAAATTTCCCTTGTCCAGACGCTTGACCGAGCCGGTCATGATCTTTTCGCCGCGCTCGAGGAAGTCGTTCAGGATCTGTTCGCGCTCGGCGTCGCGCACCTTCTGCAGAATGACCTGCTTCGCGGCCTGTGCGCCGATGCGGCCGAATTCGATCGACGGAATCGGCTCTTCGATGAACTCGTCCACTTCCGCGTCGGGCTTTTGCTCCTTCGCTTCGAACAACAGGATTTCCTGATCCGGCTCCTGCAGGCCGGCCTCGTCCGGCACTACGCGCCAGCGGCGGAACGTCTCGTGCTCGCCGCTTTCACGGTCGATCGCGACGCGAATATCGACATCTTCCTCGAACAGCTTTTTCGTTGCCGAAGCAAGCGCAGCTTCCAGGGCTGCGTACACCACGTCCTTGTTGACGTTCTTTTCGCGCGCCAGCGCATCCGCCAGCATCAAAACTTCGCGACTCATTGTTTGCGGCTCCTAAAGTCAACTTTGGGGACGAGACGTGCTTTATCGAGGTCCGCGAGCGTGAAATCAAGCATCGCGGCGCCGTCCTTCCCTTCAAATTCCAATCCGATCGTTTCGCCTTGCGGGGCGTGCAGGATGCCGCGGAACGACTTGCGTCCGTCCAGCGGCTTTTTCAATGTGATGGCGGCTTCGCTTCCCGCGAAGCGCTCGAAGTCCGCCAGCTTCTTAAGCGGACGGTCGAGCCCCGGCGACGATACTTCGAGGCGGTCGTAGTCGACATGCTCGACTTCGAGCACATACTGAAGCTGACGCGTGACTTTCTCGCAGTCCTCGATGGCAATACCGGCCGGCTGGTCGATATAAATACGCAGCATGCCGCCTCCCGAACGTTCGAGATCGACAAGCTCGTAGCCCAGGCTCGAGACCGTGGTTTCAATCAATTCCGTCAGTTGCACAGTAACTCCAAGGTGTTTCGCGAATCGCGTATCGGACTCCACGCCGCACTCAACGCCGCGAAAACACCTGCGGGCGAGCGCCTCGACCGGGCGCGCACCCCTGCTCCCGAGATGCCGAACCAAAAAGCCAAAAAAAAATGGGCGCAACGCCCATCTTCTTCAACCGAGGTCGCACCCGGGCAGCGCGAAAACTATGTGCCCAGCGACTCCGTGATTTTAGCCATTTTTCAGGATAAACGCAAACGTAACGCGCGCGATCGGCACTGTTTCGCGCCGATTCGCATGCGTTTGCGCTGTGCTGCAGATCGGCGCGCGTCGGGCTCGATGATTCCGCTCGCGAGCTTGACGCGCCTCGCGCGCAGCGATCAGACGCCACGCTTTGGCCGATGCGTCAGCGCCCGCGAGAGCGATTGCGTTGACCGCGGGCACCGCCCGCCTTGCCCTGTCCCGCGCCTTGCTGCGCGCCGCCCTGACGATTGCCGCCGCGCGGGGCGTTGCCGTTCGCGGCGCGCTTGGCGGGGCCGTTCGCGGCCTGCGGCGCCTGTCCCCGCACGCCGCGCTGACCGGCACGGCCACCGTTCGCGCGATTGCCGTTCGGTTCGTTGCCGATCCGGTTGCCGTTCGGCTCCCGGGGGCCGCGGCGACCTGTGCCGCCGGTGCCGCCCGCGTTTCCGCCGAAGCCACCCATTCCGCCCGCGCCGCCCATTCCACCCATCCCACCCATTCCACCCGTTCCGAACGCGCCGGGCAAGCCGCCCGCCGCCGCGCCCCGACGACCGCCGCGACCCGGCGTCTGTGCCATGCGCGAGTGCGAACTCAGCACCGGCTCGCGCGTGATGAAGCCCATCGACGTCTGCATCGGATCGGGCTGCACGCGCGGGGCCGAATTGCGCGCGCCCTTTTCGGCCGTGGGCGCCTTGAGGCCGACCGATTCCATCAGGCTGCGCACCTGGTTGTCCTCGAGTTCCTCCCAGCGCCCGCGCTTCAGTCCGCGCGGCAATGCGATCGGGCCGTGGCGCGTGCGGATCAGCCGGCTCACCATCAGGCCGGCGGCCTCGAACATCCGGCGCACTTCGCGATTGCGGCCTTCCGCGAGCGCGACGTGATACCAGTGATTCGTGCCCTCGCCGCCACCGTCCTGAATACGCAGGAAGTTGGCGGGGCCGTCGTCGAGTTCGATGCCTTTCAGCAGCTTCTGCTTCATCGCCTCCGACAACTGGCCGACGACGCGCACCGCGTACTCACGCTCGACGCTGTAGCGCGGATGCATGAAGCGGTTGGCGAGGTCGCCCGACGTCGTCAGCAGCAGCAGGCCTTCGGTGTTGAAGTCGAGCCGCCCGACCGCGAGCCATTTCGCCGTTTTCATCGACGGCAGCTTGTCGAACACCGAGGGACGGCCCTCCGGGTCCGCGTGGCTGACGATTTCGCCCATCGGCTTGTGATACAGCAGGATGCGCGGCGGCTTGCTCGCGAGCTTTCGCTTGAGCGGCTTGCCGTTGATGCGGACCTGGTCCGTCGGCATGATGCGCTGGCCGATATGCGCCGGCTCGCCGTTCACCGACACGCGTCCGGCGATGATCAGCTCTTCCATGTCGCGCCGCGAACCCATGCCGGCATCGGCGAGAACCTTGTGCAGCTTGGGCGCGTCTTCGTCCGGCTCGAGCACGCGCTTTTGCTGCGGCGCGCTGCGGCCGCGGCGCAGCATCGGCGCGCGCACGCCGGCCGCTCCGTTGTCCGCGTCGAATGCGGGAGACGTGACGTAGGCGAAGACGTCGTCGACGGCGGCGGCTGCCGCGCTCTCGACCGTCGCCGGCCCGGAGTCGTTGCGCGCGTTCTGCCGGCCGCCCTTGTCGCGTTTTTGCGGCGCATTCTTGCGTCGAGCGCCATCGCGCGGTGCGGCCGCAGCATCCGCCGCCTGCGCACCTTGCGCGCCCTGCTCGCCGTCGTCGCGGCGCGGCTGCTTGCGCCTGCCCTGCTTTGCGGCACCCTCGTCGGCGCCACCGGCGTCACGCCTCGCGGCGGCGTTGCGCGGCGCCTTCGCGCCCGCGTCTTTGCGGGACGCACGCGGCTGCGCGGCGGCGACGCCTTCTGGCGGTGCCTCGGCGACTGCGTCCGGCGCGGCATCGCCCTTGGTCTTGGCGACAGCGCGGCGACGCGCGATCAGGCTGCGCGGCCCGCGGCGCAGGCCGCGACGCGGACGATCTTCGCCGTCGGCGCTCTCGTCGATGCGCGTGCGTTCGCCGGCATCGGCCGACTCATGGACGTCCGCGGCATGCACGGGCCGCGCGGATTCGGGCGAATCGCTGTCGTGGGAGTGTGTCAAAACAACCTCAAATGTCGAATGCGCGCCCTGGGCGGGCGCGTCAAAAATTCCGCTGATCGGTCCGGCTCGTCGTCTTCGACGTGATGTTTTATCGAGAGCCGTGCGGATCAGGGGCCATGCAATTGCATCAGGCGCGGCGCGCCCTCGGTTCTTCTTCGGAGTCGTCGCCGTTCAGTTCGACGTCGCTGGACGGGTGCGTATCGGTCTGATCGCCGTCAGCGCGTTGCGGCTCGATAGCGTCGCCCGATTCGGCTGACGCAGGTCTTTCCCCGGACTCCGGCGCGGCTGTCGTCTCGTGCGCCGGTTTGAGCGGCTGCACGCGGGCGCCGGAAGACGGCGCAGCGGCGGGTTCTGCCCCTTCCGCGTCGTCAGCGCGTGCGCTTTTGCCGGCGTCGGCGACTTCGCTCGCATTATCCGTTCCGCCGCCGGTGACGTCGCTCGCGGAGTCCGCCGGATGCGCGGATTCAGTGCCGCCCGAATCGGCGGCATCGGGCACGCCTTTCGCGGACGACGCGTCCGGCTGCGCGCCGGCCGGGAAGTCCATCGAATGTTGCGCGAGCAGCGACGCTTCGAGTTGCGCCGACGGATTGTCGAGCGCGGGCAGTTCATCGAGCGCTGTCAGACCGAGATCGTCCAGAAACTGCTTCGTGGTCGCGTAGAGCGCGGGCCGGCCGGGCACGTCCCGATGGCCGATCACCTCGATCCAGCCGCGATCCTCCAACTGCTTGACCACTTGTGTATTGACCGTCACGCCGCGAATCTCTTCGATATCGCCCCGCGTCACCGGCTGCCGATACGCAATGATCGCCAGCGTTTCAAGCACCGCGCGCGAATACTTTGGCGGCTTTTCCGGATTGAGCCGGTCCAGATACGTCCGCATGGCGGGTTTGCTTTGGAAGCGCCAGCCGGACGCGAGCGCCACCAGTTCCACGCCGCGGCCCGACCAGTCCGCCTGCAGCGCTTCGAGCAGCGTGCGCAGCGTATCCGCCGAAATGTCATCGGCGAACAGCTTGCGCAACTCACTCACCCGCAGCGGTTCCTGCGCGCAGATCAAAGCAGTCTCGAGGACGATTTTCGCCTCTAGAGTATTCATGCAGCTTGGGCCAACCCTGTTTGGTCAATGATCGAAGTCGAATCGAACCTGAGCGTGTTCGCGCGCCACCGAAGCGGGCGCACGATAAAGCTGGACGCGGAGTTTCAAGACGCGCTCGCCCGATTCTAATCGGTCATATTGATTGGGAGCACGCACCGGGGAGAGGCGACAATGGGCGATCGGTGAGCGAACCGCCGGGCCATCCAGCCGGACGAGGTGGCGCTTTCCTAGGCGAAAGCGCGTGACTGAGCGCCATATTACGCAAAAAGATTCGGGGCGTAAAGGTGAACCCTCTTCCGCCCCGAGCCTCACTTCGCCAGCACAGTCATTCACTTATTGCCGCGATTGGCCGCGCGCGTCGAGAAAACGCCGCAGACGCTCGACGCCTTCGTCGAGCCGGAGCGGATCGCACGCGTAGCACCAGCGCACGAAGCCTTCGCCTTCCGCGCCGAACGCGCTGCCCGGCGCGAGGCCCACGCCCGCCTCGCGCACGAGCGATTTGCACAGTTCCAGACTGCGCTCCGCGCCCGGCAGCGAGAAGAACAGATACATCGCGCCGTCGGGCGCGCGGACGTCGACGCCCTCGATCGTCTGCAATGCGTTCACCAGGTGGTCGCGGCTCGCGCGCAAATCCGCGACGAGCGAGCGCGTGAACGGCTCGCCCTCGTCGACGGCGACGATGCCCGCCTGCTGCACGAACGACGGCGCGCACGAGGTGTTGTATTCGACGAGCTTGCCGAGATCGTCCATCAGCGCGGCCGGCGCCACGATCCAGCCGAGCCGCCAGCCGGTCATCAGCCACGCCTTCGAGAACGAATTTACCGCGATGACGCGCTCGTCGCGCGCGGCGAGATCGAGGAAGGACGGCGCCACGCTCGCGCCCGTGCCGTAATACAGCCGCTCGTAGACCTCGTCGGCCACGATCCAGATTCCGTGACGGCGGCAATGGTCGAGCACGACGCGCTGTTGCTCGCGCGTCATCGTCCAGCCGGTCGGGTTGTTCGGCGAATTGATCATCAACATGCGCGTCGACGGCGTGAGCGCGGCGAGCAGCCGGTCGACATCGAGCGTCCAGCCGCGCGCGCCGTAGTCGAGCGACACGGTCTCGACGGTCGCGCCGAGAATCTTCGGAATCTCGACGAGGTTCGGCCAGAGCGGCGTCACGGCGACGACCCGATCGCCCGCGCCGACGACAAGCTGCGCCGCCAGCATCAGCGCATTCACGCCGGCGCTCGTCACCGCGATGTTGGCGGCCGGCGTCGCGCCGTGCAGCCCGCTCACGTAGCGGCTCAATGCCTCGCGCAGCGGCGCGACGCCCAGATTGTGCGTGTAGAACGTCGCGCCATCGGCGAGCGCGCGGGCGGCCGCATCGCGGATGAACTCGGGCGTCACGCGATCCGACTCGCCGAACCAGAACGGCAGCACGTCCGGCACGCCGAAACCCGCGTTCGCGACCTCGCGAATCTGCGACGGCCGCAAGCTGCGCACCGCGTCGCGCGCGTTCGGCGCGCCGCGCCCGGCTGCATGCGCGTCCGCATGTACGTCCGCGTGTGCGCCCGCGTGGGCACCCGCGTGGGCACCCGATAAGCCGCTCAATTCCGCTGTCACCGCGCCTTCCGATTCACTCATCGCCCGCTCCGTCGAAAAGAGGCAAGTCTAACGCGACGGCGCGCATTTCGAGATGACGCGCCGCTCAGTCGAGTTCCTCGGCGCGCCGCGGAAGCGCCGCGATCAGCGACCACACGGATTCCGCCGCCGGCGACAACGAGCGGTCGCGCCGGCGCACCAGTTCCACCGTGCGTTCGGCGCGCGGCTCGAGCGGCAGCGCCACGAGCGACGAATCCGCCGGCAGCGGCAACGCCAGCCAGGGCAGCACGCTCACGCCGACGCCCGCCTCGACGAGCCCGAACACCGTCGCGGAATGCCCGAGTTCCTGCACGACATCCGCCTCGACGCCGTGCTGCTGCATGACGGCGTCGATGATCGGACGGCTGCCGGAAGCGTAATCGAGCATCACGAGCCGCTCGCCCGCGAGCGCGTCCCACGGCACGGCGCGCTCCTGCGCGAGCCGATGGTCGCGCCGGGCCACGAGGCAGAAGGAATCCGTCGTCACGGGTTCGCCGTGCAGGTCGTCGGCGGAAAACGGGCCGATCACGACGCCGAAATCGACCTCGCCCGACTTGACCTTGCGCAGCACGTCGGACTGGACGTCGTCGCGAAGACTCAGCGAGATCAACGGAAACTGGCGCGAGCACGACGCGATCACGCGCGGCATCAGGCGGCACGCGATGGTCGGGCTCGCCGCGACGATCACGCGGCCACGGCGCTGCTGGCCTAAGTCGCGCACCTCGCGCAGGGCTTCGTCGAGATCGGCGAGAAGACGCGACACCGTGCCGACGAGATTCGTGCCGACATCGGTCAACTGCACTTCGCGCGTCGTCCGGTCGATCAGCTTGATACCGATCTCGCCTTCCAGCTCACGCACACAACGGCTCACTGCCGATTGCGTGAGGCCGATCTCGTCGCCCGCGCGGCTGAAGCTGCGCAGCCGCGACACTTCGATAAAAACGCGGAGTTGCCGCAACGTCACATTCAGGGGGGCGTTCATTCACGCTTCTCATCAATTGCCGGATTCATGCGTGAGTATAAACACCGGCGCCCGATGCCGCGCCCGCGAACGCCCGTTTCGCTGCGGTGCAACATGACGGGCGAGCGCACGTCCGACGGGCCTGCCGCACAGGATTGGTGATTGTCCCGATTTCTTAATCAATCCGTTTCGGGTCTGATACGGGCCATGCTGGCATCGCGTCAGCCTACTGCCATGCGGCTCTCCGGGGATTCACCACTCGCATGGCACGGTTCTCGCATTTCATTGCGCACAGAGGTCGGAGCCAACGCGCGGATACATGAAACATCGTTCGGCGCTGTCGCTTCGGCCTTCCCTGGTATTCGTACATCGGATTCGACCAGAGTGCGCGGCGCGGGGCAGCGCACCGGGGTTAGCTTCGCTGAGGTGAGATATGGTGCTGTTCGACGATTTGAGAGATAACGAGTGGGCGCTGGTTGAGGCGTTGTTCTGTTCGGAGCCGGCGCGCAGCGAACGGCGCGGCCGTCCGCGCGTCGAAGCCCGCTCGGTGGTCAATGCGGTGCTGTGGGTCTTGTCGACGGGCGAAGGCTGGTCGAAGCTGCCGGGCCGTTATCCCTCGCCGCCCACTTGCCGCCGCCGCTTCGACGAGTGGCAAGCCGACGGCACGCTCGCGGAAATCGTGAAGCGTCTGTCGAGCAACGGCCGCGAAGTGTCGTTGCGCGGGCGTATCGGTTCGAGCGCGGTCAAACCGCCTGCGCCGCCGAGCCGCGACCGTCTGCGCGGCGCGTTCTGGACCAATCCGGAATCGTGGCGCGCGCCGGTCAAGATGGCCTGAGGTCGCCTCAAGTCGCCTGATCGAAGCCGGGCGTATCCGGCTTCGCTTCCCCATCGCGGGCGCTCACCGCGTCCGCTCTGTCCTCCGCATCAGCCTTCCACGCGCGCAGCCAGCGCGAAACAACTCTTTACTATTGCTTACAGCGGCTCGCCGCAAGCAGGCATAGCTTGTGAGTGACTCGACACGCCCCAACGTGGCTTGAGGAACTTGCATGAAGGCATCGACCCTGGTCGTCCAAGGCGCGCTCGCGGCGCTCGCTGGCATGACGGCAGCGGTCCAGGCGCAGCCGCCCGCGGCAACCGATCTGCGATTGAGCGCGAAAACACCGGCGCCGTCGCCACCGGACATCGCCCGGGCGCACGGCGCTGGGCCACCGGCGCCGCGAGGAGACTTGCGCAGCGATATCGCGAGTAACGCGCACGCACGCCCCGACAACGAACGCGACGAACGACCGCCGCATCATTGATAATCGCCGCCGGCGGAACCCAACGCGTGCGCGTCAGTCAGACAAGGTGCCATGAGCACTGCATGGCAACAGTAAGATCCGGTCTGCCCGTGTCCCCGGACGCGGGCTTTTTTTCGCCTGAAGCTGTCGGGCCGTGCGACGACGCCGTTCCCTCGGCCGTGCGCCGATCCGCATGTCGCCGCGGGAACGTTGCGCCCCCCTAGACTCTCGCTTCGAGAACCGCCTCGTGACCGCCGAATGCGTAGGGTTCGGCGCGGCGCAAATCCCAGTCATTGGAACGCTCGTCGCGCGACAGCCGTGAGAATTCCTGCTTGCCGCGCTCGGTGACGACGGCGATATCGACCGGAGCGTGAAATCCGGGCGCTGGTGCCACGGTGCGTTGCCGCGCAAGCTCGAGCAGCCCGAGGGCGCGAAGACGGTCGAAGACGTTGGGGCGTTTCGCCCACGGAACCTGGCGATACTGCGCTCGGCGGAGTGCTTCGAGTACCGCTTCGTTGGAATACGTGGTCATCTCGTTCTTTCTTCCTATGCAGCCATGACGACGCTCGTGACTATCGCAAGACGGTCCGCGACGTCGACTAAACGCGGCGCGCCGAATTTTGCGCTGACGAATCGGCTACAGCCGATCGCAGCCCGAATGTTTGGCCGCCGCTTGCGTTAGGTGCTGCTTTCTATTAAAAGCCCCCGTTGAGAGCGCGCTGATCGCGCGCTTTACTGCGACGCCCGCCGATGCGCTCTGAATACGCGATGACGGAGCTAATTGCCTTCAAACCAATACGTTACCCCAATTAAATTGGTTCTATTTACTTTATTGCTGCTTTTTTTTGCATTGTTTGCGCTTTGCAAGCGTCGCCGCAAACCTATTGGCATTGCCGCGTTGCTGCTGATCTGGGGATTCGGCACCGGCTGGTTCGCGCGCCCGCTGCTCGGTCTCGCGCAGCGTGGCTATGAGCAGACGATACCGCCCTCGTTCGCACCCAGGACTGCCATCATCCTAATGGGCGGCGGCACGGATCGCCGCCAAGGGACGCTCGTGCCTAAGCATGACTCGATGACGCGCATCGCCGCCGTCGCCCTCCTCTACAGACAATGCCGCGACGCGGGCGCGTCGTGCCGCGTGATCCTGAGCGGCGGCGATCCGGAGCATCACGGACAGGCGGAAGCCGATAACTACGCGCCTTACGTACTGGCCCGGGGCGTGCCGTCCGCCGATCTCACGCGGGAAAACACGAGCTACAACACCTACGAGAACGCGAGAAACGTAGCCGCCATACTAGGGAACGCACATGACAGCGCTTTGATCGTCGTGACGTCCGCTTATCACATGCGACGCTCGCTCCGGGCCTTCGAGGCGTTCGGCTATGAACCGCAGCCCTACGTCTCGAACGTGCGGAGCACGCCCATGACGGTGATTCCGCGCTTTTGGAACTTCGTGAATAGCGAACTCGCGCTGCACGAACTCATCGGGCTTGCGCGTTTCTACGTCTGGCGCTGGCTGCATCTGTACTAGCCGCGCATCGAATTGATCAGGAGTGGAAACTATCGCCGGGCGCCGGTATCATGCGGCTCCGGTCGGAAATGCCGGAACCGGAAATGTCGCCGGACATATGGTTGACCGATTCCAGGCCTATGATGCGTTATCAGACGTGCGCGCGATCGCCTTCTGCGAAGCGAACCGCGCCGGCTGAATCGGGAGCGATTCTTGCTGTTTGCCCATTGTCTTTCCAACCGGATCGGACAGGCGATTCCCGGGTTCAACTGCTATTAGGAGCTAACAATGAAGAAAGTGTCCCTGGCTGTTCTTTTGTCCTTGAGCGCGATGGCATCGGCTTACGCGCAGAGCGAAGGCGGCGTGACGATGAGCACCGATCCGCAACGGATCTCCGACATCGAATCGCGCGCGCAGAACTTGCAATCCCAGCAGAGCAACATGCAAAACATGCAGATGGATCAATCGACGATGCACAAGTCGGGCCATCACAGGAAGTCGCACGGCAAATCGAAGCAGTCCGCCGAGTAAAGGCGAGAGCGCTTCGGCGTGCTAACGCCGCCACCGCATCGCGATGGCGGCGTGACCGGTTTTGCTCGATCTTTCCCTGTCCTGCGACGCATTGGCGTCACGCACATCGCGCGAAACGATGCGCGACCCAATCGCCGCCTTCGATGCGCGGCAGTCCCTCGACGGCGCTCGCCTCGACCGGGTACACCAGGCAATCGACGTGCGGCGCTTCGCCGTCCAGTTGTACTTCGACGTGCAGCCGATGCGCGCGGAATAGTCCCTCCACACCCGGATACACCTCTTCGATCTCATCGAGAACGGGGACGAGCGAATCTTCGATCCGGTAGACGTCGCCGATGACGAGCGACCCCGCGGCATCGAGCACGAGGCCGGGATACTTCCCGAAATCGAAAAGCCAGCCGCGAACGTGCGCCGTGCCGATGAAGGTCGGCGAGGCAATCGCGTGACGCTCGGCGGCGCGGTTGATGTCGTTCACCTCACCGGCGCGCAGTGTGCCGTAGACAAAGACGTGTTGCATCGATTGAGTGCTCCTTCCAACGAACGTGGATAGGCGCGCATTATCGCCGCTCAAAAAGCTGCTGCGCTTGGAGCCGTCGATTAACATCGGCGAATTGCGGCGCCAGCGTCGCGCCGCCGTCAAACATGTGCGCAGGCCTTCAACCGACATGGCTACGTTCGCCGATTCACTGCCGCACGTCGAGCAGGTCGAGCATCTCGACATTCCCGTCGAGCACTCGCCGACGCTCGAGCATCCGATCCGCGTGCGCTCGCGGCCAGTGCCCTATGGCGTTCGCATCGCGTTGCATACGCATCCGTGGGCGCAGGTGGCCTATACGTCGCGCGGCGTGCTGCGCGTCGCGACGGCCGACTCGACCTGGATGGTGCCGCCCTCTCGCGCCATCTGGGTTCCGCCCAATGTCACGCACGAAGTGGTCATTGTGGAGGATGCGTACTTGCGCACGCTCTACGTCGACGCGAGCGTCGTGCCGGCGGGCCTCGGCGCTTGCCGGGTCGTCGAGGTGTCGCCGCTGCTGCGCGAAGTGATCGCGTCGCTGGACGAAGAGCCGATCACGCGCGAGCGCGAGCGCCTGCTCGGGACACTCGCGCTCGACGAAATCATCCGCTCGCAGCCGCTGCCTCTTTCCGTGCCGATGCCCAACGAGAAACGCCTGCGCGCGCTTTGCGACGCCGTGCTTGCCGATCCGTCTCATTCGGACCTCGAACGCTGGTCGTCCGAGGCGGGCGCAAGCACGCGCACGATCGCGCGCCTTTTCAGACGCGAACTCGGCGTGAGCTTCTCGCAATGGCGGCAACAGGCGGTGCTCGCGCGCGCCATTCCGCTATTGAGCCAGGGCCGGCCGCTCGCGCAAGTGGCGCTGGAATTGGGCTATCAAAGTCAGAGCGCGTTCTCGGCGATGTTTCGCCGTGCCTTCGGCGAGAGTCCTCGCGCCTTTTTCGCGCGCGATTCGAGCGATGAACCCGACGCCGGCAATGCCTGATGCGCCGCAGCCTGCCGATAGCGCGTCAGACGCGCCGAACCATATGCCGGATGGCGCCAAGCTGCGCGAGCCGCGGCCCCGCCGGACGATAGCCAAGTCGCAGATAGAGACGCGCCGCGGGGTTATCGACGAACACGCGCAACTGACACTCGGCGAGGCCACGCGCGCGCGCCCAGCGGTGGGCGGTGCTCAGCAGGAACGTACCCGCTCCGCGCCCGCGATAGCCCTGCGCGATCTGAACGTCGCGGATATGCAGCGAATCGTCTTCCTCGGTGACGCGCATCACGCCGATCGGCACGCCGTCCGCCTGCAGGATGAAGTTTTCGGACTCGCGCCAGCTCGACAGAAAGAGATCGCCGCGCCATACGAGATTGTGGCGTCGGTAATAGCCGACCATGTTGTCGTGCGTGAGGGATTCGGCGAAGGCGAAGTCGGCCATCGTCGCCTGGCGGAGTTGGTAAAGCGAGAGATCTTCGGTCGGGTCGAGCATCGCACGCGTGCAGGCACGGGACAGTGCCTCAACACTATGACAGCGCGGGCGCGCTGGCAATGGAAAATGCGATGTCGCAGCAATGGCGACACCCGACGAACGGAAGCGACAGCAGAATACCGGCAAAAAACGGGCAAAAAAAATCCAGCCTGAAGGCTGGATTTTTTTAATGAGCTGGCGGAGCGGACGGGACTCGAACCCGCGACCCCCGGCGTGACAGGCCGGTATTCTAACCAACTGAACTACCGCTCCAACTCTTTCATCGTTCGCGGAAACTTCAGGCCCCCGCGATGTGCAGCGCTGTTACTAGCACCCGCCGATGTTCTGGCGTCCCCTAGGGGATTCGAACCCCTGTACTCACCGTGAAAGGGTGATGTCCTAGGCCTCTAGACGAAGGGGACAGAAACTTCTTTTGCTACCCTGCGGCGAAAAAAAACCGGCTGATCAGCCGGATGATTCCTGCTCGCAACATGTTGGCGGAGCGGACGGGACTCGAACCCGCGACCCCCGGCGTGACAGGCCGGTATTCTAACCAACTGAACTACCGCTCCAGCTTTTTCATTGTTTCGCGAGGGTTTAGCCACCTCGCGAAACTCGCAGCGCTTGACTAGCAGCCGCCGATGTTCTGGCGTCCCCTAGGGGATTCGAACCCCTGTACTCACCGTGAAAGGGTGATGTCCTAGGCCTCTAGACGAAGGGGACAGAAACTTGTGCTTCCGTCTTTACCACTTTTCCCGCCGAACTCGCTGCTTTCGCACCGCAATTCAGCGAAGACCGAGATCTTAAACAACTTCCCGAATCTTGTGAAGTATTTTTTGCGACTTTCGAAACTTAGCTACTACGCTCGCAATCACTTCATCCGTTCTTTGGTGGAGGTAAGCGGGATCGAACCGCTGACCTCTTGCATGCCATGCAAGCGCTCTCCCAGCTGAGCTATACCCCCTTGCAGAACAGAAACGAGATTCTATAGGCCATTTTCGAAGTTGTAAATACCCTCATGCGGCGTGAAGCAAAATTTTTTACCTCGCTTCACGCGTCGGCGGCAAGGGATGCTCTGCCGCATTCCCTTGCGTGCAACTCGCGATCATGCGGCTGCTTTTTCCAGCCGGCGCAACACCGTCTCGCGGCCGAAGAGCATCAGCACCGCGTCGATGGACGGCGTATGCGTCGTTCCCGCGACGAGCAGGCGCACCGGCATCGCCAGTTGCGGCATTTTGAGCTTGTGCGCGCCGAGCGTCGCCTTCAGCGCCGCCGAAATCGCTTCCTTCGCCCATTCCGCGCCCTCCAGCGTCGCGCGAAGCTCCGCGATTGCCGGACGAACCGCGTCGGTGACATGCTGCGCGTAGTCTTGCGGATCGATCGCCGGCTCGCGATAGAACATGGCGGCGTTCTCGGCAATTTCCTTTACCGTCGATGCGCGGTCCTTCAGCAGCGCGACGACCTGGGCGAGCGGCGCGCCGCCGTCGATTGCGGCCGCGTCGATGCCCGCCTGGTGCAGGAACGGCTTCGTCAACTCCGCGAGCCGCGCGTTGTCGGCTTCCTTGATGTAATGCGCGTTCAGCCAATTGAGCTTGTCGTGGTCGTACTGCGCGGGCGACTTGCCGAGATGCTCCAGGTCGAACCATTCGACGAACTGCTCGCGCGAGAAGATTTCCGCATCGCCGTGCGACCAGCCGAGCCGCGCCAGATAGTTGAGCACGGCCTCCGGCAGATAGCCCGCATCGCGATAACCGACCACGCTCATCGCGCCATGCCGCTTGCTCATCTTCTCGCCCTGCTCGTTCAGCACGGTCGGAAGGTGCGCATAGACAGGCACCTCGCCGCCGAGCGCGCGCAGGATGTTGATCTGACGCGGCGTGTTGTTGACGTGATCGTCGCCGCGAATGACGTGGGTGATCTCCATGTCGAGATCGTCGACGACCACGCAGAAGTTGTACGTCGGCGTGCCGTCGGGACGCGCGATCACGAGGTCGTCGAGTTCCTCGTTCGAGATTTCGATGCGGCCCTTCACGGCATCGTCCCAAGCGACGACGCCCGCGAGCGGATTGCGAAAGCGCACCACGGGCTTCACGCCTTCGGGCACCGGCGGCAGCACTTTGCCCGGCTCCGGACGCCACGTGCCGTCGTAGCGCGGCTTCTCGCCTGCCGCGCGCTGACGCTCGCGCAGCGCGTCGAGGTCCTCGGTCGACATATAGCAGTGGTACGCGAGTCCCTTCTCCATCATCTGGGCGACGACCTCGCGATAGCGGTCCATGCGCTGCATCTGATAGAAAGGACCTTCGTCGAAATCGAGACCGAGCCACGCCATGCCTTCCAGAATCGCATCGACCGATGCTTCGCTCGAACGCTCAACGTCCGTATCCTCGATACGCAGCACGAAGGTTCCCTTCATCTTGCGGGCGAACGCCCACGGATAAAGCGCGGAGCGAATGTTGCCGAGATGGATGAAGCCGGTCGGGCTGGGAGCGAAGCGTGTACGGACTTGGGTCATTGCTGTGTTCTCGATGGACTCGATGATTGGCGCTGGCGAGAGCCGCCGCGTGCGCCGGAAGCGCTTGAACCGATCGCCCGGACGCCCGATGGCGCCGGCACGAGAGCGCGGCGAGCGCCGCCTGAAATGAGACGAAATTATACTCGCCGGGCGCTTCGTGCCGGCCCGCGCGCCTTTTGTTTTATGATGTGCGCGCCGTTTTCTCGACACGCGCGGACCGCACGGAAAAACGCATCGAAAACCGTCCGCCGCGCACTCGCCGCATCGCTGGAGCCGCATCTTGAAATCATCGTCACCTCGCCTTTCGCGCCGCGCGTTTTCGCTCGCGGCGGCATCGTCCGTTCTTGCCGCGTGCACGAGCACCGGCGGCGGCAACGTTGCGCCCGCCAACGCCAACTCCAATGCCGACACCGCGCTGAAAACCGAATCGCAGCGCCCGCCGCGCATCGGGCTTGCGCTCGGCGGCGGCGCGGCGCGCGGCTTCGCGCATATCGGCGTCATCAAGGCGCTCGAAGCGCGCAACGTGCGCGTGGACCTCGTCGCGGGCACGAGCGCGGGCTCGGTCATCGCGGCGCTCTATGCATCGGGGATGAACGGCATCGCGATCAACAAGCTCGCGCTGACGATGGACGAAGCGTCCATCAGCGACTGGGCGATGCCCTTTCGCGCGCGCGGCATCCTGCAAGGCGTCGCGCTGCAGAACTATCTCAACAAGACGCTCGACAATCGCCCGATCGAAAAGATGGTGAAGCCGCTCGGCATCGTCGCGACCGATCTGCGAAGCGGCCAGCCGATTCTCTTTCAGCGCGGCAATACGGGCGTCGCGGTGCGCGCGTCCTGCAGCGTGCCGTCGATCTTCGAACCAGTGAGAATTGGCGACCACGAATACGTCGACGGCGGGTTGGTCAGTCCGGTTCCGGCCGCGTTCGCGCACAAGATGGGCGCGGATTTCGTGATCGCCGTGGACATTTCGGCGCGGCCCGAGACCGCACTCACGCAAAGTTCCTTCGACGTGCTGATGCAGACCTTCACGATCATGGGCCAGTCCATCAAGGCCTACGAACTCGACAAGTACGCGAACGCGGTCATCCGCCCGAATCTCAACGCAATGAGCAGCAGCGACTTCAGCCAGCGCAACGCGGCGATCCTCGCGGGCGAGGAAGCGGTCGCGAAGATGTGGCCGACGCTGCAGCGGCAACTCGCCGAGCGCGGCATGCGCGTTTGAACCCGGCGAAAGCACGAAGGCCACGCAAATGCGTGGCCTTCGTTCTTGTGAACGCTCAGCGGCGCGCGTTCAGCGCAATGATTTGACGGCGTCGGCGGTGACATCGCCCGGCTGCCCGCCCCACGTCACGCGCAGATAGTTCGCGAGTTGCGCGAGTTGCTCGTCGCTGTACGTGCTGGCGAACGCGGGCATGCGCTGCATGTTTTCGACGCCGGGGAACGGCTGCGCGTCGATGCCGTCCAGCATCGAGACGACGAGATTGCGCGCATCCGTCTGACGCAGCGTGGAATTGCCGTTCATCGCCACCGCGACGTGAGGCTTGCCCTCGCCTTCGCGTCCGTGGCAGCCCGCGCAGGAATCGAGGTACAGGTTCCGGCCCACGACGAACTGCGCGGCATCGCCGGTCTTCACGGCCAGCGGCGCGGGCGCGGCGGGCGCGTCGCCGAGAAGGTACGTCGAGAGGCCGCGCAGATCGTCGGCGTTCAGATGCTGCGTGCTCAGCGTGACGACCGGATGCATCTCGGCAAACGCCGATCCCTGACGCGCGACGCCCGTCGAAAAGAACGACTGGAGATCCGCCGCCGACCAGCCGCGCGCCGCGAGCGCGGCGGGCGTGATGTCCGGCGCGCCGATGCGCCCGAGCGCTCCGCCCTCGAACGTCTTCGCGTCCTGAAGCTGCCCGAACGCGCCGCGCGGCGTGTGGCATTCCGCGCAATGGCCGAGCGCGTTGGCCACATAACGGCCGCGCGTCCAGTCGGCCGAGTGCCCGGCCGAGGCATCGGGCAGCGCGTCCTTGAGAAACAGCATGTCCCACAACCGCACGGCGAACCGCACGTTGTACGGGAATCTGAGATCCGCGCGGATGTTCGGCACCGCTGCGGGCTTCTGCGCCATGAGATACGCGTAGATCGCGTCGCTGTCCGCGCGCGACATCTGCCGATACGACGTGTACGGCATCGCCGGATACAGCTTGCCGTGCGGCGTCTTGCCGTCGTGCAGCGCCGCGTGAAATTCGTCCGCGCTCCACTTGCCGATGCCGTACTGCGTGTCCGGCGTGATGTTCGTGCCGTAGAACGTGCCGAACTGCGATTCGAGCCTCACGCCGCCCGCGAACGGCGCGCCGCCTGTCGCCGTGTGGCATGCGGCGCAATCGGCGGCTTGCGCGAGATAGCGTCCGCGAGCGAGGAGCGCGGGCGAAGATGCGTTCGGCGTCGCGTTTTCGCGATGACTGTCGCACGCACTCAGCGCACAAGCGCCGGACGCGACGAGCGCGAGAACGACGGCGCGCAACCGGGAACGGGTGAATGGCGAGCGCATCATGCGGCGTCCTTCACGAGTCCGGGCGTGGACAGCACGAGATCCTTCACGGCCTCGTAATAACGCACGTAGCCTGTGCAGCGGCAGATGTGCTCGTTGAGCGCGTCCATGATCGTCGCTTCGATGCGGTCTTTCGTGATCGGCTCGCGCTTCAATCTTTCGAGCAGCACTGTCGCCGCGTTGACGAAACCGGGCGTGCAGTAGCCGCACTGGAAGCTGAAGTGTTCGAGAAACTTCTGCTGCACCGGCGCGAGTTCCACGACTTCGCCGTGCTCGTTGCGCTTCGCGTGTCCTTCGATGGTTCGCACCGTCTTGCCATCGAAGAAATGCGCGCCGTTGATGCAACTGCGCACTTCCTCGCTCGTGCCGTCCACGCGATCGACGATAACCACGCACGCATGACACACGCCTTGCCCGCAGCCGAGCCGCGAGCCGGTCAGCCCGACGTACTCGTGCAGGAAATCGATCATCGGCAGGCCGGCGGGCACTTGCATCGGGCCGACCTTGTTGCCGTTGATGGTCATCGAGAGCGAGCGCATCTCGACGCCCGCGGCGGATTGGATCGCCGTCATGCGAGCACCTCCTGAATGTTTTGCGGCGTCACCGGCAGTGCGGTGAAGCGATGGCCGATCGCATGCGCGATCGCGTTGACGATGGCTCCGACCACCGGAATCATCACTACTTCGGCGATGCCCTTCGGCGGATCGGTCTCGCTGAGCGGCGGCAGCACTTCGCCGGTCTGCTTCCACACGGCGACATCGCTTGCGAGCGGCAGGCGATAGCGGTTGAAGTTCCACGTGCCGTTGCCCGGACCGTCCTCGTAGAGCGGCAGATATTCGTGCAGCGCGTGTCCGATGCCCATCGCGAGGCCGCCCTGCAACTGGCCCGATACGAGCGCCGGCGCGATCTGGTTGCCGCACTCCATGATCGAGTGATGCGACAGCAATTCCACCTTGCCGCTCGCCTCGTTCACGCACATTTCGACGAGCGTGCCGACCGCGCTGTAATACGTGACCGTCGCGTTGTTGCGTTGCACGGGCGGGATCATCACGCGCTTGCGGTCGAGCACGTCGTAGCCGTTCTTCGTCGCCCTGCCGGACTTGCGCGCAGGCTCGCCGCCGAAGCGCACGGACAAGCCATCGACGGGAAGCTGCTCCACGCTGCCCGCGATGTCGAACTGCGCCTCGCTCCACTGCCAGCGGTTGAACGTGTGCACGACCGCGCCTGTCGCGAGGCCGAGTTCGTGCGCCTTCTTCGCCAACACGTCGAATGCGATCGGCGCGAGGCCATCGGCGGTGAGCGTGCCGTCGATCCAGCGGGCGTCTTCGATACGCACGACGAACGATGCCGCCTGACCGCCGCCGATGCCCTGCCCCCAGATCGCCATCGCCGCCGGCCACAGGCCGTGACGAAACACGACGCGCGCCGCTTCGCGCGTCGCATGCGAGAAGTAGTACGCGGAGTTGGTCGCGCTCGCCGGCGACATGTACGTGGGCGACCAGCGCGGATTCGCCGCGAGCGCGTCCTGTTGCGCCTGCGACATGATGTACGGATCGCCGCTCGCGACGACAGGCAAATCCGTCCAGTCGGTGACGGCCATGTGGACGTCCGTTGCCGGCTTGCCGAGCCATTTCGCGACGACGAGCGCCTGCGCCGTCGACGCTCCCGTGCCGATTTCCGCGCCCGAGTGCGACAGCGCGATGCGCCCGTCCGCCGTGAACTCGACCTTCGCGAACGCGCTTTCGGCGCCGGTGCCGAAGTCTTTCTGCACGCACGCGAAGCCGACGCCATAGCGCATGCCGGGATTCGCCGCCTCGAATTCGGCCTTGCGCTTCGCGCGCCCGGTCCACAGCCGATGCGCCTTCGCCTTTCGCAGCACCTCTTCGGCACGCACCGCGCCGGCCGGAATCGCGCCTTGCGTGTTCTTCATGCCGGTGCGCATCACGTTGGCCAAGCGCAGGTCGATCGAATCCATGCCGAGCTGCGCGGCGATGTCGTCCATCATCATTTCGGTGGCGGCCATGCTTTGCAGCGTGCCGTAGCCGCGCGCGGAGCCGGCATCGACCGCGCGCGATGCCGCCGCGATCGCCGTCAGGTCGCTTTGCGGGATGTAATAGATGGACTGCGCGGCGGTCGCGCCGACCATCGCGACGGACGGCGAGAAGTTGCAGCGGCCGCCGCCGTTCGCGACGAGATCGCCCTTGAACGCCTGAATGCGGCCGGTCTTCTTATCGACCGCCATGCGGTAGCGCATGTCGAACGCGTGCCGCTTGAGCGACGACTGGAACTGCTCGAAACGGTCGAACGCGAGGCGCACCGGGCGGCCGTCGCCGTACATCGCCGCGACCAGGCCGTAGAACGGCACGTTGTAATGGTCCTTCGAGCCGTAGCCGACCGTGTAGCACGGGTGAAGGAACAGGTTCTTCACCGGAAAATGCGATTTGGCCGCCATTTCGAGCGCGCTCTGCGCGACTTCATACGGCCCTTGCGTCGGCACGACCATATGCAGCGATTGCGTGGCCGCGTCGTACCAGCAGTTCGCGTTGTCCGGCTCGAGCGCGGCTGTATCGACGGATTGCGTCTTGTACTCGCGATCCACGACGAGCCATTCCGCCGGCGGATGATCGAGCGCATCGGCGATGGCCTGCGCGTGGAACATGCCCTGCTCGTCGAGCTTGCCGTGTTCGTCGGCGTCCGCCCAGACCGGCTCGCGCTTTTTCATCATGTGCGGAAAGAGCGGCGAATCCTTCATGCTGGAGAACGTGTCGTCGTCGAACGGCGTCTTGCCGCCGACGCGCACGAAGCGAAACGACGCCCACGGATCGCGCTCGCCAAGCGGCGTGCGCTCGCCATAACGGATGACGCCGTCGCGGAACTGGAGCTTGTCCTTCGCGAGCCGGAAGCGCGCGAAGTCGTGATAAATCAGCAGCGCGACCGCCTGACCCAGGTACGCGGGCGTCTTGCCGGCGGGCAGAAGCATGTCGTCGCCGTAGAACGCGGGGAACGCGAGCTTGTCGCGCGCGAGGTCGTCCGCCGTCACGATGCGATCGGGCGAAAGCGCCTCGCCGAGCGACGAAAGATCGATGCCTTCGTAGACGCGGTCCGCGAGCGTCGTGCGCAGAATCAGCGCGTGCGACTGCTGCTGCGGCCAATGCGGCATGTCCTTCGCGCGGATGTCGCGAGCGAACACTTTCGCCCCCGTGACTTTCGCGATGCCGTCGATGCGGAACTTCGGATAGCCGCTCGCCGCATCGCGCTCGATGGGCGTGAGAATCTTCTCTTCGAATAGCGCCGCAAAAGCGCGGCTGCCCAGGGGCGCAATGAATACGGACACGCCCGCGAGCGCGCCCGCCTTCAGAAAGCCGCGACGCGACAGGCCGGATTTCCCCATGTACTTCTCCTTGAATGAACGCCCCGGAACGCCCGCACGAGCGGGCGGCCGCGCGCGGCCTCGGCGCGGAAATGTCAAATTCGTTTGCAATGCGAAGCATGGACGCGCGGCTCATGGCGTCCGGGCGTAGTGGACGTGCGGCTGACGATGTCTGCCAGCGCGCAGCGGGCGCGATTTTAAGCCGCGGGGAAACGTCGAACAACGCGCGCGGCGTCAAGTTCTGTCAAGAATTCGCGGTTGTGCGAATGCGCGATCGGGTGCGCCAAATGAAAAACGGCGGCGCTCTTTCGAGGGCCGCCGCCGGTGAAACAGGTGCAGGGCGAATCAGTAATCCGCGTCTTCGATCCACGCCGCCTGAATGGCTTCCAGGATCTTTTCGTTTGAGCTTTGCGGATCGTCGTCGAAACCGTCGAGTTCGGTCACCCAGCGGTGCAGGTCCGTGAAACGCACATATTGCGGATCGACATCCTGATGCGCGTCGGTGAGCGCCATCGCGATCTCCTGCGTGTCTGTCCACTTCATGGGCGAGCCTCCTGTCAGTGATTTTCTTTGGCGTGATTGATGGAGTACCGGGGAATCTCGACCACGAGGTCATCCTCGGCGGGCATCAGTGCCTGACATGATAACCGCGATGCCGGCTCGAGGCCCCACGCCTTGTCGAGCAGGTCGTCCTCGTCCTCGCCGGACGGTTCGAGCGCGTTGAAGCCCTCGCGGATGATGACGTGGCAAGTCGTGCACGCGCACGACTTCTCGCACGCGTGCTCGATTTCGATGCCGTGTTCGAGCAGGTTGTCGCAGATGCTCTTGCCGACATCGGCGTCGATCACCGCGCCGTCCGGACAAAGCTCGACATGAGGCAGCACAACGATTTGAGGCATGGTTTTCCGTGAATGCTTGGGATGGTGTCAGACGTCGTCGAGCTTGCGGCCGGCGAGCGCGCGGCGAATGCTCTTGTTCATGCGGCGCGCGGCGAATTCGTCGGTGGCGGCGGCGAGCGCTTTGGTCGCGTCCTCGATCTGCCCGGCCGATTCGCCCTTCGCGATGCCCGCGAGTTCGGCCGCGAGCGCTTCGATCCGTGCGCGTTCGGCGTCGTCGAGCAGCTCGCCGTCGGCGGCGAGCGCGGCGTGCGTCGCCTCGATCAGCCGGTCGGCCTCGACCTGCGCCTCGCGCAGCGCGCGGGCGCGCATGTCGGTCTCGGCGGTCTTGAAGCTCTCTTCGAGCATGCGGGCGACGTCGTCGTCGGCGAGGCCGTAGGACGGCTTCACCACCACCGACGCCTCCACGCCCGACGTCTGCTCGCGCGCGAACACGGACAACAGACCGTCCGCATCGACCTGATACGTGACGCGGATGCGCGCGGCGCCCGCGGCCATCGGCGGAATGCCGCGCAACTCGAAGCGCGCGAGCGAGCGGCAGTCCGAGACCAGTTCGCGCTCGCCCTGAACGACGTGGATCGCCATGGCGGTCTGGCCGTCCTTGAAGGTCGTGAAGTCCTGCGCGCGCGCGGTCGGAATCGTGGAATTGCGCGGGATGATCTTCTCGGTGAGGCCGCCCATCGTCTCGACGCCGAGCGACAGCGGAATCACGTCGAGCAGCAGCCAGTCGTCGCCTTCTCCGCGACGGTTGCCCGCGAGCAAATCGGCCTGAATCGCCGCGCCGAGCGCGACGACCTGATCGGGGTCCAGGTTGACGAGCGGCGGCTGGCCGAAAAACGCCTCGACCGCGCGCCGGATGACCGGCATGCGCGTCGCGCCGCCGACGAGCACCACGCCCTTGATATCGGCGGGCGTCACCTTCGCGTCGCGCAGCGCCCTTTTCGTCGGCCCGAGCGTGCGCGCGACGAGCGGCTCGGCGAGCGCGGCGAACTGCGCTTCGGACACGGCGACATCGATTTGCACGCCCGTCGACAACGTGGCCTGCACGCGCGTTTCGCTCGCCGACGACAGCGCTTCCTTTGCGGTGCGAACGCGATCGAGCAGAAGCCGCACGTCCTGCGGCGCTTGCGGCTGCACTCCCGCCTGCGCGAGCACATGCCGATAGAGCGCGTGGTCGAAGTCGTCGCCGCCGAGCGCGGAATCGCCGCCCGCCGCGAGCACTTCGAACACGCCTTTCGTGAGCTTGAGAATCGACAGGTCGAAGGTGCCGCCGCCCAGGTCGTAGACCGCGTAGAGACCTTCGGCGGCGTTGTCGAGACCGTATGCGATCGCGGCCGCCGTCGGTTCGTTGAGCAGGCGCAGCACGTTGAGGCCCGCGAGCTTCGCGGCGTCTTTCGTGGCCTGGCGTTGCGCTTCGTCGAAATAAGCGGGAACCGTGATGACCGCGCCCACGAGATCCTCGCCGAGCGTGTCTTCCGCGCGGTAGCGCAGCGTCGCGAGAATCTCCGCCGACACTTCGACCGGGCTTTTCACGCCATCGACGGTGCGTATCTGCACCATGCCGGGCGCATCGACGAAATCGTAGGGCGCGTTCTCCGCGCCTTCCACTTCGCTCTTGCCGCGGCCCATGAAGCGCTTGACGGAGACGATCGTATTGCGCGGGTCGGTCGCGGCTTCTTCCTTCGCGATCCGGCCGATGCGCCGCCCGCCCTTTTCCAGATAACGCACGACCGACGGCAGCAGCGTGTGGCCATCTTCGTCGGGCAGCGCTTCGGGGACGCTGTTGCGCACCGCGGCCACGAGCGAGTTCGTCGTGCCGAGATCGATGCCGACCGCCACGCGCCGCTGGTGCGGCGCGGGCGCCATGCCGGGTTCTGAGATTTGCAGTAAAGCCATCGTTGGTCTTGTGGGGTTGTGTGCGGCGTGTTTTCTCGTCAGCCTTCGAGCCGCTCGATCTGCGCGCCGATCTCATGCGCGACGCGCTCGATGAACATGAGCTGGCGCACCGCTTCGCTCGCGGCCTGATCGGCGTGGCTGTCGATCAGCGCGGAGAGTTTCGTGAAGCGCACGCGCTCTTCGTCGCGCAATTCGTCGAGCAGTGCTTCCAGCGCGCCGATATTCCTGGCCGCCGCCGCATCCTCGATATTTTCGCGCCATTCCATCTGCTGCATGAGGAACGCTGGCTCCATCGCGGTGTTGCTCTCCGCGCCCACGTCGATGCCGCGCAGCGACAGCATGTAGCGCGCGCGCTTCAGCGGATCGCGCAGCGTCTGATACGCCTCGTTCGCGCGCGTGGCCCATTGCATCGCGAGCCTGCGCTGCGCATCGCCGGCAGCGGCGAAGCGGTCGGGGTGCACTTGCGCCTGCACGGTGCGGTAGGCGTCGTCGAGCGCGTGCTGATCGACGGCGAAAACCGGCGGCAGGCCGAAGAGATCGAAGTGGCTGTCGGTGAGCGTTGCCATGACGTTGTCAGTAGATTCAGGATGCGCGGACGAAGCGGGAAGCAGGCGATCACCCGGCGAGAACGAAAAAGGCGGCCCGCGCCGCCTCTTTTGCCGAAACCGCCGGCGCCGTTCGCGTCAGACGCGGAACGATTCGCCGCAGCCGCACTCGTCCTTCGCGTTCGGATTGTTGAAGCGAAATCCTTCGTTCAACCCTTCGCGCGCGAAGTCGAGCTCGGTGCCGTCGAGATAGGCGAGGCTCTTCGGATCGACGACGATCTTCACGCCCGCCGATTCGAACACCGTGTCTTCCGCCGCCAGTTCGTCGACATACTCGAGCTTGTAGGCCAGACCCGAGCAGCCGGTCGTGCGCACGCCCAGGCGCAGGCCCACGCCCTTGCCGCGCCGCGTCAGATACTTCTGCACGTGTTGTGCCGCCTTCTCCGTCAACGTGATTGCCATAGTCGTCGCGTCTCTCGCGCTCAAATCTCTCTCGGGCAGCGCGCCCGCCCTGCTCGGGCGGCGCTGCTGCCGCACTGTGCCGTACTGCTGTTCCGTGCGTCCGGACCGGACGTCCCGCTTACGCCGCCTGCTGCTTCGCCTGCGCGTCTTCCGCTTGCGGCGCAGCCGCGCCGTGGCGCTGCTTGTAGTCGGCGACCGCTGCCTTGATCGCGTCTTCCGCGAGAATCGAGCAGTGGATTTTCACCGGCGGAAGCGCCAGTTCCTCGGCGATGTGCGTGTTCTTGATCGACAGCGCCTGATCCAGCGTCTTGCCCTTCACCCACTCGGTGACGAGCGAGCTGGACGCGATCGCCGAACCGCAACCGTAAGTCTTGAACTTCGCGTCCTCGATGACGCCGTCCGCGCCGACGCGGATCTGCAGCTTCATCACGTCGCCGCAAGCCGGCGCGCCGACCATGCCGGTGCCGACGGTGTCGTCGTCCTTGGCGAAAGAGCCGACGTTGCGCGGATTTTCGTAGTGGTCCAGAACCTTGTCGCTATAAGCCATGATTCAAACTCTCCGTATGTTCGTGACGCGTGTCGCTTAGTGAGCGGCCCACTGGATGGTCGAAATGTCGATGCCGTCCTTGTGCATTTCCCAGAGCGGCGACAGTTCGCGCAGCTTCGCGATCTTGTTCTTGAGCAGGTTGATGACGTAATCGACATCCTGCTCGGTCGTGAAGCGGCCGACCGTGAAGCGGATCGAGCTGTGCGCCAGTTCGTCGTTGCGGCCGAGCGCGCGCAGCACGTAGGACGGCTCGAGAGAGGCCGACGTGCACGCCGAACCCGACGACACGGCGACATCCTTCACCGCCATGATGAGCGACTCGCCCTCGACGAAATTGAAGCTGATGTTCAGGTTGTGCGGCACGCGGCGCTCCATGTCGCCGTTGACGTACACCTCTTCGATGTCCTGCAAACCCTTCAACAGACGGTCGCGCAGCATGCGGATGCGCTCGTTTTCCGTCGCCATTTCCTCACGCGCAATGCGAAACGCCTCGCCCATGCCGACGATCTGATGCGTCGCGAGCGTGCCCGAGCGCATGCCGCGCTCGTGACCGCCGCCGTGCATCTGCGCTTCGATGCGCACGCGCGGCTTGCGGCGCACGTAGAGCGCGCCGATGCCCTTCGGCCCATACGTCTTGTGCGCCGAGAAGGACATCAGGTCGACCTTCAGCTTTTGCAGGTCGATTTCGATCTTGCCGGTGGCCTGCGCCGCATCGACGTGAAAAATGATGCCCTTCGCGCGCGTGATCTCGCCGATCGCCTCGATGTCCTGGATCACGCCGATCTCGTTGTTCACGCTCATCACGGAAACGAGGATCGTGTCCGGGCGGATCGCCGCCTTGAACTTTTCCAGGTCGATGAGGCCGTCGTCCTTCACGTCGAGATACGTGACTTCGTAGCCTTCGCGTTCGAGTTCGCGCGTGGTGTCGAGCACGGCCTTGTGCTCGGTCTTCACCGTGATGATGTGCTTGCCCTTGCTCTTGTAGAAGTGCGCCGCGCCCTTGATGGCGAGGTTGTCCGACTCGGTCGCGCCCGACGTCCAGATGATTTCGCGCGGATCGGCGTTGACCAGCGCCGCGACGTTTTCGCGGGCTTCCTCGACCGCACGCTCCGCGTCCCAGCCGTACTGGTGGCTACGCGAGGCCGGATTGCCGAACTGCTCGCGAAGATACGGAATCATCTTGTCCACCACGCGCGGATCGATCGGCGTCGTCGCGCTGTAATCCATGTAAATGGGCAGGTGGGGGATATCGTTGTTCATCAATCGCTCCGGGAAAATCGGTCAAATCGTGTGGCTTGCCGCTCGTCGCCGCGCTGCGAACGGTGCGCGCGCGGCGGCCCAGGTCAGCCAGCCAGATTGAAAATGGAATTCGGACCCTTGGGCACGATACGCGCGGCCTCGACGCCCGCCGGTTCCGCGCGCCGGTCGCGCAGCACCGCAGCGGAGCCTTCGCGCGCGCGCTGCTGGTCGACCAGATCCTTCAGCGAGACGGAATCGAGATACTCGACCATCTTCTGATTGAGCGTCGCCCAAAGTTCATGCGTCATGCAGTGGCCGTCGTGCTGCTTGGTGCCTTCGCAGGTGCCCTTGCCGCCGCATTGCGTGGCGTCGATCGGCTCGTCCACCGCGATGATGATGTCGGCGACCGTGACGTTTTCCGCGCGGCGCGCAAGGTTGTACCCGCCGCCCGGCCCGCGCACCGACTCAACGATTTCGTGCCGCCGCAGCTTGCCGAACAACTGTTCGAGGTAGGACAGCGAGATGCGCTGGCGCTGACTGATGCCTGCCAGCGTCACCGGGCCCTGCTCCTGGCGCAACGCCAGGTCGATCATCGCCGTGACGGCGAAACGGCCTTTCGTGGTGAGTCTCATAATGGGGGCGAACGCTAATACTCGATGATTTTCGTCAAGTATAAATATCCCACAGTTTTAGTCAAGTATCCCGGGCGGAATATGTAGCGATTTACGGGACTTTTTCCACGCGGCGTCGGCCGCGCGGCGCGGGGCCGGGCGTTACGCGACGAGCTGCGTCCGCAGCGCCTTGAGCAAGCCCTCGCAGGCGTCCTCGCACTGGTCGAGCACGCGCTCGAAGCCATCGTCGCCGCCGAAATAGGGATCGACGACGACGCGGCTGTCGTCGCGCGCGGCGAACTCCATGAGCAGGCGGATCTTGTCGCGGTACTGCGCGGGGCAGACCGACGCGAGCGCGGCGGCGTTGGCGTCATCCATGACGATGAAGAGATCGAAGCGGGCGAAATCGTCCGCCGCGACCTGACGGCCGCGCAGGTTCGACAGGTCGTAGCCGCGCTTTCTGGCCGCGCGCTGCGCGCGCTCGTCGGGCGGCTGACCGATGTGCCAGTCGCCCGTTCCCGCCGAATCGATGACGATGCGGTCCGCCAGTTTCGCCTCCTCGACGAGCGCGCGCATGACTGCTTCGGCGCTGGGCGACCGGCAGATGTTGCCGAGGCACACGAAGCAGACGGCGATCGAGTTCATCGAGCAGGGACGAATAAATGAGTGTTGCGACGGCGGACGGCGGACGGGCCAACCCGCGCGCCCCCGATGCGCTCGGATTATACAAAGGGGCGTCCGAGCGCGCCCGGACGCCCGTGGCGCCCGTCAGCCTTGCGCGCGGTGGATGTCGTGCGTGACGAAGCCGCTTTCCCCGTTGGGCATTTCGAGCCAGTCGCGATGCGAAAGCGTGCGGCGAATGTCGGAGAGACCGCTTTCCCAGTGCTCGCGCATGGTGGAGAGGCCGAACTGGTAGTCCTTGTAATGGCCCTCGTATTCCTTCTGACGGTAGATCAGGTGGATGACGTTGTAGCGCTTCGAACACGCCAGTTCGGCGGCACGGCGGCACCATTCGTCGGTCTCGCGAAGCGCCTCCGGCACGAGGTCGAGGACGTGCTGCAGCACATTGCGATAACGCTGCGCGCGATGCATCTCATCGGTGACGAGGCGCGTGCGGCTCGAGTACTGCACGTCCTTGATGCGTCCCATCACATCGACGATGCTGTCGGGCGCCGGCCCGCGCGCGCTCCAGAGATCGACCTGAAACGCGAGCGTGTCGCGTCGCGGCGTGGCCTGCGCGATTTCGTAGAGCGGCGTATTAGACATGAGGCCGCCGTCCCAGTAGAACTTTCCGTCGATTTCCACCGCCGCGAAACCCGGCGGCAGCGCACCGGACGCCATGAAATGCTCTGCGCGCAGTTGCATTTGCGTGTTGTCGAAATAGGCGAAGTTGCCCGTTTCGACGTTCACCGCGCCAACCGAAACCCGCGTTTCGCCGGAATTGATGCGGTCGAAGTCGCACAGACGCTCGAGCGTGGCCTTGAGCGGCGTCGTGTCGTAATAGCTCGCGGTATTGGGCGAGGTTGCGGTCACCGCCGATGGCGGCGGAAAGCGCGGAACAAAGAAGCCCTTTTGCCCTTCGACGAGCGCGTCGAACGCCTGCAGCGCGGTGAATGCCTTGCGGATTTCGTCGGTGGAATCGAAAAACGCCCGCTCGACGAACGCGGGCAGCGGGAAGCCGAAGGCCGGCTGACAGATCGTTTCCCAGAACTCCAGCAGCCGCGCCACGCGATGCTCGGGCGCATTGCCCGCGATGATTGCCGTGTTGAGCGCGCCGATAGAGATACCGGCGATCCAGTTCGGATGGATGTCAGCTTCGTTCAGCCCTTGATAAACGCCCGCCTGATAGGCGCCGAGCGCGCCGCCGCCTTGCAGCAGAAGCGCAACGGTCTCGTAGGGCGGCAAGGCGATGCGCTTCTGCGCGATGGGCGCTTCTTCCGGACTCAGTTCCCGTTGCAGCCGTTCGTTGCTTGCGATTTCGGACATTGCGCGCTATCCCTCTATTGCATGTACCAGCCGTGGCTCACGACGAACGATTGCCCGGTCAGCGCGGCCGTTTCGAAGGTCGACAGGAAAAGAACCGTCTGCGCGACGTCCTCCACGGTGGCGAAGACGCCATCCACCGTACCGCCCAGCATCACCCGCTTGATGACCTCTTCTTCGCTGATGCCCAGTTCCTTCGCCTGTTCGGGTATCTGCTTGTCGACGAGCGGCGTGCGCACGAAGCCCGGACAAACGACATGCGAGCGCACGTTATGGGGCGCGCCTTCCTTGGCGAGCACGCGCGCGAGCCCGAGCAAGCCGTGCTTGGCCGTCACGTAAGCGGATTTCAGCGGCGATGCCTGATGCGAATGCACCGAACCCATGTAGATGACCACGCCGCCGCGGTCGTCCTTGTACATGTGTCGGAGCGCCGCGCGCGTGGTGAGAAACGCGCCGTCGACGTGGATCGCCATCATCTTCTTCCAGTCCGCATACGCGTAGTTCTCGATCGGATTGACGATCTGAATGCCCGCATTCGACACGAGGATGTCCACCGAGCCGAGTTCCGCCGCCACTCGGTCGATGCCCTGGTCCACGGCCGCTTCGTCCGTCACGTCCATCGCGATGCCGATGGCTTTTCCGCCTTTTCCGCGGATTTCCTCCGCAACGGCATCCGCGCCGGCCTGATTCAGGTCCGCGATGGCGACCGCTGCTCCGGCGCCCGCGAGCGTGAACGCGATCGCGCGGCCGATGCCGCTTGCCGCGCCCGTGACCACTGCCGTCTTGCCGTCGAGCTTACCGTTCTGTGACATGCAAACCTCCGTTGGGGTGACTGAATGACAACATGCGATGGGCGCGGCCATCAAGCTGGCCGTTCGGCCTAGGAAGATTCGCGCGCGGATGACGAAAGCGCCTAGGCCATTCGGCCGACTGTTCCGGCACGACCTGGAAAGGCTATTGTGCATGAACGAAGCAGCGCACCGCAGCCGCGCGCCGGGGCTGCAAAGCCGCAGGCACGCGCTCCGCTACAATGCAGCGCTTTCGCCCTTTCATCGCTCTTGCGGGCTAAACGTCATGCTCAGTTACCGTCACGGCTTCCATGCGGGCAATCACGCCGATGTGCTCAAGCACGCGCTCGTCATCCAGATGCTTCACTATCTGGGCCTGAAGGACAAATCGTACTGGTACATCGATACGCACTCCGGGGCCGGCGTGTACTCGCTCACCGAAGGGTTCGCCGCGAAGAATGCCGAATTCGAATCGGGCATCGCCCGTTTGTGGGATCGCGCCGACTTGCCGCCGCTTCTCGCCGAATATGTCGATGAAGTGAGAGCGCTGAATCCGGACGGCAGCCTGCGTTTCTATCCCGGCTCGCCCTACCTCGCGTGGCGCGCAATGCGCGAGCAGGACCGCATGCGGCTTTTCGAGCTGCACAGTACGGAAATCGACGTGCTGCGCCACAATTTCCGCGACGCCGGCCGGCGCGCGATGATCTACGACAGCGACGGCTTCGAGGGCATCAAGGCCATTCTTCCTCCGCCGCCGCGCCGCGCGCTGGTGCTGATCGATCCATCGTATGAGGACAAGCGCGACTACGCGCGCACGCTCGCGTGCCTCGGCGAGTGCCTCAAGCGGTTCGCCACGGGCACCTACGCGGTCTGGTATCCACAGGTCGCGCGCATGGAATCACAGCGCTTCGCGGAACAACTGAAAGCCATTCAGCCAAATGGATGGCTGCACGCCACGCTCACCGTCAAGGCGCCGCCCGCGGACGGTCTGGGACTTTTCGGAAGCGGCATGTTCATATTGAATCCGCCATACAAGCTCGCGGGCGAACTGAAGCAGGCGCTGCCCTTTCTCGTCGATGCACTCGGTCAGGACGCGAGCGCGTCGTTCAAGCTCGAGCACCGCGCAGATTAAGTGCGCGCGAAAAAACGCGTGCTCAAGGATACGGCGCGCGCGGTTTCCGCCGATGCTTCCCGCTGTTGGTCGCGGGCGTCGTGCTCTGGCCGCCATATTCGACATACGGCGAAACGACGATGGGCTGCTGCTCCTGCTTAAGTCCCGGCAACGTCGCCATGGGCACCATGCCGGCCGCACCGAGCGGCGCGCTCTGCAGAATCGTCCCGCCGGCACCGCTGTGAATGCCGGCTTGCGTGTCGAGCACGAGCGGTTCGCCGCCCGGTACGGCCTGCGCAAGCGGACACAAGAAACACGAAGCGAGAAAAGCGCCGAAGCGCGGCGCGATCGCGACGAATCTGCGGTGACGGATCTTCGTTCCCTCGGGGATATGCGCTTGCATCGGTTGTCCCTTGTCCGCTTCTTTAGACAAAACGGCTTTACCTTACCCCGGTGGCAACCTTTAGGCTAGGCGCTTCACCCCGTAACCGCCCTTTCGAGGAAATCCCGATGAGACAAACGAGTGTCGTCATTGCCGCGCTCATGGTCCTGTTCAGCGCTGGCGCCATCGCGCAGAACGCACCGCCCGCGCACGGAAACATGGCGGGGATGAACGTGGAGCAGCATGACGAATCGGCGACGGATGCGCCTTCGACCGCGGCGTTTCAATCCGCGGACGAGGCGATGATGTCAGCGATGTCCGGCATCGAGTACACGGGCGACGCGGACCGCGACTTCGTCGCACACATGATTCCGCATCACGAGGGCGCTGTGGCGATGGCGAAGATCGAATTGAAGTACGGCCAGGACGCGAAGTTGCGCAAGCTGGCGAAGGACGTCATCGCGGCTCAGGACAAGGAAATCGCCTACATGAAGCAGTGGATGGCGGCGCATCCCGCGCATCGGTAATGGCTTCGAGATCGCGGCCGACGCGCTGACATTCCGCCGTGAAAACAACAAAGCCCCGCAATGCGGGGCTTGAGTTCTGCGTCTGGCGTGGTATCGCGCGAGGCGTCTTAGAAGTTGTAGCCGTTGTTCTCGAGCGAGCGGATGCGCTTTTCGAGCTGCGCTACGTCCGACGACTGCGCAAGATATTCCTCGCGGCGGCGCTGTTCGGCGGCTTCAAACCAGATGCTGAGTTTTTCGAGCAGGATTGCAAACATGATGTTCTCCAAGGATTTTGCTGTCCCTGGCAGTTCGGGTCAGGGATAACCCGTGTTAGGGATAACCCGAAGTATAACGGCGTTCTTGGACTGGCGGTAGTGAATTGGTTGCATGCGGTGCATTCCTGTTCGGAATAGTGCGCAGCCATTAGTCTGAGCACCAATTCGGTGCATTCATTGCGCCAACTTGTCTAAAATCGGGCAATCCGGTCGTTCATCGCCGTGGCAGTGTCTTGCGAGGTGCGAAAGCGTGTCGCGCATATCCGTCAGTTCGGCGATGCGCCGATCCAGCTCGGTGACGTGTTCCAGCGCGATCGCCTTCACTTCGGCGCTCGCGCGCGAGCGGTCCTGCCACAGCGCGAGCAGCTTGCGGATGTCCTCTACGAGAAAGCCGAGCCGCCGCGCCTGCCGCACGAAGCGCAGCGCATGCACTTCCTGTTCGCCGTAGACGCGATATCCCGACGACGTGCGGCTCACCGGGGTCAGAAGTCCAACACTCTCGTAGTAGCGAATCATCTTCGCCGTGACGCCCGACGCGCGGGCCGCTTCGCCAATGTTCATCGCGTGCTCCTCGATTTTTCCGTTCGACTCTACACCTTCCCATAATGGCAAGGTATACGATGTCGATGTCCAACTCATTTTCAAGAGGGAATCCTTCATGACCGAATTCGATGTTCAAGGCATGAGCTGCCAACACTGCGTGGCCGCCGTCACGCGCTCGATTCAGGAGATCGATCCGCAAGCGCAAGTTCGCGTCGATCTGGCGAGCGGCAAGGTCGCGGTGCAGTCCGAGCAATCCGAAGCCGCGCTGAAGGACGCCATCGACGAAGCCGGTTATACCGTGGTCGGCGTCGCATCGGCATGAAGCGCGACGGACGCTTCACGGTTGCGCTCATCGGCGCGTCCGGGCTTCTCGGGCGCGCGGTCGCCGCGGAACTCGCGCACGCCGTCGATGCGCGGGACTGGCGCGTCGTTCGCACCGCGCATCGGCGCGCGGATGGGCAAAGCGTCCCGCTCGATATCCGCGACGCGGAAGCCGTGCGCGCCTTCCTGCGCCGGGAAACGCCGCACGCGATCGTCGTCGCGGCGGCGGAGCGCCGGCCGGACGTCTGCGAGCGCGATCCGGCGCTCGCCCGCGCGTTGAACGTCGACGCGGTGAGCATCATTGCCAGCGAGGCGCGCGCGCTCGGCGCATGGGTGTTGTCGATTTCGACGGACTATGTCTTCGACGGCACGTCTCCGCCCTACTTTCCCGACGATGCGCCCGCGCCGCTCAACGCCTACGGCCGCAGCAAGCTCGACGGCGAGCGCGCGCTTCTCGCGTCGGATCCCAACGCCTGCGTGCTGCGCCTGCCGCTGCTTTACGGGCCGGTCGCCGACTGGAGCGAATCGGCCGTGACGAGCCTGACGCCCGCGATCGTCGCCTCCGCCGATTCTTCGAACCCGTCTGCCGCGATGGACGCGTGGGCGACGCGCTATCCCACGTACACGCCCGATGTCGCCGTCGTGATCCGCGGCATGCTCGCGCATCACGCGCGGGGCGCGACGATTTCCGGCATCGCGCAATGGTCCGGCGACGAGCCGATGACGAAATTTGACATCGCCCGGCGCATTGCGCGCGTGCTGGGGGTGGACGCGAAACTCGTCGCGCAGCGTGAGCCGACCGACTCCACGCCGCGTCCGCGCAATTGCCACCTGGATTCCGGGCGGCTGGAAGCGCTCGGCATCGGCCGGCGCACGGCATTCGATACGGCGATTGCGCGCTTGCTCGCGCGTTATCCGGCGCTGCCCGACACTGCCGCCGCATGATGGCTCAGTGAAAATCGCGGCTCGACGCAGCGAGACGCCCGAGGAGCGCGGTGTGATCCTCGAGCCGCTGCGCGACGAGATGGCGCACGTCGCCCTCGTTTTGCCACACGCCATGAACGCCGAGCAGCGACGCGCCGAGCAGCACCTTGCGCTGTTTCTCGACGAGCCCCGGAAACACGATCACATTGATCGCGCCGGTTTCGTCCTCGATCGAGACGAAGATGGTGCCGTTGGCGGTACCCGGGCGCTGGCGCACCGTCACGATGCCGCACGCGCGCACGATGCGCCCGGTTTTGAGTTCCGCGAGGTTGGCGGCCGTCCGAAAGCGCAGGCCCGAGAGCTTGGCGCGCAGCAGCGCAAGCGGATGGCGGTTGAGCGTGAGCCCGAGACTCGCGTAGTCGTCGACAATCTCGCGGCCTTCCGATGCCTGCGGCAATTCGAGCGGCGCTTCGGTCATCGGGGCGTCGCGGAGCAGTTCGGGCGCGCGCTGCTGCGCGGTCACCGCCCACCACGCCTGACGCCGATGCCCCGCAATGCTCGCGAGCGCGTTGCCGGCCGCGAGCGCTTCCAGTTCCCGACGCGACAGCGCGGCGCGGCGCGTGAGATCGTCGACATCGGCGAAAGGCGCTTGCGCACGCGCGATCATGATTCGCTCGGCGGCGGCCTGCGGCAAACCCTTGATGAGTTGCAGACCGATGCGCACGCCCGGCCCTCCCGCTCCGTATTTCCGCGTCGGCAGCCCGATGCGCGCGGCGAGCTTGCGCGCACCGCGTCGCGTGGTCTTGCGAAATACCTGATCCGGTAACGGCGTGCCGTAGAACTGCTGGCGCCGCCCCTCCCGGCCGGGATCGAATACGACGCGCTCGCCTTTGCCGGGCGCGAGTTCCAGCACCGATTCCCAGTCGCTCAGCGAAACGTCGGGCGCGAACACGTCGACGCCATGACGCCGCGCGTCCTGCACGAGTTGCGACGGCGAATAGAAACCGAGCGGCTGACTATTCAAAAGGCCGGCGAGAAACGCCGCCGGTTCGTAGCGCTTGATCCACGCGCTGAAATACACGAGCAGCGCGAAGCTCGCCGAATGGCTTTCGGGAAACCCGTATTCGCCGAAACCCTCGATCTGCTTGCACACGCGCGCCGCGAAATCGTGCTCGTAGCCGCGCGCGAGCATCTTCTTCATGAGATCGGCCTGATATTTCTCGAGATGACTGCCGCGTCGCCAGGCGGCCATCGCGCGACGCAACTGGTCGGCTTCTTCCGCCGAATAGCCCGCCGCGACCATCGCGAGCTTCATCACCTGTTCCTGGAAAATCGGCACGCCGAGCGTGCGGCCAAGCACGGGCCGAAGTTCCTCCTTCGGATATTCCTCTTCCTCCAGACCCTGCTTGCGACGCAGATACGGATGCACCATGCCGCCCTGGATCGGGCCGGGACGCACGATCGCCACTTCGATCACGAGGTCGTAGTACGTCTGCGGCCGCAAGCGCGGCAGCATGCTCTGCTGCGCGCGCGACTCGATCTGGAACACGCCGATGGTGTCCGCGCGGCAGCACATCTCGTAGACCGCCTTGTCCTCGCGCCGGATATGCGAAATGCCGAAGTCCGGCACGCCGCGCCGCAGCGCGACGAATTCGAGCGCGCGGCGGATGGCCGACAGCATGCCGAGCGCGAGCACATCGACTTTCAGGAGCTTGAGCTGGTCGATGTCGTCCTTGTCCCACTGGATCACGCAGCGGTCCTTCATCGCGGCGTTTTCGATCGGCACGAGCCGCGACAGACGTTCCCGCGCGATCACGAAACCGCCGACGTGCTGCGACAAGTGACGCGGAAATCCGCGCAACTCGCGCGTCAAGCGAATGAGATGCCGCGTGATGTGCGAGTCTTCGCTAAAGCCCGCTTCCTTCAGATACCCGGCCACCGCCGACGGCCCGTCCCACCACTGCTGCGACTTGCCGATACGCTCGATCAGCGACGCATCGAGGCCGAGCGCCTTGCCGACGTCCTTGAGCGCGCTTCGCGTGTGATACGTCGTGACCGACGCCGCCAGCGACGCGCGATGCCGCCCGTACTTCCGATAGATGTACTGGATGACTTCCTCGCGCCGCTGATGCTCGAAATCGACGTCGATGTCCGGCGGCTCGTTGCGCGCCCGCGAGATGAAACGCTCGACCAGCAGGCCCATCCGGATGGGATCGAGCTCGGTGATGAACAGGCAGAAGCAGATGACCGAGTTTGCCGCCGATCCGCGGCCCTGACACAGGATCTTCCTGCTGCGCGCGAACGCGACGATGTCGTAGACCGTCAGGAAATACTTCTCGTATTTCAGGTCGGCGACGAGTTCCAGTTCCTTGTCGATCTGCCCGATCGTCTCTGCATCGAATCCATTCGGCCAGCGCAGTTTCGCGCCCGCCATCACGCGCTTGCGCAGATAACTCCCGGGCGTCTCGCCGGGCGGCACGAGTTCCTCCGGATATTCGTACTGAAGCTCGTCGAGCCGGAACGTGCAGCGCGCGGCCACTTTCAGCGTTTCCGCGATCGCCGCTTTCGGATAAAGCGCGCCGATGCGCAGCCGCGTGCGCAGATGCCGCTCCGCATTCGCTTCGAGCGCATAGCCGCATTCCGCAAGCGGCCGGCCGAGGCGGATGGCGCTCAGCGTGTCCTGCAAGGGCTTGCGCGAGCGTGCGTGCATCAGCGCGCCGCTTGCCGCGACGAGCGGCAGCCCGCTCGCTTCGGAAATCACGCGGCACGAGGCGAGGCGCTCGTCGTCGCTGCCGTCCTGCCAGAGTTCGAGCGCGAGCCACGCCCGGCCCGCCGCGAAACTCGCGAGCCAGTGCGCGCGATCGAGCGTGTCGGCGAGCGTCGCCGAGCGCTGCGGCACGAGAATCAGCAGGCAACCGGGCAAATGCTTCAGGTGCGCGATATCGCCGCGCAGATCGGTGGCGTCGCTGGCATCGGACGATGCGGCGGGATCGGTGAAATCTTCCGGTCCGATCCGATAGTTGCCCTTCGGCGAACGCGAACGCGCGAGCGAAATCAGTTCCGACAGGTTGCCGTAGCCTTCGCGATCGGTGGCGAGCGCGATCAGCGTGCAAAACGGCGCGCCGTCGGCATCGGTCAGATGCAATTCGCTGCCGATGATGAGCTTCAACGTGGACTTGTCGGGCAGCGGCTGGCCCGCAAGGCGCGCAGCGTCGATCGCGGCCTGCACTTTCGCCTCGATGTGCTTGATTGCGGCGTGCGCGCGAACGACGCCCGCAAGCGAACATTCGTCGGTGATCGCGAGCGCGGTGTAGCCGTGTTCGAGCGCCGCCTCGGCCAGTTCCTGCGGATGCGACGCGCCGCGCAGGAACGAGAAATTGCTCAGGCAGTGCAGTTCGGCGTAGCCGGGCAGGAGCGTCGATGCGGACACCGCGCCGGAGAAGCCTTTGCCGCTGCCATTGTCCTCACCGCCCAGGCCGATGATGTCGTTCAGGTCGTCCATCGCGGCGTCATCCGAAAAATCCGTGCAAGAACCAGTCGCCGCTCAAACGCTCGCGATACAGCCAGAACATGCGGCCGCGATCGTCCGAGGCGACGTAGTAATCGCGCTGGACGCCGTTGCCGTCCCACCATCCCGCCTCGATGCGCTCCGTCCGGCTGATCAGCTTGAGCGGTCGGCGATAGAACGGCCGCTCGTTGCGCAGATTCAGCTTCTGCGGCGTTTCGAGAATCCACGACGGGCGCGGCTGCGAAGGCACGGCCCGATCGGGAAGCTGGAGCGCTTCGTCGGCTTCGGCTTCGGCTGCGGTTTCTTTTTCGTCTTCTTCGTCGTGCGCTTCTTCGACGTGCGGCTCCTTCGACGCCTTCTGTTTCTTTGCGCGCGCGGGCTTGCTGTCGCGCGTCGCCTGATAGGGCTCGACGGTCATCGCCGCCTCCGGCCGATGATCCTCCCGCGCGACCAGTTGCACGACGTTTTCCGCACCCAGCCGCGCGCTCAGACGCTCGAGCAATTGCGCCATCGAATCGTTATCGGAACTCGGCATCGGAAACAGCGTGTCGGATGGCGGCGCGTGCTCGCTCACTTTGTCGGCAAGCAACTTCATCTCGATGACCGGCGCGACGAGCGTCGCCTGATTCAGCTTTTCGCGCAGCAGCCAAAGGATGTGATCGGCGTCGCGCGTCGGCACCGCCCACGCAATCCTGAGCGTCGAGGTTTTGGGCGCGTGGCGCGCGGTCAGTTCGTGTTCGAGCAGCAGCGAAAATTCGCTCACTGCCGCGTGATGCGCGCTCAGCCAGCCGGCCAGTTGCAGCACGAGCCGGCGCGCCGCGAACAACAATGCCTCGGCGCTCTCGACGCGCGCCTGCAATTCCAGCCGCGCCTCGAACGATGCCGGCGCGCAAAACGCCTCGCGCGGATCGGGCGCCTGCCCGTAAGCCTGCGCGAGCCATTGCAGAATGCCCTGCCCGAATCGTCGCGCGACGCCCTTGCGCGGCAAGCGACGCAGATCGGCGAGCGTCGCGCAGCCGATCTGCTCGAACGCGTTCCCATGCGATTGCGCCGATGGCACGAGCGATACCGGCAACGCGTCGAGCGCGCGCACGAGCGTCGTCTCCTTCACGATGCGAACCCGGCGCGCCACGCGGCGCGTGCGCGCGTGCGCGAGCAGCCACGCGCCCCACGCGGTCGGCGCACAGCCCATGCGCGACGTGAAGCCGCATCCTTTCACCGTCGATGCCACTTTTGCCAGCAGCACACGCAATCCGCCGAAAAGCCGCGTGCTCGCGCCGACTTCCAGCAACACCGTATTCGCGTGCGCGAGCACGACCTTCGGCGTGAACGCGAGCAATGCCAGCGCGACCGCTTCGAGCGCGCGCTGCTCCTCGTCGATATCGGCCGATAGCAAGGTCAGTCGCGGCGCCAGCGCGAACGCGTGCGAGCGCGTGCTGCCGGGACGCACGCCCAGCCGATACGCGATGAGATCCGGCAGCAGGATGCGCGCGTGATCGGCGAGCGCGAAACACGGCTGATCGGTCTCGTGCGCGTGTTCATGAGGCGTCGGCCTCGCTCCAGGCAAAATCGAATTTGCCGATGCGGATGGCATCGATGGCGGCCTGACTGCTTCGAGCGATAAAAGCGGCAATGTCACCGCTATCCACAACATGTTTGACCTCCCGTGCTTTCCTCTGCTGGCTCGCGCGCCGCACATGTTCGGGCAACGCGGGCATCTGCAGCGGCAAGCGCAACTGCAACGGCTTTTGCAGCAGCGGACCGCGCCGCTTGATGATGTCGAGCTCCAGCATCACGACTTGCATCCATTCGCGGCGATTCATCGTCTGCGCGGTGGCCGGCAGCATCGGCTTACAGACGATGCGCAACGGCGCCGCCGAGGATTGCTTCGCCGCGTTCAGCGGACGAAATAAAAACGCCAGCGACTGCGACTCCTGGGCCGCGACCTGAAGCCGTCGCAAGGCCTCAGGTCGCGCCTTGGGCAGCCAGATCAACACGGCGCCGATGCCTTCCTGCTTCAGCGACTGTTCCGCAGCCCAGGGCACCTGATCCTCGGGCGCCTTGACCCAGACGAGCTTGTGAGGCGCGATGTGCATTGCGCGGAAAGCAGCAAAATTCGGCATCCACGGCGGCGCAACGAACACGACGGAGCGGCTTTGAACCGTCGTCAGTTCCCGGAGCGTGCGCGCGAGCAACCTTATTTCCCCGACGCCGCTCTCTTCGATCAGCAATTCGGTCACGCTGCCGGGCAGCCAGCCAGCGCCGGGCAAAACGTGATCGAGCATTCGGTAGCCGCTCGACACGACGTTCGAATGTGAGGCACTGATGTGCTCGCCTTGCCAAAGCTGCTTCTGCAAGTGAGACGTCAGTTCGAAATCGAGCAATGACAGTGCGGCGCCCATGAGTTCCCCATCTGACGGCCACAGGGTGCACTCACGCGTGAACGCGTGGCGGCCTCTGTTTGTACTGTATATTTATACAGTATTTCGAGATGAGACGGGTGGGCAGGAGAACGCCGTGATGGACGGCTTTTGAGACGGAGGGCGTGAAATTAGAGCGAGATGACGATAAGGATTTCCGCCGCTCCAACACAAAAACCCCACCTTTGTGGGGTGGGGTTTTTGTGTTGGAGCATGAGGAGCCTGACGATTACCTACTTTCACACGGGAATCCGCACTATCATCGGCGTGGAGTCGTTTCACGGTCCTGTTCGGGATGGGAAGGGGTGGGACCGACTCGCTATGGTCATCAGGCATGACGGGTTGTCGCGTCGCACGGGGGTGCGCCACGACCAATCTGGGAAGAAGTAGTGGGTAGTGACTGGTTTGGGCACAGTCGCTTACTCAACCGGCGCAGGTTAAGACACACCGGTTATAGGATCAAGCCTTACGGGCAATTAGTATCAGTTAGCTCAATGCATTACTGCACTTACACACCTGACCTATCAACGTCCTGGTCTGGAACGACCCTTCAAGGGGCTCGAAGCCCCGGGGATATCTCATCTTAAGGCGAGTTTCCCGCTTAGATGCTTTCAGCGGTTATCTCTTCCGAACATAGCTACCCGGCGATGCCACTGGCGTGACAACCGGTACACCAGAGGTTCGTCCACTCCGGTCCTCTCGTACTAGGAGCAGCCCCCTTCAAATATCCAACGCCCACGGCAGATAGGGACCAAACTGTCTCACGACGTTTTAAACCCAGCTCACGTACCTCTTTAAATGGCGAACAGCCATACCCTTGGGACCGGCTACAGCCCCAGGATGAGATGAGCCGACATCGAGGTGCCAAACACCGCCGTCGATATGAACTCTTGGGCGGTATCAGCCTGTTATCCCCAGAGTACCTTTTATCCGTTGAGCGATGGCCCTTCCATACAGAACCACCGGATCACTATGACCTGCTTTCGCACCTGCTCGACTTGTCGGTCTCGCAGTTAAGCACGCTTATGCCATTGCACTATCAGCACGATTTCCGACCGTACCTAGCGTACCTTCGTACTCCTCCGTTACACTTTGGGAGGAGACCGCCCCAGTCAAACTGCCTACCATGCACTGTCCCCGATCCGGATCACGGACCAAGGTTAGAACCTCAAACAAACCAGGGTGGTATTTCAAGGACGGCTCCACCGAAACTGGCGTTCCGGTTTCATAGCCTCCCACCTATCCTACACAGATCGGTTCAAAGTCCAATGCAAAGCTACAGTAAAGGTTCATGGGGTCTTTCCGTCTAGCCGCGGGGAGATTGCATCATCACAAACACTTCAACTTCGCTGAGTCTCGGGAGGAGACAGTGTGGCCATCGTTACGCCATTCGTGCAGGTCGGAACTTACCCGACAAGGAATTTCGCTACCTTAGGACCGTTATAGTTACGGCCGCCGTTTACCGGGACTTCAATCAAGAGCTTGCACCCCATCATTTAATCTTCCGGCACCGGGCAGGCGTCACACCCTATACGTCCACTTTCGTGTTTGCAGAGTGCTGTGTTTTTATTAAACAGTCGCAGCCACCAGTTTATTGCAACCTCTTCACCCTCCTGGCGCAGGCCAGTCAAGCTACAGAGGCGTACCTTATCCCGAAGTTACGGTACCAATTTGCCGAGTTCCTTCTCCCGAGTTCTCTCAAGCGCCTTAGAATACTCATCTCGCCCACCTGTGTCGGTTTGCGGTACGGTCATCGTTAGACTGAAGCTTAGAGGCTTTTCTTGGAACCACTTCCAATTGCTTCGCTTCCGAAGAAGCTCGCGCCACACCCTTGAATTGCGCACCCGGATTTGCCTAAGTGCCTTCTCCAATGCAGCGACCGGGACGTCCAACACCCGGACAACCTTCCGCGATCCGTCCCCCCATCGCATCTAACAATGGTGCAGGAATATTGACCTGCTTCCCATCAGCTACGCATTTCTGCCTCGCCTTAGGGGCCGACTCACCCTACGCCGATGAACGTTGCGTAGGAAACCTTGGGCTTACGGCGAGGGGGCTTTTCACCCCCTTTATCGCTACTCATGTCAGCATTCGCACTTCCGATACCTCCAGCACGCTTTTCAACGCACCTTCGCAGGCTTACGGAACGCTCTCCTACCATGCGAGTTAAACTCGCATCCGCAGCTTCGGTGACTGGCTTGAGCCCCGTTACATCTTCCGCGCAGGACGACTCGATCAGTGAGCTATTACGCTTTCTTTAAAGGGTGGCTGCTTCTAAGCCAACCTCCTGACTGTTTTAGCCTTCCCACTTCGTTTCCCACTTAGCCAATCTTTGGGACCTTAGCTGGCGGTCTGGGTTGTTTCCCTCTTGACACCGGACGTTAGCACCCGATGTCTGTCTCCCGTGATTGCACTCTTCGGTATTCGGAGTTTGCTATGGCGTAGTAATCCGCAATGGACCCCACAACCATGACAGTGCTCTACCCCCGAAGGTGATACACGAGGCACTACCTAAATAGTTTTCGGAGAGAACCAGCTATTTCCAAGTTTGTTTAGCCTTTCACCCCTATCCACAGCTCATCCCCTAACTTTTCAACGTTAGTGGGTTCGGTCCTCCAGTACGTGTTACCGCACCTTCAACCTGGCCATGGATAGATCACTTGGTTTCGGGTCTACGCCCAGCAACTGATCGCCCTATTCGGACTCGCTTTCGCTACGCCTGCCTTAATCAGTTAAGCTCGCTACTGAACGTAAGTCGCTGACCCATTATACAAAAGGTACGCCGTCACCCGTTTCCAGGCTCCGACTGTTTGTATGCATGCGGTTTCAGGATCTATTTCACTCCCCTCCCGGGGTTCTTTTCGCCTTTCCCTCACGGTACTGGTTCACTATCGGTCGATCACGAGTATTTAGCCTTGGAGGATGGTCCCCCCATCTTCAGACAGGATTTCACGTGTCCCGCCCTACTTGTCGTACCCCTAGTTCTTCCACGCTGTTTTCGCTTACAGGGCTATCACCTGCTATGGCCGCACTTTCCAGAGCGTTCAGCTAACAACACAGATAAAGAGTACAGGCTGATCCCATTTCGCTCGCCACTACTCTGGGAATCTCGGTTGATTTCTTTTCCTGCGGTTACTTAGATGTTTCAGTTCACCGCGTTCGCTTCACATGACCTATGGATTCAGTCATGGATACTCCATACGGAGTGGGTTTCCCCATTCGGACATCTTCGGATCAAAGCTCGTTTGCCAGCTCCCCGAAGCTTTTCGCAGGCTACCGCGTCCTTCATCGCCTGTGATCGCCAAGGCATCCACCACATGCACTTGTTCGCTTGACCCTATAACGAGTGCGTCTCTCATCGAGCCGCCCCGCCATAGGCTGAGTATTCGCGTGTCGGTCCGCGTTAGTGCTTTAGCACTTACGTGAACCCCACACTACGTGTGTGCCGTATTCCAAAGCAATCTTTCGATTACCTTTTCATACTTGATACAATCACTACCCTGAATCTCCTACTCGCACCCATCTCTAAGTGCTTTCGCAGATTCTCTTTACTACTTCTTCCAGATTGTTAAAGAACGTTTAGCCGATAGGTCTACTTCACTACCTACAGCATCAACTGGCTCGCAATCGCCAATGCTTAAGGTTCGCTCTCTCTTGAGCTCAACCCTAAGCATTGAGGACTTGGTGGAGGATGACGGGATCGAACCGACGACCCCCTGCTTGCAAAGCAGGTGCTCTCCCAGCTGAGCTAATCCCCCCGTGTCTTGCTTGACTCGTGGTGGGTCTGGTTGGATTCGAACCAACGACCCCCGCCTTATCAAGACGGTGCTCTAACCGACTGAGCTACAGACCCAAAGCCTGTTTCTTCAAACCACAGCCGATAAGCGTGAGCGCTTAATTTAGTGTGCGAAGCTCGAGAAAGGAGGTGATCCAGCCGCACCTTCCGATACGGCTACCTTGTTACGACTTCACCCCAGTCATGAATCCTACCGTGGTGACCGTCCTCCTTGCGGTTAGACTAGCCACTTCTGGTAAAACCCACTCCCATGGTGTGACGGGCGGTGTGTACAAGACCCGGGAACGTATTCACCGCGGCATGCTGATCCGCGATTACTAGCGATTCCAGCTTCACGCAGTCGAGTTGCAGACTGCGATCCGGACTACGATCGGTTTTCTGGGATTGGCTCCACCTCGCGGCTTGGCAACCCTCTGTTCCGACCATTGTATGACGTGTGAAGCCCTACCCATAAGGGCCATGAGGACTTGACGTCATCCCCACCTTCCTCCGGTTTGTCACCGGCAGTCTCCTTAGAGTGCTCTTGCGTAGCAACTAAGGACAAGGGTTGCGCTCGTTGCGGGACTTAACCCAACATCTCACGACACGAGCTGACGACAGCCATGCAGCACCTGTGCGCCGGTTCTCTTTCGAGCACCCCCACCTTTCAGCAGGGTTCCGACCATGTCAAGGGTAGGTAAGGTTTTTCGCGTTGCATCGAATTAATCCACATCATCCACCGCTTGTGCGGGTCCCCGTCAATTCCTTTGAGTTTTAATCTTGCGACCGTACTCCCCAGGCGGTCAACTTCACGCGTTAGCTACGTTACTAAGGAAATGAATCCCCAACAACTAGTTGACATCGTTTAGGGCGTGGACTACCAGGGTATCTAATCCTGTTTGCTCCCCACGCTTTCGTGCATGAGCGTCAGTGTTGGCCCAGGAGGCTGCCTTCGCCATCGGTATTCCTCCACATCTCTACGCATTTCACTGCTACACGTGGAATTCTACCTCCCTCTGCCACACTCAAAGCCTGCCAGTCACCAATGCAGTTCCCAGGTTAAGCCCGGGGATTTCACATCGGTCTTAACAGACCGCCTGCGCACGCTTTACGCCCAGTAATTCCGATTAACGCTCGCACCCTACGTATTACCGCGGCTGCTGGCACGTAGTTAGCCGGTGCTTATTCTTCCGGTACCGTCATCCCGCCACCATATTAGGGCGGCGGTTTTCTTTCCGGACAAAAGTGCTTTACAACCCGAAGGCCTTCTTCACACACGCGGCATTGCTGGATCAGGGTTGCCCCCATTGTCCAAAATTCCCCACTGCTGCCTCCCGTAGGAGTCTGGGCCGTGTCTCAGTCCCAGTGTGGCTGGTCGTCCTCTCAGACCAGCTACAGATCGTCGCCTTGGTAGGCCTTTACCCCACCAACTAGCTAATCTGCCATCGGCCGCCCCTTGAGCGCGAGGTCCCGAAAGATCCCCCGCTTTCCTCCTTAGAGCGTATGCGGTATTAATCCGGCTTTCGCCGGGCTATCCCCCACTCCAGGACACGTTCCGATGTATTACTCACCCGTTCGCCACTCGCCACCAGGGTTGCCCCCGTGCTGCCGTTCGACTTGCATGTGTAAGGCATGCCGCCAGCGTTCAATCTGAGCCAGGATCAAACTCTTCAGTTCAATGCCTGTTACTGTTTTCGGTTCCGTAGAACCGGTCGCTCACTCAACGTACTGACGATGATTAATCCATCCTAAGACGGATCAACCTTCCTCTGATACTTCGTGTGAGACTCTTGATTACTTTTGCTTGTCGCCTCAGCCCCGAAAGACTGAAACCGCACTCGCCATCAAGCGCCCACACTTATCGGCTGTTAGTTTTTAAAGAGCATTGCGCCAAGACTGTCCTGCTTTCCGTCTTGCGTCGCTGCATCAGCAGCAGAGAAACGAGATTATGAACGTCGCCTCAGAAGGTGTCAACAAGTTTTTGAAACTCTTCACTCGCTGACTGCGCCTGAAACTTTCAACCTCGCTTTTCAAGCACCTTCCTGAAACCGCTACTCCCGCTTCCCTTCGCGTTCGTTCGAATGCGAAGGAACGGAATTCTAGTTATTCCGAACGCGAACCGCAAGGGGCTGCATGCAAGAAATTCGATGTCCGCAAGCGGTGCGAGCAGCGGCGCCCTCGCCTTGCGGCCTATCGACCCGCCGCCACATCCAACCCTGTGCGCTGGAACAAGCGCTCGAACGACTACAATAAAAGGTTCACCGCCTAAACACACTCCTATTGATATGCGCTCGCGAACCGCAAAACGTATCCCTCCCGACGCGGACAAACTCGTCAGTCTCTCCCTAGCGCTTTTCGCGTCCGGCAGCCGCGTCGAAGACCGCTTCTGGGAAGCCCGCCTCGACACGCTCATCGCGAAGCTCGTGCGCAACGGCAACCAGACGACGCTCGATGCCGCGCTGGATCATCTTCAGCAGAATCATCCCGATGCATACGGTGCGCTGGCCGACATGGCCGAAACGCATAGCGAATCGTTCAGGATGGACATCGACGGCGTCGCGCACGAAGCGCTCCTCATTGCCGCGCCGGTGCTGGCCTGGACGCGCTATGCGATCCCTTCCGGCACGCTCAAGAGCGAAACCGTCGACGCCCTGCGCACGCAACTGCAGGCGCACGTCCTGGCCGCGGGCGCGCGCGTCGCCGTCGCGCCGTACCTGTACAGCATCGACCAGTTGCCGCGCCATCACGTCGACACGGCGCGGCTCGCGCAGCAATTGATGCAGACCGCGCTTGGCGGCGCAACGCCCCGCCTGAATCTGTCGGACCTGCCGGAAACCTCGCCGATTCTCGCGGACCCGCGTTTCCTGCTGGCCGTCGCCGTCGTGCCCGCTGGCACGGCGCTCTTTCGCTGGCAAGAGGAGGACAGCGGCGCCCGTATCGAGCGCAGCCAATGCCTCGAGCAATGGGCGGCACAGGGCGGCGCAAGTTTCGCGACGATCCTGCCCGGATGCGAATTCGAATGTTTGCTGCCTGATGCCTACTATTCCGCCTGTCGAGATGCCGACGAGCAAGTGCGCCCGCATACCGTGCGCACCGCCGTGCGCTATCTGTTCGACACGCTGGGCACCGCGCCGCAAGACTTGCGCGCAGTCATCGCCGGCTTCGGGGAGCGGCGCATCGACGAATACCGCATCGGCTTCACGCGGCGCGGCAGCAACGATGTGATCTACGGCGTCGTGTGGCCGCTCTATGGGCGGGAGAACGGCGATGTCGGCATGGAAGAAGAAGTCGAAGCGGACGACGCCGAGGGCCCGGTCGAGGAGATCGTCGAACTGTTGAAGAAGGCGGGCGTCTCCGACGTGCGCCGGCACGCCGGCCGCTTCGAACCCGAGTTCTGCGACGACTGCGGCGTGCCGCTCTATGCCGACCCGCTCGGTGAAATCGTCCATGCGGAGATGCCCGAAGACGCCGAACCGGCGCAGCCCCACTTCCATTGAAGCGCCCGAAGTTCACGCCGCGCTCAACGAAACCCCGCCCGTCGCGCGGGGTTTTGTCCATTTTGCCTATACCGTTCGGATAGGGGGCGGAATCGCCGGAAGTTTGTCAATATCACGCCGACACCGACATTCGCCGGTGCCGAGTCCCGCCGCAAGTTGGCGTCGGATGTATTGACAAGAGGTTAAGCATGAAAATTATCATCATGGGTTCGGACGCGGAGCGCCGTGCGGGCCTTAAGACATTGCTGCGCCGTATTGCACGCCAGGCACAGTTCACCGAAGTGAAAGACTGGCGTCAGGCCGAGTCCGCGCTCGAGCGCATCGAAGCGCGCATGATCGTGATCGACTGGGCCGACACCATGCGCCTGAGCGAGCTGGAGACATTGCTCGACGACGCTCCCGGCGTACCGGCCGCCGTCATGGTGGACCGGTCCGGCGCCGCGCAGGTCTATATGCTCATGGGAGCAGGCGCGATGGGCGTGATTCCTCGCACGCTCGAACCTATCCTCATCCTCCGCGCGCTGGAAATGGTCCTCATCGGCGGCCATTACGTTCCGCCGGACGTCATCGATCTTCATCCGCTTCGCGAGTTGCCTCTGCGCCGCCTGCCGCTGCACGCTGCCCTTCCGCGCAGCACGAAGGTTCATCCGACCTTGTCGCCCCGCCAGCAACAGATCATGCGTTGCGTCCACATGGGAAGCACCAACAAGATGATCGCGAAGACCCTTGGCATAAGCGAAGGCACGGTCAAGATCCACCTCGCCAGCATCTTTCAACAACTCGGGGCGACGAACCGCGCGGCTGCGGTCGCCATCTACAATGGCGTGCAGAACGCGCACCTCGAAATCCTGCGCATTGGGCACGCGCAAGACGAGGTCGCAACGCCGGCGCCGTCCAATGTCGTTTCGATCCGCAAGCGCCGGGCGAAGTATCCGTCGATGAGAGACGACGACGGTTCATCGCTGCCGATGGCCGCAGAACCCGAGGCTTCGTTCTAGCAACAATCGCGATGACCGGGTTCGTCGATTGCGCACACGTTTCACACGCAACGAGTAATATGCAAGGCATGGGGTTCTTCTATACACCGCTACCGCTTTGGCTGACCGCCGGCAGTTGGATCGTCGCCGCGGGACTGCTTGCACTCGTGCTGGTGCAGCGTCCGTTCGGCCGCCTGCAAGACGCCACGCTGCAGCATGTGTGGCTTGGCGTCATCGTCTCGGTAACCGTGCTATGGGCCTGCAACGCATGGTTCGACGACGGACCGGTCATCCATCTTCTGGGCGCGACGCTCATGGTCACGCTCTTCGACTGGCGGCTCGCGCTCATCGGCACGGCCGCGAGTACGGGGCTCGCCGCCGTCGTGCTCGATGCATCGTGGCTTTCAGTGGCAACCACGTATCTGCTGTTCGGCGCCGTGCCCGTCGCGGTCTCCACGCTCCTTCAACGTCTGTCCAACGCGTGCCTGCCACGCAATCTCTTGACCTTCATCGTGGGTCACGGCTTCATTGCATCGGCTGCGGCTGTCGCGGGCGCGTGTGGCGCAACCATGCTGCTCGAGATGGCGCTCGCGGGCCATCCTGTCAACGTGCCCGCGGCCTTCACACACGGCGCGCTGCTGCTCGGCGTTGGCGAAGCGCTCTTCACCGGGCTGCTCACCATCCTTATCACCGTGTATAAGCCGGCGTGGATTACGACCTACGACGTGCGCCGTTACCGGCTCGACCGCGGTCCGCGCGTGTGAATAGCGCGATCTCGTTGCACTGCTGCGCGTCCGTCCGGGAGCCGGCCGGTCGGAAACGCGGTTAAAGTGCGATAACATTGAACTCCTTCCCCACACGAGGCATCTTACTTGCCCGTGTCTTCTCAGCGCCAAATTGATGGAAAGTAACTACGCACTGCGCCGGCTCGTGCGGCTCGCCGGCCGGTTCGCGGTATGCGCATCGCTTGTATGCGCGGTGTCCGCCTTTGCCGATACGCTCGATGAGCGCAACGAACTGGTTCATCACTTCGTCACCGATTTCAAAGCCAATCCGCTCGTTGCGGATTGCGCCGCGCATGGCAACTTCATTGCGAGCACATCCGCGGCGTTCGACCATGTGGAATTCCCGCCAACCTCGTTCGACGCGTCACACTCGAGCATCGAGCCGTGGAACGACTCGTTCGACCAGAAGAAGCAGCGCATCAAGGTCGATAACGTCGTGACCGTCGAGGGACAAGGCGTGCCGAAAAGCGGCGGTGATCCCGCTTCGCTCAAGTTCCGCTGCGGCTATGTCGGAAGTCAGATGCTCGCATTCGGATGGAATGATCCCGTGCCGCCGTTGCGCGCGCATTCGGAAGCACAGCCCACGCGCGGCGCAACGGGCCGCCACGCGGGCAAGACGAAATCCGGAAAGAAGGCCGCCGCGACGGGCAAAGCGAATAGCGGCGTAAAAGGCACGGCGAAAAGCGCCGCGAAAAACGTGAGCAAGACCACAAGCAAGGCATCGGGCGCGAAGAAAGCGCCGAAGAAGCACTAGTCTTTCTGAGAGACTAGCGGCGAAACAAAGGGCGTGGTCATCGAGAAGACGGCCACGCCCTTGTTGATTTCAGCTAGGCCGCAAACGCCTGCACGTGCCACAAGATCGCCTGAAGCATCGCCGCGCCCAGCGCCGCGCTGCGCTCGCCGTTCCAGCCGACGCGCTCGTCGGGCAGATTAGCGTTGTCCTTGAACGGCATCTCGAGCGTAAGCGACAAACACTTGTACTCGTTGCCGATGTATTTCGATGCGAGCTTGAGCGCGTCCGACCGATACTTGCCCGTCTCGTAGCCGTGGATGTCCTGGAAGTCCGGGCTCGCCTGCTTGAAGAACTCGACGAACGCCCGCTGCTCCTTCGCCTGCTGCTCGCTAAAGCCCGGCAGCATTTCCGATCCCGCGACGAACACATAGGGAATCGCTTCGTCGCCGTGGATATCGAAGAAGAGATCGCAACCTGTCGCGCGGATCGCGTCACGCACGAGCAAGACCTCGGGGCTGCGCTCCGCGCTCGGCTCCATCCACTCGCGATTCAGGTTCGCGCCCGCCGCGTTGGTGCGCAGGTTGCCGTGCACGCTGCCGTCCGGATTCATGTTCGGCACGATATGAAACACCGCGCGATCGAACAGCGCCCGCGCGACCGGATCGCCCGACCAGTCGCCCCACCCGGCCAGGCGCTTGACCAACCCTTCCACGAACCATTCCGCCATCGTTTCGCCGGGGTGCTGGCGCGCGATGATCCACACGTTCTTCTTCGGATGCGCGCGCGTGTCGTCGGAGAGGCCGAGCGTGAGCAGCGACATCGGCCGGTTCTCGACGGTGCGTCCGAGTTCCGTGAGCGTCGCGTGGGGCATCTGCTGGACCGCGCCGAGAAATTCCGAATGGCGCTCCTCGCTGTACGGCTCGAAGTACGCGTAATAGATGCGGTCGAAATCCGGCGTGTGATCGATGGTCAGCACGCGGCCGTCGTACTGCGTCGGCACGCGAAACCAGTTCACGCGATCGTAGCTGGCGACCGCCTGATAGTCGCGCCAGCCGTCGGCGAACGCGCACTGCGACGCGTTCTCGAACGTCATCACGAGACGCTCGCCGCGCGCACCGGAAACGCGGAAATAGAACCACTGCGCGAACGGCGCGCGCGTGTCCGGCCGCACACGCAGACGAATGTTTGCGGGGTTGCCCGCATCGACGACTTCGATCGCGCCCGCGTCGAAATTGCTGGTGATGGAAATGCTCATGGCGATGTTCTCGTTGTCAGTCCGCGACGCGGCGGCGAAACACGTAAGTCGTATCGTTCGATGCTTTCTCGTCGAACCGGTAGCCTTCGCTGTCGAAGCCTTTGAGCGCATCCGGCTCGTCGATCCGGTTCAGCACCGCATAGCGCGCCATCAAACCGCGCGCGCGCTTGGCGTGAAAGCTGATGATCTTGTAACGCCCGCCCTTCCAGTCCTCGAACACCGGCGAGACGACGGGCACGTCGAGCAGTTTCGGCTTCACCGACTTGAAGTATTCCTCCGACGCGCAGTTGACCAGCACGCGCGAGCCGCGCTGCCGCCTGAACTGATCGTTGAGCGCGTCGGTAATGCGCTCGCCCCAGAACGCGTACAGATCCTTTCCGCGCGCATTCTGAAACCTCGTGCCCATTTCCAGCCGATACGGCTGCAACAAATCCAGCGGCCGCAGCAATCCATACAGTCCCGACAGCACGCGCACATGTTTCTGCGCGAAGTCGAGATCGGCGGAAGTCAGCGTTTTCGCGGCGAAGCCTTCGTACACGTCGCCATTGAATGCGAGCATCGCCTGCTTCGAGTTGTGCGCGTCGAACGTCTTCGACCATTCGGCATAGCGCTGGAAGTTGAGCATCGCGAGCTGGTCGGAGATGCCCATCATCCCGCCGATCTGCTGCGGCGAAAGCTGGCGCAAGCCGTCGATCAGTTCGGCGGCGTCATCGACGAATTCCGGCAGCGTGTGTTTCCTGATGTGAGGCGGCGTCTCGTAGTCGAGCGATTTGGCGGGCGAGAGAACGATTATCATGGAGGCTCGCCGGCAGCCCGCCGGCGACATAGGCATAAACCCCCGATTGTATCGAATGGACAATTCCGCCGCGCCGTCCCAAACCCCGCGCGTAGTGCTCGATTCGAACGTGTGGATCGACATTCTCGTGTTCGACGATCCCGCCACGCGCCCGATCCGCGCCGCGCTCGAAGCCCGCGCGATCGATGCGCTGATCGACGCGCGATGCCTGGCCGAACTCACGCATGTGCTCGACTATCCGCAGTTCGTGCGCATGGCCGTCGACAAGGCGGCGGCGCTCGACACGCTCGAACGTCTGTCGCAACGCGTCGCGCCCGAAGCGCCGTCGGACGAGCGCCCGTTGCCCAAGTGCCGCGACCGCGACGACCAGAAGTTCCTCGAACTCGCGCACGCATCGAACGCACACTGGCTCGTCTCGAAGGACCGCGCGGTGCTGAAGCTCGCGCGGCGCGTCGCGCGCGACTTCGCATTTCGCATCGCCGAGCCGAAGCCTTTCGTCGCCGCACTGCAAGTGCAGGCCAGCATCGCCGAAGTCGACTGATCCCGCGCACGCACCCGCACACGCACCGGTATTCGCACAGCCCACGCCAACCATGACCATGAACGCCACGCACGAACTGCACAAAGCGTCACCCGAGCTGTCCTTTCCGTCTCGTCTGCCGAATGTCGGCACGACCATCTTCACCGTGATGAGCGCGCTCGCCGCGCAAAAGGGCGCGGTCAATCTCGGTCAGGGCTTTCCCGATTTCGACTGCGACCCGCGCATCGTCGATGCCGTCGCGTCCGCGATGCGCGACGGCCACAACCAATACCCGCCGATGGCCGGCGCCGCGCCGCTGCGCCAGGCGATCGCACGCAAGATCGAAGCGCTCTACGGCCGCGCCTACGACGCCGATCGCGAGATCACCGTCACCGCCGGCGCGACGCAGGCGCTGCTCACGGCCGTGCTCTGCTGCGTGCATCCGGGCGACGAAGTCGTCGTGATCGAGCCGATGTACGACAGCTACGTGCCCGCCATCGAGCTCGCGGGCGGCAAGCCGTTTTTCGTGTCGCTCGAAGCGCCGGACTACGCGCTTCCGTTCGACAAGATCGCCGCCGCGATCACGCCCAAGACGCGCCTGCTCATGATCAACACGCCGCACAATCCGACGGGCCGCGTGTGGCGCGAAGCGGACGTGAGAAAGCTCGAAGACATCGTGCGCGGCACGAATGTGCTGATCGTTTCGGACGAAGTGTACGAACACATGGTCTACGACGGCGCGCCGCACGAAAGCGTCTCGCGCTACCCCGAACTCGCCGAACGCAGCTTCGTCGTGTCGAGCTTCGGCAAGACGTTTCACGTCACCGGCTGGAAGATCGGCTACGTGGCCGCGCCCGCCGCGCTGACCGCGGAATTCCGCAAGGTGCATCAGTTCAACGTGTTCACGGTGAATACGCCGATGCAGATCGGTCTCGCGCACTATCTCGAAGACCCGACGCCGTATCTCGAACTGCCCGCGTTCTATCAGAAAAAGCGCGACTTCTTCCGCGCGGGACTCGCCGATACGCGCTTCTCGCTTCTGCCCTGCGACGGCACGTATTTCCAGTGCGTCGACTATTCGGCGATCAGCGACATGCCCGAGGCCGAGTTCTCGCAATGGCTCACGAGCGAGATCGGCGTCGCGGCGATTCCGGTGTCGGCGTTCTATCACGAGAGCCATGAATCCGGCGTCGTGCGCTTTTGCTTCGCGAAGAAGGAAGAAACACTCGCGCTCGCGCTCGACCGCCTGCGCAAGCTGTAGCAAGAAACGCCGTCTTGCCGCCGGACACGATAGACAACAGAGAGAACATCGAGGAGTCGAACCGCATCATGACTGGCCAGGAATACAGGATCGAGACACTCGGCATCGTCGGCAGCGGCGCGATGGGACGCGGCATCGCGCAGATTGCGGCGCTCGCCGGTCTGACCGTGCGTCTTTACGACACGAACCCGAAAGCGCTCGATGCCGCGCGCGCGTATCTCTCCGATACGCTCGGCAAGCTCGCCGCCAAGGGCAAGCTCAAGGAAACGGACGCGCACGCCGCGCTCGCCCGCGTGCACGACGCGCAAGACACGAGCGAGCTGGCCGATTGCGATGTCGTCATCGAGGCGATCGTCGAGAAACTCGATATCAAGCGCGAGCTGTTTCGCGAACTCGAAGCGGTCGTCGGCGAGCGCTGCATTCTGGCGTCGAATACGTCTTCGCTGTCGATCACCGCGATCGCGGCCGGCTGCGCGAAACCGGAACGCGTCGCGGGCTTTCACTTCTTCAACCCCGTGCCGCTGATGCGCGTCGTCGAAGTCATCGACGGCCTGCGCGGAGATCGCCAGGCCGGCGACGCGCTCATGGAATTCGCGCGTCGCATCGGGCATACGCCGGTGCGCGCGAAGGACATGCCGGGGTTCATCGTCAACCACGCGGGCCGCGGCATGAACACCGAAGGCCTGCGCGTGGCGAGCGAAGGTGTCGCGAGTTTCGCGGACATCGACCGCATCATGCGCGAACAGGCGGGCTTTCGGCTCGGACCGTTCGAACTGCTGGATCTGACCGCGCTCGACGTGTCGCATCCGGTGATGGAATCCATCTACCATCAGTTTTACGAAGAGCCGCGCTTCACGCCGTCGCCGATCACCGGCACGCGGCTCGCGGGCGGGCTCATCGGGCGCAAGGCGGGCGAAGGCTTTTATCGTTATGTCGATGGCAAGCAGCAAGTGCCCGACGAACCCGCAGCGCCCACGCAGTTGCCGACGCGCGTGTGGATCAGCCGCGCTTCCCACGCCGGGCGCGAAGAAGTGCTCAAGCTGATCGCCAAGTGCGATTGCTCCGTGCATATCGATGCGGGCCACACGCCGGAGCCGGATTCGCTCATCGTCGTCACGCCGCTCGGCTTCGATGCGACCACGAGCGCGATCGCCGAACATCTCGATGCCACGCGCGTCGTCGCCGTCGACACGCTCTTTCCGCTCGATACCGTCGCGCGCCGCACGATCATGACGACGCCCGCGACGACGCCCGCCATGCGCGACGCCGCGCACGCGCTGTTCGCCTTCGACGGCGTGCCCGTCACCGTGATCCGCGATTCGACCGGCTTCGTCGCGCAGCGCGTGGTCGCGACCATCGTGAACATCGGTTGCGATATCGCGCAGCAAGGCATCGCGACGCCCGAGGACATCGACCTCGCCGTGACGCTCGGGCTCGGTTATCCGCGCGGGCCGCTCGCGCTCGGCGATTCGCTCGGCGCGTCGAACATCCTCACCATTCTGCGCAACATGCAAAGCGTGCTCGGCGATCCGCGCTACCGCCCGTCTCCGTGGCTCGCGCGCCGGGCGCAGCTCGGCCTTTCGCTCACCCATACCGAGGAGCTCAGATGAGCGCCGAATTGCTGACTCACCGTCCCGCCGGCAGCGACACCACGCTCGTGCTCAAACTGTCGAATCCGGGCGCGCGCAACGCGCTGCATCCCGACATGTACGCGGCCGGCATCGAGGCGCTGTCCACGGCGGAGCGCGACAACTCCGTGCGCGCGATCGTGCTGACGGGCGCCGACAATTTTTTCTGCGCGGGCGGCAATCTGAACCGGCTGCTGGAGAATCGCGCGAAAGACCCGTCGGTGCAGGCGCAGAGCATCGACATGCTGGCGGAATGGATCAGCGCGCTCAGGGCATCGACGAAACCGGTGATCGCGGCCGTCGAAGGCGCGGCGGCCGGCGCGGGGTTCTCGCTTGCGCTCGCATGCGATTTGATCGTCGCCGCCGACGACGCGAGATTCATCATGTCGTATGCGCGCGTCGGTCTCACGCCGGACGGCGGCGCTTCGTGGCTGCTCGCGCGCGCATTGCCGCGCACGCTCGCGAGCGAAGTGCTGCTCGAAGCCAAGCCGATCGGCGCGCCGCGTCTGCATGAAGTCGGCGTCGTCAACCGGCTGACGAAAAAAGGCATCGCGCTCGATGCCGCCATCGCGTGGGCCGACGATCTCGGCAGCGTGTCGCCGAAGGCGCTCGCGCGCATCAAGTCGCTCATCAACGCGGCGGACGTGCAGCCGCTCGCCGCGCATCTCGATCTCGAACGCGACGCTTTCGTGGATGCGCTCCATCGCGGCGATGCGCTCGAAGGCATCACCGCGTTCCTCGAAAAACGCCAGCCGAACTATCGCTGAACGCATGGCTCACTACGAATTGCCCAAGCGCCGCCGCATCTTCCTGATGCGTCACGGCGACGTGACCTACTTCGACGACACCGGCCGCGCGATCGATCCCGAAAGCGTGCCGCTCAACGAACGCGGCCGCGAGGAAGCGAGCGCGGCGGGCCGCGAGTTCGCGGCGCAGAACATCCGCTTCGACCGCGTGATCGCGAGCGGCCTGCCGCGCACCATCGAAACCGCGCAGCGCGTGCTTGCAGAAACCGGCCAGCGAATCGAGCCGGAAATCTGGCCCGAATGGCAGGAGATTCGCGGCGGCCGGCTCGCCAATCTTTCGACGAGCGACATCGAGCGCGCGTTTCTTTCCGTTTTCGACGGCGTCGTGCCCGAAGAGACGCGCTTTCTCGGCGGCGAGACCATCGGCGAATTGCTCGACCGCGCGTTGCCCGCGATGGCGAAGCTGCGCGCGGACACGTCATGGGACACAGTGCTGCTCGTGCTGCACGGCGGCGTCAACCGCGCGCTGCTCTCGCATGCAATTACCGCTGGCGGACGCGCGTTCTTCGGGCATCTGTCGCAGGCGACCGGCTGCATCAACGCGCTCGACGTCGGCGGCAAGCCCGGCGACTGGGTCGTGCATGCGATCAATCATTCGCCGCCCTCGCCGCTGCATGCGGACGTCCGCAACACGACCATGGAACTGCTGTACGCGCAATTCGTGCGATTCAAGGCGAGCGGCATGGACTAGGCATGGCGCGCGCCGCGCAAACAAGAACGGAGGAGACGATGGCAAACAACGACACGCATAAGAACAAGCACTCCGATTTTTCAGCATTCGAAGGCACGCGGCCCGTGCAGGAGCGTCAGCGTTTCGACGAGCACGCGCTCGCCGCATGGCTCGCCGCGCATGTCGATGGTTTCGCGGGACCGCTTGCCGTCGAGCAGTTCGCGGGCGGGCAATCCAACCCGACGTTCAAGCTCGTCACGCCGTCGCGCAGCTATGTAATGCGCGCGAAGCCCGGCCCCGCCGCGAAACTGTTGCCGTCCGCGCATGCCATCGAGCGCGAGTATCGCGTGATGGACGCGCTCGCCGGAACCGATGTGCCCGTCGCGCGCATGCTCGCCTTGTGCGAGGACGAAAGCGTGATGGGCCGCGCGTTCTACGTGATGGAATTCGTCGAAGGCCGCGTGCTGTGGGATCCTTCGCTGCCCGGCATGACGCCGGCCGAACGCGCCGCAATCTACGACGAAACGAACCGCGTGATCGCCGCGCTCCATAGCGTCGATGTCGAAACCGCGGGACTTTCCGGTTACGGGAAGCCCGGCAATTACTTCGAGCGGCAGATCGGGCGCTGGAGCAAGCAGTACGTCGCATCGGAGACGGAGAAGATCGACGCCATGAACCGCCTGATCGAGTGGCTGCCGCGGCACATTCCGTCGTCTCCCGAAGCCAAGGCCACCGTCGTCCATGGCGACTTCCGGCTCGACAATCTCATCTTTCATCCGAACGAGCCGCGCGTGCTGGCCGTGCTGGACTGGGAACTCTCGACGCTCGGCGATCCGCTCGCCGATTTCGCGTATCACTGCATGGCGTGGCATGTGGATCCATCGCAGTTCCGGGGCATCGCGGGACTCGACTGGGCCGCGCTCGGCATCCCCGATGAAGCGGCCTACGTCGCGCGATATGGCGAGCGCACCGGCTTGCGTCCCGATGGCGACTGGAATTTCTATCTCGCGTACAACATGTTCCGCATCGCGGCGATCCTGCAGGGCATCATGAAGCGCGTCACGGATGGCACCGCCGCGAGCGCGCAGGCCATCGACGCGGGGCGGCGCGCCCGCCCGATGGCCGAACTCGCGTGGAAATACGCGCAGAAAGTCGGCCGATGAACGCTAACCGCGAGGCAACCGCATGAACTTCGATTACACGCTCAAGGTTGACGCGCTGCGCGAAAAGCTGCTCGCGTTCTTCGACGCGCACATTTACCCGAGCGAGCGCGCCTACGCCGACGAGATCGCCGCGAACCGCGCGTCGGGCAACGCGTGGACGCCGACGCGTCTCATCGAAAGCCTGAAGGAGACAGCGCGCGGCGAAGGATTGTGGAATCTCTTTCTGCCCGCATCCGAGCGCGGCGCGGGCCTGACGAATCTCGAATACGCGCCGCTTTGCGAGATCATGGGCCGCGTGCCGTGGGCGCCCGAAGTGTTCAATTGCAGCGCGCCCGATACGGGCAACATGGAAACCATCGAGCGTTACGGGACGGCCGCGCAAAAGGCGCAATGGCTCGAACCGCTCTTGCGCGGCGAAATCCGCTCGGCGTTTCTGATGACGGAGCCGGAAGTGGCATCGTCGGATGCGACTAATATCCGCTGCAACATCGTGCGCGACGGCGACAGCTATGTGATCGACGGCCACAAGTGGTGGTCCTCCGGTGCGGGCGATCCGCGCTGCAAGGTGTTCATCGTGATGGGCAAGACCGATCCCGATGCGCCGAAGCACGCGCAGCAGTCGATGATCCTCGTGCCGGCAGACGCGCCGGGCATCACCGTCCGGCGGCCGCTCAACGTGTTCGGCTACGACGACGCGCCGCACGGCCACATGGACATCACGCTCGAAAACGTGCGCGTGCCCGCCACGAACATGCTGCTCGGCGCCGGACGCGGCTTCGAAATCGCGCAAGGGCGGCTCGGGCCGGGCCGCATTCATCACTGCATGCGGCTGATCGGGCTCGCCGAGCGCGCGCTCGACATGATGACGAAGCGCACGCTGTCGCGCGTCGCGTTCGGCAAGCCGATCGCGCAACATGGCGTGACGCAGGAGCGTATCGCCGAGGCGCGCATCATGATCGAGCAGGCGCGATTGCTTACGCTCAAGGCCGCGTACATGATGGACACCGTCGGCAACAAGGGCGCGCGCGGCGAGATCGCGATGATCAAGGTCGTCGCGCCGAACGTCGCGTGTCAGGTGATCGACTGGGCGATTCAGGCGCACGGCGCGGGCGGCATCTGCGACGACTTTCCGCTCGCGTATGCGTATGCATCGGCGCGCACGCTGCGGCTCGCGGACGGCCCGGACGAAGTGCATCGCAACGCGATCGCGAAACTCGAACTCGCGAAGCACGACGCGCCGCGCGCCTGAGCGTCCTGCACGGTCGCGGCAAACATGCTCTAATTTTCGCTCCCTTGCGCGACGCGCGCATGCATCACGATTGCACGAACGAGGAGCCGACATGATCGACGTGTATAGCTGGCCGACGCCCAACGGCCACAAGATTCACATCATGCTGGAGGAAACCGGCCTCGAATACCGGGCGCATGCCGTCGATATCGGCGCGGGCGACCAGTTCAAGCCCGACTTTCTTGCGATCAGCCCGAACAACAAGATTCCCGCGATCATCGACAACGACGGCCCCGAGGGAAAGCCGTTCGCGCTCTTCGAATCCGGAGCGATCCTCGTTTATCTCGCCGAGAAAACCGGAAAATTCCTGCCCGCCGACGCCATCGGCCGCTACACGACGATGCAATGGCTCATGTTCCAGATGGGCGGCATCGGGCCGATGCTCGGGCAGACGCATCACTTTCGCAATTACGCGCCCGAGAGGATCGACTACGCGATCAACCGCTACACGAACGAGACGCGCCGGCTCTATGGCGTGATGGACAAGCAGCTCGGCGTGACGCGGTATCTCGCGGGAAGCGAATACACGATCGCCGACATCGCGACGTTTCCGTGGACGCGCTCCTGGGAAAATCAGGGCATCGTGCTCGATGAATTTCCGAACGTGAAGCGCTGGTTCGATGCCATCGCCGCGCGGCCAGCGGCCGAGCGGGGCGTGCAAGTGCTCGCGCGCGAACGCAAGCCGTTCACCGACAAGGAGAAGGAAGTGCTTTTCGGCGCGACGCAATACGCGAAGCGCTGAACTCACGCGTCGCGAGCGGCCTCGCGCAAGCCGAAGAGCGCGGCGGAATCGACGGTCAGGACCAGTTCGCCGTCCTGATTGTGCGCTTCCCAGCGCGTCGACACGATGCCGCGATCCGGCTTGCTCTTCGACACGCGCTTGTCGAGCACGCGCACCGTGAGCCGCACCGAATCGCCGACGCGCACGGGCTTCAGCCAGCGGATATTGTCGAGGCCGGGCGAGCCCATCGACGTGGAGTCGGCGAGCATGTCGCGCACGAGAACGCCCATCATCGCGGAACAGGTGTTCCAGCCGCTCGCGACGAGCCCGCCGAAATGCGATGCCCTGCCCGCTTCCTCCGAAAGATGGAACGGTTGCGGATCGTAGCGGCTCGCGAACTCCACGATTTCTTCGCGCGTGAAGGTGTGCGCGCCGAGCGTCACCGCGGAGCCGATCTCGAAATCCTCAAAGCTGTATGTCATGCGCAAGTCCTCGATAGAACGTCAGAGATTGGTCGCAGCGAATGCGGGCAGCGACGCGAAACGCTCGAGATGATGATCGACGTCGCCGAGCGTCGTCTCGATGATCGACAGCCGTTTGAACCAGTGCGCCACCGGTAACTCGTTGGTCATGCCCATGCCGCCGTGCAGTTGCACCGCGTTCTGACCGACGAAGCGCGCAGCCTGACCGATGCGCGCCTTCGCCGCCGAAACCGCCTGCGCGCGCGTCGCGGCGTCGGGGCTGTCATAGCGCGCGGCGGCGAGATACGTAATCGAGCGCGCCTGTTCCGTGTGGATCAGCATATCGACCATGCGATGCTGCAACGCCTGGAAGCGCGCAATCGGCACGCCGAATTGCTGGCGCTCCTTCGTGTAGGCGACGGTGGCGCGGTTGAGCGCATCGAGCGCGCCGAGCGCTTCGGCGCATAGAAGAAACGTCGCGTAATCCGCGATGCGTTCGAGCGTCGCCGCGCCGGTGCTGGCGCCATCGAGCCGCGTCGCGGGCGTGTCACTGAAGACGAGCGTGGCCGCGCGCTGGCCGTCGATGGTCCGGTATTCGGTGACGTTCGCGTTCGCCGCGTCGCGCGCGACGAGGAAAAGCGCGATTTCGCCGTCCAGCCGCGCCGGCACGATCCAGCCATCGGCCTGCGCGCCGTGCTGCACCATCGACTTCGTGCCCGACAGCACATGGCGCCCCGAAACGGCTTCGGCTGTCGTGCGCAGGTCGAAGAGATCGTAGCGTGCGTGCGGTTCCGTGAACGCGACCGCGAGCCGCACTTCCCCGCGCGCCGCGCGTTCGAGCAACGGTCCGGCGACGTCGGTTGCGCTCGTCTCAGCGAGCCGCAGCGCCTCGATGCCCGCCGCCGTCGCCCAGACCGGCTCCACGACCCGCGCGCGCCCGAGTTCCTGCATGACGACGAGCATATCGACAGCGCCGCCGTCGAAACCGCCGTGCGCCTGTGGCACCGGCAGCGCAAGCAGACCGAGTTCGGCGAATGCGCGCCAGTGCTTGTCATCGACGCCCGCATCCGACGAAACGATTTTCTGGCGCGCATCGAAGCCGTACTCGTTGTCGAGATAGCGGCGCAGCGCGTCGCGGAACTGCGTTTGTTCATCGGTGAAATCGAAGTCCATGCGCTGCTCCTAAAGCCCGAGAATCATCTGCGCGACGATGTTCTTCTGTATTTCGTTCGAGCCGCCATAGATCGATGTCTTGCGCATGTTGAAGTAGTGCGCAGCGAGCGGCGCGGCGGAGTCGTCGCCGGTGATGCTCGTTTCGCGCTCGCCTTCGAGGAACGCGGGATCGAAAGCGGCAGCCTGCGGGCCGATGGCTTCGAACATCAGTTCGGTGAGCGCCTGCTGCACTTCCGTGCCCTTGATCTTCAGCATCGATGCTTCCGGGCCCGGACCCTTCGCGCCGGCCTCACTCGCCACCACGCGCTGCACGGTCACTTCGAGCGCCATCAACTCGATTTCGAGCGCGGCGACTTTTGCCGCGAAAAGCGGATCGTGCAGCAGCGGCTTGCCGCGCTTCCTTCTGTCGAGCGCGAGGCGCTTCAGAAACGACAACTCGCGCTTGGACTGCCCGACCCGCGCGATGCCCGTCCGCTCGTGGCCGAGCAGAAACTTCGCATAAGTCCAGCCGCGATTTTCCTCGCCGACGAGATTGCCGATCGGCACTTCGACATCCTCGAAGAAGACTTCGTTGACTTCGTGATCTTCGTCGAGCGTCATGATCGGCCGCACGGTGATGCCGGGCGTTCTCATATCGATGAGCAGAAACGAAATGCCTTCCTGCTTTTTTGCGCCGCTGTCCGTGCGAACGAGACAGAACATCATGTCGGCGTGCTGGCCGAGCGTCGTCCACGTCTTTTGCCCGTTGACGACATAGCGATCGCCGCGTCGGTCGGCGCGCGTGCGCAGCGACGCGAGATCCGAGCCGGCGCCCGGCTCCGAATAGCCCTGACACCACCAGTCGGTGCCGTCGAGAATGCGAGGAAGGAAATAGGACTTCTGCGCTTCGCTGCCGAATTTCATCAGCACCGGCGCGACCATCGAAACGCCGAATGGCAAGACGATCGGCGCGCCGGCGCGCGCGCATTCTTCGTCCCAGATATGGCGCTGCGTGGCGTTCCAGCCTGGACCGCCGAATTCTTCGGGCCACGCGGCGGCTGACCAGCCGCGCGCGCCGAGGAGCCTGTGCCACGACGCGTAGTCGTCGCGGTTCAGACGTTTGTGATTGAGAACCTTCTCGCGCAGCGCGGCCGGGAGATTGCCTTCGAGCCACGCGCGGACATCGGCGCGGAATGCATCGTCGGCGGGCGAGTAGTTCAGGTTCATTGCGGCGTCTCCTTAGTCCGGTCCGTTACCAGCCCGCCAGCCGACCGTCCCGAAGAGAAACCGCGCTTTTGAGTTACTGCAGCGGCTCCTTCAATGCGGCGGGCACGGGCAACGGCATCACGTCGATTCCCTCTTCCAGCAGCGCGTGGGCGTCTTCCGGCGTCGTCACGCCACGGATGTTGCGCGCCGGCGCCTCGTTGTAGTGGATGCGCCGCGCTTCTTCCGCGAACCGCTCGCCGACGTTCTCGGTCTTCTCGATCAACTCGCGCATGAACTGAAGCGCACGCGCCTGGAGCGCCGCGGCATCCGGCGATGCGTCGGATTTCTGCGCCTGCGAAGGCGCTTCGCCGCGCGCCGACGACAGATTCAGCCGCGGCGCCGACGGCATACGGCTGACATCCGTGGCCGAGCAAACCGGACACGCGACGAGCTTGCGCGCCAGTTGCGACTCGAACTCGTCCGTGGAAGCGAACCAGCCTTCAAAGCGATGTTCGCGCGAGCACTTCAGATCGAGAACCTTCATGCTGATGGGGCTTCGGTGGAGTTTATCTCAGAAAAGCGCGTTGTGAACGGTCGTGCGTAAAGTCGGAACATAGCGAGATGACCGCCCTGCTTCGCGTCTTCTGATGGACCTCAAATTCTAGCCGCTCGGCGCGGCGCACGCTGCCAGCGCCCGCTTTCCGTGCGCCAAAACGACGAAAGCGGCCAGGCGGCCGCTTTCGCATCGATCAGTAGGACGCGCGTCACGCCTTAACCGGCTCGCCGGGTTGCCATTCCCCGGAACGAATCTTTTCGAGCCAGAACGCGCCGATGATCGTCTTGACGTCGCTGATCGTGCCGTCTTTCACCCACGCCATCAACTGCACTTCGTCGGCGATGAACGTTTCGAGGAACTCGCCTTCGTCGAGCTTGGCATCGCCGGCGGTCAGGCCGCGCGCGAGATACAGGTCGATGAATTCCGTCGAGTAGGAAATGACCGGGTGAATGCGCGTGAGAAACGTCCACTCGCGCGCGCTATAGCCGGTCTCTTCCTCCAGTTCGCGCTTCGCACACGTCAACTCGTCCTCGTTCGGGTCGATCTTGCCGGCGGGAAACTCCAGCAGCACGCGGCCGACGGGATAGCGGAACTGCCGCTCGAGCAGCACGCGGCCATCGTCGAAAACCGGCAGGATCATCACCGCGCCGGGATGCTCGACGAACTCGCGCGTCGCATGCTTGCCGTCGGGCAACGCCACCGTATCGCGCTTCAGCGTCAGAAACTTGCCTTCGTGAAGCGTGACGCTTTCGACCTTCGTCTCGATGAGGCCTTCGTCGCTACCGAAAATGGTGGATTGGTCTGCCATCTTGAGCCTTGTGCCTGTTAAGCAAACAAGCCGCTGGCGGCAGCGAGCCGTCAGCGGCGTTTGACGAGATATTGGTAGGTGAAGCCCGGAAACGCGAGCACCACGAAAAGACTGAACGTGATGGCGTAAAACTGCCATCCCTGTTCGAAGCGATTGCCGGCGCGCGATTCCAGCAGGAAGCCGAGCGCGCCGACCGCGAAGTAGAGAACGATCAACTCGCCTATTCTGATCCACGCGCTTTTCTTCGCCGGCTTGCGGCCCGTCGGTGCCGCGAGCCGCAGCGGCATGATGGCGAAAAGGCGCTGATTCAGGAACGGGACGTTGGCGCCCACGAGCGCCAACAGCACGATGAACCAGCCCGCAGCGGACATTACAGCGGCAGCGTATGCGTGATCGCTTGCAGGCAAGCCGACATCAGCGGACCCGGCACGAGGCCGAGCACGAGAACAGCAAGACCGTTGAACGCGAGCAACGAACGATTGAGTCCGTCCGCGACGATCGGCGATGCGTCTTGCGGCGCATCGAAGTACATCAGCTTCACGATGCGCAGGTAGTAGAACGCGCCGACCAGCGACGTCAGCACCGCCAGCACCGCGAGCCACGTCAGACCGGCGTTCATCGTCGCTTCGAGCACGGCGAGCTTCGCGTAGAAGCCGACCGTCGGCGGGATGCCGGCGAGCGAGAACATCATGACCATCATCACGAACGCGAAGATCGGGCTGCGCTGGTTGAGGCCCTTGAAATCGTCGATCTGCTCGGCTTCGAAGTCGCGGCGCGCGAGCAGCATCACGATGCCGAAGGTGCCGAGCGTCGTTACGAGATAGATGATGCTGTAGAACATCGCCGAGCTGTATGCGCCCGCCGCACCCGTCACCTTGCCGTCCACGACGCCCGCAAGCAGACCGAGCAGCACGAAGCCCATGTTCGAGATCGCCGAGTACGCGAGCATCCGCTTGATGTTCTTCTGGACGATACCGGTGATGTTGCCGACGATCAGCGAAAGCGCCGCGAGAATCACGAGCATTTCCTGCCAGTCCACGGCGAGCGGCAGCAAGCCCATCACCAGGAAGCGCAGGCCCCACGCGAAAGCCGCGACCTTCGGGCCGCCGCCGGTGAGCAGCGTCATCGCGGTCGGCGCGCCCTGATACACGTCGGGCACCCACATGTGGAACGGCACCGCGCCCATCTTGAACGCCACGCCCGCGACGATGAAGATCGCGCCGAAGAGCAGCACGGCATCGTTGATGTGGCCGGAAGCGATCGCCTTCAGCACTTCGTTCAGTTCGAGCGAGCCGGTCGCGCCGTACAGCATCGAAATGCCGTAGAGCAGGAAACCGGACGCGAGCGCGCCGAGCACGTAGTACTTCATCGCCGATTCGTTCGACTGCGGCGCGTCCTTGCGCAGCGCGATGACCGCGTAGAGCGAGAGCGACATCAGTTCGAGGCCGAGATACAGCGTGAGGAAGTTGTTGCCCGAGATCATCACGCACTGGCCGAGCAGCGAAAAGAGGCCGAGCAGGAAGAAGTCGCCGCGGAAAAGGTCGCGGTCCTCGAGATACCTGCGCGAATAGATGATCGTCACCGCATAGCCGAGCGTCACGACCGCCTTCATGGCGCTCGCGAACGGATCGACGACATACATGCGCGTGAAGAAGTAGTGCGGCGTCGGATCGAGCGCGCTGAAGGCGAACCACAAGCCGACGACGATGGTCGACACGAGCGCGATCGCATACGTTCCGCGACGGCTCGACGGGCCGAACATCGTGTCGTTCAGCCAGGCCACGACGACGGCGGCCATCAGGATGCCGTCGGGCAACAGAACACTCATAGGGGCGTTTTGCATGATCTTTTAGTTCCTCCGCACGGCGTTACTGAGCCAGCGGCAGCTTGGACTGCGCGACGTGGGAGAGCAGGTTTGCCACCGACTCGTGCATCACGTCGGTGAAGGGCTTCGGATGCAGGCCCATGTACAGCGTGAAGAGCGCGAGCACGAGGAGCATGAAGAACTCACGCTTGTTGATGTCCGCGAGCTTCGCGACATGGTCGTTCGCGACCGCGCCGAAATACACCCGCTTGTACATCCACAGCGTGTACGCCGCGCCGAGAATCAGCGTGAACGTGGCGAGGAAGCCGATCCAGAAGTTGAACTTCACGGCAGCCAGAATCACCATGAACTCGCCGACGAAACCCGAGGTGCCCGGCAGACCGCAGTTCGCCATCGCGAAGAGCATCGAGAACGCGGCGAACTTCGGCATCGTGTTGACGACGCCGCCGTAATCCGCGATCTGGCGCGAGTGGACGCGGTCGTACAGCACGCCGATGGACAGGAACATCGCGCCCGAGACGAAGCCGTGCGAAATCATCTGAATGATCGCGCCTTCCACGCCCATCCGGCTGAAGATGAAGAAGCCGAGCGTGACGAAGCCCATGTGCGCAATCGACGAATACGCGACGAGCTTCTTCATGTCCGCCTGCACCAGCGCGACGAGACCGATGTAGATGACCGCGATCAGCGACAGCGTGATGACGACGGGCGCGAGGAAATGGCTCGCGTCCGGTGCGATCGGCAGCGAGAAGCGCAGGAAGCCGTATGCGCCGAGCTTCAGCATGATCGCCGCCAGCACGACCGAGCCGCCTGTAGGCGCTTCGACGTGCGCGTCCGGCAGCCAGGTGTGGACCGGCCACATCGGCACCTTCACGGCGAACGCGAGGAAGAACGCGATGAAGAGCAATATCTGCGGCGTCATGCCGATCTTCGCGGCCTGCCAGGTGGCCAGATCGAACGTGTGCGTCTGCGTGTACAGGTAGAGCAACGCGACCAGCATCAGGAGCGAGCCGGCGAGCGTGTACAGGAAGAACTTGAACGCCGCATACACGCGGTTCGGGCCGCCCCACACGCCGATGATGATGTACATCGGAATGAGCGTGGCTTCGAAGAACACGTAGAAGAGCATGCCGTCGGCGGTCGAGAAGACGCCGATCATGATCCCCGAAAGGATCAGGAACGCGGCCATGTATTGCGACACGCGCTCGGTGATGACTTCCCATCCGGCAATCACGACGATCACCGTGATGAGCGCGGTCAGCACGACGAACCACATCGAGATGCCGTCCACGCCGAGGTGATACGTGATGTTGAAGCGTTCGATCCAGTTCGACTGCTCGACGAACTGCAGCGCGGCGCTCGACGTATCGAAACCGGTGATGAGCGGAATCGTGACGATGAGACCGAGAACCGAGCCGATCAGCGCGATCCAGCGCGCGGGCGCCGGATTGCGGTCGGAACCTACAGCCAGGACCAGGAGGCCGAAGACGATCGGCAACCAGATCGCGACACTGAGAATCGGAAAAGAGTGCATAGGGTCCCTCGCCTTATTTGCCGCCGAGCGTTACAAACAGGGTCAAGAGCCCCAACATGCCGATAATCATGGCGAACGCGTAGTGATAGATGTAACCGGATTGAAGGAAGCGGATCACGCCGGCGAACCAGCCCATGAACCGCGCACTGCCGTTGACGATGCCGTCGATGACAACCACATCGCCCTCTTTCCAGAGCCCGCGGCCGATCGCGACCGCACCCTTCGCGAAGACCACTTCGTTGATCTTGTCCATGTAGTACTTGTTGTCGAGCAACGCGTAGATCGGACCGAAGCGCTTCGCGATGACCGGCGGCAGGTCCGGGCGCTTCATATACAGGAACCATGCGACGATGACGCCCAGCGCCGCGAGCCAGACCGGGCCCGGCGTGACGATGCTGTGCAACGCCATCGCGACCCAGCCGTGGAATTCCTCGCCCATTTCGCGCATGCCTTCGTGGTTCTCGGCGATGTAGATCACCTTGTCGAACACGACGCCGTGCGAGAAGAAGTCGCCGAAGAGCATGGGGCCGACCATGATCGCGCCGATGATCACCGACGGAATCGCCAGCAGGATCAGCGGCAGCGTCACCACCCACGGGCTTTCGTGCGGCTCGTGCGCGTGACCGTGACCGTGGTCATCGTGACCATGGCCGTGGCCGTGGTCATCGTGGCCGTGCGTTGCTTCTTCCGCGCCCATCGGCGAATCGGGATGCTTCGGACCGCGGAAGCGCTCCTGGCCGTGGAACACGAGGAAATACATGCGGAAAGAGTACAGCGCCGTGACGAACACGCTCGCCACCACGGCGAAGTACGCGAAGCCCGAACCCGGCAGATGCGAGAGCTTCACCGCATCGATGATCGAGTCCTTCGAATAGAAGCCCGAGAAGAACGGCGTGCCTATCAGCGCGAGCGATCCGATCAGCGATGTGATCCATGTGATCGGCATGTACTTCGCGAGGCCGCCCATGTTGCGCATGTCCTGGTCATGGTGCATGCCGATGATGACCGAACCCGCGCCGAGGAACAGCAGCGCCTTGAAGAACGCGTGCGTGCCGAGGTGAAACACCGCCACCGGGTACGCGGAGACGCCGAGCGCGACCGTCATGTAGCCAAGCTGCGAGAGCGTCGAATAAGCGACCACGCGCTTGATGTCGTTCTGCACGACGCCCAGGAAACCCATGAACAACGCGGTGATCGCGCCGATGACGGTCACGAACGACAGCGCCGCATCCGAGTGCTCGAAAAGCGGCGACATGCGCGTCACCATGAAAATGCCGGCCGTCACCATCGTTGCCGCGTGAATCAGCGCGGAAATCGGCGTCGGGCCTTCCATCGAATCAGGCAGCCACACGTGCAGCGGGAATTGCGCCGACTTGCCCATCGCGCCGATGAAAAGGCAAATGCACGCGACTGTCAGCAAGCCCCAGCTCGTGCCCGGGAACGTCATGCCCGCGAGCTTTTCGCCCTGCGCGAACACGTCGCCGTAGTTGAGCGAGCCCGCGAACGCGAGCAGCAGGCCGATGCCGAGCAGAAAGCCGAAGTCGCCGACGCGGTTCACGATGAACGCTTTCATGTTCGCGTAGATCGCGCTTTCCCGGGTGAAGTAGAAGCCGATCAGCAGATACGATACGAGGCCCACCGCTTCCCAGCCGAAGAAGAGCTGCAGGAAGTTGTTGCTCATCACGAGCATCAGCATCGAGAACGTGAACAGCGAAATGTACGAGAAGAAGCGCTGGTAGCCGTCTTCTTCCGCCATGTAGCCGATGGTGTAGATGTGCACCATCAGCGAGACGAAGGTGACGATCACCATCATCATCGCGGTCAGCGAGTCGACGAGGAAGCCGACTTCCATCTTCAGCGAGCCGAGCGTCATCCATTCGTAGACGGTGCCGTTGTAGCTCGCGCCCATCATCACGTCATAGAAGACGAACGCGGACAGGATGAACGAGATGAAGACGCCGAGAATGGTCACGCGATGCGCGCCCTTGCGCCCTACGGCCTTCCCGAGCAGCCCCGCGATCAGCGAGCCGGCAAGCGGCGCCAGCGGGACCGCAAGCAGGAGGTTTTCATTGAGTGTCGTGGACATAACAGCCTAGCCTGAAATTAACCTTTGAGCTGATCGAGGTCCTCGACGTTGATCGTGTCGAGGCTACGGAACAGGGTCACGAGAATCGCGAGACCGATTGCGGCTTCCGCTGCGGCCACGGTCAAGACGAAGAACACGAAGATCTGGCCGTGCACGTCGCCCAGATAGTGCGAGAACGCGACGAAATTGGTGTTCACCGCGAGCAGCATCAGCTCGATGGCCATCAGGATGATGATGACGTTGCGGCGGTTCAGGAAGATGCCGACGATGCTGATCGCGAAGAGGATCGCGCCGAGCACGAGGTAATGGGCAAGACTCAACATGTTTGTTTTCTCTCCTTCCAGAACTGCTGCGCTCAGCCCTTGTTGTCCACGGCGCCCGCGCCGATGTTGCCGGTCACGGCCGGTTCCACGGAGGCGTCCGGTGCCTGCGTTTCCGCCGGCATCTTGACGATACGCACGCGGTCCTGACGGCGGACCTTTACCTGCCGGCTGACGTTTTGCGTCTTCTTGTCCTTCTTGTCGCGGATCGTGAGGGAGATCGCCGCGATGATCGCGACGAGCAGCACGAGACCCGCGATTTCGAACGCGAAGATGTAGTCGGTGTAGATGACCTTGCCGATGAGCTGCGTGTTCGGCATCAATGCCGCGCCGCTCACGCCTGCCGCGGCGCCTGCGTCATGCAGCGGAGCCATCGTTGCGCCGAAACCGTGCCACAGGATGAGCGCCGTTTCGAGCACGATGATGGCGCCGACGAGGGTCGCGAGCGGCACGAAGCGCTTGAAATCGCGCCGCAGGACATCGATGTTGATGTCGAGCATCATCACGACGAAAAGGAACAGCACCATCACCGCGCCGACGTACACGAGCACCAGAAGGATCGCGAGGAATTCGGCTTGCAGCAGCATCCAGATCGCGGCTGCGTTGAAGAACGCGAGCACGAGGAAAAGCGCGGATGACACCGGGTTGCGCGAGGTGATCACCTTCAGCGCCGACACGGTCAGCAGCAGCGCGAAGATATAGAACAGTACGGTTGTGAATTCCATGATTACCGGTTCATCGTTAGGCCATCATCAGGCAGGGTGTGTCGGCGCGCGGTGCGTCCGATCCGCTCGCTCCGGACTCTGCGAGTCCGCGCCGAACAGCAACAGCTAAATCGCTTCGACCCGGCACCGGCGCGCGAAACGAGGGTCTCGTTGTCACGCGACGCCGGCACCGGTTCGCATCAACGGTACGGAGCGTCCGCCGCCTTCGATGCGGCGATTTCCTTCTCGTAACGATCGCCCACTGCAAGCAGCATGTCCTTCGTGAAATACAGATCGCCGCGCTTTTCGCCGTGATATTCGAGGATATGCGTCTCGACGATCGAGTCGACCGGACAGCTTTCTTCGCAGAAGCCGCAGAAGATGCACTTGGTCAGGTCGATGTCGTAGCGCGTCGTGCGGCGGGTGTTATCCGCGCGCGTTTCCGATTCGATGGTGATCGCGAGCGCCGGGCACACCGCTTCGCACAGCTTGCACGCGATACAGCGCTCTTCGCCGTTCTCGTAGCGGCGCAGCGCGTGCAGGCCGCGGAAACGCGGCGACACCGGCGTCTTTTCTTCCGGGAACTGCACGGTAATCTTGCGCTGGAACGCGTAACGGCCCGTCAGCGCGAGACCCTTCAGCAGCTCGGTCAGGAAGAAGGTCTTAAAGAAGTTCTGAATTGCGTTCATGATGTTTGGTCCGCTCTTGTCCCTGGTTTCGTTCGACTACTTCCAGATGTTGAGCGGCGACATGATCCAGAAGCCGACCACGACCACCCACACTACCGACACCGGCAGGAACACCTTCCAGCCGAGACGCATGATCTGGTCATAGCGGTAACGCGGGAACGTGGCGCGCGCCCAGATGAAGACCGACAGCAGGAAGAAGACCTTGAGCACGAACCAGAACACGCCGGGGATAAACGACAGGAACCCGAACGGGGCGTCCCAGCCGCCGAGGAACAGTGTCGTGGCGATCGCCGAGATCACGATCATGTTGATGTACTCGGCGAGGAAGAACAGCGCGAACGCCATGCCGGAGTAGTCGATCATGTGACCCGCGACGATTTCCGATTCGCCTTCCACCACGTCGAACGGGTGACGGTTCGTTTCCGCGATGCCCGAAATGAAGTACACGACGAACATCGGTAGGAGCGGCAGCCAGTTCCACGACAGGATGTTCACGCCGAAGCCCGCGAAAATGCCGCGCTGCTGCGAGGCAACGATATCCGACATGTTCAGCGTGCCCGCGACCATCAGCACGACGACGAGCGCGAAGCCCATCGAGATTTCGTAGGACACCATCTGCGCGGCCGCGCGCATGGCACCGAGGAACGCGTACTTCGAGTTGGACGCCCAGCCCGCGAGAATCACGCCGTACACGCCGATGGACGAGATCGCCATGACATACAGCAGACCCGCGTTGATGTTGCCGAGCACCGCTTTCGCCTGGAACGGGATGACCGCCCAGACCGCGAACGCCGGCACCACGGTCATGATCGGCGCGATCACGTAGATCCATTTGCTCGCCTGCGTCGGCTGAATGACTTCCTTCAGCAGGAGCTTCAGCACGTCCGCGATCGGCTGCAGCAAACCCGCCGGGCCGACGCGGTTCGGGCCGACACGCACGTGCATCCAGCCGATGAGCTTGCGTTCCCACAAAATCAGGTACGCGACGCACAGCAGGATCACAACCGCAACCACGAGGATGCGCACCAGCGCCCACACGGTGGGCCAGGCAACGCCGAGAAGCTGCGTGCCGCCTGCGTTGATCGTATCGAACAAGCCCATTTACGCCTTCTCCACTACCAGTTCACCGAACAGGCCGCCGAGCGCGGCGCCAGCCGCGGTAGCCGCCGACACGCGGACCACCGATTCCGCCAGATTCGCGTCGCGCACCGCAGGCATCACCACCGACAGATCGCCCTGGCGCACGCGCACGGCGTCACCCTCTTTCAGGCCGAGCTTGTCGAAGAGCGTCGTCGGCAGGCCGGCGACGTTCGCGTCGCGCGCCGCTGCGGTCAGATGCAGCGAAGGCGCGCGGCGCACGAGCGGGTCGGCGTGATAAATCGGCACGTCGGCGAGGCGCTCGAGGCCGCCCTTCACCGCGACATTCGATGCAACGCGCTTCGCAGCGACGGTCGTCTTGTTCGACAGACGCGCGCCGAGTTCGCCCGTGCCGAGCGCGGCGACCCGCACTTCCTCGGCCGTGTCGAACTCGAAGCCCGGCAGGCCCAGCATCGTGCCCAGCACGCGCAATACCTTCCAGCCCGGACGCGTTTCGCCCAGCGCGCGCACGACGCCGTTGAACGACTGCGCAGTGCCTTCCGCGTTGACGAACGTGCCCGACGTCTCCGTGAACGGCGCGATCGGCAGCAGCACGTCCGCATAGTCCATGCCGTGCCTGAACGGCGACATCACCACGACCATTTCCGCCTGCTTCAGCGCGGCGACGGCCTGCGCGGGATTAGCCGCGTCGAGTTCCGGTTCGGCGTTGAAGAGCACGTAGCCCTTGCGCGGCTGTTCGAACGCGGCACGCGCGTTCAGGCCACCCTCGCCCGGCAGCGCATCGACGAGATATCCGCCAACGGTGTTCGCGCCTTCCGTGAGGAAGCCGAGCGTCGCGCCGGTGTTGTCGGCGATCCATTGCGCGGCCGCCTGAATCTGCGCGAAGTCCGGATGCTGAACCGCCATGTTTCCGAGCAGCACGACGCGCTTTTCGCCCGCCGACAGCGACGCTGCGACGTCCTTCGCCGCCGCCGACGCTTCGCGGCCTGCGAACGCTTCCGGCAGCGCGACGCCGCGCGCTTCCGATACCGCCGCCGCGATGCCCGCGAGTTGGTCCAGCCACGCGGACGGCGCGGCCACCAGGCGATGCGCCGTCGGGATCAGCGAATCGTCGTTGCTCGCGTTGAGGAACGTGAGCTTCGCGCCGTTCTTCGCGGCCTGACGCAGACGCGCGGCGAAGAGCGGATGATCGCGGCGCAGGAACGAGCCGATCACGAACGCGGTGTCCACATTCGACAGGTCCGCGATCTTCACGCCGAGCCACGGCGCACCGGCGCCGACCGGCGCGGAGAAATCATTCTGACGCAGGCGGAAATCGACGTTCGGCGTGCCGACGCCTTCCGCGAACTGCTTGAGCAGGTACAGTTCTTCGACCGTGCTGTGCGGCGTCGCGAGCGCGGCGATGGCGTTCGCGCCATGATCCGCCTTGATGCCCTTGATGCCCTTCGCGACGTATTCGAGCGCGGTCTGCCAATCGGTCTCGATCCAGTTGCCGCCCTGCTTGAGCATCGGCGCCGTCAGGCGGTCGTCGCTGTTCAGGCCTTCGTACGAGAAGCGGTCCTTGTCCGAGATCCAGCATTCGTTGATCGCTTCGTTTTCCATGGGCAGAACACGCATGACGCGATTGTTCTTCACCTGGACGACGAGGTTCGCGCCGACGGAATCATGTGGGCTCACCGACTTGCGGCGCGACAATTCCCACGTCCGCGCGCTGTACCGGAACGGCTTGCTCGTCAGAGCGCCGACCGGGCACAGGTCGATCATATTGCCCGACAGCTCCGAATCGACCGTCTTGCCGACGAACGACGTGATTTCCGAGTGCTCGCCGCGGCCCAGCATGCCGAGTTCCATCACGCCGGCGATTTCCTGCCCGAAGCGCACGCAGCGTGTGCAGTGGATGCAGCGCGTCATCTCTTCCATCGAGATGAGCGGACCCACGTTCTTGTGGAACACAACGCGCTTTTCTTCGCTATAGCGCGACTGCGACTTGCCGTAACCGACGGCCAAATCCTGCAGTTGGCACTCGCCGCCCTGATCGCAAATCGGGCAATCCAGCGGGTGATTGATCAGCAGGAATTCCATCACCGACTGCTGCGCCTTCACGGCACGGTCGGAGGCGGTGCGCACGACCATGCCCGCGGAAACGGGCGTCGCGCAGGCGGGGACGGCCTTCGGCATCTTTTCGACTTCGACGAGGCACATCCGGCAGTTCGCCGCGATCGACAGCTTCTTGTGATAGCAGAAGTGAGGAATGTACGTATCGACCTTGTGCGCAGCCTGGATCACCATGCTGCCTTCGGGCACCTCGACCGTCTTGCCGTCAATTTCTAGTTCAACCATGATGGGGAATGGTCCTCAACCTCTTTCGCGCAACTGACTGTGCGCCTGATTACGCGGTAAGCGCTTCGGACGCCGCATGATGCGCGTGCCCGCCGACGAGACACTGCTTGTGCTCGACGTGATATTCGAATTCGTTCCAGAAGTGCTTCAGCATGCCGCGCACCGGCATCGCGGCCGCATCGCCGAGCGCGCAGATCGTGCGGCCCATGATGTTTTCGGCGACCGAGTTCAGCAGATCCAGGTCTTCCTTGCGGCCGAGGCCATGCTCGATGCGATGCACCACGCGATACAACCAACCCGTTCCTTCTCGGCACGGCGTGCACTGGCCGCACGACTCTTCGTAATAGAAGTACGACAAGCGCAGCAGCGAGCGCACCATGCAGCGCGTTTCGTTCATGACGATGACCGCGCCCGAGCCGAGCATCGACCCGGCTTTCGCGATCGAATCGTAGTCCATGTCGGTCGCGAGCATCATGTCGCCCGGCACGACCGGCGCCGACGAACCGCCCGGAATGACCGCCTTGATCGATTCGCCGCGCACGCCGCCCGCAAGTTCCATCAACGTGGAGAACGGCGTGCCGAGCGGAACCTCGTAGTTGCCCGGACGATTCACGTCGCCCGATACGGAGAAGATCTTCGTGCCGCCGTTGTTCGGCTTGCCGAGTTCGAGGTAATTCTTCGGGCCGATTTCCAACAGGAACGGCACGGCAGCGAAGGTCTCGGTGTTGTTGATCGTCGTTGGCTTGCCGTACACGCCGAAGCTCGCCGGGAACGGCGGCTTGAAGCGCGGCTGGCCCTTCTTGCCTTCAAGCGATTCGAGCAACGCCGTTTCTTCGCCGCAGATGTACGCGCCATAGCCGTGATGCGCGTACAACTCGAACGAAAAGCCCGAACCCAGAATGTTCGCGCCAAGATAGCCGCCCGCGCGCGCTTCTTCCAGCGCCGCTTCGAACACGCGGTAGACCTCGAAGATCTCACCGTGGATGTAGTTGTAGCCGACGGTGATGCCCATCGCATACGCGCCGATGGCCATGCCTTCGATCAGCGAGTGCGGGTTCCAGCGCAGGATGTCGCGATCCTTGAACGTGCCCGGTTCGCCTTCGTCCGAATTGCAGACGAGATACTTCTGCCCCGGAAACTGACGCGGCATGAAGCTCCACTTCAGGCCGGTCGGGAAGCCGGCGCCTCCGCGACCGCGCAGACCGGACGCCTTGACGTCGGCGATCACCTGTTCGGGCGGAATCTTTTCTTCGAGAATTCGGCGCAGCTGCTTATAGCCGCCGCGCGCAACGTAATCTTCGAGATGCCAGTTCTCGCCGTTGAGGCCAGCGAGGATCAGCGGCTTGATGTGACGATCGTGGAGTGACGTCATTTCGAAAGTTCCTCGATCAACTGGTCGATCTTCTCGCGGCTCATGAAGCTGCACATGCGGTGGTTGTTCACCAGCATGACAGGCGCATCGCCGCACGCGCCGAAGCACTCGCCTTCTTTCAGCGTGAACTTTCCGTCGGGCGTGGTTTCGCCGAAGTCGATGCCGAGCTTCTGCTTGAGATATTGAGCAGCACTATCCGAGCCGCCGTCCGGACCGAGCTGGCAAGGCAGGTTCGTGCAGAGCGTGATCTTGTGCTTACCGACCGGCGTGAGCTGGTACATCGTGTAGAACGTGGCGACTTCCTGCACCGCGACAGGCGGCATGCCCAGATAGTCGGCCACGAACTTCATGAGCTCGGGCGAGAGCCATCCATGCTCTTCCTGAGCGACAGCGAGCGCGGACATCACCGCCGACTGCTTCTGCTCGGCGGGATACTTGGCGACCGCACGATCGATTTCTTTCAGGCCTTCAGCTGAGATCATTTTCAGACACGACTCTTTCAATTCCTACCGAACGAAAACCTGCCGCGCCCATCATATTGCGGCAGACCTGGCGTCCTGCGGTTTCCTGTAATTGCTTCTACGCTTCCCGCTGCGGTTTTCTGCGACGGCGGCTCGACGAGCGCGCCGCGTGAGCGGGCGAATGGATCAGCGATCGATTTCGCCGAACACGATGTCCTGCGTACCGATGATCGTCACCGCATCCGCGATCATGTGGCCGCGCGCCATCTCGTCCAGCGCGGCGAGGTGGGCATAACCGGGCGCGCGGATCTTCAGGCGATACGGCTTGTTCGCGCCGTCCGAGATCAGATAGATGCCGAACTCGCCCTTCGGGTGTTCGATCGTGGCATACGTCTCGCCTTCGGGTACGTGGAAGCCTTCCGTGAAGAGCTTGAAGTGGTGAATCAGCTCTTCCATGTTGCTCTTCATGCCCACGCGCGACGGCGGCGCAACCTTGTGATTATCGACCATCACAGGGCCAGGATTCTTGCGCAGCCAGGCAATGCACTGTTTGGCGATACGCGTGGACTGACGCATTTCCTCGACGCGCACAAGATAGCGGTCATAGCAGTCGCCGTTTACGCCTACCGGGATGTCGAAATCCAGCTGGTCGTACACTTCGTAAGGCTGCTTCTTGCGCAAATCCCACTCGATGCCCGAGCCGCGCAGCATCGCGCCGCTCATGCCAAGCTGCAACGCGCGCTCCGGACTCACTACGCCGATGCCGACGAGACGCTGCTTCCAGATGCGGTTGTCGGTGAGCAGCGTTTCGTACTCGTCGACGTAGCCCGGAAAGCGATTGAAGAAGTCGTCGATGAAGTCGAGCAGCGACCCCTGACGGTTCTCGTTCATCCTCTCGAGCGCCTTCGCATTGCGGATTTTCGAGACCTTGTATTGCGGCATGGCGTCGGGCAGGTCGCGGTACACGCCGCCCGGACGGTAATACGCGGCGTGCATGCGCGCGCCGGACACCGCTTCGTACACGTCCATCAGGTCTTCGCGCTCACGGAACGCATAGAGGAACACGGCCATCGCGCCGACGTCGAGCGCGTGCGAGCCGATCCACATGAGGTGATTCAGCACGCGCGTGATTTCGTCGAACAGCACGCGGATGTACTTCGCGCGGATCGGCACGTCGATGCCCAGCAGCTTCTCGATTGCCATCACGTAAGCGTGCTCGTTGGCCATCATCGACACGTAGTCGAGACGGTCCATGTACGGCACCGACTGAATGAAGGTCTTGGATTCCGCGAGCTTCTCGGTCGCGCGATGCAAGAGGCCGATGTGCGGATCGGCGCGCTGAATCACTTCGCCGTCGAGTTCCAGCACGAGGCGCAGCACGCCGTGCGCGGCAGGGTGTTGCGGGCCGAAGTTCAGCGTGTAGTTCTTGATGTCTGCCATGACGCTCTCTTAATGTTTCAGGCCACCGTAACGATCTTCGCGGATCACGCGCGGCGTGATTTCGCGCGGCTCGATCGTCACAGGCTGATACACGACGCGCTTTTCTTCCGGGTCGTAGCGCATTTCGACAAAACCTGTCACCGGGAAGTCCTTGCGGAACGGATGGCCGATGAAGCCGTAGTCCGTCAAAATCCGGCGCAGGTCGGGGTGGCCTTCGAACACGATGCCGTACAGGTCGAACGCTTCGCGTTCGTACCAGTTCGCCGACGACCAGATATCGACCAGCGACGGAACGATGGGCACTTCGTCGTCCGGTGCGAACACGCGCACGCGCAGACGCCAGTTGTTCGAAACGGAGAGGAGATGGACGACCGCCGCGAAACGCGGGCCGTCGTAGGCGCCGTCGCCATACGTCGAATAGTCGACGCCGGCGAGGTCCATGAGCTGCTCGAAGCCGAGCGAGCGATCGTCACGCAGCTTGGTGGCGACTTCCAGATAATCGGCCGACTTGACGGCGACCGTCAACTGACCCAGCGACTCGGTGATGTTCAGGAGACGGCCACCGAACGCCGCCTCGAGGTTCGCTTTGAGGGTCTCGAGTTTGCTTGCCATAGTTGGGGAGGCTCAGGCCTTTATTGACGGGCGATGGTGTTGGTGCGGCGAATCTTCGCCTGCAACTGGATCACGCCGTAGACCAGCGCTTCGGCCGTCGGAGGGCAACCAGGAACGTACACGTCGACCGGGACGATGCGGTCGCAGCCACGCACAACCGAATACGAATAGTGATAGTAGCCGCCGCCGTTCGCGCACGAACCCATCGAAATGACCCAGCGCGGCTCGGCCATCTGGTCGTACACCTTACGAAGCGCGGGCGCCATCTTGTTGCAGAGCGTACCGGCGACGATCATCACGTCGGACTGGCGCGGACTCGGGCGAAACACCACGCCGAAACGGTCCAGGTCGTAACGGGCCGCGCCCGCATGCATCATCTCGACCGCGCAACACGCGAGACCGAACGTCATCGGCCACAAGGAGCCGGTGCGCGTCCAGTTGATCAGCTTGTCAGCCGTGGTGGTGACAAAGCCTTCCTTCAAGACCCCTTCGATACTCATTTGATTTCCACTCCAGATGAGCCGCCAGCCATAGCCGCTCATGAATCCGGTGATCTACCCGTTACTCCCAGTCCAGACCGCCCTTTCTCCAGATGTAGGCGAAGCCGAGCAGGAATTCGAGCAGAAAGATCATCATGGCCATGAACCCCGGCCAGCCGATGTCGCGCAGGGCAACGCCCCACGGAAACAGGAACGCCGTCTCGAGGTCGAAAATGATGAAAAGAATTGCGACGAGATAGTAGCGCACATCGAACTTCATACGCGCGTCTTCGAATGCCTCGAAGCCGCATTCATACGGCGCATTTTTTTCGGTGTCGGGCTTGTTGGGACCGAGAATCTTGCCGATGCTGACCAACGCTATACCTAAACCAAGGCCCACCACAAGAAACAAGAAGACGGGGTAATAGGGTGCGAGGTTCAAGGCTATCCTCAGATCGGTAGGTTCGGTCAGTCGATGATTGGGACGCTACTGCCGGGACAGACCACCCGGCGGTGGGATTCACTTGGGACCGCTCACGATCACAACGATATCGTAAGGGTACTCCAGAAGTGACAATGCCAGCCGAAGCGATGCATGCGGCTGGCATTGGATAACTTTTGGTGCCGACGGCGAGACTCGAACTCGCACAGCTTTCGCCACTACCCCCTCAAGATAGCGTGTCTACCAATTTCACCACGTCGGCACTGTACTGCAATCCGGGAAAACAACTTCTTAATTGCCGCGAATCGCTTCAAGACTTGAATTATAACTAGGTCTCACGAATTGTTCAACGCACAAACCACGAATTTCGCGAAAATTTGTTCTGGCCGTTATTTCGGCACGTCGGCGCCCGGTGCGGACGACGCCGGAGCCGCCGATGCGGGCGCAGTCACCGGAGCCGAAGCGCCCGCGCGAGCCGGTGCAGCGGCGGATGCCGCCACCGGAGCCGCACCGCCCAGCACGCCCGCGGACACCTGCGGCTTGTAGCTTCCCAGATACGTCAGCGCCAGCGTTGTGACGAAGAAGATGGCGGCGAGAACTGCCGTCGTGCGCGACAAGAAATTCGCCGACCCCGTCGCACCGAACAGACTGCCCGATGCGCCACTCCCGAAGGCCGCGCCCATGTCGGCGCCCTTGCCGTGTTGCAGAAGAACAAGCCCAATCACGCCAAGCGCCGACAACAACTGGACGACGATAATCAATGTTTTCAAATACAGCATTTCAACTCACCTGGATCTTGATGTTTCCGTGACACTCGCGTGCCGCGACGTGCTCTTTCAATCGCTTACGATACAAGCCGTTATTGCAACACGGTTTGGGCCGCCTGGCAGATTGCAAGAAAATCTTGGGATTTCAACGACGCGCCGCCAATCAGCCCGCCATCGATGTCCGCTTGCCCGAACAACTCTTGCGCATTATCCGGCTTCACGCTTCCGCCGTAGAGCAACGGGACGTGAGCGATGGTTGCGCCCTTCTCGGCCAGCTTCGAGCGCACGAACGCGTGAACGTTTTGCGCCTGGGCCGCCGTCGCGCTCTTGCCCGTCCCGATGGCCCAAACCGGCTCATAAGCGATGACAATTCGCGCCGCCTGCTCCTCGCTCAGCATGAGGAGCACCGCTTCCAGCTGCGCGCCGATCACGCGCTCGGTCGCATCGCACTCGCGCTCATCGAGCGTTTCGCCGAGACAGACGATCGGCGTTACGCCCGCATCGAGCGCGCGGCGCGCCTTTGCACCGACCAGCTCCGGCGTCTCGTGATGATACGCGCGACGCTCGGAATGACCGACGATGGCATACGTCGCGCCGAAGTCCGTCGCCATTTCCGCGGCGACTTCCCCGGTGTAGGCGCCCTGCGCATGCGCCGAAATATCCTGCACGCCCCAGCGCACGATGGAATCGGCGAGCAGCGCCTGCGTCTGCGCGAGATACGGGAACGGCACGCATACTCCGACTCCCACATCCTGCAAAGCCGATGCCCCCGCGGCTACTTCCGTCAGCAAGGGCGCATTTTGCTCGATGCGGCCGTGCATCTTCCAGTTGCCTACCACCAGTTTTGCTCGTTCTCTCGCCATTGTCTCGTCACTCGGCGGCTGTGACGACCGCCTTTCTGTGGAGCGACCGCGCTTTCGCCCAGTCGCCGGCATGTTATTGGAATGAACCGCTGGAAACCGCCAACTGCTTGCAAAACAGGCGATTTTACTGTGATACGGCGAAACCGGTCAAACCGCCGAAAGCCGTCGCGCCACTCACGCGCCGTCTTTCCAGCTCAGCACGATCTTGCCGACATGCGTGCTGCTTTCCATCAGCGCATGCGCGGCGGCGGCCTCGTGCGCCGGAAAGACCTGGTGAATGACCGGCTTGATGCGCCCGGCCTCGATTTCCGGCCACACGCGTTCCTTCAGCTTCGCCGCGATCTTCGCCTTGAACGCGATGGGACGCGGACGCAGCGTCGAGCCGGTGATGACCAGACGGCGGCGCAAGATGTCGTTCAGATTGATCTCGGCCTTGGCGCCGCCGAGCAGCGCGATCACGCAGATGCGCCCGCCGTCCGCCAGCGCCTTGAGTTCGCGCGGCAGGTAGTCGCCCGCGACCATATCGAGAATGACGTCGACGCCGCGGTCGTTCGTGAGCGACTTCGCCACTTCGACGAAGTCTTCCGTCTTGTAGTTGATCGCCCGCTCCGCGCCGAGCGATTCGCACGCGCGGCACTTCTCGTCGCTGCCGGCAGTCGCGAACACGCGAAAGCCGAGTGCGCGCGCGATCTGGATCGCCGTCACGCCGATACCGCTCGATCCGCCCTGCACGAGCAGCGTCTCTTCCTCGCCGTTTTCGCCCGCGCCGAGATGCGCGCGCTCGAACACGTTGCTCCACACGGTGAAGAACGTTTCCGGCAGCGATGCCGCCTCGATGTCCGACAAACCCGCCGGCACCGGCAGACATTGCTCGATCGGCGCGACCGCGTATTCGGCATAGCCGCCGCCGGCCAGCAGCGCGCACACGCGATCGCCCTTTTTGAGGCCGAACGGATTGTGCTTCGAATCGAAATCGCCATCGACGATCTCGCCCGCCACTTCGAGCCCCGGCAGATCCGACGCGCCCGGCGGCGGCGCATACGCGCCCTTGCGCTGGAACACGTCCGGCCTGTTGACGCCGGATGCCGCGACCTTGATGAGCACCTCGCACTTGCCCGCTTCGGGCATCGGGCGCTCGCCTAGTTTGAGGACTTCGGGTGCGCCAAACTCGGTGATTTCGACGGCCTTCATAGCATTCCTCTGATTGGGCATGGCGGGATGGATCGATTCATAGAGACGAACCGGATGGCGCTATGCACGCGGAGACAGCAATCCGTGCTCCACAGTGCCATCGGGTCCGGCGGCGCGCCGGACAATGCATAGTCCGATCGCCGTCGTACAAGAAAACGGCCGGCTCGCGGATGCGGCCGGCCGTCCACACGTTACCGCATTACTGCTGCGGCTGCGTCGGTTCGTTCTGTTGCGCGGCTTCGTTCAGAAGCGCCTTGGCGGACAAACGCACGCGGCCCTTTTCGTCCGTCTGGATGACCTTGACCTTCACGATCTGGCCTTCCTTCAGGTAATCGTTGATGTCCTTCACGCGCTCGTTGACGATCTCGGAGATGTGCAGGAGACCGTCCTTGCCCGGCAGGATGTTCACGATCGCGCCGAAGTCCAGCAGCTTGAGCACCGGGCCTTCGTAGACCTGACCCACTTCCACTTCCGCCGTGATGTTCTCGATGCGTTTCTTCGCCTCGGCCATGCCCTCGCTCGACGTGCTCGCGATGGTCACGACGCCGTCGTCCGAGATGTCGATGGTCGTGTTCGTCTCTTCGGTCAGCGCGCGAATCACGGAACCGCCCTTGCCGATCACGTCGCGGATCTTTTCCGGGTTGATCTTCAGCGTGATCATGCGCGGCGCGAATTCCGACAGTTCGGTGTTCGTGCCCGGCACGGCGGTGGTCATCTTGCCGAGAATATGCATGCGGCCTTCCTTCGCCTGCGCGAGCGCGACCTGCATGATTTCCTTCGTGATGCCCTGAATCTTGATGTCCATCTGCAGCGCGGTCACGCCTTGCGCCGTGCCGGCCACCTTGAAGTCCATGTCGCCGAGGTGATCTTCGTCGCCCAGGATGTCGGTCAGAACCGCGAACTTGTTGCCTTCGAGAATCAGGCCCATTGCGATGCCCGCGACGTGCGCCTTCATCGGCACGCCGGCGTCCATCAGCGCGAGACAGCCGCCGCACACCGAAGCCATCGACGACGAGCCGTTCGACTCGGTGATTTCCGAGACGACGCGGATCGAGTAGCCGAATTCGTCGGCGCTCGGCAGGCACGCGACGAGCGCGCGCTTGGCGAGACGTCCGTGGCCGATTTCACGGCGCTTCGGCGAACCGACGCGGCCCGTTTCGCCCGTCGCGAACGGCGGCATGTTGTAGTGGAGCATGAAGCGCTCGCGATATTCGCCTTCGAGCGCGTCGATGTTCTGCTCGTCGCCCTTCGTGCCGAGCGTCGCGATGACGAGCGCCTGCGTCTCGCCGCGCGTGAAGAGCGCCGAGCCGTGGGTGCGCGGCAACACGCCCGTGCGGATTTCGATGGGACGCACGGTGCGCGTGTCGCGGCCATCGATGCGCGGCTCGCCGTTCAGGATCTGCGTGCGAACGATCTTCGCTTCGATGTCGAAGAGGACGTTGCCGACGGTGGCCGCGTCCGCCGCTGCCGTGCCCGATGCCGCAGCTTCTTCGGCGAGCTTCGCCGACGTCGATGCGTAGACTTCCTTCAGCTTGGCCGAGCGCGCCTGCTTGTTGCGCAGCTGATAGGCCGCTTCCAGTTCCGGCTTCGCGATTTCGGTGACGCGCGCGATCAGCGCTTCGTTCTTCGCAGCCGGCTGCCAGTCCCACTCGGGCTTGCCGCCGTCGCGCACGAGTTCGTGGATCGCGTCGATCGCCGTTTGCATCTGATCGTGGCCGAACACGACCGCGCCGAGCATCACTTCTTCGGAAAGCTGCTGCGCTTCGGATTCGACCATCAGCACCGCGCGCTCCGTGCCCGCGACGACGAGATCGAGCGCCGATTCCTTCATCTGCGCGCGCGTCGGATTCAGCACGTACTCGTTGTTGATGTAGGCGACGCGCGCGGCGCCGACCGGACCGTTGAACGGCAGACCGGAGACGGCAAGCGCGGCCGACGCGCCGATCAGCGCGGGAATGTCGGCCGGGATTTCCGGATTCAGCGACAGGACGTGGATGACGACCTGCACTTCGTTATAGAAACCTTCCGGGAACAGCGGACGCAGCGGCCGGTCGATCAGGCGCGAGATGAGCGTTTCGCCTTCCGACGGACGGCCTTCGCGACGGAAAAAGCCGCCCGGGATCTTGCCGGCGGCATAGGTCTTCTCGAGATAATCGACGGTCAGCGGGAAAAAGTCCTGGCCGGGCTTCGCGGTCTTCGCGCCGACGACGGTCGCGAGCACGACGGTGTCCTCGACATCGACGATCACCGCGCCGCTCGCCTGACGCGCGATTTCGCCCGTTTCCAGGCGGACGCTGTGTTGTCCCCACTTAAATTCTTTGACGATTTTATTAAACATTGCGACTCCTTCTATGTTGCGCCGCGCCTTCCATCGAGCGCTTCGGGCTTTTGGAACGGCGCTGGGCCGGGACGGTGCCGAGCCACGCTTGAGAGGTGTGTTATGCCATTCCAGCGGGGTGCGGCCAAGGCGCTGGCGCGCCGCGCTGGAATGACACAAAGCTCTTGCCGCGAGGCTGGACCGAGTGTCGAACCGGACGATTCATCCGGGTGAAGCTTGTTTCGGTGGCGATCCATCGAAAGCGATCAGACACCACTTCGCGAGCGGATCGCGCAAAAACAAAATGCCTGTATCAGCGAACCGACACAGGCACTTCGTTAGAACGCTGGCCGCGAAGCCACGTCAGGGGCCAATTACTTGCGCAGACCCAGCTTTTCGATCAGCGAGCGATAACGGTCCGCATCCTTGCCCTTCAGGTAGTCGAGCAGCTTGCGACGGCGGCTCACCATGCGCAGCAGACCGCGGCGGCTGTGGTGATCCTTCGTGTGGGCCTTGAAGTGGATGGTCAGTTCGTTGATGCGGCTCGTGAGCAGTGCGACTTGCACTTCGGGGGAGCCGGTGTCGTTGGCGCCGCGCGCATATTCAGCGACGACTTCGGACTTCTTGATTTCTGCTACGGACATTTGCGTTTCCTTTGAAACAGACAGGCGGTCACGGAAGAAAGGCCGTGCCGTGGTTGCATCGGCGGGCTGGACTGAAGCCCGATTTCATCCGTTCCAGACTCCGCGCCTCCTTCCCTTCGGACTTCCGGAAGACGCAATGAGCCAAAAACGAAGTGCGAAGTATAGCACAGTGCGTTTCACTCACACACTCACGCGCTCAGTTCGATGGCCGCGTCATCTTGCAGGTCGTCGGGCGGGCGGTCGCCTCGGCGGGCACGTTCAAAAGCGTGCGAAAACCGTACCCCGAGCCTTCATTGTCGAAACGCACGCCCGGCGCGCCCGCCTTGTCCATTTTCATGACGTAGAGCGACTGAATCAGCTGATGATCGGCCGCCCGCATGGTCGACGGATGAAAACCCTCCCCGTCGAAGCGCATGCCTTCGAGCGCGCGCGCCACGGCGAGCGGATCGGCGCTCCCCGCGCGCGTCATCGCGGCGGCGAGCATCTCGATCATAAGCGGCATGCGCAGCACCAGATAATCGTCCGACGCCGCCGGAAATCGGGCGCGAAACGCGCGATAGTACGCGTCCGAGGCCGCGCCGCCCGCGTTCGGATGCCAGTCGGCGACCGCGATCACGCGCTTCACGCCCGCGTCGCCGAGTGCGGCAGGCGCGCCCAGGCTATTGCCGTAGAACGTGTAGAACTTCGTTTCGAGCCCCTGCTCGCGCGCCGCTTTCACGAGCAGCGTGAGATCGTTGCCCCAATTCCCCGTGATGACGGCGTCCGCGCCGCTCGCGCGAATCTTGGCGATATACGGCGCAAAGTCTTTCACGCGCCCGACCGGATGAAACTCGTCGCCCGCGATCGCGATATCCGGCCGCTTTTCGCCGAGCGCTCGCCGCGCTTCGCGGCTGACGTCATGGCCGAAGCTGTAGTCCTGATTCAGCAGATACACCCTCTTTACCGCGCGATCGCGCTCGATGGCGTCCGCCAGCGCGTCCATTCGCATGCCCGCGTGGGCGTCGAAGCGGAAGTGCCAGAAACTGCAGGCGTCGTTGGTGAGCGCGGGATCGTCGGCGGAATAGTTGAGGAACAGCACGCGGCGTTCGGGCTCGCGCGCGTTCTGTTTGTCGATTGCCGCGACGAGCGCCGCCGCGACCGCCGAGCTATTGCCCTGCATGACGAAACCGATTTTCCCGTCGATCGCGGCGCGCAACTGCACGAGGCTCGCCTCGCTGCTGCCCTTGCCGTCGAGCACGACGAGTTGCAGCGGATGCATGCCATCGGCGAGCTTGACGCCGCCTTTCGCGTTCACGCGCTCGACGCCGAAGCGCAGATTGCGCTCGACCGCAGCGCCGGCATTCGCAAAGGGGCCGGACATGCCCTCGATCATCGCGAGCCTGATCGGTGCGAGATCGGCGGCATGCGCGTGCGCGATGCACGCCGACGCGGCGCACGCCAGCACGAGCCGCAGCCATCGCGCGGCCGCCTTTGTGTGATGCGAGCTTGTCATCGGATGTTTCCCATCAACGAAAGCGCGGATCATAGGCCGCGGCGCGTCCGCCATGCAAGCCATTCGAGCGCCGGAAGCCGAAGCATGGTTTTTGCGCCGCGTGTCAAAATCACGGCAAACAATGAACACGTAAGTGGAGGCACCGATGCGGCACACACTCAGGCGCCTGCGCGGCGCGGCGGCGCTCGCGCTTTGCGCGCTTCTCCTGTCGGCTTGCGCGCAGCCGTGGCAGAACTATCAGGCGGGCGCAGATGCCTCGACGATCACCGCGCGGCTCGGCCCGCCGCGCGAGGTCTACGATCTGCCCAACGGCGGCAAGCGGCTGATGTGGCCGACGCAGCCGCTCGGCGAATTCACGACCGCCGCGGACGTCGATGCATCGGGGAAAATCGTCAGCGTGCGTCAAGTGCTCGACGAAAACGAGTTCTACAAGGCGCAGATTGGCACATGGACGAAGAAGGACGTGCTCGTCAACTTCGGCCGGCCCGTGGAGACCTCGTACTTTCCGCTGATGAAGCGCGAAGTCTGGACCTATCGCTATATGGAGGCGAACTTCTGGTATCTGATGTACAGCTTCTATTTCGACGACCAAGGCATCTTGCGCATGACGCAGAAAACGCCCGATCCGTTACACGATCCCGACCGGCGCAACCTGTTCTGACGACAAAGCCATGAAAAAAGCCCTCGCGGACGGCGAGGGCTTTCTTCTTCCTGCGTGACTTCCTCCGCGAAAAGCGCGAGATCAGAGTTGCGGATTCAGCTTCTCGACCTTCGAGTGCAGCTTGTTGAGCGCGGCGATATACGCCTTCGCCGATGCCGCGACGATGTCCGGGTCCGTGCCGACGCCGTTCACGATGCGCCCGCTCTTCGACAGCCGCACGGTGACTTCGCCTTGCGCCTGCGTGCCGGTCGTGATGGCGTTGACCGAATACAGGACGAGTTCCGCGCCGCTTTCCACCTTCGATTCGATCGCGTGCAGCGTCGCGTCCACCGGACCGTTGCCGCGCGCTTCACCCGTCGTTTCCGTGCCGTCCACCGCGAACACCACGCGCGCTTGCGGCTGCTCGCCGGTCTCGGAGTGCTGCTTCATCGAGACGAAGCGGAAATGCTCCTTGGCCTGCGACTCCGCCGATCCCTCGGAGACGATCTGCATGATGTCTTCGTCGAAGATTTCGGCCTTACGGTCCGCGAGATCCTTGAAGCGCGCGAACGCGGCGTTCACGGCCGCCTCGGATTCCATCGTGACGCCGAGTTCCTCGAGCCGCTGCTTGAACGCATTGCGCCCGGAGAGCTTGCCGAGCACGATCTTGTTCGCGCTCCAGCCCACGTCTTCGGCGCGCATGATTTCGTAGGTATCGCGCGCCTTGAGCACGCCATCCTGGTGGATGCCCGACGCGTGCGCGAACGCATTCGCGCCGACCACCGCCTTGTTCGGCTGCACGACGAAGCCGGTGATCTGCGAGACGAGCTTCGAAGTCGGCACGATCTGCGAGGTGTCGATGCCCACGTCCAGGCCGAAGTAATCCTTGCGCGTCTTGACCGCCATCACGATTTCTTCGAGCGACGTATTGCCCGCGCGCTCGCCAAGCCCGTTCATCGTGCATTCGACCTGACGCGCCCCGCCGATCTGCACGCCCGCGAGCGAGTTCGCGACCGCCATGCCCAGATCGTCGTGACAGTGGACCGAGAAAATGGCCTTGTCGGAATTGGGAATGCGCTCCCGCAGCGTCTTGACGAGATTGCCGTACAGTTCGGGCACGCCGTAGCCGACCGTGTCGGCGATATTGATCGTGCGCGCGCCTTCGTCGATCACTGCCTCGAGCACGCGGCACAGAAAGTCGATATCCGAGCGGCTGCCGTCTTCCGGCGAGAACTCGACGTCATCGGTAAATTTGCGGGCGAAACGCACCGCGAGCCGCGCCTGTTCGTAGACCTGTTCCGACGACATACGCAGCTTCTTTTCCATATGAAGCGCGGAAGTCGCGATAAACGTGTGAATGCGGAACTGATTGGCGGGCTTGAGCGCGTCGGCGGCGCGCTGAATGTCCTTGTCGTTCGCCCGGGCAAGCGAGCAGACCGTGCTGTCCTTCACGAGCGAGGCAATCGTGTTGATCGCGTCGAAGTCGCCGTTGGAGCTGGCGGCGAAGCCCGCCTCGATCACGTCGACTTTCATGCGCTCGAGCTGCTTCGCGATGCGAATCTTCTCTTCCTTCGTCATCGAAGCGCCGGGGGACTGCTCGCCGTCGCGCAAGGTCGTGTCGAAAATGATCAACTTGTCTGCTGCCATGTTGGGCTCCTGGGGGATTTATCGATTGCTGGGAATATCGAGATAAAACGGCAAAGGGAATTCGGGTGTTCGCGCCACCGCTGGCGTCGAAAACCTTGAACGAGCAGACGGGAGGCGAGAAAGATCAGCGCGTAAGTAGCGCTAGTAGCGATAGTGCGCGTAGCGACGCACCAGCCGGGGAAAACGAGAGGGAGAACAGAGAAAAGTTCATTCGAAAACTATAACGGCTTTTAGAAACCCGTGCAATGAGGCTTTCCGATGAACGTCATAGGCGCGCGCCGCTTTGCGCTTTGGGCGCGCAGAAACAAAAAAGCCTGCGTTCGCGAGAATGCAGGCTTTTCGTGGCCGGGGCGACTGTGCTTCAGTAACCGCCGATTGTCGCGCTCACGCGCTGACGCAGTTCGGAACCGTCGTTGAACTGCGCGTTCTCGATGCGGCGTGCGCCTGTAAAGCGCTTTTCCCAATACGCGTTTTCCATGTCGTCGACACGGATCGTGCTGCCGGTGGACGGCGAGTGCACGAACTTGTTGTCGCCGATATAGATGCCGACGTGCGAAAACGAGCGGCGCATCGTATTGAAGAAGACGAGGTCGCCCGGCTTGAGATCCGACACGCGGACCTTCTCGCCGACGCGGCTCATTTCCTCGGCGCGGCGCGGCAGTGTCATGCCGAGCGTGTCCTGAAACACGTAGCGCACGAAGCCGCTGCAATCCAGACCGGAATCCGGCGTGTCGCCGCCCCAGCGATAGCGCACGCCGATCATGTTGAGCGCGCCGACGACGACGTCGCCCGCCTTGCTCGCAACGCCCGAGAGGAACGACTTGGCAGCGCCGGGAGCGCTGGCAGTGTCCGCCGCGGCTGCAGTTTCGGGTGCTTTGGGGGAAATGATGACGCCGTTGGCGGCGTTTTGGCTATTACTGCTGACTTCGTCGGCGAAGGCGCCGGAAGCTGTTGTCATCAGAAGGCCGATCAACATGCCGGCGGCGGCGCGCGCGCATGTCTGAGTCAGTGTGAGTGGCTGCATCGGTCGGTAGGTTTTACAATTAAAGACTGAAAAATCAGGGAGATATGTGAAAGTTTGAACGCATACTAGCCACAAAGTATTTAACTGTCAAAAGAAATAGGAAAATACAATTGAGACCCAGACGCAATTGGAGAAAAAGAAAGATTTTTAGGAATTCAGGGCTGCCGCCAGTAGCTTTCGTGTGTATTCTTCCGACGGATTCGCAAAAATCTTCTCCACTTCGCCTGCCTCCACGACATTTCCATCTCGCATGACCGCGACGCGATGCGCCATCGCGCCAATCACTTGCAAATCGTGGCTAATAAATACATATCCGAGGTTGTGCTTTCTTTGAATATCGGCAAGAAGTGCCAGAACTTGAGTCTGGATTGAGACATCGAGCGCGCTCGTCGGTTCATCGAGAATCAGAATGCTCGGTTCGAGCACGAGCGCGCGCGCAATCGCGATGCGTTGCCGCTGCCCGCCCGAAAACTCGTGCGGATATCGCGTGAGCGCCGTGCGGTCCAGCCCGACTTCGCGCAGCACCGCGATCACCTTTGCGCGCCGGGCGGCGGCATCCAGTTCCGGCCGATGCAACGCCAGCCCTTCCCCGACGATTCTCTCCACCGTCTGCCGCGGCGACAGCGAGCCGAACGGGTCCTGAAACACGACTTGCAGATTCGAGCGCAGCACCGTCTTTTCGCGTCCGCGAAAATCGCCGAGCGCCTTGCCCTGGAACTGCACCGTGCCGTGCGAGATGCGCTGCAGGCCGAGCAGCGCCATCGCGAGCGTCGACTTGCCCGAGCCCGATTCGCCGACGATTCCGAGCGTTTCGCCCTGACGCACCGAGAGCGTCACGTCGTCGACGGCTTTGAAGCGGCCGCGCCGGAACCAGCCCTCGAAGCCCGGCAGCCGCGTCGGATAGTCGACGCGCACGTCTTTCGCGTCGAGAAGCACGGGCGCGATAGGCAGCACCGGCAGCACGCGACGCTCCGGCCGGCTGTTCAACAGGCGCTGCGTGTACGGATGCTGCGGCGACTCGAAGATGTCGTTCACCGGCCCGCTTTCCACCAGCACGCCCTTCTCCATCACCGCGACGCGCTCGGCGAAGCGGCGCACGAGATTCAGATCGTGCGTGATGAGCAGGACGGCCATGCCGCGCTTCTGCGCCTCGTCGCGCTGCAGTTCCAGCAGCAGTTCGACGATCTGCGCGCGGATCGTCACGTCGAGCGCGGTCGTCGGTTCGTCGGCGAGCAAGAGGCGCGGCCGGCACGCGAGCGCCATCGCGATCATCACGCGCTGACGCTGCCCGCCCGATAGCTGATGCGGGTAACTATCGACGCGCCGCCCGGGTTCGGTGATGCCCGTGCGCGCGAGCAGCGCGATTGCGCGTTCGCGCGCCTCGCGCGGGCTCGCGCCGTCGTGAAGCTGAATGGTTTCGCCGATCTGGTCGCCGACCGTGTAGAGCGGGTTGAGCGCGGTCATCGGCTCCTGAAAGATCATCGCGATGTCGGAGCCGCGCAAGCCGCGCATCGCGCGTTCGCTTTTGGCGAGGAGATCGTCGCCGGCGAAGCGGATCGCGCCGCTCAGCTCCGCGTCGCGCACGAGGCGCAGGATCGACAGCGCGGTCACGCTCTTGCCCGAGCCGGATTCGCCGACGAGCGCGACGCGTTCGCCCGCGCGGATGTCGAGACTCACGCCGTCGACGGCGAGCGTGTCGCCAAAGCGCACGCGCAGGTTTTCGATGGACAGCAAAGGCTCCGTCACTGCCCGCCTCCCGCTTTCACGGCGTCCGCGATACGCGTATCGAGCGCGTTGCGCAGCGCGTCGCCCATGAACGTGAGCAGCAGCAAAGTCCCGACGAGCACGCCGAACGTCGAGAGCGAAATCCACCACGCGTCGAGATTCGCCTTGCCTTGCGCGAGCAGTTCGCCCAGCGAAGGCGTCGGCGGCGGCACGCCGAGACCGAGAAAATCGAGGCTCGTCAGCGCGAGAATCGCGCCGCTCATGCGAAACGGCAGGAACGTGATGACGGGCGTGAGGCTATTGGGCAGCACGTGCCGCCAGATGATCTGCCAGTTGGAAAGGCCCATCGCGCGGGCGGCGCGCACGTAATCCTGCGTGCGGTTGCGCAGGAACTCCGCGCGCACGTAGTCCGACAGCCCGATCCAGCCGAAGAGCGACAACAGGATGATGAGCAGGATCAGGCTCGGCTCGAAGATGGACGCGAAGATGATCAGCAGATAAAGCTCCGGCAGCGCGCTCCAGATTTCGATGAGCCGCTGCCCGAAGATGTCGGTCCTGCCGCCGAAATAGCCCTGCACCGCGCCCGCCAGCACGCCGACGACCGTGCCGATCGCCGTCAGAACGAGCGCGAAGAGCACCGACACGCGAAAGCCGTAGACGAGGCGCGCGAACACGTCGCGGCCGCGGTCGTCGGTGCCGAGCCAGTTTTCGCGCGATGGCGGCGCGGGATTTGAGCCTTTCGAGAAGTAGTTGAGCGTGTCGTAGTAATAGTGATTCGGCGGATAGACGGCGAAGTTGCCGGGCGCGCTGAAACGGTCCCGCACGAACGGATCGAGGTAGTCCGCAGGCGTCGGGAAATCGCCGCCGAACGTCGTTTCCGCGTAGGTCTTCACAAGCGGAAAGTAGAACTGCCCCTGATAGCGCACGATAAGCGGCTTGTCGTTCGACCACAGCGGCCCGGCGAGACTGATGACGAACGCCGTCACGAACACGACGAGGCTCCAGTATCCGAGCCGATGCTGCCTGAAGCGCTGCCACACGCGCCGCGCGGGGGTCGTCGAGACTTCCGGGCGAAGCGGCTCTGCGTCGGTGGCGGTCGCGGCGCGGCGCGGCGATGCGGCTCGGTTCAAGTCAGCGCTCCAGTTGCTCGAATTGAATGCGCGGATCGACCCAGACGTAGCAGAGGTCCGAGATGAGCTTGGTCGCGAGGCCGATCAGCGTGAAGAGATAGAGCGTGCCGAGCACGACCGGATAATCGCGCCGCACGACGGATTCGTAAGAAAGCAGGCCGAGGCCGTCGAGCGAAAAGAGCGTCTCGATCAGCAGGCTGCCCGTGAAAAACGCGCCGATGAACGCCGCCGGAAAACCGACGATCAGCGGCAAGAGCGCATTGCGGAACACATGCTTCCAGAGCACGCGCCGCTCGGAGAGGCCTTTTGCGCGCGCGGTCAGCACGTATTGCTTGCGGATTTCGTCGAGAAAGGCGTTCTTCGTAAGCATCGTGACGACAGCGAAGCTGCCGACCACCGAGGCCGCGACAGGCAACGTGATGTGCCACAGATAATCGACGATCTTCCCGCCGAGCGAGAGCGTCGCCCAGTTATCGGAAGTCAGGTTGCGCAGCGGAAAAAGCTGCCAGAACGTGCCGCCGCCGAACAGCACGAGCAGCAGCACGCCGAGCACGAAGCCGGGAATCGCGAAGCCGATCAGCACGATGAGACTCGTCGCGACATCGAACGTCGAGCCGTTCTTGACCGCTTTCGCGATGCCGAGCGGCACCGATATCAGATACGTGATGAAGAACGTCCACAAGCCGATGCTGATCGACACCGGCAGCTTCGAGACGATGAGCGACCACACGCTCTGATGCCGGAAGTAGCTTTCGCCGAGATCGAAGCGCGCGAACCTGCCGAGCATCGAGAGATAGCGCGTAAGCGGCGGCTTGTCGAAGCCGTACAGCGCCTTCAGTTGCGCAATCTGCTGCGCATCGACGCCGGTATGCGCGCGCATGCCGAAGCCGCCGCCGCCTTCCGCGTTGCCGCGCCGCAGGTCGTGCACCGCCTGCTCCACCGGACCGCCCGGCACGAACTGGATCACGACGAACGTCAGCGTCAGCACGCCGACGAGCGTCGGGATCATCAGCAGGATGCGTTTTGCGATGTAGCTCCACATGATGCGCGTCGCCTCGTCAATGTTTGACCCACCACGTCGACAACACCCACTCGTCCGCGGCGTAATAGAGCGGCAGCGTCGACGGATACCCGAGCGTATTCCGATACGCGATGCGATGCGTCGCCGAGTACCAGTGCGGAATCACGTAATACCCGTTCATCAGCACGCGATCGAGCGCGTGCGTCGCGTCGACGAGCTGATCGCGCGTCTGCGCGGACACGACCTTGTGCAGGATCGCGTCGATGGCCGGCGACTTCACGCCCGCGAGATTGTCCGAGCCCTGCTCGTCCGCGTACTTGCTGCCGAAACGCGACACCTGCTCGGTGCCGGGCACCTGCACGTCGGGCAGGCGCACGCTCGTCATGTCGAAATCGAACGCGTCGAGGCGTTTCTGAATGAGCGCGTAATCGACGGTGCGAAAGTTCATCGTAATCCCGAGCTTCTGCAGATTGCGGCCGAACGCGGCCGCGACCGGCTCCATCGACGCGCCGCCGCCGGTGTCGTCGAGTATCTCGAAGACGAACGGCTGGCCGCGCGCGTTGCGCAGCGCGCCGTCGCGATATGTCCAGCCGGCTTGCGCCAGCAACTCTCGCGCCTTGATGAGATTCGCGCGCAGCGAGCCGGGCGGATCCGTGTCCGGCTGCTTCGGCATTTCACCGAAGACCGCGGGATCGAGCTTGCTGCGCAGCGGATTCAGAATGGCGAGCTCGCCGTCGCTCGGCATGCCCTTCGCCTGCAGGTCCGTGTTGACGAAGAAGCTGTCCGTACGCCTGTACTGATTGAAGAACAACTGCCGGTTGAGCCATTCGAAGTCGAGCGCGAGGTCGAGTGCCTGACGCACGCGCACGTCCCTGAAAAGCGGCCGGCGCAGGTTCATGAAGAAGCCCTGCATGCCGGTGCCGTTGTGATGCGGAAATTCGCGCTTGATGAGTTCGCCGCTCGTGAAGCGCTTGCCGATATCGCGCCGTACCCAGCTTCGCGCGACGTTTTCGACGAGCACGTCGTACTCGCCGGCCTTGAACGCTTCGAGCCGCGCGGTGGCGTCCGAATACAGCTTGTAGTCGATGCGCGCGAAGTTGTGCGTGCCGACGCGAACCGGCAGCGACGCCCCCCAGTAATGCGGATCGCGCTTATAGGTGATGGTGCGGCCGTTGTCGAACTTGTCGATCACGTAGTCGCCGCTCGCGATCGGCTTTTCGAACGCGAGCTGGTCGAACGGAATGCGCGTGCCGTCCGGCTTCATGCCCCACTTGCGCGAAAACACCGGAATGCCGCCCGCGAGCAGCGGCATTTCGCGCGTCGCGACCTTGAATTCGAAGCGGATCGTCAGCCGGTCGACAACGACCGCGCGTTTGATCTGCCCGAAGTACACCGAGAACTGCGGCGCGGCCTGCGGGCTTTTCAACGTCTCGAACGAGAACTTGACGTCTTCGGCGGTGACGGGATCGCCGTTCGAGAAGCGCGCCTTCGGATTGATGTGGAAGGTCGTCGAAAGGCCGTCCGGCGCGACGTCGATATCGTCGGCGAGCAGGCAGTACGCGCTCGCGACTTCGTCGGAACTGCCCGTCGTCAGGCTTTCGAACATGAGGCCGAGCCCCGGCGCGGGATTGCCGCGTAGCGTGAACGGATTGAACTTGTCGAAGCTCGTGAGGCGGCTCGGATTCGCGAGCACCAGCGTGCCGTCGCGCGGCGCGTCGGGATTGACGTAGTCGAAGTGCGTGAAGCCCGCCGGATATTTCGGCTCGCCGTATTGCGCGTAGGCGTGCGCGGCGTGCGCAGGAGTCGTGGCATTCAGGGCGATCCACGCGGCAAACGCGAGCGCGAGGCACTTGCCCCGCGCGGGCGATGATGCGATCGGCATGCAGGACGTCGACAGCCCGGTCATAGGCTCCCTGGGAGATGAGTGAATGGCCGTGGGCGCGAAGACGCCAGGCGCGATGCCGGCGACGTTGAGAGAACGAAGCGGCCGGGCGGCGCGGGCGATGTGAGAGAATTCTACCCAATCAAAACGCCGTCCGTCTGGCGCCTGGCGGGCCGCTCGCGCAACGCGAGCGCCTTCACCGCCCGGATGCGCGCCGTATCCCACGCGAAGCACGCCATTCAACCGCCCGCGCGCATCGCGTGACATTGACATTCAAGGAGCATTCATGGGCTTTCTCGCTGGAAAACGAATTCTGCTGACGGGCTTGCTGTCGAACCGCTCGATCGCCTACGGCATCGCGCAGGCCTGCAAGCGCGAAGGCGCGGAACTGGCGTTCACGTATGTCGGCGAGCGCTTCAAGGACCGCATCACCGAATTCGCGACCGAATTCGGCAGCGACATGATTTATCCCTGCGATGTCGCGAGCGACGCCGACATCGAAGCGCTCTTCGCCTCGCTCAAGGAACGCTGGGACACGCTCGACGGCCTCGTGCACTCCATCGGCTTCGCGCCGCGCGAAGCGATCGCGGGCGATTTCCTCGACGGCATGACGCGCGAGAACTTCCGCATCGCCCACGACATCTCCGCGTACAGCTTCCCGGCGCTCGCGAAAGCCGCGCAGCCGATGCTCTCCGACAGCGCGTCGCTGCTCACGCTGAGCTACCTCGGCGCCGAGCGCGCGATCCCGAACTACAACACGATGGGTCTCGCCAAGGCATCGCTCGAAGCGAGCGTGCGTTATCTCGCGGCGTCGCTCGGCAACAAGGGCGTGCGCGTGAACGGCATTTCCGCCGGCCCGATCAAGACGCTGGCGGCGAGCGGCATCAAGAGCTTCGGCAAGATTCTCGATTTCGTCGCCGACAACGCGCCGCTCAAGCGCAACGTGACGATCGAGCAAGTCGGCAATGTCGCGGCGTTCCTGCTGTCGGACCTTTCGGGCGGCGTGAGCGCGGAAATCATGCACGTCGATGGCGGATTCCACGCGGTCGTCGGCGGCATGGCGGGCATCGGCGAGTAACCGTCACGCGGCTGGCCGTTTCGCCGGCTGCTGTCGAAGAAAAGGGCTGCTCTCTTGCGAGGGCAGCCCTTTTTGCGTTCAGGCGACGTCGGCTTCAGTGCCGTCCGTGTCCGTTGCCGTGGCCATGTTCGTTGCCGTGACCGTAGCCGTGGCCGTGGCCGTAGCCCGGATGCGGTCCGTGCCCATAACCGTGATGCCGATTCCAGTCGTTGCGGTTCCAGTAGCGTCGTCCGTCCCAATAACGGTCGCCGTGCCAGCCGATCACCACGGGCGGCGCGTACATCGGCGCGGGTTGATAGACGACGGGGGCGGCGGCGGCGCGTAGACGGGCGTCGGCGCGACGTATATGGGCGCCGGCACGCCGATGTTCACGCCGACGCGCACATCCGCGGCATGCGCGCCTGCGCCTGCCGCCATCGCGGCTGCGACGAGCGCGGCTCTGAAACTACGCCCCGTAAGACTGGCTCTCATGCTTTCGACCTCGCTTTCTGATTGTTTGCGTGCGACAAAATATAACGGAATGCTTTCGCCCGGATGTTGCAGCTTTGTAAGTTGCTGGCTGCCGAGAGGAAACGTCGGACGAAAGCTTACCTTTTGTTACATAGCGTCGCCGCGCGCAGGTCAGCGAAGATAAAAAACCACCCGGCGCGCGGGTGGTTTTTTTCAACATGCAGCGTTTGGTGCTCAGTGCCAGCCGTGATGGCCGTGTTCCTCGTGCCCGTAAGCATTGCCGCGACCGTGATGGCGATACCAGTCGTCGCGCTCCCAGTAGCGGCGGCCGTCCCAGTAACGATCGCCGTGCCAGCCGATCACCACGGCCGGCTGCGCGTACAGCGGCGGCGGCGGCGCGTACATGACGGGCGGCGGGGGCGGCGCGTAGACAGGCGCCGGTGCAACGTACACAGGCGCGGGCACCCCGATGTTCACGCCGAGCGATACGCCCGCCATTGCCGCGCCGGAAAGCGTCAATCCCCCGATGACGAGTGCGTAAGCGACCGAAGCCTTCGAAACCTTGTTCATGTGAAGCCCACCTCGATGGGTTGTTTGTTGTGTTGAATCAACTATAACGAACGTTGGCGCGGCGGAGTGTTCGAGTTCGTAACCTCCTATTACCGCGCGGCGCTTTTACAACGAGCAACAAAAAGGCGGCCGATGAAGGCCGCCTCCTTGCTGCCGCACGCAACAAAACTCAGTTCGGCAGTTCCTGCCCCCTCGTTTCCGGTGCGAGCGGAATCACCGCGAGACCGACGAGAAACACGATCGCCGTCAGCGCGATCGGCACGCCGAGCGTCTTCATGTTGAGCACCATCGCGCCGATGCCGAAGTTCACGATCGCGCCGAAGAAGCGCCCCACCGACGTGCAGAAGGCAAACGCCGTGGCGCGCACGCGGGTCTCGAACTGCTCGGGAAGCCACAGGCTGAAGAGCGCGAAGTTGCCGCCGAAGAAGCCCAGCACAAAGAGCAGCGCGATGAACGGCGCAAGCCCGTTGTGCATGTAGAACGCCCAGCCGAACGACAGCGCGATCGACGCCGCCATGCCGATGAAATACACCGCGAGCGTCATGCGCCGGCCGATGCGCTCGGCCATCGGCGGGAGCGCGAGACAGCCGAGGATCGTGCCGATGGACAAAAGCCCCGTGGCGATCGACGCCATGCGCGCGGCTTCGGGCTTCGACATGCCGGCCTTCGTCGCAAGCTGGATGACGGCGGACGGCTCGTACACCGCGCCCGCCCACAGCCCGATGATCGCGACCGTCAGCAGCACCGCCGCGACGATCGTGCGCTTGCGATACTGCGCGGAAAAGATCGCGCGCAGCGGACTTTGATGTTTCACCGCCGGCGCAGCCGTGGCCTCGGCGCGCTCCCACTTGTCGGTTTCCTTCACGCGCATCAGCACGACAATCGACACGACGACCGGGAACAACCCGACGAGAAACATCGCGCGCCAGCCGAACGCCGCGCCGATGGTGTAGTTCAGCGCGGCGGCGAGGAAAAAGCCCGCGTAGTAGCCGGTCTGGAGATAGCCCGCGCCCATCTTGCGGCGATCCTCCGGCCACGCCTCCGCGACATACGTTCCCGCCAGCGCCCACTCCCCGCCGATGCCGACGCCCGCGAAGAACCGGTAGATGCCGAGCGCCCACACCGTATGCGCGGTCGCCGCGAGGCCGGTGAAGATCGCGAACGTGAAGATCGTCGCGGCAAGCACCTTCGTGCGCCCGAAGCGGTCCGCGAGCGGCCCCCAGATGAACGAGAGTCCCCATCCGACGAGAAAGAGCGCGAAAAGAATCGACCCGGCGAGGCCGACGTTCGCGGGCGTCGCCGCATAGCCCGAACGCGGCAGCAGTTCCGTGAGCGCGGGCGCGAGCACCAGCGCGTAGATGAACGAATCCATCCCGTCGAGCGTCCAGCCGGCCCACGCGCCCCAGAAACCCGTTATCTGCGAACGGTTGAGCGGTGTGCGTTTCGTGCGTGCGGCGCGCGGGGCGCCGATCTCTTCGTCTAGCGTGCTGGGCATGGCGTGACTCTCCTTCTCTGCGGGTCGGCGACTGGTGAGGAAGTGGCGACGCGGCTTGTCGATTCTTGGGGTCGGCGTCTAGGGAAAGCACCGGGGGTTCGGTGTGTCGTTTTATATATAATATTTGAACAACGACGCGCCACAACTCCGCACTTTCACCTAGCAGCCATGCCGACAGACCTGTTGAACGCCGCCGCGCCGCACGCGATCTCATCGTTCCGGAACGCGCAGTTCGAGCCGCGGCAGAGCACCTCGCGCTTCATCGCGGACGCGTTGCGCACCGCCATCGTCGAGGGATCGCTGCGGCCGGGCGAGCCGCTGCGCCAGGACGCGGTCGCGCGGCAGTTCTCGGTGAGCGCGATTCCGGTGCGCGAGGCGTTCCGGCAGCTCGAAAGCGAAGGTTGGGTCACGATCGAGCCGAACCGCGGCGCGGCGGTGAGCCTGCAATCCGCCGATGAAGCCCGCGAGATCTACGAGATTCGCGCGTCGCTGGAAAGCCTCGCGATCGGCATTGCGATCGAACATCACACGGACGAGACGCTCGCGCAATCGCAACGTCTGCTTCAAGCCGCCGAGAAGGAGCCGGACCCCGCGCTCTACGTGATGCGCAACGAGGCCTTCCACATGAGCCTGTATGCGCCCGCGAACCGGCCGCGTCTCATGGAACTGATCGGCCAGATGCATCGCAGAGGCGAGCGTTATCTGCGTCTCAAGCTGGGCTTGCCGATCCACAAGGATGCGTCCGATGCCGAACATCACGCCATTTTCGATGCCCTCGTCGCACGCGATATCGAAGCCGCGCAGACGCTCGTGGCGCGCCATCTGCTCGCGACCGGCGATCTGATCCACCGCTTTCTCGCCGATGCGCAGGCACTCGCGGACGCGAGCCACGTCAAGAAGAAGCGCCGCGCGCGCGCGACCGTTCGCGCTTCCTCATCCTCCACGTCTTCCCGACAGGCCGACCGATGACATCGTCCCCTCCCGCCGAAGCCCTCACGCCAACCCGCAACTGGAACACGCGCGCGCAGGAAAAAGCGCGCCGTCTGAAGCTCGTCGAACCGTGGCTCGACGGTCCGGTGCTCGATAGCCGCCGTATCGTCGATGCGCTGCACGCGCTCATCGTCACCGGCGACCGCGTGGCGCTCGAAGGCAACAATCAGAAGCAGGCGGATTTTCTGTCGCGCGCGTTCGCGAGGCTCGACCCGGAGCGCGTGCATGACGTCCATCTGCTGATTTCGAGCATCAGCCGGCCCGAGCATCTGACGCTCTTCGAGCAAGGCATCGCGCGCAAGGTGGACTTCGCCTACGCCGGCCCGCAGAGCCTGCGCGTCGCGCAACTGCTCGAAGACGGCATGCTGGAAATCGGCGCGATCTATACGTACATCGAACTGTACGCGCGCATGTTCATCGATCTCACGCCGAACGTCGCGCTCGTCTGCGCGGAAAAAGCGGACCGCCACGGCAACCTCTACACCGGCGCGAACACCGAAGACACGCCGACGATCGTCGAGGCCACCGCGTTTCGTCACGGCATCGTGATCGCGCAGGTGAACGAGATCGTCGATGAATTGCCGCGCGTGGACATTCCCGGCTCGTGGGTCGATGTCGTCGTGAAGGCGGACCGGCCGTTCGCCGTCGAGCCGCTTTTCACGCGCGATCCGCGTCACATCGGCGAGTTGCAGATTCTCATGGCGATGATGACCATTCGCGGCATCTACGCGCGTTATGGCGTGACGTCGCTCAATCACGGCATCGGCTTCGATACGGCGGCGATCGAACTGCTGCTGCCGACTTACGGCGAATCGCTCGGGCTGAAAGGCAAGATCTGCACGCACTGGGCGCTCAATCCGCATCCCACGCTCATTCCGGCGATCGAGTCCGGCTGGGTCGAAAGCGTGCACTGCTTCGGCAGCGAAGTCGGCATGGAAAACTACATCGCGGCGCGCCCCGACGTGTTCTTCACCGGACGCGACGGCAGCCTGCGCTCCAATCGCGTGTTCTGTCAGCTTGCGGGCCAGTACGGTGTCGATCTCTTCATCGGCTCGACCTTGCAGATGGACGCCGACGCCAACTCGTCCACCGTCACGCTCGGGCGGCTCGCGGGTTTCGGCGGCGCGCCGAACATGGGACACGATCCGCGCGGCCGCCGCCATTCGAGCGAAGCGTGGCTCAAGCTGCTGCGCAACGACGGCCCGAATCCGTCGATTGCGCGCGGTCACAAGCTCGTCGTGCAGACCGCCGAGACGTACAAGAAAGGCGGCGAGCCGACCATCGTCGATGCGCTCGACGCGATTGCCGTCGGCGAGAAAAGCAACATGCCGATCGCGCCCGTCATGATCTACGGCGACGATGTCACGCACGTCGTGACCGAGGAAGGCATCGCGTATCTGCATGCGGCCGAAGGCGTCGATGAACGGCGCGCGGCGCTCGCGGCGGTCGCGGGCGTGACGCCCATCGGCATGCGCGCGGACGCGTCGAAGACGGCGGAACTGCGGCGGCGCGGCATCGTCGCGTTCCCGGAAGACCTCGGCGTGCGGCGCGGCGAAGCGAAGCGCTCGCTGCTCGCCGCGCGCAGCATCGACGATCTCGTCGCGTGGTCGGGCGGTCTCTACGCGCCGCCCGCGCGCTTCAGAAGCTGGTGAGCGCGATGCGTTGCGCTTTCCTCTATGCGGACCGCCCGCTCGCGACGGCGCAGCCCGCCGCCGCTGACATCGCGGATCGAGCCGTCGATGCGCTCATCGCCGAGGCGCGCGTGACGCCCAAGCCCGCACTCGTCGACGAACGCGGCAGCGGCGCGCATCGCGATCTCGATCTCATGACGATGCTGCGCTCGGCGCGCGCGCTTCGTCCGACCTTTCTCGCAATTGCGCGCGCGGCATCCGGCGAAGCGCCCTCGCAGGCATTGCGCGAACGGCTCGCGCGCATCGGACGCGAAGGGGAAGCGGCGATGCTGCGCGCGACCGACGGCAGCAACGCGCATCGCGGCGCGATCTGGATCGTCGGCCTGCTCTGCGCCGGCGCGGCGATGCATGCGCCCGGCGACACCGAAGCGATCTGTTCGTCCGCCGCGCTGATCGCGCGTCACGAAGACCGTTTCGCGCCCGCGTCCGCCGAAACGAGCCACGGCGCGCGCGTCGCGGCGCGCTTTCGCGTGGCGGGCGCGCGCGGCGAAGCGCGCGAGGGCTTTTTGCATGCGCTGCGCATCGGCCTGCCCGCACTCGACGACGCACGCCGTCGCGGTCTCGCCGAAAACGACGCGCGGCTCGATGCGCTCGTCGCGATCATCGCGTCGCTCGACGATACGTGCCTCTTGCATCGCGGCGGCATGAAGGCGCTCGTCATCGCGAAGAAAGGCGCGCGCCGCGTGCTGCAAAGCGGCGGCGCGGGTTCGCGCGAAGGCCGCGCCGCGCTTGCCGCGCTCGATGCCGAACTGCTCGCACTGAACGCCTCGCCGGGCGGCGCCGCCGATCTGCTCGCGGCCACGCTCTTTCTCGACAGCCTCAGGCAATCATCGTCCTGAAAAGCATTCAAGAGGAACGCAAATGGAAAACATGCGATACGAATATCCCGCGCGGCGCCCGGTGACGCGCCGCGCGCACGTGGGCGTCGTCGGCTCGGGCGATCTCGAAGTGCTGCTCACGCCGTCGCAGACGGCGAACGCCGAAGTTGTGATCCGCACGAGCGTCGACGGCTACGGGCACGTCTGGAAGAGCGTGCTCGACCGCTTCTTTCAGCGCTACGACGGCGCGGCGCGCTTCGAGCTGAACGATTTCGGCGCGACGCCCGGCGTCGTGATGCTGCGGCTCTCGGAAGCCGCCGAAGCGGAAGAAGCCGGCGACGGAGACACGCGATGAGCGCCCACGATAATTTTCTCGCGCGGCACAGCTTCATCGAGATGACGGCGCGCGAGCGCGCGCAGGCGTTGCTCGATGCGGGCACGTTCCGCGAACTGCTCGGCCCGTTCGACAAACTCGAATCGCCGTGGCTCGCGATGCAGAACATCGTCTGTCAGGCCGACGACGGCGCGGTGATCGCGCGCGGCAGGCTCGGCGGCGAACCGGCCGTGATCGCCGCGATCGAGCCGGCGTTTCAGGGCGGCAGCATCGGCGAAGTATCGGGCGCGAAGATCGCGGCGGCGCTCGAACTCGCGCTCGGCGAATTCGAGGCGGGCCGCGCCATTCGTCCGCTCATTCTTTTCGAAACCGGCGGCGTGCGTCTGCAGGAAGCGAATCTCGGACTCGCGGCGATCGCGGAAATTCAGGCGGCCATCGTTGCGTTGCGTCAGCACGTGCCGGTCGTCGGCGTGATCGGCGGCATGGTCGGCTGCTTCGGCGGCATGTCGCTCGCGGCGGCGCTGTGCACCGAACTCGTGATGACGCGCCAGGCGCGGCTCGGCATGAACGGGCCGGAAGTGATCGAGCAGGAAGCGGGCATCGAGGAACTCGATGCGGGCGATCGCCGGCTCATCTGGTCGATGATCGGCGGCGAGGAACGCGTCGCGGTCGGGCTTGCGGATACGCTCGTCGAAGACGATACCGCCGAAGTCCGCGACGCCGTGCTCGCGGCGTTCGCGCGCGGCGTGCCGTCGCAGCATCGGAGCGCGGATGTCGAGGGCTTCATCGGGCGGCTTGCGCGCGTGAATCCGGGCGACATCGATCCGGACACGCTGCGCACGCTCTGGCACACGTCGGGAGGAACACAACGATGAGCGCGATGTCTTCACGCGGCCAATGCTGGCTCAACGCGCTGGCGCCATCGCCGGCGGGCGCGCAAAGCGGCCCGGTCCGCGCGCGCGACGGCGAACTCGACGGCGAAGCGGCGCGCTTCATCGCCGTCGTGCCCGATCCGCACAACCGCTTTCCCCGCGCGACGGATAACGTCGTCGGGCTGGAGCAAGGGTGGCTCCTCGCACGCGCGGTGCGCGACGTGCTCGACGCCGATCGCGACGCGGACGAAAAGCGCCCGATCGTCGCTGTCGTCGATGTCAAAAGCCAGGCGTACGGGCGTCGCGAGGAATTGCTCGGCATCCATCTCGCGTGCGCCGCCGCCGTCGACGCCTATGCGAGCGCGCGCCTCGCGGGGCATCCGGTGATCGCGCTGATCGTCGGGCCGGCGATGTCGGGCGCGTATCTCGCGCATGGCTATCAGGCGAACCGCATCGTCGCGCTGGACGCATCCGGCACGGCCGTGCACGCGATGGGCAAGGAAGCCGCCGCGCGCGTCACGCGGCGCAGCGTCGAAAGTCTCGATGCGCTCGGCGATACCGTGCTGCCGATGTCGTACAAGATGAGCGCCTATGCGAAGCTCGGCCTGCTCCACGAACTGATTCACGGCGTGAATGCCGATGCGCCGACCGACGCGGATGTCGAGCGCGTGAAGGCATCGCTCGCGGCGGCGGTGAGGGATGCGCGCAGCGGCCCGCGCGATCTGTCGAACCGGCTCGCTTCGGCGGATGCCAAACGCACGCGCGCGGCATCGGTCGAAGTGCGCAGGCGCATGCGGGAACAGTGGGACGCGTGATGCGCGAGCCGTCGCTGGAAGCTTCGATGCCACGCCGCCGCGCAACGCAATCCAGACGGGAAACCGTGCGATGACTCAGTCGAATCCGAAGCCGCGCCCACACGATCTTCTGGCATTGACCGCCGATGCCCCACCCTTCCCCGATGCGCCCGCATGGGTCGACGCCGCGCTCGCGCGCGCGCCGTTCGTCGTCGTGCGACGGGCGCCGCCGCTTGCAGTGTCGCTTGCAATGTCGCTTGCAACGTCGATCGCGGTCGGCGTGCGCGGCGCCACGCGCGGCGAACGGTTCGGCGCGTGGATCGAGCCGCGCTACATCGGCGCGATTCTGACGCCCGAGACACTGCGCCAACGCCAGCCCGACGATTCCCGCGCGCACATCCCGGCCTTCGTGCTGCTGCGCGCCATCGCGCCGGTCCTCGACGCGACCGGACTCGCCTGGGGCCCCGCCGGAAGCGCGGGTTTCGAGCTGGCGAGCGGTGTGCCGGCCGTCACGCATCAAAGCGATCTCGATGTCCTCATGCGCGCACCGCAGCGGCTTTCGCGCGACGACGCATCGCGCCTCTTCGATGCCCTCTCGCGCGAAGCGGACCGCGCGGCCACGCGCATCGACGTGCAGATCGAAACGCCGGACGCCGCGTTCTCGCTCGCGGAGTACGCGCACCGCAACGTGCGCGTGCTGCTTCGCCGCGAGGACGGCCCGCGTCTCGCCGCCGATCCGTGGGCCGTCGCGTGATCGCGTATCTCTTTCCCGGACAAGGCGCGCAAACGCCCGGCTTCCTGCATCGGCTAGGCGGCGAGAAGCCGCATCCGGCCATCGGGCGCACGCTCGCCGAAGCCAGCGCGATTCTCAGCGAAGACGTGCTCGCGCTCGATACCGCCGATGCGCTCCAGTCGACCGTCGCGGTGCAGATTGGCCTCGTCGTCGCGGGCGTGGCGGCGACGCGCGCGCTCGCCGAGGAAGGCATCGAAGCGGGCGCGGTCGCTGGTCTGTCGGTCGGCGCGTACGGCGCGGCGGTCGCATGCGGTGCGATCGCGTTCGACGATGCGCTGCGGCTCGTGCGCCTGCGCGCCACGCTGATGGAAGACGCCTATCCGCGCGGCTACGGCATGCTCGCGGTGCTCGGCCTAAACGAGCGCGAAATCGCGACCGCCATTGCCGACAGCCGCGCCGATGCCTACATCGCGAACCTGAACGCGCCGCGGCAGATCGTCGTGTCGGGCAGCGACGACGCGCTCGACACGCTGCGCGAGACCGTGCTCGCACGCGGCGCGCGCAAGGCGGAGCGGCTTGCGGTGAGCGTGCCGTCGCACTGCGTGCTGCTGGAGGACGCCGCCGCGCGCCTCGGCGAAGCGGCCGACAAAGTGCATTTCGATGCCCCGCACATTCCGTATGTCGGCAATCGCGGCGCGCGCGTGCTTCATCGCGCGGACGCGGTTCGCGAAGACCTCGCGACCAATCTGCGCTATCCGGTGCGCTGGCATGAATCGACCATCGCGATGAACGAGCGCGGCGCGCAGGTTTTCGTCGAAATGCCGCCCGGCCGCACGCTCACCCAGCTTCTCTCCGAAGCGCTCCCCGATACGCCGGCCTTCGCCATCGATGCGTCTGCGCTCGGATCGGCCGCGGCGCGCGTGCGCACGGCGTGCCGTCACGCGGACGAATGATTTCGCTTGCCCGTCTGTCGTTCGTCGGGCGCGAGGCGGATTTCGGAATTTTCGGATAGCTTACAAACGACCGCCCATTGAGCATTGCGCCCGTCCGCGAACCTTCGCGGACGAACAACCACAACCGCTCAAGAGGCAGACCATGAAAATCATTCGCCTGGCATTGGCCGCATCCGCCGCGTCCGCCCTGTTCACGCTCGCTTCGTGCGGCAGCGTCGCGAGCCTCGATCCCGACACGCTGCTTCAGTCCGGCCAGCTCGCGACGCAAGCGTTCTCGCTCAGCGACACCGACGTGCGCCAGATCTCCGACAAGTCGTGCGCGCAAATGGATGCGCAAAGCAAGATCGCGCCGGCATCGAGCCAGTACACGCAGCGCCTGAACCGCATTTCGAAGCAACTCGGCGACAACATCAACGGCGTGCCGGTCAACTACAAGGTGTACATCACGAAGGATGTGAACGCGTGGGCGATGGCGAACGGCTGCGTGCGCGTCTATAGCGGCCTGCTGGACATGATGAACGACGACGAAGTGCGCGGCGTCGTGGGTCACGAGATGGGCCACGTTGCGCTCGGCCACACGAAGAAGGCGATGCAGCTTGCCTACGCGACGTCGGCGGCGCGCTCGGTGGCGTCGTCGGCGGGCGGCGTGGTCGGCAGCCTGTCGGGTTCGCAGCTCGGCGATCTGTCGGAGAAGTTCGTGAACGCGCAGTTCTCGCAGTCGCAGGAAAGCGCAGCGGATGACTATTCGTTCGACCAGCAGAAGAAGAAGGGTTACAGCCCGGCGGGTCTCGTCACCGCGTTCCAGAAGCTTGCGGCGCTCGACGGCGGCAAGTCGAGCATGTTGAGCTCGCACCCGTCGTCGCCGTCGCGCGCGAAGCATATCGAGGAGCGGTTGGCTTCGGCTAAGTAAGGGCGAAGCGAGGTAGAGACATCCGGCGGCGAGATGCCGCCGGAAGCCGCGGACCGCCGTCGCGTGATTGAAGGCAAGCGGTCAGAAGATGTAATGCACGCCGGCCGTCAGGCTGTCGTTGCGGCGATGTCCGCCATCGTAGTGGGACGTATCGCCGGTATATTCGACCGCCACGCTCCAGTGTTGCCGAATCTTGTATTCGAGGCCCGCCCCGTAATGGAGGCGCGTATCCGGCCACGAGCCCGTCGCGCCGATGCGCGCGTAAGGCATGACATTGCCGTCGAGCGGCATGCCGAATCTGACGTCGACGCCGGCATCGTTTTTCGTCGTGGAGCGGCTGTGGAAATCCGCGAAGCCTTCGACGCCGAGCACGAAACGATCGACATCGAAGCCGTATCCCGCCACGATGCCGGGAAAGAACGTTGCCTGCCCCGACGTTTGATAGTGATTGCCGGTTGCGTCGGACCGGTTAACGCCGAGTTTTGCGCCGACATAAGGGCCAGCGAATTCGCTTGCGTGAATGGTTGTCGCACTTAGCAGAGAGACGAGAAGCGGCGCGAAGAATTTTCTGATGCTTGGCATGAGTGACTTTGGTGCTTGTGCTGGATTTGTACGGCTCAGAGTTGAGCCTTGCGCTTAGGGACGGAGCGCATGCTGAAACAGCCAGCGAGATTAATTGCCAAGCCGCAACATAGGAAGGGGAGTTATCTTAAAGCGCCGTCGCGGGAGCTCTTTGAGGCGAATTAACCAGACATTGTTTCGTCACTCGGATGCAAGCCATTCCGATCTGGCTGTCGTCCGTTAGTTTGTTATACGAATCATTTCCAGCGTGAAGAAACCGTGCGTTGACTTCGTTCGATACCATCCGTAAAGCGGCGGGCGATACGTTCGGGATATAGACATGTGTCGATTATTCGCTGGTGCTTGAAACCATCAATCTGCGAGGAATGAACGTGTCGTCGACTCGTTCCAAGCCAGCAGCACTTCTGCTGGAGATGTGCCGTTTCCCGGCGTTTTGCGCCCGAAAGTGCATGGAAGTCTTCACTGCAACGGCGCGCTTCAACGCTCGATGTATCTCTGCGTACTAACGGACAATTTCGATTCGGCGCCACAAAACAAAAAGCCCCGCAAGTTTTTAACCTTGCGGGGCTTTTCTCCTACTACTGGCGGAGACGGAGGGATTCGAACCCTCGATCCAGTTTTTAGCCAGATGCTCCCTTAGCAGGGGAGTGCCTTCGACCTCTCGGCCACGTCTCCCAAACTTTTCGTTGCACCGGGAGTGCAGTGCAACGAGATCGAGATAATAGCGTGTTCATCTGCGGCGGTCAAATTCGCATGACGATTTTTTCCAATCGATCAACTTCGAATCTGGCTGCCCGACAAACCGCAACGGCGCGAGGACCCGCGAGCCCCCGCGCCCTCTCCCGTCTTACGCGCGGTCGAGTTCGAATGCCTTGTGGAGCGCGCGCACCGCGAGTTCGGTGTATTTCTCGTCGATCAGCACCGAAATCTTGATTTCCGACGTCGAGATCATCTGGATGTTGATGCCCTCTTCCGACAGCGTGCGGAACATCGTGCTCGCAATGCCGACGTGCGATCGCATGCCGACGCCGACCACCGACACCTTCGACACCTTCGGATCGCCGAGAACCGTTTCCGCCTGCACGTGACCTTTCACCTGGCCGTTCAGAATCTCGAGCGCGCGATGATAATCGCCGCGGCCGACCGTGAACGTGAAGTCGGTTTTACCGTTCACGCTCTGATTCTGAATGATCATGTCGATGTCGATGTTCGCATCGGCGACCGGACCGAGAATCTGATAGGCGACGCCCGGCTTGTCGGGCACGCCCATGACCGCGATGCGCGCTTCATCGCGCTGGAACGCGATGCCAGAGATAACTGCCTTTTCCATGTTCTCGTCTTCTTCAAAAGTAATCAGCGTGCCCGAGTGCATCTCTTGATCGAGCGGCATCAAAGGATCGGTCAGGCTGGAGAGCACGCGCGTCTTCACCTGATACTTGCCGGCGAATTCCACCGAGCGGATCTGCAGAACCTTCGAGCCCAGGCTCGCCATTTCCAGCATTTCCTCAAACGTCACGCGATCGAGCCGGCGCGCTTCTTCGACGACGCGCGGATCGGTCGTGTAGACGCCGTCGACGTCGGTGTAGATCAGGCACTCGTCCGCCTCGAGCGCCGCCGCGATCGCCACCGCCGACGTGTCCGAGCCGCCGCGCCCGAGCGTCGCGATATGGCCTTCCGGATCGACGCCCTGAAAGCCCGTGATGACGACGACCTTGCCCGCGTCGAGATCCTTGAGCACGCGCTCGCCGTCGATCTCGCTGATGCGCGCCTTCGTGAAGGCGCTATCCGTCTTGATGGGCACTTGCCAGCCGGCATAACTCACGGCGTCGAGGCCCTCGGCGTGCAGCGCGATGGCCAGAAGGCCGACGCTCACCTGCTCGCCCGTGGAAGCAATCATGTCGAGTTCGCGCGGGTCCGGGTTCGCCGTGATGTCTTTTGCAAGACCGAGCAGGCGGTTGGTTTCGCCGGACATCGCCGAGGGCACGACGACCATCCTGTGGCCGGCCTTGTGCCATTTGGCGACGCGCCTGGCGACGTTCTTGATGCGCTCGACCGAGCCCATCGAAGTGCCGCCGTATTTGTGTACGATGAGTGCCATTGTCGTTTTGAACTGAAGGGAAAACCGCGCTGACGCGCTCGATGCGTTGTGCCGTGCGTTGCGCTAGACGGCTTCGGGGATAGGTGAAGCCAGCAACGATACGCGGGTGCCGCGGCATGTCCGCCTCGCCATATGAATTCGCCATATGGACTCGCCGGGGCGCTCGAGAGTGTGCGCGAGAAGGCGCTCGTTTGCAGGCGAAATTCGCGTCTTTTGAACGGAGATGCCGCGCAAAGCGCGTGGCGGACAAGCGGCCTACGGTACCCGATCGAGCCTGAAATTACAAGATTGGGCGGCCGCGAGCGACATTTTACCGGCTTGCGCGAAACGCCTGCCGAACGCGCCGCGCAAAAGCCGCGCTTACGCGAGCAGCAGATCGGGCCGCCAGACGATGCGTCGCAACGGCGCATGCGATGTCTCAGGCGCGACCTCACGGTTCACGCCGACGAGCGGCACGAACAGCAGCGCATCGCGGATGAACATCAGCGGCACGTCGCGCTTCCACGCCGGCACGCCGCGCTCCTGGAACAGATTCTTGAGCGTGCGGCTGGGCGCATCGGCATCGAGGCGCATGCGCTCGCCGCCCGCACGCGACCGCGCGACGAGCGGCGCCGCGCGCAGCAGCCCTTCGGCGACCACATCGGCGCCGGGCGCATCGGCCGGTTCGAATACGAAGGAACCGCGCCACTGCGGCAGCCGCCAGACTTCGTCGCCCTGCCAGTGCAGCTCGACGGGCGCTCTCGCGATAGCCGCGCCTTCGTCCACGTCGGGCGCATCGGCGCTATCGCCCGACTCCCAGAAAAGCGCATTCCGATACACCCGCAGGCACTGCCCCGCGTGATCGACGCGCAGCGCGTGACCGTCGCGTGTGCTCGCGGCATCGCGCAACTGGCGCAGCATGTCCGCGACGCGCGCCGTCGATGCCGCCGGCAAGTCGCGCGCGCGCATCCAGTAGCGCAGCACGTTCACGGCGCGTTCGTCGTCGAGAGCCAGCAGCGCATCGAGCGCGAGCGCGCCGTCTTCTTCGCCCTGAACGGTTTCCATATCGACGCGCGCGAGGTCGTCGAGCAGCCGCTGCGCCGACGCCGCATGCGACGCGGTCCGCGCGAGCGCATCGCGAAAGCCGGGGAAATGAACGGCGAGCACCGGCAGCACGTCATGGCGCAGCGCGTTGCGTGCGTAGCGCGTATCGGCGTTGGATTCGTCGTCGATCCAGATGAGGTCGCGTTCGTGCGCGTACTGCTCCAGTTGCGCGCGCAGCAGCCTCAGCAACGGACGCAGGCGCGGCACCGTCGCGCCGTCGCGCCGCTGCGGCGCCATCGCGGCGAGCCCCGCGACGCCCGCGCCGCGCAGCAATTGCAGCAGCACGGTTTCGGCCTGGTCATCCGCGTGATGCGCGATCAAAAGCGCCGCCGCGCGATGCGCGTCGCAAAGATCGTCGAGCGCGCGATAACGCGCATCGCGCGCGGCGGCTTCGAGACTTTCGCCGCCCGCGCGTATCACATCGACGTGGCGCGCCGCAAAGCGCACGTCGAGCGATGCGGCGAACGCTTGGCAATGCGCGCCCCAGGCATCGGCGTTCGGGCTCAGGCCGTGATGGACATGCAACGCGACCACGCGCGCCGCGCCGAACACGCGCACGGCGGCATCGAGCAAAACGGTGGAGTCGAGCCCGCCGCTCAGTGCGACGGCGAGAACAGCGTCAGCGGCGAGCGCCGCGTCTGAAACCGCCGCCCGCACCGCCTCGAGTACGAGGCGGCCGGCTGGAGTTTCGCTGTCGGATGTCACGGGAAGGATAATGATGGACGCGCGAGCGAACGCACGTTACGCGCCCGGCAGCGATTCCTTGAACTTGCCGTAGGCCATCAGCTTGTCGAAGCGGCGATCGCGCAATTCCTGCACGCTCAAGCCCTGGAACTGGCGCAGCGAATCCGAAAGCGCGCGGCGCAGCAGCGCGGCCATGCCTTTCGCATCGCGATGCGCGCCGCCGAGCGGCTCGTTGATGATCTTGTCGATGAGTCCGAGCGCCTTCAGCCGATGCGCCGTCAGGCCGAGCGCCTCAGCCGCTTCCGGCGCCTTTGCGGCGCTCTTCCACAGAATGGACGCGCAGCCTTCCGGCGAAATGACCGAATACGTGGAGAACTGCAGCATCATCACCGTGTCGGCGACGGCAATGGCGAGCGCGCCGCCCGAGCCGCCCTCGCCGATGATCGTCGTGATGATCGGCGTCTTGAGTTCGGCCATGACGAACAGATTGCGGCCGATGGCCTCGGACTGCCCGCGCTCTTCCGCGCCGATGCCGGGATACGCGCCGGGCGTATCGACGAACGTGAAGATGGGCATGCTGAACTTCTCGGCGAGACGCATGAGCCGTTCGGCCTTGCGATAGCCTTCCGGACGCGGCATGCCGAAGTTGCGCAGCGCGCGCTCCTTCGTGTCGCGGCCTTTCTGATGGCCGATCACCATGCACGGCTGGCCGTTGAAGCGCGCGAAACCGCCGACGATGGCGAGGTCGTCCGCGAAGGAACGGTCGCCATGTAGTTCGTGAAAGTCGGTGAACAGCTCGCTCACGTAGTCGAGCGTGTACGGACGTTGCGGATGACGCGCGATTTGCGAAACCTGCCACGGCGACAGGTTCGCGTAGAGATCCTTCGTGAGCTGCTGGCTTTTCTTCGACAGCCGCTCGATTTCTTCCGAGATATCGACAGCGGAATCGTCCTGAACGAAGCGGAGTTCTTCGATCTTCGCTTCGAGCTCGGCGATCGGCTGCTCGAAATCCAGAAACGTGGTCTTCATGTGTTCGGGTCCTGAAACATCGGGCAGCGCGTATTCTAACCGCGTCCGTCCCTGATAAATGCGCGCGGGAACTATCGATTATAAATCAACGATAGTCCGGCAATTCCGTTATGAAATCAGTGGTCTGCGGGAATGGGGTTGAGACTGCGCCACATGTACCACGTCGCGACCGTGCGCCACGGCTCCCAGTTCGCCGCCACTTCGCGCGCTTCGCTGCGCGTGACCGGCTCGCCGCTGAAGTAGTTGACGCTGATTGCCTGAATGAGTCCGAGGTCGTCGAGCGGCAGCACGTCCGGGCGCGACAGGTTGAAGATGAGGAACATCTCCGCCGTCCATCGGCCGATGCCGCGAATCTGCGTGAGTTCGGCGATGACGGCTTCGTCGTCCATCGAGGCCCAGGCTTCGACGTGCAGCGCGCCCGACACGAAGTGCTGCGCGAGATCGAGTATGTATTCGGTCTTGCGCTTCGACAGTCCGCACGCCTGCAGCTTCTCCGCGCCGAGCTTGATGAAGTGCGCGGGCACGACTTCCGGGCACGCGTTCTTCACGCGCTCCCAAATGGCTTGCGCGGCCTTCACCGAAATCTGCTGTCCGGCCACCGATCGCGCGAGCGTCGAGAAAGGATCGCCGAGATTGACGAGATGCATCTGGCCGAACTTCGGAATCAGCTTCTTGAGAATGCGGTCGCGCTTCATGAGATCGGCGCAGGCCTTGTCCCAATAGTCCGGGCGCACGACTTCGCGCGTGAGTCCGCCGACCTGCACGGGCACGGCGGCATCCGCCGTGACGACGCGCGACTTGCGCACGACCTCGCCGTGCTCCTTGTCGGCGACGAGCGATTGCGCGTGCGCGGCATCGTCGCGCGCGGCGCGGCCGTTGCCCTTCGCGCGCGGCGCGCGGGCTTCGTCGATGCGCGTCTTCGAGGCGCGCGCAGACACGTCCTCGCCGTTGCCGCGGCGCGCGCCGTTCAGCGCCGTGCCGGCGTCCTCAGCCGTATCGCCCGACGCCGCGCGCTTGCCGCGCGCCGGCGTGGTCGCACTGTCGGCCTTCAGCGTGGTCGATTTCAGTTGCGCACCGCGCGCGCGCTTCGTTGCGGGCGACGCAGCGCTTGCTGACGCAGGTCGCTTGACCGGCGTCTTCCTGGCCGTTGCCATCTTGCCTCCTGCCTGGCGAGTCGATCAGAGGGTGCGAAGGGCCGCGTTCAAACGCGGCGCCATTCGGTCGACCCACCCGGTTTGTCTTCAAGCGCAATCCCGGCTTCGAGCAACTGGGCGCGAATCCGGTCTGCTTCGGCATAGTTCCGTGCCTGCTTCGCTGCAATGCGCTCGGCGATCCTCGCTTCGATCTCCTGCGGCGAAAGGCCATCCGCTTCGCCGGTGCCGCCTGCCTGTTGCAGGAAGACGCGCGGCTCGCGCCCGAGAAGACCGAGCACCTGGCCCAGGCTCTTGAGCTGCCGCGCGAGCGCGGGATCGCGCGTGCGGTTCACTTCGCTTGCGAGGTCGAAGAGCACCGACACGGCCACCGGCGTATTGAAGTCGTCGTTCATCGCCGACTGGAAACGCTGCGCGTTCGCCTCGTTCCAGTCAAGCTGCCGATTGTCCGGCTCGACATCCTTCAACGCCGTATATAGGCGCGTCAATGCATTCTTCGCATCGTCGATATGCACGTCGCTGTAATTCAGCGGCGAACGATAGTGTGCCCGTGCAATAAAGAAGCGCACGACTTCGGCATCGAATTTTTGGAGCACTTCGCGGATCGTGAAGAAGTTGCCGAGCGACTTGGACATCTTCTCGCTGTCGATCTGCACGAAGCCGTTGTGCATCCAGTAGTTCACGAAGGTCTTGCCCGTCGCGCCTTCGCTTTGCGCAATCTCGTTCTCGTGATGCGGGAACTGCAAGTCCTGACCGCCGCCGTGAATGTCGAAGTGTTCGCCGAGCAGACTGCAGCCCATTGCGGAACATTCGATGTGCCAGCCCGGGCGACCGCGTCCCCACTGCGAATCCCAGCCCGTATCGGCGGGCTCGCCCGCCTTCGCGCGCTTCCACAATACGAAGTCGAGCGGATCTTCCTTCGCGTCGTTCGCGGCGACGCGCTCGCCCGCGCGCAAGTCTTCGATGGACTTGCCCGAGAGCTTGCCGTAGCCCGCGAACTTGCGCACCGCATAGTTCACGTCGCCGTCCTTGCCCTGATACGCGTAGCCGTTCCCCTGCAACGCATCGATCATGCCGAGCATCTGCGGGATGAAGTCGGTCGCGCGCGGCTCCATGTCCGGACGCTCGACGCCGAGCGCATCGGCGTCTTCGTGCATCGCCTGGATGAAGCGCTGCGTGAGCGCCTTGATCGGCTCGTTGTTTGCGATCGCGCGGCGAATGATCTTGTCGTCGATGTCCGTGATGTTGCGCACGTAAATGACCTTGTAGCCGAGCGTGCGCAGCCATCGCTGCACGACATCGAACACGACCATCACGCGTGCATGACCGATATGGCAGTAGTCATAGACCGTCATTCCGCAGACGTACATGCGTGCCTCGCCGGCGCGAAGCGGCGTAAAGGGTTGCTTGTCACGCGCGAGCGTGTTGTAGATGCGCAGCGAATTCATAGAGGACAGTGCGTGTGCCGTGAACAACCGTGCGTTGGGTCGCAAGTGGTCGCAAAAGGCGTGCTCGATGCGGGCGGGAACGGATGACACGCACACGCGAGCGCGAACACGACGGTCATGCGACCAGGACGGAGACGGCCACGAGTGGCAAAGACAGTCCGATGTCGGCAGCGCGTGACCACGAGCGCAATGTCGTGTGCAAGGCGCGTGCGCGGAACGTCCGGACCTTTTGTTAGAATGGGTCGGAGTATAACACTCGGACCTGAGCCTATGAAGTCGGAACAAGGCCCGGAAGACGGCCGCACGGCGGGCGTCGCCACGCGTGCTTTGGGCCGCGTTTCTCGCGTTTCGCGCCCGTCTTCGCATAGTGTCCGGTCCTTCGCTTCACCCACCTTCTTGCTTCGTTTCTTGACCCAAATTCCAGTGACTCACGCCCAAGCGCGCATGCCTCTGCAACTCTCCTGCCGGCCCGCCGCCGAGCGCTTTCACGCAACGCTTGCAACGCTCGTGCGCGCCAGCGCCTGTGCGCTCATCGGCGTGGCGGCATGCTTCGTCGCGACGCGTCCTGCGCTCGCGCAAGTGTCGTCGGCAACGGCCGATGGCACGCCGCAGATCGATGCGTCCATCGCGAACAAGGACTGGAACGCCGCGCTCACGGAACTGGACGCGCGCCTCGCGACCAATCCGCGCGATGTGCAGGCGAAGTTCAAGCGCGCCACGGTGCTCGCGCGCCTCAATCGCGACGACGAAGCCATCACCGCGTTCACCGAACTCACGCAGGCTTATCCCGAGCTGCCCGAGCCGTACAACAACCTGGCCGCGCTGTACGCGAAGAAGGGCCGCTACGAAGATGCGCGCGCAGCGCTCGAAACGGCGGTGAAAGCGAATCCCGGCTATGCGCTCGCCTATGACAATCTCGGCGACCTGTATCTGCGCCTCGCGAGCGAATCGTACAAGCGCGCGCAATCGCTCGGCTCGACGAGCCCGCTCACGCGTCAGCGCGTGACGGACATCCAGAACATCATCACGCCGCCGCCCGCGAAAAAGCGCGCCGCGGCGAATGCGGCATCGGCGGCGCAGGCGGCATCGGCGGCGCGCGCGACATCGGACGAATGGGCGCCCGCGCAGACGCAGGGCACGTCCACGATGCCTTCGCCCGACAGCTTCTCGCCGTTCGGCGGACCGAACGGCCCGCTGCCGAGTTCGCCCTACGTCGCGCCCAATCCGCAGCCGTAACGAAAGCACACGCGCCGCAGGCGTTAAGCTGTAGCTTGCGCCGCGCGGCAGCACGACGCTTCGCATTCATCACTCGAGGATCCGACCTTCATGAAATTGCTGATGCTGGCGCTCTCCGGCGCCGCCCTCATCGCGACCGCCCCCGCTTTCGCTCAACCGGGGCAACCCGCGCAGGCCGCGCATCCGAACGTGCTCTTCAAGACCTCGCAAGGCGACATCCGCGTCGAGCTGTATCCGGAGAAGGCGCCGAAGACGGTCGAGAACTTTCTCGCCTACGTGAAGTCCGGTCAATACAGCGGCACGATCTTTCATCGCGTGATTCCCGGCTTCATGATCCAGGGCGGCGGCTACAGCACGAGCTTCGCGGAGAAGCCGACACGCGCGCCGATCCCGCTCGAAAGCAGGAACGGCCTGAAGAACGCCACGGGCACCATCGCGATGGCGCGCACGAGCGATCCGAATTCGGCCACGGCCCAGTTCTTCATCAATACGGTCGATAATGCCGGCCTCGACTATCCGAATCCCGATGGCAATGGCTATGCGGTGTTCGGCAAGGTCGTCTCGGGCATGGATGTCGTGAAGAAGATCGAGGGAAGCCCGACCACCACGCGCGGCCCGATGGCGGACGTGCCGCAAAAGCCGACGGTGATCGAATCGGCCACCGTGGTGTCTCAGTAACGCGAGATAAACGCGAGATAAACGCAAATAACGCGAAAGAATCCCGGCGGCGCGCGATGGTCGCGCGCCGCTCGCTCAACACACCGGAGAAAGAACATGGTCGAACTGCATACGAACCACGGCGTCATCAAGCTCGAACTCGACGCCGACAAAGCGCCGAAGACCGTCGAGAACTTCCTCAACTACGTGAAGAAGGGCCACTACGACAACACGGTGTTCCATCGCGTGATCGACGGCTTCATGATCCAGGGCGGCGGCTTCGAGCCGGGCATGACGCAGAAGCCGACCGACGCGCCGATCGACAACGAAGCCAACAACGGCCTCACGAACGACAACGGCACGGTCGCGATGGCGCGCACCAACGACCCGCACTCGGCCACCGCGCAGTTCTTCATCAACGTGAAGGACAACGACTTCCTGAATCACTCGTCGCCGACGCCGCAAGGCTGGGGCTACACCGTGTTCGGCCGCGTGGTCGAAGGCATGGACGTGGTCGAGAAGATCAAGAAGGTGAAGACGGGCTCGAAGGGCTTCCATCAGGACGTGCCGGTCGATGACGTCGTGATCGAGAAGGCCGTGGTGGTCTAAGCCTTCGCCGCATGATCGACACGAAGGTTTTCGGTCGCGAAACGAGGCACGAAGCAGCGGGCGCAGCGCACAACGCGCGCCCGCTGTTTTTCATTTCGGACCTGCACCTGAGCGAGGCGATACCGAACACGGTCGCCGCGTTCGAGCATTTCATCGAGGTCACGGCGAATGACGCGGATTCCGTCTTCATTCTCGGCGACCTGTTCGAATTCTGGGTCGGCGACGACGTGCTCGATCCCGCCGTCGACGACGAGCGCGCCCGCTTCGCGCGCCGCATGGCGAAGCTCATGCACACGCTCACCGAACGGGGCATCGCGCTCTACGTGATGCACGGCAATCGCGATTTCCTGCTCGGCAGGCGCTTCATGCAGGCAGCCGGCGCGATGCCGCTGCCCGATCCTTTCACGATGACCGCGTTCGGCACGCGCATCGTGCTCGCGCACGGTGACGCCCTCTGCACCGCCGATCCCGCGTATCAGCGGTTTCGCCGTTTCGCGCGCAATCCGCTCGCGCAGCGATTATTTCTCGCATTGCCGCTCACGAAGCGTCTCGCGATCGGTCAGCGCATGCGCTCGAAAAGCGAAGGCGCGCGCGTGGACGGCGTATCGCCGAAATACGACGTGACGCGCAAGGCCGTCTCCGAACTCTTCATTCGCACACGCACGCATACGATGATCCACGGCCATACGCATCGCCCGGCGATGCATCGCGAAGTCGAGGGCGTACGCTGGGTGTTGCCCGATTGGGAGCTCGACATCGACACGCCGCGCGGCGGCTATCTGCGCGTCGATGCCGACGGCATTCGGGCGTTGCCGCTATAGCGTCATAGCTCGCGCTCGGCGCCGCGCGCCTCGCCTTCCATCACCGAGCAAAGATGCTTGAGGTCGACGAGCGCCGCGCCGTCGATGCCTGCGCCGAGCCGCTCGAGCGCGGCGACGATTTCATCGGTGCGCCGCGTCTGTGTGGACGCGTGATCGATCAGGCCATGAATGGCGAGCGAGACGGGATCGTCGGCGTTCGGCGTAATGCCATACGCGCAGAAGCCGGCCCGCTCGCGCTCGCGTGCATCGTCCTTCTTCGCGACGGCCGGCATCACGATGCGCGCCGGATTGCCGACCGCCGTGCCGCCCGCGGGCACCGGCTTCACGACGACCGCGTTGGAGCCGATCTTCGCTTCGGCGCCGACCGTGAAGCCGCCGAGCACCTTCGCGCCCGCGCCGACGATCACGCCGCGTTCGAGCGTCGGATGGCGCTTCGCGCCGCGCGTGAGCGACGTGCCGCCGAGCGTCACGCCCTGGTAGATCGTGCAGTCGTCGCCGATTTCGGCCGTCTCGCCGATCACGACGCCCATGCCGTGATCGATGAACACGCGCCGCCCGAGCGTCGCGCCCCGATGAATCTCGATGCCGGTGAGAAAGCGCGCGACCTGCGAAACGAAGCGTCCGAGCCAGCGCCAGCCGCTTGCCCAGCACGCATGCGCGAAACGATGCAGCACGATCGCGTGGAGGCCCGGATAGCACGAGACCACTTCAAGGACGCTGCGAGCGGCGGGATCGCGCGCGCGGATGGCGGCGATGTCTTCGCGGAGTCGGTCGAACATGTCGATGTCTCGGTTGGGGAATGGGCGAGCGCGCGCGTGCGCTCGTGCGGACTGTCGCGCGCGCCCTTTGCACGATGAGCGCAAAGCGTATATCGGCGAGCCGTTTTCCGCCGATTGCAGGACGCGCGATGTCGCCGCTGCGAGCGCGCGCGCTTATGGGCGCTTACGAGCTCTTACGGACGCTTATCGCGCAGAAGAATATGCTTTGCGATGCCCCGAAGAATGTTCACTTCCTCACGTTCGAGCGCGGTCCGCGCAAAGAGCCGCCGCACGCGCGACATCAGCTTCTTCGGATGGGCGGGGTCCAGAAAGCCGAGCGCGACGAGCGCTTCTTCGAAATGCGCGTACATGCCTTCGATTTCATCGCTCGATGCATGCGCCGCCGTTTCCACGAGCGACAACTCGGGCGCCGCTTCCTGAAACGCGAGCCGCAGTTCGTAAGCGAGCACCTGCACCGCCTGCGCGAGATTGAGCGAGCTGTACGCGGGATTCGCCGGAATGTGCGCGAGCGCGCTGCAACGCTCGACATCGGCGTTCGACAAACCGGTGCGCTCGTTGCCGAACACGAGCGCGATGTCGCCATGACGCACGGATTCGCGCGCGCGTTCGCCGACCGCGCGCGGCGGCATCTGCGGCGGGCCGTACTCGCGCATGCGCGCGGTGAGCGCCGCGGACCAGCGCACGCCGACGAGCGCGTCCGCGAGCGTATCGACGACATGCGCGGAGGCGAGCACGTCGTCCGCGCCGCTTGCCATCGCGATGGCCTCGGGCTCGTTCTTGACGTCGGCCACGCGCGGCGCGACGAGAACGAGGCGCGCGAAGCCCATCGTCTTGAGCGCGCGCGCCGCGGCGCCGACGTTGCCGGGATGACTCGGCTCGACGAGGATGAAACGTGTCGACGTGAAACCGCCGGCGGGAGTGTGAAGGTCTGTGTGTTCCAAGGCGCGATTTGTGCTGAACGTGCTGAATGCCGGAAGAGAATTGCGGCGCGGCCCGGTATGTTAACGCGCTTTCGCCTGCGCGGTCGCGCCGCCGTCGCGCCGCCTTCGGGTAAAATGGTCCATTCGCGCTTCGTGAATCTTCGCGGGCGCCCCGCTCTTATTCAATTCGTCTTCCGTCGACATAGTCGTTGTCGCCCACTCTTCGTCCGCGCTTCAATCCCTATCCGGGCGCGCGGCGATCAAAGGATTCCGCTCATGCATCCGATGCTCAATATCGCTGTCAAGGCCGCGCGCCGCGCCGGACAGATCATCAATCGCGCGTCGCTCGATCTCGACCGCGTTCAGGTCAGCAAGAAACAGCACAACGACTTCGTGACGGAAGTCGACAAGGCGTCCGAAGCCGCCATCATCGAGACGCTGCACACGGCCTACCCCGATCATTCGATCCTCGCCGAGGAATCCGGCAAGGACGATCGCCAATCCGAGTATCAGTGGATCATCGATCCGCTCGACGGCACCACCAACTTCATCCACGGCTTCCAGTATTACTGCGTGTCGATTGCGCTCGTGCACCGGGGCACGGTGACGCAGGCCGTCGTGTACGACCCGACGCGCAACGATCTCTTCACCGCGTCGCGCGGCGGCGGCGCGTATCTGAACGAGCGGCGTATCCGCGTCGGCAAGCTGGACCGCCTGTCCGATGCGCTCATCGGCACGGGCTTCCCGTTTCGCGACGGCCAGGGCCTGAACGCCTACACACGCCTCTTCAGCGAAATGACGCTGTCGTGCGCGGGGCTGCGCCGTCCGGGTGCGGCGGCACTCGACCTCGCGAACGTCGCGGCCGGGCGTCTCGACGGTTTCTTCGAACAGGGCATTCATCCGTGGGACGTGGCGGCGGGCAGCCTGCTCGTCACGGAAGCGGGCGGCCTCGTCGGCAATTACACAGGTGAATCGGACTTCCTGTTCCAGAACGAAATCGTCGCGGCCAATCCCAAGGTCTACGCGCAGATGGTCAAGACCCTCGACATGTACTCGCGCACGCGTCTGACGGGCGAGTAAGCCGGCTTTCGGCCAGGCGCTGCCGCGCTCCTCCTCTCGCGCCCGCACGGCGGGCGCGTCTTCTGCTCTGCAACGAATACCGGGCTCCGCTAGAGTGCATTCTTTTGCCCCGCATCCCACGCGGGGCGCACTCGCGTTATCCGCTTCCCGCCTCGCGCGCCCGCCCTCCAGTCCGCCATGAAAAAAGGCTTCTACACGATCATCGCCGCGCAGTTCGTCTCGTCGCTGGCGGACAACGCGCTCCTGATCGCCGCCATCGCGATGCTCGCCGTCGTGCGCTCCGCGCCGTGGGTCACGCCGCTGCTGCAAATCTTCTTCACCGTTTCGTATGTCGTGCTCGCGCCTTTCGTCGGCGCCTTCGCCGATGCCCTGCAAAAGCGCCACGTCATGTTCATCTCCAACGCGCTGAAGGCGGGCGGCTGCGCGTTGATGATCGCGGGCGTCCACCCGATGATCGCTTACGGCGTCGTCGGCCTCGGCGCGGCGGCCTACTCGCCCGCGAAGTACGGCATCCTCACCGAACTGTTGCCGCCGCAGAAACTGATCGCGGCGAACGCGTGGCTCGAATCCGCGACGGTCGGCTCGACGATCCTCGGCACCGTCATCGGCGGCGCGCTCGTGAGCAAGGTCGTCGAACGCTGGGTGACGCACGCGCACCTGCCCTTCATGGCGAGCGCCGCGCACGCCGCGATGTTCGCGGTCATGGTCATCTACGCGTCGGCGGCGGCCATCAACGCGTTCATCCCCGATACCGGCGCGCGCTATCCCAATCTGCTCACGCAGCCAACGCGCCTCGTTCACGATTTCTCGCATTGTTTCAAGGTGCTGTGGCACGACAGGCTCGCGCAGATCGCGCTCTGGGTCACGACGCTGCTCTGGGGCGCGGCCGTCACGCTGCAATTGCTCGTGCTGAAATGGGCCGACGCGAATCTCGGTCTCACGCTCTCGAAGGCGGCGGTGCTGCAAGGCATCACGGGCGTGGGCATCGCGCTCGGGGCGGCGGCGGCATCGGCGTGGATCGCGTTGCGGCAGTCGCTCAAGGTGCTGCCGGTCGGCGTGCTGATCGGTGCGGTCGCGGTCGCGATGGCCTTCTACAACAAGGACCTCTTTCCGGCCGGCGCGGGCGTGCACATCGGTCCTTTCTTCGCGCCCGCCTATATTCTGATGGCGTATCCGCTGATGATCGCGCTCGGCGGCTTGTCCGGCTTCTTCATCGTGCCGATGAACGCAATACTTCAGCATCGCGGCGCCACGCTGCTTTCCGCCGGACACTCGATCGCGGTGCAGAATTTCAACCAGAATCTCGCGGTGCTCGCCATGCTCGGCTCCTACGCGCTGCTTCTGACGGCGAAGGTGCCGGTGCAGTGGATCATCGTGGTGTTCGGGGTCTTCGTCTGCGGGATGATGGCGCTCGCGATGCGCCGCCATACGCGCAACGAACGCGAAGTCGATCTCGGCGCGCTCGTCGAGGAATGAAGTTTGCTTCGGCGTTGAGTCCGGCTCCGCGCCGCCTGCGTTCGATTCAGGGAGGGAACGATGGCTAGCGAGGCGAAGTCGTAACAACAGGAACGCGCGCCAGCGCAGCGGGCCGCGGCCAGGCTCGAGGCACAAGCCGGCGCGCGGCCATTCTTCGGCACGTCAATAAAGGAGCAAGGAAATGGGATTGTTCACACGTTCGACGCTCGACAGCAAAATCAATGGCGCAGCCGATGTCGGCCAACGCGCCGTGCGCGGTGCGAGCGATGTCGTCGATTCGGCCAGCGACCAGTTGCGCAGCCTGCTCGACGATCTGGAAAGCTCGCTTCAGGGCGCGCGAGACATCGACGCGGACAAGTTGCGCAAGCAATTGCAGTCGAAGCTGAAATCGGCCCGTTCGCAGATGGACGGCGCAAGCTCGGCGATCACGGACAGGCTCGGTGACGCAGCGGGCTACGCCGACGATTTCGTCCACGACAAGCCGTGGCACACGCTCGGCGCGGTCGCGGGTCTCGCGCTGCTCGTCGGCTTTCTGGCGGGACGCTCCTGAAGCTCGCGCGTCTCGCTTTCGGGGCCACCGCTCGGTGGCCCTTTTCGTTTTGGCGCATCTCAAGCGCGTCTTGAGCGCGTCCTATGCCGTCCGGCCGATGCCGTCGCGCCACCCCCGACAGGTTAAACTC